>CAWIHC010000008.1:0-318257 GCA_963835895.1 uncultured Acidobacteriaceae bacterium | reverse complement strand
TTGTTGAAATTCGCCGCATCGCAGCGTCTTTTCTTGTGATTTCGATCCCTAGCCGGTTGAAATCTGTTTGAACTGCGGGTCTGGCCAGTGTTTATGGGGCTTTGCAGGTCTCAGGGAAGCATCCCCGAGACCTGCAAGCGACGTTCAGGCACGCTGCTCCATGAGCCTTCCTGGTTGTTGAGCCATCCGTTTGGGCAGCCGGATCAGGTTGTGTGCGGCGCAACTGAAGACGAATAGCCAGTCCACTTTTTCCAGGCCTCGCAGCTTGACCTGGCGCAGCGGGCCGGTTTGCTTAAGCCAACCGAAGCCCTTCTCGATCAGCCATCGCCGGCTCAGGCTGACGGCATAGCCAGGCTGCCGTGTGGTCCTTCGGTCCAGGTTGCTGCTGCGGCCCTTGTCGTTCTTGGCTACATGCGGTGTCACGTTCAACTCCCGCACCGTGCTGACGAAATCCTTGCTGTCGTAAGCCTTGTCCGCGCCCACTGTGATGCGCCGCGAGCGGCCCTCTTGCTTTTGCGCCAGCATCAAGAGCGCAGCATCGCGCTCGGCCAGACCATCGGCGTGCGTCACCATCGCGGAGGCAATCAATCCGTTGCGGTTCTCCACCAGCACGTGGCCCAGGTAACTCAACTTCGACTCCTTGCCGTAGCTCTTCTTGTACAGCCGCGCATCCCAATCGCTGGTCGATTCATGCGTCTGATTCGTACGCTTCTGGCCATGAAAATCTCCCCCGTCGCCGTCATCGGAACCGTCCTTGCTGCGAAAGCTCTTCTGCGAGGCCCACGCCTGGATCAGCGTGCCGTCCACTGTGAAGTGCTCGTCGCTCATGAACCGCTTGGCCTGCTGGTTCACTTCCGCAAAGAACTGCTGCGCCACATCGCTGGTCAGCAACCGGTCTCGGTTCTTCGAAAACACCGCGTGGTTCCACATCGCATCGTCCATGCCCAGACCCACAAACCAGCGGAACAGAAGGTTGTAGTCGATTTGCTCGACCAGCAGCCGCTCCGAACGCACGGAGTAGAACACCTGCAACAGCAGCGCCCGCAGAATGTACTCCGGCGCTATCGAAGGCCGTCCCGAGTCCGCATACAACGCATCGAACTCCGCGCTCAACCTCCCCAACACCGTGTCCGTCAGCTTGCGAACCGCGCGCAACGGATGATCCTGAGGTACCCGCTGCTCCAATGAAACATAGCTGAACATCCCATCCTGAACTCGCTCATCTCCACGCATACCCATTAGACGGGCGACACCTTCGCCCCGATGCAGAACGGTACCTATTTCAACAAGTTCCTAGAGGGCGTAACACACACGTTCACCTGGTTCGCTCGACAATCAGCGCCGCCTGCAGCATTGCCTTCGCGTAGGCGATGTCGTAAAGATCGCCAGCGTAGCCGCCGCCCCCAGGATATCCGCGAATCGGGCCACGCTCCCGGTCGTAGTCGATGGCGCGCGGATGCTCGGGATAGATCTCGCGCGAATACTGCATCTTGATCAGCTCCCGCATCACTGCGAACATATTCACGTCGCCTTCATCGATGAAGCCTTCGTCATATTTCAGATAAGGCACGGTTACGTGCGGATTGCGATAGTGCATGTGGTTGATGCGATCGCGGCTGCCAAAATACCGGCACACTTCGACCGGGTCCTCGCCCATCTCCATCGTCACGCCACAATCGAAGGTAATTCCATTCGCTGGGCTATCTACGATTTCGATGAGGTGCTTCCAGCCGGCAACTGTGGCCATGATCTGCTGCGATCCCCGGCTGAGCGGAAAGGGTGGATCGTTGGGGTGCAGTGCGAGACGCACGTTCGCTTTTTCGGCGACGGGAATGACCGCCTTGAGGAAATACGTAATGTTGGCCCACATTTCGTCGAGCGTGTGCGCACGCTCCTGTGGGAGTGGCGGAAGATCCTTCATCCGGTCATAATCGACGCCGGTCAGGCCGGCACCGCCCCGCCCGGTCTCTTCGAAATAGCCCTCCATTGCACGGTGCGCGTAAAAGTTGTATTCCACGACAGGCAGGCCGACCTGGCCGGCGGCCTGAATCGACTGCCTGATTTTGTCGATCTCCTCGTCGCGCCCCGGTCGCCCATAAACGACGTTGGGAAAGCCAGTAATCATCAGGTTCCCCAGCCTGACGCCGCCGGCCTTGAGTTTGTCAACGATCGGCTGAAGCTGGTTCACGGTCCACGGAATCGCCGGGCCGTTCGACAACACATGATAGACACCGATTTGCACCACGCTGCGAATGGCCTCGTCCGTCACGCCGTTGCGCTACATCGATCCCGCAGGCGATCTTTGGCGTTGCGGCGCTCTCCTGCGGCATTCCATTGCCCAGCCACCAGGGCTTGCGGCGCATCCTTTGCGGCCACCATCCGTAGCGGCAACATAGGCGTCACAGCAGCGGCTCCCATTGCCTTAATCAGGTTTCGTCGGGAAAGCATGGATCTCATCATGGAAAACTCTCGTGGGCTTTGATCTGCCAGCAGCCCCGGTTATGCATTTTTCCACAAACCAGTCCGCTGTGTCGAAACAACGAGGACCCGAACCTCCGGGCCGGACACGGGAATGCAGGAGTAAGATGGGACTTCAAAAAAATCTCACGATGGAAGGAACTGACTGAAATGTCCAACGCGCAGCGATTTCGCATCGACCGCCGCAGCATGCTCAAGTCGTCACTCAGTTTACTGGCAGGCGGCGCTGTTGGGCGCGTCGCGGAAGCTCAGCCGGAGATCAAGAACGTGAACCTTGCCTCCAGTCCGTCGAGCCTGAAGATCACTGATATGCGCTATGCGGTGATCGTCAAGCCAGGACCAAGCCCGTGCGTGCTGATCCGCATTGACACCAATCAAGGCGTCTACGGCCTGGGCGAGGTGCGTGACATTGCCGGGCCGCAGTACGCGATGGTTTTGAAAAGCCGGCTGCTGGGCGAGAATCCTCTGCGCATCGACTACTTGTTTCAGAAGATCGCGCAGTTTGGCGGGAATGCGCGCCAGGCGGGCGGAGTGTGCGCGGTGGAGATGGCGCTATGGGACATTGCCGGCAAAGTCTACAACATTCCTGTGTATCAGATGCTCGGCGGCAAATGGCGCAACGAAATTCGTATCTATGCGGACACGACGGAATCGATGGATCCCGCCGAATATGGCCGCCGCGCGAAAGCGCGCAAGGAAATGGGCTTGACCTGGATGAAGATGGACCTGGGAATCAACGTGCTCGATGGGATTCCCGACACGGTGATGCGGCCTTCAGGGTTGAGCAACTGGGAGCAGCACGTACAACCGAACCTGTTCATCGCCACCGAGGTGACGGATAAGGGCATCAACCGCCTGTGCGAGTACGTGGCTGCGGTGCGCGAGAACATTGGATACGATATGCCGCTCTCGATGGATCACCTGGGCCACATCGGCGTGAAATCGGTCATCCGGCTCGGCAAGGCATATGAGAAATTCAACCTAGAGTGGATGGAAGATGTGATTCCGTGGTACTACACCGATCTGCTCAAAGAGATTACGCAGGAGAGCCCAACACCGACGCTCACTGGTGAGGACATTTACAGGATTGAGGATTTTGAGACCCTATGCAGAGAGCACGTCGTGGACAAGATTCATCCCGATCTCGCAACTTCAGGCGGAATTCTGCAAACCCACCACATCGGCGATATGGCTTTCAAGTATGGTGTGCCCATGGCCATGCACTTTGCGGGAACTCCTGTCGGTTGCATGGCATGCGTCCACTGCGCTGCGGCCACGCGCAACTTCCTCGCGCTGGAGAACCATTCGCTCGACGTGCCCTTCTGGCAGGACCTCGTCACAGGGGTGGAAAAGCCGATCATCAACAAAGGTTATATCCGCGTACCCGACACCCCCGGCCTAGGAATTGCGCTGAACGATGACGAGCTCAAGCGTCATCTCAAGCCAGGAACGGGTTACTTTGAACCCACACCGATGTGGGACGAACCGCAGTCGTGGGACGACGCGCTCTTCAGCTGACCAGCACGAACTCCCGCACTACGTGGTCAACTGCGTCAGGGTCGGGAACCGGAATCTCGCCTTCGCAATCGGAGCGCCCACCACCTCGATACGGGTCAGGTCGCGTGTGCCAACGCCCAGGTGCTCAGCGAGCCGCAACGTGCTGTCGCACGTTTCAAAGGGAGGAGTGCCGCGATCGGCCATGGGGTCCAGTCCCATCACTGCTGTGGCCACAGCATCAGTTGAGACGCAGTTCATACCCGCAATCAACACCCCGGGGTGAACCGGCTGATGGATCCAGTTGCGCTCCTGGTTGGGCAACTCACCGCCGGTCATGGTGTAGATTCCGTCGATGACCGCGAGGTGAATGGGTCTGGCCGCCACCAGGTCGGCGGTCACGCGCGGAACACGAAAGCCCGGATCATTCGATTCAGCCACGGGCTGCGGGGCACTCTTGGGCGGCACGCGCGACCCGGAGTGCATGGGCCCACGGTATCCCACCGGAACGATGCTTGGTTCGTCTTCGGGCGCCTGCTGGCTATAGATGGTGCATGGCGTGATGCCAAACCAGTTCTTCATCGACAGCGTAACGCCTGCTGTGCGGTGCTCCTTCAGCTTGGCCAATGAGACAAGGACGTCTGCATCAAGGTAGGAGTGATTCAGATCGTAGCCCGCGTACATCAAACCGCCGCCCGGAACCATGAATCGAGCGTACGTCTTTCCGCTGCCGAGGAAGTTCGTGTTTTCAAACTCGACGCGCGCCGCGGCGCTCGAAAAAACCTTCGGCTGCCAGCCCGCAGAGAGCATAAACTCCTCTAGAGGCTTTGTACCGACCGGCGCGCTTTCAAGCAGGCGAATGCGCTGTGCTCCTGCACTGCCGAGCAGCGAAACCAGTGACTCGATGACTTGCGGGTGGACCCAATGGGTCATCTGGTTGGGCATGTTATTTAGCTTGGCGCCCGGCCCGCCAGTCATATTCAACTTGATGGCCACCGTCTTACCCCGGACAAGCTTTTGCAGCCCGCCGAGTTGGTCGAACATGGCGGAAAGCACGTCAGAAACCTGCCGGTCGTATTCAGGACAGATTCCAATGGCTACGCGGCTTGATGGCGTCCGCATGATTGACGCCAAGGCAGGCTGCGCAATGGCTGCGCCAGCTACCATTCCCGCGGCGCCAAGAAACTCCCTGCGCGAACAACGCAACTTCATAATCGAGGAGACCTCCGGGCCGTTCTTCTCAAGTATTAACCGGAATTCCTCCGGAATGAGCAAGTTTATTTGCCGCAGTCACAATACTCCCTACCCGCTCGAGTGTCGCCGTGGCGTGTAAGGGCTAAAACCCCTACCCTTCAAAACGCCAACTTATTCAGAGCCCCCGAGCTCGCGAAGATTGCCAAGGATCGCATCATGAAAAGCCCGCGTCTTCCGTTCGCTGCCGTTGCTCTCACCACGCCGCAAAATCTCATCTCCACTACCTATCCGGAATCGCTTTTCGCGGCGAAGCTCGCAACGGGTGTACGAAGCTAGAGCATCAGGTGTTCCCGCAGTTTAGTACTGGGCGGATGGTCGGCTACTCTTCCCTTTGACGAATATTCGCCCAGCGTCAGGTTACTTCCCACTTGCCGGTCATCCACCCGCAATCCGTCCACAGTTGCGCCCAACCGCCGGACGATTTGAAAAGTCGGCTCTCGATCTGGGATCATCAGGCATGATTCCCTTCAATTGGTCGTTCGCGGCGGAGTTGCTCCTCGCCCTTATTCCGGTTGGTGCTGGCGCATTCCGGTTGAACCATCCCATTCAACTCTCGTCGACCCCTCTTTGAAGGTTGATTTCAAGGCGTGGCTGGCAGCCATACCAGCAACTGCCCATGCCGTAAGATAGGGGGCTTGGCTTGGCAATTGAAATCCTTGATACCGCAGGAACGATTCATTCATTCGTGGAAATGCGCAGACGTGCCCAGGAAGGTGGCCCGAAGCGGCTGGCCGTTGTAATGGCCGACGACGTTGTCGTGCTTACGGCTGTGTCAGACGCGTTCAAGTTGGGGTTGGCGTATCCGGTGCTGATCGGCAGCGAGGAAAAGATTCGCGCCAAGGCCACAGCTCTGGGATTGGAAGAGCTGTTGCGAGCAGCGGAGATCGTCGCGACAGAAGAGGCGGCAATGGCAGGTGCGCGGATGGCCGGTGAAGGAGCGGTGGACATCCTGCTGAAGGGACATCTGCGCACTGACGAATTGCTGCGCGCGGCGCTCGACAAGAGCGTCGGTGTGCGC
Organism: uncultured Acidobacteriaceae bacterium; assembly: GCA_963835895.1. Classification (GTDB taxonomy): domain Bacteria; phylum Acidobacteriota; class Terriglobia; order Terriglobales; family Acidobacteriaceae; genus Telmatobacter. Next base: position 312,013 of record CAWIHC010000008.1, on the reverse strand, counting down.
ACCGGACGATTGTTGAGCGATGTAAATTTTTATGAAGACACGTTCTGCGGCGAGAGGCGGCTGGTGGGAATTACCGACGGCGGCTTGAATGTAGCGCCGAATCTCGAACAGAAAAGGCAAATTGTGTTGAACGCGATCGAGGTGCTGCACTGCCTGGGATTCAAGCGGCCGAAGATTGCCTTGCTGAGCGCGACCGAGGTGATATCGAATGCGTTGCCTTCCACGGTGGAGGCGGGCGCACTCACTGAGATGGGAGCGGCGGGCGCTTTCGGGGATGCGGCCGTCTTCGGGCCGCTGGCGCTGGACAACGCGCTGTTGCCCTGGGCGGCGGAAGCAAAAGGCATCCATCACGAAGTGGCGGGACACGCGGACTGCATGGTTGCGCCGACGATTGAAGCGGGGAATCTTCTCGGTAAGGCGGCGGTCTATATGGCAGGTTCGCGCTGCGCGCATGTCATCGCGGGTGCGAAGGTGCCTATCCTGATCCCCTCGCGGGTGGAGAGCGCGGAGGATAAGCTGAATTCCATCGCTCTAGGAGTGCTCTATGCAAATCGCTGAGTTCCGAATTCTGGCCATCAATCCCGGATCGACCTCGACAAAATTCGGCCTCTTCACCAACGAGCGTACGGAGAAAATATGGACAGTGCGCTACGCGGACAAGGAAATGGAGGCGTTTCGACGGCGGCCGATTCTGGAACAGGAGGGGTTTCGCCGCGGACTGATCGAGCGCACGCTGAAGAACGACGGCTTTGCTCTGCAGGGGATCCACGCCATTGCCGGCCGGGGAGGCATGCTCTGTCCCTTGGTGAGCGGAACTTACCGCGTGAACAGCGCAATGCTGGAAGAATTGCGAGCGGCGCGCTACGGAGAGCATGCCTCCAATCTGGGCGCGATTCTGGCTCATTCCCTCGCGCGAACCATTGGCGCTGAAGCTTTCATCGTCGACCCCATCAGCGTGAACGAGCGGACGGCAAAGGCGCGATTGTCGGGTAGCGCGCTGATGGAGCGGGGCCGATTCTGCCACGCCTTGAATTCAAAGGCGATTGCCAAACGCTTTGCGCGCGAGCAGAAGCGCTCTTACGCCGAGTTGCGCCTGATTGTGGCGCACCTGGGCGGGGGAAACTGCATTTCGGCGCATGAGGGCGGCAGGATGGTGGACGTGACCGATGCCCAGGAAGAGGGTCCGTTCTCCACGGAGAGAACCGGCACGCTGCCGGCGCTTGAACTGGTGCGCCTGTGCTTCAGCGGCCGTTACACAAAAGAACAGGCGGAGCGGCTGGTGACGGGCGAGGGCGGATTGTACTCATATCTCGGGACGCGAGACCTCGCTGAGGTGGAACAAAGGATCGCAGACGGAGACGCCAAGGCCGCGCTGGTCTTTGAGGCTATGGCCTACCAGGTGATGAGGGAGGTTGGGGCGATGGCGGCGGTGCTGCACGGGCGCGTGGACGCGATATTGCTGACCGGCGGAATGGCTCACTCCAAAAAGCTGACAAGTGAGCTGAGCGATGCCTTGCATTGGATTGCTCCGATTGCCATTTATCCCGGCGAAGATGAGTTGCGTGCTCTTGCCGAAGGGGCGTTGCGAGTGCTCAGCGGAGAAGAGAAGGCACGGGAATTCGGCGATCCGGCTGCCGCGCCGCTTCAAACGCAAATGCAGGATGCCGAATGAGCCGGCACCCTATACCGGCTTAAACGAAGAGCCTGACCCAGATGTTCCTTCTGCGGACAGGAGCCTTCGCACCTTGGGGAACGTAGTGGGTGAAACAGGATCAGCCCGGGTGGTCGCCCATCCGGACAGAACCCTCCATTTCCGAGTTCTGTCCGGTTTGCCGGTGATACAACCGGAATTCGAAACGCCGAGTCATTCAGCCTCAATGAGTGCATTGGCGATTTCGCGCCACGTGAGGTGACGCGGATGAGAATCGGACACCGGATTTGCACATCAATCCCTCCGGTCCCCGCAGAGCCGACTCCTGGACCCTAGCTTGCCCGCCTGTGAATACCGATTTAGTTGCCTAAGGATCCGGACTGCAAATTTGGGGCATCAAGATCATTCCCTGGCAAGAGCGGACCGGGCCTGGCAATTCGTTGCCCAATGACGCAATCAGTCCAACATCCATGGCACGCAGGCGAAAGTGCCGCGACGTGCGGCGATGACTCTTCCACGACGCCAGAGGTTCCTGCAGCTCATGCATTATGCGCATGCGAAGAGATGAACGACCGGCGACCGGTGTTATGAACTACTTGATACGGAGGATCACGCCAGCGCTCAAGCGGAGATTATTCTGGGTTCCGTTCACTCCGTTTGGCAACAGGGTGAGAACGTAATCCGCCTCAACGGGGCGGATGGCAAGGTGGCGGGAGATGCGAAGGTCGAATCCGCCGCCTGCGATCATGGCGAACCATCTCCGGCGCCAGCGGATCCGGAAGTGGGAATCAAATCCGTGGCGCCGAAAAGGGTTTGCGCGAGCACCTACGGTTCCTGGATGGTGAACGTAATGGTTTCATCGAGCCCAGGCCCCTTCAGCACGACCGAAGCCTGATACGTTCCGGCAGGTGGTGTCGCGGGCCCACTCTTCCCACCGCAGGATGTAATCATCGGCAGGCCGCAGAACAGAATCAGAAGAAATAGAAGTCCTCGCTTCGATCTCCCCTTCTTCCGGCGCATGACAAACGTCCAGGCCGGCAGCCACAGCACTGCGCCAAGCGCCACTCCTCCAGACGACACAGCCCACGGCCGGGACTTCCGCTCAAGCGATGCGCTCTGGACCTGCTGGATGGTGAGCGTCGTGCTGGCTGTGCTGCTGGAGGCGAAGTTCAGGCTGCTGGGGCTAAAGCTGCATGTGATGTATTGCGACAGGCTTGTTGGGAGGTTGCAATCAAGTGCAATGGTTCCGGTAAAGTCCGTAGCAGTGCATGTAATTTGCGCTGTTCCAGAATCCCCGGAAAGGCTGATGGTTGGGATCGTGCAGCTCACACTGGGCGGCGGAAGCGCGATCCCTGAGAGTTGCACCTGCTGCGGACTGCCGCTTGCGGTGTCCGCCACATTCAACGTGGCCGTCTCAGAGCCGGCCGAGAGGCTGGGGGTGAACGTAACGCTGATCACGCAGTTGCCGCCAGCCGCTACGCTTGTGCCACAGGGATTGGTTTGCGAGAAGTCCGTGGCATTCGCCCCCGAGATACTAATGCCCGTGCCGGTGATGCTGAGTGGGGCGTTTCCGGTGTTGGACAGCGTGACGGGTTGTGCCGCGGATGCCGTGCCCGATGCCTGCGGCGCGAAGGTCAGCGAAGTGGGGCTCAAGCTGGCGATCGGCGCAGGGGCCGTATTGATGGTGAGCGAATAGGGTAGATTTCCATGGTCGCCCAGCGAATCGGTGACTGTTACCGTGACCGGGAAGGTTCCGGCTGCGCTGGGTGTGCCAGAGATTGTGCCTGTGGTTGGTGAGGTATATGAAATGCTCAGCCCCGCAGGCAGCCCTGTAGCGCTCCAACCGTAAGGGGCGCCGGCGCTGCCGCTGGCAGTGAGCACCTGCGAATAGGGTGTTCCCACCGTGCCGGCGGGCAGCGTAGTGGGCGTGACTAAGAGGATCGGATAGATGGTGAGCGTATAGTCTTGCGTTGCGGTGTTGCCCAGCGAATCGGTGACCTGCACCGTGAAGGCGGCCGCAGTTTCCGTGGCATTGGGCGTGCCGGAGATTTCTCCTGTGGAGGATAAGCTCAGGCCTACGGCGGAGAGCGCTGTTCCGGAGGTCACACTCCACGTGTATCCGGTACCGCTGCCGCCGGTCGCGGTGAAGTATTCAATATAGCTCTCTCCCTCAAAACCATAAGGAAGCGTCGACGGCGAAATGGTGATCGACGAGGACGACCCCGGGGTAAATGCGAATTTCATGATGAACGCGTTGATTCCCTCGGACAAGGTGGTCTTGTAAGCTCCTGAAGTAGTAGGAAATTCCGGGGGGGCGGAGCCTGTAACGTAAGCGCTTCCCTGCGCATCCAGGGCGACCGCCCATGCAACTGTAATGCCGCTCGGACTGGTCGGCCCGATATAGGTCGAATAGACCAAGCCCGATCCCGTTGAGTTAAATACTGTGAGAAACCCGTTCGTACTAGTCGTCGGAGCGCTGGTCTGGAGCGCATCGGGCGTAGTGGGAAAATCGTTTGCATCACCGTAATTGTCTCCCGCCACGTAGGCTTCTCCGGAAGAGTTGACCCCAATGCCGTAGCCGGCAGTAAGGCCGGGTAGGTAAGTCGAATACACCAAAGCTGATCCGGTCAGATTAAGCTTGGTGACGAATGCGTCTGACTCATCAAGGAGATTCGCCTCATACGCCCCCGGAGTGGTAGGAAAGTCCGAATCTGACGCTGTCCCGGTCACATAGGCGTACCCTGAGGCATCGACGGCCACGGCAAAAGCATCGTCAAGATCTGTAGCATTCGAAGTCGATCCGGCGAGGAAAGTGGAGTAAACCAGCGCAGTACCAGAGGGGTTTAGTTCAGTTACGAACGCCAAGGCTTCCTCCGCGCTGCTGGAAGTCATGAACGCGCCGGGAGTGACCGGAAAAGTGCCGGGGTCTGTCGCTCCCACCACGAACGCGTCGCCCGAAGAATCTATGGCAACCGCATTGGCTCGATTGGTTCCCGTGCCCAAATATGTGGAATAGGATAACGAGGAGCCACCGGCACTGACCTTGGTGACGAACGCCGTTGTACAAGTTCCTTCGTAGGGGAACGTGCAGTTTGCCGAGGTCTGATAAGCTCCCGGCGTCGTCGCATAGGTCGGCGAGTCCGTCGTACCTACAACGTACGCATTGCCGGCCGCATCCGCGGCAATTCCATAAGCATAGGTGTCAGGACTCCCAGTCGCCTCCGTCCCGCTCAGGTAAGTCGAGTAAACCAGACCCGTCCCTGTCGGATTCAGTTCTGTCACGAACGCGTAGGCGCCATAAAGAGACGCCTCGGAGGTGATGAATGCGCCCGGCGTCGTGGGGTAATCGTAATTCGTGTACCCGGTCAGATATGCATCGCCGGAGGCATCCAATGCGATTCCCTCTACAGTCGACACATTAGGGTACGTACTGCCAAGGAATGTGGAATAGATAAGAGTGGAGCCGCTGGGATCAAGCTTGGAGACGAAAGCCGTTGACTGACCGGCGTTAAATATCGTGTCGTAGGCGCCCGTCGTCACAGGGAAATCAACGGACCCAGCGGGTCCTGCCACGTACACGTCGCCGGCAGAATCCACCGCGATGGCGTGCCCTAAATCATTTGGGTATTGGTTAGCGGCGCTATTGACATAGCTGCCCCCCAGGTAGGTGGAATAGACGAGCGTGGGGTCGATGACCAGCGGCCGCGTGTGGTCGTATGGGCCAATCTTGAACGCAATCCGGTTGCGGGCGCCGAGCACATAACGCCCCGCGATTTCGCGGCGGCCTTCAGGCAGCTCTTGGTAGACGTGCGGCTTGTTCATGACCAATTGGTGCGCCGCATCCATGCCAAGCAGCACATCGCCGGCGCGATTCAAGCGCACCCTGCGCGCTCCATCCACCTCCAGCGCGATGCTGTGCGGATCGGCTCCCGCCGCGATGTCGAAGTCGAATTCAAACCGCCGGTTGTCGCCGTGAAACACCGCGTCCACACCGGGGTAAATGCCGCTGTACTTGACCGCCGAGTAATTGGGCACGTTGGTGTGCCACCGCTTTGGATCATTGCCGATGAAGTAGTTGGACTTCGACGGTAGTTCATCACTCCCAGCAACGACGGAAGCCGCGCTGCCGCCGACGAACTTCACCTGGACGGCGTGGGCAACTCTCTGAAGCTGAGGTGCATTCCGATAGTCAGTGGGGTCGCCGGTGCGGATTGGTTTCCGGGCGGGCGACGGCTCAGAAAGCGAAAGAACCGCCTCTTCATTGGTGAGAAAGAGCGAGTAGCCGGGCGCGTGCGCCAGGAATCTCACACGAGGATCGGTTTGGCCGGCGTTGGCCTCGAACGACATGGGCAGCCCGGAGTACATTTGCATGGCGTGAGTGCGCACTGCCGGCGAGAGCGCCAGAGGGGCGGCTGTTGTCGTCCGCGCGGACGCAGCGGGAGCGGCGGCCTTGGGGGAGGGCTGAGCAGCGGCGCCGGCCGCCTGGGCACGGGAGAGGCCGGCCATGCCGGCCAGGAAAACCAGCATGCCGGTAAGGAAAACAGGCAGAACTGCCAGACGGACTCCGTGACGGGCGAAGCTTTCGAGGACACTGACCTTCATACGACCTCCCTGTGCGCGCCGCAGGCTTTGGCAATGGCCGTGACTCGGGCCAATTCAGGGGTGCTGGCGGCAACTTGCGCAAAGTGTGCGCCATCATCGCATGCGGACAATAGGCGGGGCCTGAAATGTGTCTGTATTTCTTCTGTACCGGTCCTGTTTGCGGCGCCGACCGTTCACGGTGTAGGCTGTAGGTAAATAACTTAGTCGTTATCCTTTATCTCAGTCTCCGCAACGAAGAATGGGTCCCATGCCAACCCGTTCGATTCTCAAGTTCGGACCGTTTGAGGTAGATCCCTCGCTGGGAGAGCTGCGCAAGGACGGCGTCCGGATCCCGATCCAGGAAAAACCTTTGCGCGTGCTCACGGCTCTCCTGGAGCGCCAGGGAGATTTGGTCACGCGGGCCGAGTTGCACCAGCACCTGTGGCAGGGCGAGACCTTCGTCGACTTTGACACCGGGCTGAATACCGCGGTGCGCAAGCTGCGCTCCGCTCTCGGCGACGAATCCGAATCGCCGTGCTATATCGAGACATTTCCCAAGCGGGGCTATCGCTTCCTGGCGCCGGTGGAGATCTGTCAACGGGACGGCTGACACGCACAACGGCTCTCGCCAAGCGCGCGCAATCGCTACCGGCGGCCACGCATGGTGCAAAAAACGGGGCAATCGGAAGCATCGCGCCGGGACCGGCGCCCGCGCCCGCCGGTCCGTCGCTGGCTGGGCGGGTCGCTCTTCTGGTCGCGGCGATGCTGATCACCGTCAGCGGAGTGGTCGCGTGGCTCACCTACAGCCGGCCTGTCTACTCCTTCAACTCCCGCGATTCCGTGCTGATTGCCGATTTTGAGAATCAGACTGGCGATCCAAGGTTCGATCAGGCTTTGGAGACTGCTTTCACCGTCAGCATGGAGCAGTCGCGCCATGCGAACGTCTTCCCCAGAGCCAGGCTTGCCTCCGTGCTAGCGCTGATGGGCAAGACTCCGGACGAAAGAATTACGCCGGCCCTGGGACGCGAAATCTGCCAGCGGGAGAATATTCGCGGGCTCATTATTTCCAGCATCACGCGCACCGGAGAAGAATATGCTCTTTCCGCCGAATTGATCGATCCGCAATCGGGTGACACGGTGCGCTCCTACTCTGAGCGTTCCTATGGCGAGGGCCATATCCTTGACGCCCTCGATGTGATCGCTGCGACATTCGCCGCGATCTGGGAGAATCGCTGTACCAAATCCACGAGAACGCAAAGCCGTTGCCGCAAGTCACCACTGAGTCGCTGGATGCGCTGCGGGAGTATTCGGACGGTATCGCGTTGTGGCACCAGGGAAAATACGAGACGCCGTCACGTTGTTTCGCGCAGCGATTCAGACGGACCCTGACTTTGCCATGGCCCATGAGGCCTTGGGAAACGCGTACTACAGCTACATCTACAACGATTCCCAAAGAGGGAACGAAGAGTACAAAAAGGCGCTGGCGCTAGCGTCGAGAACCACCGAACGCGAACGGATGAATATCCAGATTAACTATGTTGACAGCCAGGGGCATTTCGACGAAGCAGACAGACTTTATCGGGCTTATCTCGAGCGCTACCCGGATGATTGGACCATGCTGGGGAGTTATGCGCGGCTTTGCGCACTCATGGCCATGCCGATGAGGCGACCGATCAGTACAAAGCAATGCTCCGCGCGGCTCCGAATGACGCCAGGACAGAAGTGGAATTGGCTACGGCATACAAGACTCTTGGCCGTTTTCAGGAGGCCATCAGCGCCTATACGCAGGCATTTCAGACCGATCCTGCCTATTTGACCTCGGGTGACGTGAGCCGCGAGTATGGCATGACGCTGATCCTGAATGGGGAAATGCCACAGGCCGAGACGGTCTTCACCTCGCTGCTCTCAAACCAATCAACGCGGGAGAGCGGGTTGCGTTCGCTGGCTCTCCTCGACCTCTATCGCGGCAAGTATGCGAGCGCACGCCCTTTGCTTGAAGAGGCTCTGGCCTACGACGAGAGTTTGAAGACTGAAGCTGTGAGTGTGGCGCGCGAGCACTTGCAGCTGGCAATTCTGGCAGAAGGCGAAGGCAACGCCCGCATGATGCAACGCGAACTCGATTCCGCGATGGCGAATTTCAAGGTGCTTTCGCCGAAGGTGATTCTTGGCGCATGGATCGGTTCGGAGTATGCGCATGCCGGGCTGGCCCGACAAGCGGAGCAAATTGAAAAGACTATTGAGCCACTTGTCGACGTGAAGAACCCGGAACAAGTTGCATACGAGCACTATTTGCAAGGGGAGATCGCGCTGCTGCACGGCGAAAACGATAAGGCAATTCAGCTTCTCAGCCTTTCGGATCAGGAGAAGAGCACGCCTTTCAGCTTGGAAGGATTGGCGCATGCATACCAGCAGTCGGGGAATATGAAGCTGGCGGTGAGCCAGTATGAGAGATTCCTCACCAGCACGGATCATGGTCTTCTGTGGGAGCCGCAACAGCGATGGATCGCCGCGCACTACACTCTCGCCGCCGATGATCTGGCCCTGGGAAATCCAATAAAGGCAAAAGAAGTTCTCGATCCGCTGCTCGCATTGTGGAAGGACGCCGACCCTGACCTCCCGCTCCGGAAGCAAGCCATCGCGCTAGGCGAACGCCTCAAGTAGTCCTGAATCCGTAAGGTCAAGTTTGCGCCTATTTGTGTCAACACCGCGCAGGCAAGTATCGTGTGGCGAACCGGAAATTGCCCCAACATTCTGGCGAGGTCGAATGTTGATAAACCCCTTACCATGAACTGACCCGCCAAGAGCGGGTTTGCCGATCATCTCCAGCAACACCAAACCGGGTGTTTTTGTGCCCGCACTCCACGGTGAGTGACTCGTGGATTCATCAACAGCTGAGGGCCTAGATTCCGGCTATCGGCCACTCGGGAGTTGCGTTGATGCTAGGCCACATCAAAGCAACCAATCGTTCCAGAAACAGAGAACCAGTGATCTCACGCTACCGCCCGCGCAACGCACTTTCGGACCTTCGCAATCGCTTGTTCGGAACTAGATGTACTTGCCGAAGGCCTCAATCTGTCTGGCGTGATATTCCCGGCGCTGAACTGGCGAAGAGAGCACCGTCGAGGTTGACGTGGCTCCGAGTGCCGACAGTTTGTCAATGAGAGCTTCCATGTGGCGGATGGAGACGACATTGGCATCGATCACAAAGGATTCATCGCCCGTGATGCGATAGCATCGGCTGATCTCGGTCAGCTCTTTGATGGCAGCGACCGTGCGGCTTACCTGCCAATCGCCGCCGGGGATAGTGAGGCGCACGAGAACGCGGATCGGAACGCCAAGTTTCGCAATGTCAAGCTCGACATGGTAGCCGATGATGACGCCCGCTTCTTCAAGCCGGTGGACGCGCTCGGAGACTGCGGGTGTGGAGAGGCCAATCCGCCTGCCGATCTCCGCAAAGGACTGTCGGGCATTATGTTGCAGCGCTTCCAGGATCCTCCATGAAACAGCATCAAGTTCGAGGGTATTGGGGACGGTCCTATGCGCCATGTGCCTGCGATCCTTAAGCAACAAGTCTATTATGCTTAATCCTGTTAAGAAGTGATAGCCTTTCTTCGATTCAATAGCTATTTTCTGACTCGGTGGGCGGGCCTATTCTAGGGCATAGCCAGAGCGTGTGAGCCATGCGCCTTTGACGCGCTCTGCTGCCAAGAAGGTGGCTATGAACGCATTCCCCCGTTCAGCTTCCAAGCAGGTCCTGACTCTGCCCGCCGCACCGCCGCTTGTCAGCGCAGATTTTCTGCCCCTCAAAGGGACTGACCACGTGGAGTTCTACGTGGGCAACGCGCGCCAGGCGGCGTATTTTTACCGAGCGGCCTTTGGCATGCGGCTGGTCGCCTATGCCGGACCGGAAACCGGCCAGCGCGATCGCGCTTCCTACGTGGTGCAGCAAGGCAAGATTCGCTTCGTGCTCACCACGCCGCTGCGCAGCCATCATCCCATTGCCCAGCACATTCACCTGCACGGAGACGCGGTGCGCGTGATCGCCCTGTGGGTCGACGACGCGCGCCAGGCCTGGCATGAAACCACCAGTCGCGGCGCGGTCAGCGTGGACGAGCCGCACATTGTCTCGGACGAGCACGGCACCGCAGTTCTTGCGAGCATTCGCACCTATGGCGACACGATTCACACCTTTGTCGAGCGCAGCGGCTACCTCGGGCCGTTTCTTCCCGGCTTCCGCGCCGTCGAACACGACCCCGTTGCGCGCCCTGTCGGCCTTCTCCACATCGACCACATGGTCGGCAACGTCGGCTGGCACGAGATGAACCAGTGGGTCGATTTCTACGCCAACGTCATGGGCTTCTCGCTCTATCAGCACTTCGATGACAAAGACATCTCCACCGAGTACTCGGCGCTCATGTCGAAGGTGATGGCCAACGGCAACGGCTACGTCAAGTTCCCCATCAACGAGCCGGCCGAAGGCAAAAAGAAATCGCAGGTCGAAGAGTATCTCGATTTTTATCCCGGCCCCGGCGTGCAGCACATCGCGCTGGCCACCAACGACATTCTGCATACGGTCAACCGGCTCCGCGAACAGGGCATCGAATTCCTGCGTGTGCCGCACACCTACTACACCGAACTGCAAAGCCGCGTGGGCAAGATCGATGAGCCGGTCGACGAATTGGAAGAGCTAGGCATCCTGGTCGATCGCGACGACGAAGGCTACATGCTGCAGATCTTCACGCGCCCGGTCGAAGACCGTCCCACGCTTTTCTTCGAGATCATCCAGCGCAAGGGCAGCCGCAGCTTCGGCAAGGGCAACTTCAAGGCGCTCTTTGAGGCCATTGAGCGCGAGCAACAGGAACGCGGCAATTTGTAGCGGGAGGCAAGCGATGAACACCGAAATGCTTTCAGCCGCTGCACCCTACATCATCCGGCAGGATTACGCCGCCTACACCGAAGAGCAGCACGCGGTATGGGCGGAGCTGGTTGGGCGCGTACTGCCCGAGCTTGAAAAGCATGCGGCCCGTGAATATCTTGAAGGCTTCGAGATTATCGGCCTCAAGAATGACCGGCTGCCGAATCTCGAGTCGATCAGCGCCCGCCTCGCGCCCAGAACCGGCTGGAGTTCAACGCCAGTGAGCGGATTTCTGCCGGCGCCGGCCTTCTTTGAGATGCTGGCCACGCGCAACTTTCCCACCACCACTTGGCTGCGCAGCCGCGAGTCGCTCGAATACACGCCTGAGCCCGACATCTTTCACGATGTCTTTGGCCACGTGCCCATGCACGTCCACAAGGTGTTTGCCGATTTCCTTGAGCACTACGGCCGCGTCTGCGCATCCATCTCCGACGCGGCGGTGCTTGAGAAATTGGGCCGTCTCTTCTGGTATACGGTCGAGTTCGGCGTGATTTTGCAGCGCGGCGAGATCAAGGTTTATGGCAGCGGCCTCATCAGTTCGCACGGCGAATGCCGCAACGTGATCGACGGCCATTGCGCCATCCACGATTTCTCGCTCGACGAGGTGCTATCCACAAAGGTAAAGGTCGACGAGCTGCACAAGCTGCTGTTCGCCGTCAGCAGTTTCGATCAAATTTACGAGGCTATGCATGAGGCGGAGCGGCGGGCCATGAGCGGCTGCTTATGAGAGGTGCACAATGACAGATGAGATTCGGTATCAGACTGGTTTCGGCAATGAGTTCGCGACGGAGGCGGTTGCAGGAGCGCTGCCCGCCGGCCAGAATGCGCCACAAAACCATCCCCTTGGCCTCTACACCGAGCAGTTCAGCGGTACGCCATTTACGGCTCCGCGTGCGACAAATCGCCGCACCTGGACCTATCGCATTCGCCCGTCGGTCACGCACCGGCCTTATGAGGAAATCCCGATAGGCCTGATCCGCAGCGGGCCATTCACTGAAACGCCAACCACTCCGAATCAGCTTCGCTGGGATCCGCTGCCGCTGCCTGAGCAGAATACGGATTTCCTTGACGGCATCGTCACGCTCGGTGGCAATGGCGATCCCTCCATGCAAACCGGCGTCGCCATCCATCTTTACGCCACAAATGCATCCATGCGGGATCGGTTTTTCTCCAACGCCGATGGGGAATTACTGATTGTGCCGCAATTGGGAGGCCTCGGCCTGCACACCGAACTGGGCGTTCTGGAGGTGGCGCCCGGAGAGATCTGCGTCATTCCGCGCGGCGTCAAGTTCCGTGCCGAGTTGCTTGATAAGCAAGCCCGCGGCTATATCTGCGAAAACTACGGCCTGTCTTTCCGCCTGCCTGAACTCGGGCCCATCGGCGCCAACGGATTGGCAAATCCGCGCGACTTCAAAGCACCAACAGCTGCATACGAAGATCGCGACGGCGAGTTTCATATTGTCTCTAAATTCCTGGGTCGCCTATGGCAGGCGGCCATCGATCATTCGCCCCTCGACATCGTCGCCTGGCACGGCAATTACGCGCCGTATAAGTACGACCTCGCACTCTTCAATTGCATCAACACCGTTTCGTTCGACCACCCCGACCCGTCAATCTATACGGTTCTCAGCGCGCCATCGGCCATTCCCGGCACCGCCAACTGCGACTTCGCCATCTTTCCTCCGCGCTGGCTGGTCGCTGAGCACACCTTCCGTCCACCTTGGTTTCACCGTAACTTGATGAACGAATTCATGGGCCTCGTCTTTGGCGTCTATGATGCCAAGGCCGAAGGATTTGTCCCCGGTGGGGCCAGCCTGCACAACTGCATGGCGGGCCACGGCCCCGATGCCGAGACCTTCGAGCGCGCCAGCAAGGCCGGTCTTGAGCCGCAGTATCTCGGCGGCACGCTGGCCTTCATGTTCGAGACGCAGTTGGCCGTACGCCCCACAGAGTTTGCCATGCAAGCCAGGATTCTGCAGCACGAGTACTTTGAATGTTGGCAGGGATTGAAAAAGCGTTTCGCCGCACCCGATCGCGTCGAAGAGCCGGCCAGGGCATGAACAGAATTGACTGGGAGGAGTTGGGATGGAGCTGAAAAGCTGGCTCGCATCGGCGAATGATCCCGGCTCCGATTTTCCGATCCAGAATCTGCCTTACGGAGTCTTCCGTTCCGGAGGCGCCTTCCACATTGGCGTCGCCATCGGCGATCGCATTCTCGATCTGCACGCCTGCGCGAATCACGGTCTGCTCGCGGGACTTTCCGAGGAGATCACAGCCGCATGCCGTGCGCAGCGCCTCAATCGAGCTGATGCGGCTCGGGTTCCCAGCATGGCGGACCCTGCGCCGCCGTCTTACCACGTTGCTCGACGCGGACGAGGCCGGCCCCGAGACGCAGGACCGCGTACGCCCGCTCCTGGTGCCCGTGCAGGAGGCGGAGATGCAACTTCCCGCGGAGATTGGCGACTACACGGACTTTTACGCCTCTATCGATCACGCCGCGCGAGTGGGCAAGCTGTTCCGCCCCGACAATCCCCTGCTGCCCAACTACAAGTACATTCCCATCGGCTATCACGGTCGCGCATCATCCATCGTGGCGAGCGGATCTGAGATCCGCAGGCCGTGCGGACAGACGAAGCCCACTGAAAGTGAGCCGATCTTCGGGCCAACTCGGGCACTCGATTACGAACTGGAGGTGGGCATTTTTGTGGGTCCGGGCAATCCGCTGGGGCGGAGCATTCCCATCGCCGAGGCCGAGGATCACATCTTCGGTCTGTGTCTGGTCAACGACTGGTCGGCACGCGACATCCAGTCGTGGGAGTATCAGCCTTTGGGGCCTTTCCTTGCGAAGAGCTTTACTACCACGATTTCTCCGTGGGTCGTTTCTCTTGAAGCGCTGGCTCCATACCGCGTCCCCGCCTTTGAACGCCCTGCCGGCGACCCGGCGCCGCTCGCGTACCTGTGTTCTCGCACAGCTGAGCGAGACGGCATCGATCTTTGGCTGGAGGCTTCTCTTGATTCGCGCCGGATGCGCGAGGCGGAAGCGGCGCCGATGCTCTTGAGCCGAAGCAATCTGCGTAATCTCTACTGGACCATCGCGCAGTTAGTTACGCACCACGCGAGCAATGGCTGCAACCTGCGCGCCGGTGACTTGCTGGCCACGGGCACCGTCTCCGGCCCCGACGCGGGTTCGGAAGGCTGCCTGCTGGAGAAACGGCACAACGTGGAGCCCATCCGTTTGCCCGGCGGAGAGGTGCGGAGTTACCTGGAGGATGGCGACCGGATAACGTTGCGCGCCTACGCGCAGAAGCCGGGATTGCCGAGAATCGGGTTCGGGATATGCAGCGGAACCGTTTCGGGTGCAATCTATGAGTAAGAGGAACGGGCTGCTCTCCGCTCCCGGAGTCCTCTCGCGCCCCACAGGAGACGAGATGACGGAGGAGTTGAAGGTCGAAAGCGAATTGCATTCGACGATGGATTTTGCATCGGTACGGGCGCAGGCCAATCGCAAGGCGCTGCTGGCGCTGATGGCTGCGCTGTGTGCGGAAGAAGATGAGATTCGGCAGGGGGGCGGGGCAAAGGCGGCGGAAGCGCAGCACGGCAAAGGGCGGCTGACGGCGAGAGAGCGGCTCAAGCTGCTGCTCGATGAAGGCACCGAGTTCCTGGAGCTGGGCCTGTGGGCGGCGCACGGGCATGTATGCGGAATATGGCGGCGCGCCAGGCGCGGGCGTGGTGACGGGACTGGGAAATGTGAGCGGGCGGCTGTGCATGATCGTGGCCAACGACGCCACGGTAAAGGCCGGCGCCTTCTTTCCCATGACCGCGAAAAAGGTCCTGCGCGCACAGACCATCGCCATGGAAAATCGCATTCCCACGCTCTACCTGGTGGACTCGTCGGGCGTGTTTCTGCCCTTGCAGGAGGATGTATTTCCGGATACTGACGATTTCGGACGCATCTTTCGCAACAACGCGGTGATGAGTTCGCTGGGAATTCCGCAGATCACGGCCATCATGGGCATGTGCGTTGCGGGCGGCGCCTATCTGCCGGTGATGACGGATACCGTGCTGATGACCGAGGGGTCGGGGTTGTTTCTGGCCGGGCCGTCGCTGGTGCAGGCGGCGATTGGGCAGAAGACAGACCCGGAGGAACTGGGCGGGGCGGCGATGCACGCGGAGATCTCGGGGACGGTCGACTTCAAGGAGCCGAACGATCATCTGTGCCTGGCGCGGCTGCGGTCGCTGGTGGCGAAGATGGGCGAACGGCAAGGCTGCGGCTCCAGATGACCTTTCGTCGCCGCGAGTTCGATGCGGTGCGGGACGCTCCGAAGTTTGCCGCCGAGGATGTGTATGGGTTGCTGAACCCGGAGCCAGGGTCAAGCAATGTATACGATATGCGCGAGGTGATTGCGCGCATTGTGGACCGCAGCGAGTTCGACGAGTACAAGGCGGAGTTTGGCCGCACGGTGCTGTGCGGGTACGCGTGGATCGGCGGGCGGGCCGTGGGAATCGTCGCCAACCAGAAGATCAACCAGAACCAGACCGTGGCCATGGGGCCGGCGGCGGGGATGACGCAGATGGAGGTCGGCGGCGTCATCTACACCGAGGGCGCGCAGAAGGCGGCGCGCTTCATCATGGATTGCAATCAGAACCTGGTGCCGCTGGTTTTTCTGCACGACGTGAACGGATTCATGGTGGGCAAGGAGGCGGAGTGGTCGGGAATCATTCGCGCCGGAGCGAAGATGGTTTCGGCGGTGAGCACAAGCGTGGTGCCGAAGATTGCGGTGATCGTGGGCGGCAGCTTTGGCGCCGGGCACTATGCGATGTGCGGCAAGGCCTACGATCCGCGTTTCCTGTTTGCGTGGCCCACGGCGCGCTATGCGGTGATGAGCGGAGCCTCGGCGGCGGCGACGCTGGCTGAGGTGCGCGCCCGGCAGATGGAGCGCGGCGGCAAGGTGCTGTCGGAGGCCGAGAAGACCGCGCTCTACGACGAGATTCGCGCCACATACGACGCGCAGGCCGATCCGCGCTATGGCGCGGCGCGGCTTTGGATCGACGCCATTATCGATCCGGCCCAGACCAGAGACGTGCTGATCCAGGCGCTTGAGGCCTGCGCGCTGAATCCCGATGTTCCCCGGTTCAATCCTGGAGTCCTGCAAACCTGAGCACGTTTTTCGTAAGGCGCTGCGCGGTCCGCGCCGTAAGCAGCGGCATCATACCGTGAGGCAAGAAAACTGGGCACTCGAAATCCCCGCGAAGGAGCCTGACCATGCAACTTGAGTTGGAGCCAGTCGAAACTTTGTATCCATTTGTCCTTACCGAAGAGCAGGAACATTTGCGCCGCGAGATTCGCGAGTTTGCCGCGCGGGAGATCGCGCCCCACGTGGCGGAGTGGGACGAGGCCAGCGGAGTTCCCCATGGATGTGGTGAAGAAGCTCGGCGCGATGGGACTGCTGGGCGTGATTTTTCCCGCGGAGTACGGCGGCGCGGGGCTGGGCTATGTGGACTACGTGCTCGCCATCGAAGAACTCTCGGCCGTTGACGGGTCGATCGGCCTCACTGTCGCTGCACACAATTCGCTGGGAACAAATCATATCTTTCTGGCCGGTAACGAGGCGCAGAAGAGAAAATATGTTCCGCGGCTGGCGAGCGGCGAGTGGCTGGCAGCGTGGGCGCTTACCGAACCCGGCTCCGGCTCGGATGCCAGCAACGCGCGCACCACGGCGGTGAAGCACGGCGACCGCTACGTTTTGAACGGCAACAAGACCTTCATCACCAACGGCCGCTATGCCGATCTCGCGGTCGTGATCGCCGTGACCGACAAAAGCAAGGGCACACATGGGTTGTCGGCCTTCGTGGTGGAAAAGGGAACGAAGGGATTCCGGCCCGGCAAGAAGGAAAACAAGCTGGGACTGCGGGCCAGCGATACCAGCGAGCTGATCTTCGAGGACTGCGAGATTCCCGGGGAGAACCTGCTCGGCGCGGAAGGCGAGGGATTCATCGATGCCATGCGCGTGCTCGACGGCGGCAGAATCTCGATTGCCGCCCTGGCGCTGGGCATCGCGCGAGGCGCGCTGGATGCGGCGCTGAAGTATGTGAAGGAACGGCGGCAGTTCGGCAAAGCGATCGCCGAGTTTCAGGGCATTCAGTGGAAGCTCGCGGACATGGCGACGGAGCTGGATGCGGCGCGGCTGCTCACGCAGCGGGCCGCGGTGCTCAAGGACGCCGGCCGCAAGGTAACGCGCGAGTCGTCGATGGCCAAGCTGTTCGCAAGCGAAGTGGCAGTGCGCATCTGCGACGAGGCCGTGCAGCTGTTTGGCGGCTACGGCTTCATCAAGGACTATCCGGTGGAGAAGTTTTACCGCGACGTGAAGCTGTGCACCATCGGCGAAGGCACCAGCGAGATTCAGCGTATGGTGATTGCCAGGGAAATCCTCAAGGTCTACCCGTCGCGCGGATGATGGCTTGGCGTGGAAGCGGGAGTGCTGACAGTGGATTCGGCCGCGAGGAACTGAATGAGAAATGGGTGACCTGGTCAAGATCGTCGAGTGCCCGCGCGATGCCTGGCAGGGGCTGCCGGTGACAGATCCCGCCCGAAAACAAAGCCGCCTATCTGCGCAATCTGATCGACGCGGGCTTCACGCATATTGACGCGGTGAGCTTTGTTTCGCCCGCGGCCGTTCCGCAGATGGCCGATTCGGAGCGCGTGCTCGAAATGCTGAATCCCCCTGAGGACGTTGAGATCATCGGGATCGTGGTGAACGAAAAGGGCGCGGAACGGGCCATCCGCACCGGCGCGGTGCACACGCTGGGATTTCCCATACTCCATCTCTGCCGAGTTTCTTCGCCGCAATCAGCATCAGACGCCGGAGGAATCGCTGGCTGCTCTACGAGCGGTCATCGCGCGGGCCGGCGACGCTGGCCTGAATGTAGTGGCCTACCTCTCGATGGCCTTCGGAAATCCTTATGGCGACGCTTGGAGCATCGGGATGGTTGTGGACGCTTGCGCCCTGCTGATCGAGCGCAGGCGTGAGACAGATCTCGCTTGCCGATACTGTGGGGCTCGCGTCGCCGGAACAAATCGCGGATACAGTGGCAGCGGTGCTTGAGGCGCATGGTGAGATCGAGGTTGGAGTTCATCTCCACGCGCGGCGAGATGAAGCGGCTGCCCGCATTCGCGCTGCCTACGATGCCGGTTGCAGGCGGTTTGACGCGGCCATCGGCGGGCTCGGCGGATGCCCGTTCGCGCAGGATGCTCTGGTGGGGAACTTGCCCACGGAAACATTGATCGCAGGTGTTGACGGAGTGTGGCGCGGCGCTGCCGAAGCTGGGCTCACTCGAACGGCTTGATCCGCGCCAGCGCGCAGATCGCTGCAGCAGCTGCGGGTCTCCAGTGGATAGCAGACGAAACTTAGGGGAACGAGTAGCGCGGACGTGGCCGGGGTGAGGGAGGAACGATTGAGCTACAAGACGATTCTGGTTGAGGAGAGCGCGTCGATCAGGACGATTACGCTCAATCGCCCCGAGCGGCGCAACGCGATGACGCCCGAGATGCAGATGGAGCTGATTTCCGCGCTGGAAGACGCTGCCTCAAGCAGTTGCCGTGTGCTGGTGTTGGCCGGGGCTGGCGAGGCGTTCTGTTCCGGCCTGGATTTATCGGCGTTGCATGCCATGCAAGACAAGAGTGCGGCCGAGCACCGCGCAGATGCCGAGCGTATTGCCCGGCTCTTTCTTGCGCTGTATGAGTTGCCCATCCCGACCATCGCGGCGGTTCATGGCGCGGCAATCGCCGGCGGAGCGGGATTGGCCATCATCTGCGACTTCACGCTGGCAACACCGGCGGCGAAGTTCGGCTTCACCGAGGCGCGGATCGGCTTTGTTCCCGCGCTGGTATCCGCATTTCTGGCCCTGCAGATTGGAGACAAGCACAGCCGCGATCTGCTGTTGACCGGACGTCTCTTCGATGCGGAAGAGGCCTATCGCGTGGGTCTCGTGAACGAGCTTGTCCCGCAGGAGCAATTGGCGCAGCGGGTACAGGCGCTGGCAGACGTGCTGATCGCAAACAGTCCTCAATCGCTCAAAGCAACCAAGCAGCTGCTGGCGAACGCAGAATAGAGCGTGGCTCGATGCGGCGGTCGCTGCAGCGCTTGAGGCCAACGCGCTCTCTCGGGAAACGGCGGATTTTCGCGAAGGGATCACTGCATTTCTTGAAAAGCGGAAGCCGGTGTGGGGGAAGGGATCGCGGGCTAAGCGGCTGCGTCCTTGAAGCGCAGCGAAGCTTCGGTTCGCTCTCCCACCTGGCGGCGCGTGACACCCTCCGCGAGTTCGACAACCTCAAAGCCCGAAGCCGTCACGTCAAGCACGCACAGATCTGTGATCACGCGATGGACGACGCCGGTTCCAGTCAGCGGCAAAGTGCAATTGCGCAGCAACTTGGCGGTTCCATCCGGGGTGTTATGCTCCATGAGCACAATCACGCGCCGCACTCCCGAGACAAGATCCATCGCGCCGCCCATGCCTTTCACGCGCTTTCCGGGAATCATCCAATTCGCCAGGTCGCCACGCTCTGAAACCTGCATCGCGCCAAGAATCGCAAGGTCGATGTGCCCTCCGCGAATCATGGCAAACGAGCCGGCGCTTGAAAACGTCGCTGCACCGGGAACAAAGGTCACAGTCTCCTTTCCCGCGTTGATCAGATCGGCGTCAACCTCCGATGCGCGGGGAAACGGTCCCATGCCCAGCAGTCCGTTTTCCGACTGCAAGGTCACGGTCATTCCCGCGGGAATGAAGTTTGCGACCAGAGTGGGAATCCCAATCCCGAGGTTTACGTAGAAACCGTCTTCGAGTTCCGTCGCGGCGCGCAAGGCCATCTGTTGACGAGTCCATGCCACTGGCTTATCCCTCGCGAGTCGTCATCTTCTCAATTCGCTTTTCCGGATGGGGGTGATGAACGAGACGATGAACAAAAATACCGGGTGTGTGAATTTCATCCGGGTCGAGTTCGCCCGGCTCGACAATAATCTCAGCTTCGGCCACAGTAATCTTGCCGCACGTGGCCGCATGGGGATTGAAGTTGCGGGCCGTGCGGCGATAGATGAGGTTGCCATGCAGGTCGGCTTTCCAGGCCTTCACCAAGG
This sequence comes from uncultured Acidobacteriaceae bacterium, assembly GCA_963835895.1. Taxonomy (GTDB): domain Bacteria; phylum Acidobacteriota; class Terriglobia; order Terriglobales; family Acidobacteriaceae; genus Telmatobacter. The sequence continues at coordinate 291,735 of CAWIHC010000008.1, read as the reverse complement.
CAACATCAGCCCGAATGCCGCGTTCCAGGATGTACGTGATTCCGTCGAATTCCTTATGCTCTTTGCCTTCGGCAACCACGGTGCCGACGCCGGTTCGGGTATAAAAGCCAGGAATGCCCGCGCCTCCCGCTCGCATGCGTTCCGCGAGCGTGCCCTGCGGGCAGAACTCCACCTCTAGCTCTCCTGCCAGGAATTGGCGCTCGAACTCGATGTTTTCGCCCACATAACTCGAGATCATCTTCTTGATCTGATGGGTTTCGAGCAGCAATCCCAGCCCCCACCCATCCACGCCTGCGTTGTTGCTTGCTATGGTTAGATTGCGTACGCCTGTGTCACGCAGGGCAAGAATCAGAGCTTCGGGGATGCCACACAGTCCGAACCCGCCAATCGCGAGCAGCATCCCGTCCTGCACGATCCCGTCCAACGCAGCGCGTGCATCTGGCTGTAATTTGTTCATGCCCAAAATGCTCACCTTGACCGTGCCAGCCCTCAAAACGCTCTTGTTCCGTGACCCGTCGCATTGTCCATGCTAACTCCAAACGGACTCTTCCCTACAACCAGTGCAGCAATACCGCCATAGCAATCGGACCAACGTTCTTATCCCCCTATTAGGTTTGGGGTGCGGGAAGAGGCGGCGTGCAACTGCGCGTTGGCTGGACGATTTCTCCCCGATGAGGCTCGAACAATGATGATTCGCACGGCAAAGTTGCTTCTGCTGGCAGGTGTTGCGTTTTTCTACGTCCTGGTTGTGTTCAACAACCTCACTGACTTCAATGTAAATGCGCAGTTTGTTCGCCACGTTCTTTTGATGGACACAACCATTCCAGGCAACAATGGCATGTGGCGCGCGATCTCTTCTCCGGCTTTCGACCTGGTCTTTTGTCTGACCATCATTGCCTGGGAGACAATCACGACTGTTCTACTCTGGTGGGGCGCGCTGAGACTGCTGCGCGCTCTGCGCCTGCCTGCCGCGGCGTTCAACACCGCAAAATCTCTGCCGGCGCTTGCGCTCACCACATCTCTTCTGATATGGCTCGTGGCATTTCTTGCTGTTGGCGGAGAATGGTTCCTGATGTGGCAGTCGCGCACCTGGAATGGGCAGGAAACTGCCTTCAGGAATTTCGCGGCCGTGGGCATCGTATTCATGATTCTGTTACAACCCGACACGGATGGGCAGCCGTGATCCAATGGCACAGATGGACGCTGAGATGCGACGGCGGAGTTCGAGTTGAGAATTGTTCATTCTGAGCGCGGATCGTTGATACTTCTGGTATGCGCGAAATCCTTGGGTCAATTGCCTTAGCGGCGGCGTGCGGAGCGTTGAGCGCCTTTTGCCAAACGGGCGCTCCGGCGTGGCAGAGCGCCGTTGAGCGCGCGGCGAGAGATGCTCCTGAAGCAAGGATTGTTGTGCTCGACATCGCCAGCGGACGTTTGCTGGCGGCGCATCGAGCTGAATGATGCAGGCACGAACGCTGGCTGCGCCGGGATCGACGCTGAAGCCGCTGGTTCTGTACGCCTGGTGAGCGCGGGCCGGTGGAACCCCGCAAGCCGCGTCGCTTGCAACCGGCAACTTGTGGTCGCCGGCCATCGCCTGGCGTGCACGCATCCGCCTGCTCCGCCCTTCGATGCGCGCGAGGCTCTGACGTGGTCGTGCAACAGCTACTTTGCCGCGGTGGCGCGAACGCTGCGCCCGGGTGAACTGGGGCAACTGCTGCGGCCGACTGGGTTACTCGGCTTGACCGGCTTTGCGCGCGATGAAGCGGCGGCTGAGTTTCAGGAGCCCGAATCAATTGATGCGGAGCAGTTGGCGCTGCTGGGAGTGGAGGGCGTGCGCGTGACGCCGCTGGAGCTGGCCGCAGCTTATCGCTGGCTGGTGTTGGAGCTGGCCGCACATCCTGATTCCGAGGCGACACGGGTAGTGCGCGCGGGGCTCGAGGACTCGGCCAGCTTCGGAATGGCTGGGCAGGCGAGTTTGGGCGGCGTCGCGGTGATGGGAAAGACGGGCACGGCGGAGGGCAGTGGCATCGAGCCAATCGCACGGCTGGTTTGCGGGCCTTGCGCCTGCCGAGAAGCCCAAAGTTGTGATTGTTGTGTATCTGACCGCGGGCCGGGGCGCGGATGCGGCCCGCGTAGCCGGGGAGCTTCTGGCCCATGCGCCTATGGAGCGGCCGTGAATCAACAGTGGATTGCGCGATCGCTGGTAAGCCTGCTGGCGGCAGCCGGCGTTGCGTGGAGCGGCATGCAACCAGCGCAGCAGGCCGCGGTGAACGCCAGTGTGCCGCCGCCTGGTGCGCACGAGACGCTGCACGTTGGAATGTGGACGCTGTGGCACGACCGCGAGGTAGTGCTCGCGCCTGGCCAGCCAAATCACAAAATCACGTTGCGAACCTGCTCTGGGTGCGCCGCGCTCACGTTCACTGAACCGGCCAACGTTCGCGCGGAAGGAGACGCACTGACGCTGACCGTTGCGGGCAGAAGAGCAATGCGGCGCGCATCTGGCTCAGTGGGCCGGCGACGCTCACGGCGCATGGTGAGACTGTGACGCTGCACAATCCCGTGTCGATCGCGGCGCGAGCAGGAGCGCTGGTCATTGTGGTAACGATGCCCGTGGAGAGTTACGTGGAGCGGGTGGTAGCGAGCGAAAGCGGCGCGACGGACAGCGCAGAGTCGCTAAAGGCTTTGGCGATTGTGGTGAGGAGTTTTGCGCTGCATGAGGCGCATGGGCACGCGGACTACGACCTATGTGACACGACCCACTGCCAGCTTTTGCATTGGGGCGGCAACGGCGAGCGCGGATCTCAAGCGCACACGGCCACGCTGGCAACGGCCGGCGAGACGCTTTGGTTTCACGAGCAGCGCGCATTGGCTTACTTTGGCAAGGACTGCGGTGGGCACACCGCTTCGCCGGCAGAGATTTGGCCTCGCGCAAAACCGGTTTCCTATCTGCCGTCGCAGCCCGATCGATTCTGCACGGCAGACGGCGGCAGGGAGTGGGCGACGGAGATCACGCGTGCTGAGCTGACGGCGGCCTTAGCGAAGCATGGGCTCGCCGCTCCCGGGTGGCAGAACATCACCGTCGCGCAGCGCGGCGAGTCGGGGCGCGCTGTGACGGTTAAAGTCGACGGCCACGAGATTGGCGCTGATGACTTCCGGCTAGCGGTGGGCGAGTCGCTGGGATGGAACCGGATTCCCAGCACATGGTTCGAGGTGAGCCGCCAAGGCGACCGGTTCGAGTTTCATGGACGCGGATGGGGCCATGGCGTGGGTTTGTGCCAGAAGGGCGCGGCGGCGATGGCGCGACAGGGACACTCCACGCAGAAGATTCTGGAGCAGTATTTTCCGGGGACGCGCGCGGCCGATGAGGCGAGCGGGCGCGAGTGGAGCAAGTCTGCGGGTGACGGATTCGTTCTCGAATCCCTCGATGCAGGCGACGCAGCGTATTTGCCGGATCTGAACCGCGCGCGGGCGGAGGCGACGGAGCGATCGGGGTTACACGCGACGAATCCGTTGACGGTCCGCGCATTTGGATCCACGCCAGCCTTTCGCGAGGCAACGCTCGCGCCCGGCTGGGTTGCGGCTTTCACTGAGGGTGACTGGATTGGAACGCAGCCGCTGCATACGCTGGCCGCGCGGCGGCTTTTGGGCGACACAATGCGCCACGAGTTTCTTCATGCATTGGTGGAACAGCAGGCAGGACCGCGCGCCCCGCTGTGGCTGCGGGAGGGGTTGGTGGAGGTTTGGAGCGATGCGAGCGGTGGGGCGAGTGCGCCGAGCGCCGGACGGTCAGGAACCGCGCCCGCGCTTACTCTGGACGACACGGACGATACGTTGGCACACGCGGCAAGTGAGGCGGAATCGGCTGCCGCTCACCGCGCGGCCGAGTGGTACGCGGCAAAACTGCTTACACGCTATGGGCGTGCGCAGGTGGTCGGGTGGCTCAAGTCAGGCGTTCCCGCCGGAATTGTCGCCACTCTTGGGCAGCGGTAGCCGGACGGAGTCTTCGCCGAGCGGGCCTGAGCCCACGGGAGCGGGCACGAGGGAATCGTCACTTAGCTGCACTTTATTGGGCCTGGTCCGGCACAACAACACTGCGCACCACGCCATGAGAAGAACCCAACAAACAACCGCCATCAAGTAAGTTCCCGAGAGCTTGAGCATGATAGCCCAAACCTGATGCGATACGGTCCCCTGCGGCTCGCTTGTGAAGAAATGGCCGGGCCAGTCCACGGCCACGAGGGCTGCAATGACAGCAGCCAACCACCAGCGCCAGTTGAACAGGAGACGGATGATCTTTCGCCACGGCAATCGCCAGCCCCACTGCGTAGAGGCCATTGCATAAGGAATCACCTTCGCGGGTACGACGATCCAACGAAAGATCCAAACAAGAATCGCAAGCCAACTTTGAATGTGATCGTAGGTGAAGAGCGTGGCCCGCGCGTGAGCCGAGGCACGCGAGTTCAGATAGCCCGCCCAGTCGGGAATCTGATCGCTGCACCAGTCCAGAAGCGCCCAAGCGGCCCAAACGATCGCTGTCCAGACCAGAAGCGTGAGCGTGCCGACTGCCCAATGGGCTCGCCGCTGTTCATCGTTGAGCAGCCTGCGCATGGTCCCGGCCTGGAGCAGCAGAACCGCGGCGAGGAGAACCAGCGGCACAAGTAGAGTGAGGCCCACCTGCCACGCATACTTGTCGGGCAGGCGCGTCCAGGCAACTCCCGCGAGAATGAGCAGAAGCGTGGCCCAGAATTGGGCTGCGACCCACGCGAGGCTCGAGCGGAGGCGGCGAAAGAGATCGTTGAAAATGTTGGCGGCGGCGACATCACTCACGGCTGCACCTCCAGCGTTGCGGGATCGGTGGTTGTCTGGACGTTGGTTTGGTACATGGGACCGGCCTGCGCGGGGCTGATCTGGAACAGACCGGAGTTGTCGACCTCGAGCAGGTAGACGTACTCGGTCCGCGTGCTGAAATCGGTGTTGAAGAACGCGGCACGGTCGTCGCGGAACTCCTTGCGCGTGAAGAAGTCAGCCCACCAGTCCGGCTTGCTGTTCAGCGTGTAGAGTCCGGTGTCGGACAGGAATTCCGTGCCTGCCGGGATGGGATCTTCGGCCTCGAGATACTTCCAGTTAGTCCCGTTGAGCGCCAACTTGACGGCAATGATGTCACCAATATGGACCGGGCCTTTGAGCGGAACCAGGTCGTAGGTGATGGGATCGGTGGGCTTGTCCTGCCGCTTCTGCAGCAGGTAATAGTCGCGCGTGATGTTCAGCGCGAGCTGACCCTGCTGGAAGGATTTGCGGTCGGCGGAGTACCAACTGTTCTCAGCGGACCAGTAGGTAATGCCGTTGCCGCTCTTGCGAATGGTGACCTGGCCGCCACTCGTGGCTTGCGCCGCGGGAACCTTGATTTGCCAGGGCGCGGCGAAGGCGTCATCGGGACCAAAGTGGCGTTTGCCGACGCTTGTGCCATTCACGAGAACCTCGACATCGGAGGTGTTGGCGAGTTCGCCGCTCAGGGCGAGGTAATCGGTGAGCCCCTGGATCACCATCGACGTTTGTTTCGTCGAGTACCAGAAGCCGCCATCGCGGTGTTCGGCAAGCCAGCGCGCGGCCTTGGGCATCAGGCCGCTGGAGCGATCCTGGCGGATCAGAAGCTTGAGCGCGAAGGCCGTGGTTTCCGGCGAGGTGTCATCCCAGAAATCCATCATGCCGTCGTAGTTGCCCTCCCAGTAAGCATCGACGTCGGTCGCGTGGGCCTTCTTTTCGAGAAGCTCCGCAGCCTGATGCGCTCTTGCGTCGCCTGCGGCATCGAGAGCCAGCCCGGTCAGCGCTAGCCCCTCGTCACTCAGCTTGTCGCGGCTGTCCCACGTTTTGTCGAGCGCATCTTTTGGCGCGCCGCCCGTGGTGGCCAGTGCGTAGACCGTGTAGGCGCGCAGATCGGGAATCATGTCGGGATGCGCGGCCAATGTCGACTGCAACCAGTTGCGCGCGCTGGTTGAGACGGTCGTCGTCGATGGTGTAGCCGGCCTCCTTGCGCCTGGCCCAATCCGCTCACAACGTAGGCGGTCATGAAGACGAGGCTGGGATCGTCCTGCCACCATCCCCAACCGCCATCGTCGTGCTGATAGCTGGAGAGCCGCTCCAGTCCGGCGCTGACCATGTCGTTCAGCGTCTTGCGGTCGATGGGCGACTTGAGATGCAGCTTGTCGACGGCCTGGGCCACGATCAGGTCGGGCAGGAAGCTCGACATGGTTTGCTCGGTGCAGCCCCATGGATAGCTGGTGAGGTAATCGAGCGCATCGAAGACGGTTCCGGCGACGGACGGAGTGACCGTAACGGTAAGTGACGCGCGAGCCCGGATCCGATGCGGCCGGATAGCTGAATGTCCACTGGTTTTGTCCCGCGCCCGAGAAGACCACTCCCGTGCCGACGGCGCTCTGCTGGACGCCATAGGGGAGAATCGGCAGCGTCATCTCGAGCGCGTCCGATTCTTCATTGGTGAGTGCCTTGGCGGTGAGAACAGCGTTGCCGATCACGCGCGCCTTCACTCGCCAATCCACGTAGCTCTCGGCATTGGCGGGAATGGTGACTTTCTGCGTTTGGCCGCTGAGGACGTCCACGCCGCTCACATCGAGGGCAAAGGTCACGTCTTTGGCCGTCGCCAGATAATTGTGCGCGATGACGCGCAGCACCGTTTCGTCACCCTGGCGGAAGAAGCGCGGCGCGGCCAGGCGCACGATCAGGTTCTTGCGCACGAGCACGCGCGTAACTACGCCGCCGGCTTTGCCATCGTCGGTCATGGCGCGGATGGTGGTGCGCCACGTAGTCAGCGCGTCAGGGAAGTTGAATGTCGACGCGCGCGTGGCCGTCGGCGCCGGTGTGCACGCTCGGGTTCCAGTAGGCCGTATCGGGAAAGGCCTTGCGCACCTTGGGAACGACCAGATCGGAGCCCGGCTTTACCTGCGCCATGCGCGGATGGTAGAGGCCGTTGGCCAGGTCGGCCAGCAGCGGGCTCTTGGTGCCTGCCTCCCCGGAGAAGAAGAAATCAAAGGAGGTCTGCGGTTCGAGATAGACATATCGCTGCGGGTAGAACGAGGCGACAATGTCGGGCGTCGTGTCGGGCCGCACGGAGTAGAGCGCCTCGTCGACGACGCCGAAGCTGAGGTCGGCCTGCACGGGCTTGCCCGCGGAATCGACCGCAAGCACGTCGTAGCTGGCTGCTTCTCCAGGCTCGTATTGGCTCTTGCTGGGCGTGGCTGTGATGGTGAGCGTGCGCTCGACAAGCGGAACCTTGAGGCTCTTCTGCGCCGTCATCAACTGATCGTCGTGGACGATGACTGCGCTGACGATGAGGTTGGGCTGGGCCTGCTGCGTGATGGGCACATCGAAGGCGGCGCTCGCGCCGGTCAAAGTGGATCAGCTGCCGCGACTGCACGCTGTTGCCCTCGGTGGTGACCACGGCCCACGATTCGGATAAGCCGGTCACCAGCAGCAAGTGCGCCGTGTCGCCCACGCTGTAGGTCTTCTTGTCGGCGACGATTTGCGCCTGCGCGTTGGTCTGGTACCACGATCCTGCGCCGTTCCAGACCCAGACATAGGTGTCGTCCTCGACGGTGCGATTTTCCGGCGTCTGGGCGGTGGCTTTCACTTCGAAGTCGCCGCTGCCGCTCAAGGGCAGATCGACCAGGACTGTTCCGTCGGCGCCGGTCACAGCATCTTTGCTGGCAGCAGGCGGTGTCGGTGCGCTGGTGAGTCACGGAATCCCATGTTTCGAGCGCGGCGGCGATATGGACCTGTGTCTGCACCGGTTTGTTGTCGTAATCCTGCGCCGTGACTTTGACGCGCGCGGGTTGGCCGGCCTGGACAAGATAATTTGTTGGCTCCACGCTCACTCGGAACGATCCGTAGGTGGCCAGCACGGTGGAGTGGCCGGCGACCTCGCGATTGGCCGCGTCTGTCACGCGCGCTTCGATGCGATAGTCCTGGTCGGTGTGCTTGCCGTCGACCTGAGTAGGCAGCGTGACTGTCAGTTGACCGTTCGCGTCGAGCACGCCCTGGTGCTCCTGCTGTTCCGTTTGGCCGTAGGTATCGTCAGGCTCGTCGGATTCGTCGGATTGATCGGCGTCTGCGTCCGCATCCTCTCCGTTGTCGTCCCCCTCATCCTGATCCCACCAATAATGAGTGGACGTGTGCACGACGTAGGTGACCTTGGCGCCTGCAACCGGCTCGCCGAAGAAGTATCGGGCCTGAATGGTGGCTTGAATCGAATTGCCTTGCAGCACGCGCGTCACAGCCGGCTTCACGGTGACCTGATACTCAGGCTTCTTGTAATCCTCGACGTAAAAGCTGCCGCTGCCGCCGATGTTTTGCTCGGCAAACTCGACGTAGTAGTAGCCCAGCGCCGCATCGGATCCGAGGTCGAGGTCCAAAGCGGCCGTTCCATGCGGCGAGAGGGTCAACTGTTTTCGGAGGACCTCCTTGTTCTCAGGACCACGCACGGCGAGCGTGACCGTCTGCGGCCCGGGAAGCACAAGTGTGTCGTTCTGCTCACGGCGCACGATGCCCTTGATGTGCACCGTGTGTCCTGGCCGATAGACAGGCCGGTCGGTATAGATGTAGGACATTGCGCGCCGCTGGTCCTGCTGCACGAAGCCGTAGCCCCAGGGAGTGACCAGTGCAGCGTCGGCTCCGTTGCGCGCCAGGATCCATACGTTCTCCGGCTCCGCTCCCTGCGCGCCGCCGCGAATCGTCATCGTGAGCGAGGCCAGGCCATCGCTGCCGGTTTTGCCGGAAGACTGGAGCTGCCCGTTGGCCCAAAGCACAACGTCCGCATCGGCAATGGGGGCGCCGGATTTGCGATCGGCAACATAAAGATCGGCCCGCGCGCCACTCGTCCGTTCCACGACTGCGATGGAGGTGACGATGGCGACGGTGTATGCCTTGTAGGCGCCGTCGGTGGCCTCGATCAGGTAGACTCCTGCGCCCAGCCCGTCGATGGGCAACTGTTGCGTGTCACTGACGAGGGCGGGCGGCGTTTCGAGCTTCCAACGCGCCACCAGTTGGCTGGGGTTGAGCAGAGGAATCTGCGCGAACTGCGCCGCGCCTACCACCTGGCTGCGCTTGCCCAGCTTGGCTTGCTGCTCGCGGAAGCTATCGCGCGCCTCGTCGGTAAATTGGCCGCGGAAGAAGCGCCGGATGAGCCACCACAGATGGGCCTTGAAGTCGTGCAGTCGCTCAACGAAGGTCTCTTGATCGATTTGCTCCTCAGGCGCGTAGCTCTGCACGCCGAAGCTATGCGGATCCTTGAGGCCGGCAAAGAACTTCTCCGCATCGCGCACCTTGTAGACGCGAAACTCGAGTTCCGGCACGTTGTGGGCGAAGAGCTGGATTTTGACGCTCTCGCCCGGCGCGAAGGTTCGCGTAGTGGAAAGCGAGAAGGAGCGTGGCGCGTCGTTGGCCGCGGCGGGGACAACGGCGGCGGCAGAAAGAAGCAGACTTAGAGCGGCTAGGAGCGGCCTGCGGAGCGTCGTTTTCCAGTCAATCATGGAGTTCCTCGCAGAATATTCCAGCGATAGACGCCGAGAAAGTTGGGGTTGCCGGGGAGCGGCCGCCATTGCGGCTGGGGATGGTCAAGGAGTTCGGAGAGGAGCACGCGGCGCAGTTCGCCGGGTTGGCCGTGATCGGGCCCGGTGTCGTAGACGACCTCCGCGGCGGAGCCGGAGCGGATCACGATCATCGAATGCCAGGGCGACGACTGGCCGAATTGGCGATAGAAGAGCAAGTCGCCGGGCAGCGCTGCACGCACATCGCGGCTGACAAAGTACGCGTTCCGCTCGACCAGCGTTTTGGCATCGGCAAACTGGGCGAAGGCGCCGTTGGAGAGGTCGTCGGGCTGAAAAGCGCCAGGCCGCACGCGGAAGAGCGCCGAGCCGAGCGGTGTGTGCGGATAACTCCAGGCGCGAATCTCACCTGGCGGGGCCGGAACATCGATTCCACTGGCCTGGAACCAGCTTTCATCGTGGCGTTTGAGCGCCTCGCGATAAGAGTAGCGCAGCAGGCTGGCGCAGTCGGCGATCTCGGAAGGGACCTCGGCCCGCGGACGGACAGCCTGGTACTCAGCGATGAGCGTGAACCAGCGGCGGAAGGCGGCCTGGTCGGCCGGATCGGTCAGGCGGAGAAAGTCGGGCGTGCCGTCGCCGAAGCGGTCGCCCCAAGACAGCGCCGGCCGCGAATGTGCCAAAGCGGCTGGGATTGCCTGGGCGTGAACCTGAGGTTCGGAATGAAGGATGCGCCAGCCAGCAGGCAGGGCCCGCCAGAGACACAAAATCAGTGCACCCAGAGTCGCCAGAGATGCGAACACAATCAGGGTTCCGCTTCGGCGGGTACTGGCCGCCGGGCTGGCACCGGGTGGTCTGCCGCGAGCGTTCACTTGAGGGTGAGAAAGTCAGTCGCCCCCATCCTACGTCATTCCTGCCAAATATGCGCACTTTTCGCATAGGAAACCCAGCCTCTTGTTTCGGGCGGAGGGTTTTGTTACCATCTCTTTACACATGGTTCGCGCTTTGCCAAGCCGTTCTTGTTGTCGCCTGTCGAACATCTTCGACGGGTGTCCCCGCTAGTCTCTGTTCTCCTGAGCACAATCGATCCAGAAGACGCACCCGTAGCTGAATGCCGGGTTTGTCTTTGCGCGCACCGGCCTTCAGCGTCCCCACTGAAACGGAGAGGTCACAATGCCGGTCGCCGAAAGTGAATCAGTCCAAACGTCGCCGCCAACGCCAACTGTCAGAACTGCGCGGCTGAACCATCTGCGCCTGCTTGAGGCGGAGAGCATTCATATCCTGCGCGAGGTTGCGTCGGAGTTCGAGCGGCCGGTGATGCTCTACTCCATCGGCAAGGACTCGTCGGTGATGCTGCGGCTGGCGCAGAAGGCGTTCTATCCCGCGCCGATTCCCTTCCCGCTGCTGCACATCGATACCGGCTTCAAATTCGCCGAGATGCTCGCCTTCCGCGACGAGATGGCGCGCCAAGTGGGCGCGGAGCTGCTGGTGTGGCGCAATGAGCCGGCCATCGCCGCGGGAACCAATCCCATCGCGCTCGACACCAAGCGCTGCTGCGGGCTGCTCAAGACGCAGGCGCTGCTCGACGCGCTGCGCCACTACAACTTCGATGCGGCGTTTGGCGGCGCGCGGCGCGACGAGGAGAAGTCGCGCGCCAAGGAGCGCATCTACTCCTTCCGCGACACGGCGGGGCAGTGGGACCCGAAGAATCAGCGGCCCGAGTTGTGGAACCTCTACAACGCGCGCATCCATCCCGGCGAGAGCATTCGCGTGTTTCCGCTTTCGAACTGGACGGAGATGGACGTGTGGCAGTACATCCACGAGGAAAAGATTCCGGTGGTCGATCTTTACTTTGCCAAGGAGCGGCCGATGTATGTGCGCGGCGATGCGCTGCTGCCCATCGAGCAGGATTTTGTGGCGAGGCCGGGCGAGAAGCCGCAGATGGTGAAGTGCCGGCTGCGCTCGCTGGGTTGCAGCCCGTGCACGGGCGCCATCCGCTCCGATGCCGATACGATTCCCGCGATCATTGCGGAGCTGATCTCGTTCCGCTCGTCGGAGCGGGCGAATCGCGTGATCGATCACGACCAGGAAGGCTCGATGGAGATCAAGAAGCGGGAGGGCTACTTCTAAGTGGCAACCCTTTCGGCTCCCGCGTTTTCCATCGACGAGTTCCTGCTCGCCGAGCGCGAGAAGGACTTGCTGCGCTTTTCCACGGCGGGCAGCGTGGACGACGGCAAGTCGACGCTCATCGGGCGGCTGCTCTACGACACGCAATCGGTCTACGAAGACCAGGTGCGGTCGATCGAGGGCAAGGGCACGACCGCGCCGGGGCAGATCGATTTCGCGCTGCTGACGGACGGGCTGCGCGCCGAGCGCGAGCAGGGCATCACCATCGACGTGGCCTACCGCTATTTCTCGACGGCGCGGCGCAAGTTCATCATTGCCGATACGCCCGGCCACGAGCAGTACACGCGCAACATGGCCACGGGCGCATCGACGGCCGATGCGGCCATTGTGCTGATCGACGCGAGCAAGGGCGTGCAGATTCAGTCGCGGCGCCACGCGTACATCGCGTCGCTGCTGCGCGTGCGGCATGTGCTGGTGGCCGTGAACAAGATGGATTTGATCGGCTACGACGAGCCAACTTTCCGCGCCATCGAGTCGGACTTCAGGGCAGTTCTTGAGCAGATCGCGACCGACACCGGAACGCCGGTCGAAGCGCACTTTGTTCCGGTCAGCGCGCTGAAGGGCGACAACGTGGTCCATGCAACGGACGCGATGCCGTGGTATGCAGGGCCGTCGCTGCTGGAGCTGCTGGAGGCGCTGCCTTCGGCGCAAGACACGCGGAGCGCCCCTTTCCGATTTCCCGTGCAGCGCGTGTTGCGGCCCGATCACACCTTCCGCGGATTCGCGGGCCAGATTGCATCGGGAACGGTTCGCCGGGGCGACGAGATCGCGGTCTTCCCCTCGGGCAGCACGGCGAAGATCGAACGCATTGTGACGTTCGACGGCGATCCTGAAGAGGCGATCGCGCCGCTTTCCGTCACGCTGGTGCTCGATCGCGAGCTCGACATCAGCCGGGGCGACTTGATTGCCGACGTTGGGGCAGCGCCTGTGGTGGCCAGCAGCGTGAAGGCATCGCTGGTGTGGATGGATCAGCGGCCGCTGGATGTGAATCGCCGCTATCTGCTGAAGCACACCAGCCACACTGTGCCCGCATTTGTTTCGCTGATCGATCACCGCGTGGATCTGAGCGCGCTCAAGCACGAGCCGGCGCCGACGCTGCGCATGAACGACATCGGCGCGGTCTCACTGCACCTGTTGCGGCCGATCGCAGTCGATCTCTATCGCGAAAATCGCGGAACCGGCGCGCTGATTCTGATCGATCCCGAAACCAACGCGACCGTGGCGGCGGGCATGGTAACCGCAGCGCAAGGCCAGGCGGTTGCGAACGAGGAAGACGAGGCGGGCGCGTGGGGCCGCGTGACCGCCGGTGAGCGTGAGGCGCGCTGGGGTCATCGCGGCGGCGTGCTGGAGCTAGCCGGCCCCACGGAGCTGATCGACGCCGTCGAGCGTTCGCTGTTTGCCGTTGGCGCCGTCACCTGCCGCATCGATGCCGACGAGCGAGCGTCACTGCAGCATCTGGGGCTGCTTGACGCTGTTACCGACCTGCAAACGCAATCGGGTCTGCTCACTCTCGTGGCGCGCGCTAGCGATGATGGCACGCTGACGGCGAGCGCGGGCGGATTCGAAATCACGCTCGACGCGGAGAACAGGATGCACGCCGTCGCAGCGGTGCACCACCTGCTGCGGCGCGCGGGAATCTTCATTTCGTCAGAAGGGGCGGATTTGTGATGGGCATTGCGGAGATTGCCGCGGAAGTGAACACGAAGCTGGATGCGGTGCGGGCCACGCTGGCGCGCGAAGTGACGGGGAAGGGCGATGTGTGCCTGACGTGCAGCTTTCAGGCCGAAGACGTGCTGCTGACCAAGCTCGCGATCGCGCTCGATCCGCGTATTCCGGTTCTTTTTCTCGATACCGGCTACCACTTTGCCGAGACGTACGCCTATCGCGACCGCATCGCGCGCGAGTGGGATCTGAACCTGATCAATCTGCTGCCGGAAAAGACGGTGGCCGAGCAGGAGGCGGAGCACGGATTGCTGTATCAGTCCGCGCCCGACCGCTGCTGCGGGCTGCGCAAGGTCGAGCCGCTGTTCAAGGCGGTTGCCGAGTATCGCGTGTGGCTGACCGGGCTGCGCCGCGAGCAGGCGCGGAGCCGCGCGGCGCTTGAAGAGTCGGCGATGTTCACGCTGCCCGGCGGCAAGCAGGTGCTGAAGCTGGCGCCGCTGGCCGAGTGGACGACGCGCGACGTGTGGTACGCGTGCGAGCAGCTTGCGATTCCGCTGCTGCCGCTCTACGAGCGCGGCTACACATCGATCGGCTGCGAGCCGTGCACGTCGCTGCCGCTCGATCCCAACGATCCGCGCTCGGGCCGCTGGGCGGGCCGCAAGGTGGAGTGCGGCATTCACATTCAAGCAGCACCGGCAAAGTGACGCGCACGCAGGCAGACTGAGGGCCAGGAAATGCAGTACATCATCGGATTCTTCATTGCGCTGTTCATCGCGCTCACCGGCGTGGGCGCCGGCACCATCACGGTGCCCGTCCTGGTGCTGTTTCTCGGCGTGCCGGCGCCGGTGGCGGTGGGCATCGGGCTCATGTTTTCGGCGGCGGTGAAGTTGATTCTGGCGCCCGCGCAGATTGCGCGCCGCAACGTGGCCTGGCGCACGCTGGGCTACATGCTGCTGGGCGGAGCGCCGGGCGTTCTCGTCGGCTCGCTCTTCCTCAAGCATCTGATCAACGCCGGATCGGCGAACCTGCTGAATGCGATTCTGGGCGCGATTCTGGTGACCACGGCAAGCTGGCAGCTCTTCTATTCCTTCCGCCCCATGCGGGAGAACCTCGATACGCGCGACCGCAGCCCGCTGCTCGCGTGGCTCATGTTTCCCGTGGGCGCGGAGGTGGGTTTCTCTTCCGCGGGAGCGGGCGCGCTGGGCAGCGCTGCGCTGCTGAGCCTGACGCCGCTGGCGCCCGCGCAAGTGGTGGGCACCGACATCGTCTTCGGCTTTTTGGTTTCGCTCATCGGCAGCGGCGCGCATTGGTTCACGCACGCCACCAACCCTGAGCTGCTGCTGCAGCTCATCATCGGCGGCGTGGCAGGGGCGGTTGGCGGAACCCTGCTGAGCACGCGCGTTCCGCGCCGGCCGCTACGCTTTGCGCTCTGGGTCTGGCTGCTGATTCTGGGCGGGCAATTCCTCTTCAACAGCTATCACGTCTGGGCCGCTACGCGGTTGAACAAGCCCGCGAACGAGAATTCGCTCAGCGATCATGTGACAAGCGGCAGTAATGGCGTGAGTAAACCGTAAGATGGGCTGCTCGCAACGTCACAACAGGACGGAGTTCCCGCGCAACGACAAGAAGAAACTGCGTCAGAGGGGGAGCCGCGAAAGTCGTTGATTCTAATTGGCTGCCCCCCAGGGATTCGAACCCCGATATGCTGATCCAGAGTCAGCTGTCCTGCCATTGAACGAGGGGGCAACAAGCGGGCGTGGCGGCACGTCTTGCAACCGATTGGCCTGGCTCCCAAAGCGGGCGCGCAAAGCCAACTTCTTCATCTTACGAACATTCGCGCGCGCGGTCAATTTGCCGCAGGCGGGCAATCCGCAGATGAAGACCAATCTCGCTCCTTCCCTGATTCTCGTTTCCCATTCCCGGATTCACCTACTCTTCGCGCAGCACTTCGAGCGGGCGCAGGCCGAGAATGCGGTAGCTTGCAATCCAGCCCGTGGCCGTAGCCAGCACCGCTGTTCCGACGAGCGCGACCAGCGTTGCGCCCCATGCGATGTGAAAGCCCACTTCGAGCCGGTGCAGACAGCACGCGCGTGAGCAGGTTGGCGAAGACGACGCCGACCGCGCCGGCCAGCAAACCCAGAACGCTGAACTCCACGCTGAAGGTGCGCACGATGCGCATCCGCGTCGCGCCGAGAGTTTTGAGCACAACTGCCTCCTGCATGCGGCGAAAGCGCGTGCTGGCGATGCTCGAGGCGAGAATCGTCAGCCCGGCGAGAATGGAGAAGCCGGCAAGCAGCCGGACGACGAAAGTGATCTGATCGACGACATTCTCGATGCGCTGCATGACATCGGCGACGTTGATGACGGTGATGGTTGGATAGGCCGTGAAGAACGCGCGTTCCATTGCGGCCACCTGCTTGGGGTCGATGTGCGCGCCGCCGTACCAAGTGGACGGCTGGTCGCTGATCAATCCGGAAGGCAGAACAAATTGCACGCGCGCGGCCAGGTGCTGGCCGTCGGCGCGATAGATGGCGGAGACTGTGAGGGTGCGCGTTGTTCCCCCGGTTTCCAGTTCCACAGCGGAACCCACGCCAACGTGCAGGCGCTGGGCGATGCCATCGCTGACCGCGAGCTGCGCCGCGCTACTACTTGCCCACCACGCGCCTGCGGTCACCTTATCGCCCTCGGGTGGCGCATCGGCCCAAGTCAACTCTGCGCTCTCTAACATGCGGAGCGGATAGTGCTGGCCTTTCATTTGCTCCACCGGCTGGCCGTTGATGGAGACAAACCGGCCGATCACCACAGGAATCAGGTTCAGCTGTTGGCTGACGCCCACTTGATGCGCGAAGAACGCTTTGACGCCGTCGACCTCGTCGCTTCGCACATCGACGAGAAAGATATTCGGCAGCTTGGGCGAGGCGGTTTCGCGCAGATCGGTTAACAGGTCTTTTTGCATGAGATAGACCGCGAGGATGAGCATGACTCCCGTGCCCAGCGCCGCCAGCACCGCGGCAGATTGATTGCCGGGGCGGTAGAGATTGGCAAGACCATGGCGCAGCGATGAAGCCAGGTGCAGGCGGGTGTATTCAGGAAGAACCGGAGGAACCAAAGCGCCGCAGCCGCCAAAACCACCAGAACCACGAGCGTGATGGTGAACAGCAGCGCAAACCACGCGCCAACCTTTGGCGAATCGGAAAGCGCCCACGCGATGGCAGCCAAGGCCGCGATGACAGCCGCTGCAATTCCAATTTGCAGGCGGCGCGCCCACCAACGCGCGAACCACGCAGCCATGCCGGACGGACCCTGCTCCACCAGCCTGCGGAGCACGAGCACCGGCCGAATGGCGCGCACGTCGAGAAGAGGCGGCAGGCAGAAGAGCAGAGTCGTGAGCAGGCCAGTTCCTAGTCCCGCCAGCGCGGATTTCCAGGGAAATTGAAGGATCACATGCAGAGGAAGCAACTGGCCAAAGGCTGCGGGCAGCGCGGCCATCACAACAACGCCCGCGGCCACGCCCAGCAGCCCGCCGACAAGGCCAAGGCCCAACGTCTGCAAAAGAAAGATGCGCAGCAGATCGGAGGAATCCGCGCCGATGGCCTTGAGGATCGCCAGCATGTCCATGCGCTGCTCGAGATGCGCGTGCATGGCCATGGCCACGCCGATGGCGCCGAGAACCATGGCGACCAAACAAATGAGGCTCAGGATGGAGGTCGCATTGTCGAGGCCGCGGGTAAGCGCGGGGTTGCCTTCACGGTAGTCCATGACTTGCGCATCCGGCAGCGCCGCTTCCAGTTGCGCTCGGACCGCAGCGGTTTCGGCATCCGCGGAGAGGTCTTTCGGCGGCGCGTAAGGGAGCTTAACGAGCAAACGCCGGCTGGCGCGGCTGCCCGGAGCCAGCAATCCGGTCGTCGCCATTGCCGCCTCCGAGATCATGACGCGAGGTCCCAGGCCCATGCCCGCGGTGATGCGATCGGGTTCCTGCTTCAGCACGGCAGTGATTCGAAAGTCTCTGCCGCCGAGGCGTAGCGTGTCGCCGACGTGCGCATTGAGGCGGATGAGAAACTCTTCCGCCACGACGGCCGAGTCGCCCTGCAAAGCTTGCCGCAGGGGCATCACCGGATCGAGCTCCGCCGTTCCGTAGAAAGGATACTCAGCGGGATCGACGGCTTTGAGCGAGACCAGCAGAGGCACGGGATCCGTTTGCACAGACGCCATGGAGACGGTTTCAGTGACCCATGTGGAGCGGATTGCGCCGCCGCTTTGGGCCTCAATCGCCGCGATCTTGCTGAGCTCCTCGGACGCGGGCGCACGAAGCAACCGCGCGCTCAGATCGGCGGCCAGCAGCGAACGCGCCTCCGTGTTTAATGTCTGGCGGAAGCTGTCGCTAAGCCCGCGCACTCCTACCAGAGCAGCTACTCCGACGGCCACCGACAACACAACAAAACCGAACTTGCCGGGAGCGGACTTCAAATCGCGCCAGCCGATGGCAGCGGCGCGTTTCCAGCTCAATGCGCGCCTGGCCATTGTTCCCCTTGCGCGGAACGAGAGTCGGGCGGAAACGAACCAGGCTTGGAATCTTCGACGACAAGACCATCCTTGAGCACAATCCGGCGGTCGGCGCGGCTGGCGACTTCAGGGTCGTGCGTGACGAGGACCAGCGTGGTCCCTGCCTTTCGATTTCGCTCAAGGAGCAGATCGAGAACCAGGCGGCCGTTTGCAGAGTCGAGGTTGCCCGTGGGCTCGTCGGCCATCACGATGAGTGGCTCCACGACAAAGGCCCGCGCCAATGCCACGCGCTGCTGTTCACCGCCGGAGAGCTGCACGGGATAGTGGTCCACGCGTTCCTTCAGTCCCACCTCGTCGAGCAGCCGGCGCGCCTGCGCTACCCCGTTGCCCTCCAGGTTGAGTTCGTAAGGAAGCAGCACGTTTTCGAGAGCGGTGAGTGTTTGGATCAGTTGGTAGGACTGGAAGACAAAGCCGATCTTGCGCCCGCGCACTGCTGCCAATTCGCTCTCCGCCAGGTTGTGGATGGGCACGCCGTCCAGCCAGATCTCTCCTTCGCTGGGTGAATCGAGACCGGCAATCAGCCCGAGCAGCGTGCTCTTGCCGCTTCCGCTCGCGCCCACGATGGCCACAAACTGCCCGGCGGGAATGTCGAGCGAGATGCCCTGCAAGATCTCCACGCGCCGCGCGCCATTCTGGATCCACTTTTTCGCGCCTTTGACTTGAATCAACACACCCTCCCGTCACTCGCAGTGTACATGGATGGTCATCGCAGCTTCGGGCGCCCTGCGCACTCTCGCGCGCAGCTACACTTGATACGTGGACGTTCGGCGAACGGTTCTTGTCGCAGTTTGTTTGATGTTGTTGCCGGTTGGGCCGCTCTCTGCCGCCGATCGGCCGATTCTGGTTTGCTATGGCGACAGCATCACTGCGGGGTTGGGCCTGCGTGACGGCGAGTCCTTTCCCGACGATCTGCAGAAGCTACTCGACGCGCGGGGCTACGCGTACAAAGTGATCAACCAGGGCACGAGCGGCGCAACCACAAAGGACGCGGTCGCCGGCCTGCCCTACGTGCTTCGCCTGCACCCTGCCGTTGTGATCGTGGAGTTTGGCGGCAATGACGGCCTGCGCGGCCTGCCCGTCGACCAGACGCGCAGCAATCTCGATCAGGTGCTCACGGACCTAGAGAAGGCTCATGTGAAGATCCTGCTCGCCGGCATCACGCTTCCGCCGGATTATGGGCCCGACTACATCCGCTCATTCGATGCGATCTTTCGCGATCTCGCGGCAAAGCACCACGTAGCGGTGGTGCCCATGCTCTATAAGGATCTGATCAACGTTCCGGGAACCATCCAGAGCGATGGCATCCATCCCACCGCGAAAGGGCTCCGCAGATCATCGCCAACACGCTCTTCCCTGTGCTCAAGCCTTTGCTGCGCAAGGGGCGCGTGAGCCAACTCGAGCGCCAAAAACAGCAAAGCCGGGATCGCTCCCGGCTCGCTGCTGATCTGCAGATTTGATCGCGGCCAGCGGTGCTACTTTGCCTTGGCGGTCGCCGAGCGCTTTGAGGCGCGCGTTCAAGCGGCTCTTGTAGCGGGAAACGGTGTTGGAGTGCAGAACGCCCTTTTGCACGCTCTTGTCGAGGGCCGAAACTGTGGCGCGGTACTGCGCCTGTGCGTCCTTCACGTCGCCCTTGGCCAGCGCCTCGCGCAGGGACCGCAGGCTGGAGCGCACGCGGCTGCGGTTGGCGCGATTCACTTCAGTGCGGGTTTCGGTCTGGCGGGCGCGCTTGAGCGCCGATACGTGGTTTGCCATGGTTGTGCTTCAATCTCCAAAGCCTGAATTGCAGGGGTGGTCCTGACTTCAGGGAAAATGATGCGGGGTGGAAGGCAGTTCGAGCCGCATCCCTCGCAATCTCTTAGTCTACGGGAATTTGCGGGGTGGGTCAATCGGCCGCGAGGTGCGCTTTGGGACGGGAATTTCGAGCTGCCGGGCGCGTCAGAATTCTATCGTTGAAAAGCACTTTTCAGCAGGCCAAGCCGGTTTGACCCGGTTTCGGCGGCCCGGTATACTCGAACTTGCGTCAAGCGGGAGTAGCTCAGTGGTAGAGCATCGCCTTGCCAAGGCGAGGGTCGCGAGTTCAAGTCTCGTCTCCCGCTCCATTCCGCATTTCCCCGGCGGCATTGAGCCGGGGGAGAGCGGAATGGGACGATCCGCAACCCATGACGCAGGCAGCCCAAGGCGCGGTACCCAAGTGGTAAGGGAGAGGTCTGCAAAACCTTTATGCGCCGGTTCGATCCCGGCCCGCGCCTCCAATTCCTCAACCGCCTGCTCCCACTCAGCGAATCCTTTACCGTTAGTCTAAGAGTGTCTCCGGGACGCGCTCCGTCCCGAATCAGCGAGGATTGCGCCATGGCGGAAATGGAAAACAACGAATTGCAGCAGCAGTTTGCCAGCGACAACTACGCAGGAGTCTGCCCCGAAGCGTGGCAGGCAATGGAGGCCGCCAATCGCGGGCACGTAACGTCGTACGGCGACGATCCGTGGACGGCCAAGGCGGCCGACGCCTTCCGGAACCTGTTTGAAACTCGCATGCGAAGTGTACTTCGTATTCAACGGCACCGCGGCCAATTCGCTGGCGCTGGCGTCGCTCTGCCAGTCCTATCACAGCGTAATCTGCTCCGACCAGGCGCACGTGGAGACTGATGAGTGCGGCGCGCCGGAGTTCTTCTCGAACGGTTCGAAACTGCTTGTGGCGGCGAGCCCGGAAGGAAAGCTTACGCCGGAGGCGATTCGCGAGCTGGCAACGAAACGTAGCGACATTCACTATCCCAAGCCGCGCGCGGTCACGCTTACACAATCCACCGAGACCGGGCCGCGTCTACACAATCGCTGAATTGCGCGCGATCTCGGAGGAGTGCAGGGCGCGCGGGCTCTCGCTGCACATGGACGGCGCGCGCTTTGCCAACGCCTGCGCCAGCCTGGGCTGCTCGCCGGCCGAGATGAGCTGGAAGAGCGGCGTGGATGTGTTGTGCTTTGGCGGCGCCAAGAACGGCATGGCGATGGGAGAAGCTGTCCTATTCTTCGATCGGGCGTTGGCGACAGACTTCGACTACCGCTGCAAGCAGGCGGGACAACTTGCGGCCAAGATGCGGTTTCTTTCGGCGCCCTGGGTGGGCATGTTGGAGGGCGGAGCGTGGCTGCACAACGCCGAGCACGCCAACCGCTGTGCCCGGCAGTTCGCTGCGCGGATTGCGGAAATTCCCGGCGTGCGGCTTGCGCAGCCTGTTGAAGCCAACGCGGTGTTCGTTGAGGCGCCGGAGAAAGTGCTCAACAATCTCCGCGCACGGGGATGGCGGTTCTACACCTTCATCGGAGGTGCGGCGCGGTTCATGTTTGCCTGGGACAGCGATCCCGGGCGCGTGGATGCGTTGAGCCGCGATCTGCGCGAGTGCGCGGCTGCCGCGTAACCGGCGTGACCACGCGGAGAACAGCGCACGGCCCGATCAGCGAACGAAAACCCCTATTGCTCCGGCTGCTCCCATTGGCCCGACTTTCCCGAGCGGAAGATGGCTTCAATGACGGCCATGTTAGCGATTGAGTCTTCCAGCGGCACGGGCACGTCGGTGTTCTCACATACGGCTCTGGCGAAGGCGTCGCCTTGCAGCGTGTACTGATCCGATGCGGGGAAGGTTTCCATCGTGATTCCACTGAAGGTGAGGTCGCCGGTCGAGTCGATGAAGAGCCGCGTGGGCCGGTCGCTGGGCGCGTTGAAGGGAATCTCAAGTTCGATGCGGCCGCGAGTGCCCAGAATCTGGACGCGCTGAAACGGGATCTGCTGCGTGCTGCAGGTAAAGATAGCGTGGCCGGAGCCGAAGTCGAGGATCGCCGAGGCCAGCCTGTCGGTGCCCAGCTGCGCATCGCGATCGACGAGCGCAACCACGCGCCGTGGCGGCTGATCGAAAGCAAAACGCGAGGCTTGAATGCAGTAGCATCCGATGTCGTAGACTGCGCCGCCGCCCGTCTCAATCCGGTTGCGGATGTTTGCCGGGTCTACATTGAAGTAGCTGAAGTGCGCATTGACGGCGCGGATCTCGCCGATTCGGCCTTCGTCGAGGAGCTGGCGCACACGCAGCCACTGCGGCGCGCTGCGGATCATGAAGGCCTCGCAGATCTTGACGCCGGTGCGGGCCCGCACGTCGAGCAGCGTTTTGGCCTCGGCCACAGTCATGCTGAGCGGCTTCTCGCAGAGCACGTGCTTGCCGGCTTCAGCGGCCTTCGTGGTCCACGGGACGTGCAGCTGATTGGGCAGCGGATTGTAGATGGCGTCGATGTTGGGGTCGGCGAGCAGCTCCTCGTAAGAGCCGTAGGCCGTGGGAATGCCGAGTTTCGTGGCCGCCTCGCGGGCCTTGGCCAGATCGCGCGAGGCAATGGCGGTAACGGTGGTGAGCTCGCCCTGCTGCATGGCAGGAATCACTTTTTTCAGGCCGATGTTGGCGGTGCTGAGCACGCCGAAACGAAGCTTTGTTGACATAAGGGCATGATACCGCCGAATGCAGTGGATGATGCGCGGCTCACGCTCGGTTGGCAGCCATGGCGAGCGCTTCAGCGGCGGTTGCGGCGACACGAACAAGCTGCCGGTTGCGGGCTTCGATGAAGCCGGCGTCGACAGCGTCATCGAGGAAGGCGAGCAGGCCGTCCCAATAATTGAGCGTGTTAATCAGGATGCACGGCTTCGCGTGAATGCCGATCTGCGCCCAGGTGATGGCTTCCAGTAATTCGTCGAGTGTGCCATAGCCGCCGGGCAGGGCCAGGATGGCGTCCGAGAGCTCGATGAATGCGGGCCTTGCGCTCGTGCATGGTGGGAACCAGTTCGAGCGAAGTGAGGCCGTTGTGCGCAATCTCGCGGCCGCTGAGCGCGTCGGGCAGCACGCCGATCACTTCTCCGCCGGCGGCGAGCGCTGCGTCAGCCACCACACCCATCAGGCCGCGGCAGGCTCCGCCGTAGACCAGTCCAAGCCCGGCTTTGGCGATGGCAGCGCCGAGAGCTGTTGCCTCGGCGCGGAAGGCCGGATTTTTTCCAAAGGCCGATCCGCAGAAGACGGCGACGCGGCGAAGAGGCCTGGCCGAACTGGTCATGGTTCTTTCAGAATAACGGGCGAGGGGTGCCTACTTCCTGGCGGATGCGCAGACGGAGGCGACCTGCGTCGGTCTGAGGATCGGGAAAGTACCTGCGCTGAAAGAAGAGCGCCACGTTGACCAGAGCGATCATGACGGGCACTTCGACCAGAGGCCCGATGACGGCGGCGAAGGCGGCTCCCGAATTGATGCCGAAGACGGAGACGGCGACAGCGATGGCCAGCTCGAAGTTGTTGGAGGCGGCGGTGAAGGAGAGCGTTGTGGTCTTGGAGTAGTCCGCGCCGAGCTTGCGGCCCATATAAAACGAGACCAGGAACATGACCACGAAGTAGACCAGCAGCGGCGCGGCGATCCTGAGGACATCGAGCGGAAGACGGACGATGTAGTTGCCCTTTGAGCGAGAACATGACCACGATGGTGAAGAGCAGGGCGACGAGAGTGAGCGGGCTGACGCGCGGGACGAAGTTGCGGTCGTACCATGCGCGGCCCTTGGCGCGGACGAGGACGGTGCGGGTGAGGAATCCGGCAAGAAAGGGGATGCCCAGATAGATGAAGACGCTCTGCGCGATTTGGCCGATGGAGACGTGGACGACCGCGCCCTGCAGCCCGAGCTCTGCCGGCAGAACGGTGATGAAGACCCAGGCGTAGAGCGAGTAGAAGAAGACCTGGAAGAGCGAGTTGAAGGCCACCAGGCCGGCCGCGTATTCGGTGTCGCCTTTGGCCAGCTCGTTCCAGACGATGACCATGGCGATGCAGCGCGCCAGGCCGATCATGATGAGGCCGGCCATGTATTCCGGGTATCCGCGCAGGAACACGACGGCCAGAACGAACATCAGGACCGGGCCCAATGAGCCAGTTCTGCACCAGCGAAAGGCCGAGCACCTTCTTGTTGCGAAAGACTTCGTGCAGCTCTTCGTACCGCACCTTGGTGAAGGGCGGGTACATCATCACGATCAGGCCCACGGCGATGGGGATCGAGGTGGTGCCGATGCTGAAGCGGTCGAGGAACGGAACGACGCCGGGGACGAGCCATCCGAGCGCCACGCCGACCGCCATGGCGGCGAAGATCCAGGCGGTGAGATAGCGATCGAGAAACGAGAGCCGGCTCGTGACTTTCATCAGCAAACCTCGATCAACGGAATGTACGTGCTGCCTTGCGGCGCGAGCGGCCGTTCAGGAGCGGCCGATCTTGTCGATTTCCCGCTGGATGGCGAGTTGCTCGAGCGAGGCGAGCGGCAGCGAGAGGAAGAGGCCGATCCGGCGGTCGAGGATGACGAAGGCATCGCGAAAGGCGCGGGCGATCTCCTCGGGCGTTCCCTTGACCGCGGCGGGATCGGGAACGCCCCAGTGCGCGGTCATGGGCTGGCCGGGCCAGTAAGGGCACTGTTCTTTGGCGGCGTTGTCGCAGACGGTGAAGACGAAGTCCATTTTCGGCGCGCCGGGCGCGGCGAACTCGTCCCAGGATTTGCTGCGCAGGCCGGCGGTGGACATGTCCGGCGGAGGCGATCTGCTTGAGCGCTTCGGGCCGCGGCTGTCCCGAGGGATGGCTGCCGGCGCTGTAGGCGGTGAAGGCGCCCTTGCCCTTGCGGTTCAGAATCGCCTCGGCCATGATGGAGCGGGCCGAGTTGCCCGTGCAGAGAAAGAGGACGTTGTAGTGGTTGGGCATGATGTGACTCCTTTACGCTGCGGCGCGGTGCGCAGCAGCCGGGCGCGCAGCAGGCGGATTGCGGCTTGACGGCGCGGATGAAGGCGCTGAGGAATTTGCCATCGACCTGGGGAGCGATGGCATCCACGTCGACGCCGGCCTCGGTGAGAAACTGGCGGGCATCCTCGACGTTGTAGATGCGCGTGGGCTCGATGGTCACATCGGCGAAGCCGGCGGCGATGAGCCTGGCGCGATAGTCCTGCTCTTCAAGCGCGCCGGCGATGCAGCCCACCCACAGCAACATGCTCTGGCGCACGGCGTCGGGAACGCGCCGCGCACGACAACGTCGGAGACGGCGAAGCGGCCGCCGGGCTTGAGCACGCGAAACGCCTCGCGCAGGACGCGGTCCTTGTCGGCCGAGAGATTGATGACGCAGTTGGAGATGACGACGTCGACGGAGTTGTCGGGCAGGGGAATGTTTTCGATCTCGCCCTTGAGGAACTCGACGTTTTCGACGCCGGCCTTGCGCTGGTTCTCGCGCGCCAGCGCCAGCATTTCGTCGGTCATGTCGAGGCCGTAGGCTTTGCCGGTGGACCCACGCGCGCGCGGAGAGCAGCACGTCGATGCCGCCGCCGGAGCCGAGGTCGAGCACCACCTCGCCGGGCTTGAGATCGATGAGCGCGGTGGGATTGCCGCAGCCGAGCGAGGCCAGCACGGCTTTCTCCGGAATGAGGCCCTTCTCGCTGTCGCTGTAGAGATTGGTGGTGATGGGATCGCAGCAGCGAAGGCCGGGATCGCAACAGGCCTGCAAGCTGCCTGCCTCCGCCACGGCGCGGGCCGCGCTTCCATACTTCTGCTTCACTTGCTCTTTCACTTCCGCCGGGGCTGCCATTCGAGCCCTCCTTCGTATATGCTTAAGCAAATATATTCCTGGCAGTACATATTTGTCAAGGCGTATATTATGAAGCATGGGACGCGCTGCGAAGATCCTTTGACCTGCCTCGCCTGTTTGCCGCGCTGGCAGACCGCACGCGGCTGCGCCTGCTGAACCTGATGAACGGGCGCGAAGTGTGCGTGTGCTACTTCGTGGAGATCCTGAGGCAGAGCCAGCCCAAGGTGTCGCGGCATCTGGCGTATCTGCGCCGGGCGGGAATTGTGCGGGCGCGGCGCGAAGGAAAATGGATGCACTACAGCATCGAGCGGCCCGCGGATGCGCGGAGCGGCCGCGATTCTGGACGCGACGCTGGCATCGTTCGGCGTCGGACCGGGAGATGCAGGCCGACCTGGCGCAACTGGAGCACGGCCTGCTGCCGGCCTGAACGGTTCGTGACGCTTGCGGGAGCGCCCGCTCCCACCGATGTCCAATCAGACGCCGCTTGACATACGGCAATTGATGCGCGGCGGCAGGATGACGCAGTCGACTTTTGGCGGCTTGGCTCTTTTCAGGGCCGAAGCTTCTGTGTCATGCTTGGATGCATGGGAAACAAAGATAAGGGTAAGAGAGAAGCGAAGAAGGCTCCCAAGCCGAAGCCGAAACC
Source organism: uncultured Acidobacteriaceae bacterium (assembly GCA_963835895.1). Lineage (GTDB taxonomy): Bacteria > Acidobacteriota > Terriglobia > Terriglobales > Acidobacteriaceae > Telmatobacter. The sequence continues at coordinate 265,513 of CAWIHC010000008.1, read as the reverse complement.
AGAACCGGGACGCAAGCGCGAGATCTTCACGCCGCCACCGCCGCCGAAGTAGAGAGTGGCGCAAACGCCTGATTCGCGCCGCGGCTAAACAGCCAGGCTCAGGAAGAGTGTCGGTATTCGTCGCGCCCGCTCAGCGCTTAGGTGCGCCAGCAACAAAGGCCATCCCATAGGGATGGCCTTTTGTCTTGCATGAATCGGTGAGCGGGCCTCAGGGATGGGATGCGACGCCCGGGCTTGGCTCAGTGCGGGCTTGCGCCTTTTCCGCCAGCACCTTGTGCGCGTTGTCTTCGAGGGCCTGGGCCTCGGGCATGTAGGTGAGCGCCTTCTGGATCATGGGATCCCAATCGGCGATGACGCGCAAGCCGGTGAGCTGGCCGAACTGAATGGTGACGATGTCCTTCTTGATGCGCGCCTTGATCCAGTCGGAGACGCCGTTGATGTCGGCGTCGGTCCAGTCGACGTCCTGGCTGGTGAGAAATTTCTTGAAGTCGGCCATGACCGCGTCGTCGACCTGGAAGTTCTTGTCGACGGTGTGCGTGGCCACGTAGACCGGCGCGAAGTGGAAGAAGACGTCCTTGTAGAGCAAGCTCGTCCTGGAAGCGGTTGGTCTTCGGCGGCTCGATCTTCTCGTCGGGCGTGATGCCGCCGCCGCCGTAGACGGTGCGGCCCGAGTCGGTGAGCTTGACCTCGCGGTTGGAGGAGTCGGAAGCGCCGCCGCCGGCGTGGTTGTAGTAGTCGTAGAGCGAAACGCCCGCGTAGTTGCGCTGAATGAGGCGGCCGGAGGGCGTGTAGTAGTGATAGGTGGTGAGCGCGAGGCCGGTGTTTTCGCTGAGGTTGTAGACGGTCTGCACCAGGCCCTTGCCGAAGGTGGTTTCGCCGACGATCAGGGCGCGGTCGTGATCCTGCAACGCGCCGGAGACGATCTCGGCGGCGGAAGCGGTGTCGCGGTTGACCAGCACGACGATGGGGAAGGTTTTGCCGCCGTTGCCGTGCGTGGCGGTGTAGTTCTGATCGGAGTAGGCGCGGCCGCGCTGGGTAGACGATGGTCTGGCCCTTGGCGAGCAGGTGGTCGCAGACATCGACGGCCTGGCTTAAGAGGCCGCCGGGGTTCTCGCGCAGGTCGAGGAGCAGGCCCTTGAGGTTGCCGAAGCTGTTGATGGCGTCTTCCATCTCCTGGCCGGTGGTTTCCTGGAACTGGGTGAGATGGATGTAGCCGATGCCGGGACGAATCTCGATATTTGAGATCGATGGAGGGGTGGGGAATCTCGTCGCGGATGAGGTCGAAGACCAGCGGCTTGGGCTGGCCGTAGCGAACCATCGTGACCTGGACCTGGGTGCCCTTGGGGCCCTTGAGCGCCTTGGCGACCTGGTCGGAGGTCCAGCCGTCGGTGGATTTGCCGTCGACCGCGGCGATCTGGTCGCCGGGGTGAATGCCGGCGCGGAAGGAGGGCGTGTCCTCATAGGGCGTGACGACGTAGACCTTGCTCTTGCCTTGTTGTCGTTCTGCTGCTGGATGACCATGCCGACGCCGTAGTAGTGGCCGCGCTGGTCTTCGCGCAGGCGGGCGTAGGCCTTGGGATCGTAGAAGTGCGAGTGCGGGTCGAGGACCTGCAACATGCCGGGGATGGCGCCGTCGTAGATGGCGTCGTCGGCCTTGTCGCCGGTGATGGGCTCGGCGTAGTTCTGCTCGACCAGCGCGTAGACGTCGGTGAAGGTCTTCAGGCTGTCGCGGAGCTGGCTCTCGTCCTGCGAGGACTGGGCGCCGACGCGGCGCTCGAGAACGGTGCCGGCAACGGCACAGACGGCGAAAAAGACGGCGACGGCGAAGAGTGCGCGGCGGGCGCGGGGAGTCATAGACAAACCGAACCTCCAGACGGCGCGCGCGGCCGGGCGCCTGGACGGCGGACTTCCCATCGCCCGAGAGCGAATCCGGCCACTGCTGGATTGCCGCTCGATAAAAATTGACCTTGCCCGTTACCGGCAAGGCCAGGGAGATGGAAGAACCGCTCGCGCTAAGGCCGCAAGGCCGTCTTCGGCTAAAGTATAGCACCGCTGGTATTTGACGCGCACGGACGGGGCGGGTAGCCGGGGTTACCGAGGTACAGGACTGGACGGGAGGCGCATTTTGGGCTGCCGGCGGCAGCTGGCGGGCTGCGCATCCGCTTTCCGTTTTGGCTCTCCCGGGATTTACAATGGCGTCTATGCATCAGGCGGCAAGAAAGCAGGCGCCAGCTACCCGGCCGACCGGCGATTTTATGACTCTGAGACTTCTTCGCATTTCCGCGGCGTTCGTGTTCGGCACGGCGCTGCTCGTGGGCGCCAGCCTGGCGCGCGGCCAGGCCAACGAGCCGGAGAGCCCCTATGGCGGGACGATGGTCGAGGACATCATTGCCCGCGTCAACGACCAGATCATTACCAAGTCGACTACGACCGCGCGCTGAAGCCGAGCTGGACCAGGAGGGGCGGCAGCACGGCGAATCGATGCAGGAGATGTCGGCGGAGCACAAGGATCTGCTGCGCAACCTGATCGACCAGCAACTGTGGCTCTCGAAGGGCAAGGAACTGGGCATCACCGGCGAGACGGAACTGGTGAAGCGCCTGGACGAGATCCGCAAGCAATACAACCTGGAGACGATTGAGGACCTGGAGAAGGCGGCCAAGGAGCAGGGCGTGTCGTTCGAGGACTTCAAGGCCAACATCCGCAACCAGATCATCACGCAGGAAGTGATGCGGCAGGAAGTTGGCGAGCACATCCAGATGACGCCCGGCGAGGTGGAGCGCTACTACGAGGAGCACAAGCAGGATTACGCGCAGCCGGAGAGCGTGCGGCTGAGCGAGATTCTGATTTCGACGGGACGGAGGGCGCCGACGATCCGGCCAAAGTGGCGGCGGCCAAGGCGAAGGCCGACGACATTGAGGCCCGGCTGCACGCGGGCGGCGACTTTGCGCAGTTGGCGCGCAGCTTCAGCGACGGCTCGACGGCGGCCGAGGGCGGCGATCTGGGCCAGTACAAGCGGGGCCAGCTGGCCAAGGTGCTTGAGGACAAGACATTCGACCTGAAGTCGGGCCAGTACACCGATCCGATTCTCACGCGGCAGGGCTACATCATCCTGAAAGTGGTGCAGCACACGCCGGGCGGACCGCGGCCATTCAAGGAAGTGGAGGAGGACGTGGAACAGGCGTACTACATGAGCCGGATGGAGCCGGCGATTCGCGACTATCTGAGCAAGATGCGCGATGAGGCCTTCATCCAGATCAAGCAGGGATATGTGGATACCGGCGCGACACCCGCCGAGTTGCATTCGAGCATCAGCTTCAGCGCGTATGTGCCGCCGGCGCCGAAGAAGAAAGCCAAGGTAGAACGGACGCGGTTCCGCGAGAGCACGCGCACCTTCCGGCAGAAGTCGGGCAGCGGCTGCGCCGGCCGAGGCGCGACCGAGGCGCAGCCAGCGCGGCGGCAACACCAGCAGCCACACAGCCCCGGCAACGACGAAAAAGAAGAAGAGAAACAAGAAGGAAGAAGCGGCCACAGAAAAGCCCGGCAAGAAAGAGAAGATCCGCTATCGGCCAGGCGCCGCGCGAGACGCTGCCTTCGGCGACGACAAATTCGGCCACGGAGAATGCGGGCGCGCTGCCGGAGACGGCCTCGAACTACGGAGCAGCCGGCCAATCCGCTGGAGCCGACCGCGCCGACGCAGAAGACGCGGTTCAGCGCTCGCGCGCGACAGCCAAGAAGCCGAAGACAGAAGGGAGCGCGGGCAGGCGGGTTCGACAGGGCCCGCGCCGCCGAATGCGGCCGAGGTTGCCGACCAGCAGACGCAGTCGGCTCCTTTGGGATTGTCGGGAGACACCTCGACGAAGAAGAAGAAAAAGGCGTCGACTGCGACCGACGGAGAAGACGCGCATCGCGAACAAGAAGAAGAGCGAAGAACAGTCTCAGCCGAAGCCGGTGCAGCAGCCAACGCCCATTCCGCCTGTGCCGGGAGCGCCGGCGCCCGCGGACCATCCGGGCGAACCACAACCACAGCAACCGGCGCAGCAGTAGCGCTGGAATTCAGCCGATCCGATTGAGCGGGCCTGGGAGTCGATTCCCGGGCCCGCATTGCTTTTGGCGCGGCGTGATTTCTGTTGGGACCGGAGCGGCGATTTTTGGCAGAGCGGGAGAATTGCGTTAATCTTCTCGGCAGAATGAAAGACATCTATATTGCCGATCTCATGGGCTTTGACGAGGGAAAGCTCTTCGACAGCTTCTTCCTCGTGCTGGCCAAGCAGCAACGGACCACCAAGCAAAACAAGCCGTACCTGAACCTGATGCTCGGCGACAAGACCGGGCAGATCGAGGGGCGCGTGTGGGAGCCTGGGCGATCCGCGCATCGCCAAGGATTTCGAGCGCGGCGACATGGTGAAGGTGCGCGGCAGCGTCTCGCGCTACGACGATCGCGCACAGTTGAAGGTGGATCAGCTGCGCAAGGCGCTGGACGGCGAGGCCGACAAGATGGACATGCTGCCCGCGACGAGCCGCGATGTGGGCGAGCTGTGGGCGCAGCTCGAGGCGAGCGTCGAGAGCCTGACCAATCCCGACCTGAAGCGGCTGCTGAAGGCGCTGCTTGCCGATGCCGGCGATCGCGCAGGCGTATCGCGAGGCGCCGGCGGCGCGGCAACTGCATCATGCGTGGCTGGGCGGGCTGCTGGAGCACGTGGTGAGCCTGCTGGGGCTTGGCCGATCGCGTGGCCGCGCACTATCCGATGCTCGACCGCGATCTGCTCGTCACCGGCGTGATTCTGCACGACATTGGCAAGATTCGCGAGCTGAGTTGGGAGACGGGCTTCGACTACACGGTCGAGGGCGTGCTGCTGGGGCACATCCAGATGGGCGTCGATCTGGTGGAGAAGACCATCGCCGGGCTGCCCGGATTTTCCTGACCGGCTGCGCACGCTGGTGCTGCACATGATTCTGTCGCATCACGGCAAGCTGGAGTTCGGCTCGCCCAAGCTGCCCATGATTCCCGAGGCGCTGGTGCTGAACTTTCTCGACGATCTGGACGCCAAGATGCAGGCCATGGCCAGCGAGTTCGAGAGGTCGGCGCGCGAGGGCAGAGCGCCGGACGAGCTGACCGGGAAGGTGTGGGCGCTGGATCAGAGGCAGTTGCTGAATACGAAGGCGTGGCTGGGAGAAGACAGGGAATAGCGGCTCCCCGTTTCAAGCGCTTTTATTCCCAAAACCAATCCCACTGCTCTTTGGTGAGCGGAACGACGGAGAGGCGGCCGATGAGCAGCAGCGGCGAGCTTGCAAAAAGCTTTTCGGCTTTGATTTGGGCGAGAGTTTTCGGATGCTTGAGGCGCTTGCCTGCCTTGACGCGCACGATGGGGACTTTGGGTCGGCCGCGTCGACGCTGAGCACCGTGCCCGTGCCCACGGCGGTGCGCTCGTCGCCGGTGTGGTAGAAGATCCACTTCGTTCCCGGCTTCATCTCGCGCAGATTCTTGACGGCGGTGGGATTCGTCACGCCGTCCCACACGGTTTCGCCGTCGCGCAGGAAATCGTCGAAGGAGTAGACATCGGGCTCGGATTTGAAGAGGAAGTAAGTCATAAGCAGTGGTCAGTGGTCAGTGCTCAGCAAATCGGCGAATGGTAGCGAAGCAAAGATTCGTAATCCCTACCCTCTACTCCCTGCTCCCGCATTTCATTCCCTGCCCCGCTTGCGGATCTCGATGTTGAGGCGCTTGATCTTCTGGTTGAGGGTGGAGAGCGGGATGCGGAACTGCTCGGCGGCTTCGGTCTGGTTCCAGTTGCAGCGCTCGAGCTTTTCGATGATGATGCGGCGCTCGATGACTTCGAGGATGTCGAAGAGCGAGGAGTTGGGGTTGTGCTCGAGGAGCGCGTCCTGGAAGCTGCGGCCGGTGATGTGGCCGGGGAGCAGCTCGGCGCCGATGAGCGGGACCGGAGGAGAGCACGACGCCGCGCTCGATGGCGTTCTCAAGCTCGCGGACGTTGCCCGGCCAGTCGTAATCGATGAGGGCGCGCATGGCGTCGGTGGAGAGCTTGCGCGGAGCGAAGTTGTTTTCGTTGGCGTAGAAGTCGAGGAAGTGCTGGACGAGCAGCGGAATGTCTTCGCGGCGGGCGCGCAGCGGCGGCAGGTCGACGGTGATGACGTTGAGGCGGTAGAAGAGATCCTCGCGGAAGCGGCCATCGCGCACCGCCTGGCGCAGATCGACGTTGGTGGCGGCGAGGATGCGCACGTCCACCTGAATCTCCTGAATGCCGCCGAGGTGCATGAAGCGCTTGTCCTGCAGCACGCGCAGAATCTTGGCCTGCGTGTCGAGGCCCATGGTGGCGATCTCGTCGAGGAAGAGCGTGCCGCCGTTGGCGACCTCGAAGAGGCCTTTCTTGGAGGCGACGGCGGAAGTGAACGCGCCCTTGACGTGGCCGAAGAGCGTGGACTCGAGCAGCTCCGAGGGCATGGCGCCGGTGTTGATGGGCACGAAGGGCTTGTCGCGGCGCGGCGAGTTGGCGTGGATGGCCTTGGCGATGATCTCCTTGCCGGTGCCGCTCTCGCCCTGAATGAGCACCGTGGAGCGGCTGGGCGCGACCTGCGCGACGAGGTCGAAGACCCGCAGCATGGACTCGCTTTTGCCCACGATGTTGGCGAAGTTGTAGCGCTGCTTGAGGGTGCGCTTGAGCTGAAGGTTTTCTTCCTCGGCGCGGTGGCGGGCGACGGCGGAGCGAATGTCGGCGAGCAGCTTCTCGTTGTCCCAGGGCTTCTGGATGAAGTTTTCCGCGCCGGCGCGGATGGCCTCGACGACGTTGTCGACGGTGCCGTAGGCGGTGATCATGATGATGGGCAGATCGGGCTGGCGCTCCTTGAATTGCGGCAGAAGCTCGAGGCCGCTCTGGCCGGGCAAAGCGAGGTCGAGCAGGACGAGGTCGAAGCTCGACTGATCGAGCAGGCGCAGTCCCTCCTCGCCGTTGGCCGCGGTTTTGACGGCGTAGTTCTCGAGGGAGAGCAGCACTTCAAGCGATTCCCGGATGCCGGCCTCGTCGTCGACCACCAGGATGGAGGCGGCGGGCGAATTGCCGTCGACTGCGGACGCGGAGACAGGCGCGTTCACAGGCAGGGCGTCCTCAGCAGTGGGCTCAGGCATGGACGGAATTCCTTAATAGGGGAAACTCGAGGTGAAATGTCGTGCCGGAGCCGACCGCGCTTTCGACATGGATTTTGCCGGCGTGTTCCTGAATGATGCCGTAGCTGAAACGGAGAGGCCGAGGCCGGTGCCGCGCTTGTCGCCGGGCAGGTTCTTGGTGGTGAAGAAGGGATCGTAGATGCGCTTGAGGTGCTCGGGCGCGATGCCGGAGCCGGAGTCGGAGATGACGGCCTCGACGTGGCCGTTGACCAGCGTGGCGACGCGCAGGCGTCCGCCGCCGGGCATGGCGTCCTTGGCGTTGAGCAGCAGGTTGAGGAAGACCTGTTGCAGTTTGCCGGGGTTGCCGTGGATGGGCGGAAGCTCGTCGGCGAGATCGAGATCGACGAGAATCTGCGCGGTCTTGAACTGGTGCTCGAGCAGCGAGAGCGTGTCGCGAATGACCTGGTTCAGGTCGGTGGAGCGGAACTCGGTGGTGGAAGTGCGCGAGAAGTTGAGCAGGCCGTTGGCGATTTCGGCGGCGCGGAAGCTCTGCTGCGTGATCTTGTCGAGCACGGGGCCGAGGCGCGCGTCGCCGCGCAGTTGCTTGGCCAGCATCTGCGCATAGGAGGAGATGACGGCGAGCGGGGTGTTGATCTCGTGGGCAACGCCGGCGGCGAGCAGGCCGATGGAGCTGAGCTTGTCGGCCTGGGCCAGCTGGGTTTCAAGCGTGACGCGCTCGGTGATGTCGTCGACCAGGACGATGCGGCCCACGGGAACGAAGTCGCGCGAGAGCAGCGGCGCGATGGCGATGTTGGCGGTGCGCAGCTCGCCGGCGCGCGTGGTGAGGCGGAACTTGTAGAGGTGATGCACGCCCGGATCGCTGCGGAAGCCTTCCAGCGCCTCGATGAACTCCACAGGAAAGACGGAACGAAGTTCCTGGCCGATGGCCTCGGCGCGGCTGAAGGCGTACATGGCCTCCATCTGCGCGTTCCAGCTTTCGATGCGGTCGTCGAGGTCGATGGCGAAGATGCCCACGTTGATGGATTCGACGATGTTCTCGTTGAACTCCTTGAGGCGCTCGAACTCGACGATCTTTTCTTCGAGGCGCGCGTAGAGGCTGGCGTTCTGCAGGGCGATGCCGATGTAGCTGGCCAGGGATTCGAGCAGCTCGACGTCTTCGCTCGACAGGAAGTCGCCGCCCAGCGTGCGGCCGAGGCCGATGACGGCGATGGTGCGGCTGGCGGCCGTCGCCGTTCGTCGACGCCTGCGACTGGGCCACGCGGCAAGGCAGATAGTAGTTCAGGTCGAGGAGGGCCGCGGTGCGCTGCTGGTCCGGAGGCAGATGCATGGCCGCTGCGCGTTCTCGAGAAAGATGTGGGAGTGATCCTTGGCGCGGTCGAAGTTGAGGAAGCCGAGGGACAGATTGTCTTTGCGCGGCGCTGACCTCGTCGGGCAAGCCGTGCGAAGCGGCCAGGCGCAGCCGGCCTGAATCCTCGGCCAGGAAGATGGCAACGCGGGCCACCAGCAGCGTGCGCGGCAACTGCTCGACGATGGAGTTGAGCAGCGCCTGCAGGTCGGTTTCGGAGCTGAGGCCGCGGCCGAACTCGACCAGGGCCTTGCGGTAGTCGTAGCGATGGCGGTCGAAGGCGCGATCGACCCAGCCCTGAATGCGGCGCTTGAGGGGATCGAAGACGGCGGCCGTGACCAGAATGGCGATGACCAGCGCCCACTCGCGCACCGGCTTCAGGCAGGCGCTGATGGACCACGACGGAGATGAGGGCGATGACGCCGAAGTAGCCGCCGAGCAATGAGCGCCGTGGCCAGCGTGTAGGCCACGCCGCGCTTGAAGATCAGGTCGGTGTCCATCAGCCGGTAGCGGACGATGGCCCAGCTGAAGGTGAGCGGCAAAAAGACCAGCGAGAGGCCGGCCAGATTGGTGAGCAGCCGCGGCGGATTCGAGGTGAAGCAGGTAAGGGACGGCGTAGAAGAACGTGAACGGCAGCACCGCGAGCAGCGTTCCGCGCGTGACCCACTTCAACTGCTGGCGCAGCAGCGGCGTGGTGGCGCGGCTGTAGCTGCGCAGGAAGAGCAGCGCAGCGGCCACGTAGAAGATGGCGTCGTAGGCGGTGGCGATCTGGTTGAGCCGGTCGAGCAGGAGCTTGGTGGCCTCGCGCGTGCCGATGGACCAGAGCCACAAGCCCAAGCAGGCCGGCGCCGGGCGCGTAGACCAGCGGCAGTAGCCAGCGGCGGCGCAGGTTCTTGAACCGCTCCTCAGGGAAGCTGAGCGCGAAGTGCAGGAAGAGCGCCGGCTGCAGCGCCTCGGCCACGACATTCGTCCAGAAGACGGTCCAGTCCAGAGTGTCGAGCTTGGTGGTGTACTTGCAGCGCGTAGAGCGCGAACGAGACCAGGCAGAAGAGATAAAAATGCGTGGCGCGAGGCGCGCCCCAGCGGCGGAAGAGAACGTAGAAACCGATGACGAGATAGATGAGGCCGATGATGCGCAGGCCGAGTTCGCAGGCTGCGGTCGAGCGGCTCGGGAATGACTTTGACCGGCGTGTCGAGGGGAATGCCGTCGCGCGTGATGGTGTAGTAGACCTGGCCGTAAGGGCCGGTGGCGTAGAGCGCGCGCTCCAGATCGGCGACTCGCGTGACCGGCGTGACGCTCGCGGTGGGCGATTCACTGACTCCGGTCAGCAGGTCTCCGATCTGGATGCCGGCGCGCTGGCCGGGCTTATCGGGCAGAACCTTTTCAGCTTGCAGGCCGCCGGCGGCCTCGCGCCACCACACGCCGTCGTCGGGCTGCGGAAACTGGCGCTCCTGCGAGGAGATTGAAGACAGCCAACACGAACAGAGCCGCCGTGGCCAAGGCCAGCAGCGTAGCCTGCACGCGGTTGAGGAGGCTTGTCTCCATGGGCGGGGAGGTTTCTACTTCAATCGCTTTACTAGCACGTCAGTTGCCACGCAGCGGGGATGCGGCTTTAAGCTGGAGGTCTCGGGCCAATCGTCTGAGAATACGCATGATATGGACTCAGCGATTCGGGAAAACGTCAACCCAGAGTGAAGTAAATCACATCGCAAGTGCAGAAAACAAGAGTGGCGATCCAGAGAAGAGAATCAATCTATGAAAAATTGTAGATTATTGAGCCGCAAGTTATCGGCCAACTACAGGAAAACACAGGGGTTCCGCGGGGCTTGGAATTCGCCGGTTTCAGAGCATTGGATCGCCGGCTGACGGCAGGAGGCAGAGCAGACGCGCCTCGGCTGGGGCTCTTGCTCAGCGCTGGCCGTAAGTTGCCTTCGGGCCGTGCTTGCGCAGGTAGTGGTGCTCCGAGACGTGGCCGGGATGCCGGCCTCCGGCGCGCCCAGCAGCACGCTGCGGAAGGCGAGCCGGGCGATGTACTCGAGAACATCGGCGTGCTCGACGGCATCGGCAGGGTCTTTGCCCCAGGCAAATGGGGCGTGGCCGGCCACCAGCACGCCGGGAACGGCGATGGGATCGAGATTTCCGGTGCGGAAGCAGCGGACGATGACCGCGCCAGTGTTGCGGACGTAGCCTGAAGCGACCTCTTCGGCGGTGAGCGGCTCGGTGACGGGAACGGGGCCGTGGAAGTAGTCGGCGTGGGTGGTGCCGAGGCAGGGGATGGCGCGGCCGGCCTGCGCCCACGACGTGGCGAATTCGGAGTGGGTGTGGACGATGCCGCCGATCTGGGGAAACTCGCGGTAGAGCAGCGTGTGCGTGTCGAGATCGCTCGACGGGCGCAGCGAGCCCTCGACGATGTTGCCGTCGAGATCGGTGACGACGAGGTCGGCGGGTGTCAGGGCGGCGTAATCGACGCCGCTGGGCTTGATGACGACGAGCGGCTTGGCGCCCGGAGCGGTCGACACCGCTGGCGTTGCCGAAGGTGTGGGGCGCAAGGCCGCGGCGGGCGATCTCCTGATTGGCGCGGAGGACTTGTTCGCGGAGGGATTCGAGCAGCATAGCGTGCCTCGAAATAGAGTAAATCCTTTGATGGAGCAAGGGACGAAGAATCAACAATAAGGGCGGTGCTGCGGCGTAAGGTCCGATGCCTTCGCTGAGCGTTTGCCCGCATACGCGCATGAATTCACTATGCAGTAAACTGGGGCTAATCTTTGACTAGTTTTTCCATCGATTGATCGAGGGCCCCTCTCGCCGGACAGACGACGCGAGAGCGCGGAGATTTGGCTTTGCGCGTTCAGAGAAATCCCGTTGTTGTTTCTGCCGCCGGCTTTGCCTCCCGGACCGGAGTTCATCGCTTGCTGTCCAACGCCGTGCAAGGGACGGGCACCCGTGGCTGACGTCTCCATTCCCCGCTTGGCAGGGTCCGCGCAAGGCGCGAATTCGCTTTCGGCAAGAGCAAAGGCTATGCTGGCCACTTCATCGCCCGACGGTGAGGCCATTCCGCCTCATCGTTGGATGGTCGCCATCGCCGTGATGTCGAGCGCCGTGATGCAGGTGCTGGATACATCGGTGGTCAATGTCAGCCTGCCGCATATCGCCGGCTCGCTTTCCTCGACCGTCGAGGAGGCAACCTGGGTATTGACCTCCTACCTGGTGGCGAACGCCATCATCCTTCCCATAACCGGATGGATTGCGGGCGTGCTGGGCCGCAAGCGCGTGCTGATGATGGCCGTTGCCGGCTTTACGCTGTCGAGCCTGGCGTGCGGCCTGGCTCCGAATCTGCCCATGCTGATTGTCTTTCGCGTCATCCAGGGCCTGACCGGCGGCGGGCTGCAGCCGCTTTCGCAGGCCGTGCTGCTCGAGGAGTTCCCGGGCAGGGAGCAGGGCAAGGCGATGGCCTTCTGGAGCCTGGGGATTATCGCGGCGCCCATCCTGGGCCCCACGCTGGGCGGCTGGATCACCGACACGTGGACCTGGCGCTGGGTCTTCTTCATCAACCTGCCGGTGGGCGTGCTGAGCCTGCTTCTGATCTCGCAGTACGTCTACGATCCGCACTACTTGCAGGCGCCGGTCGCTGGGCGTGGATGCGTGGGGCATCGGCATGTTGGCCGTGGGCATGGGCGCGCTGCAGATCATGCTCGACAAGGGGCAGGAGAAGGACTGGTTCGGATCGATCCTGATTCGCGCGCTGTGCGTGGTTGCGGTGGTTTGCCTTGCGGCGTTCGTGCTGCGCGAATTGCGCGCCAAGGACCCGATCGTGCACTTCAAGCTGATGCGCTCGCGCACCTTCGCTTCGGGCATCGTGCTGGCCACGATCATGGGGTTCGTGCTCTACGGCAGCCTGGTGCTGCTGCCGCTCTTCATGCAGACCCTGCTGGGCTGGACGGCGACGACGGCGGGAATCTGGAACAGTCCGCGCGGTATCGGAACCGCGCTGTGCATGCCGCTTGTGGCCTATCTGCTGGGCAAAGGCTGGGACGCGCGCCGCTTGCTGATCGTCGGCTTCGCCGTCACGGGGCTTTGCTTCTTCTGGCTATGCGCGGATGACGCTCGAATCCGGAACCTGGGACATCTTCTGGATTCAGATCGTGCAGGGCTTTGCTCTGGGCTTCCTGTTTGTGCCCATGACCACGCTGACCATGAGCCCGATTCCGAAGGCGGAGACGGGATATGCAACGAGCCTCTTCAACACCATGCGCAATATCGGGTCCAGCATGGGCATTTCGTTTGTGACCACGCTGATGGCGCGGCGTGAGCAGTTTCACCAGCAGATCCTCGGCGACCAACTCACGGCTTCGAGTCCGATGAGCCAGCAGGCCTTTGCGCAGCTGGCGCCTTTTCTCGCGCATCAGGGATTCGACCCGGTGACGGCGGCGCACAAAGCCGGCGGGCTCATCTATCGGCAGCTCCAGCAACAGGCGGCGCTGCTCAGCTATGGCGACGCTTTTCTCCTGATGGGGATTTTGATCTTGCTCAACATTCCCGTGGTGCTGCTGATGCGCGGGGCAGAGCACAACCGGCGGCATCGCAAGGAGCCGTGAAGCGCACGGGCCAGAGGCATCACCAGCCGCGCCAGGTCTTAGCCGCGCAGCCAATAGGGCTTGGGAACGACCGCGGCCAGCTCGGCGAACTCGGCGTCGCTGAGGCGGAAGGCGGCGGCGCTGACGTTCTCTTCAAGGTGCTTCACGGTGCTGGTGCCGGGGATGGGCAGCATGACCGGCGAGCGGCGCAGCAGCCACGCCAGCGAGACGACCGCCGTAGAAACGTCTCGCGCCGGCGGCGATCTTTTCCACCACTTCGTTGGCCTTGCGGCCCTGCGCCATCGGCCCCCAGGGCAGGAACGCGATGCCGTTGGCCTCGCAGTAGTCGAGCACGAAATCCCACTCGCGATCGGAGAAGCTGTAGCGGTTCTGCACGCTGACGATGGGGACGATCTTCTGCGCGCGCTGAATGTGCTCGAGCGTGACGTTGGAGAGGGCGACGTGGCGGATCTTGCCCTGCTCGCGCAGCCGCGCGAGAGTTTCCATGGAGGCGTCGAAGGAGACGGCCGGGTCGGGAACGTGGAGCTGGTAAACGTCGATGCGCTCCAGGCGCAGGCGCTTGAGGCTGCCTTCGATGGCTTCCTGAATGTGCGCGGGGCTGGCGTTGTGCTGCCAAACGCCGGGACCGTGGCGCGTCCAGCCGGCTTTGGTGGCGATGACGAGGCCGGCAGGATAGGGCCAGAGGGCTTTGGCGATCAGTTCCTCAGAGACATCGGGGCCGTAGGAGTCGGCGGTGTCGATGAAGTTGACGCCCAGCTCCACGGCGCGGCGCAGCGTGGCGAGCGCGGCGTCGACATCGTCGGGAGGGCCCCAGATGCCCTTGCCGGTGATGCGCATGGCGCCGAAGCCCATGCGGTTGACGGTCAGATCGCCGCCAAGAGTGATGGTTCCGGCCTGCGCGGCAGGTGAGACTTCAGTTCTGAGCGTCATTTCCGTGCCTCCTTAGACCGTCACTTCCCAGCCTGGTTCGTAGGTGCGGGCCCAAAACTTCATGGCCTCGGGATCGTTGAGGATGTGCGCGGTTCTGGGTGTCGAGGCGCAGCAATCGATCGACGAACCAGGCGATGTTCGAGAGCAGCAGCATGGTGACGGTGACGTTGGCGACCGGAACGGGCGAGTTGAGCTTCTCCTGGCCGCGAATGGCCGCGATGAAGTTGGCGAAGTGAGCGTCGGTCATGGTATCGGCGCCGATCAGGTCGCTGGTTGAAGTGTCGTGGCCGATGCGGTAGGTGTCGATCTGCTTGCCCTTCCAATCGAAGACGTCGTAGCCGCCGCGGTCGATGACGACCGAGCCCTTGGTGCCCGATGATGACCGAACCGCGGTCGCGATCGTAGAGGCGCATACCCTGGCAGGTGCGGCCCTCCCACGAGATGAGCTTGCCGGGGTATTCGAAGTTGGTGATGATCGTGTCGTGGAACTGCCAATCGTCCTTGAACTTGTAGCGGCCGCCGGAAGCAGTCACGGCGTGGGGGATTTCCGCCTGCAGAGCCCAGCGGCAGACGTCCACCTCGTGCGTGCCGTTGTTGAGCGTCTCGCCGGTGCCGTAGCGGCGCAGCCAGTGCCAGTTGTAGGGATGGATGTTGTCCTTGTACTCGCTGCGCGGCGCGGGGCCCTGCCACAGATCCCAGTTGAGCGAGGCGGGCACGGGCGCAGGCTTGCCAATGCCCATGGCGCCGCGCGTGTTGGCGTACCAGGCCTTGGCCATGTAGGCCTCGCCGATGTAGCCATCGTGAATCTTCTGGATCATGCGGATGGTGTAGTCGGAGGAGCGCTGCTGATCGCCGACCTGGACGAGCTTTCCATATTTCTTTTGCGCGGCGACGAGCAGCTCGCCCTCGCGCGGATTCTGGCTGGAGGGTTTTTCGACGTAGACGTGCTTGCCGGCCTTGAGGCCGAGCACCGCCATCGGCGTGTGCCAGTGGTCGGGAGTGGCGATGGTGATGGCGTCGACCTCCTTCGATTCCAGCGCATGACGGAAATCGGCTTCGGCTTTGGGCGCGTAGCCGAGCTTTTGCTCCGCTTCAGCCGCAAATTTGCGCAAGGATGCCGAGTCGACGTCGCAGATGTAGGCGACGCGGGCGTTCTTGCTGTTGGCGCGCAGCGATGACAAATGCGCGTGGCCGCGGCCGTTGAGTCCGTTGATGGCAAAGTTCAGGCGATCGTTGGCGCCGAGAATCTGCGCATAGCTCTTGGCGGTGGATGCAAAGGCCGAGCCCGCCGCACCCGCAGCCAGTCCATTGACAAATTTTCGGCGGGAAATCATTTCATTCTCCATGGGGTCAGCTTCGAGTCACCGGTTCTCACCTGCGGCTTCCGGCTCCGGCGCCGGGAATTCCTGCGGCGATTTGCATTCCGATTCTCCCGGAAACGCCGAAAGTAACCACCTGCCGAGATCCTTTGGTGTGCCAACCTGTGGCGCGTATCGCAGCAGAGGGGCCCGGCAGCGCGAAGCTTTCGCCGCCGCAACAGATTATATCGTTGCGGAATCGAGATGCGGCAATGCGCGAAGCTGGGATCCCACATTTAGACAGGGCGGGGAAGCGTGTACAACGATTTGCTCCTGAGATGAATGGCTTTGCGGGTGTTTGCAGCCTCTCTGCACCTGGGCTTGACGGCAACTTTAGCGCGAAAATAGACCGAAGGGCTGTAAACTTGCGCCGGATGCGGAACGTCTACCAAATTCGATGGCAGCCGGAACAGCAGTGAAGCCGATGACCGTGGAAGCGGCAGAGGAGATTGCTGCGCAGGAGTTTGCGCGCATCGTCGAAAGCCATCGGCCGCAGATCTTCCGGTTCCTGCTGGCATCGCTGCGCGATGTGGACCTGGCCGAGACGCTGACGCAGGAGTGCTTCCTGAAGGCGCACCGGAACTGGAAGCACTTTCGCGGCGAGTCGAGCGCGATGACCTGGCTGATGCGGATCGCCATCAATTTGCAGAAGGACCACTGGCGCAACCGGCGGATGCAGTTCTGGCGGCAGACGCAGACCAATGCGGTGGATCTGGACGAGGCCAGCGAGTGGCTGCCGAACGGCGAACGCAACGCGGAGCAGCAGATGCTGGCGCGGGAACAGGTGGCGCAGGTTTGGAAGGCGGTAGAAGGCCTGAGCGAGCGGCAGCGAACGGTGTTTCTGCTGCGCTACGTGGAAGAGCGGGAGTTGAGCGAGATTGCGCAAGCCACCGGATTGAGCGAGGGCACGGTGAAGGCGCACCTTTCGCGGGCGCTGGGGAGAGTGCGCGCGGAGTTGAGAGGAACACGATGAACTTGAGAGAGAAATTGGCGGGAGAGATCGACGATCCGATGGTGGCGGAGGCGCTGAAGAACTTCAAGGCGAGCGTGGATGCCTGGAGTGAGGCGGCGTACAGCCGGCCCCGGACAGTGGTGAGAACGGCATGGCTCGCCGCGGCACAGCTGGCGGCTGGCGGCGAGCTGGGCGCTGGGGTGCGTGCTTGCGGCCGGAAGCCTGGCGGGCGCGCTGTACGAGCGCCATCACCAGCAGGAGCTGGCCCGGATAGCAGCGGTGAAAGCGGCGGAGCAAAAGGCTGCGCAGGTGCACGCGGCAGCCGAGAAAGGCTGCACCGGCGGCGAATGTAAGCCAAGGATGATGAGGATCTGCTGGCAACAGTGGACAGCGATGTTTCGCGACGAGGTTCCGGCGGCGATGGAGCCGCTGGCGCAATTGATGGACGAGCAACGGTACGAATTGAAGGGTCACACAACAAGACAACAGGAAACAGAAAGAAGGCGAGAAAGGATCCCTTGGGATACAAGGGGGAGAAAATCGATGAAGACGTTGAAGATTGTACGACTGGTTTTGGCGGTAGCGGGAGTTTTGATGGCTGGAGGTCGGGCGTGCGCGCAAGGGCCCGGCGGAGCCAGGCATGGGGCCGGGGTTCGGGCAGCACCGGCCTCCCATGGAACAGGCGTTCGGATTCGCAAACGGGCAGTTCTGGAACAATCCGAACATCGTGAAGCAGTTGAACCTGACCGACGATCAGCGCAAGGCGATGGATGGAATTCTGCAGGACCATCGCATGAAGCTGATCGACCTGCAGGCCAATCTGCAAAAGGCGGAGGTGGCGATGGGTCCGCTGATGAAGGCCGATACGCCGGACCGTGCGGCGATTGAAGCGCAGATCGACAAAGTCGTGAGGCGCGCGCGCGGATCTGGAAAAAGCCAATGCGCGTTTTCTGCTGGACATTCGGATGCAGTTGAAGCCGGACCAGTGGAAACAACTGCAGACCATGCACCAGAACCGGATGGAGCACGAGGGGATGCGCGACCATGACCGGGGTCCGTGGGGACGCGATGGACAGGGGCCAGGCATGGAGCGGACCCGGCAGCCAGTTCCGCGGGCCGGGCGGACAGTTCCACCGGCCGCAGCAGCCTCAGCCACCGCCAGGTGCGGCTCCGCCGGCGGCAGCTCCGGCTCCGGCGCCGGGAACGGGCCAGGAGCAGATAACGGCGCTGTGCGTCGCCGACGTACAGGCCATCGAACTTGAGCGACCTGAGCGCGACAGAACCGCGAGTGCGTCACGCAAAGACAATTTCCGTTGACAGAAAAACTGGCGGCGGCAGGGGATTTTCCCTTGCCGCCGTTTTCTTGCGCCGCGCGGCGAAGGAGCTTGGCATTCGGTGCCAGCTGCAACCGAATGATTGCGCTGGACGAGCGGCGGCAGGCCGAGCTGGTTCTGTAACATCAGGATGGAAGGAGCGCGTTTGTGCCGAATCTTGCTGCCGCCGACTGGCTGATCCTGCTGATCTACGGCTTTTTTATGCTGACCGCCGGTTTCTCGCTCAAGCCGGCGATGACGGGGAGCAGGGAGTATCATGCAAGCCGGGCGCGCGCTGCCCGGCTGGCTGTGCGGCATGGCGATGTTGGGCGCCAGCCTGGGCTCGCAGGAGGTGCTGGGCATGGGCGCCGCGGGGGCCCGGTACGGCCTGGCGAGCGTGGGATTCTTCGCGCTTGGCTCGATTCCGGCGATGCTCTTTGCGGGCCTGTATCTGATGCCTGTTTACTACGGAGCGAAATCAGGCGCGGCCGCAGCCCCGGCAGGAGCGGCGAAATTGCCGCGCGGTCGATTCCGGAGTATCTCGGGCTGCGCTTCGACCAGAAGACGCGGGCGCTGAACGCCTGCCTGTTTGCCGCGATGGCCGCGTTCAGCGCGGGGATCTCGCTCTACGCCATGGCGCGCGTCTTCGCGGCGCTGCACGTCTTCGATCAGGTTGCGAACGCGCTGCAACCTGCCGCCCACCGGAGTTCTGCTGCTCGCGATGGCGCTGCCGGCGGCGCTGGTGCTGGCCTATGTTCTGCTGGGCGGGCTTGGCGCGGCCATGTACAACCAGGCGCTGCAGTTTTGCCTGGTCGTTGCCGGACTGCTGCCCGTGGTGCTGCTGGGACTGAAGAAGATCGGCGGATGGAGCGGGTTGAAGGCCGCGGTTCCGGCGAGTTTTTTGCACGAGTGGAGCGGCACGGCCCATGCGGGCGCGCACCCCATGGGCATCGGCGCCGTCGGTTTGGTGGTGGGCGTGGGCCTTGTGCTGGGCGGCGGCACGTGGTGCGCGGACTTCAGGCTGTTGCAGACGGCGATGGCGGCGAAGGATGTGGAGTCGGCGCGGAGGGCTCCGCTGATCGCCGCGGCGGTGTGGGTGTTTGTGCCGTTCGTGTTGATTCTGCCGGGGCTGATTGCCGTCGGCGCTGCCCACGCCGCGCACGACGATTGTGATCCACAACGAAAACGGCGCGATTTATCACGACATCACCGTTGTGCCGCCGGCGGTGGAAGCGGGGCAGGGGCTGGTTCCGGCAAAAGCCGATGCGCGACTGGAAAGCCGGTGATGGGCGCGGACGGCCACGCGGTGCTGGACTACGCGATGGCCACGCCGGACGTGCTCCTGCAGTTCCTGCCCATGGGCCTGCTGGGGCTGGGGCTGGCGGCTCTGCTGGCCTGCCTGATGGGCGGCGTGGCGGCGAGCCTGACGGCGTTCAGCACGGTCTTCACGTGCGACATCTATCAGGCGTTCCTCGCCAAAGACGCGAGCGACAAGCGACTGCTCGCCGTGGGCCGGTGGGCGGCGGTCGGGCGGCATGTTGCTTGCCTTCGGCGCGGCGTGCGCGGCGATGCGCTTCAACAGCCTGCTCGACGCGATGCTGCTGGTCTTCGCGGTGGTGAATGCGCCGCTGTTTGCGGCGCTGCTGCTGGGAGCTTTCTGGAAGCGCGCGACGGGGCACGGCGCCTTTGCGGGACTGATCGCGGGCGCAGTCGCCGCGTCTGCTGCACCACGGACTTGCGCTGCCGCAAGGCGCGCAGCCGGGCATTCACGGCGGATGGATTGCGGTGCTGCACCATCCCGCGAGCGAGATGGCGCTTGGGTCTGGGCACGGCAATGTTTGCCTTCCGCGTGAGCCTGCTGGTAACGGCGGTGGTGAGCGCTGTTCACGCAGGCGCGCGCCAGAGCCGAGAAACTCAACGGGCTGGTGTACTCGCTCGCCGGCGCGGCCGCCGGCGAATGGGGCATGGTGGAAGCGGCCGGAGGCGCTGGCCGCGGCGATTCTGCTGGCGGCGATTGCAGTGAATCTGATCTTCATCTGAGCAGAGAGGGAGAGCGATGTTTTACGATGCGCGCATTTCGATGGGAATGTTGTTCACGTTGATCGGAACGATCCTGACAGCATTCGGCCTGGCCACGCGCACCAATGCGGAGGTTTATGCGAAGAGCCTGGGAATCGATGCGAATCTGTGGTGGGGACTTGGTGCTGCTGGTGTTCGGGGTCGTGGTTCTTCTGCTGGGCCGGCGCGGCCAGACGAAGTTAGAGAAAAGCAAGAAGTAGCGATCAACCTTGCGGCCGCCTATTCCACAGCTCTCTCACTCGCCTCTCGCGCTGAAGCGCATCGTGCGGTAGTCGAAGGTGTAGCTCTTGAGCTGGTCGAGGGCATCGATGCCGAGAACGCCGTAAACATCGTCGCGGGCGGCTGAGCCAAGTGGCTGCGTGAGAACGGGGATGTAGTGGAGGTCGATGGAGGTGTCGCCAACCACAAGAGGGACACTCTCGGCGACGTAGGCTGGCAGCGGCCCGGAATCCATGCCGGGAAACGAGAACAGTTCCATCTTCCGGCCGTTGAACTCGGCGGCGTGTTCGTCGAACCAGCGCGAGGTCAGGTACGTCTGCTGGCCGCCGGCGTCGATGGCGAACATCCGGTCGTCGTTTTCACCCGAGTCGTCGCGGCTGCCCGCGGCGACCTCTTGCAAGGAGGAATCGGCGGCCGAGGTCGAGCGTGCGTCCGAGGGCGACGATCACTTGATCGCCGTCAAGATAGAAGCGGGCGCCGGCGGTGAGGCGATCCTTGTCCTCCAGCGGATCGATCTCCTTCGCGGGATCGACCTGGATGGTGTTATCGGAAACGGTGAGCCTGCCCATGGCAGCAAGCGCGGGATACCCCAGGACGCCCTCGACCTGATAGCCGGAGTGTGGAAAGGAATAGTCCGCGTCGTCGAAGACGAATGCGGTCACATCGTGCAGCGTGAGGCGGCCGCCGATGGTGAAGCGCGGAATCACGGTGACGTGGACCTGGATGGGGCGCCCGGTGAGAGTGCGAATGGTGGCGGATTCCTTTGAGATGGTGAGGCCGACGTCCCGCGCAATCGAGCGGGAAATGAGATTGAAAGGAGCAGTGGGATCGAGCATCCAGCTATGCGAGCGCGCGTCGATGAAGACTGGCACATCGATGAGGCCGAGAGGATCGTTGCTGACCTGAAGCCTGAAGGGTTCGCAAGGATCGACCGTCATGGGCGGATTGTCCTTGGCCAGCGGCAGCATCCTGAGCGGCATCTCAATTTCGTCCTGCTCGCCGGAGGTGAGCTTGGGGCGAGGCGCTCGTCCAGGGCTTGGTAGGCCTGGCCGGCTTTGGCCCAATCGCCGAGGCGCAGGTAGTCTTCGGCCAGCGTCATGCGGAGCAGCTTTTCGCGCGCTGTATCTCCGCTGGCAGTCACCTGGTCAACGAGCGGCTCGAGGAGTTGGACCGATTGCTCGAGCTGGTTTGAGCGGTTGGCCAGAATGCCGCGATAGAACCGTGCCTGATCCGGAGACAACTGGCTGAGTTGCGCCTGGATGCCAAGGTACTGGTGATCGGCCAGCAGATTCTGCAAGCGGGCGTCGGTATCAAGACCGCTGCTGGTCCCGGTGTGGAGTTGCGCGCCCGCGCCGGGCTGCTGTGCGCCAGAAGAGGGCTCGCTTTCCGGAGCGGAGATTGCGGGCTGAACCTGCTGCGCCGGCTGTTCCGGGCTTTGCTGCGCCGCCAGAGCACACAACGGCGCGGCGAACGCAAAGGCGAGGAGCAGCCGTGCCGCCGCCATAAAATGCGCGGGGAACCGGTTGTTTCGTGCCGCAAATCCACTCATGCCGTCCATCGTCACTTCGACGTTATCAGATTGACAGCGGAGCGGCGAAGAGCATCGTTTTAAGACGGTCTTTACGAGTTGCCCGCTAGACTTGAGATGAGCGATGAAGCGAAAGACGATTGCACATTACGAGATTCTGCGGCGGCTGGGCGCCGGGGGCAGCGGCGTGGTGTACGCGGCCAACGACACGCTGTTGCAGCGGCCGGTGGTGCTGAAGATGCTGCACACCGGGCTGCTGACCGCCGAGCAGATGCGCTCGACGGTGCTGCGCGAGGCGCGGCTGGCCTCGGCGATCGAGCATCCCAATGTGTGCGCCATTTACGAGGTGGGCGAGAGCGGCGACGAGGCCTACATCGCCATGCAGTATGTGCCCGGCCAGCCGCTGGACGAGTTGATCGAGCGCGGGCCGGCGAGCCTGCAACTGGTGCTCTCGGTGGGCATCCAGATTGCCGACGGATTGCAGGCGGCGCACGCGCTGGGCATCTTTCACCGCGACCTGAAGCCGCAGAACGTGATGCTGACCGACGGCGGCCTGGTGAAGATTCTGGACTTCGGGCTGGCGCGGCGGCTCACTCCCGAGGACGCGCGCTTCGACCCGGCGACGCCGGCGCTGGCCAAAGACGCATCCGCCGGGTCAACATACACGGCGCGCGGCGGAACCATCCGCTACATGGCGCCGGAGCAGTTTGTCACCGGGCACTCGAGCGTGCAGTCGGACGTGTGGGCGCTGGGCGTGATTCTCTATGAGCTGGCCAGCGGACGCCATCCGTTTGCGCGGCCCGACGCCGAGGATTTTCAGGCCATTCGCGCCATTCAGTTTCTGGAGCCCGAGGATTTGAGCGCGATTGTGCCGGGATTTCTCCGGAGCTGAAGAGCGTGATTGCGGCGTGCCTCGAAAAGAATCCGGGCACGCGCACGGCATCGGCGGCCGAGGTGCGCGAGGGGCTGAAGACCATCATGAAGGCGCTGCGCATCGAGACGGGAATCATTCCCGGCGACGCAGCGGCCAACCTGCCGGCCACGGGCGCGGAGGCGGAGAAGCGCGCGACGGGCTTGCTCTCGATGCTGGCGGAGCGGTTTCGCGAGTCGGCGGGCGAGCGGAAGCCGCAGAACTCGCTGGTGGTGCTGCCCTTTGCCAACCTGGGCGCGACCGAGGCGGCTCCGCTTTACGGATACGCGCTGGCAGATGCGATTGCGGCGCGGCTGGCGCGGATTCCGGCGCTGGTCGTGCGGCCCTCGAGCGCGCTGATGCCGCTGGCCGGCGCGCAGCCCTGGGCGCAAATGGACCCGCTGGCAGTGGGGCAGAAGCTGCTGGTCAAGTTTGTGCTCGCCGGAAGCTTTGTGCGCTCGGAAAGCGGATTCGACCTGAACTGGCAACTGCTCGACGTGGCTTCGCAGAGCGTGCGCTCGGGCGGATCGATCCGCGTGGCGTCGCTGGATCTGATCGCGGTGCAGACGGAGATTTCGAACGAGGTGTTCGCCACGCTGCAGGGAATGGGGGCCGCGGAGGGAATCGAAGCGCAAAGGACCGGGCAAAGCGCAGATGCGGCGCGCGATGGATCGCTTCCCGGACCGGTGAGCGAGAGATACTTGCAGGCGCGGGCGCTGCTGAGCTCGTTCATGGTGCGTACGGGCTCGCGCGCCGATCTTGATCGCGCGCATGCGCTGTTCACCGGCGTCACCGAGGCCGACGCGGGATTCGCCGCGGGATGGAGCGGATTGGGCATCGCCGAGTTGCAGTACGCGCGGCACGGTTTCGGCGGGCAGATTCACGTGATGCGCGCGCGTCGGGCATTCGAAGAGGCGCTGAAGATCGATCCGGCGTCGACCGAGTCCAATCTTTACCGCATTTACATGTTGCTTTCGCGCGGCGAAAAGGAGTCGGCGCGGCACGGCATTGCCAACCTGCTCGCCGGTGCCGCGAACGACTGGAACGTCCACATGGTGGCCGGACTGGCGCTGCGCGGCGACGGCATGTATGACGAGGCGCTGGGCGAATTCAGCCGCGCGCTCAAATTGAATCCGGCCAACGCGGCGATTCTCTACAACCATCGCGCCCGCGTGTATCACTACCAGAACCAGATCGAGCTGGCCGGCGACGAGCTGGAGAAAGGCCTGGCGCTGGAGCCGCGCCATCCGCTGCTGCGCACCTCGTCGGGCTATCAGCAGATGCGGCTGGGAAATCTCGATAAAGCCATCGAGACTCTGGAAGGCGTGATCGCCGACGATCCCTCGCTGCGCATTGCCGTGCCCACGCTGGCCATTTGCTATGTGCAAGCGGGCGCGCGCGAGCGTGGCGCCGCGCTGCTCAAGGACGACACGCTGGCTGCGGCCGAGGCCGACAGCGAAATGGCTTACCGGCTGGCGACTTACTTCGCCGTCGATGGCGACTCCAGCGAGGCCCTGCATTGGCTGCGGCGCGCCATCTATCTCGGCAATGAGAACTATCCCTGGTTCCAGAAGAATCCAGCGTGGAACAACCTTCGCACCAATGCGGACTTCGAACGGATTCTCGAGGACCTGAAAAAGGGCTTCCGCAAGAACCAGAAGACGTGGAAGCGATTGCTGGAGCAGGTGCCGGCCGGGGAATAGCAATTCTCTAGCTTGCAATTCTGATGCGCTCATACGGCAGATACACCGGCTCCCACATATACGCACGCAGCTTCTCTGCGATCGCCGCCTCCGGAATAGCCTCGGCGAAACCATCAGCAATAGCCTGCCGGAAAACTCCCTCGGCAACTGTCCGGCTCGTTTTGCGGGAATCGGCGATGGGAGGCAGCAGCGGCGCATTCTTGTCGGCGCGCGCAGGCGAAAGCGAAGCCAGCGCTTTTGTGGCGGCCATAATCATGCCGTCAGTGACGCGCGTGGCGCGCGAGACGAGAATGCCAAGGGCGAGGCCGGGGAAGATGTAGGAGTTGTTGACCTGCGCGATCCGGATCAGCTTTCCGTTCACTTCGACCGGTGCAAAGGGGCTGCCCGTGCCCACCAGCGCGCGGCCTTCGGTCCAGCGGAGCAGATCGGCTGGCGTTGCCTCGGCCTGCGAAATCGGATTCGACAGCGGAAAGATAACCGGATGCGGAGTGTGTCGCGCCATCTCACGAACAATCTCCTCAGTAAACGCTCCCGGCTGCGCGCTGACGCCGACTAGCACCGTGATGCCTGCGTTGCGCACCACGTCGAGCAGCGAGATGGCGCCCGTGCCGGAACCCGGCGCCGCGAGCTTCCAGCCGGCAACGTCTTCGCGCTTGCGCAGGAATGCCTCCTGCGCGGGCTTTACGCCCTCGCAGCCTTCGATGAGCAGGCCCAGATGGTTGAAGGCGTAGATGCGTTTGCGCGCCTGCTCTTCGCTCAGGCTCTGCTCTTTCATTGCGGCAATAAGAAGATCGAGGATGCCGGCGCCGGCCGATCCCGTGCCGAACATGGCAATGGTTTGTTCCCTGAGAGGGACGCCGGTGGCGTTCATGGCGGCGAGCAGCGTGGCGGTGGTCACGGCCGCGGTTCCCTGAATGTCGTCGTTGAAGGTGCAGCGCCGGTCGCGGTAGCGCTCCAGCAGACGGGCCGCGTTGGCGCCGGCGAAGTCCTCCCATTGCAAAAGAATGTGCGGCCAGCGGCGCTCGACGGCGGTCACGAAAGCTTCCACAAAGTCGTCGTATTCCTGCCCGCGGATGCGCTCGTGTTCCCAGCCGATGTAAATCGGATCGTTGAGCAGCTTTTGGTTGTCGGTGCCCACGTCAAGCAGGACGGGCAGGCAATACTCAGGTGGGATGCCGCCCAGCGCGGTATAGAGCGCCATTTTGCCGATGGGAATGCCCATGCCGCCGGTGCCTTGATCGCCGAGGCCGAGGATGCGCTCTCCGTCACTGACTACAATGCAGCGCACTGCGTCGTAACGGGAGTTGGCGAAGATCTGTTCAATGCGGCCCTTGTCGGGATAACTGAGGAAAAGACCGCGCGGCTTTCGCCAAATCTCGGAGAAGCGCTGGCAACCCTCGCCCACTGCCGGCGTGTAGACGATGGGCAGCAGCTCCTCGGTGTGCTGGGCAATGAGGGAGTAGAACAGCGTCTCATTGTTGTCCTGCAGGTCGCGCATGTAGGCGTACTTGTCAAACGCGGTGGGGTGGCTGTCGAGCACGCGCTTGCGGCGCTCGCTCTGGCTTTCGAGGGTTCCGATGATGGGAGGCAGCAGGCCGTGCAGATCGAAGGCGTCGCGTTCCGCCACAGTGAACGCCGTGCCCTTGTTGAGGCGCGGATTCATGAGCAGATCGAGTCCGGAAAGACTGGTGCGAATCACGGGCTGGCCTGGCGCGAAGGATTCCTGGTTCAATGCAGTGTTCTCCATGCTTGCGGAATTGCTCTCTAAAGAATAAGAGCCGCTAGAGCAATTCTAATTTAAGTATACACAGTTTCGTGAGATAATATTTCCGCCGACTGAGGGGCGGCGGAGATGCAATCCTATTCACAAGATTTGCGGGATCGTGTGCTTTGGGCGTTGGAGCGCGGAGAAAAACCGACGCACATTGCTCGGCGGCTGGAGATCAGCCGGGGCTGGGTGTACCAGGTGCGCGATCGAGTCCGGGAGACGGGCGAGCGCAGCAGTTTTCAGATCGGCGGCCATCGCCGCTCCCGTATAGCCGGCCTGGAGTCGGCAGTGCGCTCCTGGATCGAAGCCGAGCCCGATCTGGCCCTGGTGGAAATCTGTGACCGGCTGGCCGAACGAGGGGTTTCGATCAAAGTCGGGGCGCTGTGGCATCAGCTGAACAAATGGAATCTAACCTTCAAAAAAAACGCTGCACGCCAGCGAGCAAGATCGGCAGGACGTGCAACTGGCACGCAAGGCGTGGCTGGAGGCGCTGCCCACGATGAACGTAGAAAAGCTCGTATTCATCGATGAAACGTGGACTTCCACTAATATGACCCGCGCCTACGGCCGATCTCCGAAGGGGCGCCGATGTGTCGGCTCGGCGCCGTACGGTCACTGGCAAACAACCACCTTCGTGGGTGCGTTGCGGCATCAGAAGATCTCCGCGCCGATGGTAATCGAAGGGCCGATGGACGGAGAGGTCTTTGTGGAATATGTGCGTTCGGTCTTGTGTCCCACACTCACGCCGGGAGACATCGTCATCCTCGACAACCTCGGCAGTCATAAGGTAGACGGGGTCGAACAGGCCATCCTCGCCACCGGGGCGACACTCCTCTATCTGCCGCCGTACTCCCCCGACTTGAACCCCATCGAAAAGCTCTTCTCCAAGCTCAAGGCCCTGCTCCGCAAAGCCGCCAGACGGAGCGTCGACGCCCTCTGGCAGGAAATCGGAACGCTGCTCGACTCCATCTCTTCAGAAGAGTGCTCGAACTACTTCCTGTCTTGTGGTTATGTAAACACTTAAATTAGAAATGCTCTAGCTGAATTCGAGGAAAACGATCTCTGGCCGCGTGCCGACGCGCATGGGAGGACCCCAGGTTCCGGCGCCCGTGGAGGTGTAGACCTGCAGCGCGCCGAAGCGGTGCAGCCCGCGGGTGAAGCGGCCGTAGACGCGGCGCGTGATCCAGGTGAAGGGAAAGAACTGCCCGCCGTGGGTGTGGCCGGAGAGCTGCAGGCTGAAGCCGGCCTGCTCCACGATGGGCAGGCGCGTGGGCGCGTGGTTGAGCAGAATGCCGGGCTGGGTGCGGTCAGATTCCGGACCGTTGGGGCGCATGCTCGCGAGCGCGGCTTTCATGTGCAGTGGCGAAGACGAGTCGTGATAGAGCACGCCGGCGATTTGCAGGCCGTCGATCACGACTGCTCGTTGGCGAGAACGCGGATGCCGGCGCGGGTGACGGCTTCGATGTAATGCGCGGGATCGTAAACTCCTCGTGATTGCCGGTGGAGAAGTAGATGCCGAAGGGCGGGGAAAGCTCGCTGAAGGGCGCGAGC
The DNA here is from genome assembly GCA_963835895.1 of uncultured Acidobacteriaceae bacterium. Lineage (GTDB taxonomy): Bacteria > Acidobacteriota > Terriglobia > Terriglobales > Acidobacteriaceae > Telmatobacter. Next base: position 238,119 of record CAWIHC010000008.1, on the reverse strand, counting down.
AGGCGATCGAGATCGCCCTTTGTGCCGTCGAAGAGGTCGCCGGGAAGAAAGACGATGTCGGGATGGAAGCTTGCGGCCAGTGCAACCAGGCGGCGGCAGAATCGGACGCCGTTGATGGGGCCCAGGTGCAGATCGCTGAGCAGAACGGCCCTGCGGCCACGCCAGGACGCGGGCAGGTTGGGAAGATGCACCGGAATGCGGCGGATGCGAATGATGCGGGCGTTGATGAGGCCGTAGAGGCGCGGCGAGCGCGGCCATCGCATAGATCGCGGCCGCCAGCGGCGGGCGAACTCCGGCGGGATTCGCCGCCAGATGAGAAAGGCGGAGCGCAAACCAGGCCAGCCACAAGGACGCACGACGCCCAGAAAAGAAAGTTGAGAAAGCCGAGCCAGACAGCCGCGATCCAGTAGAACAACCGGACGGCAAAGTTGGAAAACGGAAGGAGAGCAGCGAGGCGACGACGAAGCTGAAAGCCAGAACGAGCATGGCAACGCGCAGATCGGCGACCGCCGCGGGAGCGAGACCGGGCCAGAAGGCGATGCAGGTGGAATAGACGAACCAATGGGCGAGAAAAAGGATGACCTGAATGACGAGGATGGCAAAGACTGGCCAGGCTTTCAAATCCGGATCTCCTTCCATCCATCATTGCATGAGCGGCGACGAGGATCTCCAGGCGCGCGGAGCTGCGGAGGCGCGTGAAACAATCTTTTCATGAATCGCACCGCTGCCAATGCGCTGGGAATTTACGTTTCCATCCCCTTTTGCCGGTCGAAGTGCACCTATTGCAACTTTGCGTCGGGCGTGTTTCCGGCGGCGGATCACGCGCGCTATGTGGAGCGGGTGATCGAGGACCTGGCTGGAGCGAGAGCCTGGGCCGCAAGGCAATGGGAGCGGAGCTCCCGCGGCGCGTGGATACGGTGTACCTGGGCGGGGGAACGCCGTCGCTGCTGGCTCCGAGCTTGCTGGCGCAGCTCTTTGCCGCGATGCGCGCGGAGTTCGATCTCGATGCGGATGCCGAGATCACCATGGAGTGCGCGCCGGGACAGATTGGCGGACGCGACGCTGGAGGCGATGGCGGCCGCGGGCGTGAACCGCGTGAGCCTGGGCGTGCAGTCGTTTGTGGATAGCGAGGCGCACGCGAGCGGGCGGCTGCACAGCCGCGCGGCGGTCGAGGCGGATTTGCGGCGGCTGCGCGCGGCCGGAATCGCGAACCTGAATGTGGATCTGATTGCAGGGCTGGCCGGGCAGACGTTCGCCTCGTGGGAGGAGTCGCTGCAGGCGCTCATGGATTCAGGCGTTCCCCACGCCAGCGTGTACATGCTGGAGGTGGACGAGGATTCGCGCCTGGGGCGCGAGGTGCTCAAAGGCGGTGCGCGCTATCGCGCCGGGCTGGTGCCGAGCGACGATGCCATTGCGCGGATGTACGAGCGCGCGATCGAGCGGCTGGAAGCGGCCGGGCTCGATCAGTACGAAATTTCGAATTTCGCGCGGCCAGGATTCGAGTCGCGGCACAATCTGCGCTATTGGCAGCGGCGGCCGTATCTGGGCGTGGGGTTGGATGCGTCGTCGATGCTCGCGCTGTAGACTTGTGCAGCGAGCCTGGTCTTGTATCAGGGCATGACTTCAGTCGTGCCGCAGACCGCGCAGAATCGATCGGGGCTTTAGCCCCTGTTCAAGTCCTTCGCTCCACCACGACCGGCGATCTGAAGGCGTATCTCGCCGGGCCAACAACGCCTGAAGACCGCATGGCTCCCGCCCGCACGGCAGCACGAAGAAGCGTGGTTTCTCGGGTTGCGCACGAATGAAGGCGTGGACGTGGACGCGCTCAGAGAGGAATTCGGCGCCGAGATGGTCGCACAGGCAATGGAAACAGTCGAGCGGCTCGTCGACGATGGGCTGCTGATCTCTCGACGGAGCGCGTGTTCGGCTCACCGCGCGCGGACGGCTGATTTCAAACGAAGTCTTTCAGGAATTTCTTGAACCAGCGGTCGCGACGACGACCTGCGACGGATAGTCCGAGGCCGGCGTTTCCCATCCGTTTTTCGTCCGCCGCCTCCGCGACGGACGAAAGGGATGGGCTCGGAGGAAACTTCGCTACCACGCCAGCAGCTCGTCGCCGGAGGTCGCGGAGAGAAAAGTCACGGGCGACGGAGCGGGTTGCGGCGGGCTGCCGAAACACTGGATGGACTCGGGTCCGGCGGCCTTGGCCCACTCGAGAGCCTTTTCGGCCTCGCGCAGCACCACCACCGGCGAGCGGCCGTGGCTGGCGGCGATGCCGAAGCACGCGGAGAGGCGGATGGCTTCGCCGGCCACGTGGAAGGGCGCGGAAAACACTTCGACGCGCAGGCGCTCGGCAAGGGTCATGGCGTTGGCCGGGGCTGCACGAGGGCAACGCGATCGAGAAACTCGTCCATGCCGGGCCGGCCCAGCACGTCGTAGCTGCGCAGCAGGGCAGCGGTGCGGCTGGCCACCTGGCAAAGCAGCTCATCGCAGGCATCCACGCCGAGCCGCGAGTTCCAATGGCCGAAGTCGTCGATATCGAAGAGCACCAGGCACATGGAGCTGTGCATGCGCTGCACGCGGTCGGTCTCGCGAAAGAGCATGGCGAGCAGGGTTTCGCGATTGTAGACGCCGGTGAGGCGGTCGAGCTGCGCGTTGCGCATGGCGGCGTCGCGCAGGGTTTCAAGCTCGTGCGCCATGCGCTGATTGCGCAGCACCAGGTCGATGCGGAAGCTGCCAGTAGGCGGATTCGGCCGAGCGCAGGATGAGGTCGTCGACAGCGCCCTCGGCGAGGCGATCGATCCACTCCTGGGTCACCGTGTCGGCAATCAGAACGATGGGAAACGCGGGCCGTCGGCCTGGGCGCGCGCGGCGGCCAGCAATTGGCCGATCGGCATGCCGGGCAGTTTCGCGTCGAGCAGAACCAGGCCCGGCGGATTCGGCGCCGGCGATGGAAGCGAGCGCGGCCTCGGCGGAGAGAACCACCTCGACGCGCGCGCCGGCGGCCAGAAGCACTGGCTCGACGGCGCCAAGAAGTGCCGGGTCGGGCGACGCAAGGAGAAAAGCAGGAGAGGTGTGCGATGGCATCCGGGCAAATCTCCTTGTTGGATGCATCGGCACGGATTAGAAAAAATTTAGAAACCGGGCAAAGATTGTTGGGCCGCCATAATGACCTTCGGGCGGACTCACGGCACTAGCGCATTTCTCCTTCTGCTGTACACCGAAACCGATACGCTGAAGTGGCGATTTCCTCAAGAAATCGCCACCTTGCACGAAAATCAAGACGGCTATACCTGAAGGAGAAACGCCTTAAGAGTACCGTGTCCGCTCCGGGACAAACGCGCGGCCCGATCGCGCGGCTCTTCTAGAAGATGCGCTAATCTACAAAGTCCACTTGCGGGGCGATGGGGATGATGCCGCGCTCGTGGCCCAGAGCCAGCAGCTTGCGGATGGCTTCGCGGCCGTCGGCGCCGTAGTCGAGGGTGCGCTCGTTCACATACATGCTCACAAATTGGCTGGCCATCGTGGTGTCCAGGTCGCGCGCGAACTGCATGGCGTATTCGAGGGCCTGCTCGCGGTGGTCCAGGGCATGGCGGATCGAGTCGCGCAGCGCCTTGGAGATGATCTTGTGCGCTTCGGCGCCGAGCGAGCGGCGGATGGCGTTGCCGCCCAGCGGCAGCACCAGGCCGGTGGTTTCGCGCCACCAGACGCCGAGGTCGATGACCTTAAAGAGACCGCTGGTGGAATAGGTGAGCTGGCCCTCGTGGATGATGAGTCCGGCGTCGTAGGTGCCGGCCAGAATCTCGGGAATGATGCGGTCGAAGGGAACGGTAACGGTCTCAATTTCCGGGTTGAAGATTTTGAGCGCGAGATAGGCCGTGGTGAGCGTGCCCGGAACGGCAACGCGGATGCGGCCGAGGTCGTCCACGTCGAGCTTGCGGCTGGAGACGACCATGGGACCGTAACCCTCGCCCACGCTGCCGCCGCAGCCCATCAGCGTGTAGTTCTCCTGCAAGTACGGATAGGCGTGAAAGCTGATGGCGGTGACGTCGTAGAAGGCCTCTTCGCGGGCGCGGCGGTTGAGGGTCTCGATGTCGCAGAGCGTGTGGGTGAAGCGGTAGCCGGGCACACGGATCTTGTTGGTCGCCAAGCCGTAGAACATGAAGGCATCGTCGGAATCGGGGCTATGGGCGATGGAGATTTCGTTGAGGGCCTGTCGAACCTGGCGAGATCAGGGGTCTTGGTGCTCACGACGGGGGAGATCCTTTCGGCAACGGAACTTTAATCATTCTTCAATCTTGCAACAGCATTCAGTGTATGACCACACAATTACGGTTTGCTTCCGGCGGAAAGTCCGGACCTTTCATCACAACATTTTTCAGGGCTTCACTTTCAGGTCGGGCTCCTCGGCCGGCTCCAAGGCCGGGGAGAGTTCGACCCCCGCGCCTGATCCGCTGCAGCCAAATGTGACGGGCAGCCCCCGCAGCCGCAAACAGCAGCGCCCCGAGCGAGACGAGAAAAACGATGAGGAGCCAGCGCATGAGACGAACTCAAACAAGAATACCAGAGGGCCTGTCGCTGGTTATGACGTTCGTTTACACTTTGGTACCCTGCGGCGTACTGAGGCTGGCACACAGCCATTTCAGGTATGTATGACTGCCGGCCTCGATGCCAAGCACAAGGAATTCAGGAGTTTGGTAACTGTGCAGCTCCTGCAGCCGGGATTCAAGAGCAGGCAATTGCTCGCTGGCGGTTTTGAGCAGAAGCAGAGTTTCGGCTGACGACTCGATCTTGCCTTGCCACCGGTAGATGGAGTGAACCGGGGGAAGGAGTGTGGCGCATGCAGCCAGGCGCTCCTCAACAAGCGTGCGGCCCAGGCGAGTGGCTTCCTCGGGGCTCACCACGGTGGTCATCACGATGCGGGCAGACGAAGTAGTTTCGAGCATTTGGCCCCTCCGGGATGAAAACGATTCTGCCAACACTCTACGCCCAAACAGCCGCGTGAATCCGCTCATCCCTCTGTTTCATTCCGGTGAAAGTGCCGCGGCTTGCCGATTCCGGGCTCCGTGTTGCAGTATGAACTTTGCGGCGAACGAGGCCGCCGTACACGGAGAAGACCATGTCCACAGCGATCAAATTTGGCACTTCGGGATGGCGGGCGATTGTGGCCGACGAGTTTACGGTGGCCAATATCCGGCTGGCAGTTGCGGGAATCGCCGCTTATGTGAAGACTCTCCCCGAGCCGCATCGCGTGCTCGTGGGGCGCGATCCGCGATTCCTCGGCGAGAGCTTTGTGGCCGAGGCGGCGCGCGTCTTGGCAGGCGCGGGCGTCACGCCCATCGTGATTCCCGAGGCCGCGCCGACTCCGGCCATCGCCTATGCCGTGCGCACGCTCAAGACCTCCGGAGCGATCAACTTCACGGCATCGCACAATCCGCCGGAGTACAACGGCATCAAGTACTCCACTCCCGACGGCGCGCCTGCCCTGCCCGAAGTCACGAAGCAGATTGAGGCCGCGGTCGAGAGAATTGCTAGCGGCGGGGGCAACGGCGTTCCCAGCCCCTTCGATGAGAAATTCGAAACCGCGGACGTGAAGCCTGCATTCCTCAAGCGCCTCGCCGAGCTCGTGGATCTGAAGGCCATTGCCAAGTCCGGCATCAAGGTGGTCTACGATCCGTTTTGGGGCGCGGGGCGCGGCTATCCCTGCCGACCTTCTGCGCGAGGCCGGCGTGACCGTCGAAACCGTGCACGACTACCGCGACGTGCTCTTCGGCGGCCACGCGCCGGAGCCCTCCGACGAGCTGCTGGGCGACGCGAAGAAAAAAATGAAGGAGATCGGCGCGGCGCTGGTGATCGCTACCGACGGCGATGCGGACCGCTTCGGCATCGTGGACGGCGATGGAACGTTTATCCAGCCGAACTACGTCATCGCGTTGCTCTTCGATTATCTGGTGGAAACGCGCGGCTGGAAGAACGGCGTGGCCAAGAGTGTCGCGACCACCAACCTGATCAACGCGCTGGCCGAATATCACAAGGTTCCGATCTACGAAACGCCGGTGGGCTTCAAATACATCGGCGCGCTGATCGATCAGGATAAGATCGCCATCGGCGGCGAGGAGTCGGCGGGACTCACCATCCGCGGCCACGTGCCGGAAAAGGACGGCGTGATTGCGGGCCTGCTCGTTGCGGAGATGGTAGCTACGCGCGGCGCAAGCCTCGGCGCACAATTGAAGACGCTTTTTGCCAAGGTTGGTTCCTATTTCCCTGTTCGCGAGAACTTCCACTTGACCGCGGAGCAGAAAGCCGCGTTCACTGAGAAGTTGAAGGCCGATCCGAAGGAGTTGAGCGGGCGCAAAGTCGTCCGGGTCGTCAGGACCGATGGGCTCAAGTTGATTCTGGACGATGGCTCGTGGGTTTGCTACCGGCTTTCGGGGACAGAACCGGTGGTCCGAGCCTACACTGAAGCGCGCAATGAGCGGGATATGCAGGCGCTGCGGTCGGCGGCCGAGAAGTTTGTGCTGAGCTAGGGTCTGATCGCGGACCGGATGCGCGGATTGAGATTCGATGCCGGAAGAGAATGTGCCAGTGAAGACGGGAGCGCCGGGCGCAAAGCCTATTCCGCTGCGCATTTCGGCGCTCGGATGGACGCAGCGGCTTTGGCGGCCCGCGGGAACCGTCGTCGCCGTGGTTCTGGCGCTGCTGGTTACTTGGCACGTGATCTACGGCAAGCACGGTTTGTCGGTTTGGCAGCAGAAACGCGCCGAGGACCGCGCTCTGCAGCAGGAGATCAAGGACCTGCAGCAGGAAAATGCGCAGATGCGCCAGCAGATCGAGCACCTGAAGTCTGATCCCGATGCCATTGAGCGCGAGGCGCGGGAGAAGCTGCACTATGCCAAGCCCGGTGAGGTGATCTACACCCTCCCCGACCAGCCGCAGGCGCAGCAAACGCCGCCGGCAAAGTGAGCTTTCAGTTCTCGGGTTTTCACAGGCAGTAGCTCCCCGCCTGTTCCCTGTTTCCTACTCCCTGCTTTGATCAAAAATCGATGTGCGCCCGCACCGTCGTCACGTACACCGGCCCGCGGTCGGTGTTGTAGCCGGGATGCGCAATCTGCGTGCCGCCAACCATGCCATAGAATCCACGCCAAAGGTGAGCGTTGTAATACCACTCCAGAATGTCCTCGCGTCCGTAGCGCAGGTTGCCGTCGCCCAGCAGGAAGCCAAGCCCGCCGTAGTGCAGATAATTCTGGTGGTCGCGCTTGATGGCGTTGGAGACAAACGCTACGCCCACTTTGTCGTTGAGCCGCCGCCAGCTCTGGCCGCTGTAGTCGCCGCCAAAGAGGATCGTCTGCCCGACCTCGGTGTAGGCGAACGACTCGTGCTGGTCCTCGTTCCAGCCGAAGCGCGCAAAGAGCCGCAGGCTGTCGGTCACTTCCTGTTCGGTGTTCAGCCCAAAGCCGTACTTCACTGCGCCGAATCGCTCGGTCTTGGTGATGTCGGGTGTCGACACCTGGCCGTTGAGGTACTGGTCGACCGACTCGCGGTAGTCGCCCATGTGCGCGTGATTCACGTAGCTCAGCACGCGCACCGCGCCCTCGCGCTTCGGATTGAGCCACTCGCGCGAAGAGTCCCTTGCGCAGCTCGAACTCCCAGTTCTGTCCGTTGGCGCGGCTGAAGGCCCAGTCGAGCGTGATGCCGTTGGCAATCGGTCGGCATCGCGGCGATGGCGTAGCGCGCCGACCAGATCTTGTCGTCGTACTCCAGAATGCCGCCCACGGTGTAGCCGCGCGTGTCGGCCGCGTAATCCCATGCGCCGTTGTTGTCGATCGTCCAGTTGGTGAACTGCAGGTGGCTGTCAGATCCAACGGAGTTGAGGTCGAAGGTGTCGGGCAGGCTCATCTTGCCGATGCGAATCTCAAACCGGCGCACGGGCACCTTCGTCGCCAGCGCCAGCGGCCCGCGATCCTGGTCGGTCATCTCGTTTGTCAAGCCGAAGATCTGATGAATCTCGCCGCGCGAAAGATATGGCTTAACGCTCAGATTAGGGTTGCGCACCACGTCGAGGTTCGTTTCGCCCGCCAGCCCCAGCGCCTGGGAGATGCCGCGCCCGCCGGCGTTTTCAACGTCGACGATAAAGTCGGTGTTGTAGCGCGTGTTCGGATGCCATTGATAGCCGAGATAGAGCGTCGTTACTTCGGACGCTTTGGTTTCGAAATCGTCGATGAGGCTGTTCGCCCCCTCGTAGGGCGAGTGAAAATGCCCGTGCATTTGCAAGATGCTGTTGGCTTGGCCGGAGACCCAGTAGGGAGCCGTGTCAGAGTGCGGCAACATGGTAAGTGTTTTGGCTACAGGCGGCGCCGTCGGCCCCGCGCCCGCCGATCCTCCCTCCGTCGCCGACTCGATCCCGCTCCCCACCCACTCGAGATGAATGGGGCCGGCCGCTGACAACGTGAACGGAATCATAGGCTGGGCTTGCTGCCCTCCTTCGCTCGCGGCCGCGCGCTGCGGTTCTGGCGCGGAGGGCAAGTCGGTTGGAGCCTGTGCGGCTGCGACAGCGGCCGTGAGCACGAAGACACAGGCCAGTCCGGGCAGTGCATACAAGAGCGGGTTGGGATTCCGGAGAGGCATAACATGGATGCAGGGTGGCTATACCCCCCCTTGGGTCATACTATACCCCGGTAGGGTATTGTCCAACAGAGGAGCCGGAATATGTCCTATCAGGAACGCGAAAAACTCCAACTCTTGCAGCGGTTGAAAAAGCTGCGCGGCCAATTGGACGCGGTGGAGCGTTCGCTGGCAGCCGATGAGGACTGCGGTGGCCAGCTCATGCAGCTTGCCGCGGTGCGCGGCGGCGTCAACAGCCTCATGGCCGATGTGCTTGAAACGCACATCCGCTTCCACCTCGTGGACGGCGTTAAGGAGCAGATTGCGCCGGAACTGGCCGAAGATCTGATCGATCTGGTGCATGCGTATCTGAAGTAAAGTCATTCTTTAGCACGCGATCTGCAGGCTCGTCGTGCAAAGAGCACCGGCAGAAGTGCTCTCGCTCATCGTATCGGGCCGATGGCGCCTGAATTGTGAACGCCGGTTGAATGGTTGCAAATCGCATTCGCAGATTGTTCGAATGCGCACCATGCGCATCCTCCGGATCAGCCGGTAGCTCTCCGCCTGATAAAATGAAATCTGCCGCGCTGTGCGGCGCATCAACTCATTCTTACTCCCCGATAGCGATTCCAGAGTTGCTGTAAACCGAAGCCGCTAATTCTTGGTCGCCGCGACCATCAGGGAGTCGGCGACACGCGAACAATCTTGATGGAGCACGCGCACTCTGGAATCGCCGTCACCGTCCCGAGGGCCCGCGCGGCCGAATCCGAGAGAAGGAAAAACTGCACCTGTGAGCCAGACGATACGCAATATCGCCATCATCGCCCATGTGGACCACGGCAAGACGACGCTGGTTGACGGCATGTTGCGCCAGGCCGGAACCTTCCGCGCCAATGAGCAGGTAGCCGAGCGCGTGATGGACTCAAATGAGTTGGAGCGCGAGCGCGGCATCACCATTCTCGCCAAAAACACGGCCATCAACTTCGGCGGCGGAAAAATCAACATCGTCGACACGCCCGGCCACGCCGACTTTGGCGGCGAAGTAGAGCGCGCGCTGAAAATGGTGGACGGCGTGATGCTGCTGGTGGACGCGGCCGAGGGCCCGCTGCCGCAGACGCGCTATGTGCTTTCGAAGGCGCTCGAGGCCAAGCTGCCGCCCATCGTGGTCATCAACAAGATTGACCGGCCCGACGCGCGTCCGCAGGAAGTGCTGAACGAGATCTACGACCTGTTCATCGACCTCGACGCGGATGAATCGCAACTAGAGTTTCCGGTCTTGTACGCCGTCGCCAAGGCCGGCACAGCGACCACCGATCCGGCCAAGCCGGGCATGGACTTGCAGCCGCTGTTCCGGGCCATCGTAGATACGATTCCGGAAGCCACGGGCGATCCCGGCGGCGCGTTGCAGATTCTGGTCGCGAATCTCGATTACTCCGATTACCTCGGCCGCATCGCCATCTGCCGCGTCTTTCAGGGCACGTTGCACGCCGGCGACGAAGTGAACATCTCGCGCCGTGACGGCTCGCTCTACAAAACGCGCATCACCAAGCTATTCACCTTCTCGGGCCTCAAGCGCACGGAGATCGAAGAGACCACGATGGGCGACATTGTGGCCGTGGCCGGCGTGGAGGGCATCACCATTGGCGAGACCATCACCAGCGTGGAGAATCCCGCGCCGCTGCCGCTGATCGTGATTGACGAGCCGACGATTGCCATCCAGTTCAATGTGAATACCTCGCCGTTCGCCGGCCGCGAAGGTCAGTACGTGACCAGCCGCAATCTGCGCGAGCGCCTGGAAAAAGAGCTGCTGACCAACGTTTCGATTCGCGTGGAAGAGACAGGCTCGCCCGACAGCTTTAAGGTGCTGGGCCGCGGCGAACTGCAGCTCGCGATCCTGATCGAGATGATGCGGCGCGAGGGCTACGAGCTGATGGCGGGCCGGCCGGAGATCGTGACCAAAACGGTGGACGGCGTGCGCATGGAGCCGGTCGAACACCTCACCATCGACGTGCCCGAGCAGTTCACCGGCGTGGTGATTGAGAAGCTTGGCCCGCGCAAGGGCGAGATGACCAAGATGCACAATCATGGCTCGGGGCGCGTGCGGCTGGAGTTTCGCGTGCCCAGCCGCGGACTCATCGGCCTGCGCAGCGAGATGCTCACCGAGACGCGCGGAACCATCGTGATGAATTCGCTCTTCGACGGCTACATTCCCTATCAGGGCGAGATTCCGCAGCGGCCCACGGGCGCGCTCATCGCCGACCGCCAGGGACTGACGACGACCTATGCGCTGAATGGACTGCAGGAGCGCGGAATTCTCTTTGTCGGGGCGGGCGTGGAGGTGTACGAAGGCATGATCGTCGGCGAGCACTCGCGCGACAACGACCTCGACGTGAACGTGGTCCGCGAAAAGAAGATGACCAACATGCGCGCCTCCACCGCCGATGACGCCATCCGCCTTGTGCCTTACAAGACGCTGAACCTCGAGCAGGCGATCGAGTTCATCGCCGACGATGAGTTCGTCGAGGTCACGCCCAAGTCGCTTCGCCTGCGCAAGAAGATTCTGCAGGCGAACAAGCGGCCGAAGCGATGGGAAAAGGCGGAGCAGGTGATCTGAAATTCTTTGCTTCTCCTGAAGGCTGTCATCCTGAGCGACCTGAGCGCAGCGAAGGGAGTCGAAGGATCTGTGGTTGCTTTACCGTCTGTGTGACTTGGACGGACAGGTTGTACCGCCGGCCCCTGACCGACTGTGATGCGGGTTACCAGACCCGCACGGTCTCTTCCCCCTGGTTAATCACAGTTGTGATCCCATAGCTACTTGCTGGAGCAACGCGGCCTTATGGTCACGTGATATTGTTCTGCCATGGCAGTCGGCTGGAGTAAATTCATCGAGTTCTTCGTCCGCGTAGCTATAAAGTTCGCGCAAAGAATTGGCACCAGCGATTGGCCGGCGTTCGACGCGATTGTCGTTTCCTCAAAGCTCGACGAATGTTTCACGGGATGTCTTCTTGTTGTCATCCACTACAAGTATCGCAACGCGGACAAGCGCTTCGAAGGAACTTACAAGCAACCGTTTATATACCGTAACTACGCTGAGGCCTATCTGCGCCGCTATCCCGGCGGATCTGAATTTCCTGTGATCATAAGCCCGAAACATCCCTCGTACTCTATCCCTGTCGAAGGAAAAATCGATTTCATAAAGGTACAGTAGTGTGCAGCGCTTCCTGCGCATAAGTATGGCGTCAGCTGCCCGTCACTCGCAGAGCGCAACTTGTCCATCTACAGTCGTCGCTTCGCCTCCAGCACCCGCTCTAGCGCCTCTTCCGCAGCTGCGCCCACCGCAGACAAACTTCCAATCCTTTTGCCCGCGCGTGGCGCTTATTCAGGCAGTTTTTGCTCCAGCACTTCCTGGGCGCGCGCGGCGCGCCAGCGGGCGAGCCGTTCGTAGAGAGCCGCGTCGGTTCCCGCCAGAATCTCCGCCGCCAGCAGTGCTGCGTTCGCCGCTCCTGCCTTGCCGATCGCCAGCGTCCCCACGGGAATCCCCTTGGGCATCTGCACGATTGACAGCAGCGAATCAAGTCCATTGAGCGGTGTGGCCGCAATGGGAACGCCAAGCACGGGCATCAGCGTTTTTGCAGCGATCACGCCCGGCCAGGTGAGCCGCGCCGCCCGCGCCCGCAATCATCACTCGCATCCCCTGCGCCTGCGCCGTTTCTACGTATTCGAGAGTTCGTCCGGCGTGCGGTGCGCGCTCAGCACCCGCGCCTCATGGGGAATCTTCAGTTCGCGCAAAATCTCTATGGCAGCCGAGAGCACTTCGTAGTCGCTCTTGCTGCCCATCACGACGCCCACCAGCGGTTGTTCGCTCATGGGGTCATTATACGAAGGTTCATCCCTGTCGGCCGCTCAATGCCGGTGCCACGCTTCAACCGCCACTTCGATCACGGCGAACACTACGCTGATGGCGGCGAGGAATCCTTTCGCACGCTGCCAGTTCTGTTCGTGGCGGTCCATGCGCCGCTCCAGTTCCGCCAAGCGGCCGCCACTGCCATCGCCCATCAAGCCGGACATCTGCGATTTCAGCACACTTAGATCGCTCAGCACCTGGGCCTCGAATTCATTCATCATGCGCATCCACCGGACTCCGCTAAGTAAATCGTCACCGGCCGCGATCTCCCTCACGAGCTCACCGGCAGATTGATAAACAATGCCGTTGAGAACTCTGAGTAATTTGGCGGCGTGGAACCATCGTACATTCGAATGTAGAATCGGTCGCTCGCCGAAACGCGCGAAAACGTAAGACTCGGCTGCGAGCCGCGCATCACCAGCGTTGGATCCTCGCCCGGCATAAAGGCAAAATCGCGCAGCCGGATCTCGAACCCGCCGCCGCTCGGCGCTGTCGCTCCCGTATTCACAGTCACGGTGCTTCCGTTCATCGCGGTCACCGTAAGACCCGCAAGATTGGCCAGCACGGTGGGAGCAATGAGGGCTGGCAACCAGGTGTTCGCTGGCACCGTGGTGCTGGTCTTGATGGCTAAGTCATCTGCCCAGTCATTTGCAAAAGCGATTTCGTAATCCACTAAGTCGGGATAACTGGCGATGTAAGTCACCTTAACGGCGCGCACCACAACTTCCGCATTCAGACTTGTCGAAGGCGCGTTAAGCAACAGCGCATCGCCGGGCCAAACGTCCGTGGCAAAGTTCGTCCGGTTCCCTTTGTACGTTCCGCTCCAAAGCGCGCTCGCGCTCGCTGCAGCCTGCTCCATGACCAGCGCGGCGTTCCGGCAGTCCGCGGAGCTGCGCGCCGGGGGACGAGTGACCGAGCCAATCCATGCAGCCACCGTTGGCGAGCCGGCTTGCGCCAGCGCCTGCTGGCTGACAGTATTCACTGCTCGGCCCACAGCACGCCCAATCGTCCGGTAACTCACTGCAATCTGTTCGCCTGCAACCGGCGTATATCCGGTATAGAACGTGAGCTTGCCCGTGCGCTCAAGATGACACTCCGCGGCTTCGGCGGTTGTGCCAACCCTTCGCGTGTACGATCCGCCGCTCGGCGGGGTGCTGACCACCCAGCCTGACCCTAAGTTCGTAAGGTTTACGGCGCGAATCGTTCCGATCAAATTGATACTGCTCGCCGGCACCACAACGCAGGTGCCAGGCAGGTAGGCGACCGAACCATCATAAAGTGTGACTGGCGTTGCGCCAACGCCGTTGACAAACTCCTGAATCTCCATTTGGATTCTTCCGGGAGCGATGGCAAAATCACCCCCGGCGGCGAGCAGCCCCTGATCTCCAAAGGAGTAGTAGATCGCCTGCACGCGATTACATTCGGGGCAATGCACGCGGACGCGGAGTGTGTATTGGTTGGCTGGGTTCAACGTAAACGTCGTTCCCGCGGGCGTGCCCTCCACGACCGGCTGCAGAGTCACCGCTCCTGTCCCTTGTTGTGCCGTCGCCTGAAAACCTGCGGTGCAATTCGCCGCTGTCTCAATGCTGGTAAACAATCCCGCCACGATGCCCGTGCTGCCCGGGGAGAGCTTCACACCTACGGCTTCAAGCAGCAGCGTTCCACCCATTTCGATCGGATCGATCCATGTGAGCAGCGTTTGCCCGTCGATCCCGTTGCCGCCGTTCATCGCCAGGCCATTGGGGCCGATCGTAAGGTAACCCGCGCCGCCTGACACACCCCACACGGTCTCATTGATCTGCGGCTCGTTGAAGAGTTCGCTGATGATCGTGGATTTTGAAGTCGCGGGAAAGTATGGGTCGGCCGCCAGATTGAACTGCGTTGTCACTCCGTCGCCGAGAAAGTACTCGGTAACATAGGCTACCGGCTCGTTCTCGCCGCAGACTGTCACATCGTTGGCCAGCGCGCGTTTCACGCTTGCCGTAAATGCCAGGTTAGCCAGATTCAGGCTGCCATCGGTCTCGTTGAGCGGATGCACGGTTGTCTGCACCGCCGACAACGTGACCGCGCCGCTCAGTGCGCGATACGCCGCCCGCGCCATGCCAGCGGCCTGCCCCGCGCTTTTGCTCCAGTTTGCCCCCAGCTCCGGCGTAAAGTTTCCCACAAGGCGGTTTAGCGAAGCGGTCTGCGCGGAAAGGGACGCCGATCCGGTGTGAGCCACAAGGGACGCGAGCAATGTGCCCACATCGTCTTCTGCCATTCCCGCGCTAGGTGGCATCAGCACCTGGTCCAGCAGAATCTCATCGCTGACCGCCTGAATCGCCAGTCGATAGCGTGGCCCTTCGACCCCCTCGCCCGCGTACTCAGGCATGGGAGTTACGGCGATATAACCCGTAAAGTAAGTTGTCCCGTCATCGCCCGTCACCGATACAGACTGAAAGCGAACGGGTGCCGCGAGACTGCCGCTGGCCGGTAAGCTCAACCATAACTCGCAGACAGATGGCTCATTTAGCTTGCGCTCGATGGTCAATGGACGCACGGCGTCGAAAGCAGCCGTGTAATCCCGCCCTTGGATCGTTATCTTCATCGCAACTCTCTGTCTGGTAACTCGAACCGTTTTCATCGCGCGCTACACAAGCGCGTTGGCTGCGGGCAGAAAGCTCCGGTAACATACCACCCGCTCGCCATCCAACGGGTCCGTCACCGGCAGCGCCAGAAACTGCCCCTTGAGTAGTACACGCGAATGTCCGCTCTGATTCTTCGCGTTGAGCGGCGAAACAGCCTCCTCCGCGCCGGTCATGGCCTGCAGTCTTGGATAGTGGAAGAAGATTCTCTCTCCCTGGCTGCCTTCCATCACGAAGAGCGCCGACCACTCCTGATAGAAGCTTCCGCCTTCTCGATCCACAAATCCGGTTACTGCCTGCGCCTTGGCGCCCGCTGCCTGGTGCGCCGCCAGGCAAGGCTCGGCGAGAGTCAGTCCGGTTGCAGTCACCTGCGATACTAGCGCGACGTTGAACGTGACGCGCCGGACGTAATCCACGTCCGTGAGCGCCTGGCGCACGTAAGCGCCCGCCACTGGCGTGCCCACATATCCGGTCTGCCCGCTGTAATCCACGTCCACGGCAACGATCGCGCCAGGCGTGAACTTAGCCGCGTCTGTAGGCGCCAGCAGGATCGATGTGCTCGTCGAGCCGCTTTGCGGCGTCACTGCGGGAACTGCTTGCGCTCCGTCGGCTGCAGGAGCCGCCCCGCTCGCCGGGCGCAAGGATGTTCATATGTTGCGAGCCCGTAGCCAGAGCCATTGTCAACTTAGTCCAACTTAGAAACTGAAGACTTACTCTGCGCCTGAAGAGTCTCGCGCACCTGTTCCAGCGGCGCCGCGGGAATTCCGGTCATCAGCGGTGCCGACTTACTCGCCGTCTTGCGCACAAAATCCTGTACCCATCCCAGGCTGATCCACGGTGCGGGTGGAGCATCGAGACTAAAGCCGGCCCTGTTCCGACGGATCGAAGAGAACGGGCGTTTGCGCAGCGCGATTCACTGGCGCAAAGAAAGCCCGCACCCTTCGTGCCACCGGCGCCGGAGCGGAAAACCAAGTTGCGGCCATTTACTCCCCCTGCTCCTGGTAGCTGTAAACCAACACCGTCGCGCTGCGGCTCAGCCGGTCGCGCTGGGTAACGATCGGCGAGAACACCGGCTCGTCCCAAAAAACCTGCGTCAACATGGCCGACGGCGGCGTGGTCGCGTAATTCAGTTTCGGCGTGTAGAAAGGCTGAATCATGGCCATCAACTCCTCGTCCATCGCGCTCAAAGCGCGGCCGCGGTCCAACCCGCCGAAGCTCTGCGTGCCGCAAGTCTGGTAGACGACTTCGCATTGCTCGCCTGCCATCGTCGATGTCAGATCCATGTCGACAGCCAGCCCCAGCCAGCGCAGCACAAACACATCGTTGGGAAACTGGCTGAACGGAGCTTCCGCTTCCTCCACCAGAATTCCCGGCCGCACCGCGCCGCGCAGCAGGATCGTCCGCTGCGGATTGATCGCTGTGAGCCGCGTGCGCAGCGCCATATAAAAAGAATCTTTCGCATTCTGCATGGATGCTCCTCACGCGGTTACACTGCCTGCTGCCGCGCCTCGCGCAAAAGCAGCCGGTAGAGATACACCTGGCCGAACGCCTCGTTGGAAGCGATCGACTCGATCAGATAGTCTTGCCCGGCCACGGTAACCGCCAAAGTCATGGCGAACAGAGACTGTGCCGACGGCAGATCGAGCGTGCTGATCTGCTGCTCAACGCTCGTCGCCGACACCAGCAGCTCCCACTTCGACTCGCCGCCTTCCTGCCATGTCGGCCGCAGCTTGCGCATCAGCACCGGGCTCACCGGAACATCGGCGAAAGTGGTCGCCACCAGACCCACCTCCGACATGCTCGTATCCGTGTTCGTGCCTGTCACGCGCAGAAGTGCCGTCGTACCCGATGCGCTGCGCAGCAGCGCGTCGGCCAGCATCTGCGGCGCTCCTCGCGGGTTGCGCGGTGCCGTATCGCTCATCGCTCACCCCAGCCTGTTCGCAACGTACGGATTCAGCCACGCCTGCACCGTCTCGTCGATCAGCGAACTTGAGAAATACTTCATTTGCATCGTGTCGATCCTGCTCATGCTCGCGTTCAGCGCCGGCGTCGCCTGCGCATTGCGCACAATCTGCGCACACGCCGACTTCACGTCGTCGCCGATCGTCGCCAGGCCCGCCGTGTACGTCGCCTGCACTTCGTTGTAAGGCAGTCCCAGAACATTCCACGGCAGCGTCAGCTCACCTGTGTTCGGGTCGAAGTCCACAAGCGTGGGATCGATCGACGTCCATTGCCCGGGCAGCGCAAACGCCCACGCGATCTCGATGAGCGGCTCCTGCGGAATCTCTCCGCGCCTTGGCCTTGCGTACCGTCCTTCGAGGTTCACCATCGGCGTCGTCGCCGGCGCCAGCGGCGCCAGCGGTAGATAGCTCAGGCGCACGGTCTGCGCCCCCGCTGTTACGCGCAGGCGCTCCGTGTACTGAATCACGTTCAGATCGGGCCGCCTGCAGTAACTGTTAATCAAGGCCGTCGCGGCCGTGATCCAGTCCGCCGTGGTCCCGGCCGGCAATCCATAGTTCATGTAATCCGCTGGCTCGAGATATGCCATCGCGATTCCTTTCAAAGTTGTCAGCCGGCAGTGATCAGGTGCCAGCGATCAATCCGCGAGTTACAGCCTCAGGAACCGACTGCAAACTCGCTTTCACTTCGGACTGATCACTGACCACTGACCACTGATAACTGTTTTCTCTACCGATCCACCAGCACCTGATAGTGGGCAAAGTTCGCGCCCTTCACCACCGGAGCGCCAAACTTGACCGCGACATACTGGTAGGTCAGCGAGTTCGGCAGCCCAAGCTGGAAGACGCGCGGCGTGGGATCGCCCAGCCAGTGATACTCGATCAGATCCTCGGTCACGATGTAGGCCGGAAGTACGGCATTGCCGCTTCCCGGCGTGCCCGTGTAACTCAGGCTCCAATCCGGAATCAAAGGCAGGTCGCCGGCCTGCGTCGAAAGCATCTTCACGCGGAAGCCGCCGGTGATCTGGTCGGTGTTCAGCACCACGTTGTACTCCGACTTCATCTCCTGGTCGATCAGGTCCAGCAGCACGGGGTTGGCATAGACCGCCGTGGGCCGCACATGGTAGCCGTTGTTAGCCACCATTTGCGCCACCGTGGTCTTGATCGTGTCCACGATCTTCATTGAAGTGGTCACGGTCACCGAGTTGCCGCCGGCCGCGATCTGCGCTGCGCAGCCCATGTACTGTGTGGTTGTGGGCGCGCTCAGGCTGGTGTCATTGCCGTTCCACAAGGCCACGTCGTGCGCCACCATCACGCCGCTCACCGTATCAACCAGATCCTTGGCCTGCAGATAGGCAAACTGCTTCTGCTGGTCGCCCAGCTCGATGTCGAAGAGGTTGTAGTTGATCTGCGCCACGATCGCCTTCAGCGGCACGCTGAGCTCGATGCGCGTCGGGCTCACCACCGTGGGATTGATGCTACGCGGATTCACAAAGCCGGCAGTGCCCGGATTGGGTATCGCCGTCTCCTCAAAGAAGCGCGACGGATGCCCGGTTGCGGGAACTTGCTTGATGCGCTGTCCGAAGGAGCTGGAGCGCCGGCAAATGTCAAAAATCTCGGTCTGATACAGCGGAACTTCGATAGCGCCCGGCCCGATGTAGTCCGCTGCCGCATGAATGTCTGCAAAGGTTGCGTTCATAGATTCTCTCCACCCCCTCCATGGGGCCATAGCTTGAGTGATCAGTGATCAGTAATCAGCGATCAGTTAACGTCGATCAGTGGTCAGGACAGCGATCCCAAGCAACTGACCACTGTTCACTGACAACTGACAACTGGATTTACGCGATTGCTCCGGCCCGCAGCAGTTGCGTCTTCACTGCAATGCGCTGCTCCAGGCTCAGTCCCGACAACGCTGCGTCCAGCGAGCGCACGTCCACCGGACCCTCGCCGATGCCATGCTTGGCAAGCATCTCGGCGGTGGCTGCGGGCATGGTGCGGCGCAACGGGTTCAGTGCGTTCTGCGCCGAAGCCGCTTTCACTTCGGCCAGTTCGCGCTCCACCGCGGCCAGCTTTTCCGCCAGTTCGGCTTCACGCCGGCTCTGTTCCACGGTCGCCGAAATCCTCGCCACCTCGCCGCAGAAGCTCGCCCTGCCGTTCTTCCAGCCAACTGAGCGTCTTTTCCAGCGCGTTGGTCGCGGCTTCCAGCCGCTCCACGATGTTCTTCTCTTCTTGTTCCATGTCCATCCTTTCCTGTTTCCGCGAATTGCTCGCTGCGGCGGTTCACTTACAAACAAAAAGGCTCCGCGAACGGAGCCTCTTTGATCACTTTCTTGCTCACTTATGTACTAACTCACTAACTTACCCATTTACTGCCGGGCTTACCCGCCCCTTGGCTAACGCCGCCAACTCTGCTAGCTCGGCTAACTTCGCTATCCTCCGCTAACTCGCCATGCGAAAGCTCGTCGCCCGGTAAGCTGCCTTGTCCCGCAGCAGAACTGCCGCCCCGGTAAAGGTCACCCGGGTCAGCTTCCAGATCTCCGCGCGCATATCCTCCACGCGCGCATCGGCCAGCTCGTAGCTCATGCCCAGCGATTCCGGTGCTTGCGCCGTGATGGCCTGCGCCACCTCGGGAAAATCGCGCGCGTACAGGTACCCGCGCACCACCAGCCGCGATCCCATCACATCGGCCTCGGTCAGCAGGCCGATCTTGCGCCGCGCATCGTGCCCGTCCCATCCCGGCCTGTAGTCCACGGCCATGCCCACCAGCGAGGGCAGCGCCTTCTCTGCCGCCTCGCGCGTCAGCATCACACGGTGCCCGCGCGCCCCGGCCGGCGCTCTGTCGCTGGCCGCGTTCACCACTGTCAACACGCCCTCAAAGGGCACCCGGTTGGGGTGCTTGTCTACATGAGGAATCTTTACCGCCATCGCTTCCAATCGCATGCTCGCTCCGCTCCGCCAGGGACTCGGCCCCTGGTCCCTGTGCCCCTTAGTTCCTGCCTTCCGCTTCTCCCGACAGCAGCGCCGCCTGATTCTGCCCCAGCGGAGCCAACCCGCGCATCGCACGCACCTCATCGATCGTGAGCACGCCGGCTTGCAGCAGTTGCACCTGCACCTGCAGCTCCGTCTCCTCGTCCCGCGCGCTCAGCTCGTTGAAGACAAACTCGAACTCCCGCCAGCCGATGCACTTCGCAAAGAGGTCGCGCGTGATGTGCCCGGCCACCAGCATGGCCAGCGGTGAGATCGCTCCGCGGAATGCCTCGTCGGCCATCTCCGAGGCCGTCGACTGGTTCACGTCGGCCTCCAGGCCCAGCATCAGCGGCGGCAGCCCGAAGGCGTTGGCCACCATCCGGATCAGGAACTCCTGCCACTGGCAGCCGCAGATCCGCGTCCGTTCCCTGCGCAAAGCGCAGCACCTCCGGCTTCTGCTCGGTCGAGATCAGCGGCACGCGCCCCGTGCCCTCGATCTCGTCCTGCCACCAGCGGATCAGCCGGTCGTGCTGCGCCGGCGTGGCCTCGTTCAGCCACAGCGCATATTGCGCCACCGAGTTGGCCGCCAGCTTGCCGGCAAAGCGGTGCGCGCTCAGGAACTGGTTCACCGTCTCGAAGGCCACTTCCAGCGGCCCCAGCCCGAAGGGCGTAAAGCTGCGCGGATTCATCCGGATGTACATCAGCTGGCGGTCGAGCAGCTCCACGGCGCCCGACTCCAGTTGCCCCGGCATGGCCTGCGCGTAGCGCGGCGTGTCCTCGCCGCCGTCCCACCTGGCGTTGATGCGGATCGAGGCTCCGTCCACCGGCCACAGCATCGCCGGCCGCTCCGGATCGCCGGTCGGCTCCATCTCGATGGCTCCGAAGCCGCCCGTCAGCGCATCCTCGATCACCTGCTCCATCAGCGTGCGAAAGCTGTCGGCCGGGTTCGGCTCCTCCAGCGCGCGCCGCAAGGCCCGCAGTTTGCGCGCCGCAAAGGCCACATCCTCGGGCCGCATGCCGCGCCGCACCCGCACCTGCCAGTCCATCGCCGCGATGCGGTCCTTGATCACGTTGATCGCCCGCCGCACCACCGGCGTCTCCGCAAACCGGCGCAGGTTCATCGGCGTCGGCTTGGGCAAATGCCGGCCCGGAAACTGCACCGGGCTCAAGATCGCGGGAAGCGCCAGCGTCTTGCGTTCCGCCTCCGCCTCGAGCTCCACCTGCCGGGCCCGCTCGCCATCGCCGGCCTGCATGCCATGGCGGGCCTGCCGCCACATTTCCCGTAATTGCTCGCCTACCTTCACGCGCACCTTCCTTCAAAAACAAAAGGCATGGCCCAGGGCCATGCCTTTTCGAGGGTTCAGTGATCCTTTGTCAGCCGCCCGCCCGGAGACGATCTTGAGCCAATCCTGACTCAATCGCTCCCAGCCGCGGCCTCAACCCGCCTGAATTCCACCAACAGGATTCATCCTACCGCGAAGCGTGGAAATTATCGGCAAACTTCAGAAAAAATATTTTCGCGTCCTGCGACCGTATCCTTACTCATTGATAGTAATGAACTTAGAGCCCCGCCCGGATCGCCAGCCGGACCCCAATTTCCTCGCTCCAGCTCTTTACACATGCAACTCGCGCCGCGCCGTCTCGGCCACGCGGCCCATGTCCGAGGTGGTCAGCACGCGAATCCGGTGCTCCTCCATCGTCTCCACGCCGAACCGATAAAGCTCCAGCCGCTCCGGCTCCTCCTCGGTCGCTCCCACGCGCGCCGCCGGCTCGATCACCGCCGTCAACTCGAGTTCGGCTTTCTCCACGCGCTCCACGCCGGCGCGCAGCGCGGCCGCCGAAAAGGCCAGCACCTTGGCCGTCTCCAGGCCCGGATCGAGGCTCACCGCCTGGAACATACGCACGATTCCGTTGGGCCGGTATCCCACGTCGATGCGCAGCGGATCGCCCGGCCGCGTGTACTCCGAGGCAGCGATCTTCTTCCTCAGCAGATCCCACACCCCGGCATGTTCGAACTCCAGGCGCATCCGCGACTGGATCGCAGCGCGCCCGCTCAGCCTCGAGCTCCGCTCCCGCGGCGGAGCCTCCACGTAGACCCGCATCAGCTCTTCCATCCCCGCAGGAACGCTCTCCGCCAGATAGGCCTTGGGCTCGGTCATCTGCACGTTCAGCGAGAGCGATTCCTCCAGGATCTGCATCAGCCGGCCGCCAGGCTCCTCGGCAAGCCGCCGCCGCAACTCGCTCTCCATTCCCTCCAGCAGCGCCGTATCGGCGTCGGGATCGAGGCAGCGCACCCGCCGCCAGTCGCGGGTGAACCGCACCTCCGCGCGCGGGTTCCCCTGCTCGCGCAGGATCACGCCGATATGCACGTACTCGTTCCGCACCGCGTCCGGCACATACCGGAGCAGTTGAAACTCGCACGCACGCCGCTGGTCTTCGCTGGTCATTGGTCTTTCTCGGGGACCGTGAACCGTGAACCATGATCAGGGGGCAGTTCTCAGTTCTCAGTTCTCAGTTCTCAGTTCTCAGTTCTCAGTCTTCAGCCCGTAGCCGGCAGCCTGTAGCTCTCAGCTCTCGGCCTTTAGCCCTCAGTCCTCAGTCCTCAGTCCTCAGTCCTCAGTCCTCAGTTCTCAGTCCTCAGCCCGTAGCCGGCAGCCTGTAGCTCTCAGCTCTCGGCCTTTAGCCCTCAGCCCTCAGCCTCTCAGCCCTCCTCGATCCCTTTTCCCGATTCCCCGGTCCATGGTCCCTGCTCCCCATTTCCTATTCCCTGTCCACTGTTCACTGTCCACTGCCTTCAATTCACCCTCATCGTATTCCCCCATCGTGCCGCTCTCCAACCCGCTTCCTCTCTTTCTTTCCCCGTCTCTCCCCATTTCGGAAACGGCCTCCGGTCCGAGTTCCCAAACGCCTCAATCAGATCCCGGATCCGGCTGCGCCGCGCGAGCAGCTTCTCCACCAGCGCCTCCATCTCCGCCTGGTCGCCGCCATACCATTCGGGGGGTACGTCGTTGGCCGCCTGCCACACCGTCTCCGCCGGCATGGTCTCCAGCCGCGTCAGCCACGGCTCAAAGGATTCCCATCCTCTGATCTCTTGGTATACGTCATTGCGATAAAACACGCCCCGCAGCGGCGCATCCTCAAACCGCCATTCCCCGGCGTGAAAGCAGTACCCGAAGTCGATGAAGAGAGCCCTGTAGCGCTTCTCGCGCTGCCGCCGCGCGAACACCGCCTGCCGCCCGTTGGCGTTGCCCGTCCACTTGTCCAGCGCC
The DNA here is from genome assembly GCA_963835895.1 of uncultured Acidobacteriaceae bacterium. Classification (GTDB taxonomy): domain Bacteria; phylum Acidobacteriota; class Terriglobia; order Terriglobales; family Acidobacteriaceae; genus Telmatobacter. Next base: position 214,796 of record CAWIHC010000008.1, on the reverse strand, counting down.
AGGATGCCGGCGAACTCGCCCAGGTTCTTCAGCTCCGCCATCTGTTCTTCGGGCAGAAAGTCCACCACCTGGCCCGGCATCATGCCCCCGGCGAAGCGCGAACCGAACTGCAGTCCCGCCCGGCAGCGAACCCGCATCCGCCCCATGTCGATCTCGAGTTCCGGCGTGTTCTCCACCAGCCAGCTTGAAACCTCCACCAGCTCGGTCTCCGGCACCGTCAGCCCTGCCGCCGCCGCCAGCCGCGAGGCCATCAGCTCGTTGGCCAGCACGCGCGTGTGCTGCGGGTTGTTCTGGAACTTGACCACGTACACGTGGCCGTCCGCGCCCAGCATCAACTGGCCCTGCGCGCCGCCCCGCATGCGCCGGATCTGCTGCACCGCCAGAACCGCCAACTCGTTCGTCCTGCCTCTCTCTGGGTTCTCTCCCGGATTCTAATGCAGTGTTCAGTTGTCTGGTGTCAGCTTTTAGCTCTTAGTTTCCAGCTTGTAGCCGGTAGCCGCTCACTTCTTCACTCTTTCACTTCTTCACTTTTCCAATGCCCACATTTCACGATTCACAGTTCACTGATCCCTGGTCCTACTCCCTACTCCCTGCCTTTTCATCCGCTTCGCCTCTTCCTCGCCGTCCAGCACGCGAAACACGCCCTCGGCCAGCGCCCGCAACTCGTCCTCGCCGGGATAGACCGCCACCGGCGCGATCCATTCCACGTACCCGCGCAGCTTCCCCACCAGCCGCTCCGAGTGCGCCATGCCGCCCGTCACCAGCACCGCGTCCACTTTGCCTTCCAGCACCGCGGCCATCGCCCCCGTCTCTTTTCCAATTTGATAGACCATGGCCTCGAAGACCGCCGCGGCTTCGGCGTCTCCCGCTTCCATGCGCCGCTCCACCTCCAGCAGATCCCGTGTCCCCAGGTAGGCAAATAGCCCGCCATCGCCGAAGACATGCCGGTCGAGTTCTTTCTCCGTCATCTTCCCGCTAAAGCACAGCCTGATCAGTTCGCGCACCGGCAGCGATCCCGTGCGGTCGGGGCCGAACGGGCCCTCCTCGATCGAGTTGCTGTCGATCATGCGCCCGCCGCGATGCGCCGACACCGTAATCCCGCTGCCCATGTGCACCACGATCAGCCGCATCTCCTCGTAGCGCCGTCCCAGCCCGCGCGCATGGCGCCTCGCCACGGCCTTGGTGTTCAGCGCGTGGCCGATGAACGACCGCTTCACCAGCGGCGAGCCGGAGAGCCGCGCACACGCCTGCCACTCATCCACCGTCACCGGATCCACGATGTAGGCCTGCACTCCCGCCGCCCGCGCAAATCGCAACGCCAGCACCGCGCCCAGGTTGGACGCATGTTCTCCGCGCCGCGCCCGCCTCAGCTCCTCCACCATCGTGTCGTCCACCAGATAGGTGCCGCACTCCATCGGCGGCAGCAGCCCTCCGCGTCCGGCCACCGCGGCCCAGGGCTCCGCGCCCCTCCCGCTCTCGCTGTATCCCGCTTCCTTGAGCGCGGCCTCGATCCGCCCCGCGCGGTACTCCAGCCGGTCCAGCATGGGCCTCCCGCGGAACCGCTCGATCTCTTCGTCGCCGTGATGAATGTTGCGCGCCATCTCCTCGCCCGCGCGCGTAAAGATGCCGAACTTCGTCGACGTCGTTCCGGGGTTCAGGACCAGAACCCTCTCGTGCTCGCCGCTCAAGCTTCACCTCTCTGGCGACATTGAGTGTACCTTGCCGTCCTCTCCGCGCGCAGGCCCGTCTGCCCGCTCCCGCTGGAACCGCCCAGCTCCGCCTTATCTCGTTGAATCCAAATGATTTTCCCGCCCGCGAGCCCATTCCGTGCTACACTGTATGCAATCGTAGAATTCGATCTGAAGTTCTTGCCTGTTCCGGTTACCGCCTGCACGCAACACTCCACATTGCATTCAGCGGTAATTCAGTAATATGAGGAGCAACACCATGGAACAAGGCACAGTCAAGTGGTTCAATGACGCCAAGGGATTTGGATTTTTGAGCCGTGAAAACGGCGAGGACGTCTTCGTCCATCACACCGCCATCAAGTCGACCGGTTTCCGGTCGCTGCAGGAAGGCCAGAAGGTCCAGTTCGACGTGACCAAGGGCCCCAAGGGATGGCAGGCCGAGAACGTTCAGGTTATCTAAGACAGAGGCCTGAAACGGTCCGGAATTGAGGACGCGTTCGGAACCGAGAAACAAGTTCGGAACCAAGAACAAGAGGGACGGCGAAACTGCCGTCCCTCTTTTGCGTTTGGCTGAAGCTCATTCGCATTCCGGTCCGTTCCAAAGCCGTCCCACGCCTCACCGGAAACTGCGAACTGTGAACTGTGGGCGCTTTTATGCCGCCGGCTCCAGCTCCTCCGGCGACGCGGCGGGATGCAGTCCCCCCTTGGGGAGTTTCGTGGTCCCCCAGGTAGAGTCAGAACGCTGTTAATGGAATCCTCAAAGCGCGAGCCCGATTTGTGCGTGACTCTTACGCCCTTCGAGACCAGTCGGCAGACTTCAAAGCGGTTCATTCCTCGCGCCAGCGCGCGGTGAACCTGATCGGAACGCATGACGAACTCCGGCGAACAAGGTGATTGTTGCGTGGAGGTGCGAAGCTCGTCAGAAGCGATCGGTCAGCCGGAGCCGAGCAGGCCAGGCACTGTGTCGGTCTGCCTTCATTGTACGCTGCAATCGCTGCTGCGCCGCGCATCCGCCCCACAATGCGGCGCAATGCGCGCGCCGCGCTTTCGTCCGCCCCGATCCGCCTGTTAACATAAATCTCGCAAAGCCCGCGCGGCGGGCTCCCTGAACACATTCGATGGAAAGAGGTTAACGTGGCCGACACCACAAAGATCAAAGACAAGGCGGAACGCAAGAAGCTCAAGCGCGCAGCGCGCAAAAAAGCCGCCCCCAAGGCCAAGCGCACCACCCCCCGCGGCTCGCTCAAGAAAAAAGTGAAGAAGATGGTCCGCGGCCAGTCGAAGCGGTAAAAAAAGCTTAGCTTCTGGCTCTAGCTTCAGCCCATCTGCTGGCGCGAAGTCCGACTCGCGCAAGCAAGCTGAGGCTAGTAGCTAGAAGCTGCTTCACAGAGGAGACCTGCACTGCCCAGCCAATTCTTCGCCCGCAAGTCGATCGACAAGCTCATCAGCGACTCGGAAGAACCCGAGCACGCGCTGAAGAAGAGCCTCGGGCCGTGGTCGCTCACCGCGCTCGGCATCGGCGCGGTCATCGGCTCGGGCATCTTCACCGTCATCGGCACCGCCATCTCCGGCGAGCAGTTGCCCAACGCCACCATCACCGACACGCCGCTCATCCACTACGTCATCACCCACACCGCGCTCGCCGGCCGTCCCGGCGCCGGTCCCGCCATCGCGCTCTCCATGATCCTGGTGGCCTTCGTCTGCGCGCTCACCGGCCTCTGCTACGCCGAGCTGGCCTCCATGATTCCCATCGCCGGCTCGGCCTACACCTACACCTACGCCACGCTCGGCGAGCTCATCGCCTGGATCATCGGCTGGGATCTGATCCTCGAATACGCCGGCTCCAACATGAGCGTCAGCGTCGGCTTCGCCGCCCACGTCGTCGACCTGCTCGACTGGTTCGGCCTGCATCCCAGCGCGCGATGGATCTCGCCCGCCTATCTTCCCTCCGGCCTCCAGGATCTCGCCGGCAACAACCTCTACAACCCCGGCTGGCACTTCGGCTTCAACATTCCCGCCTTCCTCATCGTCATGTTCCTCACGGTGATTCTGGTGCGCGGCATCCGCGAGTCCGCCTCCACCAACAACATGATGGTCGCGATTCAAGCTCATTGCCATCCTCATCTTTGTCTTCGCCGTCATCGGCTTCATCCATCCCTCCAACTGGCATCCCTTCATGCCCAACGGCTGGTCGGGCGTGCTCACCGGCGGCTCCATCATCTTCTTCACCTACATCGGCTTCGATTCCGTCTCCACCGCCGCCGAGGAGTGCCGCAATCCGCAGCGCGATCTTCCCATCGGCATCATCGCCACGCTGGTCGTCTGCACCGTGCTCTATGTCGCCGTCGCCGTCTGCCTCACCGGACTCGTTCCCTGGCAGTCCATGGTCGGCGACGCCGCGCCCGTCGTCAACGCGCTCAAGAAGCTCTCGCTCCTGCCCGGCGGCCATCCGCTCTACTGGATTCGCCTCGTCGTCCTGCTCGGCGCGCTCATGGGCATGATCTCCTCCATCCTCGTCTACCAGATCGGCCAGTCGCGCGTCTGGTTCTCCATGTCCCGCGACGGCCTGCTGCCCAAAGTCTTCTCCAACGTCCATCCCCTCTTCCGCACGCCGGCCTTTTCCACCTGGGTCGCCGGCGTCGTCGTCGCCATTCCCTCCGGCCTCTTCGACATCGGCACCCTCGCCGACCTCTCCAACATCGGCACCCTCTTCGCCTTCGTCCTCGTCTCCATCGGCGTCATCGTCCTGCGCTACCGCGAGCCCGACCGCCGCCGCGGCTTCGTCGTTCCCGGCGGCCCCGTCATCCCCGCTCTCAGCGTCATCTTCTGCTTCCTGCTCATGGCCGGCCTGCCCATCATCACCTGGTACCGCTTCCTCATCTGGCTGGTCATCGGCCTGTTCATTTACTTCTTCTATAGCCGTCACCGCTCCGAGTTCGCCCGGCCCCGGTAGACCGCCCAGCTAGACTCCCAATGAAGACCTGGCAAAAAGCCGTCATCATCACGCTCGTCACCCTCGCCATCGGCGGCATCTATCTGTTCTCTGTCTTCGAGCACCGCCGCAATCCCGGCGTCCTCCGCCAGACCAGCCCCGAGCAGAACCTCACGCCCGACGACGTCGCCGTCGTGCGCATGAAGTTCATGACCTCCTTCGACGACGCCCTCAAACTCGAGGGCACGAGCGTCTGGATGAAGAACGGCTACACCATGCCCTACTTCCCCTACGAAGCCGGCCGCATCGTCTTCACCAAACGCATCGGCGTCATCCCCTCGGCGCAGCGCTCGACATCAAAAAAGTCATCAAGGCCGCGCCGCCGGCCCAGGTCGACGACGGCATCTCCCACGGCACGCCGCCAGGTCTTCGCCATCTTCTCGCTGCCCCACAGCCCGGACCTCTACGCCACGGTCATCGGCGCCATCGACGGCAGCCAGGAACAATACTTCTGCGATGTGCTCTTTTATTACGACGATCCGCACACCATCTACGACAACTGGCCCAAGAACGTCTGGGCCGCCATCGACGCGCACCAGGTCATTCCCGGCATGAGCGAGCTTCAAACCCGCATGTCCATCGGCCAGAATCAGCATGTCGACAGCTCCAGCGAAGGCAACCGCACCATCACCTACGATCAAGCCGGCAAAAAGTGGACCATCACCTTCGTCGACAATCGCGCAACCGCGATCAAAACGAACTAGTCTGCAACCGCGAAGCGCTGCAGGCTGACATCGCATGACTTGCTGACCGCATGCCCGCTAAACTGAAAGTGTGACGGAAATCCAGGAATTCATCCGCCGCCTGCCCAAGGCCGAGCTGCATCTGCATCTCGAAGGCACCATCCTGCCCGCCACGCTGGTCGAGCTCAGCGCCCGCCACGACGCCCAGCCCCTTGACGCTCCACCGAAGCCGAGGCGCTCTACCGGTTCACCGATTTCACCGAGTTCATCGAATCCTTCAAGGCCGTCACGCGCCGCCTTCGCGACCCCGAAGACTACGAACTGGCCGCCTGGCGCATGATGCAGCACCTCGCCGCGCAGGGCGTCGTCCACGCCGAGGTCTTTATCTCCGTCGGCGTCATCTATATGTGGCGCAACTTCGATCCGCGCTGCTTCGAGCCCATCTTCGCCGCCCTGGAACGCGCCCGCGAGCGCGCCGCCCGCGAGCTGGGCCTCTCGCTCTACTGGATCTTCGACGCCGTCCGCCACTTCACCGTCGAGGAGGCCGATCGCGTCTTCCGCAAGGCCGCCGAAATGCGCCCGCACTACCCCTCCATCGTCGGCATCGGCCTCGGCGGCGACGAGCGCCGCTCCGGCTCCGAGCCCTTCCGCGCCCTCTACGCACGCAGCCCGCGCAGCCGGCCTGCGCCTCACCAACCACGCCGGCGAAACCACCGGCCCCGAGGCCATCTGGGAGGCCCTTGCCATCGGCTCCGAGCGCATCGGCCACGCCCTCTCCGCCATTCAGGACGAATCCTCCTCCAAGAGCTAAAAGTCGCGGAGCACCGCGCTCGAGCTGAACCCCACCTCCAACGTCCGCACCGGCGTCTGCCCCTCCTTTGCCGCCCATCCCCTGCGCCGCTACTTCGATCGCGGCCTGCTGGTCACGCTCAACTCCGACGATCCCGCCTTCTTCGGCTCCGATCTCGCCAACGAGTTCCTCCTCGCCCATACCCAGCAGGGATTTACCCGCGACGAACTGCGCCAGCTCGCCGCCAACTCCATCCGCGCCAGCTTTCTTCCCGAAACAGAAAAAGCCTCTTGGCTGGCCCGAATTGACACTTTCGCGTAAATTACTTCCGTGTTTTCCGCACCGTCCCACTTCCGCGTGCCACGCCACCATCTGCGCTATCATGGAGGTGTAGGAGGCTGTGTTCGATGTCCGCCGATCCTGAATCCGAGCTCCTCGTTGAAGAGTCCCCCGCACCGGAAAAGCCGGATCCACTGCTCTGCGTGTGATTACCTGGTTTTCTGTCGGAATCGCCGTCGCCGCGGTCGGCATCTATCGTCGGCGCAGAGCTGCGCAACCGCTACCGATTCAAGAAGCGCACACCCTACGACTTCTACTCCAACGCCGGCGAGCAGCAGGCCAGCGAATTTGGCGTCGGCGTCTAAGCGCCGACAAGCCATCGTCCTTCCACACGATGCCGCCTTCGGGCGGCATGTTTGCGTTTGTGGCCCATCGCAAACGCCTTCTCACCGCCGGAAGCCGCGAAACGAAATACAGAATCGCCGACAGCACAATGCTGATCAGAATCGACGTCCCCAGCGGGAAATAGAAGGTAACATTCTTGCCCTTGTAGGAAATATCGCCCGGCAATCGTCCCAGCGGCAGCCCCACGCGCGCGGCCAGCAGGATCGCTGCCCCGATCACCGCGAGCAACAGCCCGAGTCCCAACAGCATCTTCCCCAGATCCTGCATTCGCTCCACCCATTCAATCTGAACGTTCCCTATTCCCTATTCCCTGCTCCATCGTCCCTCAGTCCCAGAAGTCCCGTAGTTCCTCAGTCTCTGCTTTTCTATTCCCTATTCCCTAGTCCCTGTCTTCTTCACTTCGCCCCGATCAGCCGGATCCGCGCCGTGAACGCCCGCCCTTGAAACTCGCTGAAGGTTCCGAACTCCGGCGAATCCACCACGTTGTTCACCACCGCCGGATTCCCGCTGTCGGTCGCATTCTCCATCACGCCGCGCAACCCCCAATACTGCCCGCGAAAATGGAACTTCCACTCCAGCCCGGGGCTGAAGTTCACAAAGTCGGGAAAGCGCTGCCCTCCCGCCGCGCCAACCACCTGCTGCGCCGCATTCACCGCCGTGTACGGAAACCCCGTGTGCCAGTCGAGCAGGTAAACAAAATCCCAATGCTTTCTCAGCCTTGCGAGCGGAACCGGCAGCCATCCCCACGAAATGACGCGATTCGGCGTGTCCCATGCCAGCGGCCCGCTCTGCTGCGGCCCCAGCGGCGACGGCGTCGGCAGGTAGTCGAGCGCCGCATTGGTCCGCGCCGACGAATGCGTGTACGACACATACACCGTGTACCCGTTCGCAAACAGCCGCCGCGCGTCGAACTCCTCTGAGCTGTAGCGATCCTCGCCGCCCGTTCGTCAGCAGATAATCGCCCGCCAGCGCCGCCGCCCCGCTCTGATTCGCAAACGTGAACACATTCGAGGTCCGCTTCTCCAGAAAGTTCGCGCCGGCAAAGATCGACCACGGCAGCTTCCGCTCCACGCCCACGCTCCAGTTCAACGCCCGCGGCTCATGCAGCGTGCTCTCGTTCGCGGTAAACGCCGTCTCCTGCGCCGGCCCCGTCGGCGTCACTGCCGTCCGCTCTCGTAATACGTGTCGTAGCGAATGCCCGCGTAGGTCTGCGCCAGGTACTCCAGTTGCGTGTGCTCGTAGTAGAGCCCGATGCCGGCCGAAATCTTGGTCGTGTTCTTGTCGCCCGGCGGCGCATACACCGCTGCCAGCCGCGGCGCACACCAGCGGCCGCCGCACAATCTCGTCCCAGTCGAAGCGCAGCCCCGGCTCCACAAGCCATCCCTTCGCCGGCTGCCAGCGGTCCTGCACGTATGCGCCGATCTCGCCGTTGTGCATCGTGAACGCCGGCGCCGGCGCAAACACGCTCTGCGCGGTCGAGCGTTCCATCCTCGCGCAGATAACTCACCGGCGCGCGCGTCTGATCCTGGTTATAGGCGATGTGGTCCAGATCCAGGCCCGCCTTCACATCGTGCCGCCCCGCCCAGTGCCGCGGCGGCAGATACAACGCCGCTGTTCCCTCCAGCCGCTGCGAGCGCCCGGTCAGGTTCTCGAAATAGCTTCCCTCCGCCTGCTCCGGCGTGATCTCGTAAGGCGTGGTCCCGTGCGGCTCGTACCCGTCGCGAATGCTCACGTACCCGACTCCCAAATCGAGCAGCGCGCCGTCTGCAAAGCTCTGCTGGTCCCGCAGGTACGGCAACCAGGCAATCGTGTTGCGCTTCACGGTGCTCTGCTGCGGCGTGAGCGACGAAGATGCCGTCGTACGGCGAGTGATAGTTGTTGTAGAGCAGCCCCGCGGTCAGAATGTTCGGCGAAGTCACGTTCGCCTGCACCTTCGCCAGATTGCTTCCGCGCACCAGCTCGTCGGTATCGGCGTTGGCCGGCAGCTCGGAGATGTAGATGTTGTCGTACTCCACTTCCACGCCGTCGTACCACCACGCGCGGTCGCGCTTCAGCGGCCCGGAGAACGTGAAGCGCGGAACAAACTTGTCGAAGCGGATTCCATTCACGTCGCGGAACGAAGGAATGAAATTCGTCGCATTGAAGCGGAACTTGTTGTCGCCCATCCCGGTGTAAAAGGCGATCACGCCGCCCGTGGCGCGCCCGAACTCCACCGGATAGCGCGTCGTCTCCGCGTCGATCGAGCGCACCGCATCCGCGCTCACCCTCAGGCTCAGCGAGCCGCCCACCGGCGAGCGGATATCGAATCCGTCCATCGTATCCAGCGTCTCCCACGTCTCCGAGCCGGCCACGTGCACCTGCTCGGTCGCATCCTGCACCACGCCGGGATTGAACGGCAGCAGATTGCGGATGTCGCGCGAGGTTTGATAGGGAATGTTCACGATCTCCGGCGTGTTCATCGTGCTCTGGTCGGCAACCTGCTGCGTGTCGATCCCCGGCGTCGACGCCGTCACGTTCACCTGCTCGCGCACAATCTGCTCGTGCGCCAGCACCACTCGCACGCTGTTCTGGCTCGGATCGATTCCGCTCTCATCGGCCTCGTAGAATCCCGGCTTCTCCACGTGTATCTGGTACGGCTCCTGCTGCTTGAGCGCATAGCTGCAACTCCCCGCGTAGTCCGTCCACAGCTGCGCCGGCGCGATTCCCGGCTCGTCAATCGTCACCTGCGCGCCTTCCACCGCCTGGCCATTTTCATCGACCACCGTCACGGTCACTCGCGCGCTAACAGTTTGTTGCTGGCCGCCCGCGAGCCCCTCCGCAAGCCCCCCCGCGAGAATCGTCCAACTCAGCAGAAGCAGTCCAGCCGCAACCTGCCTGGCGCCGCTGAAACGCACCACGAAATCAACCCGGAACCTGCTCAAAACGCTCCGCATCGCCGCCAGTATAGCGCCGGCGCATTCTTCACGAATCATATTGATGAATAGACGGGACGGCCCACTCGCAGGTGTGATGCATGAACAAAACTTCATCCTTCCGGACTCTCCGGGATCGAACCGCCGCTCTCGGTGGCGGGCCTGAGATACTCTACGATCCCTGCCGGGTTCGAGAATAATACTGCTGCGTGATCTTTCGGCCGCTCGTGGCGAAGCGCGGTGCGCGGATGATTCTCCATTTGTGGGCTACGAACACTCCCGTCGTTGCCAGCACGCCAAAGCCGTACTTCACGCTGCGCTTGAAATTGATGGAAGAAGCTTCCTCAAAATACTTCGTCGGGCACGAAATCTCGCCGATGCGAAACCCGAACATCACCGCCTGCGCGATCATCTGGTTGTCGAACACAAAATCGTCGGAATTCTCCAGCAGCGGCAGCGTCTCCAGCAGCTCCCGCGAAAAAGCGCGAAACCCCGTGTGGTATTCCGAGAGCTTCACGCCCAGAAACAGGTTTTGAAAGGCCGTCAGCAGGCGGTTGGCCACATACTTGTAGAATGGCATTCCGCCTTTCAGCGCCCCGGCGCCCAGAATCCGCGATCCCAGAACCATGTCGTACACGCCGCTGGCGATCATCCCCGCCATCGCCGGGACCAGCGAAGGTGTGTACTGGTAGTCAGGATGCACCATCACCACAATATCCGCCCCAGCCGCGAGCGCTTCGCGATAGCAGGTTTGCTGGTTGCGTCCGTAACCGTAGTTCGCGTCGTGGACGAACGTCAGCACGCCCAGCCTGCGCGAAAGATCCGCGGTCCTGTCTTTGCTGGAATCATCGACCAGGATCTTGATGTCCACCACGTCGGAAAGCTCGCGCACCGTCTGCTCTAGCGTCTTCTCGGCGTTGTAGGCCGGCATCACGACAGCTACGCGCTTTCCGTTAACCATGGTCTGAACTCCCCGAAATTCCTTCCTCGCCCTGCAATAACGCCGCCCTCATTTCTGGGTCGCCTGCTGGGGCATCGGATAGGGTTGATCCGCGCCGGTATCGCATCCGGCTCGACCAGCCAGACTGTCCGGTCCCGGTAGTAAAGGATCAACTCTAGATCATCGGCACCATCTCCTTCGCCTGGCGGCTATTTTGAAACGCGCTCCATCTCCTGAATCACTGATGAGACAGGCTTCAACGGATGGGCACGTCACAGATACGCCCAAAGATAGAAAACCCCCATCGCCAGCAGCGCGAGAGAAGCCGGCCGATCCAACACAACGAAGATCGCCGTTGCCACAATCCCGTTCGTGCTCCATGGGAAGGAATTGACGGTCGCCTCGAAAATAATCAACGAGATCTCTCCCGTCGCGAGTGCTGCCGCGGAAGTGATCAGAAGTGCAGCCTTCCCAGGCCGCTTGCCCTCAGCCCACAACAGGCAGCATGCAGGAATAGCGAGCATCACAAGTTTGGCATCCCAAAGCCGGTGATACGTAATCAACAATGTGAAGGCCGTGACGGTCGCCAGCGCAAGCCAGGCCTTGGGGACGGAAAAGCGCGTCCGCAGCGTCCAAATTGCCCACGCCAGCAGAAGCGCCCCGCAGATCAGGTAGCTGGCCAGGTTATAAAAGTGCGGATCGTCGCGGAAGATGCTGATCGCGCCCTGGAGATCGACAATCGAATAGACGGAGCCATCCTTCACAGCGCTGGGGCCGGGCTCGTTGATGCCGCCGCGCGCCGAGATCGTGGCAAGGTTGGTGTTCCAGTCGTGCATCCAGGTCGGCGCGACATGCGAGACCCACAGGACCGCCGTCAGGCAGATGACGGCTGTGATGACGGCGCTCTGCAACGCCCGCTTGCGATTCGCTCCGCCCGCTAAGACGAAATAGAGCCAGACCAGCCCTGCGTCATGAGGCTTCACCGCAAGGCTGAGCGCAAGGCAGAGAACTCCGATCCCCACAAAGCGATTCTGAAGAAAACACCACACCGCGATTACGCAAAGCCCCACCACGATTCCAGCCGTATTGCCCCCGGAAAAGATGGACTCGCAATTGAACGCAAGAATGCAGGCAAGGAAGGTCGAAACACGCGGCGCGTAGCCGGCGCCGATGTCCCACATGAGCAAGATGGCGAGAATCAATACGCAGCCCGTTACCAGCATCCACAGGATGTGCGCCAGCCCCCATGAAAGCGCCGCGAATGGCGCTACGACAACGAACGTGGAGGGCAAATTCACATAGAGCGTAATGGATTGGAAGTGCAGCGGAGAGGCTACGGGGCGTTGGCCGTCTTCGGACAGATACTCGCGTTCGAGTTCGCCTACGTTATATGGATTATGCTCGTGAATCAGGCAGCGCGTGCCCGCATACACGGCCCGGAAATCGATCCATGCGTTCCCGCTGCGGGCAATCGACACGCCCCACAAAACCGAGATCCCGATGCACAGAAGCACCCAGATCAGGCCATTGCGGCGCAAATTTCCCATGCTCGGCATCTCATCCTATCCGGCGTGCAAGTTGGATTCCACGACGCTTTCCGCATGAACAGCGTCCGCCCTCAAGTAAGTCCACAAATAAAAAACGCCCATCGCCAGCAAGGCAAAGGTAGCTGGCCGTTTCAGGACGACGGTAGCCGCCTGGCCTAGGATCCCGTTCGGGCTCATGCGGAGGAAATCAACGACCATCTCGAAAACCAAAAATGTGGCATCCCCGGTCAAGAGGGCCGCTAAAGAAGCGATCAGAACTGCGGCTTTCGCGCGGTAGCCGCCCTCAGCCCACAACAGGCAACATGCAGGAATGGCGAGCATTACGAGCTTGGCGTCCCAAAGCCGGTGGTACGTGATCAACAAGGTGAAAGCCGTGACCGCTGCCAGCCCAAGCCAGGCCTTGCGAACTGTAAAGCGCGTTCGAAGCGTCCAGATGCACCATACAAGCAAAAGCGTCCCGCAGAACGCGTAACTGGCGATGTTATAAAACCGCGGGTCATCGCGGAAAACACTGAGCGCGGCCTGAAGGTCAACAATCGAACTGCCGGCAGAAGTCGAGAAAGAGCTGGGGCCGGGGTTGCTAACGCCGCCGCGTGCCGACATTGTGGCGAGATTGGCATTCCAATCGTGCATCCAGTGCGGCGCAACATGCGAGACCCATAGGACCGCCACCAGGCCGATGACAGCCGCGATGAGGGCGCTCTGCAATGCCCGCTTGCGATAAGCGCCGCCTACTAATACGAAATAGAGCCAAACGAAACCGACATCGTGAGGTTTGACGGCGAGACTGAGCGCGAAGCAGAGAACTCCGATGCCCACGAAGCGCTTGTGAAGAAAACACCATACAGCGATTCCGCAAAGCCCCACAACAATTCCGGCGCTGTTGCCCCCGGCGAAGAAGGTTGCGCAATTGAGCGCAATTATGCAGGCGAGCCAAGTCGAGACGCGCGGCGCCTGGCTCGCGCCGGCGTCCCACATTAGGAGGATAGCTGGAACGAGAACGCAGCCAGTGAGCAGCATCCAGAGAATATGCGCCGGCCCCCATGAAAGCGCCGCGAACGGGGCCACGAAAACGAGCGTGGTGGGCATATACACATAGAGTGTGATGGACTTGAGGGCAATGGCCGGGGGGCGCTGGCCATCCTCGGACTGGTACTCTCGTTCGACGTCGTCTGCGTTGTACGGATTGTGCTGGTGAATCAGGCAGCGCGTGCAGGCGTACACGCATCTGAAATCCATCCAAGCGCGCCCTCCGCGCGCAATCGACGTGCCCCAAGGGATTGCGATCCCGATGCACGCAAGCACCCATATCAGGCCGTCGCGGCGCAAATTCCCCATGCTCGTTCTCTCACCCTCTCAGGCGTGCAAGTTCGATTCGATGGCGTTTTCCGCGTGAACCGCGTCCGCCCTCAAGTAAGTCCACAAATAAAGAACGCCCATCGCCAGCAACGCAATAGACTCTGGCCGTCTCAATACGACCGTCAGTAACTGTCCGCCAAGCCCGGCTGTGCTCACATGCAGGGAATCGGCTATCGTTTTGAAAACCGCCAGCGGAAAATCTCCTGCAAACAGGGCTGCTGCGGTAGTGATCGAGAATGCGATCTTCCCAGGTCGGCCACGCCCAGCCCATAACATGCAACATGGAGGAATGGCGAGCATCACGAGTTTGGCATCCCACGGCCGGTGATACGTAATCAACAATGTGAATGCCGTGGCGGCTGCGAGCGCAAGCCAGGCCTTGGGGACGGAAAAGCGCGTCCGCAGAGTCCAAATGGACCATACCAGCAAAAGAGTCCCACAGAACAGGTAACTGGCGATGTTATAAAAGTGCGGGTCATCGCGGAAAATGCTGATCGCGGCCTGAAGATCGACAACCGTATAGATGGAGCGACCCGACAATGAGTTCGGACCGGGCTCGTTGATGCCGCCGCGCGCCGAAATCGTGGCGAGATTCGCATTCCAATCGTGCACCCAGTGCGGCGCGACATTCCAGACCCACAGGACCGCCGCCAGGCCAATGGCGGCCGTGATGACCGCGCTCTGCAACGCCCGCTTGCGATTCGCTCCGCCCGCTAATACGAAATAGAGCCAGACCAGGCCTGCGTCATGAGGCTTGACGGCAAGGCTGAGCGCAAGGCACAGAACTCCGATCCACACAAAGCGGTTTTGAAGAAAACACCACACGGCGATTCCGCAAAGCCCCACGACGATTCCAGCGGTATTGCCCGCGGCAAAGACGGATGCGCAATTGATCGCAATAATACATGCCAGAAAGGTCGACACCTGCGGCGCGTGACGTGCTCCGGCGTTCCACATCAGGAGGATGGCGAGAGTGAAAACACAGCCCGTCAACAGCATCCAGAGAATGTGCGCCGGCCCCCATGAAAGCAACGCAAATGGCGCTACCACAACGAACGTGGTGGGCACATTTACGTAGAGTACGATGGCCTGGAGATAGAAAGGAGAGTCCGGCGGACGTTGACCGTCCTCAGACAGATACTCGCGTTCGAGGTCGCTTACGTTGTATGGATTATGCTCATGAATCAGGCAGCGGGTGCCCGCGTACACGGCCCGGAAATCAATCCATGCGTTCCCGCCGCGCCCAATCGAGATACCCCACAGGATCGAGATCCCGATGCACAGAAGCACCCAGATCAGACCATCGCGGCGCAAATTCCCTATGCTCGGCATCTCGTCTCATTTTAACGGCCACTCTCGCCGCTCCCCGCGCATGAAAAATCGCGGGAGAGCCAGGTTCGGCACTGGAGGAAGTTTGCCGGCCCACCCCCCCGTAGAATCGGCTGAGTTTTTGATTCGCCAATCGCGAACAACTTTGCCACGTAGCGGCCGGGCCCGGACTGGGCGCTCTTCCTCTTGACTACGCCAGCGAAGAGCTGATGTTGCTGAACACTGTGTCGACGGCCGTGGCCACGTGTCGCACCCCGGCAATGCACGCCAGGGCAATCAAAGCCACCAGCTATGAATAGTCGGCAAGATCCTGGCTGGCTTCGCTGTGCATCAGGTCCCGGACCTTCATGCGCGCCTTCAGAACCATGCTCCCTGCGCGCCTCATCTCAACGCTCCCTTGTCAGTCTTTCCCGATGAATGATGTTTCAGTCTGACCGCCCCCAGCGCGCCTGAATTCAACGGACAAATGATCGAGTCCTTCGCACACAAAACCAGCCAGGCGGAGCGACATTCGCTTCTTCCTGGCTGCTTGTTGCTCTCATGGGAGAGCTTTGTACCTTAGTGGGAGGAACACGCTCCGGCCCGCGACCGGACCCGTGACCCTCCCACGAAGATGCTGAGGCCCTGGGGTAACTCGGACTCCTGCAATTATGCCAACGAGCTGCTGATGTTTTGGAATATGCCGTTGACCGCCGTGCCCACGTTTGTGACTGCACTGATGCAAACGAGTGCAATCAGGGCCATCAGCAACGCATACTCAACCAGGTCCTGACCTTCCTCGCCGTTCTTCAGACCCTGGAATTTCACGTACATGTTCAGAAGTGTGTTGCGCATCGTTGTTTCTCCTTTGTGATCTTCCGGCCTGAGCCGGCGAAGTGGGCCGCCCCGTTTCCCTGCGGCTTGGCGGACAAGACTAAGTGCTCAGGTCGTTCGTCTGTGCCCGGTTGATTGCTGCTCGTTTGCGAGCGGTTGTCCTTCGTGCGGGAAAGCGCGCAGGCCATTTGCCGGTTGCGCGCCCCTCGCGAAGGGGCTGAGGTTCTGGAAACGTTGTGGTTGAAAAACTATGCCAACGAGTTGCTGATGTTCTGGAATATGCCGTTGACCGCCGTGCCGACTTTTGTCACGCTGCCGATGACTACAAGAGCAATCAGGGCAACCAGCAACGCATATTCAACCAGGTCCTGACCTTCCTCGCGGCTCATCAGGTTCTGCAGCTTCACGTACAGCGCCAGAAATAAAGTATTCATTGTGCTTTTCTCCGAGAGTTCGATTTCCCAGCCTCAGCTGGGCGCTCTTTTGGTAGCATCTGGCGTGCCATTCTCGGACAAAACGCCCACCTATTTAAAATCAACACCTTACGAGAGATTCTTGCGGTGATGACTTCCGGGACCGTCTACCCCCGTTTACAGCCGCTCCCTCACCGGCCCGCCCTGTATACATCCGGAACTCTCTTCCCTCCACGCGCTCCATCCGCACCCCTCCCCTCCGCCGCCAATTCCGCCTTCCCTTCGCCTCCATCCGCGGCCTTCAATTGCATCTTCTTGTACCTGCGAATCGTTCCATGAATCAGTTCTCATCACCTTCCCCAGCCGCTGCCGTAGAATAGCCTCCATGGTCAGCAAGCTGGATCGTCCTCCAGCACAAGAGCGCACCGACTTCGCTGAAGTTGCAATTGCCAGTGCCGCCGGCCTCGCGCTTGCAGTCACCATCCTCTTCATCTTCGCCGTGCCCGTAGCCGGCAAACTGGCCGCCTCGCGCGACTTCGTCTCCTACTGGGCCACCGGCCGCTTGCTCGTCCACCACGGCAACCCCTACGACCGTGACGCCATCTCGGCCCTCGAGCACTCCGCCGGCCTTGACGCCCGCGCCGTCCTCATCATGCGTAACCCTCCCTGGGCGCTGCCCATCGCCTACCCGCTCGGTTTTCTCGGCTTGCGCATTGCCGCCATTCTCTGGACCCTGCTTCTCCTCGCCTGCCTGCTCATCTCCGTCCGCATGGTCCATGAGCTCCACGGCTCCCCACCGAATCGCATCCACTGGCTCGGCTTCGCCTTCACCCCCGCCATCATCTGCCTCACCATGGGCCAGACCTCCCTCTTCGCGCTCCTGGGGCTGATCCTTTTTCTGCGCTTCCATCGCTGCCACCCGTTCAACGCCGGTGCGGCTCTCTGGCTCTGCGCCCTCAAGCCGCATCTCTTCCTTCCCTTTGCCGCCGTGCTCGCCGTCTGGATCGTCGTCTCGCGCAGCTACAAGCTCCTCGCTGGATTTGTCTCCGCCCTCGCCCTCACCAGTGCCGCCGCCTTCCTCATCGATCCCACGGCCTGGCCCGATTACGCGCGCATGATGCGTTCGCCCGCCGTCGAGAACCAATTCATCCCCTGCCTCGCCGACGCCATGCGCCACTGGCTCCCTCCTCACGCCGCCTGGCTGCAGTACCTCCCCGCCGCCCTCGCCTGCCTCTGGGCGCTCGCTTACTTCTGGCGCCGCCGCGCCCACTGGGACTGGTTCACCGGCTCCAGCCCGCTTATCCTCGTCTCGCTTCTCGCCGCTCCTTACTGCTGGTTCTACGACCAGGGCCTCGCCATTCCCGCGCTCCTCGATGGCGCCTATGCCACCCGCTCGCGCAAGCTGCTCGCGATTCTCGCTTTGCTCATTGTTGCCGCGGACATCGAGATCTGCTTCGTCAAGGTCACCTCGGCTCTCTATCTCTGGACAGCCCCCGCTTGGCTCGTGTGGTATCTCTTCGCCCGCGCAACCGCCGCGAAAGAGCCGGCCCCTCCGCCCGCCGTGTCCGCCTGATCTGAATTTGCGTCGACTATTGAACGCCTTGGTTCGCGCTCCGCAACCTCATTGCTGCTTCCCTCGCGGGCCCCGCGCACGCGGCACATATAATTGCGATGACCCAGAAGCAGAAAGGTGCATCATCGGTGGCCAACAAGCGCGAATTCACCGCACTCTTCATTGCCATTGCCTGCGCGCTCGGAATCGTCTTCACCGCTCTCTTTCTCAGCATCATGTCCTTCAATCCCGCCATCGTCGCCCGGCGCGACTTCATCGTCTACTGGGCCACCGGCCACCAGCTCGTGCAGCACGGCAATCCCTACGACCCCGACGCCCTCAACCGCATCGAGCGCGACGCGGGTTTCCGCGGCCCCGGCTCCTACTACATGCGCAACACGCCCTGGGCTCTGCCGCTGGCCTTCCCGCTCGGCTACTTCTCCCCACGGCCTCCGCTCTTCCCTGGTCGCTCGTGATGCTCGGCCTCCTCATCGCCTCCGTGCGCATCCTCTGGAAGCTCTTCGGCCCCGCGGGCACCCATCTCGACTGGCTCGGCTACTGCTTTCCCCCGGCGCTGTTCTGCGTCATCCTCGGCCAAACCTCCATCCTCCTGCTCTTCGGACTGGCCGTCTTTCTCCGCCTGCACAAAACCCGGCCCTTCGCTGCCGGTGCCGCGCTCTGGCTGTGCACCCTCAAGCCGCATCTCTTGCTTCCCTTTGCTCTCGTCCTTCTGGTCTGGATCTTCGTCTCCCGCAGCTATCGCATCCTTGCCGGAGGCGCAGCGGCCTTCGCCGTTGGCGCGCTCATCACTTCCCTCATCGATCCCGCCGCTTGGAGCCAGTACTCCTACTACATGCGCACCTCGGTCATCACGCGTGAGTTCACCCCGTGCCTCGGCGACCTCCTGCGCGACGCCATCAACCCCTCCGCCGAGTGGCTCGCGTTCATCCCCGCCGTTCTCGGCTGCATCTGGGCCTTGATTTATTTCTGGCCGCGCCGCCACGCCTGGGATTGGCTCGAGAACGGCAGTCCGCTTCTGCTCGTCTGCCTTCTCGTTGCCCCCTTCGGCTGGATCTTCGATCAATCCCTCGCTCTTCCCGCGGTCCTCTTTGCCGTCTCGCGCAACCCTTCGCAGACCATGCTTTCTCTTCTCGCGCTGATCTATGTCCTCATCGAAGTTCAGATCATCTCGCCCATCGGGCTGCACTCCGCTCTCTATATCTGGATCGCGCCGGCCTGGCTCGTGTGGTATCTCTTTGCGCGCGCCTCTGCCCGCGAGGCCGGCGCGGCGCAAGTCACGGCTTCACAAACCCTGCGATAACTCTTCTCGCTGGAGCAGCATGGCTAAAGCGGCTGCGGCGAGGTGTCAGCGGGACAGCGCCGCACATAGACCCACAGATAAAAACACCCATGACCAGCAAAATGAGCGGAACTGGAAAGACCTGCACGGCTGTCAGCATTTGCCCGGTCAGCCGCGTCGAGGGTAGGTGCAGGTTGTTGATCAGACCAAGCAGAATTGCCCACGGAAGATCGCCGGTCAACACGAACCCAGCAGTATTCACCAGAAGTGCAAGCCGCCCGATCAGCCGCCCTCAGCCCAGAGCATGGCGCAAGCGGGAACCGTGAGCAGCAAGAGCTTGGTGTCATATTGCCGATGATAGACAGGCAGCATGGAAAGCAGCCGCGATGGCCGCGAGCGCCAGCCAGGCTCTCGCGGGCGAGGGGCGGGATCGCAGAGTGACGAACACCCATGCCAGCAGGAGCGGCGCACATACAAGATAGCTGGCCGGATTGTAGATGCGCGGGTCGTCCCGGAAAATGCTAATGACCTCTTGCAGGTTGACTAGGCCCGCGGGACCCAATGCTGCTGGGCCTGGGTAGTTGATACTGCCAGGTACAAAAAACTCCACCATATTGGAATGCAGTTCCTGCATCCAGTGCGGCGCCACGCGCCAGACCCACAGAACTACCGGCAGACTTAGGACAACCGTCGCGAGGAGGGTTTGCAGTGCGCGTTTGCGGTAAACTCCGCCTGCCAATAAGAAATAGAGCCAGACCGAGCCCCGCACCCTGCGGCTTGACAGCGAGGCTAAACGCAAGACACAGGATCCCAGCGGGGATAAACCGCTCCCGAAGAAAGCACCAGACGGCCACTACGCAAAGACTTATCGCAATTCCGGATGGATTGCCGAGAGTAATGAGCTCTACGCTGTTGGCAAGGAAAAAGCCGACCAAGGCGCCAGAGAGGACTGGCGCGTAATTTGCCCCGAGATTCCAAGCCAGAAACGAGGCAAAAATGAGGCCCCCAGCAGTAAGTGTTAACCAGAGTATGTGCGCAGGCCCCCACGGAAGCATCGCGAAGGGAACCGTCAAGGAAAATGCGGTTGGCAGGTATATATGCTGCGTCGCGACCATGGCGAGCCGATGCGGTAGCCAGTGGGGCTCCCCCCTCAGCATGATATATGCGCAATACCTCACTTTCCTTGTAGGGGTCACAATGTTGAATAAGGCATCGTGCAGAGTAGTAACTTGATTTGAAATCTTGTCCAGCGCCTGGAGAGCTGCACACCAGGGCGGCGCCCTGCATAACAAACAGCACACTTCCCACCAGCAGCCAAGACAGGCCATCGAGCCGCGCCTTTGTCATCTTGAACCTGCTTTTATTTCCCCTCAGGGGAGGGCTTGAGGGCGAAACTGTTGATCAGACTCCGCTCTCTGCTTCGGTTGTTGTGGGAACGAACTCAACGGTATCCCCGCGCTCAGTCTGTGTGGCGCTGATCGTACCCACCGGCAGCTCCAGTACCGAGTGCGCCGACAGGCACGCCGATAAGCGCCACGGTCCGACCGCGCTGCGCACCTTCTTGATCCGGCGCTTGCGGTCCAGGTAAACCAGGTCGATGGGAAATCGCATGAAGAACGTGTGCACGGATTCGCACGGAGCGATCCACAGTCCTTCGCCGCGGCAAGAGGCCTTCCCGGCCCAGTAGCCCTTTTCTGCGTGTAGGTCCCGTGTGCGCTGCCTCAAGCCGCGTCGCCAGCACCGTGCCGCGTGTCACGTTCACTACCTTCAGCGGTCCTTGCGGCCCTGCCTGCGCGGGCGGCGAAAGAAACTCCCCCACGGCCTTGGCTATCCTTTGCAAGGAATTCATCCGCTTGCCTCAGAGTTTTCTTGGCGTCCGCGGGCAGCAGATCTCTATTGCTGCGGCGTTCCCATTCCCGTGCTGCTGCTCGCGCCCGTGCCCTGATTGATGGCCGCTCCGCCCGTGCCGAATCCACCCTTCGCGCTCTCGATCACCAGCGGCTTCTCCGGCTTCATGCTTTCGATCAGCGTCTCCACCGGAATCGATGCCGGTGCTGGCGGCAGCGTATTCTCAGCCGTCTTCGCATCCGGCTGATGCATGGGGATATTCGAATTGGGCGGCATGAACGGTATCCGGATAATTCAGCGCCGGCAGCGCTGCATTCGCCGGAAGCGGCGATACGATCTCCGGCGTGACAATCACGATCAGCTCGGTATCGTTCTTCGTCCTCGACTCGGACTGGAACAGTTTGCCGATGATCGGAATGTCGCCCAGGAACGGAATCTTCTGGAAGGTCTCGGTCATGCTCTTATCCAGCAGGCCTCCGATGATGAAGCTTTGGCCGTCGGACAGCTCCACCTCGGTATTCACTCTGCGCGAGGTGATCCCCGGCACGTCAAATCCCGAGATTCTCCACTTCGTTGGAGTAGTCCAGGGCGCTCACCTCCGGCGCCACCTGCAGCCGGATGGTTCCGCGCGGAGTGATGGTGGGGATAAAGTTGAGCCGGATGCCGTATTCCTTGAACTCGATGCTCACCGCGGCCGTGCCACCCGACGTGCCCGACACCACCGGATAGGGAAACTCTCCGCCCGCCAGGAAGCTGGCTTCCTTGCCGTTGGACGCCATCACGTTCGGCTCCGCCAGCACTTGCACCACGCCTTTGGTCTCCAGTGCATGGATATCCGCGCCGACGTTCAGTCCGGGGAAGAAGGCAAAAATGCTCCCCTCCTGGCTAAAGCTCGCCGACCCATTCGTTCCGGTGACCCCTGCTCCACTACTCGACGAGCCACTACTGGTGCCGATGAGAGGCGGAGTGAACTGGCCGGCCGAAACCCCGCCAAGCGCATTTCCCAGTCCAAGGTTGAACAGGTTGACGCCAAGCTGGCGGGCCAGGTTGCGATCCACGCTGGCGAAGCGCACCTTGATCAGGATCTGCGGATCCGACTTCGGCACATCCACATCCAGCAGGTTCACCACCTTTCCCGCCGTCGACGCAATCTGCACCGCGCGCGACGAGCTCACCAGATCGTTGACCGTGCCGCGCAGAAAAATGCTGTTGTTGCTGTAGCTCACCCGGATCGCCTGGCCAGGCAGCTCCGCCCTGCAGCTCGCGCCGAATGGCGTCGAGATTGTCTCCCGTCACCGTCGCCAGCGGCCGCACCGTCACGTTGAAGAACTGGCGTCCGCCGTGAATGTCCCAGATGATCAGGCTCGTTTCGCCGGCAGCTTTGCCGTCCACCATGATTTCCGTGGGGCTGATCGCCGTGGCTTCCGCAATGTCGCCAAGTCCCACCGCAACGCGCTGGATCGGTTGCGCGCAGTCCACGAGCACCGATTTTCCCACCGTCACTGCGAGCTCGTTCGTGGAGTCCTCATAGGTGGATTCTGCTGCTGGCGGCTGCGCAGCCGGCGCGGTTTGAGCCCACACGGCCTGCCCGGCAAACATTGCCAATGACAGCGCGCTGCAAGATACGATGGTGACCCAACCCTTCGCTCTCAATGCTGTCCCTCGGGTGAAGCGAACTTTTCTTCTGTGATTTTGTTGCCGTTTATCACAACCATCGAAAAGGGTTTCGCCGCGCGCTTGCCAGCGCGCCTGGCAGCGCGGCTCATGGAGCGCCGGAGCCTCGGCTGGCAAAAAGGTTGCGCCATGGCCGTCGCCGGAACCTTCGAGATCTGCGTATCCAGCGGATTGCGCAGCACCAGTTGGATCTTCAACGAATTGCTCGCAAGGCTTAGCAGACTCGGCCTGCTCGGGCGTCACCAGCAGGTTCACCACCTGCACCTGTTGCGGCTTTCCTTCGGCGTCCCTTTGAATGTCAGTGCCGGCGGAAAGAACCTGAATGTTCTGCAGAATCGTCTCCGTCTCCACGCCATTCACGGCGCCCGCGCCCGGCGGGTTGCCCGAAACCAGAACGTCCACGCGCATGCCGGGTATCACGAACCCTGCTACGCCCACCACTTCATCCACTCTCACCGCGCATGCCCGCATGCCCTGCGGAATCGTCGGCGCCAATCCGCCGCCGGAGCCAAGACCCGCCAACTGGCTGTCCAGAATCGGCTCCCCTTGGACGATCTGCGTAATCACGCCCCGTCCGATCGCATCTTCCGGCTTCAGAATCGCGCCCTTGGGTGGCGTGCCCGCCACCGTCATCGTCGTCAGGTCCGCCGTCGTCAGCACCGCGCCCAGCGGAATATCCTTGGCTGCCGCGACCACCCGCGTCGTCGACACCGGCTTCGACGCCGTCATCCGCTCGCTCACAACGCGATAGACCAGCCACGCGCAGACGCCGGCAATCACCATTGCAATCAGAAGGATCGTCATCAGTCTTCGATTCATCCCTGCACCGATGGAGCCGGCTCGCGCCAACTCCGCCCTTCTTTGCTTGCCTCACCCGCTGCGTCTGCAAGGTCCGCCTTACGCGTCTTCTGAGCCGCTGCTCCCGGAAGTCGGTCGCCCCATGTCATCCATCCTTCTCCGGGTTCGAGCCGCCACGGATGGAATCTGAAATTGATCCCCTCTTCCGAAAACGTCGCCTCATTGCGCCCACTCCGTTCATCCTGTTCGAGTTCGACGCGCAGTGCGGTTTCAGTGTAGTCCTTGAAAGCCCCCCAAATCGCCTCAGAATCGCCGCTATCTATCGATGAGGAATCAAAAGTGCTATGGGGGAAAGCCTCTCGATGAGCGATTCTAAAAGGGTCAACAATGGACTCCCGCATTGGAACCGTCCGGCTTCGCGCCGCACTCGTCGTCAAGGAGTGGACCACGACCAGTTTACTGTGAATCTACTCGGCAATCGGAGGTCGCGCCTGCATCTTCCGTGTTATAGCCGCGTCAGATTTTGTGTGCCAAATTGGGAACTTCCCCAGACAGAACCCCTTCTGCGCGCGTTCCAAAACTCATTGCCATTTCGGAAGAATCTCAAAGGGGGAATCCAGCCGTTGATGAGGTCTTCATACACGGTTACTCTTTTCAGCGAGCGGTCCGATCTCGGCCCCCGCACCACCCCGATTGCGGCTTCCATCGTTCTTCACATCCTGGCGCTGGCCGTGACCTGGTTCAGCATCGTCTACAAGCCGCCCTTTGTCCGCGTGACCGCGGAGCACTATAAGGTTCGCCAGCTTGATCTGCACATGCCTGACGAACAGGCGCGCGCGTCATTGCCACGCATCCCATACCCCGCCGCCTCCTCTGGCGCCCACGCCCCCGTTTCTCAAGGCAAACCGTCGCTGAACGTGCCTGCTCTGCGCGAGGTCGCGCATGCCAAGCCGGGCCCGCAGACGCTCATCCAGGCCGACATCCAGAACCCCGCCACGCTTTCTGAGCAAATCCCCGTGCCTCAGGTTGTCATCTGGACGCCAACTTATGTCCCGGTCAAGAAAGGTCGTCCCGCCATTGCCGCAGAAGCTCACGTCTGCCGACGTCAAGCCGACGGTCGAACGCCCCAATGAAGAAACTCACCCTGGCCGATGTCAATATCGCTTCCAGCCTTCATCCTGCGGCTAAGCCGATCGTCACAGCGAGCACCACTTCTCCCGTCGCCGTGCACGTTCCGCAACAAGTGCAGTTGCCGCCGGTCACTACCTCGCAATCCACGGCGCAACCCACGCCGGCCGCAATTCTGTCTCTATCCAACCTGCGCATGAAGGAGGGCACTGCGACCCTGCCGCCGGTAAATGAGAGTGTGGTGGTCAGTGCCCAGGGAGTACTGGCAGGACAGGCGAATGAGGCTTCGTCGTCCGGTAAGGACAACCCCTCTGACAAGCACGGACAAGGTGGAACAAGCCAGGGCCCGGCGGGCAACGCAAACGATCATGCATCTGGCGCCAACCAGGGTCAGTCAGCTCACGTGGACGGATCAGGGCCTGGTGCCCCCAACAACAAACCGGAAGGTCCCGCTGCCGGAACCGGAGCTGGCCCACACAGCCTTGACGACGCTTCGCATTCGTCCACGGTCATCACCCTCCCAAAGGATGGACACTTCAGCGCCGTCGTTATCGGAAACTCGCTTGAAGATCAGTACCCCGAAATGGCCGGCGTCTGGAACGAAAGAATTGCTTACACCGTTTACCTGCACGTCGGCTTGTCGCATAGCTGGGTGTTACAGTATTCGCTTCCCCGCGTTGTCGACGCCTCTGAAGGTGGCGCCATCGCTCGCCTTGAAGCGCCCTGGCCCTATAACATCGTGCGTCCCAATCTCGATCCCGGCGCCATCGACGCTGATGCGCTCATGGTTCACGGCTTCGTGAATCAATCGGGCCGCTTCGAAACGCTCACCGTCGTCTTCCCGCAGGCCTTTCCTCAGGCGCAGTTCGTTCTCGCTGCGCTTGAGAAATGGCAGTTCCGCCCCGCCATGCAGGACGGCCAGTCCGCAGAAGTTGAAGTGCTCTTGATTATCCCCGAGCAGCTTGAGTAATCCCGCCCGAGGCGCCTGCCGCATATCGTGGCCGGCCTGGCGCCTCCGTCACGGCTTGGTCCCCAGCTCTTTGTATGCCGCACCCGCTGAAAGTGGGGTAACCACCGGCGCGGCCAGGCCCACAAACTCCGTCAGTGGGCCGCTGCTCAGGTCGCTCGCCACCCACACGTTGCCCGATCCGTCGATGGCGATACCGTACGGCTCCAGCAGCCCATTGCTTACATAGCCGTTGGAACCGGAAATCGGCGTTCCGCTTGAATTGAATTCACTTACACTGTTGCTGTTGCCGCCGTTATTCGCGGCCCACACGTTCCCTGCACCGTCGATCGCGATTCCATAAGGATTGCTCAGGCCTCCGCCGCTGTAACCGCTCGAGCCACTGACCGTTTGCCCGGTTGAGCTCACTCGCTGATGCTGCCGGCGCCGCCACGGTTTGTCGCCCACACATTGCCCGATCCATCAATGGCCACGCCGTAAGGTGAATTCAGTCCCGCGCCCGTGAAGAGAGTGACCGTGGGCGGCTGGCCGGCCAGGCTGCTGGGCACGGCCTCGGCAAGACTGCCGGTGGAAGCGATATAGTTTGCGATCCACACATCGCCCGCGGTGTCGGCGGCAATACCCGCCGGACCCACCAGCACGTCATTGCCATATCCGGTGCTGGGCGAAATCGCCAATCCGAAGGACAATGAGGAGCTGAATTCGCTCAAACTGTTGCCACCAAAGTTCGCGATCCACGCATGGCCGACGTTGTCAATGGCGATGCCATAAGGCTGATTCAGCCCGCCGCCGATCCACCCAGGGGGATTGGATATTTTCTGCCCAACGGAATTGAATTCGCTAATGTCGTTGCCGTTATAATTCGTGACCCAGGCATTGCCGTAGGCGTCGATAGCAATGCTCGTCGGTTCGTTCAGCCCGGCCGTCGTATAGGGCGAACCGACCATTGCAACCCCGTTGGGATTGAATTCACTCAAACTGCTCGAGGTGTAGTTTGGTACCCACACGTTGCCGGAGGCATCGATAGCAATTCCCTCAGGGGCAAATCCAGTGCCGTCCAGCCCCCCTCCCGAGTACGTAACTGAAATGGTGAAGTCGTTGGGTGCCGAGCCCAGCGTCGGCTGAAACGGCAGATTCGTCGGCAGCAGTCCGTAAAGCGTTGCCACGTTCGCCCCGGGGTTGTGTGCGATGTTGATCGCCGCCGTCGCCGTCTCCACCGGCTGCGAGTTTCCGTTCATCGCGTTGCTGAATAACGTGCTGCACGGTGTCGACGACGGCCCTGCCGAGTTGACGCAAGCCCCCAGAATATCTGCCAGCGTATCGATCTCGCTTTGCGGTACTACTCCGTTGCCCGCGGGCGTCGTAGCCAGCGCCACACCCCGGCCCAGCGATTCAAGGTTGGTCACCGTTGCGAACGCGTTTGGGACATCCGTCGCCGTCGCCAGCGTCGTGCTCGAGCTCGACACGTGCGTCGCGTCCGTCGCAAAGCCGGCGAGGGCATACGCCGTCGCGATCGTCGAAACCTCGTTGATGACCACATAGGGCGCAGACGAGAGCGAGCCGCATGTCCCCAGGGCTGCCATCAGGCCGATGGCCCCATTCGTCCCCTGTCCCAATCCCGGATCGCCGCCAACCGCGTACAGGTACACCTGCGATCCCGCGCTCGGGCAGGTGAAATCGCCGGTAACGCTGAAGGTGCCCCCCGATTGCGTCGGGTAGTAGTAGTTGCCGTTGCCGTCAACGCTGGTGCCGCCGGCGCTTTCCAGCAGTGAAACCGCCGCATTGCCGTAGCCGGTCGTGTTGGCCGCGTAGAGGTAGACGTGCGCCCCGACAATCGGCTGCTGTCCGCCGTGCACCATGCCCTGCAGTGCCGCTCCCGGAACGGAGCCGGCCGCCGTCTGTGTCGGCATTGTTCCCGGCACTCCGGAGCAGCCGGAAAGGATGAGAACACACGATACCAGTGCAATCGTCCAGGAAATACGCACGGGGGGGACTCCCTTCGTTCAGCCGAGTCGCGTCGTTACCCGGTTTTCTCAGACGTTGTTACCGGATTCTCTGGGTAAAGTCAAGCCCACCTTCTATGTAGTGCCGTTGGGAATCAGCCGCGGCGAGCTCATAGTGTCTGTAATCGCGCGGAAGATCGCCGTCAGCTTGGTCAGCGCCTGGTTGGTCGGCGCCGTCGCCTGGCAACCCGAGCCATCGTCGGAGTAGAAATTCACCGCAGCCGAGGCCATCGCTGCGATCGCCTGGCAGGGCTGGTCACCCGGACCCCAGCTTCTCCCTCCTGTCGACACCGTCGCACTGTATGTCTCATCGGACAGGCACCCTCCTGAAGTCTCGGCGCCGTAACCGATCGTGTACACAGTGGTTCCCGCATTCGCCGCTGCCTGTGCCGCCAGCACCGCCTGGCCGCACTCGCCCAGCGCCGATGGGTAGGCATAAGACTGATAGCCCGTGGGGTTGCTGGTGTTTGTTCCTGTTCCGTTCAGCGTTCCCTCTGACGCCACAAGCTGGCTCTTGGTGTTGCACGCGCCGGCCGTGGTATAGGCATTCGATGCGCACGCCGTTGCGTCGCCATCGCTCAGGAGAATGATGGCATTCTGCGACCCGGGATTGGCCGCCTGCTGCGCCAGCAGCGCCGTCTGCGCCGCGTAAATCACCTGCGCGTAATATGTTCCCTCGCCGCCCGGTGCCTGAATCCCGGCGCAGTTGCTTTTTCCTGAGTCTCCCGCCGCGATCACGATTGGCGCAGCCTGGTTCAGGCTCGTCGCGGTATCGCTCGTCTTGTAATTGTTTGCAAAACTGGTCACCTGGTAGGTGTCCGCCGAAGGCAGAGTCGTATTTGAAGGTGGATCGGGAAATGTGTAAGCCACGATCGTCGGGTTGCTGGTCGGGCAGGCGGAATCCTTCGGCGCCGTCGTACCGGTCACTGCAGGAAACACGAATAAGCTCACGCTATCCACGTAGGTCGTGCTGGAAGCGCAGGTTTGACCCAACCCACAGGGATACAAGTCACCCAGCAGCGCTTGTACGCCAAGCAGCGCGCAGGTGATTCGCGTCCCATTGCATTGGTCACCGCCATCCGAGCTGGTCATCGACGCCGTGGTATCCACAATGACGGCAATGTTCCAGGGGCTGTTTTGCCCGCCCGCCATGGCCGCCTCCGCCGTGTAAGACACGTTCATCTGCTTCATGCCGATCAACCCGCCGAACCACATGGGGATTGTCGCCGTCTGCGTCACCGACAGCGCGTTGTATCCGCCGGTGCCGCCCGAGGAAGTCTGGCATGGCACGTTCAGCGAGTTTGATACGGTGCTCAGGCAAACGAAAGTCGGTGTCGCCACCGCGTTTTGCAACATCGGGGTCGCGTTCAAGTCACCCGATCCCGAGCTGTACGTGGTCACGTTGGTTTTCGCTTGGGTCGTATTGGGCATGGCTGCCGCGCCGGCCAGCACCGCCGAATTCGTCGACGCCACAAGTTGCTGGTACGCGTAGTACACATGCCCGGTCTCAACCGAAGCTGCGGCGAGAGCCATCATCGTGGATGCCATGATCGTCACAAGAACTGCTGACTGACCCCTTTGACTCCTCAGGAACCGGCGCTTCAACGAATTTCCAAACCGTCTCATGCTCATCGGTCAAATCCCTTCTCTCGCACAGTGACCGCCTTTAGCGATAGCGCCAACCGGTCCATCAGGCTGGCTTGCGGTACTGGGAGCCATCACTTCGCAACTCGGACCTTGAACACCAGGGATGCGTTCATCTCCCATTCGCCCGTTTGGTCATACAGGCAAACGAACTTCCGCCGCTGAAGTTCAAGGTCGTAGCCGCGTTACTGGAGAAATCAAGCACTCTGCTCACGAGGTGATTTCCAGTTCCATCCCCGGGTTGTGCCGCCGACCGTTCTTGCGGACTCCACGCGCCCTTCCCAGGAACTGGGGACCACATTTCATGATCTTGCATCGACAGTAATCGGAATATTGCACTTTAGTGCTAGACGATGGTGACCAGAGTACTGAAAAGAATTGCCTGTGCACCCCAGGCGAACAGAACGGGAAAATCGGTGCGAGGTCTCGCAGGAAAGGGTACAGGCTTTGCGCCCGTACCCCTCAAAAACTCCTACCGATTCTCGTTGTTTGGGAAAATGCCTCAGGTCGTCCCGTTGGGGATCAATCGCGGTGAGGTCAACCCGCTTGTGATGGCCTGGAAGATTGCCGTCAGCTTTGTGATGCTCGCGTTGCTCGTATCCGTCGCCGCGCAGCCGTCGGCGTCATCGGAATAGAAATTCGCCTGCGCCGAGGCCATCGCCGCCAGCGCCTGGCAAGGCTGGTCGCCAGCCTTCCAGCTTCCTCCATTCGTCGTCACCGTGGCGCTATACGTCTTGTCAGACGTGCATCCCCCCGATGTCTCGGCGCCGTAGCCGATGGCGTAGACCTGGGTTCCGGCGTTTGCCGCGGCCTGCGCTGCCAAAACCGTCTGCCCGCACTCTCCCACCGCCGATGGTAGGTCGGGCTGGTGGGGTTCTTGCCGGTGATTCCGTTCAGGCTTCCAGCCTCTGGATAAGAATGCACCATCAAATGCCGGGACTAAACACCTAGACGCCTTGCAGCGCGCAGGAGATTTGCGTTCCGCTGCACTGCTTTCCGTTATCCGGGTCGCTCATCGACTTGGTTGTGTCTAGAATGATGGCAATATTCCACGGCGTGTTCGTCCCCCCGCGCATGGCTGCCGTCGCAGTCGCCGCCAGGTTCATCTTGCGCATGCCGATCAGCCCGCCAAATCAAAGACTCACCGTCGCCTTCTGCGTCACCGACAGGGCGTTGTAGCCGCCGGATGCGCCCGTGGAGGTCTCGCAGGGAGTGTTCAGAGTGGATGTCACAGTGCCCAGGCATTGGAACGTCGGCGTGATCGACACATTCTGCAACATCGGTGTCGCATTCTTTTGTCCCGTCTGGGAACTGTAGGCAGTCACATTGGCTGCCGCGGTCACCGTGTCGGGCAGGGCCTGCGCTCCCGCCAGCGCGGCCGAGTTTGTCGAGGCCACAAGCTCGCGGTAGGCGTAGTAGACACGGCCGGTCTCCACCGAGGCCGCGGCAAAGGTCACAATTGCCGTGATAGTCAGCGCTACAACCACGACCGACTGGCCTCTTTGGTCCTTGAGAAACTTGCGTATCAATCAAACCGCAAATCGATTTGAAGGCTGCATTTGCTCCATCAATCAGCCAGCGCCGTTTCCGTCGAAGTCAAACTGCTGGACGGGCTGAAGTTCAGCACTGGGAGCCATGAATACGCGTAACTCACCGTCACTGAGACGGGTTCGTTCGGCGCCATGTACGACGCGTACGAGGTGCAGCTGAACGAGCTTCCCTGTGTCGCCGGGGTTGTGTGCACCGTGCCCGATGAGTCGGTGATCGATACGGTGTAGGTGATCTTTGATGCCGTTAGATTGGGCAACGAACCGGTCACCGACGTGGCCACGGTCTTGCACGGATCGGTAATCAGCCCTTGCTCGGCGCCAAGCAGCTGAGCCGCAGTCGAGGCGGCATTCCCGATCTGTTGCAGACAGTACAAGGCCAGCGAGAACGAAGCCGTCCCCGTCAGCACCGTCATGAGCAGCGGCAGCGTCACGGCAAACTCGAGCAGTGCCGCGCCCTCTTCGCCGCGCCGGCCAAAAGCGCGCCTCACGCGCCGGGCAACCAGATTGCCCATCCTTCCAATCTTCATCGTTTCACCTCCCGGCTCGGCCGGCCTGGCCATCGTGCCTCATCCGCGCCTGCCAAAAGAATTCCCTGGCGCTCTTCGACGCCTTTCATCGCTCCAACTTCAGTTGCTCCAAAAAACGTTCGAACTCCTCCCTGCTGGCCGCGTCCAGGATCGGGGTCTTCCCATTGCGTAAGTCCGTGTCATCGGAGAGAACAAACTGCAACCCAACGCCGTCCGGACCCCAGCGCACGGCCCGCGATTGCACGGCGATCGACCGCTCCGCATACTCCTCTCCGTGGTCGCTCCTCTGCAGCGTCATCAGGACCAGGGTTCCCGGATACCACCGTTCCTCGGTCACCACATACAGTCCCGACGAGCTGATATCGCGAATCCCGTGCGCCACCGGAGCCGAGCCATTCCAGAAATACGCAGCCAAACCCGGCTCCTTGACCCGCGGAGCCTTTCGCGGATCGGGCGACCACCAGCGCTCAAACCCGTTCCGCAGTTGACCCTTCGTCTTCCCGCCCGGAGGCGTCAGATCCATGCTGTGCGTCTGAAGGGCTTCGGGCTTATCGTGTCCGTTGCGGTCTTCCAGCTCCAGCAGTCCAGGGCCGCCGCTCCACAGTGGCTTTTCGCGCAGCAGGACCGCGCCTGCAATCAATGGCGCCGGTTCCGTTTCATCGCGCATGTTGGTCAACCTGTTCAACTGCCGCTCCATCTCCTCGGCTACGCACAGCACAAGCTGATCGCCCGACTGCGTCTGCGACGAATAAATCGAGTGCGCCGGCAACGCCAGTACGCTCTCCGGCCGCGGGCTCGAGGAACTCACCTGAAATGTCGGGAACGACTCCGCCATATCGATCACCCGGCACTCGTCGTCCAGATAGATCAGATCCAGCGGCGCCGGCATTGCCGTTGCCGCGATTCCCCTGAAGGGCCTCATCCACAAGCCTTCGCCCGACTTCAGCGGTTTCTCCAGCATCAGTTCCGCGACATGCGTCGAGGAAAGGTCGCCGGCCTTCACATTCAGACCCAAAAAGCATTCCCGGGTCTGGTTGTAAGCGCAAAACGTTTGTGATTCCATCGTCACTCTGGTCCCTGGCGGCTGTGCCGCCGTTCCCTCTTTCCCGGCCGTTCCATTCGCCGATTCGGCTCTTTCCAATAGTTCCATGTGCGGCTCCGCCCTTTCTCTTCGCCTCCAGTCAGGCCTGCGAAGGGGACACTCCACCTCTTCCCCTTGCCCAGGCTGCCCACTGAGGCATCTGCCGTATTCACGGCAAGCCACCTTGGCAACGGAATCTTCGCTTCCCAGCCGTGGCTTAACACTCTCTTGCTTCACGCCACGGGTTCTTGCACCCCGGCCCTTACTTCACCCGAGTTCGGCGGCGCTGAATCAGAATCACCAAAATGATGACCGCCAAAGCTCCGGCAACAATTCTGATAATCGTGACGCTATCCATGCAGTTTTTCCCCTTCCTGCCTCAATTATTTGGTCAGTGACTTGAACGACTCCGCCATCACGATCGCGGCTGGTCCCAGTGTAACCAGAAATAGCGCAGGAAAAATGAACAGCACCAGCGGAAACACTAACTTGACTGAGGTTTTCCCTGCCATCTCCTCGATCATTTGCACACGCTGCACACGCAACGTGTCCGCATGAACGCGGAGCATCTTGGCGATACTTGTTCCAAACTGTTCTGTCTGCACCAGCATCGAAACCAGGTTGCGCAGACAGTCAACGCCGGTGCGATCCGCCATGTTCTTCCAGGCCTCCGAGCGGGCCCGCCCGGCGCGCTGTTCCAGCACCACGACTCCCAGCTCGTCGCAAATCTCCGGCTGCGACCCGCTCAACTCTTCTGCGCTGCGCGTCGTCGCCTGGTCCAGGCTCAGGCCTGCCTCCATGCAAATCACCAGCAGATCGAGAACGTCGGGCAAGCCGCGTCGTAGCTTCTTCTGCCGGGCTGCGATGCGCTTGCCCAGCCAGAAGTCCGGAGCCAGAAATCCGCCGCCCAGCGCCATCACGTACACGAAGAACGGGCTCAGATTCGCCAATCCGCTCAGCCCGGCGATCGTCGCAAGCAACAGCGGCGTCAGCACTTTGCAGCCATAAAAAATCTTGACTGCATTTTCGTTGCGATAGCCCGCCAGCGTCAGCCGCTGGCGAATGACCGAAACTTCCTTGTCGCTCTTCGGCATCAGGTTCTCGAACTTTTTGACCACATTGCCGATCGAAGACCCTGTCTGCTGGAAGGTCTCGATCAGCGTTTTCTGCTTGGGCCGCGGGTTGATTACCTGGCTGATGCGCTCCAGCGCCGCTTCGCGATAGAACATCAGCACGCCGATGCTCCCGATCAGCACGAAGACAGCCGCGAACGCCAGAATTGCAAAGGTCATCGTTTTCCCTCACACGTCGATGTCGACGATCTTGTGAATCACAAATCCGCCAACCACGATCAGCCCGGCGGCAGCCCACATCAGCTTGATGCCGATATCGCGATGCCACAGGATGCTGATCATTCCCGGGTCCACGAAATAAATGCCCACGCCCAGCACCACCGGCAACAGCGTCAGAATCAAGCCTGTAAGCCGCCCCTGCGCGGTGTGGACCATGATCTGGCGCTTCAGCCGGAAACGCTCCCGGATGACATACGCGGTCTTGTCCAGCACCTCGGCCAGATTGCCTCCGCTCTCCTTCTGAATCAGGATCGCGGTGGCCGTGATCTTCAGGTCCTGCAACGGAACCCGCGTGATCAGGTTTTCCAGAGCCGCTTTCATCTCCAGACCGTAGTTCTGTTCCTCGAAGCAGATCTTGAATTCGCCGCCCACCGGTTGCGGGCACTCGCGCGCCACCAGGGCCATGGCCGCCAGCAAACTGTGTCCGGCGCGCAGTCCGCTCACCATCAGGTCCAGCGCCTCCGGCAAACCCTTTTCAAACGCGCCGAAGCGCCTGTGGCGCTTGAACAGCACCCAACCAAATGGCAGCACGCCCAGCACTGCTCCCACCGCGAATGCCAGCAAAGTATTGTCGATCGTCTCCAGAATGCCATAGGTCGGGATCACAAAACCGGCCGCGCTCATCAGCAGCAGCCGGCCCGCGCTCCAATCCAGATCGGCCTGGCTCAGCATCCTGCGCAGATAAGGCGTCAGCTCGAACTTCAGCAGCTTCTGGTTCAGCCAGGGAATGCTGCTCAGCAGTTCGTTCTTGCGCACATTCAGTTTCTGCGGGAGCAATTCCCGCCGGTCGATCTTGATCGCCGAGTCCAGCGTCGCCAGGGCCTGCTTGGCGCTGCTGGAAGGTCCCATAGCGGCTAATGGCAGCGCGATCAGCGCAAATACGCCGACGAATACCAAGCCAATGATCAATCCCATCTCTCTTCCCTCCTTTCCTCTCAGTTGACCGGCGTTTCCCGCTCGAACAGGCTGGGCGGCAGGACGATGCCCGACACGCGCAGCCTCTCCAGGAACCGGGGACGGATGCGCGTGGGCTTGAATACGCCGATCACGCGGCCATCCGGTCCGATGCCTTTCTTCTCGAAAGTGAAGATCTCCTGCATGCTGATCACGTTCTCTTCCATGCCCGTGATCTCGGAGATGTTGGTGATCTTGCGCGTGCCGTCGCTCATGCGCGTGGCCTGCACCACGATCGTGATGGCCGAAGCCATCTGCTGCCGCACCGATCTCTCCGGCAGGTTCATGTTGGTCATGGCCACCATCGACTCCAGCCTCGACAGCGCGTCGCGCGGCGTGTTGGCGTGAATCGTGGTCATCGAGCCTTCGTGGCCGGTGTTCATGGCCTGCAGCATGTCGAACGCTTCCTCGCCGCGCACCTCGCCGATGATGATGCGGTCGGGACGCATACGCAGGGCGTTGATCAGCAGTTGCCGCTGCCGGATCGCGCCCTGCCCTTCGATGTTCGGCGGCCGCGTTTCCAGGCGCACGATGTTCTCCTGCGCCAGCCGCAATTCGGCGGCGTCCTCGATCGTCACCAGCCGCTCGTTGTTGGGGATGTACTGCGACAGAATGTTCAGAAACGTCGTCTTGCCGGCGCCCGTGCCTCCTGAAACCAGGATGCTGATGCGCGCCCGCACCGCCGACGACAGCACTTCCATCATCTCCGCCGAAATGCTCTTCAACTGCACCAGTTGGTTGGCGGCCAGCGGACCGGTTCCGAAGCGCCGGATCGACAGCGACGGCCCGTCCAGCGCCAGCGGCGGAATGATCGCGTTGACGCGCGAGCCGTCGGGCAGGCGGGCGTCCACCATCGGCGACGACTCGTCCACTCTGCGGCCTACGCGCGACACAATGCGGTCGATGATCTGCATCAGATGCCGGTCGTCGCGAAACGACGTATCCACCTTCTGCAGCAGTCCGCCCTTTTCCACAAACACGTGGTCCTTGTCGTTGACCAGGATGTCGGAGATCTTCGGATCCCGCAGCAGCGGCTCCAGCGGCCCCAGCCCGAAGACCTCGTCCAGCAGGTCGGCATGGATCTTCTCCTGCTCGTCGAAGTTCAGCGGCACGCGCTGGTCCGACATGATCTCCTTCACCAGCCCCGACACCGCCTGCCGCGCCTGGCTCGAATTCACGCGCGACAGCTTCTCCAGATCCAGCTTCGAGATCAGCGTCCGGTGAATCTCCGCTTTGTACGTTTCCAAATTCAGTAGTTCCACGTTTTACCTTCCATCCAGTCGGGGAATTCTGCTGCTTACGCCCTCATCCGAAAAAGTTGAGACTGAATGCCTTCTTCTTCTTGGCCGGCGTCTCTGCTCTTCCCGGTCACCGCGCTCACCATCTGCCTGATCTGCCGCGCGATCGCCGAATCCGTCAAGCACCAGCGGCGTGGCGCTGATCTGCATGTTCCTGCACCGACGCATAGTCGTTGGGAATCTTCCACTGCGCCGGCCTGGTCAGCGCCTTGGTGATGTGCTCCTCCGAAACGCCCAGCGACGCGCGATTCAAACCGGTTGATCACGATCTCCAGCTTGGGCACCGGCGCGGAGAAAAACTGCGTGATGAGCCGGTTGGAGTTGCGCAGCTCCGGAATGCTCGCCTGCGTCACCAGGTAGACCGTGGTCGCTTCCTTGTAGGCCGTCGTTCCCATCAGCTCCAGCCTTCGACCCCAGATCCACCACCACGTTGTCGAACTCCTGCCGCGCAACGTTTAAGAGCCGGTTGATCGCCATCGTTGTCGCTCTGGTACTGAACAAACCTTCCCGGCGCCGCCAGCACCCAGAGGCCCGAGCTGTGCTTCACCAGAAGCTGCGCCAGAAACTTCCCGTCCAGGCGATCCTCTTGCTGCAAAGCATCGATGCACGAGAACTCCGCCGTGATTCCCAGGTTCAGTGCGGCGTCGCCCAGCGGCAGATCGAGATCGATCAGCAGCGTCTTCTCGCCCGATTCCTTGGCCAGCGCTACGGCAAAATTGCAGGCCAGCATGGTCGCTCCGGCCCCGCCCTTGGCGCCCATGAACGCAAAAAGCTTCCCCGCCGGCTTCTTCGCCGGCCGCGTTACCGGCCGCCGCGCCGCGGCTCGCACCAGGGCCTCCGCCACCACATCCGGCGAAAACGGAAGCGTCAGAAACTCCCGCGCTCCTGCCCGCATGCAGCGCACCAGCAACTCCGGATCGGAGCTCTCCGAATACACCATCACCGTCGGCACGCCGTTGGTGCCGATCCTCTCCACCAGGTCCAGGGCAGACTCCTCATCCCCGTCCAGATCGATGATGATGACGTCGTAATCCTCTTCCAGCGACACGGGAAGATCGGCTACCCCCGGCACATAGCTGGAGAACTCACTGATATAGGCGCCCGCGTTCCCATTCATCGCCTGCATGGCATCCAGACGGTGCTCTTCGCTGGGGCTGATCACCGCGATGGAAAGATCCTCCACGCTGATCGAATCGAGAAACGGATTGCCCGCATATGAAGTCAGAGTCGAGGCCACGTCCTTTTCGCTCCTTGCTGTGCGATATGCGCGCAGACTGGCTGGCACAGCGTCCCAGTCAGACGGAAGTTCATACTTGGCTTGCTGCAAACTCGACACTGTCTTACTCCGTCTTCAACGTGCGAAAAACGAAATCAATGTCCCAATCGCGATCGCAGGCGCATAAGGCATCTTGCGTCGCAGCGGATTGCTCAAGACTGCTTCTCCGCGTTCTTTGGCGCTGAATACCAAATCACCGGTGTGCTGAAACAACTCCTTCAAGAATCCGCCCCACGCCGCTACGGCCAGCGCCATCAGCTCCGCCCACCAGACCCGTCATCACCAGCGCCAAAAACAACTGGTATGGGCCAATCCACGCACCAATTGCAGCGCAAAGCTTCACATCGCCCGCACCCATTCCGCCCATCAAGAAGAGAAACCCGTAAATCAGGAGCCCCAGTCCCGCCCCGGAAAGACTCTGCTGCGCGCCTTGCCAGCCATGCAGCCACACCCAGACCACGAACCCGCAGCCAAAAAAAGGAAATACGAGCCAGTTCGGAATCCGTCGGCTGCGAAGATCTGTGAAGGTAGCCACACCCAGAACAATCACGGTGGGCCACCAGGCAAACGAGTGCATTCTCCGCGCTCCTGCGTCCTTAGGGACTCGTAGGACTACCATCCCCTAGAGCAATTCCCGCGCCAAATCCCGATTGCCACGAAGCCATATCGATTCAGATAGATGGGTTCCAGTTGCCCCGTCAGGTGTGCACGATTGTTTACGCACCGGGCCCTCCCGTGGAGTGGTCCGTATACACCTCGTCGTCCCCTTCCGCTCGCCGTCATAGTCCATGTAACTCATTGCTGAATCAGAAGATTAAGAATCTCTTTACGAAGGTCAGTTCTGCCTGCCTTATGGAAGATTTGTCCTGCTTGCCCTCGCATGGGTGAGAAAACTCACAGCAGCTTGTGCCTCGATTTGAGTCAACGGTTCGTTGGCTACATGGTCCGGATACGAAAACTCCAGGTAACCAGCTTACCGACGGAATCAACTCCAAGAACCAGCGGTTTCTCCGCCGAACGCGCACCAAATCCTGTCGCTCTCTTGAGATCTCGATCACCAACTCGTCCCGAACCTTGGCATGCCCGGAAGCGCTTGTATATCTAAGATTTATTGGGTGATCGCGGGTCTTGCTCCCTGGCCGTCGCGGGCAGGATTACTGTCGCAGGCCACAAAGCTCGGCTTCCGCTGCCCCATTCCGCTTCTGGACCGTTACCAAGGTTTCATCTTTCTAGCACAAAAGAGGAATGTTCCCTCCGGCTCGGTTTGCCGATGATGAACTCACATCGCCCTAGCCTCTTGAAATGGCGTCGTGCTATCGGCGAGATGGTAGATCGCCCGCGAATGACCAGAATAGGACTGTACTCAGAAGACCGCTCTTTGCACCCTCTTCTTTCTTCTGCCCTTGGTAAGGACTTCGAGGTCCTGCTCCAGCCGGATGGAGATGGAACCGACGCTCTCGCGTCCGCCCCCGCCTGCGACGTCATGATCCTCGACCTTTACTCCTCCCAGGACTCCCCGCAAACTCGCCTGGCATTTGCCCGCCGCCTGATCGCCTCCAGTGTCCCGGCCATCCTGATGGCCGACGACAGCCTGCGTTCCACCGCCTTCGAACTCGTTCGTTCCGGGGCCTTTGGATTCTGCCGCCGCCCGCCATCGATTCGCGATCTCAAGACCATGCTCGTCCGGGCCTGCGAAACCTCCGCGCTCAAGCAGCAGTTGTACAGTGTCCAGCAGCGCATCGAGGAACCGGGTAATTGTGACCGCATCATCGGATCGAGCCCCGGCATGCAGCGCGTCTATCAGTTGGTGCGCAGCGTAACCAATCTCAACGCAGCGGTTCTCGTCACCGGCGAAAGCGGAACCGGCAAGGAACTCATTGCCCGCGCCATCCACAATCTCGGCAGTCGTGCCAGCAAGCCTTTTGTCGCCGTCTCCTGTGGCGCCATCCCTGAAACCCTCATCGAAGCCGAGTTATTCGGCCATGAGAAAGGCGCCTTCACCGGCACCGTTGGCACACGTGAAGGCTACTTTGAGCAGGCTGCCGACGGCACGCTCTTCCTCGATGAAATTGGCGACCTGAGCATCTTCACACAGGTCAAGCTCCTTCGCGTCCTGCAACAGATGGAGTTCAGCCGTCTCGGCTCGAACAAGCTCATTCCCCTGCGCGCGCGCCTCATCTTTGCCACCCACCAGGATCTCGGCAAGCTTGTCGCCGAAGGCAAATTCCGCCAGGATCTCTTCTATCGCATCAACGTGATGCGCATCGATTCGCCGCAGCT
This sequence comes from uncultured Acidobacteriaceae bacterium, assembly GCA_963835895.1. Classification (GTDB taxonomy): domain Bacteria; phylum Acidobacteriota; class Terriglobia; order Terriglobales; family Acidobacteriaceae; genus Telmatobacter. The sequence continues at coordinate 175,414 of CAWIHC010000008.1, read as the reverse complement.
CCAGGAACGCTCTGAGGACATTCCCCTGATTGCCGGCCATTTCCTGCGCCACTACGCGAACGTCTTCCAAAAACCAATGGACTCGATCGAACCGGCGGCCATGGAGATGCTCCAGAACTACCCCTGGCCCGGTAACGTGCGCGAGCTTGAAAACGTCATGCAGCGCGTCATCATTTTGGCTCCCGGTCGCGTGGTCCGTGCCGAGGACTTGAACCTCAAAACCCCGGAACCGGAAGAAAATGCTGCCGGCTTCGACCAGATCGTCGACATCGCTGATTACCAGCCGTCAGGCTCATTCGAACGCCAGCTCCGTGACTACAAGATCCGCCTCGCCGTCGCCGCCGTCCGCGAGAACAACGGGAACAAGACCCTGGCTGCGCGCAGCCTCTCCATCTCCCGCGCCTATCTTCACAGGCTCTTGCGGCTCGCCGAGAACGATGCTCTCGTCGCGTCCGATCCTCTCTATGCTGAGCAAAAACTGCGCGAAACCGTCACCGCCTGACACAAGAATCCTGTCCCGCAAAAGCCAGCGGTAATTCCTGACCTGCGTTCCGTGCGTAGGTCACAGTTCACTTGCCCTTGATTCATGCAAAGTAATCGACTTGCTTCGGGGGCGGCTCTTCGAGCGGCGCCGCATTCGCCGCCGCCTCGCTCTCCACCGCAAAATCGTCCTCTTCGTTCTCCTCTGCGCCGGCCGCTTTTCTCCCGTTCCGCTGATCTCTGTTGTCTTCCGGCTTTGCCGAAGGATCGATATCGAAAACTGCCGGCGGCTGCATCTCCGCCCGTTGCGCTCTCACAGCAGGCAATGCACGAATTCCCGGAATGGGCGCAATCTCCATCTTCATATCCCGATTTCTGTCGCTATTTATCGACTAGGAAGGGAAAGTCTTTAATCTTTTCGCATCGTTTTTGTCCGATTTCCGGACACTCTGGTCGAAATCCAGCATCTCTGACGCCACCGCACCGCCCAAAAGCTGCCCGCTCCGTCTTGCTACACTGGCCCATGCAACTTGAGCACGAGTTCCGGATCGCCGCCGAAGCGGCCCTCGATGGTCTGAAGCGTCATCTCATCGTGCGTGAGGAAGACGACCACGCCGCATTCGAAGTGGAACAACAGAACGGCGTCCTGAACGTCCTCTTCAATGATCCCGGCTCCCCATTCGTCGTCACACCCAATGCGCCTTTGCGCCAGATCTGGGTCTCCGCGCTGGCCGCGAGCTTCAAACTCAACTGGAATTCGAGGATGGAAGAATTCATCCTGCCCCGCACGGGCGAGACACTCATCGCCCTCGTCGATCGCCTCATTGGCGAACATCCCGTGGCCTGATCCGCCGCTCCTCCAGTCCATTCCAGCCCCGCGGTTCCCCCGCGTTTGCTACTCGTTTTGGGTGTTACGATAGGTTGCAACCGCTTGGGAGGACCCCAGCCATGATTGAAACTTCCGCACCCGCAGCGCTCACCGCAGAGCAGGTTTCCAGCCTCACGCGCCAGACCAATTACGGTACATGGCGCTTTCAGAAAACCTGGAAGCCGCTCTACATCGCTGATGCCGAAGGCTGCTGGTTCATTGACGGCGTCGGCAAGCGTTACCTCGACTTCAGCTCGCAGCTCATGTGCGTCAACCTCGGCCACAAGAATCCTCGCGTGGTCGAGGCCATCGCCCAGCAGGCCCGCGAGCTCTGCTACGCGGCTCCCGGCTACGCCACCGCTTCGCGCGCCCGCCTCAGCGCAAAGCTGCTTGAAGTCCTTCCCGAGGGGCTGAACAAATTCTTCTTCGCCACCAGCGGCACTGAAGCCAACGAAGCGGCCTTCAAAATCGCCCGCATGTACACCGGAAAAAACAAGATCATCTCGCGCTACCGCTCCTATCACGGCTCAACCATGGGTTCCATCGCGGCCACCGGCGATCCGCGCCGCTGGGCCATGGAGCCGGCGGGCAAAGGCGCGGGAGTCGCCTTCGCGCCCGAGACCAACTGCTACGACTGCCCCATCAAGCACACCTACCCCACCTGCAACATCGCCTGCGCCGACTACATCGAGCACATGATCCGCAACGAGAGCGACGTCGCCGCCATCATCGTCGAGCCGGTCGTCGGCACCAACGGCGTCCTCGTTCCGCCGCCCGAGTACTTCCCTCGCCTGCGCGAAATTTGTGACCGCCACGCCGTCCTGATGATCGCCGACGAAGTCATGGCCGGCTGGGGCCGCACCGGCAAGTGGTTCTCTGTCGATAACTGGAACGTCAAGCCCGACATCCTCGTTACCGCCAAGGGCATCACCTCGGCTTACGTTCCCCTCGGCCTCTGCGCCACCACAACCAGAATCGCCGACTACTTTGAAGACCACTACTTCTCTCACGGCCACACCTATGAAGCGCACCCGCTCACCCTCGGCCCCGCCGTCGCCACCATCGAAGAGATGCAGCGCCTCAAGCTCGTCGAGCGCGCTGCTGAACTCGAGCCTTACGTCCGCCAGAAGCTCGAAGCCCTGAAGGGCAAACACGTCTCAATCGGCGACGTCCGCGGCCTCGGTCTCTTCTTTGCTGTCGAGATTGTGAAGAATCGCTCGACGAAGCAACTCTTCAACTCCATGCGCGACAAAGTGGAGGGCAAGCCGCTTGTCGTCGATCAGATCGCCGCCAAAATGATGGCACAGGGCGTGTCGATTCAAGCCTGGGTCAGCCACTTCGTCATCGCGCCTCCGCTCATCGTCACCAAAGAGGAGCTCGACCTCGGCATCGCCGCCCTCGACGAAAACTTGGCCATCGCCGACGCACTCGTAGAAGCATAGCCGGGGTCTACTAAACGATTGGGGTGCCCCAGGTCCCGAATTTGGGACCTGGGATACCGAGACGACGAATCACCGCAACAGAGGGCATCACGCCACTTCTTCCGCGCTCTCCGCCCCGCCCGCAGGCGCCGCCAGCTTCATCATCGCCACATACGACGCGCCTGCTGTGAAGAAACCCACGAACCACGCGTAGTCGTAGAGGAAGTGTAACGATCCCACGAAAACGCCCACCAGCGCAATCGCCACGCCCGCACACAGCGCAATCAACGCCCTCGGATTCACTCCCTTCTTGTAGTGGTACACGCCCTCGCGATGATAAAGCGAGTTCACATCCAGCTCTGTCCCGCGGATAAAGAAGTAATCGCACACCATGATGCCGGCCACCGGTCCCAGCAGCCCCGAGTAGCCCACGAGCCATCCAAAAATGTACGCGTCCGGCGTGGCCAGCAGCTTCCACGGACACATCGCCAGCCCCAGGAACCCGGTGATCAATCCACCCGTCCTGAAGCTGATCAGCCGCGGCCACAGATTCGAGAAATCGTTCGATGGCGAAACCACGTTTGCCCCGATGTTCACATTCAGTGTGGCGACGAGCACCGCAATCAGCGCCACAAACGCCGCCACCGGCTGATGGAACATTCCAATCAGTTGCACCGGGTCCCAGATCGGCTTGCCAAACAGCACCGCCGAAGCCGACGTCACCGCGATGCCTAGGAACGTGTACAGCACCATCGCCACCGGCAGCCCGAATGCCTGTCCCCATGACTGTGCACTCTGCGACTTCGAATAGCGCGTGAAATCGGGAATGTTCAATGCCAGCGTCGCCCAATAGCCCACCATCGCCGTCAGCGACGGGAAGAACACGCCAAGAAACTCGCTCCGTCGTGTGGAACTGGCTCGGCGTCGACAGCATGGCGCCAAAGCTGCCCGCCTTCATCCGCACCCAAACCAGCAGCGCCGCCGCCATCACAAACATGAACGGCGCGCCGAACGCCTGCAGCCGCCGGATCGATTCCACGCCCCGCCACACCACCACCATATTCAGCAGCCAGAAGCCGAGGAAGCACGCCCACAGCACGCCGCGGTTCCCTTCCGCCGCGGGCCAGATCACCGTCAGCATCGCGTCAATCGCGCTGCCGCCGATCCACGACTGAATTCCGAACCATCCGCACGCCACTACCGCGCGCAGCAGCGCCGCCAGATTCGCCCCGCGCACACCGAACGACGCGCGCAAAAACACCGGAAACGGAATCCCGTACTTCGCGCCCGCGTGCGCGTTCAAGCAGCATGGGAACCAGCACGATCAGATTGCCCAGCAGCACCGTCCCGATCGCCTGCTTCCAGTCCATCCCCTTGGCGATCAGCCCCGACGCCAGCCGGTAGGTCGTGATCTCCATGCACATCGAGAACCACAGCGCCGTGTAGTTGTAGAAACCCCACGTGCGCTGCTCCGGCGTGGTCGGCGTCAGGTCGCGATTCGATAGTGACGGATCGACGGTGCTCACGGGACCTCCTCCGTGGTTCGGGCATTCTGTTTCAAAAGTAAGTTCAAATTAAGAAGTTGTCATTCTGGGCGGAGGTCGCAATAACGACCGAAAGCGAAGGATCTGTGGCTGCTTCTCGTCGCCTGGACAGCGCGAGCCTCAACCACGCAAGAAAAAGCTGGAAGCTAGAAGCTGCCTTATCTCCACGCCCCGCCGCGCGCCTCGCGCCGCAGATACTTCCCTCGCCCCGGCTTGCCAATAAACTTCCCGCCGCTCACAATCAGCTCGCCGCGCGAATACACATCGCGCGCATTCCCCCGCACCTTGAATCCCTCGAACATCGAGTAGTCCACGCGCATATGGTGCGTCTTGGCGCTGATCGTGTAGTCCTCTGCCGGATCCCACAGCACCAGGTCCGCGTCGCTGCCCGCGGCCAGCACGCCCTTCTTCGGATACATCCCGAAAATCCGCGCCGGCGCCGTCGACACCAGCTCCACGAACCGGTTGATCGAAAAATTCCCCTGCCCCACGCCGTGATGATGCAGCAGTTGCAGCCGGTTCTCGATTCCCGGCCCGCCGTTGGGAATCTTCGTGAAGTCGTCCTTGCCCAGCGCCTTCTGATCCGCGAAACAGAACGGGCAATGATCGGTCGACACCACCTGCAGATTGTCCTTGCGCAATCCCTCCCACAGCTTCGGCTGGTTCTTCCGCTCGCGCAGCGGCGGCGTAAACACGTACTTCGCGCCCTCCCAGCCCTTGCCTGCCATGTCCTTCAATCGAGAGCAGCAGATACTGCGGGCACGTCTCGGCAAACGCCGGCAATCCGCGGTCCCGCGCCTCGCGCACCTGGTTCAGCGCGTCCTCGCTCGAAAGATGCACGATGTAAATCGGCACGCCCGCAATCTCCGCCATCGCGATGGCGCGATGCACCGCTTCGGCCTCGGCCTTCGTGGGCCGCGTCAGCATGTGATAAATCGGCGCCGTCTTCCCCTCGGCCAGCGCCTGCTGCACGATCACGTCGATCACCGATCCGTTCTCCGCGTGCATGCAGATCGAGCGCGCCGTTCTTCGCCGTCTGCCGCAGCGCCTTGAAGATCGTGGCGTCGTCCACCATCAGCACATTGGGATACGCCATGAACAGCTTGAAGCTGGCCACGCCCTCGCGCACCATGTCGTCCATGTCTTCCAGGCCCGCATCTCCAAGGTCCGTCACAATCATGTGCAGCCCGTAGTCGATGCATGCCTTGCCCTCGGCCTTCTTCCACCAGGTATCGAGCGCCGTGCGCATCTTCGTGCCCTTCGCCTGGATGGCGAAGTCCACAATCGTCGTCGTTCCGCCAATCGCCGCGGCCCGCGTGCCCGTTTCAAAATCGTCCGCCGACGTTCGTCCCGCCGAACGGCATATCGAGATGCGTGTGCGCGTCGATGCCGCCCGGCAGCACCAGCAGCCCCGTCGCATCCACCACCTTTGTCCGCCGCGCTCGCCGGAATCCCCGCGCGAACTTCCTTGATCACCGCGCCATCGATCAGCAAATCCGCCTTCACGCTGCCATCGGCGTTCACAATCGTTCCATTCTGAATCAACGTACGCATGACAAACTCCATCCACTCAAGAAGCGTAATACTCGCTCATGTGCATTGGTTCCAAGTTGCACCAGTGTAATACTTAACCGAGTACCAATGACTTTCCAACCTTCGAACGCGCGGAACAACGCACGGTATTCCGCGAAATTTTCCCGAGGAGTGATTGCTTGCGGGTACCGCGAGCGAATCTGCAGGATCGTACACGAGGTACACGCTTGTGTCCATGCCAGCCCAACCCCAGCCATCCCATTCAATATGCCTTAGCTCGCCGTTGCCAGGCTCGGGTTGCGCAAGCACTTGAGCCTTATAGCCTCTCGATTCCAGAAACCACCGAGCATGAGTGCGCACCGCATCCATGTTTGTGAACAGCACCCACGAAATCACCCAATACACAGGAAAGCTTAAGAAAACGGGGAGGCCGGGCATCCGTTTCTCGCGGACCGCAGCGAAGACGACGAGAATTACCATCAACAAGCTAAGTATCGGAACGCAAAGGAAGAGATACGCGATCTCACCAAGATCAAAGAAACTGGAAATTAGGATGAAGAAATTGAGAACAGTCGCGCAGGCCGCAACATAAAGGATCAACCACCAGCCGAACCGATTGATTTGAGGCGATTCCTCCGCCATACGAGCTCCCCACTCCTTACGCCCTCTGTACCTGCGTCACGCACGCCGCTCCCCGCGTGCGTTCGTCCCACGTCTCCGGTTTGAGGCCCGTGTCCACCTGCACCATCGTGATACATCCCTCCACCGGGCAAACCAGAGAACACAAATTGCACCCCACGCATTCCGTCTCGTCCACGCGAGGAATTCGCTCAAGCGGCGTGGCATACGGTCCAGTCGCCGCGGCTGCCGCGCGTTCCTTGCGCGTCACCGGCGTCTCTGCAATCGACGCGCGGCTCTCCGCTTCCTTCGCCGCCGGCGTCCGATGCAGTTCCACGTGCCCGTCCACCGGCCCGGTCACGCGGTCCAGATGAATGCACTGGTGCGCGCCATCCCAGCACGCAATGTGGCACAGATCGCACCCAATGCACTTCTGCTCGTCGATGTGCGCCACGATCTTGTAGTTCAGGTTCAGGTGCTTCCACTCCGTCACGCGATTCAGCGACAAGCCGCGGAAATCCTCAAGCGTTTTGAAGCCTTTCTCCCGCATCCAGTTGTCCAGACCCTCGGCCATGTCCTCGACAATGCGGTAGCCGTAGTGCATCACCGCCGTGCACACCTGCACTGTCCCGCATCCCAGCAGCAGAAACTCCGCCGCATCGCGCCACGATCCGATCCCGCCGATTCCCGAAAGCGGCAGCGCCGACTCCGGATCGGCCAGAATCTGCTGCACCATGTTCAGCGCGATCGGCTTCACCGCCGGCCCGCAGTACCCGCCGTGCGAGCTCTTCCCGTCCACGTTCGGCCGCGGCACAAACGTGTCCAGATCGATCCCTGTGATCGAATTGATCGTGTTGATCGCCGACAAACCATCCGCTCCGCCGCGCTTCGCCGCCCGCGCCACCGTGCGAATATCGCTGATGTTCGGCGTCAGCTTCACCAGCACCGGCGTCCGCGCCTTCTCCTTCACCCACGCGGTAATCATCTCCGCATACTCCGGCACCTGCCCCACCGCCGACCCCATCCCGCGCTCGCTCATACCGTGCGGGCAGCCGAAGTTCAGTTCCAGCCCGTCCGCTCCCGCATCCTCGGTGCGCGATACAATCTCGTGCCATGCCTCGCGGTTCGACGCCACCATCAACGACGCAATCACCGCGTTCTTCGGGTAGCGCTTTTTCACCTCCGCCATCTCGCGCAGATTTTGCTCCACGGTCCGGTCGCTGATCAGCTCGATATTGTTGAACCCCATGATGCGCTGACCGTTCCAGTCCGTGGCCGAGTAGCGCGAGCTCACGTTGGTGATCGGCTCGCCGATGGTCTTCCACACCGCGCCGCCCCAGCCCGCGTCGAAGGCGCGCATGATCATCTCGCCCGTGTTCGTCGGCGGCGCCGACGCCAGCCAGAACGGATTCGGCGAGTTGATGCCGCCTGCAAATTTACGCACGCCAATGTCAGGCATGGGCCACCTCCGCAGCTTTCAACATCGCGAGCGCGGCGCGCTTTCCTCCGGCCACCGCATCCACCACCTCGCGCCCGCCGTTCACGCAATCGCCGCCGGCATAGTACCGCGGATTTCCCGTCTGCCCTGTCACGCGATCGGCCACAATCCTCCCATCGCGCACTTCTACGCCGCGCAGCTCCTGCAAGAGCTGCGTCAGTGGCGACTGCCCGATCGCCGGCACCACCAGATCGCACGCAATGCTCGACTGCGAATCCGGAATCACTTCGAGCTTCCCATCCGACTGCCGCACCTGCACTGTATCCAGCAGCAGCCGTCCGTGCGCCTCCGCCCGGATCGCCACCGGCTGCCTGCGCCATAGAAACTGCACGCCCTCCTGCTTGGCGTGCTCGTACTCGAATTCGAATGCCGACATGTCGCTCTCGCTGCGCCGGTACAGCATGTAAACCTGTCTCCGCGCCCAGCCGCCGCGCGGCGTTCGCGGCGTCGATCGCCGTATTCCCCGCGCCCACCACCACCACTGTCCCGTGCAGCTCGCGCAGGTGCCCTGTCTTGTACGCGGCAATCAGCTCCAGAGCGTTCATCACGCCCTCCGCATCTTCGCCGGGAATGTTCAGTCGCTGCATCGCGCCCAGCCCCAGCCCCAGAAAGATAAAGTCGAACTCCGCTTCCAGCGCCTCCAGCGCCGCGGCCGAATCCACGTCCACTCCGCACCGGAACTCCACGCCCAGCCGCCGGATCATCTCCACCTCGCGCACGCTGTCTGCGGCGCGCAGCTTGTACTCCGCCACGCCATAAGTGTTCAACCCGCCCGGCAGTTCGCGCCGCTCGATCACCGTCGCCCGCGCGCCCTCGCGGCACAGCTCCGCCGCGCACGCCAGCGACGCCGGCCCGCCGCCAATGCACGCCACGCGCAGCTCGCGCGTCCCCTGCCCGGCCACTGGCACCGCTTCGCCCGACGCCCAGAACGCATCCATCGCGTGCCGTTGCAGCAGCGCAATCTGGATCGGCTTCCGATTCTGCCGGTGCAGCACGCACGCACCCTCGCACAGCACGTCCACGGGGCACACCCGCGCGCAGCTCGCGCCAAGAATATTCGCATCCAGAATCCGCAGCGCCGACCCGCGCAAATTGCCCGACGCAATGCGCTTGATGAACCCCGGCACATCGATATGCGTGGGGCACGCGGCCGTGCACGGCGCGTCGAAACAGTTCAGGCAGCGGTCGGCCTCAATCACCGCAGCCTGCGCCGTCAGCGCCGGCTTCAGCTCGCCAAACCGCGCCCGCAGTTGCTGGTCGTCAGGTAGAGTTGCGGTGCTCATGCGGTCCTCCGCTCTACGACGCCACCAGCGGCCCATACAGATCGGGCCGGCGGTCGCGATAAAACTGCCACGTCCGCCGCACTTCGGCAATCTCGTCCAGATTCAGGTCGGCGGTCAGCACTTCATCCTTGTCGCGCGAGGCCTCCGCAATGATCTTCCCGCGCGGATTGCAGAAGTAGCTCGACCCGTAAAACTCGCCGATGTTCCACGGCGCTTCGGTGCCCACGCGATTGATCGCCGCAATAAAATACCCGTTCGCCGCCGCGTGCGCCGGCTGCTCCAGCTTCCACAGGTACTCGCTCAACCCGGCCACGGTCGCCGAAGGATTGAACACAATCTCCGCGCCGTTCAATCCCAGGCACCGCGCGCCTTCGGGAAATGCCGGTCGTAACAGATATAGATGCCGATTTTGGCAAATCCCAGATCGAAGACCGGATAGCCCAGATTGCCCGGCCGGAAATAGAACTTCTCCCAGAACCCCGGCGCCACGTGCGGGATGTGCGTCTTGCGATACTTGCCCAGATAAGCCCCGTCGCTGGCGATCACCGCCGCCGTGTTATAAAAAACGCCCTCCTGCTCCACTTCGTACACCGGCACGATCAGCGCAATGTGCAGTTCCTTCGCCAGCGCGCGCATCAGCTCACGGTGGGCCCGTCGGGAACCGGCTCCGTCATCTCGTACCACTTCGTCTCCTGCTCGGCGCAAAAGTACGGCCCGTTGAAGATCTCCTGCAGGCACACGATCTGCGCTCCCTGCTTGGCCGCCTGGCGAATCAACCCCACGTGCTTCTCCACCATCGCCTTCTTTTGCTGCGGGCAGTGGTTCTGTCGCCGGCACGTGCATTCGACGCCTGAATAATGGAACATCGAACGATTCGGGGCATGGCGTGCCACCTCCAACGTAAATAAACTGTGAGTCTTAGAAGTTAATTGAATTGCTTCCATTCGGCAATAGCATTCTGGCGGCCTCGCTCGAAACAGGGCGGCCCGGCCATTCAGCCCGCGCCGCACCTCCAATTGACTTACTCCCCAGCCAATCCAATAATCGAAACAGATGAATGTCTATGAGGAGATCGTGAAGCTGCAACGCGAGGGGCGCAGCGGCGCTGTGGCCACCATTGTGAACTCGCGCGGCTCCATCCCCTCGTTTCAGAGCGCCAAAATGCTTATCCGCGACGACGGCTCCATCGCCGGAACCATTGGCGGCGGCTGCGTCGAGGCTGAAGTCTGGCAGGCCGCGCGCGAAGTCATCGCCCAAGAAAAGCCGCGCACCCTCACCTTCGACCTCAACCAGGACCCCAAATACGACACCGGCCTCGTCTGCGGCGGCACGCTCGAAATCTTCATCGAGCCGGTGCTGCCTGTGCCGCTGCTCTACATCTTCGGCGCCGGCCACGTGGCCATCGAGCTCTTCAAGGCCGCGCGCAATGCGGGCTTCGACTGCATCGTCACCGACGACCGCGAAGCCTACGCCAACGCCGAGCGCTTCCCCAATGCACTCCAGATCATCGCCAAAGACTTCGATGAAGCGCTTAAGGAACTCGCGCCCGGCGAGTCCTCTTACATCGTCATCGCCACGCGCGGCCATCGCGACGACATGCGCGTCCTGCGCTGGGCGGTGCAAACGCCCGCGCGCTACATCGGCATGGTCGGCTCCAAACGCAAAGCCATCACGGTTTTTCGCGAGCTCACGCGCGAAGGCCTCAACCCCGAACTCTTTGACCGCGTGCATTCCCCCGTCGGCCTCGACATCGGCGCCGTCACGCCCGAAGAAATCGCCGTCTCCATCGTCGCCGAGCTGATCGCCAGTGCGCCGCCACGCGGAACGCGCCTTGCCTCACATGAGCTGGTTCCACAGCGGCAGGCACGCCGCGGCCGCCGCCAAAACCGGCGCGCCCGGAGAACCCCTTTCCGCGCCCGCGGAAAAGTAGCCCTCAGTCCGAAACGCGCCCTGCTATCTTCTCAATATGACCGGTGCCCCGAATCTCTGCGGCCTCATTCTCGCTGCCGGCGAGTCTTCGCGCATGGGCTCGGACAAGGCGATGCTTCCCTGGCCTCCGCCCGCGCCGGGCGCCAACCCCCCGCCCGGTCCGACGCTGCTCTCCGCGGCCATCCTCGCGTTCGAGCCCTTCACAAGCTTGGTCGTTGTCGTGGCTGGGACAAACTCCCGAGCGATCGGTGTTACCGCCGGAGCATTTGGCGCCTACATGGTCCGCAATCCAAACCCCGAACGCGGCCAATTCAGTTCCCTGAAGGTAGGCTTGCGCGAAGTTTTATCCCGCGGTTGCGATTCCGCAATGATTACGCCTGTCGATTGCCCTCCATTAAGAACCAACTCGCTTGAGCGTCTCTGTGCGTCGTTCCAACGCTCAATCGCGCAAGGCATATGGGCCGTCGTCCCAGAGAACAATGGCAAGCATGGGCACCCGCTTCTGGTCAGCCGTGAATTGATCGCGCAGTTTCTTGATGCGCCCGCCACCGGCAACGCGCGCGAAATCCTGCACGCGCACGCCCAGCGCGTCACCTATATCTCCGTTCCTGACTCGCTCGAAAAAGCCGGCCTCAACACACCGGAAGATTATGAAGCGCTTGCCGGAGAAGCTCCGTCGGCCGAGCGCTGAGTCTAGCCGGAAATTTTTCCCAACACCGCCGCCAGCGTGTCGATCGCCAGGTGGCTCGCATGTGTCGATGCCGCGGGCAAACTGCCGACCGCGCGCACCAGTTCATCCCTGCTCAGCTTCCTTGCCTCGGCCACGGTCTTCCCGCGTGCGAGTTCCGTAATCGCGGATCCGCACGCCATTGCGGCGACGCATCCCTTCGCCTTGAAGCGAATCTCCGTGATTCGTCCGCCCGCCACCTTCACTGTCAGTTCCAGAACATCCCCGCACGCCGGATTCTCGATCCGTGCCGACGCATCCGCATCAGCCACCGTTCCCGCGTTGCGCGGATGCTCAAAATGATCGAGAACTTCTCGGGAGTACATGCGGCCTGCCTATGCGTTCAGCGCGGACCAATGCTTCCGTTCGCGGCCCTCGCTTCGGCCCGGATCTTCCGCGCGTCCAGAATCTCGGTCACCAGGAACAAGTCCGCCAGCAGCGAGCGGAAATGGATGGACGCGTTCAGATTATCAATCAATTGTGACCCGATCGCCGTCTGCGCCAGCACCAATTCCACCGCCGCGATCGCACGCTCAGCTGGCTTGCTTTGCTGTCGTTCGTTTTGGACTCTTCCATTTCCGGCATGGCAGTTTCTCCGGCTTCAGGATCGTTCTGAAATGGCATTTTCGTCTTGCGAGAATCGCGCTTCTACGCTTGCTGGGGCAGCGCCGCTTCACTTTAAGGGAAAAACCCGCGGCGCTTGCTGCTATCTTAGCCCCGCTTCCTTCCCGCCTGCAAAGCACTTACACCCATTCCCACCGACTCCCAAAATGCCTTCATTCCTGTCTGTCGCTTCCTGGACTAAACTGAATGTGTCATGGCAATTGCAGGTGTTTCTCCCACCATCCGGCCCCGCTCGCCGCGGGGCGTGTTTTCCAACGAGCCGTTTACTGACTTCAGCGATCCTGAGAATGCGCGCTCCATGCGCCGCGCCCTCGACCAGGTGGCCGCGCATCTCGGCGTGGAGTATAGCCTCATCATTGGTGGCAAGCGTCTCAAAACCGCCGAAAGAATTCGGTCAATCAATCCCGCGCGCCCGGCGCAAATTGTCGGCGTGCACCAGAAGACCGGCGCCGCGCAGGTTGAAGCCGCCATGTCCGCCGCACTCCACGCATACGAATCATGGAGCCGCACCACAACCGAAGAACGCGTCTCGCTGCTCCTTGGCGCTGCCGAAATCATCCGCAGGCGCAAGTTCGAATTCATGGCCTGGCTTACCTACGAAGTCGGCAAGAACTGGGCCGAGGCCGACGCCGATGTCGGCGAGGCCATCGATTTTCTCGAGTTCTACGCCCGCGAGGCGCTGCGTGTGGCCACCGTCAGCACGCCCATTCAATATCCTGGCGAGCGCGACGAACTCTTCTATATCGCCCTCGGCGCGGGCGCCGTCATCTCGCCCTGGAACTTCCCTTTCGCCATCATGGCCGGCATGACCGCCGCCGCCATCGTCGCCGGCAATACAGTCATCCTCAAGCCTTCGAGCGACGCGCCCACCATCGCCGCCCGTTTCGTCGAGGTCCTCGAAGAAGCCGGCCTCCCAGACGGCGTGGTCAACTTCTGTCCCGGCTCCGGATCCTCTTTCGGTAACGCCATCGTCGAACACCCGAGAACCCGCTTCATCGCCTTCACCGGCTCAAAATCCGTCGGCCTCGAGATTCATGAGCGCGCCGCCCAGCCGCAACCCGGCCAGATCTGGATCAAGCGCACCATCCTCGAGATGGGCGGCAAGGACTCGATCCTAGTCTGCGCCGATGCGGACCTCGACACTGCCATCGAAGGCGTTGTCGCTTCGGCCTTCGGCTTCAGCGGGCAAAAGTGCTCCGCCTGTTCCCGCGCCATCATTGAAGCTCCGGTCTACGATGTCTTCGTCGAGCGCCTCCGTGAGCGCGTTGCTGCGCTCACCATCGGCGACCCGGTCGCCAACCCCGACATCGGCCCGGTCATCAATCAGGCGGCGCTCAACTCCATGTTGCGTTCCATCGAGATCGGCAAAAAGGAAGGCAAGCTGATTGCTGGCGGTAACGCGCCGGCCACAACCGACAGAGGATTCTTTCTGGATCCGACCGTCTTCGCCGACGTCGCTCCCACCGCAGTTATCTCGCAAGAGGAAATCTTCGGCCCGGTGCTGGCCGTCATCAAGGTCGCCAGCTTCGAAGAAGGCCTGCGCGTGGCCAACAACACCGAGTACGGCCTCACCGGCTCCGTTTACTCCGCCGATCGCGAGCGCCTTAATCGCGCCCGCTGCGACTTCCATGTTGGCAATCTCTACTTCAACCGCAAATGTACCGGCGCGATGGTTGGCGCGCATCCCTTCGGCGGCTTCAACATGAGTGGAACCGACTCCAAGGCCGGCGGTCCCGATTACCTCTACCTCTTCACCCAGGCCAAGAGCGTCGGCGAAAAGCTCTAACCGCTGTTCGCCGTCGCAATAACCGGCGCCCGCGCCACTTCAATCGCATAGGGAGACCCGATGACAGCGTGGGACTTCACAGCGGTGGTCTGGATTCTCTCCTTCCTGGCTGGCTTCCTCGGCGCGCTCACCGGCCTCGGCGGCGGAGTCGTCGTCGTCCCTGCGCTCACCCTGGCGCTCGGCGTCAACATGAAGTACGCCATCGGCGCATCGCTCGTCTCCGTCATCGCCACTTCTTCCGGCGCGGCGGCAGCCTATGTCCGCGAAGGCTTCTCCAACATCCGCATCGGCATGTTCCTTGAGATCGCCACTACGCTGGGCGCGATTCTCGGCGCATTCCTTGCCGGCCGCATCGGCACCCATGCGCTCGCCATCATCTTTGGCCTGGTCCTCATCCAGGCCGCGATCCAATCTTTCCAGGGGAAGCAACGGCACCGACCTTCCTGTCGCCTCCGACGCTCTCGCCAGCCGCTTGCGGCTCGGCAGCGCCTACCCCGTCGACGGCAACCGACAGGAATACGGCGTGCGCAATGTCCCTGCCGGCTTCGGCCTCATGTTCGGCGCTGGCGCGCTTTCCGGCCTGCTCGGCATCGGCTCCGGCGCCGTCAAAGTCATCGCCATGGATCGCGTCATGCGCATTCCCTTCAAAGTCTCCACCACCACCAGCAACTTCATGATCGGCGTTACCGCCGCCGCCAGCGCCGGCATCTACCTCAGCCGCGGATTCATTGACCCGCGCGTGGCCATGCCGGTAATGCTCGGCGTCCTCGCCGGCGCATTGCTCGGCGCCAAGGTCCTCGTGCACGCCCGGGTGCGCACGCTGCGCGCTGTCTTCGCCATCGTGATTCTGGCTCTCGCCATCGAAATGATCGTCAACGGCATCACGGGGAGGGTGTAGCCCGCATGGATGACCGCCGTCTTGAGACCATCATCGGCCGCCTTCTGCAAACCGGCGTTCTGCTGGCCGCTGCGACGGTCCTCGCGGGCGGCGTTCTCTATCTCGTTCAGAGTCACTCTGGCCGCGTCGATTATCGCACCTTCGTGCCCGGCAGCCCCGATCTCCGCACGCTTCCCGGCATTGTGCTCTCGGCAGCGCACTTCCAAAGTCTGGGCTTGATTCAACTCGGCCTGCTGCTGCTCATCGCCACGCCCGTCGCGCGTGTCGCCATGGCCATCGTGGGCTTCGCTCTCGAGCGCGACCGTTTGTACACTGTGGTCAGCCTGATCGTCCTGCTGATTCTCGCCTTCAGCCTGATTCACGCCACCTGACGCACGAATGCCCGCACCCGCCTGATGTGTTGCCGGAAAGCATCTCTCACAGATTTTGCTTTGGAATCGATCCGCGGCTCGCGGATCGTGGCCGGCTTTACGCCACGGCGCCGGGAGCGGATTGATTCGCGGCCTGGTTTGCCGCCTGCGTCTCGGCTTCCAGCTTGTTGCCCACCTCGGCCGCGGCCTTCGCCAGCACCCGGTGATGGATGGTGAACAGCGCCAGCTCCAGGCGGTCGCCCACGCCGGTCTTGTCGTAAATCGACCGCAGATAATTCTTGATCACCTGCTCCGTCGTCTTCAGCCGGATGGCAATCTCGCGGTTCTTGCAGCCCTGCACGATCAGGGCCACGATGCGCATCTCTTTGGGCGTCAGGCGGTCGCGCACGCGCGCGCCCACCATGTCTTCTTCGATCGACTCCGGCGGCGCTGTCTGCGTGGGCAGCCACGTATCGCCGGCGGCCACGCGGCGCACGCACTCCACCAACGCCGGGCCGGTCACGCTGCGAAACACCACCCCGCGAAAGCCCTGCTGCATATACGTTGCGGCATTGTCGTTGTTCTCCGCGATCACGATGCCGCGGCTGCTCGTCGTCTCAAGCAGCATGCCCAGCCGCGCGAAATCCGGCTGCAGCGAAGCCGCAAACAGAACAATGGAACTGGGGAACGTGGTGATGGCGTGGTACATCCGCTCAAGATCCGTGCATTGCGCGATGATGCGCAAATCCTCGTCCATGGCCAGAACCTTGGCGGTGCCGGCCCGGAAGATCGCTTGCGAATCGGCCAGGATGATCTTGTTCATGGTGTTTGCTCTGCCTGCCCCTGTCCCTCATCGGAGAAACTCAGCCCTCTACCCCGATCGCAGCCCAGTCCAGCGCGTGGACCCACGGCGCCTGTCATTCTCCCCATTCTTCCCTATCGGCAGCATGACCAAAGTCTTGGCAATGTCTGCAATTGTTACATTTTTGGCCCTCGCCGGTCCAATTTGCAATACCCGGCTCCACTAAGATCTGCGGCCCCTCGTGGGTCTATGTCTGAGATTACAGCCTATGGCCCGAAAAGGGTACAAAAAACCTTTGGGCGGGGCTGCGGAAACCATTAACTAAATTGGGACCGGCAGGCTCTACACTCTCCCTATGGCGAGGCCGATCCTGCTGGCGGTAGACGACGACGTAAGCGTGCTTGAGGCTGTGGTCCAGGACCTGCGCCGCCAGTATGGCGCTACCTACCGCGTCATGCGCGCCGCCAGCGGACAGGCCGCGCTGGACACCCTTGCCCAGCTCAAGACGCGCGACGAGCCTGTGGCTCTACTGGTCAGCGACCAGCGCATGCCGGGAATGAGCGGCGTCGAAATGCTGGAGCGGGCGCGCACCATCTATCCTGACGCGCGCCGCATCCTCCTCACCGCCTACGCTGACACCGAGGCCGCCATCCGCGCCATCAATTCCGCCCGCATTCACTACTACCTCAACAAGCCCTGGGATCCGCCGGAAGAGAAGCTCTACCCCGTCCTCACCGATCTCCTCGAGGACTGGCAGGCTGGCTACCGGCCGCCGTTCGAGGGCTTGCGCGTCATCGGCCACCGCTGGTCGCTCAACGACCACCGCGTGCGCAACTTCCTCTCGCGCAATCATGTGCCCTACCGCTGGCTCGATGTCGCCGCCGGCCCTGAAGCGCTCAAACTGCTCGAGGACCGTCAGCTCGATCCCGAAAAACTGCCCGTGGTGCTCTTCGCCGACGGCACTGTGCTCGTCGATCCCGAGCTCGAGACTCTCGCTGGCCGCGTCGGCCTGCGCGTTCAGGCCGCCCAGGATTTCTACGACCTCGTGGTCGTGGGCGCCGGTCCGGCGGGCCTTGCCGCCGCGGTCTACGGCGCCAGTGAAGGCCTGCGCACCCTCGTCATCGAGCCCGAAGCGCCCGGCGGACAGGCCGGCTCCAGCTCCCGCATCGAAAACTACCTCGGCTTCCCTTCCGGCGTCACCGGCGCGGACCTGGGCCGCCGCGCCCACGCCCAGGCCTCGCGATTCGGCGCCGAGTTCGTCACCCAGCGCGCCACCGGCATGCGCATCGACGGCCAGTACCGCTTTATCCAGCTCGCCGACGGCCGCGAGGTCTCCAGCCACTGCGTGCTGCTTGCTCCCGGCGTCCAGTACCGCAAGCTCGACATTCCCGGCGCCGAGCGGCTCACCGGCCGCGGCATCTACTACGGCGCCGCGCTGGTCGAGGCCCTGGCCTGCAAGGGCGAAGAGGTCTATATCGTCGGCGGCGCCAACTCCGCCGGCCAGGCGGCCCTGCACTTCGCCAAATATGCCACCAAAGTAACCATGCTGGTGCGCGGCGAGGGACTTTCCGCCACCATGTCGAAATACTTGATCGATGAGATCGCTCGCACATCGAATATTGTGGTGGAGGCGCGGACCCAGGTGCTGGAGGCCATGGGCGACGAGCGCCTGACGGCGCTAAGGTTGCACGGAGCCGTCGGGAGAAGTTCAGGTGCCCGCGTCCTCGCTGTTTGTTTTTATCGGCGCGGCGCCGGTCACCGCGTGGCTGCCGCCTTGCATCCTGCGCGACGAGAAAGGATTTCTGCTGGCCGGGCCGGATCTGCGCAACGACGGCAAGCTGCCGGAGGTTTGGCGCGAAACGCGCGAGCCGTTCTTGCTCGAGAGCAGCGTTCCCGGCGTCTTTGTCGCCGGCGATGTGCGCCACGGCTCGGTCAAGCGCGTGGCCTCCGCGGTGGGCGAGGGTTCCATCGCGGTGCAGTTCGTTCACCAGTATCTGGCGGGGTTCTAGCGCCTGCTCGCAGAATCGGATTGAGTGCAATAAGCAAGATGAACGAAAGCGCACAACCGATCCACGTCGAACCGATCCACCTCAAGGATCTCGCCGAGGCTCTGCCGCAAACGCGCATCTTCGCCGCCACTCCCTTCGATGCCATCGCCGGCGTTGATCGCGTCGAGCGCGTCACCGCCAAAGCCGGCGCCATCGCTCGTCGAAGCCGGCCAACCGTGGCTCTACTACTGGCTCGTGCTCGGGGCGAGATCCGCGCCGAGCGCCCCGAACCCGACGGCACGCTGACCCTGGTCGGCATCGCACATGCCGGCGAAGCTTTCGGCGAAGTACCTCTGCTCACCGGCAAGCCAAATTCCACTTTCCGCATCTCGGCTACGCAGGATTCAGTTCTTCTCCGCTTCACCGAGCAGGATTTCTGGTCTCTGCTCGCCTGCTGCCCCGCCGTGCGCAAGACCGTCCTCGCCGACAGCGCGCAGCGTCTTCAGGCCTATCAGGTTGAGGCGCTGCATCGCGAGAAGCTCGTCTCCCTGGGCACGCTCGCCGCCGGCCTCATGCACGAGCTGCACAATCCCGGCTCCGCCGCCAAGCGCGCCGCTTCGCAACTGCGCGAAAATCTGCTCCGCCTGCAGGAGCTCAGCCTGCGCGCCAGCGGCAAGCCCAAAACGCCGGCTCAGCTTCAGTGCATGAAGGATCTGCTCGAGCACGCCGTCGCCGGCTGCAACCAGCCGGCCATGAGCAGCCTCGAGCAGGCCGACGCCGAGGAGGCCATGAGCGAGTGGCTCGCAGGCGCCGGTGTCGAAAACGCCTTCACCATCGGCCCCGTGCTCGTCTCCATGGGCTTCGACGCAGGCCGAGATCGCCTGCGCGCAGGAGCACTTCGATCCCGCATCGTTCTCCGACGCGCTCAACTGGTTCGGCGCACTCGTTTCCAGCGTCTCGCTGGTCTGCGCCATCGAGGAGAGCATCTCGCGCATCTCCGAGCTGGTGATGGCGGTCAAGAAATTCGCCTACGACGAGCGCACCCCCGACAAGGAACTCGACGTTCACGACAGCCTGCAGAGCACCCTCACCATCCTCGGCCACAAGCTGCGCCTCAAGCAGATTCAGGTCGAAAAGCGATTCGCGGCCTCGCCCTCCACCATCCGCACCCGCGGCTCCGCCCTCAGCCAGGTCTGGACCAACCTCATCGACAATGCCGTCGATGCTTCGCCCGAGGGCGCGAAGATCGAAATCGCCACCTGGTCCGAGCCGGAGCTGGCTCGTCGTCTGCATCGGCGATCACGGCTCGGGCATTCCGCCCGACGTTCTTCCCCACATCTTCGAGCCGTTCTTCACCACCAAGCCGCAGGGCTCCGGCACCGGCCTCGGCCTCGAAATTGTTCACCGCATCGTCACGCAAAAATTCGGCGGACAACTTGAAGTCGAATCCCAGCCCGGCGACACCCGCTTCATCGTCCGCCTGCCAGTCAAAACCCCGGCCGCTTAGTTTCGGCTCGAGATGTTTGAGCTAGAGGCTAAGAGCTAGAAGCTAGGATCTGGCGAATCACGTGGTAGGACCACTCGGCCCTCCCGGCGTATGATGATGTGCGCAAGAAATCCACCCCTCCGAGGCATCTCCGTGATTCAACCAAAAAGTCCGCTCACCCACCGGTCCGTCACTCCCCTTTTCACCCTGGCTTTCATCGCCGCTTCCGCCGCCGCTCTTCACGCGGCCCGCACCTGCAATCCGCGCGACTTCGGCGCCAAAGCCGACGGAACCACCAAGGACACAGCCGCAATCCAAAAAGCCATTGACGCCTGCGCGGCCAAAGGCGGCGGCACCGTCCGCCTCACCGCAGGCACATATCTCAGCGCTCCCATCGTCCTCAAGAGCAACATCACTCTCCAACTCGATAAGGGCGCCACGCTCCTCGGCTCGCCCGATCATGCCGACTATCCCGAGATCACCGAGTTTCGCCTTCCCGGCGCTGCAATCCGCTGGTGAGCGCCACCAACGCTGAAAATGTGGCCATCACCGGCGAGGGCACCATCGACGGCAACGGCGAAAGCTGGTGGCAGATGGCGCGCACCGTTCATGACGCCGGCGTCATGGGCAATCCGCATCCCGCGCCCGCGCCTCGTCGTCTTCGACCACTGCAAGCACGTGCGCATCGAGGGAGTCACCATCCAGAATTCGCCCATGTGGCAACTCGTTCCCTACTACTCTGACGACGTCGTCATTCACAACATCCGCGTTCTCGCGCCGCAGCACTCGCCGAACACCGACGCCGTCGATCCCTTCTCCTCGTCGAACGTTCGCATCGATCATCTCTATGCCGATGTCGGCGACGACGACATCGCCATCAAGTCCGGCGCCATCAACTCGCCCGGCGGCGACGAACCCAGCCGCGACATCACCATTACCGATTGCACCTTCCTCCACGGCCACGGCCTCTCCATCGGCAGCGAGATCGCCGGCGGCGCGCGCAACATCCTCGCCGAGCGCATTCACTTCGACGGCACCGACAACGGCATTCGCGTCAAGGCCAATCGCGACCGCGGCAACGACGTCAGCAATCTCGTCTTCCGCGACATCGACATGAAAGACGTGAAGAACCCGCTCGTCATCAGCGAGTATTATCCGCGCATTCTGCCGCCCGAAGGAGCCATGACGCCCGCGCCGGTCACGCGCCTCACGCCGCACTTCCACAACATCGTGATCGAAAATGTCACTGCAACCGGCGCCGCCATGGCCGGCGCCATCGTCGGCCTGCCTGAAGCGCCGGTCACCGATATCGTTCTTCAGAACGTCAATCTCAGCGGCGAAACGGGGTTGTCCATCGGCTATGCGACCGTGACGGGACAGAACGTGAAGGTTGTGGCCGCGCAAGGAGATGCGAATCATCAAGCTCGCCGGCGCCAACGTCACGCTGCAGTAATGTGCAACCCACACAGCAAAAAGGCTGCGCCAATCGGCGCAGCCTTCTTCGTCGTTCCAATCAAACACTGGTTCTCTACTGATTCACCCCGCTCGCCAGAAAGCCTCCGTCAACCACCAGAATCTGCCCGGTCACGAACGAGGCGCTGTCGGATGCTAGATAGACCGTCGCCCCGATCAGCTCTTCCGTTTTGCCAAACCGGCCCATCGGCGTCCGCATCAACAGCTCCTGCCCGCGCGGCGTACTGTCGAGCAGTTGCGCATTCAAATCCGTGCGGAACACTCCCGGCGCCACCGCATTCACCGTCACGCCCTTCTTTGACCACTCCACAGCCAACGACCTTGTCAGCGACGCCACACCCGCTTTGCTCGCCGCGTACGCCGCCACTTCGCTCAGCGCCACAAAACTGTTCAGCGACGCAATGTTGATGATGCGCCCGTACCCGCGCTCCAGCATGTGCCTGCCGAACACCTGGCAGGCCCGCAGCGTTCCCGTTAAATTCGTATTCAGAATGTTGGTCCACTCGGCCTCGGGCAAATCGAGCGTGGGAGTCCGCTTGATCATCCCCGCGCAGTTCACGAGGATGTCGATCTTGCCAAAGCACGCGAGCGTGTCAACCAGCAGCTCTTCAAGCGACGCGCGGTCACCAACATCCGAGGCCAGCCGCAGCGTCCGCCGCCCCCGCGCCTCAATCTCGCTCGCCGTATCGTCCACTTGCTCTTTGCGGCGCGCCGTGGCGATTACGTCAGCGCCGGCATCGGCTAAACCAAGGCTCAGGGCCCGGCCAATCCCGGAGGTCCCTCCGGTCACAACCGCGACCTTGCCTTCAAGGCTGAACAGCTGATCCTTCATGAGATCTCCGTGGGGAATTTGCGCGGAATAGCCTGGCCCAAACCAACACAGGATTCAGAAGCTGCTTCCTAAGAATACCGGCGCAATGTGCCGCGCGTAGAGATTTTCCGTCACATTCTTCGCGATCACGGCCTCGTTGGCTTCCAGCAGGTCCAGATAGCGCCGCCCCATCTTCGCGGCCACCTTGAATCCCACGTGCAGCAACTGGCGCACGCTGCTGTTGTAAGCCGGCGAGCACTCCACATGCCGCAGCGCCGAAGTGTACTGCTCCGAGGTCCATCCCTGTACCTCATCGGCCGTCGGTAGTTTTTGGGGATCGATCTCGATCACCGCAGCATACGGCGCACACAGCTCCTCGCGATGCGCCAGCGCTTCAGCATATACTTCCTTGGCCAGCGCCAATCCTCCGCCGCCTGCCTCGGCCAGCCCGATCAGCTCTTCCAGCCAGGTCGTTCCAGCCGTCTTCAGATGCACGCCCACGTCGAGCCGCTTCATCGTCGCATGAATCGCCGGATAGATCGAGAACTTGTCGCTGCCTGAGTGCACGCTTAGCTTCAGGTTCTCTGGGAGCCCGTACTGCCTCACCGCGTAAGCGATCACCGCCACATCCAGCACCATGTCGCGCTCGAATTGCTTTACGTCTCCCACGTAATCCACGCCCTTGTTGAACCGCCCGCTGAATTTCGGTGCGATCGTCTGCACCGGAATTCCCTCGTTCGCAATTGCCGCAAGAATAATCAACAACTCCACCGGGCTCTGCGCGCGATCGGTCTCGTCCATTGAAACCTCGGGAATAAAGTTCCCTGCGCCGCGCGCGCTCAGCACCCGCCGGTACATATCGCCGGCCTTCTTCACCGCAGCCAGAAACTTCTCCGCGGTCTGGCGCAAAATCGTTGGCGTAATCTCGAAGGCCTCATCGGCCCCGGCCAGTTCAATGCTCCCCTGCAGCTCCGGATGCCGATTCACAAAGCTCTTAATGTCCTCGGCCTGTGCCGGCCGACCAATGAAATCGGCCACATCAAACGTGAAAAAATCGCACGGCGCAAGAAAGCGGTCCACGGTCGCGGCCGTAATGTGGTCCGCGTCGCAGTAGTACGGCAGCTTCCACCCCAGCGCCTTCACCGCCGCATCGGCCGCCTGCCGCACGCTAGTTGGCTCGGAGCCGATGATCAGGTGCTCGCGGTTCGACTTGTTCCACACCGGCACCACTTCAAGCCCATGGTTCAAAGCGTTCACGCACGCCTGCAACTGCGCCTTGGCCTGGTGCGCAAACCGATCACCTGTGCCAACGGAGTATTTATTGAGCTTCAATCCCTCGTTCCCCATGTTCGTCCCGTTTTGCGATTTCTGTAATTTTGTTGCCTCTCCAGGCGCTCTGTGCAGCTCATCCTGCGTGGCTGTGCGCCAGTGCAGGCGCGCTCGAGCTCTCAAATCGGCTGCGGTGCGCCCAGAGTCCCAACCCCGGATTGGCTACGAAGAAAATCCTCTCGCCGCCCACCTGGTTGAACCCATGACGCAGTTTTTCCGGATCGTAACGCGCCGTCATCTCCTGCAAATCGCCGTATTCAAATCCAACGCCTTCTACTTCCTTGCGGCTTAACTCGCCGGGGCACCACCGGATGGTGAACCGCCCCTCAGACGACGCATGAATCAAGTGCGCTGCCGCGCTCAGGTCCGCGGCCAGGTCGGCATTCCCTTCCACCGCTTTCAGCGTCGCCGGCGTTCCGCGATAGCCGTACTTGCGGATCAGCGCATCGATCCCCTTGTCCTCACCGAATTCCTTCACGCCCGGCGCCAGAATGATCAGCTCCGCCCCGTCGGCCAGCGCCATGCGCGTCCGGTACACCGCCTTGTTGCCGATCCAAGTGCTGTGGAACTCCTTCGGGTCCAGATACACAACCGCCTTCTTGATCGGCTCGTCCAGCATCTCGAAGTTCACTTTCAGGCTTAGCTCCGCCGCCTTCAGGAAGCATTCAAGATTGTCGCCGATGAACAGTCCGCGCACCGCGAGTCCGCCGTTTTTGCCACGCCCCACCACGGTTTGCACATACACGATTGGCAGATGCCTTAGGAACTTCTCGCATGCCCGATTCAGCACGTTGCGCACCGGGTTCTCGGCCCGCCCCATGATCCGTTCCATTCCGTACACCGCGCCCAGATAGTGGCTGCGGTTGATCCCTTCGCGGCCGCCCGTCCCAATCAGAATGTTCTTGGAGTGATTCGCCATGCCAATCACTTCATGCGGCACCACCTGCCCGATGGAAAGAATCAGATCGAACCCGCCCTGCGAGATCAGCTTGTTCACCTGCGCGGGCCACGTGTAGTTCAGCTTGCCTTCCGATTGTTCGCGGATGAACTCCGCCGGCAGTTCGCCCAGTGTTTCAACGTCGGTCCGCCAGTTGTGTACGCGGAACAGCTCCTGCGGCATCTTGCCAAACATGTGCGCAATCTGGTCCAGACGCATCGGCGTATGCGTCCCGATCGCAGGCAGCACGGCTTTCAGCCGCTCGCCATAGTGCTCCCACGCATACCGCGTCAAGTCGCCGGCCCGCGAGTGCTCGCGGCTTTGATCGGGCGGAACTGCCAGCACGCTCGTTCGCTTGCCCAGCTTGGCAAGGCTCGCCGCGAGCAGCTCTTTCAATTGCTTCTCCGAGAGATCGGTCTCGGTGCTTCCCACGGAACAATACAGGCTCATACAGCAAACTCAACTTTCTTCGCGTCAGGTCCGCGACGCGGAACAGCGGCGGCGCGCAACACAATCGCGGCCCCTACAGCCGGTACGCCTTCTTCACTAGCCCGTAGGTCAAATCGTGCGCCACTTCGTGCGCTTCGTCTTCGTCCAGCCGGTGCTCGGCCACCAGCCTGCCAAGAAACGCGCAATCTACCCGCCGCGCCACGTCGTGCCGCGCCGGAATCGAGAGAAAAGCCCGCGTGTCGTCGTTGAATCCCGCCGTGTTGTAGAACCCTGCCGTCTCGGTGGCTTGTTCGCGGAAACGCATCATGCCCTCTGGACTGTCATGAAACCACCACGGCGGTCCCAGGCGCAAACACGGATAATGCCCAGCCAGCGGCGCCAGTTCGCGACTGTACGTTGTCTCGTCCAGTGTGAACAGAATGATGGTTAGGTTGCGCTCGTTGCCGAACCGGTCCAGTAACGGCCGCAGCGCGTCAACGTAGTTAATAGACCTTGGAATATCGGCTCCCATATCGCGGCCATAGCGCTCATACACCAAGCGATTGTGGTCGCGCACGCTCCCTGGATGAATCTGCATCACCAGGCCATCATCCACGCTCATCCGTGCCATCTCTGTCAGCATCTGCGCGCGGAACAACTCCTGCTCGCCCGCGTCCGCTTTGCACGCAATCACCTTCGCGAACAACGCTGCCGCTTCGCTCTGTGGCAGGTCCGCCGTCTGCGCCGTTGGATGTCCATGGTCGGTCGACGTGCACCCCAGCGCTTTGAATCGCGCCCGCGCCTTCGCCATCGCATTGAGGTAGCCCTTCCATGTTGAGCTCGTCTTCGCCGTGCAGTTCTCCCAGCTTCGCCACCAGCCCGGTAAATCCATTGAACTCCGGATCCACCACTTGATCGGGCCGAAACGCCGGAACAATCCGCGCCTTCCATCCCGAATCGCGAATGGCCTTGTGAGCCTTCAGCTCGTCGAGCGGCGACTCCGTCGTCGACAGCACTTCAATGTTGAATCTCTCAAAGAGCGCCCGCGGCAGAAACTCCGGCCTGCGCAGCTTTTCCGCGATGGTGTCGAAATACAAGTCGGCAGTCTTCTCGCTCAGCCGTTCCTTCAGTCCGAACAGTTCCTGAAAGGCATAATCCAGCCACATGCGCGTGGGCGTGCCGCGGAACAGATAGTAATGCTTTGCAAAGATCCGCCACACCTTGCGCGGATCATCGATCACCGCCTGCCCAATGCCCAGGTCATCCATCGAGATCCCCTGGCTGTAGAGCATGCGAAATACGTAGTGGTCAGGTTGCACAAAAAGCGTCGCTGGATCTGGAAACGGCCCGTTGTCGGCAAACCACGCGGCCTGCGTGTGCCCATGGGGGCTGATGATGGGAAGCCTGCGGACATGCTCGTATAAGGAACGTGCGACTTTACGGGCACTTGCTTCGGCGGGAAATAATCGGTCTTCGTGGAGCAACATGGCTTTCATTCTAATCGCCTCGCGCGCCGGCCCACCAGACCACTGCCGGAATGAGAGGTCAGACCGGCAGTATACACGTTCACGCCATTCTCCGCCCTCCATTTGCTTTCTTCCCCGCCTTCTGCAAGTTTCTCCAACCAGACCCCGCATTCGGTGATAATCTCGCTTTGACACTGATTTTCAGTATCGCAAGAAGGTAGCTGATTTTATGCCGAGGGTGAAAGAAGAAGAGCGGAATACCCATCGCACGATGCAGGTGGTTAACCACATCCGTTCTCTCATCGAGAGCGGAACCCTGCAGCCGGGCGACAAGATACCACCGGAACGCGAGTTCGCCCGTTCCCTAAAAATCAGCCGCGCCAGCCTGCGCACCGGCATCGGTTACATGGCTGCAATGGGCGTCATGAAGATCCGTCACGGTGTCGGCACCTTTGTTGCCGACGGCCCCCCCAATTCGGAACCGCCTCGCTGAGCCTCATCGGCGCCCTGCATGGCTTTCAGTCCTGGCAAATGTTCGAGTCCCGCATCATCCTTGAGAGCCATCTCGCCGCCCTCGCCGCCGAACGCGGCAAGCAGGAGCACTTCGCCGCCCTCGCCGATGAAGTTGCCGATATGTTCGCCTCCATGAATAGTCCTGCCGACTATCTCATCCACGACCTGCTCTTTCACCGCATCGTTTCCCAGGCCTCGGGCAATCCCATTCTGGCCGCCATCATTGAGACCATCACCTCGGCCCTCTACGACTCTCGCCGCAAGACCGTCGAGCGCTCCACCGACCTGCGCGAGTCCGCTGAGATGCACCGCGAGATCTATCGCGCCATCCGCACGCGCAACGCCAAGGAAGCGCACAATCTCATGGAGCAGCACCTGCGCATGGCGCAAATCGCGCAGGGCATGGAGCGCCCTACGGGCCGCAAAGGATCGCCTGGCGCGTCAAAGAAGAGGCACGCGCGCTCCGCATCCGCCGCTTAGCCGCGCTCTGTGCCACGGAACCTCTTTCCTGAGAATTTGCAATTCGTCGCGCACCAGCCATACCGCATCAAGACACACCATGGAGTATTTCGGGGCTCCGTTCGAGTAAACTTTCGGAACCCTTTCCTGAGAATGGATGCTGACGCCGGGTAGCGGCCTCCCGATGCTCTACCTCTCTATGTCCTTTGCCATCTTGCTCCTGAAATCACTAACTTTGCGAGGGAGGTCTGACCATGATTTATTTCCGCCGCCACTAATTTCCGCCTTCTCATAGAGACGGAGAACCTGAATTCAATTTTCAGAAAGCTCCCGCGAATTCCACTATTGACAGTCAATGACCCTCTGTATGAAACTACTCTCACTCCCAAGTGTGGTCAGACCACGTGTCTGAAATCGTAGTTAAGTCACGGGTGGCCGCGTTGCGGAGCGAAATGCAATATCTATTGGAGGCAACAACGATGCAATTTCTAGCAATAAGACAGACGCGGCGGGCCGGCGAGTCCCAAGACTATGCTCTCACCCGTCACCCGCAACTGACAGGAATACCTGAGCCGCATTTTGGCGTGAAGAGGGCAGTCGTTGCTTTGTTCTCTCTGTTTGTCGCCTCCCTGCTGCTGCTCCCTCACGGCGCGGTTGCACAGGAGTTTCGCGCAACCATTAGCGGCACAGTCGCCGACCCCAGCGGCGCGGTGGTCCCGGGCGCCGACGTTCAGGTTCGGGAGACGAGTACTGGTGCCATCAGCCGCACCACCAGTGATAGTGCGGGCCAATATGTAGTGCCCTTCCTGCTTCCAGGAGATTATTCGATCACCGTGAAGGCGTCCGGATTTCAAACCCTGAATAGACGCGACATCACCCTGCAGGCGCAGGAACACCCCATCATCAACCTGCAACTCACCGTGGGCAGCACCAGCCAGACGGTGACGGTCACCACCCAGGCGCCGCTGCTGAACCAGGACAATGCATCCATCGGAGACGTGATCTCGACCTCGTCCGTGGCGGATCTGCCGCTCAACGGACGCGCCCCCGCGATGCTCGCCGAACTCTCGGTGGGCGTCATGACCGAAGCGGCCCCGGAGCAATCGCATCCCTTCGATAACAACGATATGAACTCCTTTAGCATCGGCGGCACGCCGCACCAGACCAGCGAGGTGCTGCTCGACGGTTCGCCGGACGAAACTCTGCTCGGCTCGTTCGCCTTCAGCCCTACCCAGGACTCGGTGCAGGAAGTCTCGGTGCAGCCCTTCGCCACCGACGCCTCCTTCGGCCACACCATCGGCGGCGTCATCAACCAGGTCACCAAGAGCGGCACCAACCCACTTCACGGCACCGCCTACGAGTTCGGGCAAATCTCCGGCATCGACGCCAACCTCTACTTCAATGACCGCAACAGGGATCGCGAGACCCTCCCCGTCTTTCATTTCAACCAGTACGGGCTGACCGTCGGCGGACCGGTTTGGATTCCCAAAGTCTTCAACGGGAAGAACAAGCTGTTTTTCTTCTTTGCCTTTGAGGGACTGAAGGATTCGACGCCGGCGACGGCCACGACGACGATACCCACGCCCGCTGAGGAAGTGGGCGACTTTGCCGCATTGCTGAAGTTGGGGACCAACTACCAGCTCTATGAGCCGGGCACCGGCAGCTATTCCGGCGGTAAGACCGTGAACCGCGTTGCAGTTCCGAACAACTGCCTGGGGCCGGCCGCCACCGCGTACTCCGCAACCGATTGTCCTTCCAACGGTGGCCTGACCATCAACCCCATTGCTGCCAACTATCTCACGTTGTTTCCGCCGAAGGGGGCGAACACCGTGACCACAGAGGCCAACGGCTCTGACAACTACATCAGCAACGCGCCCAGCGTCGACGATTACAACGCGTGGTTCGGAAGGTTGGACTACAACGTAAGTTCGAAAGATCACCTCTTCTTCGACTTCCGGGAGAATTACCGCTCCCAGATCAAGGAAGACTACTTCCTCAATCACACCAATGGCTCAACCCTGGTGCGCCAGAACTGGGGATCGGCGCTGGACAATGTCTACACGCTGAACCCCACCACGGTCCTCGATGTCCGTCTCAACTGGACCTTCTTCTACGAGGCACACGACTCGCCCGCAGCAGCCTACAACCCCACCCAGATGGGTTTCCCCTCCAGCATGCAAAGCTTAAGCCCGTATGTCGAGCTGCCCGTCATCAAATTCAACAGCAGCAGCTTCCAGGACTTCAACAATACCGCGGGGCCGGGTTACGATCCCACCACCAGTTACCAGGTCTTCGGCGACGTGGTTAAACTGCTGGGCAAGCAAACCCTGAAAATCGGGTTCGATGGCCGGCAATACCGGATGAGAATCCGCAACTACGACGCCTCGGGCAGTCCTTCCGGCAGCTTCACCTTCGGAAACAACTGGATGACCTCCGGCACAAGCGGCTCGGCACAGCCGTTCGGCGCCGATCTGGCCTCGTTTCTCCTCGGAGATGCGACCACCGGCGGCGACAGCTACGACCTCGAGTCTGAGGCCGACTATCGCTCCTACTACGTCGGAGGCTTCGTTCAGGATGACTGGCGCTTCAGCCCCCGCTTGACGTTGAACCTGGGTCTGCGCTACGACATCGACACGCCCTTCGGCGAAAAGTTCGGGCGCACGGTAAGCGGCTTCAACCCAACCGCCACCAACACCGCCTCGGGCGCGACCTACAATTCAAGCGACAAGGAAACTGTGAATAACACCACCGTGGCCGTGGTCTCTTCCACCTTCAACACCCTGGGCGGGCTCACCTTCCCCAGCGCGAGCTGGGGCGCGCCCTACCAGATACAGAACAAGCACGGCTTCTTGAGCCCGCGCTTCGGCTTCTCTTTCAACCCTCCGTGGTTGCACGACAAGATGGTCGTGCGCGGCGGCTTCGGCATCTTTGTGCAGCCGCAGACGCTCATAAGCCTGGGCGCGTCGGATGTTCCCTCCTCTAGCGCCCTCAACAACTCAGAGGGTTTCAGCGCCTCGACAAACTACATTTCTTCCAACAACAGCTACTTCAACAACTGCACTTCGGGCGAGACAACCACCGCTGCCTGCCCCTCCGGCGATACGCCATTAACGCTTTCCAACCCGTTTCCGAGCGGGTTTGTCCAACCGGCAGGCTCATCGGCCGGAGCCAGCACCTTCCTTGGCGAGTCCGTCAGCTTCCTGTCTCCTGTGGAGCACGACCAATACTCCGAGCGCTGGAACCTGGGCGTGCAGGACGAGATCACTCCCTCCACGCTGATTGAGGCGATTTATGTAGGCAACCACGCTCTGCATCTGGATGTCACCACGCAGAACATCAACGCCATCCAGCAGCAGTACATGACCACCAATCCGTACCCGGATTTCAATCTGGCTACGGCGGTGGCCACCAGTGTGACCAACCCGTTTGTGAATTTGCTTCCGCTCAACAGCACCTTTGACAAATCCACGACGCCCCTCAGCGCACTGCTCACGCCGTATCCGCAATTTGGCAACTCTGCCATCAACGAGGAGAATGAAACCATCGGCCAGTCCTGGTACGATAGTGGAATGCTGCACGTGGAGCAGCGCGCCAAACACGGCCTCACCTTGACGGCCAACTACAGCTTCTCCAAGTTGATCGAGCAGGATACTCGCCTCAACGACGAGGACAGCTTCCTTGAAACCGCATCTCGCCCTTCGATCACACCCACCACTTCACGGTAGGTGGAACCTACGAACTGCCCTTCGGCACCGGCAAACAGTTCACTCTGGGCGGCGGCAAGCTCGCTGACCGAACTCGCCGGCGGTTGGGTCATCAACGGCATCTACCAGTTCCAGACCGGAGCCCCCATCTACTTTTCGGGAGATATTCCCTTTATTCCCGGCGAAGGGATCCAAAACATCAAGAGCCAACCCCGCAACACCAGCCCGGCCGAGGGCCCTGATGGCACTCCGGCGCTTGTGAATGTCTACAAGGTACTCGCTTCCGGAAGCAAATCGGGATACTCCTCTGGAACCACCTGCGCCATCTCCGCGTGCGATGGCACGGTGTCCACCTACAATCCCAACGCTACCCCAACCGGAAGCCAAACCGTTGCTGACGCCATTGCGGCCTCCACCAACGCGTCGTATACCGATCACTATCGCGCCCTGCCGCAGACGATCGCTTCCGTCCGTGAGGATGGATACAACAACCTGGACGCTTCGATCCTGAAGGATTTCAAATTCACAGAGAGAGCCTCGTTCCAACTCCGTTTCGAAACCTTCAATACCCTCAACCACCCAGTTTTCGCGGCGCCGAATCTCACCCCCAACGCCACCAACTTCGGCTACATTACGGCGACTACGGCCAACAGCCTGCCGCGCCAGTTCCAGATCGGCGGGCGTCTCGTGTTCTAAACTCGCTCACCGGCCAAACGGCGCGGGGCACACCAGCCTCGCGCCGTTCTTCTTTCGATTAGAACCAACTCATTTCAGCCTGTCGCTGCCCAATCGTGGTTGTATTCAAGTGCCCTCCAAAAAGTAGTCGCGAAGGCCGTGAGGGAGTTTCGCTCTATTACAGCGGTTCCACAATTGCTATACCCAGGTCCGCAACCGCCGAGTGGCTTTTTTATCAAGAAAAAGGCACCCTGCAAGACGCCGGAATGGGCACGTGGATTGTGGAACCGCTCTAAACCTTTGATTACTCTGGAAATGGGTCCCTTGGTGTATGCATCCGGGTCCGTCTGAGCCCCCATTCGCGCTTTCTCGGCTTCCTGCTCTCACACTCCGCAAGCACCGGAGTCCTTGTGAAGACCCTCCGGTGTTCTATACTGTCTTCTCGCACTCGCCTCCACCGCTGCCTCCTCTCTCGCTGTGCAAGCCGCTGAACTCCCCTGGTCCGAGCACGCCGAGCAAACGCACTTGCTCGACACGACCTACTTCGCCGAGTTCGACTCTTCGGGCCCCGGCGCGCATCACGACGAGCGCGACCCGCACACTCACTTCCTCACGCCCGACGAGGCAAAGCAATATGACCCCTCGGTCTTTCTCCGTGGCAGCAACAACTGGAATCCTCTGCGGATTCCACAGCAGTAAAATGGAAGCGGCATCACAGCAAATTCACTAACTCTCGGAGTGGGGTCTGCGGCCTCGCTGGGAACCTCCGGAGTGCACACTCCCTGGAAGGTCACGAACGATCTGAGAGCTGAAAGCTGTCGGCTGCTTTGGGGAGATCCAATGAAGACCGTTTTGATGGCTGACCCTGTGCGCTACCCGCGCATGACGACTGAAGAGCTCCGCGACACATTTTTGCTCAGCGCGCTCTGCGAGCCCGGCAAACTTCATCTCAATTACGTCGATCTCGATCGCGCCGTTGTCGGCTTCGCATCCCCCGTCGACTTGGCCCTGGCTCTTCCCACCGATCCTGACCTGCGCGCGACCTGCTTCACCGAGCGCCGCGAATTGGGCGCGCTCAATATCGGCGGCGCCGGCATCGTTACCGTCGAGGGCAAGAGCTACGAGCTCAACAATCTCGACGTCCTCTACATCGGCCGCGGCAACAAAGAGGTCACCTTCTCCTCAAAGAACAAATCCGCTCCTGCGGTCTTCTATCTGCTGAGCTATCCCGCCCACGCCGAGTACCCGACCGCGCTCGTCCGCAAAGACGACGCCACGCCCACCGAACTCGGCAGCCTCGAAACCTGCAACAAGCGCACCATCTGCAAGTACATCCACCTCCAGGGAGCGCGAAGTTGTCAGCTTGTCATGGGCGTCACGCACCTCGCCGCGGGCAGCAACTGGAACACCATGCCCCCGCACACCCACATGCGCCGCAGCGAAATCTACATGTATTTCAACGTCGCCCCCGACGCGCGCGTCATGCACTTCATGGGGCCCCCCGCCGAATCCCGTCACATCGTCATGGCCGACAAGGGCGTGGTCATCTCGCCCGGCTGGTCGATCCACTGCGGCGTGGGCACCCGCGCTTACAGCTTCTGCTGGGGCATGGGCGGCGAAAATCAGGACTACGCCGACATGGACCCCGCCCCCGTCGAATCTCTGCGATAGAGCCTTTGACCCGAAACCGGCTTGTGCACAAAATCAAAAGCGGCGATCTCCATCAAGGAAATCGCCGCCTCATTTCTCCTGGGTGCCCCAGGTCCCTCGCACTTGGGAACCTAGGAAACCACCACCGCCCACTCACCACGAACAAGCTAGCAGCTAGGAGCTGCAAGCTGTTCCTCACACCGTATACGTCGTCGACGAAACCCTTCCTCCGTGTCCCGTCCAATTTGTATGGAAGAACTGGCCGCGCGGCTGGTCCACGCGCTCATACGTGTGCGCGCCGAAAAAGTCGCGCTGCGCCTGCAGCAGGTTCGCAGGCAGCCGTCCCGCGCGATAGCCGTCGAAGAACGCCAGCGCCGTTGAAAACGCCGGCGTCGGCACGCCCAGCTTCACCGCGTGCGTCACCGCCTTGCGCCACGACGCCTGGTACTTGTTCACCAGCCTGGAGAAGAACTTGTCGAGCAGCAAATTGTCGAGCTTCTTGTTCTTCCTGAACGCGTCCTTGATCTTCCCCAGGAATTGGCTGCGAATAATGCACCCTCCGCGCCACATCAAAGCAATGCCGCCCATGTTCAGGTTCCAGCCAAACTCCTTGGCCGCGGCCCGCAGCAGCATGTAGCCCTGCGCGTAGCTGATGATCTTCGAGCAGAACAGCGCCCTGCGTACGTCCTCGATGAACTTCGTGCGGTCGCCCACCTTCGGCAAAGACTTCGGCCCGCGCAGAACCTTCTCCGCCTCCACGCGCTCCTCTTTCAGAGCCGACAAACAGCGCGCAAACACGCTCTCGCCGATCAGCGTCACCGGTTGCCCCGTATCCAGCGCGCTGATCACTGTCCACTTGCCCGTCCCCTTCTGTCCCGCCGTGTCCAGAATCTTGTCCACCAGCGGCGTCCCGTCCTCATCCTTCTTGGCAAAGATCTGGCTCGAGATATCGATCAGGTAGCTGTCCAGCTCGCCCTTGTTCCACTCCGCGAACACATCGTGCAACTCGTCGGCGGTCAATCCCAGGCCGCGCTTCAGCAGGTCGTAGGCCTCGCAAATCAGTTGCATGTCGCCGTACTCGATGCCGTTGTGCACCATCTTTACGTAGTGACCCGCGCCCTCTTCGCCCACCCAATCGCAACACGGCGTTCCATCTTCCACCTTGGCCGCGATCGCCTGGAATATCGGCTTCACGTGCGGCCACGCCGCCGGATTGCCTCCCGGCATGATCGACGGTCCATGCCGCGCGCCCTCTTCGCCGCCCGAAACACCCGTCCCGATAAACAGAATTCCCTTCTCCGCCAGTGCCTTCGTCCGTCGCGTCGAATCGCTGAACAGCGAGTTGCCGCCATCGATAATGATGTCCCCCGCCTCCAGGTGCGGCGTAATGGCTTCGATCATCTGATCCACGGTGTCGCCTGCCTTCACCATCAGCATCACTCGGCGCGGCCGCTTCAGCAGGCTCGTCAGCTCTTCAATCGAGTGCGCGCCCACCACCTGCGTCCCCTTGGCTTCGTTCGCCAGAAAATCGTCCACTTTCGATACTGTGCGGTTGAACACGGCCACCTTGAAGCCGTGGTCGTTCATATTGAGGACCAGATTCTGTCCCATCACTGCGAGGCCGATCAGGCCGATATCACACACTGCTTCCGCCATACCTTCTCCAAAACCGAAATTCTATCACTGCAAAATTTATGCCTTATTACAATTCTATCGCAGTGGTCAGACCTCCCAATCTCAAAATTCGTCAAACGGCGATGCCAGCGGCGCGGTAGATTTCCGCAATACAGCGCATGTCCTTCAGGCCCTCTTCGCCCGGAGTGTTCGGTTCGAGATTGTTCTGGACGCAGTGTGAGAAGTGGTCGGCCTGAGCAGCGAACTGGTACGGGTCGCGCGAAGGATTGATTTCGTCAATGGCCTGGCCGTTCAACTCGGCGTGCATGTGCACTCCGTCGTAGTTGAAGCCCGGATCGAGCGCGAGCCAGCCTTTGGAGCCGTACACCTTGAAGTAGCCGCTCGTGTTGGCTCCGTAGCTTGTGGTGCAGCTGGCCACGATTCCAGACGGGAAGAGCGTCGTCCACGCGACATTCTCTTCCACTTCGTTGAAGCGGCCGTCGTGGTCGATCGTCGACGCCACGGCGGTGATTTTCGCCGGCTCCTCGCCCGTAAGGTAGCGGGTTGCATTCAGCGAATAGATGCCCACGTCGTAGAGCGGGCCGCCGCCGGCTAACTTCTTGTTCAGCCGCCACACACCGGGCGCGATGTTGAAGCCAAAGCAGCTGGAGATTTCCTGCACTTGGCCGACCTTGCCGTCGCGGATCATCTGGATCGCCCGCAGGTGGAACGGCTCGTAGTGGCAGCGGTAGGCAATCATCAGCTTCACGTTGGCTCCCTTGCAGGCCGCGATCATGGCTTCGGCGTCGGCCACCGACGTGCACATCGGCTTTTCGCACAGCACATGCTTGCCCGCCTTGGCCGCGCGAATCGTGTATTCGGCGTGCATGGAGTTAGGCAGCGCAACATAAACCGCGTCGACGTTCGGATTGTGCGCAATCTCGTCGAAGTTGTCGTAGTCGTAAATGGAGCCGGCGGGCACGCCGTACTGCGCCGCGACCTTGTCCGCCTTGTCGCGATGGCCGCTCACCAGGCCGGTGACGCTGGAATTCGTGGTGTTCTGTATGCCGGCCATAAAGTGGTAAGCAATCGTGCCGATGCCGATGATTGCGTAACCTGTTTTGCGAGTCGGGTTCTGGGCGTTGAGCGCGGGCGCGAAGCGGGCCGCAAGGCCCAGCGCGCCGAATCGGGCGAAATCTCTTCGGGTCAGCTGCATGGCTTTGGGTTCCTTTGTGGTGGTTGGAGTGCGGCGGATCGACCGGTTTTACCCGCCGGTTGCAAATCCTAACACACACAGCCCCGCGCCGCACGGGTAGTGAGTCAGATTGGATGTGCCTTGAAAGGGCACGACTTCAAAGCCTGCCCTGAGCGAAGCCGAAGGGTGCCGTAAGTCGCGCCAAATGAATAGGGCTTTAGCCCCTGAGGGAATGCTTCTCCAAACTGACCCACTGCCGCCGCTCTCGCCGCTCACTCCACGCTGATGTCGCCGTCCGCCTCCACCACCAGCTTGTCGCCCACAACTTGAATCGACAGAATCTTCAGTCGCCCAAGGCTCACCTTGTATCCCGATGAAGCCGTCGACCCCGCCAACGCTGCTCGCAACAAGTCCGCCGCATTCACCTTCATGCTCTTCGGCACCTGGCCCCGTAAAAACGGCGCCAGCACAAAGTTGATCTCCTTCCGGTCCGACACCTTGTCCAGCTGCGCGTCGCGGAACCCGATCGTCTCCCCCTCCGCATCCGGCTCGAACGACACCTCCGCCGGCAGCGTCATCGTCACTCCCAGGCATGCGCCGCCCACTCCCAGCCGCGCCCGTGTCTTCACTCGAACCACGATCCGGTCCTGCTCAAATTTCAGTTGCGGGTCCTCGGTCGAAATAAAGCACGCCGAGTGCGCATTTCCCTTCAGGTAGTACTTTCCGTCCGGCCCACTGAAGAGCTGCTGCTTTAGCGTCCGCTCCAGGGCGTCGCGGCTCACCGTCAACTCCACGCCATGGCTCATCGACACCCCTCCAAAAAGCACCAATCCTGCTGCAATTACCGGCCAGAATCGTCCCATAAGAGTATCCTGCCACTCCCGTCCCTATCGCCGCCAGCATCGTCCATCACACCCAATCGCGCATTTCCTGTGGGAATTCGGGGCGACTCATCTAACTGGTTTATTTGCAATCGGATATAAGTCGCGCTCTCCGCGTTTTATACCCCCGCCAAATGCCTCTTTCCTATTGATTTTTGAACAAAATATCCCTAAAATGGAAATGTACGTTCCTCGGGTCCTGTCGCATCCCCAGCCGCGTCCGAGGATGAACCACGAAAATCCTTCCTTTCAAGGACACAACAAATCGATGGCAAAGCGTCGTGGAAATCCGAATTGGGGCAAGCCGGAGCCCATTGGCCCGGTTGTGCCTACGGTTACCTCCTTCGAGCAGATCACGAAGGAGTTCAAGCTGCCCCCGGACCAGTACATCCGGTCGACCCGCCTCCGCGAGTGGGCGCGCCGTAACAAGAATTCCAAATATATCCCTGAGGCCCTTCTTGAGGCCTGGGGCTTTGAGATTGAATCGACGTTGTAGCATTTTCGCCAGGTCCAGCAGAGACGCCGCCTCCGGGCGGCGTTTTTGTTGTCTCTGAAGCGGCCGTGGTGCAGTTTCCGAATTGCCGACCATCCAACCGGAACTCGGAAAAGCAGCCAACCATCCGGCTCGACGAGCGCCTCGGCCTGCTCCCGGCAGGTGAGGCACCTGCTTGGATACATCGATGAAGCCTGTCACGGATTTCGGAGGTGTTGCGCCTCATCCCGATGCGTGACGGCTGTCACGTCCTAATCCGGCCTCTTGTAATGAGAATGCTGAAAACTGGGAGTTTTGCCTCGTTGCGGGGCCAAACGCGGCCAGTCGTTGAAACCAGCCTCCGGGCGAGACATACGCGCTAAGACGCGGAGTTGCACGTCGAAGTCCGCTGAAAACAGCATCCAGCAAAGAGAATGTGACGTGAAAAAGGCCAACGCATGGCTCGCGCTTCTGCTGCTTCTGCACATAGCGGTGCATCCACTTCTGCATGAGGCGCCGTTGCGGGCCATTGCATCCGGCTCCGGTGCGCTACCGGCAGCAATCGCCGGGGGTCATTCTCAATCGCATGAATGCGATCTCTGTCTTACCGCGAGCAGCATTGTCCCGACGGTCGAGTTTCCAATCCCCAAGCCGTGCGACTCCTCGTCGCCGGTTGTTACGTGCCCAGACTCCGGAGTTCTCGGATTCGCCCACTTTCAACTCTCTGCCCGCGCTCCTCCCACTCTCTGACTCGCCGCTCCAATTCTCAATTTGAGAATTCTGCTTTCGCCATTGTCTCGTCCGTCTGGAATGCTTCATTTTCGGCGGACAACTTAGGCCCATCTCGCTCCCATGGTTCGGGCGCGGCGCAGGCGCGTGCACCTAGGGTTAGTGCATATCGGGAAAGAGGAAGATCGATGTCCAGGGTTATCGCACTTCTGTTAGCAATATTCGGAGCAATGAGTCTGTTTGCGCAGTCCGTAGGAACTGCGGGAACGATTGAAGGCACGGTTCTCGACCCCAGCGGCGCAGTGGTCCAGTCGGCAAACGTCACGCTGAGCAACGGCTTTATGAACTATAGCGTTACGTCCGTCACGGACGAGAGAGGTCAATTCTACTTCTCCAACATTCCACCCAACACCTATCACCTGATTGTGACCACAGCATCGTTCGCAACCGCCCATCAGGACGTGACGATTCGCTCCAAAGTGCCCATGAGCGTCCAGGTCAAACTCCAACTCAAGGGACACACGGAGACGGTGAACGTGAATGCAGAAGCCGCGACCGTAGATGAGACGGCCGTTGCGCACGTGGAAATCGATTCCGGCGTTTTTTCGAAGTTGCCGACCATCTCGGTGGCGTCGGGACTGAGCGACATTCTGACGCTGGGCACGCCTGGCGTTGTCGCGGACTCGAACGGATTCTTCCACTCGCTGGGAGATCACGCGCAGATGTCGCTGTCGGTTGACAATCAGCCCATCACCGATCAGCAGGGCAACATCTACTCCACTCAACTACCTCCCAACACGGTCCAGTCGATCGAGGTCGTTTACGGCATCACCCCGGCGGAGTACGGCGACAAAACCAGCCTGGTGGCCAACACGATCACACGGTCCGGCCTGGGTGGGCCAATGTACGGCAACCTCAACACGCAGTATGGTTCCTTTGGCACTGGCGGCGGAGATGGAACTCTGGGCTTTGGGAATCGGAAGCTGGGAAACTTCACGGCGGTGAACGTGATCCGATCGGGACGATTCCTCGACACCCCTGAGTATGCCGACCTGCATGGAATTGGAAACAGCGAGAACGCCTTTAACCGTTCAGATTACCGGCCCACGGGGGTCGACACGCTTCATCTGAATCTCTTCTATGCGCGCAATTGGTTTCAGATTCCCAACACCATCACGCAGCAATGGTTGGCGCAGGACCAGCGCCAGTCAGTCGAAACCTTTAACATCGCCCCCGGCTGGGTGCGCACGTTCGGCAGCACGATGGTTCTGACTGTGAACCCGTACATCCGCCGCGATGAGGTCGGATACTATCCCAGCGCCAACCTCTTTGACGACGACCCCGTCACGGTCCGGCAGTATCGCACGCTGACCAACTTCGGCCTCAAACCTGACCTGGCATACGTCAAGGGAAGGCACAACGCCAAAGCGGGCATTCAGATCAGCCAGACGAATCTGATGGAGGATTTCCACCTGGCGGTGACCGACCCGACGTTCAATCCCGTCTGCCTGACCAGTACCGGCGCTCCTGTGCTGGATCCGACCATCACCAATCCCGCAGATTGTGTTGCCGACGGATACCAGTCGAACCCGAACCTGGATGTCGGCCTGGTTGCTTTCGATCTTACGCGCGGCGGCAGCATGTTTCACTTCCACCAGGGAGCGAATATCAAGGAACAAGCCGCCTATGTGGAGGACGCGGTCACGATAAAGCAATTCATCCTGAACCTGGGCGGGCGCTTCGATCGCTATGACGGCATGAGTTATGCAGTGTTGTGGGAGCCCCGCGTTGGCATCTCATACCGCATTGCACCAACCAACACCGTTCTGCGGCTGGGATACTCGAAGACCTTAGAGACTCCTCTCAACGAGAATCTCATCCTATCCAGCGAAACCGGCCAGGGCGGTTTGGCCAAGAATGTTTTCGGAGCTGAGGGAAGCGTTCCCATTCAGTCGGGCAGGCGCAACCAGTTTATTGCAGGCTTCCAGCAGGGAATGGGCCGGCTCTTCCTGTTGAATGGCGACTACTCCTGGAAATTCACGCGGCACGCATACGATCTGGACACGCTTCTCAATACCGCCATCATCTTCCCCATCGAATGGCGGAAGTCAAAGATGGACGGATTCTCGATCAAGCTGGACATGAGGGAAACGAAAGGGTTCACGTCCTTCGTGACCCTGGGGCATACGCGCGCCCGGGTGTTTGGCCCTGAGACCGGCGGTTTGATCTTCGCTGACACCAACCTGCCTTCCGACGCCGTGGTGCGCATCGATCACGACCAGGCGTTGCAGAGCACAACCCACTTTCAGTATCAGCTCCCCAAGCGCCTGCCCTGGGCCGCTTTCACCTGGAGATACGATAGCGGCATCGTGGCCTCCGCGACCCCCGATCTGGCCAGTTTGCTCGCTCTCACGCCCAACCAGCAACAAACCGTGGGCTTCTATTGCGGAAGCCAGACGGCGACGATTGCCAACCCCATCACAACTTGCAATTCGACCAATTACGGAACGGCATTTGTCAACATCCCGGCAGCAGGGACGGAGAACGACGATACCAATCCGGCCCGCATCAAGCCACGCAACATTTTGGATCTGGGTGTCGGCTCAGACAATGTCTTCCACACCGACAAGTTGCGCTGGACGGCCCGCTTCAGCGTCTTGAACTTGACCAACAAAGAGGCGATGTATAACTTTTTGTCGACGTGCAGTGGAACCCATTTCCTGCCGCCCCGCGCCTTCCGCGCCGAATTGGGGATTGCGTTCTGACGAACTGCGATTTGTCTCGATGAAGAGCTGTTTGCTCAATTTGCAGCCAAATCGCCAACGCACTTACCGAGCCGAAGACCCGGTTCCGGAGGCGCCACCAGCCACTGGGAAACTGCCCTTCGTCATCAGGTACTCCTTCTCTGGCCTTCCCTCCCCGTATCAGCGAAAATGAGTCCAGCACATGCCACAGCCCTCCCGCACCCCCGAGCCGCCCTTCACCGGCGTCGCCGAATTCCCTTGTCGCAGCGTCCGGCCGACCAGGCTCGGCTTGAGATCACAGCTTGTGATCTCAACCCAGGAGGCAGAATGACCAGCGAA
Source organism: uncultured Acidobacteriaceae bacterium (assembly GCA_963835895.1). Lineage (GTDB taxonomy): Bacteria > Acidobacteriota > Terriglobia > Terriglobales > Acidobacteriaceae > Telmatobacter. Next base: position 134,159 of record CAWIHC010000008.1, on the reverse strand, counting down.
AGCGCCCCGGTCCCGAGTCTGGTACCGAGCATTGAGAATCGAATCTTTCTGATTCGCGGCCAAAAGGTTCTGATCGACTCCGACCTTGCAGCGTTATATGCCGTAGAGGTACGGGCACTCAATCAGGCTGTCAAGCGGAACAAGAAGCGTTTCCCCTCGGATTTCGTCTTTCAGCTCACAGCGAAAGAGAACGAAGAATTGAAATCACAAACTGTGACCTCAAAGAGCAGCCGCGGCGGTCGCCGCCACCTACCGTACGTCTTCACCGAGCACGGAGCCATCATGGCCGCCACCGTACTCAACTCCCCGCGTGCGGTCGAAATGAGCATCTTCGTAGTGCGCGCCTTCGTACGACTGCGCGAGACGCTCGCGTCGCACAAGGCGCTCGCCGCCAAGTTTGCCGAGCTCGAAGAGCAGCTGGAAACACACGACAAAGCAATCGGAGACATCATCGACGCAATCCGCGCGCTTATGGCGCCGCCGGAGAAACCCGTCCGGCAGATTGGCTTCCGTCCCGATGCGCTCTCCAAGCCGAAGATGCGACGCCTCCTATGAACTGGGGCACGGTCGCCTATCGGCCCCCCCTTTCTGGCGTTCCCTCCCTGGATCAGCGAAAATAAAGCAGCACATGCCCCACCCTCCCGCACTCCCGAGCCGCCCTTCACCGACGTTCCCGGCGCCCTCGCCGAAATCCGCGCCGGCCGCATGGTCGTCGTGGTCGACGACGAGGACCGCGAGAACGAGGGCGACCTCACCCTGGCCGCCGAGCACGTCACCCCCGAGGCCATCAACTTCATGGCCCGCTACGGCCGCGGCCTCATCTGCCTCACCCTCACTGAGGAGCGCGCCGACCACCTGCGCCTCTTCCCATGACGCAGCAGAACTCCTCCCGCTTCGGCACGGCCTTTACCGAGACCATCGAGGCTCGCGAGGGCGTCACCACCGGCATCTCCGCCGCCGACCGCGCCCACACCATCCGCACCGCCATCGATCCCGGCGCCACCGCCGCCGACCTCGCCCGTCCCGGCCACGTCTTCCCGCTGCGCGCCCGCCGCGGCGGCGTCCTCGTCCGCGCCGGCCAAACCGAGGCCTCCGTCGACCTCGCCCGCCTCGCCGGCCTCACCCCCGCCGGCGTCATCTGCGAAATCATGCGCGACGACGGCGAGATGGCCCGCATCCCCGACCTCATCCCCTTCTGCCGCGAGCACGGCCTCCGCATCCTCACCGTCGCCGAGCTCATCCGCTACCGCCTGCGCCACGAGCGCTACATCGTCCGCGCCGGCGAGTCCCGCATCCAAACCCGCTACGGCGAGTTCCGCATGATCGCCTACGAGAGCGAGGTCCAGGGCGGCGAAAGCCACATCGCCCTCATCCGCGGCGACCTCTGCCCCGACTGCCCCGCCTTCCACGCCGGTCCCGCCGCCGGGCCCCTCCCAGACGCGCTTAACGCCGCCCTCAACGGCGCCGCCTCAACCACTCCGGCTGAGCCGCGCCCGCCCTGCCCGCATCCCGTGCTCGTCCGCGTCCACACCCGCTGCACCGCCGGCGACGTCTTCGCCGCCGACTGCCACTGCCGCGAAATCCTCGACCAGTCCATGCGCATCATCGCCGAAGCCGGCTGCGGCGTCATCCTCTATCTCCACAACACCTCGCGCGGCTTCGACATCGACCACACGCCCGCCGCTCGCCTTCAATCCCGAGGGCTCCGCCGTCCCCGCCGCCGCCACGCCGCAGGATACCGGCCGCCTCATCCTCCATCAGGAACTGCGCGCCCGCGAAGGCTCCCAGGCCCGCACCGGCCGCATCCTCCGCGCCATCGGCCTCGGCGGCCAGATCCTCTCCGATCTGGGAATCCAGCGCATCCGCCTGCTCTCCAACACCCCCATGCACATCCCCGCCCTCGAAGGCTTCGGCCTCGAAATCGTCGAGCAGGTCCCCATCCCCGTCGAGGAGTGCTCCCGCGTCGGCTAATGCCCTGCCGGAGTCAATTCCTCTGTTTTTCCATGAAGATTTGTTCACTCTGGTCGATTTGGCCAAGATTGACCGCACAATCCCGCTCCAAAACCTGTACGATTGGCTGACCTGTCCACGGGAAGCAATTCTCGCGGGAAACTCTGCGCCGCCAGTGATAGCGAGTCGGATCCTCCCCGGTCAACCTGCTCGAGATCGTTCACGTTCGCACGGTCGATCTCAGAGCGTATTTGCCGGTTTGCAACTTCAGCGCGGCATCGTCCTCTTAAGGTGCCGCTTCCCATCATCGCCCCCGCATTACGGCATACCCGCAATCGCTGTGAAGCCAACCGCACCAGTACGGCGAAAGGTTGGACCGATTGCGCGTCCATCTCGTCAATCCCAGCGACAATTCCTTTGGCACCGCGGTCATCACGCCGCGTTGGCTATTCGTGCTTGCAGCCGCCACACCGCGGGCTGCGGGAGATCCCGTTCTCGTCGATGAGTCGCTCGAGCAAATCGTGCCCGAGTCCATTCAGCCCGGCGACATCGTTGGCATCAGCGTGCACACCGGCAATGCGCTGCGCGGTTACGCAGTCGGCCGCATGGCGCGCAGCCGCGGCGCGTGGGTCGTCTATGGCGGCATTCACGCCACGCTTTTTCCTGATGAAGCGCTCGAGCGCGGCGAAGCCCACGCCGTAGTCAAAGGCGACGGCGATCTTGCCTGGGGCAAGGTCGTCACCGATTGCCTCGCCGGCAAGCCCGAAAAAATCTACGAAGGCGGGCGAATCGAAGGCAGCGAATTCCTGCCCGCGCGCTGGGACCTGATGAATCCCCAAAAGTATATGTGGGCCTCGGTGCAAACCATTCGCGGCTGCCCCAAGCACTGCTCCTTTTGCAGCGTCTGGCGCACCGATGGACAGAAGCCCCGCCAGCGGAAGTTTCAAAACGTCGTCGACGAAATCATTGCGCTGCGCCGCCTTGGCTTTCGCTTCATCGCTCTCGCCGACGACAACTTCTATCCCGTCACGTTTACCGATTTGCGGCTGGCGCGCGAGCAGGGCAACACCGCCAAGCTCGACGAGCTCACGGCCATTCGCAACGAGCGCCTGCTGCTGATGGAAGAGCTGGCCAAGCTACCCAAAGACATGGTGTTCTTTACGCAAATGACCATGGAGGCGGGCGAAGACGGCAATTATCTCGACGCCATGCGCAAGGCCAACATCAAGGGCGCGCTGGTGGGCGTTGAAGCGGTCACTCCGGAGGGACTCAAGGCCGTCTACAAGGACTGGAACTACTCCGGCGAGGCCCTCGCCAAGCAACTGCAGACCTTCAAGCAGCACGGCGTTCACGTCCTCGGCTCGTTCATCTTCGGCCTGCCCACCGACCGGCCCGCCACCTTCACCGCCACGGTCGAAATGGCGCTCAAGGCGGGCGTAACCTTCGCTCAATTTGTCATGATGACTCCGTTTCCCGGCACCGTCGACTTCGGGCGCTGGGAGAAAGAGCAAGCCGCAGATCCCATGATGGTGGGCGGCGTGCCCATCACGCGCTACTGGATGATTCCCACTGAAGTGCGGCCCAAGATGTTTACGCCCGCATCCCACCATGAGCTCCGACGAGATTCGCGAGCGCACGCAAAAAGTGTGGGACAGGTTCTACACCTGGCGAGCCATCTGGGAACGCTCCGCGTGCACGCCCACTCTGCGCGCCCGCCTCGGATTCATCTTCCTCTCCAAGCTCTATCGCCAGATGTATGCAGGCACCGGCATCTCCACCGACAGCGCGCGCCGCAAGAAGTCGAAGCGATGGGCCCGGTGGACCGCTCGCCAATGCAAGAAGCTGTTCCAGGCGCGGCCCATGCCGGAGCTCGAAGGGCCCAAGTGGGAGATTGGCTTGCCCGCATTGGCTCAGGCTGCGTTTGAAGGCGACAACGGACAGGAAATGAGAGGCGGATTTGTCGTGCTGCCTGAAAACTAGGCCTGAAGGATCTCGCTAGTCGGCAAGCCCAGGCCTGAATCCCGCAGCCGGAGAATCTCGCTCTTAATTGGTAAACCCACCACTGCCAACCCAGCACGACGAGATAATGGCGAGGAGCTACAAGCTAGTCCCTGGTCCCTGTCTCTACCTTGAATACGCAAACGTCCCGCACAGCGCCGACGACTTCGAGATCGCCTCGAACGTGAACACCGGCATGTCGTCACCCGAGAAGAACGCCACCTCGAGCGTGTGCCCCGTGACGTACGTCGCCATCCACTGCGTGTCCTCGCCCCCGCACAACGTGTTCTTGTGCAGAAAGCGCTGCCTCGCCGGCATCCTCAGCCGGTAAAGCATTCCGTTGATCCCCGCGTTCACGTCCGCGTCGAACACCGCGCTCACCTCCACCGGCTTCAGCGTGCGGATCGGCGCCAGCGGAAACGTCAGAAAATCGATCGTCACCTTCCCTTTGCCAATCGCAATGTCGCCCGTGATCGACGTCGCGCGTCGTGCTCGCCGCGCGCCACGCTCCCCCGATCTTGCGCCGCGCCGGCAACCGCCCCCGCCAGCAGCGCACCACCCGCCGCCAGCATCGCACTTCCGTCATCCGCTCATCCCTATTCCCTGCTCCTTACTACCACTCCCTATTCCCTGACTCCCTACTGCCGCTGCGCTGCTTTCACCACCCCAGCACATACGCAAACACCAGCGGCGCCACAATGCTCGCGTCGCTCTCGATAATGTACTTCGGCGTCTTCTCGCCCAGCTTGCCCCACGTAATCTTCTCGTTCGGCACCGCGCCCGAGTACGACCCGTAGCTCGTCGTCGAATCCGAAATCTGGCAGAAGTACGCCCACAGCGGCACATGCTCGCGCTGCAAGTCCTGGTGCAGCATCGGCACCACGCAAATCGGAAAGTCGCCCGCGATCCCGCCGCCAATCTGGAAGAATCCCAGCGGCGTCTTCTTCGTCGTCTCCGTGTACCACTCCGCCAGCTCCATCATGTACTCGATGCCCGTGCGCACCGTGTGCACCTTCTTCACGTCGCCCGTGATGCAGTGGCCCGCATACATGTTGCCCAGCGTCGCGTCCTCCCACCCCGGCACGAACATCGGCAGGTTCTTCTCGGCCGCCGCCAGCAGCCAGCTGTCCTTGGGATCGATCTGGTAGCTCTTCTCGAGCACGCCCGACAGCAGAATCTTGTACATGAACTGGTGCGGGAACCACCGCTCGCCGGCCTTGTCCGCCTTCACCCACTCCGCCAGCACCTCGTTCTCGATCCGCCGCATCGCCTCCATCTCGGGAATGCACGTATCGGTCACGCGGTTCATGTGCCGCGCCAGCAGCTGCCGCCTCGTCGGCCGGCGTCAGGTCGCGATAGCTGCGGCACGCGCTCGTAGTAGTTGTGCGCCACCAGGTTGAACACGTCCTCTTCCAGGTTCGCGCCCGTGCAGCAGATCCCGTGAATCTTGTCCTGCCGGATCATTTCGGCCAGAGACAGCCCCAGCTCCGCCGTGCTCATCGCGCCGGCGATGGTCACAAACATCTTGCCGCCCTCGGCCAGCAGCTTGTTGTACGCCTCGGCCGCATCCACCAGCGCCGCGGCATTGAAATGACGGTAGTGATGCTTGATGAATTCAGTAATCGGTTTCATACGCGTTTTCTCGCTCCAAACCTCCAACCTAACACAGCCCATCACACACCCTGTGAATCGTGCGAACGCTGCGGTTGCCCCATCCTTTTCGTTCGCTGTTGCGATCGAAAGGGTGGGGTCGCTTCTCTAGCCCCGCCAGCTCCGCCAACGCCGCTAACCCCGCTCCATTGCCCCTGTCATCCTGAGCGACGCGGGTCGCGCTCTACGCGACTCGCAGAGTCGAAGGATCTGCGGTCGCCAAGGTGGGATCCCAGCGGCTTCCTCAATACTGGTTCCTGCTGCTCATTTCGCTCGCCGCTTTCCGCGTCTTGCCACGCAGCGGGGGATGATCCGCGCCGTATCCCAGCGTGATCACCAGCCCGATGCGCGTCGCGCGCGGAACATGCAGGATCTTTTTGATGGCCGATTCGTCAAACCATCCCAACATGCACGTTCCCAGGCCCAGCTCGGTCGCGCGCAAGCAAAAATGCGCGGCCGCAATGCCGATATCGATCAAATAGAATGGGCGCCTCTTCAGCCAGCCTCCAATTTGCGTGATCATCGCATGGGGTTCGATGGCCAAAACGGCAATCACAGGCGCTTCCAGCGCGAACTTGTTGAATGCAACCAACTCGCTGAATGTCGCTTCGGCCACCCGCCGTCTCGTCTCCTCGTCGTCGACCAGAATCAGCTTCCACGGCTGCGAATTGCTGGCCGACGGAGCCAGTCGCACCGCCTCAATCAAAGCCTCGAGCTTTTCCGGTTCCACCGCTTTGAGCTGATACTTCCTTACGCTTCTCCGTACCTCGATCGCTTCCTCGACGTTCATCTCTCGTTCTCCCCATCCATCGCAAAACCATAGCCACTCTGGCTCTGCCGTCGAAGCAATCCTATTCCTCTTCCTCAGGTCAGAGAATGAAACAGATTGCGGGGTACCCCATCCTAAACGCGCTCTGTGCGTTTAGGGTGGGTGTCATAGACACGGGTGCCCCACCCTCGCTGTCATCCTGAGCGACCGGAGCGCAGCGACGGGAGTCGAAGGACCTGCTTTTTGGAACTCCGGCTAGGGTTGGGTATCGAGAACTCCTCCCACCTCTAGCCCGTCATCCTGAGCGACCGGAGCCCGCCGCGGCGGACGACAAGAGTCGAAGGACCTGCTTCTGTTCTTCGTCTCGATACCGGGGTTGCCCCATCCCTTTCGTCCGCTTCGGAGAACGAAAGAGTGGGACCGTTCCATCGGAGGGAGCAGGGGGCGTGGGGTCCCCTGAATTCCCCGCCTTGTTTTTCGGAAACCGCAATCCACGCACCGGGGTGCCCACTGGGCCGGGTCGGGCCGGGCCCCGCGTTCAAACCCCGCGCACCACCTCCGCGCGTCCCTACCCTGCCATCCAAGCTGCCCAGCGCGAGAAGATCCCGCCCCAGGGCGGCATCGGCCAGGCACATTTGGAGAGGCAACGCTATTGAAATCCATCCGAATCCCATTGAACGCCGACGCGACCGAACGAGAAACAGGACAACAAATAATGGAGTCTGCCAAACAGTGCATTATCTTTAACGTATAAAACGATTTCATACATAGACTTGCATAAAGACAGAACTAATGGTACAATCATCATTAGTAAAGAGTACCGTGGTGCGCGCACCCCCGCGGCTCAAGAGGACAAAGATGGAAGTTAACAGCAATCCCGAACTAATTGAGAAACTGGATCGGGCGCTTCAGCTCCTGGCCACCCTGGTCGTCCGCGACATGCCACAAACCGCACAAATCGCAGTTCTGAGTCGAGCAGGGTTCGCCCCAAAAGAGATCGCTAACGTGCTCGGGACAACCCCGAACACTGTCAGGGTCGCCCTCGTTGGCATCCGCAAGGCAGAGGCCCGCGGCGGGAAGCGAAGACCGAAATTCAAACAGAACATGGGAGGGGCAGGCGATGCCGAGAGCTAAAGAGAACGAGGAGGGGAAAACGCTGGAACTTCTCCAAGACCTGCTGATCACCTTGCTTGCGACTGCTGGCGTGAAGCAGGCGGAAGTGCGCAAAATCGTTGGCTGCAGCATGAAACGCGTAAACCGGATCATGAAGCACATCGAATGGGGCAGCACCAATGGCGAAAGACGCGCGTAGGGACCAGGGGATTGAGAAGGAACCCGACGCGATCATCCACCCCCCAAGGGTTTGTTCATCCTCGAGGCGGCCAAGGAGAAGGTCGGCCGTGACCGCACCCGCGCCATATCGGGCGTCCGTGCCACGCGGATCGCCAGCGCCATGAAAGGAACAAGGTAGAGCGTCCAGATGGGAAAGACGAAACTCAACCCGAAACTACTCGCAAAGATGGCCCAGAAGTCCGGAAAGAGGCCGAAGTACCTTCGTGAGCAAATCAGCCGGCGAGGCAGCAGCCAGACTATTTCCTCGTTAGCGGCACAGCTACTTTGGGCGAAGGAGATGGGGATCGGCATCGCTGTGGCTCTTAAGAGAGCCGAGCCGAGCATCCGCGAGGAGGTCCAACGCGCAGCGAAGCCTGCGGCGCCCGCGCCGCCACCCAGCCCCCGGCGACGCCCAAAGAACAGCGCAAACGCCCGAGCAGATCAAGACGTCCGCGCCGCAATCGACTTCGTTCTTGAAGATCAGGAACTCCTGGGCCGCTGCCGAGACCTGCTCCTTGCCAGGAAACACTATGACCGAGTCGTCCGTGAGGCTACAACGGTGTTAGACGACAGGCTCAAGAAACTCACTGGCATTCCACACATGAACCCCGTGGCACTGGTGGCAAAGGCGCTAAACCCTGACCCCAGCAAAGCGATCCTTGTCGTAAGCGCTGAGAGGGACGAGCAGCAGGGAATCTTCAACATCTGCAACGGTGTCACGCTCGCATTCCGCAACAGGGCGCACCACAACCTGAGCAACGCGTTTTCCAGGGCTGACTTGCTAAAGGTCTGCGGCTTCGTAGACGCACTCCTAGCAGTAATCGGGAAAGCTGAAATTCATCGCGAGAGGACTTAGAAGGATGATGGACGAAAAGAAGCTGATGAAGGAGCTGAGGCAGATTCGCAATCTGCTCATCCTTATGGCCCTGAAAGCGGGCGCCACCGCGACCGAGGCCGGAGAGATCACTGGAACCGGGTACAGCAACATAAGCGTATTGATTCCCCAGAGGGGCAAAAGGAAGAAGTCGGCCGTGAAGAATGGCTAATGCAAACACCGCGACGGACGGCACAATGGACCACGCGACTGACATCTCGCATATCCATCGGCGCAGTCCGACGCACCCAAAAGCACGAATGCTTTGAACATGGAGGAAACAAAGATGCCAGGAATGACGAGCGAAGCAAGATTCTTAGCGGACCTGAACGAAAAACTGGACACCCTAATCAGAGTCGTGAGCGTTCAGGTCGGAGCCGACAAAAGCATGACGGAGCGAGCCCGCCTCCTCAAAATGGCGGGGCTAGACAATCAAACCATCGCGGATGTCCTGAACACTTCAACAGCAGTGGTCCGCACGCTCACTTCAAATCTACGAACGAGAGGGAGACGGCAATGAAAGAAGAACAATGCGACCGAACCGAGCGACTACTCGCGCTGATACTGCTCCAAAACATGAAGGGGAGCAACTTGGCGGCAAAAGCAAGGGAACTTAGCATCGCTGGCTTTACGAATGTAGAAATTGCGGACCTCCTACAAACGAGTTCGGCGGTCATCAGCCAGACCCTGTACGCAGCCCGAAAACTGAAGGGCAAGTGACCCCAAGATGCCGGTCGTTCGGGACTTTCGGAAATATTCCTTCCTGCCGATGCGTATTGATCGCTGCGGCCGCGATGTCGGCCGGAAGTCATACTGGAAGCTTTACGCCATTGAGAACACGATCCGCATCGTGATTCACTCGGTGTTGAGCATCCAAATCGGGCCGAACTGGTGGGCCACCGCGGTCAACCCGAAGATCGCGGCCAAGGCACAAGGATTTCGAGCAAGCTACGCCGCGAAACCGCGGAACGCTAGTCCGGGCGCCCACGACATCTACCTAGTCTTCCTCAACGACCTGACTGAGATCATTCGAGCCAATAGCAACCTGATCACCCCGATCATCCCGTCCACAAGCTTCTGGATCACAACGCTCGAAGGAATTCGCATCCCGCGAAACCTCGTCGGCCATATGAACTTTCCGAACGCATTTGACCGCACCGCCATCGACAACGCCTATGCTCAACTGCCGTCGCTTATCGGCCATCTCACCGCACGCGGAATTCCAATCGACATCCCCTAACACCTAGTCCAACCGGCGCTCAACTAAACGCGGCCAACCTGTCAACCCTCCACTATCCCCGCACTCACCCCATCCCACTCATTCCAAACAAAATATATTTCCCGTCAACTTTGCAGATCATTTCGCGGGAATCGCTAGCCTGTTCTTAGTAGGCAAAACATAGCGTTTCTCCTCTTTGGAGAACTGGTGGGCGGCCTACACGATACCGGCGGGGATTACGGCATCGGGCCGCCCACCGTTTTTTCGTGGGCCTGCACTTGAAACGGTGCAGACTTCCAGAAAAAAGCGCTCGTAAGTCGTTATTCTTGACGATTTTGCGCTCTAACCCATTTGTTTTCAACGGGTTGCGGCAAATGACCAGGGGTACAAGTCATTCATTTCAAACCACTTAACCCCCAAAAAGGGGGGGGCAGGGATGTATCTCGCGTGTCGTCACATCAAACCCAACGGGGTCCGGTGCGAATCGCCCGCCCTGTGCGGCCACGCCTTCTGCTACTTCCACGCCCGCCTGCACACCAAATCCAACATCACCGTGCTGTCCGACCTCAAGCTTCCCGTCCCTGAAGACAACGCCGCCATCCAGGAGTCGCTCGCCAAGGTCTTCGAAGCCATCCTCAACTCCCGCATCAGCTCCAAAGAAGCAGCACAGATCCTTTGGGGCCTCCAGATCGCGACGCAAACCATCCCGCGTAAACCGGCCCCGCCTCCCAAATCCGTCGAATCCCTCACCCGCACCAGGGACGGCGATGAACTCGCTCCCGTACTCAACGTCTGCCTTCCAGGGAGGGAATGCAAGGATTGCAAGGACGCCGAAACCTGCCCTCGCTATTTTGACCTCGACGAGTTCTTCGGCAACAGCAAGGCAGCTCCCGATGAGCAGGCCGACGACGATGAAAATGAATCCGATGAGAACGTGCCGCCAAAGGACGACGCGAACGAACGGGACCACGGCGAGCAATACCTCGTCAGGGAAGATTATTTGCGCGAATGGGATGACGACAATGATGACGATGACGAGGATGACAAGGAAGATGGCAAGGCCCTCCTCAACACTCTTTTCACCCTCCGCTCCCTCAAAGAATCACTCGAGATTGAAGACTGACCAACGGATGCTACAAGCTTCGGGCGACTGGCTACAAGCTACCGGCTTTCTTTTCGAGCAGCGCGTTCACGCGCTTCATCACCTCGAACGCATCCGCCACGTAAACCACATCGGCCTTGCCTCGCGTCCATCCGCAATTCGGATCGAGGTTCACTGCTCTCCGCTCGCCGATAAACCGCCAGCCCACCACGTGCGGCTCCTCGCCGTGGCAACAGGTCGAAAGGCCCTTCGCATGTCGCGGCGTCGACCCCGTCTGCCCCACCTGGTTCAAATGCGTCAAAAACGGCAGCACTGAGTTGCCCTTCGCCGCCCTGGTCCACGAGTGATTTCGAGCTGCCGAGCGACGCGCCCGAAGCGCCGAGGAATTTCAGAATCAGCTCCCCCGCCTCCTCCACGTGAACCTGCCCGTCTGGCTGCTTCTTCGTCCATCCCGCTCCCGCAACAAAAAGCAATTTCGCGTCCGGACGAATCGTCTGAGCATCCTGCTTCGGCACGCGCATTCCCGTCACCTGCGTGCGCAGCTCCGGCAACTCGACCGCAATGGCAATCTCATCCGCTTGCACGTGTGCCGCCGTGCCCGCAAACGGCGCATGTGTTCCGGACCCGGCGAAAGCCGCGTGTGTGCCAGGATCGACCAGCAGAAACCACGGCCGCCTCTCGCGGCTCACCACCGCCTCGATGCGCTGGCGATAGAACCACCGCGTCGCTTCCACTGTCTCCGCGCCGCCGATCGCCGTAATGTGCGTGGCGAGCGTACGATATGTGTGTCGATCACGCCGCCCACGCGATGCGCAACCGCGGCCATCACGCGCGCAAACCGCGAGCTCTCGGGCGCGATCACGATCGTCGCCTGCGCCGCGCGGCACAGCGCCTCGCACGCCGCCGCATCGCTCGCAAACCGCGCCTGCGCAAACGCCTCGCCCTGCACGGCCAGCAACCGCTTTGCCGCGCCTGCCACTTGCGCCGCCGCGTGGCTTGCGTGTTTCGCGACGATGCCGATCGTCAGCTCCGCGCCCAGCCGCGCCGCCAGCTCCTTGCCCGCGGTCACCGCTTCCAGCGACCCCTTGCTCAGCGCCGCGCCGCTTTCATCCGCATGTGTGAGTACCAGAACCGATTCCATCACTCCGCTCCGATCCATTCGACGAGCTCCCGCGCAATCTCCTCCGCGCTCATGTTCTTCTCAACGCGCGTCTCGCGCTGCTGCTTCGGCAGGCTCACCGAAACGTAGCGCAATCCGTTCGCGTCGAGCGCCAGCGTCTTCGCCTTCTGCAGCGCCGGCATGATCGTCCGCATGTTGGCCATGCCCACCTGCGGATTGTTCCGCGGCTCCGGCCAGATTGCCCGTCGCCCAGCCCAGCACCGCGGGCGCGCCCGCGCACACACTCACCTGGTGCTTGCCGCCTTCCACGCGCTCCAGCACCTCAAACGATCCATCCTCGCGCACGTCGATCTGGTCCACTCCCTGAAACTGGTCCGCGATGCCCAGTCGCTCGCCCACAAGTTGCAGCGTCACGCCCGCGCCCCGCGTCGCCGACTCCCAACCGCCGAACACCAGCAGCCGCTCGCGCTCCAACCCCGGAATCGCGCTGATCGTCTCCGCCAGCACCGCCGCCGTCGCTTGCGCATCCGGGAATCCGCCGATCGGCCCGTCAACGGCAACCAGCTCGAAGCTCACCTTCTGCGCCACGCTCATCATCACCTGCTGCAGCTTTGCCTTCGGCCCAAGCGAAACCAGCCACACCTTGCTCCCCGGCGTGCTTCGCAGCAAGGTTCGCCGCCTCATACAGCGCGCTCGCAGCCCACGGATCGAGCACCGCGGGCAACACCATCTCGTTCTTGATCCCCGGGCCGTTCGGCCCTGCGGTTGGTTCCAGCGTCTGCAGCGGATCGGGAACAATCCCCGCACAAACGACGATGTGGAAAGCATTGGACATGATTCTTCCTCGTCAACTAGCTAACTTCTAATTTTCCGCTGAGTGCAACCCGCCCGCTCCGGCGACGAACTCAATGTTTGCCCGCTCGCCGTCGGGCGACTGCGCGCAGTTCCACAGGCACGCGCCGCAATGCACGCACTTCTCGCGCTCAAATTCCGGCGCGCCGTCGCGCGCCCAGCGTAATCGCCTGGCCCGAGCACATCGCGATGCAGGTCTTCTCGCCGCAGGCGATGCAGCGCCGCCGGTCGAGGAACACCACGTGGTCCGCGAATCCCGGCATCGCCTGCACCTTGCCGCCCATCAGCAGCGCATCCTGGTGCGTGACCAGCAGGCGCCCGTCGAACGCAATCTCCGGCCATCCGCGCGCCGTCATCAGCGCATCGTGCAGCGGGCGGCCGTCTGTCGTCGTCAATTCTTGCCGCTTTCCTCAGCTTGACGCCTGCTTTCCCGTCCGCTCCGAACCGGCGAATCTGCTTTGGCGCCGGCGGAATCCTTGCCTTCAACGCAAGTCGGCCACCCGTCAGCCCGGCCAGCGCCATCCCCACCATGCCGCGGATGAACCCGCGATGAAAGCCATTGCGCGCATTCTCGGCTTCTTTCGCGCCGCGCTCCACCCGGCTCGCCCGTCGCCGCGCCTCATACGTCGCCGCCAGATTCTCCTGCGTAAACGGCTTGTCCGCGCGCAGCAGCTCCAGCACCGCCTCGCCCAGTTGCACGCCCGTGGTCCACGCCTCATCCACGCCGGAGCCGGTGAGCATGTTCGTCGAGCCGGAACCCTCACCGATGCTCGCAAACCCGTCGCCAGTAAGGAACGGCTCGCCGTGTTTGCCCGACTCTTCGAGCGACTTCGCGCCCCACGAACGCATCGTGCCGCCCTTCAGGTGACGCCAGAGCAGCGGATGCTGGATGTAGTGCTGCAGGGTAGCGGTAGGCCGTGCGCTGCGGATCGCCCAGCCATGACGGCACAAAGATGCCCACCGAGACCAGCCGCTCCGGGTGCACATAGAGGAATCCGAAGATCTCCGGCTCTGGAAATCCGAAGGTGTGCCACACCGTCCCCGGCTCAAGCGTCGAGTCTTCCGGCAACTCGACCACCATCTTCATGCCCAGCGCCCACTCGCGCCGCGCATGACCCGCCGGCAGGCCGAACCGCTCGTCGAGCTTTTGGCCCACCGCGCCCACGGGCCCATCGCCAACAACAGTCAGCCGTGCGCGCACATCCATGCCGGGCATGTAGCCCTCAGCCGGGATGCCGTGCCTGTCCACCCCCTGATCTGCAAGGCGAAGGCCAAGAACCGTTCTCTTTCCCTTGTCGTTGTTCCCGTCGAAGATCGGGCCGCTCACCGGCGTCCCCGGCCAAATCTGCGCCAGACCGCCAGCCATCAGCTGCGAACCCACCCACTGGTTGAACTGGCCGATGGAGAAGATCATTCCTCCGTGCTTGTGCAGAAAGGCCGGCGTCCACGGGAGCTCGAACCCATAGTCTTTTACCCACCGCTTCAATCCAAAACCCAAAAAAGAATCGCACAGGCGGAGCATCAACGATCGCCGGCTTGCGCCGATAGGATCGAGCAGATAGAACACGCGCTCCTGCTTCACCGCCGCGGCCATGGGAATCTCCGCGGGATCGAGCGTGGGAAAGCTCGCGCGAATGCCCTCGCCGCGCGTTACCACGCCGCTTACGCCCGCGGCCAGATCGTCGGCACGTTCGTAGCACACCACCTGCAGCGGCATGCCCGGCGCAACCTTGCTTTCGAATGCGGGATCAGCCGGGTTCTCACCCCACGCTCGCGTCAGCGTGGTCAGGAATCCGCCCGTCGCCGGACCGAACCCTGCGCAGGCGATGTCAACCTCCATCGTTTGGCGGTCAACTTCAACTGGCTGGTCAGCCGAGCTCATGCCGCTCCTGCCGCGGGATAATCGAGCGCCTCGGGAATCATTACCTTGCTCACGGTCTCGGCGGCGCGATCCTTGGCCAGCCGCGCGCCGGTCAGGCACGTAGTCAGTTTGCTCTGCAGCCGCAGAAACTCGCTCGATTCCGCGCAGCCCGCGCACGGCCCGGCCTTCGCCGGATGACTGCCGTCGGCCGCCAGAACATCCACGGCCATCGCCATGATGCCGGGCATCGTCTCTTCCAGCTCTTCCAGCTCCGCCGCCAGGAAGCAACTGCGATGCTCCTCCTCGTCCCACGCCGGATGGCGGTTATACCCGAACACCAGCTCGGCGCAGATGCGCGACACTTCGCCCGCCGCCTGCGCCGCCTGCGTGTGGCACAGGTCGCTGAGGAATTGCACCGTCCCGCCCAGTCCTTCGGCCGCAACAGCGTCCGTGGCGCCGCGCGCCTCGAGTTCGAGCACGTCGAGAATTTGGCAACGCGATGCCATCAGCCAGCTCAGCGCGTCCGCAAGCGCAAACGTAACCCCCTGTCGCTGCCCGTGATAGAGCTTGCCGCCCGCCGGGTCAGTGGCTCCCTGCAGATAGTTCAGCGACCACGCCCACAGCTTCATCGCCGACGCCAGCGTGCACGCGCCCGTCCCGGGATGTGTCGATGCAATCCGCCGCATCTCTGCGGTCCACGCTGCGAACTGCGCCAGGAACACCTCGCTGGTCATCGTCACCGTCAACTGGCGGCGCTGCACCGCCTCAGGGCCTTCGTACGTCGCCTCCAGTTGCGCATCCATCCACTTGTTGGCGAGAAAGCCCGGACAATCTTCGGTGATGCCGTAGCCGCCCATCAGGCTCACGGCCTCGCGCA
The DNA here is from genome assembly GCA_963835895.1 of uncultured Acidobacteriaceae bacterium. Lineage (GTDB taxonomy): Bacteria > Acidobacteriota > Terriglobia > Terriglobales > Acidobacteriaceae > Telmatobacter. Next base: position 118,555 of record CAWIHC010000008.1, on the reverse strand, counting down.
TCATGTTGGCTCCATGGCCGGTGTTCCATAGCTTCGTCGCCGGGCAAAGCACGTTTGCCTCCGCATCCTTGAGCACGTACTGCACCAGCGGATCGGCTTCGAGTTCCGCCCGGCGTGAGCTGTCTGCCTTCATCTTCAACAGCTCGATCGCGCGCCCCTCGCTCTCCTTGAGCGCCTTCATCTCCGCGCGCCCGCCGCTGATGCCGCGCTCTTTCAGCATCGCGGTCTTCTGCTTTTCCAGCGGATCCAGTTCGTCGAACAGCCGCGCCGCGGCAAAGCCTAATGAAGTCGCTGCCTCTCCCGTCGCCCAGATATCGACGAGCCGGTGCAGCGCGTCTTCTCGCTGCTGGATGCCCTGCTCGTAGCGCACCGAACCGGGCTTGGCGCCCTCGGCTCCGCGGAACCGCTGCCGCTGGTAGCGAATCACCGGCTCGACTGCCGACAGCAGCTTGGCCGCCGTCATCAACCCTACCGGCACGCGCGTCCGCCGGAACACCGCGTCAATAATTTCGCTGTGGTTGAAGTTCGGCTCGATCACGCCGTCCTTCACTTTGTATCCGCCCACGATGCGGCTCGCCGGCACCTTGCAAATTAAAGACCGGATCGCCGGTCGACGAGAGCTGGTGAACCAGCTTCTTGGTCGCGGTGCCGCGGTCAAAGGTGCCCTCATCCGTCTCTTCCAGAATCACCACGCAGCTGCCCTTGATGCGCTCGTCGTCCGAGTTCACGGCCGCCGTCACAAAGTTCGCAAATGCAATTCCCGTGATGAACCGCCCGCGCTTGCCCACCTGCAGCCACGGTTCCTCGCCATCTTTCCATTCCGCCACGCGCACCTTGCCGCTCAGCATTCCCGTATCCACACCCACATACGGAATCGGCTCGGTAAGCGCGAACGCCCCGCGCCACGGCTTGCGATCCTCGCCCGGTTGCGGCGGAGCGGCGAGCTTTTTGTAGCGAGTCACCTGCTCCGCTGTGCCGCGTTCGTGAATCGGCGACAACGCCAGGAATCCAGCCAGGCTTGCCGTCGCCGCGCCGCCATCCACCCACGCCAGCTCGAATGCCGCCAGCCCCAGCGCCAGATTCTTCGGCCCAACGATGAATCCGCCCTCCTCCGGCTCCATGAACGCCGCCGTGATTCCCGCGCGATCAAAGGCGTCCATCATCTCGTCTCTTCGCCTTGGTCCATTCGTGCGTGTTGCGCTCGCCCGCGGCTACCAGCCGCGCCACCGTTCCCCGCGCCACGCCGCGCGCCGATGCAACCAGCATCTGCAGGTCGATACCGGTCGGCGAACCGCCATTGAATCTGCCGCACCGCATCCCCGGGAAGCGTCAGCATCGTCTTCGTTTCAGGAATCGCAACTGTGCCCGCAACTGTGCCCATCGAGGGCCTCCTCAAGCAAAGGAGTTTCACGATTCGTGCGTCATTGTTGCGTCCGTGCAGGGCGGCATTTTCTTCATGAAAACCGCCGCTCAGCGGCCGCTGCTTCGGCGTAACGCAATCGTGGAACTGCTTCAGCGGCTCTATTGTCCTTAACTGAGCCCTCGACGGCATGTGACCTACATCACCCTGGCGGCCTCGCGACTGATCACTGGGGGCTGATAGCTGAAGGCTGTATTTGTGATCTGCATCGGGCCGCTTGTGATACCTGTCACTGCGTGGATCGCCCTTAAAAGAGCATTCCTGATCAGTGGCCCCCTGCGGCCAGCCTTACTTCCCACCCGCAGCGGACTTGGGTGAACGAGACCAGGGAAAGTTGCGGTGAATCCTCTTTTGCCTGGGGAAAGAAGACGGCAGGATGAATCACGCCGCACGGATAAGAGCACGATTCAGCGTTACAGCGGTTCCGCAGTTACTGTGTCCTGAAGCCATGGTCGCCAAGTGGATTTTTCCCAACCGGGGCCCCCATAGACAGGTCTCCGTCTATGGGGTGGAAGTAAAATCCACCCTGCACCGACGCTGGAAACTGCAACAACAACTGCGGAACCGCTTTCGCAACGGAATCATTGCAGCCGGCGTTGCCGTTCTCGCCATCGCAATTGCGCCCATCGCTCTTCGCGCGCAGGCCCACTGCCTTGCCTGCCACGGCGACGCCACCATGACCGACAGCTGCCGGCCACAGCATCGCCGTCGACGGCCAGAAGTTCGGCCAGAGCATTCACGGTAGCCTGCAGTGCACCAACTGCCACGCCGACATCAAAGACTATCCGCATCCCGACAAAATCGCGCCCGTCGACTGCAAGACCTGCCACGCCGATCAGGCCTCCAGCCTCTCAGGCAGCGTGCACGCCTACGGCCTCAGACCATCCCTGCACCAGTTGCCACGGCGTCGCCCACTACATCTTCCCCAAAGACGACCCGCGCTCGAACGTCTACCCGCTCAACGTTCCGCAGCACCTGCGGCACTTGCCACGGCAATGCGGACATGGCCAAACAGCACGGCCTGCCCAACGTCTACCCGCTCTACATGGACTCCATCCACGGCTTCGCGCTCAGCAAGGAAGGATTGCTGGTCGCGGCCAACTGCCAAAGCTGCCACGGCTCGCACGACATTCTGAGCCACAACAATCCGCAAAGCCCGACCTACAAAACCAACGTTCCCAAGACCTGCGGCAACTGCCACGCCAAAATCGAAGCCGACTACGAGCAGGGCGTGCACGGCAAGGCCGTCGCCGGCGGCAATCCCAACGCTCCGGTCTGCACCGACTGCCACACTGCCCACGCCATTCTGCAGCCGACTGAAGCCGCATTCCGCATGCAGTCCACGCCCATCTGCGGCAACTGCCACAAGGACAAGTTCTCCACCTACCGCGACACCTTCCACTCGCAGTTAGGCTCGCTGGGCGGCTACGTGGAGACGGCCCGCTGCTGGGACTGCCACGGCGCGCACGACGTGCGGCCCGCCTCCGATCCCAACTCGCCCATCAACCAGGCCAACCTCGTCACCACCTGCGGCCGCTGCCATGCCGGCGCCAACCTGAGCTTCGTTCAATATCAGCCCCACGCCAACGCGCGCGACCGCAAGCTCAGCCCGGCACTTTACTACATTCGGCTGTTCATGAACCTGCTGCTGGCCGGGGTGCTCATCTTTTTCATGATCCACACCATCTTGTGGGTGATCCGCTCGCGGTATTCCCAGGTGAAGAGCCGTGCTGCCAATGGAGGAAAGAATGCCTGAGTTGGAAACGGCAAATACGACAACGGAATCCGCCGCCAAGGGCCGCTACTTCATGCGCTTTACGCGCGAGCAGCGCTACATGCACGCGGTTTTGTTCACCACATTTCTCGGGCTCGCGGCCACCGGCCTGGTCATGCGCTTCAGTGAGAGCTTCTGGGCGCGCAAGTTCGCGGCCGGTGTGGGCGGCTTCGGCGCCATCCTGTTCTTCCACAAGTTCTGCGCGCTGGTTCTTACCATTGCTTTTCTCATTCACGTCAAAGAAGTCTTTCAGCGCGGCCTCTTCCGCCGCGAAAAAGGAATCTTCTGGGGACCGACCTCGATGGTGGCCAACTGGAAAGATGTGAAAGATCTCCTCGGCCACATGCGCTGGTTCCTGGGCCTCGGCCCCAAGCCGCAGTTCGAGCGTTACGCCTACTGGGAGAAGTTCGACTACTGGGCGGTGTTCTGGGGAATGATCATTATCGGCTTCTCCGGTTACGCCATGTGGTTCGCGCCGTTCTTCGCGCACTTCCTGCCCGGATGGGCGCTGAACGCCGTATCGTCATCCACAGCGAAGAGGGACTGCTGGCGATTCTGTTTATCTTTCCATTCACTTCGTCAACACGCACCTCGGCCCGACAGTTTCCCCATGGACATGGTCATCTTCACCGGTGTCGAAAGCGAAGACGAGTTCATGCACAAGCGCCCGCTCGAGTACAAGAGAATGCTCTCCGAAGGCAAGGCAGAATCCCGCCTCGGCATCGCCCCGCCGCTCTGGCTGCTCAACTTCTCCAAAGTCGTCGGATCCATCGCCATCTTCATCGGCCTCACGCTGCTGGTGCTCACCCTGACTGCGTACTTCCACTAGGTCGCAGCCTCGAACATCCCTTTTCCGCAAGACCTTGTCATTCTGAGCGAAGGCCGTCGCGCTTTGCCGCGGCGGCCGAGCCGAAGGATCTGCGGTTCGGGAAGCGGCGAAAAGCTGACAGCCAATAGTTGCCTTTGTGACTGCTATCACGGCAGATTTCTGCGTCAAAGCATCTCCTCAAATTGTGGACATTGCTCGCAGGTTCTCTGTTCCATTGTTCGTCTTCTCTCTTCTTTCTTGGGCCTCGATCGCGCTCGCCGCGCAAAAGCTCAAGGACGCCGACTGCCTCACCTGCCACTCCGATCCCACGCTCACTGAGGATGTAAACGGCTCCGCGGAGAGCATCTACATCGATCAAAACAAGTTCAAGCACTCGATTCACGGCTCCATGTTCAAGTGCGTCGATTGCCACAAGGACGTCAAAAGCCTTGCGCATGACACGCCACCGAAGAAAATCACCTGCGCCCAGTGCCACGCCGACGCACAGGCCAAGGCTACGCGCACAGCATTCACGCCAAGGCCATAAGCAACGGCAAAATCCCCGCAAGCTGCCAGGACTGCCACGGCGACGTCCATCAGATCGTCTCCGGCGACGATCCCAAATCGCCCGTCAATCACGCCAACATTCCCGCCACCTGCGGCCGCTGCCACGGGCAAAAGTTCCTCATGGAGTCGAACGGCGAAACCGCGCAGCCCTTCCTCTCCTATCAGTCGAGCGTCCACGGCCGCGCCGTCGCCAACGGCTCGCAAAAGGCCGCCGTCTGCACCGATTGCCACGGAGTCCACGAGATTCTCCCCGCCAGCGACCCCAAGTCGCCCATCTCCAAAGTTCAGCGTCGCGTCCACCTGCGGCAAGTGCCATACCGACGTAGCCAACACCTTCACCGCCAGCATTCACGGCCAGGCGCTCGCGCGCGGCAACATGCTCGCCCCCACCTGCACCGACTGCCACGGCATTCACTCCATCAAGCGGCACACCGATCCCAACTCGCCGGTCGCCGAGCAGAACGTCTCGCGCGACATCTGCGCCCGCTGCCACGAGGGCGTGCGTCTCTCGCAGGAGTTCGGCGTCCCCGGCAACCGCGTCACCAGCTACTTCGACAGCTATCACGGCCTGGCCGCCGAAGGCGGTTCGGTCGTCGCGGCCAACTGCTCCAGTTGCCACGGCGTGCACAACATTCTCCCCTCCAGCGATCCCCGCTCCACCATCAATCGCGCCAACCTCGACGCCACCTGCGGCCAGTGCCACAAAGGCGTGACGCAAAAGTTTACGCGCACGCCCGTCCATCTGCAGGCCGGCGCGCGCTCCGGCGACATCGACTCCGTCGCCGTGCGCTGGGTGCGCTGGATTTACATCCCCCTCATCCTGCTCGTCATCGGCGCCATGTTCCTGCACAACGCCATCATCTGGCGCGCGAAGGCCGTCGCGCGCCGCCGCAGCTATGAACCCCTTCATGACGCGCATGACGGTGAATCAGCGCTGGCAGCACCTGTCCTGCTCTCGAGCTTCATCGTTCTCGTCATTACCGGCTTCGCGCTCAAGTTCCCTGACACCTGGTTCGCGCACACCCTGGGCATGGGCGAGAACCTGCGCGGCATCATCCATCGCGTCGCGGGTGTCATCCTCATCGGCGCGGGCATCTATCACGTCTTCTATCTCGCCGTCGCGCGCGAGGGCCGCCGCCTGCTGCGCGACATCGCGCCCCGCCCCAAAGACGCATTCGATCTCTGGGCCACCATGCGCTACTACCTCGGCCTGAGCACGCAGAAGCCCAAGTTCGGCCGCTTCAACTACGCCGAGAAAGCCGAGTACTGGGCGCTGGTCTGGGGAACGGCGCTCATGGGCCTCACCGGCATCATGATCTGGGCCAAGGTCTGGGTCGGCGACTTGCTCGCCCGCTGGTGGGTCGATGTCGCCACCGCCGTCCACTTCTACGAGGCCATCCTCGCCACGCTCGCCATCCTCGTCTGGCACTTCTACCAGGTCTTCTTCGATCCCGATGTCTACCCCATGAACTGGGCCTGGTGGGACGGCAAAATGCCCGTCGAGCACTACCGCCACGAACATGAGCTTGATCACGAACTCGACCCCGAATCTCCGGACAACACGAAGCCAGCCGAGCCCTGAACGTCGCCAGGGAAGTGACCCTCACCCAGCCGAACTTCCGGCGATGAAAGCCGTCCAGCAACGGATGAGTTGGAGAATACGGTGTTTCTCGGCATTGATTACTCCGTTCGCGCACCTATCCTCACGCGCCGTACGGCACGGCTTACCAGCTCTCCGTCCGAGCTTACGCGGCCCAAAAATGCGTTTCTTCGACTCGTCTCCATGCGGGCAAGTGCGTCAACTAGGTCGGCCCTTTCCAGATCCCCGAAAATCGTGTCGTAGCTGCCCTCGATGGCCTCCAGGTCGGACTGATCTCCTTCTTGCCCAAGCACGGAACGGGCAGCCGTCCTGAGCCAGAGGTCGCGGTTCTTATCAGCGCTCCACGCCCTACAGAGCTGCAGCAGCCGAGAAGGAAATGATTTCTTTCGTGCAAACCAAGCAATAATTTGAAATGTCTGGTAGTCGTAGATTGCCTCAGCCGAGGAAATGTAGTCGAGGATACGGCCCTCTTCCGCCTCGCTAACGCCCACCTCTAGGAGATAACGCAACGCTGCTTCGGTTTCTTCGGGCCTTTGTTGAATCAGCTCAATGGCATAGGCCACTGCGACCTTGGACGCCGCCTTTGCAAGTCTCGTCAATAGATAGTGAAGCAATGTCTTATTAAAGCGCTCGGTGCTCCCGAAATTGTCCTGAAATGCTTGTTCGAGAACCTCGGGCCTTGGCCCCGAGGGATGCTCCTGAAAGAATTGCTCTATGTCTGACACCGTCACGGACGACGGAACACCCAAAAGACTCTCGCGCATCTCGATGGCCAATTCCAACTGAATTGCTTCTATGAGGGGTGTGACACCGTCGATCTCGTGAGAGGCTTCATCGGCTCTTAGGATTTTGGTTTTAGCGCTTTGCAAATTCAGGCCCCTCTTCCGCATTAGATCGTCGAGCAAGAGGAGCCCCCGTTTCGCTTCTAGTCGACTCCTACAAAAAATACGGATGTCATCTACATAACGGAGGTGCGTGAAGCCGCCATTGCGCAGGGCACGATCAATCGGATTCAGGTAGATCTTCGCCAGGATATCTCCCGCCGAAAAGCCTTGCGGAATTCCCTTCGCTCTGGGCTGCGCCCATCTGTTTAAGAGCGACATCAGAAGGCCGAGCAAGGAAGCGTCCAAGCTAAGTGGTCTTAGATCGCTGTTTAGCCTTTGGAGATCTATGTTCTCGTAGAAACCAGCAATGTCGGCGAAGACGACGAACTGGCATCCCTTCAGGTTTTGAATGGACTTGGTCCGCCATTCGGTCCAGACCCGGTATCCAGTGCGGATCCACTCCTCAGTGTTCGTGTTCGGCCGGAGTTGATATGCAATGTCCGGATCGCCTTGAAAAGGACCGAGCAAGTCGAGAGCTTTTCCGTGAAGGCTGCCAACCAGCGCATTAAAGACAAGTTCATCCTGTTCATCAAGTACCGTTCCGGGTCGAACGAGCCAGCCAGCCTTCGGAACCCGACACGTAAGCGAGGGGTGCGGTTTGTATCCATCTTGCAGGCGTTGTTTGACCGAGGCAAACCAGCCCTCTAGGTCGAGCTCGATCCACTCAAAGAGGCGAGGATGGGTATAGAAGGCTCGGTTTGGGCGATCCAGCTTCACCCGCTGCCAAGCTAGCGCAAGATCGAGTTTCGCAATCTCCGAAGGCTCCATGTGCAGAGTCTATATCCCATTTTTCTGACGCGCGTTCGCTTTTTAGTCGTTTCGCTCAGGGTGCCGACTGTGCCTCACGCCTTGATCGGACGGCCAGGGCGGTATGAACCTCGGTTATGGGATTCAAGCGAGAGGCCGAGTTCAATCAACGCAAAATCGCCGACACGCGCGTAGAGGAGACAGTCCCGTGAAGTCGGCTTCTCACCACCCAACACCGCCGGCGACCGACATCTCCGCCACGCTGTCAAGAGGCCAAGCCCATCCGCCACCACCTATCTCGCTGATTTCATGCCGATTATTTCTTCGCGCAACTTTGCCGATTATTTCCGCCAATTCTCTACACTTGAAGTTGTATGGGGATTCATCCCGAACATTTCGAGCCGACCTTCGCGCCGCGATCTGCTTTAGCTCCGCAAGTCGCGCTAGCTCCGCTAACCCCGCTAACTCCGCCAACCCCGCTGTCTTCTCAGGAGGGAAAATTAAATAAGAGTGATTTTGCTGCCCTATTTTTAGTGCAAATCGCACTTAACTATTTTGTAATCAACACAAATACCTCAAAAACCGCGCAGAATTTTGTCGATTTTTGTCGCCAAAACACCCCTTTTCCGCCCCAAATCGGCCCCTAAACGCACTTCTGCGCACGCCCCGATTCAGCCCTGGGCGACTCTTCACAGTGCACTCTTGAAGGCGGTTTTTGCCCGGCGAGACGGTGCTCCTGCTGACCACTGTCCACTGACAACTGACAACTGATAACTGCGAACCGTGAACTGTGAACTGACAACTGATAACTGACAACTGTCTTTCGTCACACCCGCCAGTTGTCGGGCCGCCAGTCCTTGATCCGCTCCTTGATCTGCTTGCGGTTCAGGTTATGCTCCAGCGCCTGCTTGGCCAGCTCCACCACTTCGTCGTCGGCCGCAAAGCGCAGCCCGATCAGTTGGTCTTCCGTCAGGCGATAGATCTGCGAGTGCCATTCCGACGGCGCCAGCGCCTGCAGCCGCAGCCGCTCCTCAAGCCGGATCACCCGATCCTGCACCTTGAGCGGATACGACCGCATCCGGAACAGCGCAATGAACGCAGCCACCGACAGCACCACAAGCCATGCCGAATAGAAGCACAGATGGTGCACCAGGTAGACGATCGAGATGATCAGGTTCGCGAGAAGAACGAAGGACAGAACAAAATGGTACGGCGGATCCAGCCGCCCATGGTTCTTGAGACCTTGCGGCTCCGATTTACTCATCTGCAGCGCCCATTCCTCGCAGGTCCGAATTGGCTCCCGCAGCCGTTGGCGTTGCGCCTAACCCGATGGTTGACCCGCTGCCTGCGGCCCCCGGCGCCCGTACACCTGCAATGGCGGAATTCTCTTGGGTCGAGGCCGGCGCTGTCAAAGCGGATAAATTGTCCGGCCCCAGAATTTCAGGATTCTTGGGGATCAGATGGTACCGGCCGCGCACCAGGTAGTCCACAAACAGCCCGCCCGCGAGATACGGATTCATCAATGCAATCGGGATTGCATAGAGAGTGGTCACAATCGATTCGTCGATGCTCTTGGCCGAGTGGCTCCGGCGCCGGTAGCCCGGAATCTGCGGAATCTCAAACACCGTCAGCTGCGTCTCAGGATGCTTGCGCGCATACCGCACCAGCTTGTAGGTGATCTGCTTCGGCGTCGTCATCCCTGCATCGGGAAAGATGCTCCGCCTGAAGGTCCGTGGAAAGTAGCCGTTCAGAACCACCCGCGCGAAATCCGCGCAGTTGTTGAAGAGCAGATTGAAGCGTGCCCGGTTCGGTCCCGCATTCAGCTTCTCGATCAGGGCGTCGTCCTGCTCTGGCGTTGTCTGGAAGCGAAAGGCGTAAATCCGCCGCTCGTACGCCGCGCCCAGCAGTTGCGTCCAGCCGCCGTGCACCAGATTGCCCGGCGACAGATTCGTACCTAGAGCTCCCGAGATGCTCCTCGCGATACCGGTTGCGCAGTTCCACCACCGTGTCGTGATCCACATGCGCGGGAACGTCGGCGGCGTTCTCCACCGAATACAGATAAGGAACAAGAGGGATCGCGACCCAGTCGTACCCCTCCATCCCCTGATAGCGCGCAATCACGGCGCCCAGCTCGCCCGGTTCGCACCGCCGCAGCTTCACCGGAGTCTCGGCGCAGATTCGCTCGAAATAGATTGCGTTGTGTCCGGTCGGGTTCAGGGCGCCGAAGAAGCCGTAGGGCTCCTCCATGAGCAGCGCCGCCTGCGCATGACCCTGCGCGCAAAAAGACGCTCCTGCGATGAAAAAGACAATAACAAGAATGCGTAAATGGCAATTCGAGAGCATCGGTTTCCCTTTGGGGTAAGAGTTACGGGTTCTCTCTCTTTCAGTATGCACCAACTTCCGTAACAGATGGATAAAGAGATTCTCCCGAATCCTTCATCTCACTGGCGATTCGGGATCACTGTGCGACCGTGCGGTGCAGGCCACGGCCATTCCCGCGCAACACACTTTCAGCTGTTTGTTAAGACGCGATTTCGGCGGGATTGTTGCGTTTTGTCCGGATTGTTGCACTTTGGCCGGCGGTGCCGGATGGAAAAGGAATGCCCCTGCTTAAGGCGGATTCAATTACTGATGAGCAGGAACGATGATGGCGATCTCCTGCACTTCAATCAGGCCGGAGCCGGCGCGCTTCTCCAGTTCGGGCAGAATCGCATCCACCTTTTCGCGCGTCTCAATGAACTCGATCTTGATCGGCAGATGATCTGAGATCTCCAGGATGTGCGCGGAATGGATGCGGTGCTTCGCTCCAAAGCCCGCAACGCCCTTCACCACCGTGGCGCCGGCGATTCCGCTGTGGAAGAGAAAGTCGAGAATCGTCGAGTAGACCGGAACGTGGTGATGCTTGGCTCCATCGCTTAGGTAGAGCGTGACTTTAACGGCCTTGCCCGTGGTCAACATGCGTTCCTTCTCCGCTGCTTCCGGCGCCTGGACTCACTCGCGCGCACCTGGCGCATCTTCGCTTCCTGGTGAACAACGAACGATTGAAGCACCTTTGCAGGTAACTTGCAACTCCGGCTTGTCTTCCGCTGATTCTTCTAGAGCAGGTCGGCCAGCGCCGTGCCGCACCAGGTCGCAGCAAGTCCCAGGATGAGGCTGCCCACCGCGTAGAGCGCCGCAAGAAGAAAAGCGCCCGATCGCATCGTCGACAGCGTCTCCCACTCATAGGTCGAAAAGGTGCTGTAGGCGCCGATGAAGCCGATGGCCACGAGAAATCTCCATGCAGCACTCAAATCGGCGCGTTTGCCGAAGTAGGTTAGCGTGAAGCCGATGACCACACAGGCCGTGATGTTGATGACCAGCGTGCCGTAAGGAAACCTGGTTCCCATGCGGCCTGAGATCGTGGATCCGACCCAGTACCTCAGGATCGAACCCAGCGCGCCGCCCGCAGCAATGAGCAGGTATTTCTGCAATGCCATTCTCCTTGAACAAGAGTCTGCCGGGAGCAGCGCCGTCGTGCGCACGATCTGCTGAAATCGCAAACGCGACGCAGCAATCGCGCCATCGGTTCTGCTCACGGTATATTCAGGGATCAAGCCGCGATATGACTCCGCAACAGGATTCCCTGTCAGGAGTCATCATCTGTCCGGCCAAACGGAAAGGACAGCGGTTTAGGGTGAACTCCTTCACCACTGCTTCCATTTGAACCCGCCGCGAACCATCGTGTCAATGCGCGCGGTGCCACAGCGGCACTGCTCGCGCCACCGGGCCCGATGGAAGAAACTTTGTCAGCGCTGGCCCTGCTTCGGCGGCTTGTCGCTGCGAGACCCCGTCAGCGAGATACGGGTAGAGCGCGCAGATCCGGCAACGGCCAGCAGGAAGCTCCGCATCTGTGGCGTAAATTCCCTGCGTTCCGCTTCTTTCTGCGCGAAGCTAAAGGCCCAGTACACCAGGCAACATACATAGCTGGCTGTTTCAAATCGAAATAGGTAAACCCACTGCGATGCAGTTGTCTGGTGCGTTTGCAGCACAGCCACCGTGAGACTGACGATCGAATAAAGGCCTAACCCAGTGGCGACCTGCAGCTCACGATCACGCCATCCGATCGATAGGAGTTGGCTCCCGCCGGCGAGCAACAGGAAGAAAAGAATCCGAAGAATGGACGTCGTCTGCTCCAGCTGCACAAACACGAGTCCCAATCTGGATGTCGCATGCTCGAGACCCGGCAAGGCAGCAAATGGCCAAATGGCTGCGCCCGCCACCAGGATCAGTACTCCCACCAACACCATGGCGCTGCGCGGCAAAGAGGCCCGAAGCGGCCGGAGCACGGACCAAACCAGCTCCACCAAAACGCAGATGAGAAATGCGGAATCGAGAATTGCCTGCGCGAATAGGATTTGAAAATACTTAGCTTGGTAGTAGTGGTCGATAATGTTACTTACGACATCCCAAATGCAGTATCCGCAAAAGACGGGCAAAGTCCGCCAGATGCGCCGATAAAAAAGCAGTCCAATGACCACAACCTCTGTCAAAGTGGCTGCGAGCCAAATTATGGTATCAACGCTCAAAGACATCGGGTCCAACCCGCCACTCGGAATGAGATGAAGATATCAGCATTCCCAGCCTGGCCGTTTGATGATCACAGTCTACGAGCCTCTCGAGTGCACACAAAAACGAAAGGCCCACCTATGCATAGGTGGGCCCTTTCTGGTTAACAGGACTTTTCTAAGCTACGGATGGTGGCGGAAGATGCACGCCTCCATAGGGAACCGCCTCCGCTACGCTTGGAGGTGGAAGATGAACGCCTCCATAGGGAACCGCCTCTGCCAAGCTTGGAGGTGGAAGATGCACGCCTCCATAGGGAACCGCCTCCGCTACGTTTGGAGGTGGAAGATGAACGCCTCCATAGGGAACCGCCTCCGCTACGTTTGGAGGTGGAAGATGCACGCCCCCATATGGTACGGCGTTAGCGGTGCAAGCACTCACCAAAAGCACTGCAGCAAAACCGACTTTTAAGACTTCGAACTTGCGCGAACCCATGAGACAATCTCCCGTCGGCAGACACAACCGCCTTTGAACTTTGCCTTGTTAGAGTAACCCAAATTGTGTAGGGGCGCTACAACAAAAGTGGTATCAGAGAATTTTCTTGACGGAAGTACTCATTTGAGGCGCTTGATGGTAACAATATTGTGGGTACTTTGCCGAAAGTTTTGAATTTTCTTCGCCTTTTAAGGCCGATTGCATCTCTTGCCGAGGGCTTAGTTCGGCCAATCCGCGGGGACAATCGGCCAAATTGGAGACTGCTTCCGTGGCGACGGCGAGGCACTCCCGGGCTTCGACTGGAGTCCACGTTTCCCGTCGGCTCAAGCTTGAAAAGGAGCGAGGAAAAGATGCCGGCATGGGCAAGTTACCGCCTTTCGACAGCAGCCGCCTCTTGCGGTTACCAGACTGAAAACTTTGGTGCCGTGGGCCAAATCGACAAAACTCGATACATTGTCAATTGAGCCACTCTCATTGGGGCACGGTCTATGAACTCACTCAATCCAGAAACACCGTTGCCGTCTGGTGTCCAGGCCCCCTCTCAAGGGCGGCAGGAAGTTCGCTGTGCAGTACGATTTCCTCTTTCGTTGCCAGTGGTGCTCTCCGTTGGAGAAGGTGAGATTGCAGGTTTGACTCGAAACATCTCCGCCAGCGGGGTTCTCTTCTCTCTTGACGAGGCTTTGCAGGTCGGACTCGACCTCCGTTTTTCCATGCGCATGCCCCGCGCCGTTCTGGGCTCGCCTCACGATGTTCTGGTCCACTGCAAGGGACGTGTGGTACGCTGCTCAACAAGCCACAATGAGCACCTCGCCGCTGCCACAATTGATGATTATCGATTTGCGGAGCAGTGAGTTCTCTGTTGGCTTGACGGCAGCCGACTATGGAAATCCTCGACGACAACCCCGAAGGCGAAACTGTTGATACTCCGGTCAAGCCGGGGACTATCCGCGTGATCCTCGCGGATTCCCAGGCGATTTACCGTGTCGGGATTCGCAAGGTCTTCGCTCTTGAAGATGACATCCGTGTGGTCGCTCAGGCCGATTCGCTGGAGAATCTGCGCGCGGCCATTGAGCGTTATCCAACCGACATTGTGCTCTTGGAGGGAGGCATGTTGGCCGGTACGGCCAACGCAATCCCCGAGATCCTGCGCATGGCCCCGGATGTCAAACTCATCGTGCAAGCCGTCTCCGCCGACGAAAGTCACACTGTGGAACTCTATCGGCGCGGCGTTCGCGGCATCGTCTCCCGTTCCATTTCGCCCGACCTTCTCGTCAGGTGCGTGCGCCGTATCGCCGCCGGCGAAACATGGATCGACAATCAATCAGTCAACTGGGTGATCGATGCCTATCGCGCCCAGGCGGCCGCGCTCGTTAGCCCGCGCAACCAGCCCCGCCTTTCGCCCAAGGAGATGTCGATCATCACCTGCATCACCCAGGGCAAGCGGAACAAGGAAATCGCCTTCCAGTTGGGCACCACTGAGCAGGTGATCAAGAACTACTTGCGCAAGATCTATGACAAGCTGGGTGTTTCAGACCGGCTGGAACTTGCTCTTTATTGCTTGCACAACAAGATCATCCAATCGGAGCTGGACGAGGAGACAGTGGCTCAAAAGATCGTCACCTCATAGCGCCGCGCCAGCTTGTTCCTTCCGCAAGGTCCCACGAAACCCCCTGCTTCGCAACACTATTGCGGTTGGCGTGTGTCGCCGCAGGACTGGCGCGCAAGCTCGAGGAGTCGAGTCATCTCCCCTAATGCAGCGCCATTGATATGCCCCAGCAGTTCAACCGGAATGAGCCGAATCGTAGGGTCCATGGCACGCAGCAAGTCCAGGCCAGCATCGGAAATCTGCGTCCACACCACGCGGCGATCGTTCCGGTCGCGGTGTTGGCGGATCAGCTTGAGGCGTTTCAGGCGCGCCAGCAATCGCGTGATGTCGGGCTCCGTGGCGATCATGCGCGCTCCGATGGCGGCGCAGGTGAGTCCGTCCGGCTGCGCACCGCGCAGGATGCGCAGCACGTTATATTGTGTCGAACGTCAGGCCCCAGCCTCGGATCTTCTGCTGAAAGGCGCGGTGCAGGCAATCCGAGGTACGCATCAGGTTCAGGAATGCCTCTTCCTCCGCGCTCGAAAATGGCGACGCTTGCGCGATCTCAGACTTCAAGTTCGCCATTTGAATTCCCCCAATCGCACGGCAACGCCCCTTCGGTGATTCCCAGAGAAATCCGGCGCCAACTCGCTCAAATTCTTGTCTTATTGCTTGATGGCGTCAACCTCGATCGTGAGTCTGACTTCGTCGCCCAGCATCGACGCGGGAGCTTTGGGTGCGATTCCAAAGTCCGTTCTGCTGATCGTAGCTGTAGCCGAAAAGCCGCAATGCACCTTGCCTCGCTGATCCGTCACGGACGCTGTAGGACCCTCGACTTCCAGCACCACAGGTTTGGTGACGCCGTGTAAAGTCAGGTTCCCGGTTACGGAAAGGTCGTTGCCGTTCCTGGTCACGCTCGTGCTCGTGAACGTAGCCGCGGGAAAGTTGGCCACATCGAAAAAGTTCGCGCCCTTGAGGTCCTTGTCTCTGGCTTCAACGCCAGTATCGATCGTGTCCACGCCGATGGTGACCTGGACGCTGGACTTCGTAATATCCGCCCCATTCAATTGAATGGTGCCGTTCACATTGCCAAAGCGGCCATGAACGTTTGAAACGCTCATGTGGTTGATCGCAAAATCAACCTCGCTGTGATTCGGGTCGGAGACCCACCTCGTGTTTTGCGCAAAGGCAAGGGGCGCAGCGAAAGTCAAAACACCAGCAACAATGGCCAATCGTTTCATGCGGCGAAACTCCTTTGGGTTCGTGGACTCTTTGAGCCCGATGGGGGTCAACGAAGCACAGATACTCACCTTGTAGGATGCTTCAGCCAACATAGTCGTTGCAACATATATTTCCTGTGATTTCGGCATCTCCGCCTTTCCTGGGAGCGAATACCAGCTTCCCGCGCCACTCCGGCTGCTGGCCCAAAATCCGGCCTGCTTCTCCTCGAAACTCCCTGCCAGTCTGTTATGCTCCCGCCTGTGTCCGTTATTGGCCTGTTTCGCCAGCTCACCCGTCCGCAGCGCCATGTCTTTCTGGCCGCATTTCTCGGCTGGACGCTCGATAGTCTGGACTTCTTTCTGCTCGTCTTTTGCGTCAACGCGATTGCTGGCGAGTTTCATACCAAGCCCTCCGAAGTTCTGGGAGCGGTGTTCCTCACGCAGGCCTTCCGTCCGGTCGGCGCTCTGCTCTTCGGCTGGTTGGCCGACCGCTATGGCCGCCGCCCGGTGCTCATGGCGAACATTCTCGGCTTCTCCGTCATCGAACTTGCTTGCGCGTTTGCGCCTTCGCTCAACGTGCTGCTGGTCCTGCGCGCTCTTTTCGGAATTGCCATGGGTGGTGAATGGGGCGTCGGCGCTGCTCTGGCGTTTGAGTCCCTGCCCAGGGATGGCCGCGGCACATTCTCCGGCATCCTGCAGGAAGGTTACGCAGTCGGATCGATCCTCGCTTCGGCTGCCTTCGGGCTGCTGTTTGCCGGCTTCCATTGGCATGGTGTCACTCTTCCTGCAATAGGCTGGCGGGGATTGTTCATCCTCGGTTCAACTCCCGCGCTGGTGGCGTTTTATGTTCAGGCGCGTGTGGAGGAATCTCCGGTCTGGCTCGCTGGAGTTAAGAAACGCATGGTGCGGGCTGCAGTTCATGCCGGGCCCGCATGGCCGCGGCAGTTATTCCATTTCTTACCCACATTTCTTTTCCTCGTCATTCTGATGACAGCCTTCATGAGCTTTTCGCATGGAACGCAGGATGTGTATCCGACTTTTCTGGCTGTACAGATGAAGCTCTCTCCCCGGACCATCGGTCTCATCGGCGTCCTCTACGGGCTTGGCTCCATCGTTGGAGGAATTGTCTTCGGTACGCTCTCTGAAACATGGGGCCGCAAGAGGGCCATTGTGACCGCCGCGCTGCTGGCGATTCCCGTCATCCCTCTTTATGCCTACGGCCATTCCGCCGTCACGCTTGGTGCCGGTGCGGTGTTGATGCAGTTTATGGTGCAGGGCGCGTGGGGTGTCGTTCCGGCCTATCTCACGGAGTTGTCGCCGGCTCCTGTGCGCGCCACGGCGCCAGGCCTGGCGTATCAACTGGGCGGGCTCATCACCTCGTGGAACGGCAAAGGCCAGGCTCTGGCAGCTGAGCGCTGGGGTAGTTATCGGGCCGTCCTTGCCTTGACCGTGGTCGTGGTTGCGCTTTCGCTCGCGGCCCTGGCAGCGATGGGACACGAGGCCAGGGGCCGCGAGATGAGCGACGCGTAAATCCTGTCGTCAACCACTCGTACTGTCCGTCTCTCGTAATCCACTCGGATTCTGGCAGTTCCGGCCCGTATCTTCCCGGCGGCGTCCTCCAAATCTTCTCCGTCCTTAAGGACCAAGGTAATCGCTCCAGTTACCAACTTGCTCAGTAGACCTGTGTCTAAGGATGCAGTGCTTGCTTCCCCGAGTCCCACCTTTGCGGCATTGTTCTAAATGGTTCAAACGGATAGCTTCGATTCCATCGGACATCTGCACGAATGGACCTCTCACCGGGCTGCGAAGAAGAAAAAATGCTCACCAGTTGAGCGCAGATCACGCAGCGGAACGGTCGTGGTTCTTCGCCAGGCAGGAATGCAAATGCATTGCGTCGAAGACGCCCGGCCGTTTGCCTCCACTTTGACGGATGTGTCACTCATCGCCACTGCTGACCGACGGTTTGGAGGAAATGGCAGGACATGCGACTCGAAATTGAGAACGGTCTGCCGGATTCTGCGTTAACCCATTTTGGAGCGGCTCTATGAGCCAGACCTTCGCCCAAATCGTTCCTGCGAAATCGCTCCAGCCCGCTGATGTCGCCTCCGCGACCTTCGCTTCAGCGCCCCAATTCAGTCAGACCCGCGATAAAGTGCGGCCCGTCTTCCGGCTCGATCTTCGTCGAAGCCTGCATGTGCATCGCCGTCTCGCGCTTTCACTCGCATTGATAGGGCTGGCCCTTGCCGTAATCTACCTGCTCAACTCCTGGTCCATTCGCTCGGCTCAGAGCGCAAACGGATTTCAGCCTGTGGCGGGCAGCCACACCAATGGCACATTGCACGAGCACCAGCTTGCAAGCGGCGCCATCCCTGGCATTGCCAAATTCGCCGCTGTTGCTGTTACTCCGTGGTATTTCGGTGATTCCAGCGTTATACGCAATGCCATCGCGCTCCTTCTCAGCTTCATTTTCCTGGGGGCTGCGGTCGCCGTCATCGCTCACAAAGTAGACCCTCGGATCTATGTTGCCTCCGATGTCGAGCACCTTTTGGGCTTTGCGCCAATGGTGCAATTGCCTGACTTTTCCGAAGTCGCCAATGAAGTTTTTGAGGAGCACCTTCTGCGCTTGGCCTCCGGCATCGATCGCGCGTTCAAGGATCGCAGCATCAGCCATTGTGTCTTCACAGGGGCCGGCCCTGGAGTCGGCGTCACAACCGTCGCCACCAGGGTGAAAGAGTTGCTGGAAAAGCCGGGAAATGCGGCCGTGATTACCGACGCCGCGCCTCTCACTGACTCGGAGGACACCGAGCAACTTGTCCGCTCCGCTGACGGCACAATCGTGGTGATCGAAGCTGGCGTCACCACGCGCGCCCAGCTCCGTGCCGTAGCCAGCACTCTCCAGCGCCTCAAGGCGCCGGCCGTAGGATTCGTGCTCAACCGCGTGCAACTAGCTACAGCCGATCCGGCATTCCGGCGTTCCATCAAGGAGATGAGCCGGCATCTCACGAGGCAGGGCCCGTCCACGGATGCGCAAATGCTTCAGACACTCCAGCAGGCAATCGAAGAGGGCAGCGCCAGCCTTGACCTTGACCCTGGCGCGCAGATTCAGTTGGCCGCAAATCCGTCTGCTGAGATCGTGATGGGCGCTGCGCCGACCGGTAAGGTCGTTCAGCCTGAGCCCGCTTTGCCTGTCGCGTTCCAGCAACCTGACCTCTTGCCAAATTCAGTGCCGGAGCCCGTGAAGCGTATCCATGAGGAGATTCCATCGCCGTGGGCCCAGATGGCATCGCAATTCGATGCTGCGCTCCCGTTGCCGGAAACTGAGCGCTGTCAAAACCCGCAAACGGCCCGCAACCGCGGAAGCGGCAGCGCACATGGACAGGAGCCCGCAAAATCGGTGCCACGGCAGACTACGCATCTCACGCTGCCGCGGCTGAGCGAGGCTCAGAGGAATGTGCTTCTCGCAGGCGCTCAGAGAGTTGGATCAGACAAGGCGTCCAGCACAGCCAAGCGCCGGCGTCGAAACGCTGATGAGCGCGATTGCGCCCTTCGAAACGCTGTTTACGCAGATGGACTCCGCACAGAACGGTGTTCTGTCAGGAGCAGGGCATGTGGAGCCGGAGCCGCTCGCTGCGATGCATGCTTCTATTCCGCTTCCTGAGTCTGGAGTCGAGCCTGAGGCAGAGAACGGAACAGCAGCGAACGAAAATGGCGCGAAAAAGCATCCGTCGCAGCCGAATTTCCTTCCGTCCAAGCCCGTCGGGCCTGCGAAGGCCGGGGGCCATCGCGGAGAAAATCACGGGGGAACGCGGCCCGTACAAAATGCCGCCGTACAAATGTCAGGCGGCATCCTCGATCAGTTGCAGATTCTGCCCTCGCGGCGCGGGCAATACAAGAAGAAGAGTTGAGGACCGAGAAATAGGCGGACATGGGAAAAATTTTGGAGGCCAGTGATTCTTTGG
The DNA here is from genome assembly GCA_963835895.1 of uncultured Acidobacteriaceae bacterium. GTDB lineage: Bacteria > Acidobacteriota > Terriglobia > Terriglobales > Acidobacteriaceae > Telmatobacter. Next base: position 98,954 of record CAWIHC010000008.1, on the reverse strand, counting down.
GGGGCCAGTGACAGCAATCAGTTTGAACGAGATATATTATCAATAACTTATTGCTCGGAAGGCCCAGCCTCTCACCCTCTTCGACGCGAGTGGGGGCTGGGCTTTTTTGTCGCCGGGTGAACATCGGAAATCCCGAAGGCAGCGAGTCGGCGGGTCGGCGCCTCACTGGCTTCGCGGCGTCGGCGGGCCGGTCACGGTGCGTTTGGGCACGGCGCGAAATTTTCCTCGTTGACAGGGTTTCCGGGCAGAACGTATACGAGAGACTCTGGGGTTCCCCTATCGAATTCAATCCAACGAGGAGAGAGGTCATGAAGAGATTCGCGTTTTGCGTGATGGCGGGGTTGTGCACGCTGGCCGCTTTCGGCGCAAGTCAACGGGCGCAGGCACAGTCGAAGGATGAGCAGGAGATTCGCGCGCTCGAAGACAAGTTCGCCGCGGCCTTTAACGCCAAAGATGTGGACGCGATTATGAAGTTCTATGTGCCAGGGAACGAGCTGTTCGTGTTTGACGTAGGAGTTCCGCGGCAACACGTGGGCTGGGAAAACTACAAAAAAGATTGGCAGGATTTCCTCGCCGGCTTTAAGGGCCCCATTCACTTTGACCTGAGCGATCTGAGCTTCACGAGTGACGGAAAGATCGCCTACGGTCACAGCATTCAGCATGTGACAGGAACCACAACGGATGGCTCGCCGATTGACTTCACCGTCCGTGTGACTGACGTGTACCGCAAGATCGACGGAAAGTGGCTGATCGTGCAGGAGCATGTGTCGGTGCCGCTGGACTTTTCTGGGCCGAAGCCGGTACCCGACATGATGTCGAAGCCTTGAGAAGCGGCGATCACCGGTCCGCGCGGTCGCGGCTGCGTTTCCGAAAGACAATCTTCAACTCGCGGCGCCAGTGTTCGGCGAGGGCGATCAATTCCCACTCGATCTCGGGCGAGAGGGATCGCAGCACCGGCTCGTTGGCGGGATGAACACGCAGGGCCGGCGCAGCGAGAATGAGGCGCGGCGCCAGCGGTGAGACCTCGGCACCCGCGAAGTAGCCGTTGCGCTCGAATGCCGAGAGCGGCGCGTTGCTGGTCGGCGCGGGTTGGCGGTCGGCGTTGAGCGCGCGCACGCGAATCCAGTAGTCGAGGGCCTGCAGCGGCAGATGCAGGTCCTCGCCGGCCTTTAGCTCCAGAACAACCAAGCGGCCTTTACGGTCGAGCGTAAGCAGGTCGAGCATGCCGCGATCGCCGGTCGAAAGTGCGGGCACCTGCGTGTAGAGCAGATCGCCGCGCAGCTCTGGCAGCAGCTCGGCGAGCCCGGCGCGCAGGCGCGACTCGAGCCAGCGCTCGGGTGCCATGCGAAAAAGCGGATCGGTGTGAGCACCGTCGGCGTGGCGGCTCAGGAAAAGGCGCTCAAAGAGATCGCGGCAAAGCGATTCGTTCTCTTCCGTAAGTGAGGTCTCGCTTGCGCCCGCGCCGAAGGTCACTTCATCCTGCCGCGCAAAGGAGTGCGCCGACGTGCCGTGGCGCATGCGGGCGAACTTAAGGCCGTGGAGTAGAAAACCCACTTCGGTCGCCGAGTGAGGACGGATCTCGACGCGCTCCCGCGCGGCATCGGGAACGAGCGCGAGGAGCCGGTTGATGCCCGCTTGGCATCGCTCAAGCGCAGCGACCGGCGAAAATGCATGGACAAGGCGCGACTCCAGGTTCCCCGTGTCGCGAAAATCGACGGGCGCGAGCTCTTCGCTGCGCTCGTCGAGAGTGAATAATTCAAAATCGGCTGCCGCGTGATTCAGCCAGGCTATGCGCTCGGCGGTGGTGCGCCATGCGCCCGCAGGAACGATGACTTTGAGGCCGCCGAAGTGGTGGCGAGCATCGGCGTGCTGGCGGCAGTAGTCAAGCCACAGAATTCCCAGGGTGAGAACTCCGTCGATCGTCGACGCGGATTCGGCCGCGCCAACGCCGATGACCGCGTCGGCGGCTGTGCCCTTGAGCAGGCGGCCGCGTACATAGGCAGGGCCAAAGCTGTGCTCCAGATCCATGGCGGTCCGCATGCCGTCCACCTTGGCACCGATGAAGTGGCGGGCAAGCGCGCGCTCAAGGAGGCGCAGGTAGTTACGGCGCGCGGTGTCGCGGGCTGTCGGCGTGCGGCGGTCGCTCGTGGGCGCGAGCTCGAGCGATTGCGGCTTGGTCGCGCCCATGCGCCGCGTCACCAGGCGCAGGCACTGCGCGCGCTCTTTCGCTTCGACGACCGTGCGCACAATGTTGCGCTCGTCGCTCCAGAGCTCAAGCAGGCAGCGGCCGTGCGACTCGCCAACGGAGTAGTGCGCGGTGCGCATGTCGAACAAGACGCGGCCATCTTCCAGCAGCACGGCCGCAGGATGATCGGCGAGATAGGATTCTATCGTCTGCGCCAGCCGCGCGGGCGAGGCAGGTTCTTGGCCGCCGCCCCCAGCGACAGGCTTCTGTCGATGGGGTGGTTCGCCGGGGCCCATGGTCTTTTACCAGCCCTTGCGGGCGCGCAGGTTGGTGATGTGGGCAGTGTGGTGGCGGGAGTGCCAGTCGTAGATCGCGAGGTTCGTCGCGAGAGTCACGCGACCCCGTTCCGGATGGTTGAACCCCCGCTGGAAATCCACTTCCGGCATGGATTGAAGCAGAGTGACGAGCCGCGCATGGAGGCCGTCGACAAACTGGAGCGACGGCTCAATCGGCATGAGGCTGTCGGGCGTGCGCGCCCAGGCAGCTTCGTCGTACGGTTTGATCGTCGGCCAGTCCTCAGTAAGCGCGAGCTTGAAGCGGATGTAGCTGTTGGCGTGGCTGTCGGCGAAGTGATGAACCACCTGGCGCACAGTCCAGCCGCCGTCGCGGTAGGGTGTGTCGAGCTGCGCATCGCTAAGGCCGGCGACCGCCGCACGCAGGCGCTCCGGCAGCATGCGCAGGGTTTCAATCTGCGCGGCGCGCACGGCTGGCGTGTTCTCAGCCAGCGGACGGAATCTTCCAATGGGGTAACGCGGGTCTTCCTGATCTGCCATGCCAAAAACTTACCACGGCCGGGCGCCGCAACGGAACGGCACTCGCGTTGCGGGCACGCGAAGCCCTTTGCGAGGCAGGCGGGCTGCCTGGAGCGGCGGCCCGAACTCAGGCGTGGTGGTGGTGATGATGATGGTGGTGGTGGTGGTGGTGGTGCGATCCGTAAGCGAACGCCGGACTTGCGAACGTCATCAGGAGCAGCATTGCCGCAAGCATTCTCTTCATGGCTCGAATCCTAGCATGGTTTCAGTTGCCTGCGTAGGCGTGCCAGCGGCCCACGTATCCAATGAACAACTGTGCGAATTGCGTGGCGCGCGAACGTGCTTCCGCATCTGAGAGTAAGACGCGGGCAGAGTACACTGGGGTTACGATGACTTCCCCGAATCCGAGCCATCGACGTTACTTTTTCGAGAAATTCGGCTTGACGGAGCGGCTCCTCGAGCGCTGCCTGGGCGAGGCCCTGAGCGCCGGCGGCGACTACGCTGACCTTTACTTCGAGTCGGTCGCGGCAACCGCTCTGGGCGTGGACGAGCAGATTGTGAAGTCGGCCAGCCAGGGCGCCAGCGCCGGATGCGGCGTCCGCGTGCTCAGCGGCGAGCGCACAGGCTATGCGTATACCGACAACCTGAGCGCCGACCGGCTTCTGCACGCGGCGCGAACGGCCGCGCTGATTGCCTCGGGTCCTGCGAAACATCCCGTGCAGGGATTCACGGAGACGCGCGGCGCCGATCTCTATCCCGTACCGCTCGGCGGCTACGACCTCGATCTCGCGGCGCGTTTGGATCTGATTTTGCGTGCCGACCGCGCTGCCCGCGCCTTCGATGCGCGCATTGTGCAGGTGCGTGCCGGGTACAGCGAGGAGCTGCGCCGGATCCTGATTGCCGCGTCGGACGGCGCCTTCGCCAGTGACACGCAGCCGCTTTGCCGTTTGAACGTGTGGGTCATCGCGAAACAAGGCGCCGTCACCACCAAGGGCGCTGCGGGCGGCGGAGGCCGAGCGGGTCTGGAGCAATTCGACGGAAGCAAAAGCCCGGAGACTTTGGCGCGCGAGGCGGCGCGAGGCGCGATCCTGCAACTCGGCGCCGTGCCCGCGCCCGCTGGCGAGATGGAAGTTGTCCTGGGTCCGGGCTGGCCGGGAATTCTGCTGCACGAGGCGGTGGGCCACGGGCTCGAGGCCGACTTCAACCGCAAGAAAACCTCGGCCTTCGCAGGGCTGATCGGCCAGCCGGTGGCAAGCTCGAAAGTCACGGTAGTCGACAACGGCAAGATTGCCGGCCGTCGCGGCTCGCTAAATGTGGACGATGAAGGATCGGCGACGCAGGAGACGGTGCTGATCGAAGGCGGCGTCCTGAAGGGCTATCTCTCTGACAAGCTTTCGGCGCGGCTCATGGGCATGGCCAACACAGGCTCGGGTCGGCGCGAGAGCTACCAGTCGATCCCCATGCCGCGCATGACCAACACTTACATGCTGGCTGGCGACGACGCGCCCGAGGATATTTTGCGCAGCGTAAAGCGCGGGCTCTACGCGGCGAACTTCGGCGGCGGGCAGGTGGACATCACCAACGGGAAGTTTGTGTTCTCGGCGTCGGAGGCCTACCTGATCGAGGACGGCAAGGTCACCGCGCCGGTGCGCGACGCGACGCTGGTCGGCAACGGGCCGGAGGCGCTGAAATTCGTCTCGATGGTGGGCAACGACCTCAAGCTCGACGAGGGCATTGGCACCTGCGGCAAGGACGGTCAGAGCGTGCCGGTAGGCGTGGGCATGCCAACCATCAAGCTGGACAAGTTGACCGTGGGCGGCACGGGCCGGTAGGAGTGGTTTCCAGCTCTGAATCTTCTACCTAATAGGCTCCTCACCAATTAGTAGGCAATACTAGGCTCATTACTCTGTGATCGGCCCGCCTGAGCGGTCGTTAGAATTGGCACAGGCTATCCGCAACGTGTATCTGCGTCACCAACAGGGTCCGTCTCTATCGGAGGGACAGTGATGGCAAGAATCACTGAGAAGGCAATCCAAGAGATTGTCGAGAAAAGAGCGCGCGCATCGGAGCCCGATCGTTCGGCATCCTGGCGAATGTCCAGTCTTATTCAGACATTTCATGCTCCAACAAAGCACCGCGATGAGATCATCCGCTACTACCCGATCGCTGTCGTAGCCGTGCTTGACGGGTATTTCAGGGCGCGGCTAGCCGAATTGATTGATTCCGGTGAGCCATATCTTGCGAACGCCGTAGGAGCCAACTCCGAAATCAAGCTCAACCTCGAGATAGCCGAGGCGCTAGCCGCGCGAAAGATCAGCCTCGGCGAGTTGATAATGAGCCCCGTATCGATAAGTAACTTCGCGTCGTTGGTGCAAACTCTGTCGAGAATCACCGGTAGGGCCAAATGCCTCGCTGAAATCGCGCGGATGACCCCCAGGAGTTTTGACACAAAGCCTCGGAAGCCCTTCATTTTGGAGGCACCTGACACTTGGTCGCGGCTCGAGAAGGCATTTGAATTGCGCCACATACTCTGCCATGAGCTTGCGGGCGATCTGGCGATTGACGAGGCCGAGATGCGGTTGCTCCTTTTAGCTGCGCAAGACTTCATTCGCGCTTCGGGCGCATGGATTGAAAGATTAGAGGAACCGAACGCTGCGAAAAGGCTGCAGGATATGGCACAGTCGAGGAAGGAGCGAGGCGCCCAGACTAAAGCACGGTTGAAAGAGCTTCTAAATGAGATTCATCAAATCCTCGACATAGGCCAGTTGTCCGAAGCCAACGACGTGCGGCAGTCAGTCCTTGGCGCCGAGACGAACCTCGGCTCCTATTTGCTCTCGCTTCAAATACTCAAGGGTTATGCAGAGCCCGAATTTAGGAAGCAAAGGCGCAAATCGATCCGCAGAGATACGGGAATTGACTCGTTGGACTACGCCCATGTCGTTGAGCCGCTTCTTGAGAGGCTTAGCGAAATGCGGTTTGGCTTGGAACTGCGTTCACGGTACGAAAAGCGAGAAGACTCCGCCGAGGCGACGGACTAGGTATGCCGGTTGTGCTCGGGCGAGCCGGCCATCACCAGGCCGCTTTTCTGGCGGCCGTGGATATACCAGCAGCACCAGGTCGTTTCGTGAGTCTGCTCGCTTTCCGTCGGGCGCAGTTCGGCATACGTCACCGTTCCCAGCAGATAGATCTTCTCCTCCCAGTCTTCGACGCGGCGAAGGTGTTCGGCGGATTCGCAAATCGATTTCACGTCGCCGCGGCGGAAGGTCTTGATCACCGTGGACTCGCCGGGAAGCAGGATCAGGGCAGCGATGGGCGCTCGTGGCTCCCCGCTTTTGTGTACGGCGGCAGTGGAAAGCCGCGACTCGTCGCTGACGAAGGCCACGCCATCGGAGAGCGAGGTAATCCGGGCCGGACTCTTGCCGCGATTGACCGCTACCACATTGAAGCTGTCGTGCATTCCGGGCACGGGCTCAGGAGTGACGGCGATCCAGGGGCGTTCGGCCCGTTCCTGCGCCTGGGCCAAAAGCAGCGCCGCCTTGGCGCTCTCCGCAGCCGCCTGGGCAGCGGCTTCGCCGTAGCGCGTCTGCCGCTCGATCTTGCGCAGCACTGAGAGGGCAAGCATCACGCCCACGTAGGCGATCAGAACAAGAATCAGGTTGGCCGCCCAGCTGATGCGTTCCTGCAATGGCCATGGTGCGGGCGCGGGCGCCGGAGTCGCAATGGTGATGTGCGGCGTCGGAGCATCGCACGCGCCGCCCTGGCAGTCGGTGCGCGGCGCGGGATTGGCCGCGCCAGGCACGGATGCGGGCGAAGCAGCAGGCGGGTTCGCGCCTGCAGCCGGCAAAGGCGCTGCGGTTGGATGCGTGGGTGAGGCGGGGTTGGCTGCCTGCGCAGCTGCCGTTGCGGGCGTAAGTGCCAGGGGAAGCAGCGCCGCGGCAAGCGCCAGTTTCTTCAGGATCATGGCGCAAATGTAGCACAGGACCTAAGCCGCCGCGCGGCCGCTTCGCACACGGGTAACCTTCTCGCGAACGGTCCATTGTGCTGCGCCGGCCAGCGGAAGCGGGCTTCAGACTCCAACGGGAAACGGCTTGGGACTGGATTCGTCGGTGTCGACGCCGGTACGCCAGCGCTCGAAACGGCCCTGCAGAAGGCTCATCAGGCCGGTGTACCAGTAGCCGACGACGAAGAGGATGAGAAACGGCGCAGTGAAGAAGTTGTTGTTGGTGAAGGTGTACCAGATAGCGGCGGCGAAGTAGCAGCCCAGCAGCAGCTCGATCCACGGCGTCAGCTTGAGGCGCTTGCGGTACTTGGCGGCCTGCGATTTTTCGCCCTTCCGCGCCACGCGGTACTTCGGCGTGCGCACGAACGCGCTCTTGATGCCGAACAGCGCCTCCATCACGGCCTTGGTATTGGTCACGGTGAGGCCGATGCCCAGCGCCATCAGAAAGGGAAGATAGTAAAACGTCTTCTTCCAGGTTTTGGGGAAGATTTCCCGCTCGCTCATCACGTAGAACACAGCGATCGAAAAGCTCGACGCAGTGAACAGCGGCACGTCGATCAGCAGCATCTGGAACCAGCCCTGGTAGAAGCGGCAGATCATGGCCGGAATCAGCAGCGCCGACATGACGACCATGAGCGGGTAGCTCAGGTTGGCCGTCAGGTGGTACACGGCCTCAATCTTGTTGCGGCATCGGCGCGTCGGAGCGGAAGACTTGCGGCAGAATCTTGATGCTGGTCTGGATGAGTCCCTTGGCCCAGCGCGCCTGCTGGGTCTTGAAGGCGGTCATTTCGATGGGCAGCTCGGAGGGGCACTCGACGTCGGGCAGGTATTTGAACTTCCAGCCGGCCATCTGCGAGCGATAGCTGAGGTCGGTGTCTTCGGTCAGCGTATCGTGCTGCCAGCCGCCGCCGTCGTAGATGGCCTGTCGCCGCCACATGCCGGCCGTGCCGTTGAAGTTGAAGAACTCGCCGGAGCGGACGCGTGCACCGTGTTCGAGAACGAAGTGGCCGTCGAGGAGGATGGCTTCAATCTCCGTCAACATGCTGTAGTGGCGATTCAGGTGCGTCCAGCGGGTCTGCACCATCCCGATCTCGGGTTCGGCAAAATGATGGATGACCTTCATCAGCCAGTCGGGCGGAGGGACAAAGTCGGCGTCGAAGATGGCGATGAACTCGCCTTTGGCCACCTTGAGGCCGGCGTCGAGCGCTCCGGCCTTGAAGCCCTGGCGGTTGGTGCGATGAATGTAGACGATGTTGTGGCCGAGGGCGGCATAGCGGTCGACGATGGAGGAGGCGACCTGCCGCGTTTCGTCGGTTGAGTCGTCAAGCACCTGGATTTCGAGCTTCTCGCGCGGATACTCCATGGCGCAGACGGCCTCGATGAGCCGGTCGATGACGAACTGCTCGTTGAAGATGGGCAGTTGGATGGTGACCGGCGGCAGCTCGTCGAAGTGCCGGGGAGGATTGGGATTGTAGTTCTTGCGGTACTTGAAGTACTGGTAGGCCATCGTGTAGCGGTGAATGCCGTAAAACGAGAGCAGGATCATCACCGCGAAGTAGGGCAGAAGCATCGACGCATCAAAGAGATTCCAGTGGTAGAGCCCTTTGAAGGTCTGGTCGGCGTACTGCATTCTCAGGTAGTGATGGAAGGCGCTTTCCGGGGCGAAGGCCAGAAATGCCCCGGCCGAACGCAGCACTCCCCCAAGCGGGCTGATGAATGCAAGCAAAGGGGTTAGAGTCGCGGCCAAAAGGGCTTCAGCCTCCCGGGCTGGATAGGGTCTATTGTACGCGAGCCTGAAAAGCGGCGATGGCTGGCGCTTCGCACTGCGGCACGGAATAGCCGCGCGCGAAAATGTCCTTGATTGTCGAAGAAATGGTGGCCAGGGACGGGCCTTGAAAGAATTGCCCCGCCGACCGGTCGGCCTTTTCAGGGCCGCGCTCTACCACTGAGCCGCGCAAAAGTCAGTGCGTGGTCCTTGATGATGAGGACGATGGGCTAAAAGGAATGGTGGCCAGGGACGGGATTGAACCGCCGACGCCGGCCTTTTCAGGGCCGCGCTCTACCACTGAGCTACCTGGCCTCAGTCGAGACGTGCAGTTGCAGTTGCGGCTGCGCGGATTTCCGGGCGTGCCCGGCGAAGGTAGGCGTAGTCCACGAACAGTTCGCTGCAACAACCTGAACAGTATACCAATTCCGGATTGGCCACGGCCAAGCCGCGGCGCGCTGGACTACACTGGAGAGCAATCATGCGGAGCCGGCTCTCTCTTCTTCTCCTGCAAGTTGCCGGAAGCGCAGCCCTGGCCGCGCTGGCCGGCTGTGGCCGCCCCGCCCGGCGGATCGAGACCCATCGGGCAGGGCGTCCTCGACCAGGGCCGAGGCGCGGACCGCGCTGATCTACGAGGCCAATCTGCACCAGGGCCCGGAGACGCTGCGCGCGTTTCTCGGCGATTTTCCCAAAGGGCGCCGACCTGCACGTGCATCTTTCGGGCGCGGTCTATGCGGAGACGTTGATCCGCGACGCCGGCGAAGACGGGTTGTGCGTCGACAAGATCACGCTGAGCTTTGCCAAGCCGCCATGCAGCGGCAATCTGATCCCGGCAACGAAGCTATCCGGCAACATCGACCGGCAAAGCCAACTGCTCTATGACAAGCTGATCGATGCGCTCTCTATGCGCAGCTTTGTGCCCACGGCAGGCTGGAGCGAGCATGACCAGTTCTTCGCGGTGTTTGACCGTTTGGGCGCGCTCAAGGACCACACCGGCGAGTGGGTCGACGAGGTGGCAAGCCGCGCAGCGGAACAAAACCAGCAATATCTTGAGCTGATGGTTACGCCGCCCTTCAGCCATGCACTGGAGATTGCGAGCCAGATCGGCTGGAGCCCAGGGTTGGCGCAGGCCGACCCGGAGGCCTTTGCGCGCTTCCGCCAGCAGCTGCTGGATCGGGGCCTGCGCGACGAAGTGGCGGCAGACCGCGAGAAGGCGCGCGCGGCCGAAGCGCAGAGGAAGCAATTAGAACACTGCGGAACAGCGCAGGCCGCGTCGGCCTGCCAGGTCGAGGTCCGGTATATCTGGACGGTTTTGCGGGACTTTACGCCGGAACAGGTGTTTGCGCAGACGCTGCTGGGCTTTGAGACGGTCGAGGCGAGCATGGATGGGAACGACGACACTTGGGTGGGCATCAACTTCGTGCGGCCCGAAGACGATTTCGTCTCCATGCGCGATTACACGCTGCAGATGAAGATGGTGGGCTACCTGCACTCGGTGTATCCCAAGGTTCACATCTCGCTGCACGCGGGCGAGCTGGCGCTGGGCCTGGTGCCGCCTGAGGGGCTGCGCTTCCACATCCGGCAGGCGGTGGAGCTGGGCCACGCGGAGCGCATCGGCCACGGCGTGGACGTGATGTACGAGGACCACGCCGCGCGACTTGCTGAAGGAGATGGCCGCCCAGCCACGTGATGGTCGAGATCAACCTGAGCTCGAATGAGGGGATTCTGGGCGTCAAGGGCGATGAGCATCCGTTTCCTGTCTACCGTTCCGGCGCATGTGCCGGTGGCGCTCTCGACCGACGACGAAGGCGTGAGCCGCATCGACCTGACGCACGAGTATGTGCGCGCGGCGATCGATTACGGCCTGACCTACGCGGACCTGAAGCAACTGGCGCGGACGGGGATGGAGCACGATTTTCTGCCCGGCGCGAGCCTGTGGGCCAAGCCGGACGACTTTAGCGCGGCGGTCGAGTGCGTGCAAAGGCGAGACCCTGGGCGGCGCCAATCCATCGGACAATTGCAAGCAATTCCTCGACGGGAGCGAGAAAGCCGCGGCGCAATGGGAGCTGGAACGGCGTTTCACGGACTTCGAGGCGAAGTTCCAGGGACCAGCCTTCGACCGCCTGTTGCACGGACACTGAGCGTCGGAGCGCGGCTCGGCCGCAGCGTCCTACACTGTTGCCATGGACAACGAGCGCATTCGCGAGATCTGCCTGGCGCTGCCGCATGTCACGGAGACGCTGAACTGGGGTCATCACCTTGTGTATTGGGCCGGCGACCGCGACATCGGCGGAAAAATGTTCGCCATGACCGATCTCGACGGCACGGGAATCGGCGTGCTTTGGTTCCACTGCGGGGCGGAGCGCTTTCATGAGCTGTTGGAGCGCGAGGGGATCATTCCCGCGCCGCACCTGGCGCGGGCGCATTGGGTTGCAGTGGAGCGCTGGGATGCTCTGCGGCCGCGGGAGATTGAGGACGAGCTCAGGCGGGCGCATGCGCTGATCTTCGAAAAACTGCCGCCGAAGACCAAGGCCGTCCTGGCCATGCCGGAGAAAGAGCGCGCAAAGGTGATTCGCGAGCGGAAGAAGGCGCTTGCCGCTCGGGCCAAGGCGCCAACGGAACCTGCGAAGGGGCCGCGAGCGTCGCGCCCCAGCCGCACACGTCATAAGAAAGCCCGGTGATCCGGTCTGGAACTCCTCCAGCGGTAATTGCGTAACAATGAGTGAGGCACTCCGTGCGTTGAGGCTTTGAAAGCCATGGCAAAGTTTCTTCTTTGGTGCATTCTTTTGGTGTTGTGCTGGCCGCTGGCGCTGCTGGCTCTGGTGCTTTATCCCATCGTCTGGTTGCTGTTGCTGCCGTTTCGCCTGGCGGGCATTGCCGTGGGCGGCGTGCTTGAGCTGGTAAGAGCCATCATCTTCCTGCCGGCGCGAGTCCTCCGGGCGGTCTGAGGCAGCGGCTTACCTCGACATCCCCTTCCGCAATGCATTAGCGTGAGCCTATTGCTTTTTTCGCGCGTTCAAGCGCCGAGAGCACCTCATCTGCGTCATTCTATGCAGCGACTCGAGTACGGAGGATTCATGCGGAAGATTCTGCTGGTTGCCTTGGCCATGTTTTTGCTGTTGGCGCCGCAGGCGATGCGGGCGCAATCGGGCGACCAAGAGGCCGCGAAGAATGCGGCGCAGGCGCGCGCCGCTCTCGACGCCATGGTGCAGGCGCTGGGCGGCGAGCTGTGGCTGAACATAAACAACATGGAGCGGCATGGGCACATTGCCGCGTTTTTCCAAGGCAATCCCGACCCCGGCACCACGGAGTTCTTCGAGTTCCACCAGTGGCCCGACCATGACCGCATCGAATACACCAAGCACCGCGACGTGGTGCAGTTCTATGTCGGCCGGCAGGGCTGGGAGGTGACCTACCGCGGCAAAAAGCCGCTCGACAAGGATATCGTGGACGACTACCTGCGCCGCCGCGACCACTCCATTGAGACGGCCGTGAAGGTCTGGATGAAGGACCCGAACACCATCCTGCTCTACGAAGGCCAGCACATGTCCGAGCGGCACCTGGCCGAGCAGGTCACGCTCATCTCGCCGCAAAACGAGGCCATCACCATCCTCATGGACGTGCAGACGCATCTGCCGCTGCGCGCAGCTTCCAGTGGCGCGACCCCGAGTACCACGACAAGAACACCGACACCGAAGAGTACGACGACTATCACACCATTGACGGCTTCCCCACTCCCTTCACCATCACGCGCCTCAAGAACGGCGATCCCTTTCGCCAGTACTTCGTGGACCGCGTGAGCTTCAACCAGAACCTGCAAGCCGATTTCTGGGATCCCGATGCCGTGGCGCGCAAGATCAAGAAGTAGCGCCCTCGATGGCAACCGTACAAACGATTCATTCGCGACCGGCATTGATATTTATAATCCGAACGAGCGCAAAGCAGCCCACATCAACCGCTCCGAGGAGCCGCAGAATGACGTTTACCATCCAGGAAATCATGGATTTCCTGCCCCACCGTTACCCCTTTCTCCTGATCGACCGCGTGCTGGAGTTCGAGCCGCAAAAGCGCGTGGTCGCCATCAAGAACGTGACCATGAACGAGCCGTTCTTCCAGGGCCACTTCCCCGGCTACCCCATCATGCCCGGCGTGCTCGTCGTGGAGGCGATGGCTCAGGCCGGAGCGCTGATCATGCTGTCGGAGATCGAAGACCGCGACACGAAGCTGGCGGTCTTCACCGGCATTGAGAAGGCCAAGTTCCGCCGGCCGGTCACACCCGGCGATCAGATTCGCTTCGAAGTGGAAGTGCTCTCGTTCCGTTCGCGTGCGGGGCGTATCCAGGGCAGGGCCACGGTCGAGGGCAAGCTGGCGTGCGAGGCCACCCTCACCTGCGCGGTCGTGACGAAGGAACGCGAGCAGCGCGCGCACGGCGACGCTCCGCAAGCGGAAGCACCACCGGAAGGCGGGCCTGCGCCGGCCGCGGAGCCTGCGTGAGCATCCATCCCAGCGCGTTGATCGCCGAAGGTGCGCGCATTCCCAAGTCGTGCACCATCGGGCCCTATTGCACCATCGGGCCGGAGGTCGAACTCGGCGAAGAGTGCACGCTCATCTCGCATGTCGTGATCGACGGCCGGACGCGCATCGGCGCGCGCAACATCTTTTATCCCTTCGGCTCCATCGGCCTGGCGCCGCAGGACCTCAAGTACAAAGGCGAGCCGACCGAGACCGAGATCGGCGACGGCAACACGATTCGCGAATGCGTCACCATCAGCCGCGGCACGGCGGGCGGCGGAGGCGTAACGCGGCTCGGCTCCAGCAACCTGCTCATGGCTTACGTGCACATCGGGCACGACAGCCAGGTGGGCAGCCACTGCATCCTGGCTAACAACGCCACGCTGGCCGGCCACGTCACCATTGAGGACCACGTGACGCTGGGCGCCTTTTGCCCCGTCCACCAGCACTGCACGTTGGGGGCGTACTCCTTCATCGGCGGCGGAACGATTGTCACGCAGGACGTGCTGCCCTTTTCGCTGACCTCGTCGCGGCGCGAGAATAAAGCCTTCGGCATCAACAAAATCGGCCTGGAGCGGCGCGGCTTTACGCCGGAGCGGCTCAAGTCAACTGCAAAAGGCCTACCGGCTGCTGCTCGCCGCCAAGCTGAACACCACGCAGGCCGTCGAAAAGATGCGCGCGCTCCAGGGCGACGACGTGGCCCTGCTGGTCAACTTCATCGAGCGCAGCGAGCGCGGGGTGATCAAGTAACGATGAAGCTCGGCCTCATCGCCGGCAATGGCCGCTTTCCCTTTCTGCTGCTCGATGCGGCGCGGGCGGAGGGCCTCGAAGTCGTCGTCGCCGCCATCAAAGAAGAAACCGACCCGGAGATGGACCGGCGCGCCGAGGCGGACTCCGGCGTCACCGTGCACTGGCTCTCGCTCGGCGAGCTTTCGCGCCTCATCGAAACCTTCCAAAAGGCCGGGTCGCCAAAGCCGTGATGGCCGGCCAGGTGAAGCACAAGCAAATCTTCTCCAGCATCCGGCCCGACTGGCGCCTCGCCAAGCTGCTCCTCAACCTGCGCACGCGCTCCACCGACGCGCTGCTAGGAGCAGTGGCCAAGGTCCTCGCCGACGAGGGCATCGAGCTGATCAGTTCCACGACATTCCTCGAGCCGCTGCTCGCCGAGGAAGGCGTGCTGACCAGCGCGCTCCCGACGAAGACGAGCGCCTCAACATCGAGTACGGGCTGGGCGTGGCGAGAGCCCTTGCCGGCTTCGACATCGGCCAGACCGTGGTTGTCGCAGCGCAGGCCTGCGTGGCCGTCGAGGCCATGGAGGGCACCGACGCCACGATCGAGCGCGCCGGCCGCCTGATGCACTCGCTGGATGAATCTGCGCCCATCGCCGCCGCAGCGGAGCCCCCATCCGAACCCCAATCTAACCATCGCTCCTTGCCCGCCGGCTCACCGTCGTCAAAGTCGCCAAGCCCAACCAGGACATGCGCTTCGACGTACCCGTCATCGGCGATCGTCGACCGTCGAGACCATGATCCGCGCCGGGGCAACCTGCCTCTCCATCGAGGCAGGCCGCACGCTGCTCTTCGACCGCGATGCCCTGCTGAAGCGCGCCAGTGAGGCGGCAATTGCCATTGTGGCGGCGCGCCGGTGATACTGTGAAGCAGTGAACAGTGGTCAGCGGCCGTACCCCCTGGTTCCCTCGTTCCCTTGGTCCCTCGTTCCCTGTTTTCTGTTCCCTGGTCCCTACTCCCTAATCCCTGTCTTCAGGAGGTTTCTCGTGAAAAAGCTGCTTCTTCTCGTTTTTGCTCTGGCGCTTGCCGCCGTGCTTCCGTTCGTCGCCGCGCGCGCCGATGATTCCAACATGCCCGCCGTAGGCCAGGCGGCACCCACCTTTACCTTGCCCTCGCAGACCGGCGAGCAGATCTCGCTCGATAGCTTTCGCGGCAAGTGGGTGGTGCTCTACTTCTACCCCAGGGACATGACCACAGGCTGCACCATCGAGGCGCACAAGTTCCAGGATGCGCTGCCGCAATTCGAGGCGAAGAACGCTGTGATCCTGGGAGTGAGCGTGGATTCGACCGACAGCCACCAGCAGTTCTGCACCAAAGACGGGCTGACGTTCCATCTGCTTTCTGACACGAATCACACCGTGGTGAGCGCCTACGGGTCGCTGGGCGGATTCAACGGCGTGGCCATGGCGAATCGCAACACGTTCCTTATCGACCCGCAGGGCAAGATCGCCAAGGTGTGGGTCAAGGTGAATCCAACCACTGCGGCCTCGGATGTGCTGGCAGCGCTTCCCTAGCGCATTTCTCTTTCTGCTGTACACCGAAACCGATACGCTGAAGTGGCGATTTCCTTCCGGGGTCCCCGGCGACAGATCTTCGTCGCTGGGGTGGAAGTAATCGCCACCTTGCACGAAAATCAAGACGGCTATACCTGAAGGAGAAATGCTTTAATCCGCAGGAATTCGCACTTTGAACGCAAAAAGGCCCGGCGAGCTGCCGGGCCTTTCGTTCTTCCTGGCGATGAACGCGGACGGCGGCGCAAAGCGCCGTTCCCGCTAGAGAGAGCTCCCGCTCGCCAAAGCGGCCGACGCAAAAGCAAGCGCCGCGGCAGGCGGGCCGGTGTTACTTCTTTCCCTTCTTCTTTGCAGCCTTCTTGGCTTTCTTGGCGGCCTTCTTCGCCGCCTTCTTGGCCGGAGCCTTCTTCTTCGCCACCTTCTTGGCAGCCTTCTTCTTGGCCACCTTCTTGGCAGCCTTCTTCTTGGCTACCTTCTTGGCGGCCTTCTTGGCCGGCGCCTTCTTCTTCGGCGCCTTCTTGGCGGGAGCCTTCTTAGCTGCCTTCTTCGCTGCAGCCTTCTTGGGTTTCGGCGGAGCCGCAGGCTTCGCAACGATCGCGACCACCGTCTCTTCGGAGATCACCTCGTCGTCATCTGAGGAGGTAAGGATGCCGGCTGTTTCCAACTCATCTTCCTCTTCATCAAAGGCTTCGACCTGACCGGGGTCCAGGTCACCCGGCTTCCCAAAGGGGTCGCCGTCACTCATCGCGTACATTCTCAACACGTCATCCATCCCATTGCCTCCAGCGGATTGCCGCTGTTCACATTGTGTTTCGTCATTTGCTGAGCAGACAAAAGAGTTTTGCTCGCGCAAGCGATTGTAGCCTTAGCTTGCCAGCAAATACAAGCAGAACACAAGCGTGGAATGGGGGTGACGGCGGATTTTTCTTACTGCGAGGCTTTGGCCAGGCCGGTGGACTTGTGCGCCCTGCTTCTTCCCGCCCCGGAGCCCTTCTTCACCGCGTGGGAACTGCTTCTTGGGGGTGCCGCGCCGGCCGATTTATGTGCTGATGCGGCCCCGCCGGGCCTGGACGCGGTAGCCCCCGAATGGACGGCCGGCCCCGGCCCCGTCTTCGTCCCGGCGGCTGTGGTCCTGCGGCGATGCCGGGTTGCCGTCCTGACGGGGGTGGGCTCAGCCAAGTGCAGGCGGCGGCCCGGCGCCACCCGAATGCCGGAGGGGATCGCGTTCCAGCGCCGCAACTGGCTTAGGGAAACGCCGAACCGATCCGCGATGGTCACCAGGGTGTCGCCCCGGCGGACGGTGTAAAGCCGCGTCCGGGCCGAGGGCTCTGCGGCGGGCGGGACCGGCACGATGAGGGCCTCGACACCCGCGATGCTGTCGCCTTGGCTCAACTCGTTGGCGGTGGCAAGTCCGGCCTCAGGCACCCGGTACTCCTGCGCCACTGAGGCTAGCGTGTCTCCCGCCACCACCGGGTGGTAGCGCCATGAGTTGCGCCGCGCCTCGGGAATCGGGGCCACTCGCTGGTCAAAGAGCGCGGCCGTACCGGCGGGCAGGTGCAGATCAAAAGAGGCATCGGGCGGGGTCCCCATGCGCAGCAGGCTGGGATTCAGGGCTTCGACTTCATCCACGGGCGCACCGACGAGATCAGACACCAAACGCAGATCGATCGCGTAGTTGACGGTGACTGTGTCGGTCAGAATCGGAGGATCGACGGTCACGTCGGTGAAGCCGTACTGATCGGGGTGGTTGGCAATGATAATTGCGGCCAGAATCTCGGGAACGTAGTTGCTGGTCTCGCGGGGTAACTCGTTGCGCTTGTAAAGTTCCCAGAAGTCGGCGTAGCCGGTCTTGGCTACTTCGTGCTGGATGTTGCCTGCACCATGGTCGTAGGCAGCCATTGCAAGATACCAGTCGCCGAGCTGGTCGTAGAGGAACTTCATGTAGCGGGCGTAGGCGCGGGTGGATTTTTCGGGGTCGAAACGTTCATCCACGTACGAGTCGCGCTTAAGGCCATAATACGGACCGGGCATGAACTGCCACATACCGCCGGCGCGGGAGCGGCGATTGACCGCCTGCGGCTGAAAGCCCGACTCAGCAACCGCCAGGTAGATCAGGTCCTGCGGCACGCCCTCCTCGGCCAGGATGCGCTGGATCATCGCCTTGTAATGGCCGCTGCGCTCGAACGAATGCAGTAGGGTGTTGTGGCCCTTTTGCGTGTTGGCGAAAAAGTTGATGTACGAGGCAACATAATCGTTGACCATTAGCGGCAGGTCGGACTTCGTCGTAGCCAGATCGGCAGTGGCCTTGGCAACCAGATTCGGATCGGCAGCGAACGTGATGTCGCTGGCGGCCTCGGAGGGAGTGATCTCTTCCTTGGGAACAAAACCGTTGCCCTGCTTCAGCGCCTCCATCTCCAGTGCGTTTACCAGGTCCACAATCTTGTCGAACTCGTCCTGCAACTGCGGAGTGGACTTGATGTCGATGCCGCTCGCCAGCATCAGATCGACCGCGCGATCGAATTCGACCTTGGCTTCGGCCAGCATTCCCTTCTGGTAGTCCGCGTTGCCGCGGGCATAGGCCGCCTCAACCTGGGAGATGATCGCGCGAACTCGCTGCTCTTCTGCTGTCAGCGGGGGCGGCGGCGCGGGAGCGGCAGCCTGGGCCGGAGCGATCGCCGGCAATGCGGGCGCGGTGGCTTGTTTCAGCTGCGCCGCAGGGGCTCCGGCGGTTTCAGTCGGCGTACACCCGGCCAGCAACAGCGCCAGGCCCGCAACTCCCACCATCAGGCGCGACGCTGGCAATCGACTCCAACGCATAGGCGCGAAAAGACGCAACGAGCCGCGCAAGTGTGAGGCCGCAGTGAGCACTATGCCGATGATAAGCTATGCCATGGAGGACTCGCGCGGCGCGCGCGCCGATACAGCGGAACCAGAGTCGATATATCCTGAAAGCACCGGCCTCAAGTCGACGCGACCATCAGGGAGCGGCGACCTTGCGCAAAACTCAAAAGGATAAAGTTACTCTGGTTCCGCTCTAATTGCGCATCGTACACCCTAAACGAACCCTCTGAAAGCCCTCCCATGGACGCCCGTTTTCTTCGCAACTTCGCGATCATCGCGCACATCGACCACGGCAAGTCGACGCTCAGCGACCGGCTGCTGGAGTTGACGGGCTCAGTCACCGACCGCGAGATGCAGGCCCAGATCCTCGACGATATGGACCTCGAGCGGGAACGCGGCATTACCATCAAAGCCCACGCCGTGCGCATGATGTACAAGGCGCGCGACGGCCAAACCTACCAGCTCAACCTGATCGATACGCCGGGCCACGTCGACTTCAGCTACGAGGTCTCGCGCTCACTGGCCTCTTGCGAGGGCGCGCTCCTCGTGGTCGACGCGAGCCAGGGCGTGGAGGCGCAGACGCTCGCCAATGCCTATCTGGCCATCCATCACGGCCTCGAGATCATTCCCGTCATCAACAAGATCGACCTGCCCTCGGCTGACGTTCTGAGCACGCAGGAGGCCATCGAAAAGGCCGTCGGGCTGGATGCGACCGATGCCATCCCCGTGAGCGCCAAGACGGGTCAGGGCGTGGACGAGCTTTTGGAAGCCATCGTCCACCGGCTCCCTGCTCCCAAGGGCGATCCCGATGCGCCGCTGCAGGCTCTTATCTTCGACTCCTGGTTCGACGCCTACCGCGGCGTCATCGTGCTGGTGCGCGTCATGCAGGGAACGATGCGCAAAGGTCAGCGCATCCGGATGATGTATAACGCGAAATCGTTCGAGATCGAGTCCATGGGCGTTCTTTGCCCCAAGCCCGTTGAAATCGGCGAGCTGACCGCGGGTGAAGTCGGATTCTTTGCCGCCACCATTAAGAATGTCGGCGACACTAGGATCGGCGACACCATCACCGACGAAGCGCACCCTGCCGCGCATGCGCTGCCCGGCTTTGAAGACATTAAACCGATGGTCTTCTCCGGCCTCTACACCGTGGACTCCCACGAGCACACGCTGCTGCGCGACGCGCTCGAGAAACTTCGCCTCAACGACTCCTCCTTCTTCTTCGAGCCGGAGAGCTCCGTCGCGCTGGGCTTCGGCTTCCGCTGCGGCTTCCTCGGGCTCCTGCACATGGAGATCATCCAGGAGCGCCTCGAGCGCGAGTATGAACTCGACCTGATCACTACCGCGCCGGGCGTCCGCTACCACATCACGCTCACCGACGGAAAAGAGATCGAGGTGGACAACCCCTCGCGCTGGCCTGAGCCGCAAAGCATCGCCAGCATCCGTGAGCCGGTCATCATGGCCAAAATTCTCACCAACGAGGAGTACGTGGGCGGCATCTTCAAACTCGTCGAGGAAAAACGCGGCAAGCAGATCAACTTCGAATACGTGACGCCGACGCGCGTGATGCTCACCTACGAACTGCCGCTGAACGAAATCGTGCTCGACTTCTACGACCGGCTGAAGTCCATCTCGCGCGGGTATGCCTCGCTCGACTACCAGCTCGCCGGCGAGTGGGAATCTCCAATGGTAAAGCTCGATATTCTGGTCTCCGGTGAGCCGGTTGATGCGCTCTCCATCATCGTCCATCGCGACCACGCTTACGAGCGCGGGCGGGCGCTGGTCTCAAAGATGCGCGAACTGATCCCTCGGCAGCAGTTCGAGGTGGCCATCCAGGCGGCGATTGGAGCCAAGATCATCTCCCGCGAGACCGTCAGCCCTCTGCGCAAAAACGTCCTGGCCAAGTGCTATGGCGGCGACATCACGCGCAAACGCAAGCTGCTCGAAAAACAGAAAGAGGGCAAAAAGCGCATGAAGCGCATCGGCAAGGTCGACATTCCGCAGGAGGCTTTCCTGGCCGTTTTACGCGTCGGCGAGGACCAGCAAAAGTGATGCCAAATGTTTGGCTGTCTGTGATTTTTGTTACAGGAAATTTATGACCAGTTGTGGAAACCAGGCCGCACCGCTACTGGGGCAATGATTACGCTGGTCACCGCCGTCGGCGAGAGCCATTTAGGAAACTCCCGTTCAAATACAAGGGGTTAGACCTTCTATCAGATTCCGATTCGACCTGACAAGAGGGGAATTTCGGCTTTTTTCTGAGGCTTTCCGGGAAATATCCACAAACTTTTCCACAGGGACGGTCTCCCAGACAAAGCAAAGGCCCCGAGGATCGGGGCCTTCGATTCAAGTGAATGGCCGCCCCTCAGTGGGTGGCTGCGGGCTTTGGCGCTGACGTTGCAGGCCTCGCGCCGGTCCCGGCGGGTTTGGCAGGGCTCGCCCCGGCCGCGGGCTGCGCCGGCGGAGCCGGTACGCCCGATTTCAGGTTGTACGCGTCGATCACCTGCTTGGTGATGTTGGTCGTCGCGGTGGCAAAAAGCACGGGCGACTGCTGTTGCGAAATGTCGAGAACCAGCGTGTATCCCTGTTGCTCGGCGTAGGACTGCATCACGTCGTAGACCTTCGCCTGCAGGCTGCTGAACATGTCCTGCATATCCTGTTGGCCGTCGTTGCGCAGATCCTCGGTCTCGCGATCCAATTGCTTTTTCTTGTCGTCGATGGCCTTGCTGCGGTTGGCGCGCTCCACCTCGCTCAGCGTGGGCCCCTGTTCCTGCAACTGCTTGGTCAGGCTTTCGATCTCGTCGTTGAGCGACTTGAGGGCAGCCTCTTTGGGCGCGTACTTCTTCTGCAAATCGGCAAAGTCGCGCTGACCCTCGTTAGTTTGGGCTACGGCAGGCTCCCAGGCGATCACGGCAATTTTCGCCGGGCCGGCAGGAGCGGCGGCTGCCGGAGCCGATTCAGCCGGCGCGGCCGGCGTTTGGGCAGCGGCGCTCAGGACCATGCCTGAGGCCAGCAGGAGAACAAGTGCAAGCGAACGTTTCATCAAAGTCGAAAACTCCTTCGGAATTCCTGTGTGGCGCATCAGTTTGACGCAAAAACGTGCCTGACTCTTCTGACCAACCTCACGGCTTTTCCACGGGAACTCCGCGCCGGTCGGCGCAGGGTTGAAAAGAACGCGAACGGAAACGTCAGCAGGAACTATCTGGATTATACAGGGGCCGGAGCACAGTCAACACCTCGCCCCGAAACAAGCGTCAAACCTCACTGTTCTTTACTCTCTGCTCTCTGTTCTCTGTCCTCTGCCTTCTTGCGAGGCTAAGCCCGCTTTAGCGGGCAAAAGATGGTAGGCCCAGGCGCAAGCCTGGGGTCAGTCGATGCAATCAAAATCACAGGCCCGCGTCAGCGGGCGAAGAACTCATCGATCGTTCTTTCCCTGTTCCCTGTTCCCTGTTCCCTGTTCCCTGTTCCCTGCTTCAATGCGTCGGCGCCGGCTGTGGCTGAGGCGCATCCACGGCAGGTTGGCTTCCGCCCACTCCCTGGGCAGGAGGCGCCGGTATGCCCGACTTCTGGTTGTAGGCGTCGATGATGGCCTTGGTGATGTCGGTGGACGGCACGGCATAGAGCACCGTGGCGCTCTGCTGGTCGCCCGCATCCAGCACCAACGTGTAGCCCTGCTTCGCGGCGTAGTCGGTCATCAGCGCGCCCACCTTGGCAGCCACATTGCTGAACAACTGCTGCATGTCGCTCTGGAAGTCGCTCTGCGCGTCCTGGGTATCGCGATCCAGTTGCTTCTTCTTGTCGTCAATGGCGCGGGAGCGGCTGATGCGTTCCTCTTCGCTTAATTGCGCCCCCTGATCCTGCAACTGCTTGGTCAGGGTGTCGATTTCGTCGCTCAGAGTCTTGAGTTGTTGGCGCTTCGGGTCGTACTTCTTCTGCAGATCGGCAAAATCGCGCTGGAACTCGTTGGTCTGGCTGATTGCAGCCTGAAATGCGATCACCGCCACCTTGGCTGGGCTGGCGGCAGGGGCTGCGCTTGGCTTCTGCGCAGCAGGTGCAGCGGATGTTTGGCCGGCGGCTGGAATGAGAGACGCCATGGCGAACAAAAGAGCGAATACGGGCAGACGCTTCATGCGATTCAATAACTCCTCCGGAGTTCTCGCGTGCCGGTCCCGTCAGCGCGCCGGTTTCGGGCCACAGCATATCGTGCCATGCTGTCGAGGCTCCGTCCGGCATCGAAACTGCTCGCAAAACCTGCGCTCGGGGGCATCGCCGGGAACTAGAGGGGATTATAAGTGCCTCAATTCGGAGCGTCAAACCGACCGCGGACAGCACTCAAAAACCTGGTCGCGAAAGGCCCGCTCGGGATCGCGGCTCCATTGCGGCTCCAGTGCGCCTATGGATGCGGCGCAACAACCAGGCCGCTCAGGCGCTGCCACACCAGGGCTCCAACACCGATCAATTCCAGGGCGAAGAGCGCCGCGCCTACGGCAAAGAAATAGGGTTGAAGGCGAGGCCAAACCTTCGCCGGAAGTTGATCCACCAGCTTGTCCACCATGGTTTCGTTGAAGCGCGTAGGCCGGTCCTCGCCCTCGCCTGCAGGCTTCCACTCCGAGGCCAGGAAGGCCGCGCGGACGTTCGACAGCAGGATTCCGGTGAACAGGATGTCGATGATCCCAGGGAGATGTCTCATCGCCATCGTGTAGAGCAGCCCGGTGAAGAAGATACCGAAGACGATGGCCGCCGCCGGCCAGCTTGCCTCGCGAACGCCCACCCCGCCCGCCAGGTACACGAGCGCCGCCACCACGTAAATCACAAGCACGATAGGATTCTGCGAAAACGCTGCAACTGCAATTTGAAAGGCGGCGAGGACCACGCAGATCCAGAATCCTTGCTGGCCCAGGTAGTTCACGTCCCACGCGTTCTCGACTGTAGGCCAAAAGATGCTCTTGAGCCGGCCGTCGGAGCGGCGGCTCTCGCCAGACAACCCAAGTGTTTGCATGCACGCTAGTTTGGCGCGGAGTGCGCCGCGCGTCAAGCAGCATCTCGGTTCATTCTTCAGGAAAGGACCGATGTCGCCCTGAAAACCCGGAGGGCCGAATTCATGATCGACCCCCGGGCTTGCTGAATCCCGCGGCGTTCTAGAACGTCGTCGAGACGGTCAACCTGAACGTCTTGCGCGGCTCGCGGAAGATGTTCTGGGTGCCGTAGGACTCGATTGCTTCCTGGTAGGTGTAATCACCCGCGCCGCCCGGAGGGAACATTGCGCGTGTGATCAACTCTGCCGAGCAACTCAACTGCTTCTGGCCCAGGTTCACTTCGTTGCAATACGGCGTCTCATACAGGCGCAGTGGGTTATAGGCGTAGTAGAGCCGGAAGGGAGCGTTGATGACCGGCATGATGACGGAAAGCTCGGCCCCCAGCGACATGCGCGGAACGAAGTTGGTGCCGGACACCGGGCGGATATCCTTCTTGAACCCGACTTGGGAGCCGGGGATGCCGCCCTGGCAGGATCCGTTGTTGTAGACCGGGCAACCATAGAGCGGGGCCGTGAGCGTGGCGAAACCCTCCGGACTCTGCGTCAACTGGCCGTGGTTTGTCGCGGCATCGATGCCAAAGTCGTCGAAGAACGAGAACATAAAGGGGCCGACGACGGGGATGCGGTACTCGGCGTTGGCAGTCAGGTTCGTATCGCCGCCGATGGAGGCAATGCCGTAGATCGGGAGCGGCACCTGAATGCACTGGTTGTCTTCAGGGTTGGTTGGATCGCGCGGGACGCAACTGCCGTCGGGATTGGTGAGCTGGAAGTTGACCCGGGTGGGCACATAGCCGTAAGGCGTGGCGCCGCGCACGTCAAAGCCGCGCAACTCCTGCTCGCCGCCGGCATAGAAGCGGTTGTTGGGCGGAGCCACGTCGCCGCCAAACCCCTGGATATAACCCAACTGCGCGCGCATGCCCAGCACGTTGCGCCCTTCTTTCGAAGGCCTCAGATAGTGCATGGGGATGAATTGCTTGTAAGCCACCACCGGGTTCACATAGCGGACGCTACCCCAAATGCCGGCGGCCTGAACAAACGCGCTGTACTGTTTGCCCTGGCGCGGGCGCAATGGATTGCTGACCGTGTTGTACGTATAGGTCAGTGAGATCGAGCTGTTGATGATCCCGGCCAGCGGGTTCGATCCCTGCACTCCGGAGCGGAAGGCGATGGTCTGGAAAAAGGTCTACGACGCCGTGCTGAAGGCCGTAATCGTGGACTTGGTCAGCGAATAGGTCATGCCCACGCGCTGGAAGGCATGACGCTTCAGCGGGTAGCTGATAGAGAAGTTCAAACCGTCGGACCCCACGTTGTAGTTCTGCGTCAGTGACTTTTCTGCGGTTGACAGGTTCAGTGAGGCGCCGGTGGTTGCCTGGTAGTTCTTGGCCGCGTTGTAATCCTGTTTGTTGTTGAAGATCTGGAATCCCAGGTTGATGGGGCGGTTGCGGATGTACGGCTGCGTGAAGCCGAAGAGGAAGGTGCGGCTGATGCTGCCCAGATTAGCCTGAACGCTAAGAGTTTCGCCCAACCCCAGGAAGTTGTTGGTCGAGTAGTTCAGTCCCAGGAAGGCGCCGGAGAATCCGCTTACGCCGCCGTTGAGGCCGATCGAGTTCTTGCCCTTCTCTTTCACCTTCAACAGCAGCTCGACGGTGCCGTTATCGGGATCCTGGTGAGCCTCGGAGTCCTGATCCACCTTCAGCGGCTCGAAGTATTCCAGCTGGTTGAGGCGGAGCAGGCTGTACTCCCATAGCTGCGAGTTGTAGACCGAGCCCTCGTCGAGCATCAGCTCGCGGCGGATGACCTTATCGCGGGTAATGGTGTTGCCCTTGAACTCGATGCGCGAGACGAAGAATTGCTTGCCTTCGTCGATGTCGATGTTCATCGAGACAGTCTTCTTCTGGTCGTCGTAGGTGATCTTGGGAATGGCGCCGAAATTGATGTAGCCCAGGCCGCCATAGGCCTTCTTCAGGTTGTCCAGGCCCTTGCCGACCGCAGTCGCGCTGAACCAGTCGCCGTCCTTGATGGGGAAGGTGGCGCGCAGGGCTTTCACGTTGGTGATTTGCTTGTTGCCCGTGAACGTGATGGCGCCCATGTGGTACCGTTCACCCTCTTCAATTGTCATCGCGATGTCGATGCGCTTGCCCTTGCGCGGCCTGAAGGTGAACCAGTTAAGGCCGCCTTCGTCTCGAATCTGGGTCTTGGGCTGCTCCACTGCGGCGTTGGCATACCCTTTATCGCGGTAGGCCTGCCGCACCCGCTCGGTATCCTCCTCGAGCTTCGAGGAGTCGTAGGTTTGAGCGAATAGGTCCTCGAAAATAATGGAGTACGGAATTCCGATGGGCTTGAGGTTCTTCATGGAGCGACGCAGGTAGAGCGCATTGAGATGCTTATTGCCCACGAAGGTGATCTTGCCCACCTTCACCACCGGCCCTTCCTTGATGTTGAATGTCACCTGCACCGAGGCCGGCGGAACGGTCTTGACGTCGGTCTTGACGGTCGCGAACTGGTGTCCGTGCTCGGCAAGCAGCTCCTTGATCACGTTCTCAGCGTGCTTGATCCGGGTGGGGTCGTACTGGCTCTCCACCGAAAGACCGACCTTCTCCTTCTTGAAACGGTCCAGAATGTCGGAGTTTGTTACCGAGTTGTTGCCCTTGTAAATGATGTCGCGGATCGTGGGCTTCTCGCGGACAAAAACGTCCAGGATGATGCCCTTCTCTGAGTCCTCGCGCTCGAGGCGCAGGTCCTCAAAGTAGCCCGTGTTCCAAAGAGAGTTGAAATCGCGCTCGATCGAGACGGGATCGTAGGTGTCGCCCGGATGGGTAAACATGCGGGCGAGAATGGTTTCCTTGGGGATGCGCCGGTTGCCGATGACGCGGATCTGATCGATTGTGTCGGGCGTTTGCGCGAACACTGCTCCTGCGGTCGACACCAGGACGACCAGCATAAGGACGCGCGCCACGCGCCTGACGGCGGACGCGGCGCCCGAGATGGAAGTGTGCCTGATCTTCACCGGGTATGAGCCCTGCGGCGAGCACAAAGTCTCTTTCGTACCATAGTTCGGGTTCACAGGAAGAATATGCACACCCTCGATTTCCGAAAATCCGTTCTTTCCTCGGAAATTCTGGTCGTTCCTTACGGAAAGATCGATTCTACAGGACCGCGGCCACCCTTCCAAAACTTCCCGCGCCCCCAGACATGGCGGGTTGCCCCTGGGCTGCAAACTCCCAGGCCGACTTCAGCCGCGCGACCCGGTCCCTGCCACAAATTCCTGGCGCGCATGACGCCGGAGACTGGGATGAATCCCTTTTCCCCGGCGATTCTCCAATTCCTGTGGCCTCTCCAGCATCGCGCGAGGGGTCGTCTTCTTGAAGGAAAACGCCACTTACAGCGGTTCCACAATTGCTATACCCAGGTCCGCAACCGCCACGTGGCTTTTTCATCAAGAAAAAGCCGCCCTGGATGACGCCGGAAAGGGCACGTGAATTGTGGAACCGCTGTAGAAACTCTGGCTTCGCTCTGCACCAATTGGAGAACCGCTTAAGAATCCATCTCACAGTCTACCGGAACCTGGCGGGTGGCCATAACGGCTAGCTCCTCCGCACATGGCGGTATGCCCCTTAGACGCGCATCTCGGGCTCTGGACATCGTCCGCCGGGTCGGTGACTTCAATGGCCGAATCTTTTCTGTCGTGCAGGCGTCCTATGGATGTAGGTGGCCGTTTGAGCGACCGGCTTCCCGCGTTCGTTCTCATCGTCTTTGTCGATCAGCTACCATAGTATGTTCATTGAAACGCTTGGCCGGACTTGCACTTCGGTGCCATCCGGCCCGGCACCCGAGGAGCCGGCGCGCCGGAACATAGCTCAAAACCGGCCCCGTTTGCGGCTGCGGTTGATGGCGGACCAGTGGCTGGCCTGAACACCATCAGCACGCCGGCCGAGGAGCGAATACCAGCCCTATGATGTGGATTGTCCGGCTTGCGCTGCGGCGGCCTTATACCTTTGTCGTCTTCGCGCTGCTGATTTTGATCCTTGGCGTCTTCAGCATCGAGTCGATGCCGACGGACATCTTTCCCAACATCGATATTCCGGTGGTGACCGTGGTGTGGTTCTTCAACGGTCTCTCGGCGGATCAGATGGCCAACCGCATTGTGACCAACGCCGAGCGGGGCATGACCACGACGGTCAACGACATCGACCACATCGAGTCGCAATCGCTGGTAGGCACCAGCATCATCAAGATCTTCTTCCATCCCAACGTGAATATCGGCCAGGCGATCGCCCAGATCACCGCCATCAGCCAGGTGCAATTGCGCTCCCTGCCGCCGGGCATCTACGCCGCCGTTCATCATCCAGTACAACGCTTCCAGCGTTCCGGTCCTGCAACTGGGCCTCTCCGGGCCGGGCTTGAACGAGCAGCAGTTGAACGACCTGGCCACCAACACCATCCGCATGCAACTGGCCACGGTCGAGGGCGCGCAAACGCCGTTCCCCTACGGCGGCAAGCAGCGCCAGATCCAGGTCGATCTCGACCTCGAACGCGCTCCAGGCCAAGGGACTTTCGCCTGCCGACGTGGTCAACGCCATCACCACGCAGAACGTGATCGCGCCCTCGGGCACCATCAAGCTCGACCGCTTTGAGTACCAGGTGGAGACCAACTCCGCGCCCACGCTGCTGGAAGCTCTGAACAACATGCCGATCAAGACGGTGAACGGCGCGATGGTTTACATCCGCGACGTGGCGCACGTGCGCGACGGCAATCCGCCGCAGACCAACATTGTCCGCGTGGACGGCCGCCGCGCCATCATGATGAACGTCCTCAAGACCGGCTCGGCCTCGACGCTGGACATTATCAAGAACGTGCGCGAAATCATCTCCAGCCCCAGTCTGAAGGGCCAACTGCCTCCGCAGTTGAAGATCGCCGCCTTGTCCGATCAGTCGATCTTTGTCCGCAGCGCCATCAGCGGCGTGGTGCGCGAGGCCATCATCGCGGCCTGCCTGACCGCCATCATGATCCTGATCTTCCTGGGCAGCTTGGCGTTCCACGATCATCATCGCCGTCTCCATTCCGCTTTCGATTCTCTGCTCCCTGATCGTGCTCGACGCGCTGCACGAGACCATCAACATCATGACCCTGGGCGGCATGGCGCTGGCCGTGGGCATTCTGGTCGACGACGCCACCGTGGCCATCGAGAACATCAACCGCTATCTGGAGACGGGCCGGGAGCTGGAGCAGGCCATCCTGGAAGGCTCCGCGCAGATTGCCACGCCCGCTCTCGTCTCCACGCTCGCCATCTGCATCGTCTTCGTGCCCATGTTCTTCCTGAGCGGAGTGGCGCGTTACCTGTTTGTGCCCATGGCCGAGGCGGTGGTCTTCGCCATGCTCGCCAGCTACTTCCTGTCGCGCACCCTCGTGCCCACCATGGCCAAGTACCT
Source organism: uncultured Acidobacteriaceae bacterium (assembly GCA_963835895.1). Taxonomy (GTDB): domain Bacteria; phylum Acidobacteriota; class Terriglobia; order Terriglobales; family Acidobacteriaceae; genus Telmatobacter. Next base: position 70,075 of record CAWIHC010000008.1, on the reverse strand, counting down.
GCTCAAGGAGCACGACGATGCGCAGGAGGCGAGAAAACAAGCCAGCCGCAACCCGTTCACCCGCTTCCAGCGCGGATTCGAACGCGCATTCGACGGTTTTCGCCGCGGCTACCTGAGCCTGCTCACCTTCTGCGTCGATCACGCGGGGGCCTTTTTCATCCTCTTTCTGGCGTTTGCCGTGGCCTCGCTGGGACTCGCGCCATTGCTCGGGCAGGACTTCTTCCCCTCCGTTGACTCCGGCCAGTTCATCATTCACGTGCGCGCGCACACCGGCACGCGCATCGAGGAAACCGCCGCTCTCTGCGACCACATCGAGGGAACCATCCGGCAGGAGATTCCGGCGAAGGATCTGGTTACGATCCTCGATAACATCGGCCTGCCTTATTCATCGCTGAATCTCTCCTATTCCACCTCGGCGCCGGTGGGCCCGTCCGATGCGGATATTCAGGTGCAGTTGAGCCGCGATCATCATCCCAGCGAGATGTATATCGAGCGCCTGCGCGAGGTGCTGGCCCGCGACTACCCGGGCGTTACGTTCTATGTGGTTCCCGTGGACATCGTGACCCAGATCCTCAATTTCGGTCTGGCGGCGCCGATCGACATTCAGATCGTCGGCCCCAATCTCTATGCCAATCGCGCGCTGGCCGAGCGCATGTTGAATCGAGCTCCGCTACGTCCCCGGCGCGGCCGACGCGCGTATCCAGCAGCCTTTCAACTATCCCAACCTCACCGTGAACGTGGACCGCACGCGCGCCGCGAGCACGGGCCTGACGCAGCAGAACGTGGCGCAAAGCCTGCTTGTGGCGCTCAGCGGCAGCTTTCAGACCAGTCCGAACTTCTACCTCGATCCCCGCAATGGAGTTTCCTACAACATCGCCATTCAGGCGCCGCAGTACCGGCTGGACACGGTGGCGGCATTGGAAAGTCTGCCCATCACGAGCTCGGCAACCATCGAGGGCATGACGCAACCTTCCACCAGCACATCGACGGGCGCGCCCGGCGCCGCGCCGCTGGGCAGCGTCGCTTCCGCCGGGATCTCCGGGGCCACCACGGCCGCACCCGGCGTCCCCAGACCCGTACAGGTGTTGAGCAACGTTGCCTCCATCATCCCCGGCTCCGAGCAGGGCACGATCAGCCATTACGACGTGCAGCCTGTGATCGACATTTACACCAACGTGCAAGGCACCGACCTGGGCAGCGTAACCCGAGCGATGGAAAAGATCGTCGCCCGCCACCAGAAGGACCTGCCCCGCGGCTCGCAGTTCATCTTCCGCGGCCAGAGCGAGACCATGTACCGGTCGTATTTCGGACTTCTCAGCGGCCTGGCGTTCTCCATCCTGCTGGTCTATTTGCTCATCGTGGTCAACTTCCAGTCGTGGCTCGATCCGTTTCTCATCATTTCGGCGCTGCCGGCGGCGCTGGCGGGAATTGTCTGGTTTCTGTTTCTCACCGGGACACGCTTGAGCGTGCCCGCGCTGACCGGCGCCATCATGTGCATGGGCGTGGCCACGGCCAACTCCATTCTGGTGGTAAGCTTTGCACGCGAACAGATGGAAATCCTTGTAGGCGATGCACGGCGCGCCGCGCTGAATGCAGGCTTCGTCCGCCTGCGCCCGGTGCTGATGACCGCGCTGGCCATGATCATCGGCATGGTGCCCATGGCGCTGGGCCTGGGCGACGGCGGCGAGCAAAACGCGCCACTGGGCCGCGCCGTTATCGGCGGCTTGCTGCTGGCCACGGTGGCCACGCTGTTTTTCGTCCCCGCTTTCTTCTCTTTCATTCACGGCCGCATCGAGAGGCGCCGCGAGCGCGACGACGAGTCTGACGCCGCTCGATTCGATGAATTCGACGCGAGACCGGAGTAGATGCCTATGAGTAACAATGCGAATGCAAATCCTCACGCAGCGGCGAGCTACGAGAGCCGCACCCGAAGAGACCCCCATCTCGCCGCGCAAGGCCCTTGCGGGCGTGGCCGTAGTCCTGCTCATCCTGGCGGTGCTTGCGGCTGTCGGCATCCTCCGCCGCATCCATGCCGGCACTGTTCTTGCCGAGCGCACCAACGCCCTGGCCGCGCCCACGGTCTCCGTGGCTCCCGCGAAGCCCGGCGCGCCCTGTTGAGACGCTTGTGCTCCCCGGCAATGTGACTGCCTATACTGACTCGCCCATCTACGCCCGCACCGACGGCTACCTGGACCACTGGTACTTCGACATCGGCGCCAAAGTGAAGAAGGGCGCGCTGCTGGCCGTCATCTCCACGCCCGAGCTCGACAAGCAGGTGGCGCAGGCCGAGTCGGACCTGGCCACCGCGCAGGCCAACGCCAACATCGCGCGCATCCAGGCGGAGCGGTACTCGGGCCTGGTCAAATCCGACGCCGTTTCGCAGCAGGACACCGACACCTTTGTGAGCCAGGCCGCCGCCACCGCGGCAGCCGTCAAGTCGGCCCAGGCCAACCTGCAGCGGCTGCGCGAATTGCAATCGTTCGAGAAAGTGTACGCGCCATTCGACGGCGTGGTGACGGCGCGCGAGGTCGATACCGGCCAGCTGATCAGCTCAGGTTCCGGCCAGGGCGCCGGGACTGAGCTCTTCCACATGCAGGCGCTGCAAACGCTGCGCGTCTATACCAATGTGCCGCAGCTCTACTCGCAAACCCTGAAGCGCGGAATGAAGGTCGGCCTCACCTTTCCTGAGTACCCTGGAAAGACCTTCGAGGGCACGCTGGTGCGCACGGCCGACGCCATCGATCCCGTCAGCCGCACGCTGCTGGTGGAGATTGACCTGGACAACCGCTCCGGCGAGCTGATGCCCGGCTCGCTGGCGCAGGTTCACTTCAAGACGCCGTCAGCAAGCCCCACCTTCATCGTGCCCACATCGGCGCTCATCTTCCGCCGCGAGGGAATGCAGGTCGCGACCGTGACCGATGGCAGCAATGGGACGGTCGCGCATCTGGTGCCCGTGGTCATCGGCGAGGACGACGGCGCCACTGTGCAGATCGTCAGCGGCCTCAATCCTGGCGACAGAGTGATCCAGGATCCGCCCGATTCGTTGATCGACGGCGAAAAGGTGACATTGGAATCGTCCGAAGGCAGTGCCTTTGGCGCGGGGGGAATGTGACCATAGCGGAACGATCGCCAAAGGGTCGTGCACCATCGCTGCAAGCGGCACGCCTCGGTCTGGCAGCGGTTGCAACGCTGGCTCTGATTCTTGTCTCCGGCTGCAAGCCCGTCGGCCCCAACTACAACCGCCCCGGCTACAACGCCCCGCCCGCTCTACAAAGAAACCGGCGCGACAGCCGTAGTTGTTCCTCCGCCCAATCCGCAGGGCGGCGCATGGCAGCCGGCGAATCCCTCCGACGGCATGTTGAAGGGCAAGTGGTGGGAGATCTACCAGGACCCGCAGCTCAACAACCTCGAAGAGCGCATCGACTCGAACAACGTGCAGCTCCGCCAGGCGATGGAGCTCTACCTGGCCGCGGAGGACCAGGTGCGCGCCGCCCGCGCCAACCTCTATCCCACGCTCTCGGCCGGCGTCACGCCCATGCGCCAGAAGTACTCGGCAAACGAGCCGCTGTGGAGCAAAGGAAATCCCACCACGTACAACGACTTCACGATCGCCGGCCAGGCCAGTTGGGAGCCGGACTTCTGGGGCCGCATCCGCCGCACCGTGGAGCAGGCGCGCGAAAATGCGCAGGCCAGCGCCGCCGATGAGGCCAACGTGGCTCTCACGCTCCACGCGGAGATGGCCACCGACTACTTTGCCCTGCGCGGACTCGATTCCCAGATCAAGCTGCTGACGGCCACGGTCGACCGATCTCGAGCACCAGCTCGACCTGACCCAGCGGCGCTTTGCCGGCGGCGTGGCCACCGCGGTGGACGTGGCGCAGGCGCAAACGCAGCTTGAAACCGTCCGCGCGCAGCTCGTCGACCTGGGCGTGGCGCGCGCGCAGTACGAGCACGCCATCGGCACCATCGCCAACTACGACCTTCCCAGCTTCAGCATTCCGCCGTCGCCGCTCGATCTCGCGCTGCCGAAAGTTCCGCTGGGCGTGCCCTCGCAACTGCTCGAGCGGCGTCCCGACATCGCCGAAGCGGAGCGCCTGACCGCCGCGGCCAACGCGCAAATCGGCATCGCCGTCAGCGCGTTCTATCCCACGATCACCCTGGGCGGATCGGGCGGCTTTGAAAGCACAAATCCCGGCACGTGGATTCAGGGCCCGAGTTCGCTGTGGAGCCTCGGCGCCCAGGCCACGGAGCTGCTCTTCGATGCGGGCCAGCGCCACGCGCTCACCGATGCGGCGCGCCACAGCTACGAAGCGCAGGCCGACGGCTATCGCAACACGGTCTTTCAGGCCTTCAACGACGTGGAAGACCAGCTCTCGAACCTGCGCATTCTGGAGCAGGAAGCGAGCGCGGAGCAGCGCGCCGTCGATGCCGCGCAGCACTCCTTCGATCTCTCCAACGCGCGCTACAAAGGCGGCGTCACCAGCTATCTCGAAGTGCTCACCGCCGAGCAGACGCTGCTTGCAGGACCAGGTGACCGCCATCAACATCGAGAGCCGGCAATTCGCCGCCAGCGTGAGCCTCGTGCGCGCGCTCGGCGGCGGCTGGGATGTGACGCAGATCCCGTGAGAACTGGGGGAGGCAGTGGGTCTGTTTGGATCAGGACCGGCACGAAGTGTCAGGGCACGACTTGAGTCGTGCCGCAAGCCGAATCAAATCAACATGGCCTTTAGGCCCTGAGGGGCTTTGCCTAAGAAGCGCCAAAAAACGCCTTCTTGCCTAAAAAGTCGGATTCCTGCCTATAGCATTTTCTGAAATTGCTGTAGACCGAAAGCACATACTCAAGCGGCCTTTTCCTCAGCCGGGGTCCCCGCAGACAGGTCTTCGTCTGTGGGGTGGAAGTAAAAGCCGCCTTTTAATGCACTCAAGAAGTCTAAGTGTATTCCGAAAATGCTCAAAAAATCACTGACACAGCAAAAATTGGCCGTGGCAACTGTTCGGATTTCAAGAAAACCGTTGGCACCAGAGCCGTCAAAGCGATTACTAAATGGAATCTCCGGTTGGGCGGCGATACGCCCAGCACTCCAGATTTTGGGTCGGCGCGTGCTTTGGTATTGGCAATTCAATCGAGCAAGTGAAACCAAACTCTATCTTGACGACTCGTCGCTCAACTCGGTTCAGTATTCCTTTCGCTCAACCGCGATTATCGAAAGCCACAGCAGAATTATGGTTGCTATTACCGATGTGAGAAGCGGCGGCCACGGTATCTGTCCTGTAATGGGATAAGAGATCAGACTCATCCCTCGTAGCGGACTGAAGTGCGCCAATGTAGCACTCCGGAGTTGGAAAAACCAAACAGCGACCAGGACCAACCCGACCCCGGTGAACTGCCACATCTCGTCGAGCACGCATGAGACGAACACCGACAGCGCGTATACCGCCATTACGCAGATGAGTGCACGAATGCCATATCGGAGAGCCTGCGTGAAACCCGTCGCTTCCGGCCGGAAATGCAAAGCCACCCATTCGTTGAGGATTATGACGAGACAGGTTTCTGCGGCTCCCAAAGTCGCGCGCACAAAAAGCAGCCTCTTCCGCGACACAGGCAGAGACAGCGTGAACAGCATCGAACCGTGAAAGCCTGATGTCACCGAGTAGAAGGTTTGGGTATTGATGCCCGAACCCGCTAAATAGACCCCGGCGAGGCACCCCACAAAGGCTATTAGCACCTCGAAGGCCACCCACCACCTGTTTGGAGGCACCTTGAGAGAATACGGAAGGAGCATCAGCGCAGCTGTCACCACGAGCAAGTAGGCGAATCGCCAACGAGTTTCAAGCCAGGCTTTGTACCAGAGCATCTACTCTCCTCTCAGGTGGTCCAAAAACAGATCTTTCAGAGTCACCGGCATCACTTCCGCCGATCGCGAACCGAGCTCGTGCGCCCGGCGTACCAGTCCATCCACGTCTTCGTGCGTCAGCAGCGAAACTGTTCTTCCATTGCGGCGGAGATGATTAACGCCTGGAAGCGTCTCCAACTCTCGCGGAGGGTCTCCATCGAAAACCAGAACAATGCGGCGATACTGCGCCTTTAGATCGTCGAGCACGCCTTCGACTACCATTTCGCCCTCGTTGATCAGACACACGCGGTCGCAGATCTGCTCCACTTCGGCCAATTGGTGCGACGAGAAAAAAACCGTGACGCCGTCGACGGCCACCAGATCGGCAATCGCTTGCAGGATCTCCTCGGTCATGGCCGGGTCAAGGCCGCTGGTTGGCTCGTCCATCAATAACAGTTCCGCTCCGCGCGCCATGGCCAGAAGCAGCATAAGCTGTGTCCTCATTCCCTTCGATAACTTCGGCACGGCTTTGTCGAGCGGCAGTTTAAACAAGCGAAGGTATTTCTCCTCCAGATCTCGCCGCCAGGCCGGGAAGAACGGCCGCGTAAAGCGAATCGTCTGGCCCACGGTCATGAATGGATAGAGCTCCTTCTCCTCGCTCACGAACGCCATACGCCGCCTCGCCGCGACGAAAAATTGCTCGGTTCGCATCGATTCGCCAAAGATGCGGATATCTCCGTGATCGGGCCGAAGAATACCCATCAGAAGCTTGAGAGTAGTGGTTTTCCCAGCGCCGTTTCGGCCGAGAAAACCGGAGATGGATCCACAAGGCACGCTTAAGTTGAGGTCTCGCAGGGCCGGCTTGCCACTGTAGCTCTTCGAGAGACCGGCGGACGAAATCACAAGGTCGTTCAAATGCGCCTCCGTTCCGGGCCTGTTTCAGTGCTGAACAATGAAAGCTCGTTTTCGAAGACGCGCCGCACTTCCGCCTCCGATAGCCCCAATATCTTGCTCTTCCTGATCGCCTCGCGCAGGATTTTGCCTGTCAACCGAATCGCGCTGCTTTTTGCACATGTCGCTGCTTCGGTGATGTAGGCTCCTGAACCGTGCCGGACGGCAACCACTCCTTCGCGCTCCAATTCGCGATATGCCTTGGCGACGGTGTTCGGATTCATAGCCAGTTCCTCGGCTACTTTTCGGATGGTCGGCAGCTGCTCTCCCGCCCGCACCGCGCCTGTGTCGACGGCATGCTTGATCTGCTCCATCAACTGCAAGTAGATGGGCACGCCGGAAGAAGGGCTGATTCGCAGGTCCATGAAGTGTCTATATAACTAATACACTAGACTCTAAAGGGCGTCAAGTATTTCTCGCCTGCGCGCCCTATCTCGGACGTTTTCGACGCACGGGATGCCAGAACGTATCCACGCGCTTGCACAATGTAGGCGAACTCGCCAATCCATTCATTGCCTGCGATCAGGGCGTATTGTGGCCAACTCGGCAGCAATCCTTCAGTCAATGCGTCCCTGGCGTCCGAGATCAGACAAAACGAGCAAACTCCAAACATTGCGCAAGAAACTCTTCGTCTTGCCCCAAAACTTGTTGGGCAAAAGGCGCCCCTGGGCCAGAGTTCGATGTCAACAACCTCTTGAGACACGACATTTAGCCCTTGAGAGACGGGTTCGGCCAAACTGACCCATTGCCCAGGGAGATTAGCCTTCATTTCTCGCGGGCACCTCGCGAAAAGTCAAGCCCCGGCCACCGTCGATTCACCGGTAAGCCATTGAAAACAAGGCGCAAAAATCGCGAACCAAGTTTGCGGATTAATGTGCGCATTTTGCTAACCTGATCTCAGAATCACCAGAAATCAATTTTGGGAGTGCACAGCCGTGCACCAAAGGACCGAATGCCGACTAACTCCGCTAGCACCGCTGGCCCCGCTAGCTCCGCTTTTCCTCGACCACTGACCACTGTTTTCTTGCTCGTAACTTCTTTGCTGCCAGGAATCTACAAATAAGTGCTTTGAAATCAATCACTTGCGGCGAGGAACCTCCGTCAACCCATTGATTCCAAACCGTTTATTTACACAAACCCCCGGGGGTACGTAACTCGGGAGTAAACAGACCGCTCTTGCCCGCTTTTGGGGGCCGCGGCCTTTCAGAACGAGAGAACTTGCGGATACGCGGTCTCGTAAGTTCTTTGTTTTCAAATATGGAGGTATGGCATACCGGGGGAGGGATAGGAGTTACTCAAAAGCAAACCTGAGAGCAAAGATCGTCTGGCGTGACCGCCGCAGTCTTTGGGCGAGAAACATGGGGTAGGGGAATCGGGCGCTGAATTCCGCCTTACTGAGAGTGATGCGAGAATGCTGTCGCGGGCAAGTCGGCAAGCAGCAAACCCGGTCCTTCCCACAACAGCCGCGGCGCGCCTTCGCTGGCGGTATTGAGCGCCTCGATGCGGATCGCATGCAAACCGGCGCGCAGGCCCAGCGAGCCGCGATCGTAACGGAGCGCATTGCCAGCCGAGCCGCAGACCAGCCCGAAGGGCGGTCCGGTCTTCGCCACTTCCATTCCATCGATCATCACGCGCGCGCCATCGCGGTCGATCAGATGAAATGTGTAGCCGCCGTCGGCGGGAATGTTGATGAATCCGTCCCACGCCGTCGCGTAGCGTAAAAACGTCCCTGCGCTGGCCGAAAGATTCGGTGAATGTCCGGTGAGTGCCGGCTGCAAACGTGGAGAAATCCGGCAGCTCGGTCCATGTGCCGGAATAAATCTTCCAACTCAGGCCCGGCGCGGTCGATCCAGTGGCTTTCATCGCATCGTGCCATTGCTCGACGGCCACGATTCCCTGCGCCGCCCAATCCTGATGGCCGGCCTTGTCCGTCACGTGCAGCAGCACGCGGAATCGACCCGCGCCATTCCTTCCGTCGAGTTCGGTTCCCAGCGCATCAGGGAAGCGATGGCGCACGCGGCGATCGTGGGATGTGCTCCCATCGCCAAAGAGCCACGTATAGTGCGCGCCGGGCGCGTCCTGCGCGGTGAGCGTGACTTTCTGGCGCGGCGCGATCACAGTTGGATCGACGCTGAAAGCCGCCGCCAGAGCGGGCGCGGGCGCAAACGCAGGCTGCGCCGCTCCGCCTGAAACCGCTAAGCGGCATCTGCGCGTCGCTGGTCACGCGGGTCTGCCCGTATTTCACGTTGTCGAAAGTCACATCGCTCACGTCGCCGATGATTGTTGACTCCGCGAGCGGAGGCTGATCGAGCGCCCAGATGTTTCGAAAGTTGAATCCGTGCAGGCTGGGCTGCTCCTGCTCCATCTGCACCAGCGAATACCAGTTGTCGAGGAGAAGATTCTCGAACGTAACGCCGGAATGGTCGCCGCTGGCTCCGTTGGCCCCCCAAAAGCCGAGCAGGCCGAACGTCTGCCCGCATGACGCCGATGCCTGCGTGCAGAATGTCGGAGTCGCGCAGGGTGAAGTTGTGCAGGTTGTAGGTCTTTTGCGGCCATCCCAACCGCACCACATTGGAAATGCTGGTGGAGAACTCTGCTGTTCTCAACCAGAATGTTGCTGACGTCGGCGCCGGGCCTCACCATTGCAGCCTCGGTGTAACCGTCCCAATTTCCCAGCGCCGCCAGGTCGTCGTCCGACGCGCGGAAAAAGGAATGATTCACGACGGTGTCGCCGCCGCCCAGCCAGTCCATGCCGTCCTGATTGGCGTTTCCGGGGTTGCCGCCGATCACGCGCAGATCGTCGTATCGAAAGCCGGTCGAATCCTTCATCTGGATCGACCAAGTGCGCGATCGGATGATGCAGGTGAGGCCGTCGATCTCAACGTTGTGCGCCTGGTCAGCGACGATGCAGTGCCAGTCGGGCTTGTGCATCCATCCCGTGTCGCCGTTCGGGTCCTGCGGGCCGTCGTACACGATCGTTCCCCGGCCCAGCACCTTCACGTTGTCCACCTGCCACAGATTCAGGCTGCCGAAAACAAACGCGCCCGGCTCGAGGTAAATCGTGTCGCCGCTTTTGGGATTGAGGCTCTCGCGATGTACGCCCGCAGGCACGATGGTGACGTTGGGCCCGCCAGGCGGTGGCGGAGGCGGCGAGCCGGCAAAGAGAAACAGCATGCGCGCCCGATTCAGGAAGTCGCCGGGCCGCGAAATGGAGAGCTTGGCCGGACCGGAGAGGCGAAAGCGGATGGTTTGCGGCTCTCCCATCGGATGCGTCGCGCGCAGGCCCAGCCGCCACGGCTCGATATCGACGCCGCTATCCCAGAAGTGCGGGTCGGCTGCGGTAATGGAAATTTCGGCGGGCCCGTTTCGTGTCGAAGCTGACGAATTCGTAGTTCGAAGCGGCGTGAGCCACATCCACCCGCTGGTTGTTCACCGTGATGGCGAAAAAGCTGTTGCGCATCTCATCGGGGACCGGCGCGGCCTGAACCTGCGCGGAGGTGCGGACGGCGCGCGAAAGCACAAGAAGGGAGACGAGCAGCAGTGCGAAAACTGGGCAACGAGACAATCCCTCGCAACAGAGTTTGGAACCAAACCACTGTAACACTCGAATTTGGCCAGCCACCGCGAAGGGATGCATCGGCAAGGCGGTGATTGAAATTCGTGCAGCCATGAAACTCCTCACTTTCGCCTAATCTGCACGAGGTGCCCCAAAGGCCTTTGCCGCGTCCTGTTCAATCCGGTGATGTCTTCCTTCGCTTCTTGGCCGCGCTCGACATGCCCGCACCGGCCTCGTGGAGCGGATGGGAGGGATACTTCCACATCATGGAATATGAGGACGACCGGTCAGTGGATGTGCATTGAGGTGCAAGTAGAGCGGCTGCATGAAGAAATCGTCATCTAGGGGCGCGCGATGCGCGCACCAAACTGACGCACGGGCAGTTTCCAAATATAATCGTTTAAGGTTCTCCTTTCACTCCGACGCGCTCCATGACGCTGCGCCGGTCTGCAAGTGAGCCGCGGACGGGTACTGCCCTCTACATGAATCAAGAAGACCTGATCCTGGTGACTGGCGCAACGGGCTTTCTGGGCACGCAAGTGGTCCGTGAGCTGTTGCAACGCGAGCCACGCGCCAGGCTTGCCCTGCTCATCCGCCCACGGCCGGGTCAAACGCCTGCGCAACGCGCCGAATCGATCCTCCAGTCCGCGGAATCGCCGCGCGTGCAGACTTATGCCGGTGATGTGAGCGAGCCCAACTGCGGGTTGGACGCTTCAACCTGGCAGCTCCTTGCTGCGGCGAGGCCACACGCGTCATTCATTGCGCGGCTACCGTGCGCTTCGATCACTCGCTGGAGCAGGCGCGGCACATGAACGTAGAGGGCACGCGGAAGATGCTGGACTTCGCAGCGGCCATGCGCTCTCTTAGGAGCTTTGTCTACGTCGGCACTGCATATGTGGCGGGCGAGCGCCAGGGTTTGGTCCGCGAAAGCGAGCTCGACGTTGGCCAGCATTTCCGCAACACCTACGAGCAAACCAAGGCCGAGGCTGAGGCGCTGGTGCGCTCCCGGCTTGGCTCACTTCCCGGTGTCATTTTGCGTCCAAGCATCATCGTGGGAGATTCGCGGACGGGCGTCACATCCAGCTTTAAGATGCTGTATTGGCCGCTCAAGACCTACTCGAGAAGGCTGTGGCGCACTGTGCCGGGATACCCCGATGCCGTACTGGATATTGTTCCCGTGGATTACGTTGCAAGAGCCGTCGCACAGCTTGCCTCCGACGAAAGTGCCCTGGGTAGCACCGTTCATTTGTGTGCCGGGCCACGAGGCAGCGCCACAATCGAGCAGATCGCGAGGCGTGCGGCGGAATACTTCAAGGTACGCGAGCCGCGTTATGTCGATCCCAAGATCTTCTTCGCGGCAGTGCGGCCATTGCTGTCCCTTGCGCTGTGGGGACGCAAGCGGCGCGTGCTTGTTGACGGCAGCGCCTACCGCGATTACTTCACCATGCGCATGCAGTTCGACACCACCAACGCCGAGCGGTTGCTCGGCCCTGCGGGAATCTTTCCGCCGCCCGTGATGGACTATCTTGACCGCCTGCTTCACTACTGCGTAGCCAGCGATTGGGGCCGCAAGGAGATTCCGGCACAATGACTCTTTTCCGCCGCATTCAGCTCGCCCGCGACCGCAGCATCACCGTGGCCAACCTGGTGGACGAACTGCTGCGACGCAAGGGAGATTGTGAGGTCTCGGTCGGCAAGGACGGGACTTTTCATCTTACTGATCTGCACGCCGAAATTTGCCGGATTGATGCCTTTCTGCGCCGTTCCATCGGCCTGCGCCCCGCCGAGCCTGTTGCCATTTATTGCACGAACGATCACCACTGCTTCCACTGGTTCCTGGCCATCATCCGCGCCGGCGGCATTGCCGTTCCGCTGAATCCGCAACTCTCTCTCAGCGAGGTGCGGCGCATCCTTGCCGATAGCGGCACGCAGATTCTGGTCACTGACAAAGCGGTCTTCGAGCGCAGCATTGTGGAGCGCAGCGCGCTGAATGTCCGCGCATGGATTCAGGATGACAGGGAAACGGTGACGATGGACGGATTTGTGCGCGTTGGCGACTGCGGCCCGCCGCTTCCGCCAGCCGCCATCGATCCCGCGGCGACTGTCGCGGTCTTCCATACCTCCGGCACCACCGGATTTCCCAAGGGAGCGGCTCTTTCCAGCCGTGCCCTGCTCGGCGCGCGCGCGTCTACGGTCTTTGCCGGACTTTTTCTCGGCCCCAAGGATCTCGCGCTCGTCGCTTTGCCCTGGTCGCACATCATGGCCGTCAGCATTGCGCTCTACGGCCTGATGGCCGGAATCCGCGGATGCTTTCTCGAGCGATTCGACGTCGAAAACGCGCTCGATCTGGTCGAGCGATTCGGCGTCACTGCGTTTGTCGGCGTGCCCGCGATGCTTGCCCGGCTGGTCAACAGCAATCCCGACCCCGGCCGGCTCGCGAGCGTGCGCGTGTGGCTTTCGGCCAGCGACTACCTTCCCTCTGAGGTTCGCCTGCGCCTGCGCGAATTCGGCGCGATCCTCCGCCTGCCGGGCGGCCGGCGCATCCCTCCGGTCCTTTTAAATGGCTACGGCATGGTCGAACTCGGCGGACTGGCCATGATGGGCATCGAACTGTCGCTCTTCCCCGGCAGCGGCCAACTGTATTTTCCCGTCCCGCCCTTTCGCGTTCGCATAGCCGATGAAAACGGCCGGCGCGTCCGGGCTGGCTCCCCCGGCGAGTGCCAAATTCGCCGCCGCGGCCTGTCACCGCACTATTGGAAGGACAAGGACAGCAACAACGGCCTTTTGACGCGCGACGGGTGGCTGCGCACGGGCGATCTGGCGACGCGTAACCGTCTTGGCCTTATCCGGCTGGTGGGGCGTGCCAAGGACGTGATCAAGTCCGGTGGCTATTCGGTTTACGTCCGCGAACTGGAAGAGACCATTCTGGCTCATCCCGCGGTAGCTCGCGCGATCGCCTTTGGCCTTCCTCACAAGGAGAAGGGCGAGATACCGGCCGCGGCAGTCGAGTTGCAGCCCGGCGTTCCGGCAGGCGAAACCGATCTGCTCGAGTGGTGCCAGAACCACCTCGCCGCTTACAAAGCGCCGCGCCGCATCTGGATCGTCGATCCCGGAGGCTTGCCACAAAATCACAACGGCAAGGTCCTCAGGCGGGTCCTGCGCGAACGGTTCTCTGCAAAGACCGCCTAGTCGTGGCGGAGCGCATCCACAGGAGAAAGCTTCCCGGCGCGCCAAGCCGGAACCGCGCCGGCAATCACGCCCGCGAGCAGAGCGATCACCATCGCCTGCACAAGCAGCGGCCACCCAATGGAATCTGAAACGAAGCTTGCCGTCTGCGGCAGGCTTGCCAGCACGCGCAGTGCGCACCATCCCAGCAGAAGGCCGAGGATGCCGCCGCCCACGCCGAGTATGGCCGCTTCAAACTCGATCAGCGCCAGCACCTGCCGCCGCTTCCATCCCATGGCGCGCAACGTGCCGATCTCCTGCGTGCGCTCGAAGACGCTCATCACCATCGTGTTCGCAATCCCCAGAATGCCGATCAACAGGGCAAGCGTGGATGTGCCCCATGCGGAAGCCTGGGCAAGCTTGACGAACTGATTGTCGCTGGCGCGCTCGGCTGCGGGGACCGCGCGCAGCCCCGGAAGAGCAGCTTCGATCTCCGTTTGCGCGCGCTTTACGTAGTGATCCCACGTCTCGCCGCGCGGAGCCGGCCGCAGGCGCACGTCAATCGTTGACACTTTGCCTTGCACGCTGCTCAGTTGTTGCAGTTGATCGAGCGGCATGATCACCGCGTCGGCTTCAAGCGCCGAGGCGCCGTGATAAACGCCGGTCACCGTGAAGGTCATGCCCTGAATCTCCAAACTGTCGCCGGGCTTCTTCTTCAACTCCTGCGCCAGAACATCGCCCAGCATTACTTCCGGCTGGCGATCGCGAAACCGCCGCCCCACTAGTATCTGCAGCGCATCAAGTTGGTATTCGCCGGCCTTCCAGCCATATACCAGTGCATTCTCCTCCGCGGTCAGGTCCATCTCATCGAAGATCGCGGGCGCGGCCTGTGCCACCAGAGGAAGGGCTTTCACCTTGTCCGTCGCTGATTCATCCAGAGAAGTATTCAGAAACGTCCCGCGGATCACCGCAATGTCTGTCCGGTTGCTGGAGTAGATCTGCATCCATTGCTGTTCGAACGACCGCGAAAAGCCCACCAGACCTACAAATGCGCCCACCGCCATGCTGATTCCACCGAGGGTCAGCAGAGTTCTCAGCCTTCGACGCTGCAGATTCTTCCAGACAAATCCGGTAAACGAGAGTGAGGGGGCCATCAAGCCGGAGCGGATCCTGTAGAGCAGAGATGAGCAAAGAAAGAACGTCCGGCGAGCCGGGCAGCGTTCACTTCACCCGTCCACAAGAATATGAGGTCGAAGCCCTCTATTGCAATGCGCCGCCGATGGCCTTCAGATGCCTTCGCCCATGGTGACATAGACCCGCATCCGCTCCAGCTCCACGCGGTAGGCAGTGCGCTCGGCTTCTTCGGCTGCAAACGGACCGGGCGGGCACGGCTCCGCACCTAGCCGTTCTTCCAGTTCCTCCACGCGGGCTGAGAGCGCGATCAGAGCGTCGGAGAGCGGGTCCTTGATGTCGTGCGGATCGGTGAGGAGCACGCGCTCGCCATTGCGGTAGACGATGTGGGCGGGAACGCCGACGACGGTCGAGTTAGGCGGCACGTCAGACAGAACTACGGAGCCCGCGCCGACGCGCGAGTTTTCGCCCACGGTCAAGTTGCCCAGAATGTTGGCGTTGTTGCCGATGAAGACGCGATCGCAAATTGTGGGATGGCGCTTGCCGTGGCCCTTGCCGGTGCCGCCCAGCGTGACGCCCTGGTACATGGTCACGTCGCTGCCCACAATAGCCGTCTCGCCGATCACCACGCCGGTGGCATGGTCGATAAACAGGCGCTGGCCGATCAGCGCGCCGGGATGGATGTCGACTCCGGTAAAAAACCGGCCCACCTGCGAGAGAATGCGCGCAAGCAGACGCAGATGGTGACGCCAGAGCCAGTGTGACACGCGATGAATCCACACCGCCCAGAGTCCCGGATAGCAGAGCAGGACTTCCAGGCGGGTGCGCGCAGCCGGATCGCGCTCCATCACGGAGTCAATTTCGTCGCGCATTCGGCCAAGCATGGACATAACTTTCAGTGGATGCAGGGATCAGGAACGTAGAAAATCCCGGCAGCGGCACCTGCGTACCGATCCCCGGTCCCTACTCCCTATTCCCTGCTCCCTGCCTTTCTTACGCCGGTACCGCAATCGGCTCGGCCTGCAACGCCAAAGCCTGCTGACGTAGCGGCTCAAAGAGCATGCTCGACAGATAGCGCTCGCCGAAGTCCGGAAGCACAACCACGATCAGCTTGCCCGCATTCTCCGGCCTTGCTGCCACCTTGAGAGCCGCAACCGCGGCAGCACCCGAGCTGATGCCGACAAAGAGGCCCTCTTCCTTCGCGAGCCGGCGCGCCATCTCCACTGACTCGTCATTGGTCACCTGGACCACTTCGTCGATGAGCTTCGTGTCGAGAATGCTGGGGACAAACCCAGCGCCCAGACCCTGAATCTTGTGCGGGCCGGGCTTGCCGCCGGAGAGCACCGGGCTGTCGGCGGGTTCAACGGCGATGGCCTTGAACGAAGGCTTCTTGGGCTTGATGTAGTTGGCCACGCCGGTGATGGTGCCGCCGGTGCCGACGCCGGAGATCAGAATGTCCACTTTGCCGTCGGTGTCGTCCCAGATCTCGGGGCCGGTCGTCTTCAGGTGGATGGCGGGGTTGGCGGGGTTGTCGAACTGCTGCAGAATGTAGCCGTTGGGCGTCTTTTCCAGAATCTCGTTGGCCTTGGCGATCGCGCCCTTCATGCCGTTGGGGCCGGGCGTGAGCACGATCTCCGCGCCATAGGCCAGCAGCGTTACGCGGCGCTCCAGGCTCATGGTTTCGGGCATCGTCAGAATGATCTTGTAGCCCTTGACCGCGGCCACGAACGCCAGCGCAATGCCGGTATTGCCGCTGGTGGGCTCGATCAGAATCGTCTTCCCGGGTGCAATCTTGCCCGCCTTCTCGGCGGCGTCGATCATGGCGAAGCCGATGCGGTCCTTGACGCTCGATGCGGGGTTCTGGCTTTCCAGCTTGGCGACGACGGTAGCGGGCAATCCCGCTGCCACACGGTTCAGCCGCACCAGAGGAGTGCGGCCAATCAATTCAGTAACATTCGCGGCAATGCGCGCCATGATGATCTCCTTTTCCGGGGCCAAACGCCCGGATCGCTTGTGGAACGGATTCTTGGGGAACGGTGCAGCTTGTCAGTGGGGAAATTCGCGCGCCATCGAGCGCACTTCGGCATCGGAGCTGGCACCAGGACGGTGTTAGCGACATCGATGCATACAAATAGCCTAGACCCAAGGGGCAAGCGTTGGCAAGAACCGGTTTTTCGGGGTTCGCCTTGCTGCGGGACACTGGGCCGCTCGGGAACACGCCCTAAGCCCCATAGAACCTTCAATCTGAGGCCAAGTCCTGCCTCATCCGGTGTTTCTCAGCCCCGCCGAAATCCCGTTGATCGTCGCGGCGATCGCCCGGTTCACTTCGGGCGTGTCTTCGCCGGCGCGCTTGCGGCGCAGCATGTCCACCTGGATCAAATGCATGGGATCGACGTAGGGATTGCGCAGCTTGATCGAATGAGCCAGCACCTGGTTGGTCTGGAGCAGCTCCGTCTGGCGCGTAACCGCGAGAACCGCGCGCACGGTGCGATGGAACTCGGCCTCGAACATATCGTAGATGCGCTCGCGCAGCTTTTCGTCCTTTACCAGCGTGGAATAAAGCCGCGCCGTGCCCAGGTCCGCCTTGCCCAGCGCCAT
Organism: uncultured Acidobacteriaceae bacterium; assembly: GCA_963835895.1. Classification (GTDB taxonomy): domain Bacteria; phylum Acidobacteriota; class Terriglobia; order Terriglobales; family Acidobacteriaceae; genus Telmatobacter. The sequence goes on along the minus strand of CAWIHC010000008.1, from coordinate 52,840 downwards.
CTCCACGTTGCGCAGCAGATCGATGAAGAGCGGAAACTCCTTGGCCATGGTTTGCAGGAGTCTCGAGCGCGCCCGGCCGGGCGAGATATTCGTCGATGGCAAAGCCCACGCCGAACCACGCGGGCACCAGCAGCCGCGACTGCGTCCAGCCGAAGACCCAGGGAATGGCGCGCAGATCGGAGAGCTTGGGCGAATCGCTGCGGCGCGCGGGGCGCGAGCCGATCTTGGCGTTCTCCAGCTCGCCGACCGGCGTGGTCTGCTCGAAGTACGTGATCACGCCGGGGTCTTCGAGAATGTGCTCGCGGTAGAAGCCGAAGGCCAGGCTCGAAAGCTCGTCGAGCGCGGCCTCCCACTCCGGCTTGAGCACGCCGGTGAAGTGGCCCTCGGGATCGCGCGCGTTGGGCCGCGCCAGCGCATCGAGCGAAGCGGCGATCATCAGCTCGAGGTTGCGCTCGGCCAGCACCTCGTCGGCGTATTTGAAGTTGAGCACCTCGCCCTGCTCGGTGATGCGCAACTGGCCGTCGAAGGCATCGAAGGGCTGGGCGAAGATGGCGCGATGCGTGGGCCCTCCGCCGCGGCCCACCGTGCCGCCGCGGCCGTGGAAGATGCGCAGCTTGATGCCGGCCTCGCGCGCCACCACGTGCAGATCGCGATGCGCGCGGAAGATCTCCCACGTCGAGGTCAGCATGCCGCCGTCCTTATTCGAGTCGGAGTAGCCGAGCATGATCTCCTGCCAGTTGCCCCAGGTCGCGAGCAGCCGGCGGTAATCGGGCCGGCTCCAAAGCTCGCGGCAGATTGCAGGCGCGTTGCGCAGATCTTCGATGGACTCAAAAAGCGGCACCGGCATCAGGCCGGGGTCTGCGCTCGTTGCAGGGGGGGCGACAGGTGGCTCACAGAGCCGGTGTCGCTGGGGTGGAAGGCCGGGATCGCGGCCGGGCTCTTCGCCCGCGCCCTCCACCGCTACGCCACCCAGCCGCGCCAGGCGAATCACGGCAAGCACATCCTCAACCGACGATGCGCCGCTGATCACGTATTGGCGAATCGCCTCAGGCGAACATCCTCCCTTCACCTCTGCCACCACGCGGAAGGTCTCAAGCACGCTCGCCGTTTCCGCAGAGAGCCCGCTTTGCAGCGCTGGCGCGATGGTGTCGCTGATCGCCTCGTGCAACGCCGCGGCGTGAACCCGCGCATGCTGGCGGATATCCAGCGTGTGCAGATGCAGGCCGAAGGTGCGCACCTGAAGGATGAGCGGATCGATGAGCGTGCGCGCAATGCGAATGCCGCCATTCGCGGCCAGCGATGCGCGCAGTGTCTCCAGGTCGTCGAGAAAGTCCTGAACCGAGCAGTAAGCCGGCAGCGCCTGAGTGAGTTTGTCCTGTGTACGCGCCAGGGTGTAGGGCATCACGGGCATCGCTCCGCTCATGCCCTGCACATCCCCCGCCCGCTCCAGAGTGCGCTGGATGCGCGCCTTGAGGCAGATGACGAAGCGGCGGTAATACTCGAATTCGTATTGCGAGCCGAAGACCTGCGCCTCCGGCGTGTGCACCTGGGCCACGTAGGCGCGCAGGCGCTCGAGCAGCGCATCGCTCACCGGCCGCTGCTGCGCGCTCGTGGTCAGCAGGTCGATGATCGCGTCGAGCCGGCGCTGGTAGTAAAGCAGCAAATGCCCGCGCGCAAGCTGCAGAGCGGCGCGCGTCACGTCGGGCGTGACAAAAGGATTGCCGTCGCGGTCGCCGCCGATCCACGAGCCGAAACGCAACACCAGCGGCAGCTCGAGCGGCTCGATCTCGAGGCCGTACGCCGCGCGGAGGGCTGCGGAGATCTCGCGGTAGAGTTCGGGCAGCGTCTCGAAGATGGAGACGTCGTAGTAGTCGAGGCCCATCTTGACCTCGTCGTAGACGGTCGGCCGGCGCGAGCGCACCTCGTCGGTCTGCCAAAGGCCGGTGATCTCGGCCAGCACGAGCTCCTCGAGCCGCGCCATGTCCTGCTCGGGCAGCGGGATGCGGTCGAGCGCTTCGAGAAATTCGCCGATTCGACGGCGCTTGAACATGACGGTGCGCCGGGCCGCCTCGGTGGGGTGCGCGGTAAACACAGGCACGATGAGCACGCGGCGCAGCCAGTTCAGCGCCTCCTCCGCGCCGATGCCCACGCGGCGCATCTCGCAGAACGTGCCTTCGAGCGAGCCGCGCTGGCGGCCGGCCTGGCCGCTCAGGCGCAGCGCAACGCGGCGGCGCTTGCGATGGTTGGTCTCAGCCAGGTTGATGAGCTCGAAGTAGAACGCAAAGGCGCGCGTGAGCAGGATGGCGCGCTCGACGGGCAGCGAGTGCACCAGCTCCAGCGCAGCCGCTGCGTGGCGGGCGGCCTCTTCGGCGTTGCCGTGCGCGTCGGCGTCGCGGCGGCGGATGGTGCCCTGCCGCAGCGCCTCGACCTGCGCGAACAGCTCGTCGCCGGCCTGCTCGCGCAGCACCTCGCCCAGCAGCGTGCCCAGCGAGCGCACGTCGCGGCGCAGCGGCGCCTCTTTCAGGTCGCCGGTCTGCGCTTCCAGCTCGGCCAGCCGCTGCGACCAGCTCTCGGGATTCCACAAAAGAGCCATCGTATTTCGATTATGCACGACAGGATTCGAGGTCGCCCCGGGATCAGGTCGTCTGGCCTTCCAACTGCGCCATCAGCTCCTCCCACTCGGCGGTCAGCGCGGCCAGCTGCGCGCGGAGTTCTTCGGCCAGCGCGGTCAGCCGCTGCGTCTCGGCTGCGGAAACGTAAACGCCCAGTTGCTCCTCGGTGTGCGCGATGGCGCTTTCGATGCGCGGGATCTCCTCTTCGAGAAAGGCGCATCGGTCCTGCATCTGCTTTTGCTTGATGGGATTCAGGCGGCGGGTCCGTGGGGCCATTGACGATGTCGCGCCGTCGAACGGCTCGGGGCCGCCCTCGATGACGATCGTGGTTCCAATCGATGCAGGTTTTTCGTGTTGCGGGGCCGGCGCACTCGAGCGGGCACAGGCGCAGCCAGCGCGGCCTTGCGCCGCAGATAGTCTTCGTAGTTGCCTTCGTACGCCGTCACCGCGCCGTCTTCGATTTCGAGCACGCGCGTGGCCAGGCGATCGATGAAGTAGCGGTCGTGGGAAACAAAGACCACCGTGCCGCTGTAGCCCGCGAGCGCTTCGAGCAGCACGTCCTTGGCGCGCATGTCCAGGTGATTCGTCGGCTCGTCGAGCAGCAGAAAGTTCGAGGGCGAGACCAGAATCCGCGCCAGCGCGTAGCGGTTGCGCTCGCCGCCCGAGAGCACGCCCAGCGGCTTGAAGACGTCGTCGCCGGAAAAGAGAAAACAGCCGAGCAGCGAGCGCAGCTCCACCTCCGGCACGCGCAGGGCGGCGCGGCTGATGTCGTCCAGCATGCGCGCTTCGGGGTCGAGCACCTTGTACTGATCCTGCGCAAAGTACTCGGCGACGACGTTGTGGCCCAGCCGAATCGAACCGGCAGTGGGCGCCTCCTCGCCGGTGAGCAATTTGATCAGCGTGGACTTGCCCGCGCCGTTCACGCCCACCAGCGCCACGCGGTCGCCGCGTCGATGGTTGAACCGCGCGCCGTCGAACACCTGCTTCGGCCCGTAACTCTTCGCCAACCCCTCGGCCTCGGCCACGATGCGGCCCGAGGGCGGCGGCTGGGGAAACTTGAAGTGGATGACCGGCTCTTCCTCGGGAACCTCGATGCGCTCGATCTTTTCCAGCTCCTTGATGCGCGACTGCACCTGCTTGGCCTTGGTGGCCTGGTAGCGGAAGCGATTGATGAAGGCCTCAAGATGCTCGATGCGCTCGCGCTGGTTGCGGTAAGCGGCCATAAGCTGCGCGCGCCGCTCGTCCTTCTGCTTGAGGTACTTCGTGTAATTTCCCTGGTAGATGGTCAGGCGCTTGTTCCATATCTCCACCGTGCGGTCGATGGTCACATCGAGAAAGTAGCGGTCGTGCGAGATGAGGATGTAGCCGAAGGGATAGCTCTTCAGATAGTCCTCGAGCCAGTTGCGCGTTTCCAGGTCGAGGTGGTTGGTGGGCTCGTCGAGCAGCAGCAGGTTGGGCTTGGCCAGCAGCAGCTTGGCCAGCGCAATGCGCATCTGCCATCCGCCGCTGAACTCATCGGTCTGCCGCGCCCAATCCTCCTTGCCGAAGCCCAGGCCGGTGAGCACGCTGCCCACCTGCGCATCGAGCGCGTAGCCGTCGAGCGCGTGAAAGCGGTCCTGCAGCAGCGAATAGCGCTCGGCGGCGGATTGGTACTCCGCGCCTTCGTGATCCAGCTCGGCCATCTGCCCGGCCAGCCGCTCGATCTCATGCTCCATCTCGTGCAGCTCGTCGAAGACGGTCAGGCACTCCTCGAAAACAGTTCGGCCTGCAAGCTGCAACCCCTCCTGCGGCAGATAGCCGATGCTGATGCCGCGCGTCTGCTCGAGCGATCCGTAGTCCAGCGTTTCCAGGCCGGCAGAGGACCTTCATCAGCGTGGATTTGCCCGCGCCGTTGGCGCCCACGAGCGCGGTCTTCTCGTCGTTGCGGATGAGCCAGTCGGCCTCGAGAAACAGGACGCGCGGCCCGAACCGCTTGCCGGCATGTTGGAGCGCAAGCATGAAATTCTATTTTCGCAGAGGGCGTCATCGTGTCATTTGTTCTCCTCGTCGAATTTGTCCGAGCTACGTCAGAACAGATTATGCTAGCCCGCAGGGCCGGCACTGCCTTCGACAATTCACGCCCGCCCGTTAAGGCGGCTATGATCAATGAGCGCAAGTGCGGCGACGGCTGTAGGGGGTCCAAATTGCGGAACGCTTCAGCGGGTCAGAGCAACGGGAGCCGTATCGGACACCGTGCAATCAAGCTGAAGAATTGCGGAGGAGAGATGACAACGAGTTTGACGCAGCGGCGCGAGTTTTTGAAGCAAGCGGGACTGGTGGGATCGCTGGGGCCGGCGGCGATGATGGCTGGACTGCCGGAGAGTGCAATGGCCTTCGGAGGCGGAGCCGAGCGCGTGGTGGAAGACGCGGTGGTGCCCGCGCAGGCCGAGGAGGCGCCTAAGTATCACATCAAGTTTGCCGTGTGCGGCATGAGCCACGACCACATCTATGGCATGATCGGCGCCGTGCAGCGCGGCGGCGGCGAACTGGTGGCGGCATGGGGAGGCGAAGAAGACAAGCTGGCGCTCTTTCGCAAGCGGTTCCCCGACGTGAAGATCGTCGCCACGCAGGACGAGATTCTCGACGATCCTTCGGTGCAATTGGTTCTGACCTCGCAGATTGCCAGTGAGCGCGCGGGACTGGCCGTGCGCGCCATGAAGCGCGGCAAAGACTTCCTCTCAGACAAACCCGGGATGACGACGCTCGAGCAACTGGCTGAGGTGCGCAAGACCATCGCCGAGACCAGACGCATCTACGCCATCCTGTACAGCGAGCTGCTGGAGGTGAAGGCGGCCGTCTACGCGGGCGAACTGGTTCGCCAGGGCGCGATCGGCAAGGTGATCCAGACGATCAACATTGCGCCGCACCAGATCGTCCAGGGCGGCGGCAATTCAGGCGGCGCGATGCCGCGGCCCGATTGGTTCTGGAACCCCGATCAGTACGGCGGAATTCTGTGCGACATCGGCTCGCACCAGGTGGATCAGTTCCTGTTCTACACGGGATCGACAGAGGCGGAGGTTGTCGAGTCGCAGATCGCGAATGTGCGCCATCCCTAAGCACCCGCGCTTCCAGGACTTTGGCGACATGGTGCTGCGCGGCAACCGCGGCTTCGGCTATGTCCGGCTCGATTGGTTCACGCCGGATGGCCTGGGAACCTGGGGCGACGGTCGGCTGTTCATTCTGGGCACCGACGGTTATATGGAAGTCCGCAAATACACCAATATTGCGGTCGGCCACCAGGGCAACAACCTGTTCGTGGTGGACAGCAAGCAGGCGCGGTATGTCGACTGCAACGCCATGCCTCTGCCCTTCGGCCCTCAGTTTGTCGCCGACATTGTGAACCGCACGCACACGGCGCAGAACCAGGACGAGGCTTTGCTTGCCGCGGAACTGGTGCTCAAGGCGCAAAAGAATGCGAAGTTCGTGACACTCGAGAGCTGAAGAGTCGAGCGCACCTGCCACTGTTTCATTCCAGCCGGAGATGACGCCCGTCGTGTGGACGATCAGAAAACGCGCACGCGCAGGCCCACGCTTCCGCTCAGCGTCGTCATGGCGCCGAACGTGAACTGCGGCCAAGACTGATACTCACAGTCGGCCGCGCGAATGTAGATCCTGCGGCTGAGCCGGAAGTCGAGTCCGGCGCCTCCGGTTACCACCAGGAATCGGCCCGTGGCCAGGTTATAGGGAAAATTGAAATCGCCGAAACCCACCAGGCCTTTCACGTAGGGCTGGTATCTGCCGACGTTGAAGTGGTAGCGCGCTCCAATCGAATAGGTTTCGATGTGAACGTTGGCCGCTTGGCGAAACTCTACCCATCGACCCTCGGCCTCAATGCCCAGGCGCCTCCGCGTGTCGGCGTCGACGAAGCCCGTAACGCCGACCATCTTGCGTTCGCCGTACTGCACGTAATACCCTGAGCCCCCGGCGCCAGCCCAGATGCCCAGCCCGCCCTTGTCACCCGCGGGCGCAGTCTGAGCCCGCGCCTGGCCCGCAAGGCAAACGGCAAAAGCCAGTATCGCGCCCGCACGGATTGCGCAGGCTCCTGTCCATTTGCCTCGATCCCCACTCCACCACTGCCCCAATGCAGTAAACATGGTCGTGCCTCTCCCGGCCACCGGCCGCTACGGGCCGTTGTGGTTCTATTGCGTGATCGTCAGCGAAACATTCTGCGTCTCGACCACGCCGGTGGTTGTGCCGGACCCCACAACCTGGATGGTGTAGGTTCCTGGCACCGCGCTCGTCGTGCTGATGCCGTTGCAGCCCGTTGTCCCAAGCGCCACCGCAGATAGCACGATCACCAGCATCATGGTGAACGCCGCCGCCATGCGCTTGCGTTGCCGCCGGAAGATCCAGCCGAACAGGATGCTGAAAGGAAGCAGAACGTCGGCCAGCAGCGCCCCGCTGCTCCCCGCGCGCCGGTTCATCGCCTGCGTGCCGCCGGTCAGCGGCGAATTCGTGTCGATGGTTAACTCCGCGATCGCGGTTCCGTTCGCCGGCAGGTTGACCGACGGGCTGGAGAAGTGGCAGGTCACCCCAGGCGGCAACCCCAGGCAACCCAACGCGATCGTGTCGGTGAACCCGCCCTCCGAGGTCAGGATCATGCCAACCTCGGCGTACTGCGAGGTCTTGAGCGTTATCGATGTCGGCGACACCGTCAGATCGAAGGTTACCGGATTCACCACCACCGTGATCGGCTGCGAGGTCGACGCCAGATGCGACGCATCTCCGCTGTACACGGCCATGACGGCATACGTGCCTGCAGGCAGGTTCAGGACCAGCGTGGCGACCCCGCTCGCATCCAGCGTGGCTGTGCCCAGCGTCGACGATGCGTTCGAGAAGGTGATCGTTCCCGTCGGCACGGGTCCCACACTGGCAACGACTGTCGCCACCAGATCGACCTGCGGATTGGAGCCGCTCGTCATCGAGAACCCCAGATCCGTCGTGGTCGGAATCTTGCCCACGGTCAGGCTGACCGCCGGCGAGGTGCTAGCCGCATCATTGGCGTCACCCTCGTAGGTCGCCGTAATCGCGTAAGTCCCGATCGCCAGGTTCGAGAATGTCAGCGTCGCAACCCCGCTTGTATTGAGCGTCGCGGCGCCGATCAGGGTGCCGCTGGCGAAGAACTGCACCGTCCCCGTGGGGATGGCGCCATTGCCCGCCACCACCGCCGTGAAAGTCACTGCCTGCAGCCACGACGAAGGATTGGGAACCACGGTGAGTGCAGTCGCTGTCTGCGCCTGCGCCACCGTCAGCGCCAGCGGAGCTGACTGGCTGCCGCCGTCGTCCGTATCGCCCGCGTACGTGGCCACGATCGAGTAGTTCCCCGGCGCCAGCACCGGGTTGATCGTCGCGACTCCCGAAGTGTTCAGGTTCGCCGTGCCCAGCACCGTCGTCCCCGAGGTGAAGGTCACCAAGCCAGTCGGAGTCCCGCCTCCTTTGGTCACAGTCACCGTAGCCGTCAGCGTCTCCGCCGTGCCTGCGATCCCGGGATTCGGCGATGCGGTTAGCGCTACCGCGGTCACCGTTTGAGTGACCACCTGGCTGATGGCCGCCGAAGCCGCCGCGGTGTTGAAGTTATCCCCGGCGTAGGTAACCGTGATTGGATGCGTCCCCACGGCCAGCGCCGAAGTCGTGAATTGCGCGATGTCCGGGCTGCCGCCGGTCAGCGTACCCGATCCGATCTTCACGCCGGCGTCGTAGAAGTTCACCGTTCCGCTGGCTGGAGTCGTCGCGCTGGACGTGATGGTCGCGGTAAACGTCACCGCGGCGCCGAAATAAGATGGGCTGCCGGACGTCGCGACGGCGATGGTCGCCGCGGTCTGCACAACCTGGTTGAGCACCACCGAGGTCTCTCCCAGAATCTCCTTGGCCGCGTCGCCGCTGTAAACCGCCGTGATCGGATGCAAGCCGTTGGCCAGCGTCGTGGTCGTAAACGCGGCCACTCCGCCACTCAGTTGCACCGATGCCAGCGTGGTTGTTCCATCGACAAACGAAAGCGTGCCGTCGGGCGGGACTGTACCACCGTTCAGCGCGGTCACGGTTGCCGTAAAGGTCACGCTCTGGCCAACCTGGGAAGGATTCACGCTGGAAGTCAGCGCAACGGCCGTCTGCTCTTCCACGATCTGGCTCCAGGGCAACGCCCCGCTGTCGGTCGAGGTGCTCGCGTCGTGCGACGTGTCGCCGCTGTACGACGCGGTAATCGAGTGCGCTCCCACGGCCAGCGTAGACGTCGTGAACGTGGCCGCTCCAGACGCGTTCAGCGCTAAAGCCGCGGTCAGGGTGTTCTTTACTCCATTAAAGGTGTCGAAGAGTGTTACTGTTCCCGCGGGGATTGCACCTCCGGTCCCCGAGGTCACCTGCACCGTGATCGTCACTGACTGGCCGAACAGCGACGGATTGGGCGTTCCTGTCACCGTCGTTGTGCTCGAATTCAGGACCGTCAGCGAAAGCGGAGCCGATTGGCTGCCGGCGTCGTCGGTGTCACCGGCGTATGTGGCCACGATCGAGTAGGTTCCCGGAGCAAGCACCGGATTGATCGTCGCGGTTCCCGCTGCGGTCAGATTGGCCGTGCCTAGTACCGTCGTCCCGGAGGTGAAAGTCACAACACCCGTGGGTGTCCCGGCTCCATTAGTGAGCTTTACCGCGTCCGTGAGCGTCACTGCCGTGCCCTGAACCCCGGGATTCGGCGTCGCCGTGAGCGTATCCGATGTCGTTGTCTGAGTGACCACCTGATTGATGGCCACTGAGGCTGCTGCGGTGTTGAAGTTATCTCCGGCGTAGGTGGCCGTGATGGGATGCGTCCCCACGGCCAGCACCGATGTTGTGAATTGCACGGTGTCCGGGGTGCCGCCGCTCAGCGTACCCGTTCCGATCTGCGCACCGTTGTCGAAGAACGTTACCGTTCCGCTGGCCGATGTTGTCGAGCTGGACGTGATGGTCGCGGTAAATGTCACTGCGTTGCCGTAGTACGATGGGCTACCGGATGTCGCAACGACGAGCGTTGCCGCCGCCTGCACATCCTGAACAAGCACCGCCGAGGTTTCTCCCAGAATCTCCTTGGTCTCGTCGCCGCTGTAAACCGCTGTGATCTGATGCGCGCCTGCAGTTAGCGTTGAGGTCGTGAACGTCGCTACTCCGCCGCCGCTGAGTTGCACGTCGGCCAGCGTCGTGGTTCCATCCAGGAACGAAAGCGTGCCATCGGGCAACAACCCGCCGCCATTCGGCGCGGTCACCGTCGCCGTGAAGGTGACGCTCTGGCCAACCTGGGATGGGTTGGCGCTGGAAGTGAGCGCGATCGTGGTCTGCTCTTCCACCACCTGGCTCCAGGGCGAGACACCGTTGTCGGTCGAGCTGCTCGCGCCGTGCCCCGTGTCGCCGCTGTAAGCCGCCACGATCGAGTTCACGCCCACGGGCAGCGTGGCGATCTGGAAGGTTGCCATGCCGGAGGCGTTCAGCGCCAGCCCTGTGGCCAGCGTCGTGGTGTTCCCAGCGAAGGTGTCGGTGATGGAGACCGTCCCGGTGAGTGCGCCGGTTCCAGCTCCCGTGGTCACCTGCACGGTGAAAGTCACGTTCTGGCCGAACAGCGAAGGATCGGGCGAGGCCGAGACCACTGTCGCGGTCGAGTTCAGCGGCTCCGCCACGCCGAGGGCAGTAATCGCCAGAGGCGAGTTGGGGCCATTGATGGTCGAAGCCGTGGTGTACGCGGCGTCCACAGTCCCGGCCTCGGTGGTGTTCACGGTAAGGACCGGCGTCGCGGCAGGCGCAAAGTACACGCCAATGGTGCATTCGCTATCCACAGCCAGCGGCGACGTGGTCGCGCACGCGCCCGCTGGGATCGACGTGTCGATCTGGGCGTTCGTTCCGTCCGTGATCGACGTAAAGGCCAGCGGGTTCGCTGCATCGTTGCCATCGTTCTCGACGGTCTGGAACATGGCGCTCGATACGTCGCCCTGCCGCACCGGCGTGGCCGTAAAGTCCAGCGCCGCCAGGTTGCTCTCGATCTCCCACACCTGCATGCTCAACGTGCTGGCAAAGAAGACGTTGCCGTTGGCATCCACCAGGAGCCCTTGCGGCCCCTTCACGGAAATCGTGTTCGCGATACTGTCGGTGTCCAGCAGATACTCTCCACCACTGACTGCCACGGTATTGATATACCCACTCGCGAAGTTCACCTTGCGAATCCTGCTGTTCTGCGTGTCGCCAATGTAGAGATCGCCCGCCGGATCGAGTGCGATGCCCGTGGGCGCGTCGAGCTCTGCCGCGGTTGCCAGCCCGTTATCGCCGGTCGCACCCGTCACGCCGGTGCCAGCCACCGTCGAGATCGTGCGCGTCGTCGCATTGATCTCGCGGATGCGATTGTTGTCGGTATCAGCGATGAAGACATCTCCCGCCGCGTCGAAGGCCACGGCGTACGGACGGTTCAGCGTCGATGCTGTGGCCAGTGCCCCGTCGCCGTTGTAGCCGCCCACTCCGTTGCCGAAGGGGCCGAAGTACTCGCCCGCAATGGTGTTGATGTCACCCGTGGACGCGGTGACTTCGCGAACCACCTGGTTGTTTGTGTCGGAGATATAGAGATCTCCCGCGGCATCCACTGCGATGCCCTGCGGGCCGTCGAGTAATACGGTTCCCGAAGTGGCAAGCGATCCGTCGCCCCCGAATCCCAGAAGACCGGAGCCATTGCCGGCGACGGTGGTAATCACGTGCGTCACCGCATCCACTCTGCGGATGACGTTGTTGCCCGTGTCGGCGATGTACAGGTTGCCCGCGCCGTCCAGCGCGATGCCGCAGGGCGTGTTGAGCGTCGCCGCCGTGGCCGCCGCGTTATCGCCTGTGTAACTCGCCGTTCCCGTGCCCGCCACGGTCGAAATCTGCCCCGTCGACGCGCTGACCATCCGAATCCGGTTGTGCCCGCTGTCGGCGATGTACAGATTCCCCGCTCCGTCCTTCACCACGCCGGTCGGCGAGTACAGTTCCGCATTGAGCGCGGGAATCCCGTCTTGCACCGCATCCAGATAGCTTCCGTTACCGGCAAAGGGGAGCGTATTGCCCGGAACCAGGACCGCCAGCCCGCCAGTACCCGTCCCCGAAATGAGCGCTTCGCCCAACAGATTGCCGCCCGCATCGAACAGCTCCACCGCGCCCAGGCGCAGACCGGGCGCCGTGGGTGTAAATGCCACCGACTGGCTGCAACTGGGGGTGGCGCCGCCCACCGTCAGGGCGACTCCGGTGCAACTGGACGCCGGAGCTGCGGGCAGCGTGAAGTCCAGGCCCGTCTGCCCCAGCGTCACAATGGTTTCAGAAGCCACTGTCCCCGCTGCCCGCGCGGTTACGGTGACGGCCTGCTGCGCGGCCGGCGTGCCGACCCGGGTGGCGGGAAAGGTGCTCTGCGCCGCGCTCACCGCGGCCGCAAGCAGCAGCGCCGCCAGGCCCACCGCAAAACTTCGGATTCGCCTCGACTCGGAGTGCGACCCATGCGCTGAAGAATGATGCAAAATGTTTTCTGGATATCGTGCCAGGAGGGAGAGGTCGGATTTGCGATTCATGTACGGGCTCCGTATGCGATTTCCGGCAACCTATTGCTACCGAACAGCGCCACGGCCGCGGCCAGGCCGTACGTCATCGGCAACACGGGGGCCGCTGCCGATTCGCTAGAACGATAACCGGCGTGCTACGATCCACGATCGGTTGAACGTCTTAAATTCGTGCCCTGATGCTAGCACGCTCGTGTCGCAAATTTGGACAACAAGCCGCCGGAATCTCATCAGGGTTGTTCCAAAGGTAATATGTATCTCAAAAGAGGAATGCCGAGTCTCCTCCTCCTCCGGAGTGCGGAAGCTCTTGCTTCCCTTCGAACGGCCGCCGGATACCCTCCCGTTCCCTTTCTGCTTGAAAATCCAAGACTTGGGTCGCACCCCTGGCGGTCCCCCAGGACGCCAAACCTTGCATGGGGGGCAGGATCGGTTCTCCCCTGCGGTTCCGATGATCGTGCCTTTCGCAACTGCAATTCGCCGCGGTTTTTTCTGACGTTGCCACGCCGGCTGCGGGAAGATTCCTCGGTGTTACCGCACGCGATGATCAGTCTGGGCGGTGGCTTTCCGAAACGTCACTGGATTCGCCCTTGAGTTCCTGATTTTCTTATAGCCTCTCGTGGATCGACCACCATGGTTGGTCAACATGCATTTGACCGGCGACAACGGAGTAGGCTCGCCTCCGACCTCCTTCATGCCGTGTTGGCTTCGAGACTCGGCAATTCCCATTCGCGGTTCGTTGCGGAGCGTCATCGTTCGGGCTGGAACTAACAATCGACCGACGAAGAACAGGCGATCCGGAGACACGACGCAGTGCCCATGTCGCTATGTTGGCAGTGATGGAGCACACGGGACTGCTCTGCCACTTTTCCTGATTGGCCCGTCATGCGCGGACGCTTGTCTGCATTCCAGCCGTCATCTGCGCTACGCAATCGTGGCGGAGATCTGAGTCTCGTATGAACCCTTCTCCAGACCGAATTCCCTGCCAACAGGAAAATTTGCACTGCGCCCATCGCACGCCGTCCGTTCTTGCCGGCGACTCGCGCCTCTTCTGGCTCAGAAATGCCATCCTGCCGGTAACTGAGTCCGGTTACCACAGACATTGCGCCTTCCAAATGAAAAAACTTTCATCTTTTCAAAAGGTCGTTCAGGCGCTACACTACGCTCTCAACTCTCAGTTGGGTTTTGCTCCCGAGACGCTGTCCTGGTCGACACACAATTTGGCCGTACAAGCGGCGACCACGGTGGCAAACACTTCCCTAACGAACAAGGAACAACCCCGGAATTTTGACTTACGTCAGTCGAGTCCAGACCACGTTTCGCCGACTCTGATTCGCTTAGCGGAACTTTGCGCTCAGAGCGCCCAGGTATGGCTCATTCACCGGCAGTCCCTTCCCCAGGAGATCGCAAACATGACAAAGCAGTCCGCTGGCTCGGCTTCCAGTGTGCGTTTCGCACGGTTTCAACAGCACCTGATCGTTGCTCTGTGTGGAGTGGCCTTCGCAGCTCTTTTCCCGTACCATAGTACTGGCCAGCAAGTCACCTACTCCGACTTCAACACTCCCGAGGCTGCCTCACCCAGCCAGACATCGACCAGTTGCGGCACGATCACGGGCGGTCCCGCCGCATCGAATATCCTTTTCTGCTTCAATTACCCGATTTTGGGTGCTGACGGCCTGAGTTACATCTAGGATTTTTACCCACCGCTTATCGATCCCAAGGCGAACACCGACGCTGACGCCGGCAGCACGAACTATGCGCTGCAGTTGCCCGCGACCGAGGGCTGGCTTTGGCTCTTGTAATGCCGTTTGGCCTACGACTCGGCGATTGACAACAATTGAGATCGGAACACGAGCTTCGGTTCAGTTTCTCGCACGACTAACTTTGGTGAACCGATAAGCGGTCTCGATATTGACCTCCTGATTACATTACAGCGGTTCCACAATTGCCATACCCAGGTCCGCAACCGCCAAGTGGCTTTTTCATCAAGAAAAAGCCACCCTGCAAGACGCCGGAAAGGGCACGTGAATTGTGGAACCGCTCTAAACTAGGCGGCCCGGGGTTGCGGTGTAAGTAGCAAACTTGTAAAGGAGATTGTCGACTCAGCGGAACGTGGTCAATGATTCGTGCACAGGTAGACCTCCGCTCCGTGATACACGGTCCTCACCAACTACCGCGTTCTTGAAATTGAGAAACCTCAAAACCGTTGTCAAGATTCCCTGAGCAACAGCCCAAGATCAACCAAAGCCTTTTGGATAAACTATTGCATCGCAGTTTACAGAGATTCTTCTCAAGACCCCGATTAGGAAGGCGCGTATAGAGGAATGCAGCATGTGCGCAAGCGAAAGCAGCCACAGACGGTGACTCACTGCACTTGATAGACGGTTATCGACTCCGCCGGCTCTTCGATATTCAACTTCCCACCGCCGGCAACCGGCGCACCTCCCGTCGCCGGAGCCAGTGCCTGAAACTCCGTACACCCGGCAAGCGCTGTCCCTTCCGCCGGCAGCTCCAGAGATTCACCGCGTCTTGCCTTGTTTACGATAATGAGGAGCCGCTCCTGCGACGGATCGGCGGAATGACTGGACGAACAGCTTCCCGCCGCTGATGTGCGAACAAATGCGAATACATCATCGTCGGCGAAAAGATCTTGTTCGAGGCCTGTTTTGAGCGCCGGATGCGACGCCCGCAGCGCAAGCATTCCTGAGGTCCAGGCGAAGATATCCTGCTCAGTGGCCGTGCGGCCCGCCCTGGTGAACGCGCTGTGCGTATCGCCCGGAAAGCCGCCAGGAAAGTCCCGCCGGTTATCGGGATCATTGCCTCCCTCCATGCCAATCTCGTCTCCGGAATAAAGCTCCGGCATTCCGCGTAACGTGGCCAACAGGCCCAGCGCCAGTTTCAGCCGCGGCACGGAACCGCCAGCCTCCGTAAGAAAGCGCGACGTATCGTGATTGCCGATAAATGGGACCAGCCGCTCGGGGCGCGGATAGAGAGCGTCCTGACGCAGAATGGTGGCCAGTTCGGTCATCGGTTTGTCGTGGGCCAGAACGTCACGCAGCGCAAAGTAGACAGGGAAGTCGAAGGGTGTGTCCAGCCCTGTGTCGATGCCCTGGTGCGCCACGCCGCCCGCGAAATAAGAGGTGACCTCCGGATCTCGATCGAAGATCTCGCCTACCGTTGTCAGGTGCGGATACACGCTATGCAGCGTTGCGTGAAAATCATGCCAGAAGGCGCGGTCCACGTAAGGAAACGTATCCAACCGGATGCCATCGAGGTTGGCCGTTTCAACCCACCACAGCGCGTTTTGAATTAAGTAGCGAGCCACGAGCGGGTTTTCCTGGTTCAGGTCAGGCATGTCGTCCGTGAACCAGCCGTTGGTGATGTTACGCCATGCCTGGGGCGGAGCGTGCGGGTCCAGCAGCTGATAAAAGTCGTTCTTCACGGCACTATGCTGCTCGAGCGTGCCGTGCAGCCAGTCGCGCGCGGGAGGATCCAGCACCCACGGATGCTTGACCCCGATGTGGTTGGGCACCAGATCGATCACCAGCTTCATGCCACGCGCGTGCAGCGCATCGGACAGATGCTGGTAGTTCGCGAGCGTGCCAAAGTGCGGGTCTACCGCATAAAGGTCAGTAGCGGCATAGCCGTGATAGGCCACTGGCATTGCGCCGTTGGAAGCGACGGGCGTGGTCCACACCGCCGTTACGCCCAGTTGCTTGAGGTAATCCAGATGCTGCTCGATGCCGGCAAGGTCTCCGCCATGCCAGCCGCGCGCGGAGGAGCGATTATCACTGGAAGGATTGTTGGTCGCGTTTCCGTCGGCGAAGCGGTCGGTCATGATCAGATAAAGCACGTCGGCAGAAGAGAAACCGCTGTGGCCATCGGCCTGGTGCGAGCGTTCGGCCAGCGCATAGGAGCTGCGCGACTGACTCTGATCGTTGCTTGCCGTAATCCATATGGCTTGTGGCGCGGCATCCTTTGTGCGCAGCCACAGGATCGCCCAGTGACCGTTGTCCGATGCCTGGGTCCGGTCCAGAGTCACGCCATTGCCGGTCAGTTTAAAGCGCGCATGGTTCAGTCCTTCGCCATGAACGAGGAGCATTGGATCAGGCAGGCCGGCCCACCAGTTGGGCGGGTCAATCTTGTCAATACATGGACCGGTTGCAGTTTGTGCCGGGGAACAAGCCGGCGGTGTTTGCCCTGAAGCCCAAAGACCACAGGCGAGCAAAGAGACAGCAATCACGAGTAGCCGCCTGGTGGGCTTCATTGCATTACCTTTCGTTCATGCAGAAGGTATCCGCGACGCGCTGGGCGCATGACCGTGAAGCAAGAGGCATTCTCTGCGCCACGGCGGCATAGAGCCGCCATGGCGCGTCGAATCCAACAGCGCGATCAGAAGGTGAAACGAGCCGCCAACTGAATCTCGCGGTTGCTGTAAATCTGCGTTCCTTCGATCTGGCCGAAGTTCCCACCGGTCAGGCTGGAATTCGGGTTGGTGAACTCCGCTGTGTTGAAGAGGTTGAAAGCATCCCCGTGCAACTCCAGCGTGTACTTCTCAGCCAGGGTGAGGTTCTTCTGGAGACTGAAATTGACCACACGGTATCCGGGCCCGTAGACCTGGTTGCGGCGCAGGGTTCCGAGGCGTGTATAGGTTGTGGCGCCTGACACGCTGCCGGTTACCACGGGAGGATTGGCGAACGAGGTCGGATCGAACCAATGGCCCGAGATGCTCTTGGGATACTTGATGGACGCAACCAGGTCGGGACGGTTTCCGGGTGCGTCCGTCCCTGTGGAGAGGTCGGTCGGCGAGCCCGACTGCACCAGGGCGGTCAAGCTGGTCTGCCAGCCGCCAATCAGCCAGTCCATCGGGACCGAGGCACTGCCGCCAAACTTCTGGCCACGGCCGAAGGGCATCAGGTAGAGGATCGATGAACTGAACACATGGCGCTGGTCCTGACTGGAGTTGCCATAGCCCGCCATCGGATCGTAATAAAGAGCCGCACTTTGACCTTGGAAAGCTCCCGGCGAGTCGTCCAGCGTGTGTGACCACGCGTAGGAGCCGGTCGCGGTAAGCCCTGTAGTCATGCGGTGTTCCACGTGCAGTTGCAGGCCGTTGTAGTTCGAGATGCCGTTGTAGTTGTTGTAGTTGATGCTTCCCAGGGTCGGGAAGTTCTGAATGCCGGAGACGAACTGGTTAATGTTGTACGGGTAGTAGGTGGACAGGTTGGTGCCCGTCGTTCCAACGTAAGCGATGTTCACAACGTTGTTCGATCCGAACTGGCGCTCCACCTGCAAATTCCACTCCTCCACGGTGCTGGTCTTGTTATGGGTGTTGACGGCGATCATGCTGGTGCCGGCCGGTGGCTTTGCAGGGTTGAAGCCGACATAGCCGCGCGCCGGAAGAGCGATCCCGGTGTCCCCGGTAGCACTGTAAGCGACCGTGCTCGGGGAGGTATAGCCGGTGCAATTGTAGCCGCCGTCCCACGCCATCGGTGACGGCGATGTGGAGAGCTGGCCGGTGAAGGTGGTGCAGTAGCCGTTGGTGGCCAGATAGTCGTTGCTGCCGCCGAAGGGTGCCTGCTCGCCAAGCTGATTGTCGATGCCGCCGAAATCGAGGAAGTAGAAGATCCCGAATCCGCCGCGGACCACGGTCTTGCCATCACCTGTCAGGTCATAGGCAAAGCCCGCGCGCGGGCCGAAGTTGTGATAATCCTGCGCAATGATGCTGCGCGAAATGCCATTCTGGCCGGCGATCATCACCGTACCGGTATCCACGTTGAAGGCTGACTGCTGGTTATGCGCTTCGTACGGACGCGACAGATAATCCCAGCGCATGCCGTAGTTCAGCGTCAGGTTACGGTTCACGCGCCAGTCGTCCTGCACGAACAAGCCGTCTTCCTGGCCGATATTGGCGAAGTAGCCGGACTGCGAGCCGATCTCGTATTGATCCATGCCTCCCGCCAACAGTTCCGAAACTTCATAGCCGGTGAAGTCCACCGTGCCCTCGTCGATCCAGAAGTAGCCCTTTCCCTCCTGCGGGTTGAAGAACTCCACCTGACGGCGGATGAATGTCCCGCCGTATTTGAGGGTGTGGTTTCCGCGCTCCATACTCACCGAGTCGGTTACCTCATAGGTGTTCTGAGGAACCGCGTAGAGGCCATAGTCGCCCGTGTATTCGAGGTTGCCTTTCCAGCCTCCGATCAGCGCCCCACCGGTTGTTTCCTGGTTGATGTTAGCGTTCACGATGCCGAGATTCTTCGACACGTAGTCGCCATACATCGGTGGTTGGTAGCCGTAGTTGTCGCGGTTATAGGCGATGTGCGCTTCATTCACGATGGTGGGCGAAAAGATGTGGGTGTAGCCCAGGTCATAGCCGCGCGCATGGGTGGGGTTGTTGCCGGTTCCGCCGCCCGCGGGAAGGTCGGCGAATTCCGAGGTTTTGGTATTGACGGAATTGTCGTAACTGAAGCGGATGAACGCCATATCGTTGCGCGTGGCGTTCCAGTCGATCCTGCCGTCGAAGGTGTTGTACTTGTTGTCTTCCGACTGCGTGTCGAGGTAATTGTTGATGTAGCGGCCGCCTGGGTCGTTCGCGGGCACTACCGTCGGGAATGCATTGAGATAGTTCACTGCGGCAGGATTCAGTCGTCCCATCGGAATCACGTTCGGCGTTCCGCCGCCGTCTGCCGCGGAGCCAAACTGCGCTGGCGGATTGATTCCATGGGGATCGCAAGTGGCCGGATCAAAGATCAAACCAGGGCTGGTCTCGCCGGCATAGGGGTTGCCCGTGGAGGGGTCGGTACCGGGATAACAGCGCGGATACTGGGTCTCGAAACCGTTCCCGCCGGAATTTGCCGCAGTGAGTAGCTCGCTAAAGTCTCCCGTACGCATCAGCGCAGAGGGAACCGTCAGATAGTGTGCGGACACACCAAGAACCTCGCGGTACGCCTGGTAGTCGCCGAAGGCGAACAGCTTGTTCTTGAAGATCGGCCCGCCGATGGAGAAGCCGGGCTGGTTGCGCAGGAAGCCCGGGGCCGGAGTGGCCGGAGCACCGTTGAACCGGTAATTCGGGTTGGCATCGAAGCTGCGGTCGCGGTAAAACTCGAAGGCCGAACCGTGGTATTCGTTGGTCCCGCTCTTGATGGAGGTGACCACGATAGCCCCGCCCGCGCGTCCGTATTCGGCTGGAGCTACGCTGGTATTGACCTTGAATTCCTGCGTCGCGTCGATGTTCGGGAAGAACAGAATCGTGTTCACCAGGCCGTCGTTGTTGTCCACGCCATCGAGGATGTAGTTGTCGGCCTGGGGGCGAAGGCCGTTCACCGATAATGCCGCTGCGCCGCTCTCGTTATTGCGCATGGTTTCGGTCATGTTGCTGCTACCGCCGCCGCTGGCGATGTCGCCATAGGCGCCACGGGTGACACCGGGAGTCAACAGGGCAAGCTGGCTGAAGTTGCGGCCATTCAGCGGCAGGTCCGTCACTTGTTTACCCTCGATCGTCGCTCCGACGGTCGCGTCAGAGGTATCAACCAACGGGGCGGATCCGGTCACCTGGACGGTCGTGGTTGTCCCGGCCGCGCTCAGTTGGAAAACCACGGTCTGGGTCGAGGTCACGATGACCGTGATCGATGCCGATTGCTTCTGGAAACCTTTGGCTGAGGCGGTTACGGTGTAGTTGCCGCGCGGTACGGCCAGGATGGCGAACCCGCCCGTGGCATCCGATACGGCGTTCAGCTTGAGTCCGTTATCCGTATTGGCGGCCAAAACGTTTGCGCCGGGGATCACCGCGCCGGTGGTATCCGTTACTGTACCGGCAATGTTGCCAGTATCCGTCTGTGCGAACAAGCTGGTTGCGCCCAGAGACACCAGGAACAACGCAAGCGCCATCAGCGTAAAACGCATGTGGCGATGGCAGTTGGGTACTAAGCTGCTTTTTTTCAACATCACAATGTCCTCCAAAAAACTACGTTGATAAGCGTTAACTGTCTCGCGAGAAATTCGACTGGGTTGAACACCTTTCCTCTTAACCACGGATGAGAAAACGCCCTTGTATAGACGCCGGTCAATCCACAAGTCGCCAATTCACGGTCAATTGAGCATCATTAGATAAGCTGCTTACTCGAAACGGGTTATCTTGCTATATCTCCCGGCTATTCGGTCGATCTTGCGCCTTCCCTCTTGCGATTTGTACCCTTTGGGTGCAATTCTTCTACACTATTTCCGTTACCCTGGGTTGCTGGTGCGGGCATGAACACGGGAGCAAAGAGGAACGGCGCCAGGCGGGTGCAGTTCGGCATCTTTGAGGCCGACCTGGAAGCAGGGGAGTTGCGCCGTTCCGGGGTGCGTGTCCGGCTGCAGAGCCAACCCTTCAAGCTGCTGGCGGCGCTTCTCGAACAGCCCGGCGAGGTTGTCTCCCGCGAATCGCTGCAGCAACTGGAGCTTTGGGGCGCGGACACGACCGTCGATTTCGACCACAGCCTGGGCATTGCCGTTAACAAGCTGCGCGAAGCCCTGGGCGACTCGCGCCGAGAACCCGCGTTTTGTTGAGACGCTGGCCAAGCGCGGCTACCGGTTCATCGCCCCGGTCAAGATGGTCGATCCGCATGCCCCTGCGCCAATTCCCGATTCTCCCGCACCACAGGCGCGCGCAGGCAGCGCCCTTGCGTGGTGGCTGGCAGGATCTCTGGCTCTCGTCTGCCTGCTATTGGGCGTGTATCTCCAACTGCGCCCGCCTGTTCGCCGGCCTTACCGCGTCGCTCAGGTAACCTTTTCCGGCCACGTGTTCGCCAGCAATTTGGAAGTGGAGAGTTTCTCCAGCTCGGCCAGTGATGGCACGCGAATCTACTTTTCCCACATGGACAACGGCAATCCCGTGCTCGCTGTCGCATTGGCGGCCAACGGCGAGATCAGCCACTTCCGTCTGCCCTCTGAGATTGGCGCGCCCCTCATCGGCTCCCTCTCGCCGGACGGTTCGAAGCTCGTCGTGCGCAGCCATCTGCAAGCTGAACCCGAACAACCGCTGTGGATTGTGCCCACGCTCGGCGGCGACGCCCGCCGCGTTCCCAATGTTCTGGCGCACGATGCTACCTGGATGCCCGACGGCCAGCACCTGCTGGTAGCCAGCGGAAACGAGCTCACGATCGTTGGAGCCGACGGCAGCGATCCCCACCGGCTGCTGACCGTTCAGGGCCTGGCCTTCTGGCTGCGCTGGTCGCCCGACGGCAATCGGCTGCGCTTCACGGTTCGCGACTCCAAGCGCCAGACCTCGGAGCTCTGGGAGGTTGCGGCCGACGGCTCCAACCCCCATCCGCTGTTTCCCGGCTGGAGCCAGCCCGCATCGGAGTGTTGCGGAAACTGGACCCCCGACGGCCAGTACTTCGTGTTTCAGTCCTCGCACAGCGACAATGCCCACAGCGAAATCTGGGTGCGGCGCGAACGGCCCTGGTACCTGGCCGATCGCGAGCCGCGACAAATCACGAACGGGCCGCTCGACTACCAGGCTCCCAGCACCGCGCCGGGCGGCGATCGCGTCTACTTCATCGGCGCCACCTCGCAATATGAGCTGCTCCGCGCCGTGCCCAAATCCTCCACATTCACCACCCTCGACCAGAACCTGAGCGCGGCATCGCTGGCGGAGTACTCGCCCGACGGCAAATGGATCGCGTGGCTCAACGCCTCTGACAACTCGCTCTGGCGCAGCCGCGTGGATGGCAGCGAGCGCATCCAACTCACCACCCCGCTGCAGCGAATCTTCACGATGAAGTGGTCGCCCGACGACCGCCGCCTGGCCGTCATGGGTCTCGAGCCGGGCAAGCCGTGGAAGATTTATCTCATCGATGCCGAGGGCGGAAAGCTCACGCCGGTGCTCAACGAGGATCGAAACGAGGCCGATCCAGCGTGGTCTCCCGACGGTCAATCGATCGTCTTTGGGCGCCTGCCCGACCGTATGGACAACGGCCAGCCGAAAGCGATCTATCTCCTCGATCTCCAGACCCACAAGGTTACCGAGATTCCCGGCTCAACCGGTCTCTTCAGCCCGCGTCTCTCGCCCGACGGCCGCTACATCGCCGCCATGCCGCTCGATCAGCGGGCGCTGCTTCTCTTCGACCGTAACTACGGAGCGATGGACCACTCTTACTGTCCAGGGCGTCGGCGACCCCACCTGGTCGCACGATAGCCGATCGATCTATTTCCAGGATTTTCTCGCGACGGGCAAGCCCATCTACCGCGTTGCCGTGCCAGCCGGCAAGCCGCAACAGGTGGCGACCATCAACAATCTGCGCCCCATCGCCGCCATCGACTACCGCCTCATCGGTCTCGCTCCCGGCGATCTTCTTGTCGTCACCGCCCGCACGCCGGCGGTCAACCTCTACGAAGTGGACCTGAATGAGCGCTGAAAGAATTCGGGGTTGTGTGCGGGTCCCGCTCTGAGCTTGACCGGGCAACTGCGGCCCGCGTATGTTTGCGGCGTGAGACTTCCACGAATCAGCGGCATTTTGTTGCATTGCACTTCTTTGCCCGGCCGCTTTGGCATCGGCGATTTCGGGCCATGTGCTTACGAATTCGCTGACTTCCTGCTCGCTGCCGGACAGAAGTTGTGGCAGGTGCTGCCACTGAATCCCACTGGATACGGCGATTCTCCTTACCAATGCTTCTCCGCTTTTGCCGGCAACCCGCTGTTGCTGAGCCTTGAGCGCCTGCGGGATCAGGGACTGCTCCAGGAATCGGACCTGGCTCAGGCGCCGCCCTTTCCAGAGAACGCGATCGACTTTGGGGCGACGATTCAGTTCAAGAGACCGGCATTGCGCCGGGCAGCACAGGCTTTCTTTGCCGATGCGTCGCGCGCGGATCGCGCGGCCTTCGACCGTTTTTGTGAAAGCGCCAGTCCCTGGCTCGACGACTTCGCGCTCTTCATGGCCCTGAAGGACGCACACAACGGAACGGCCTGGACCACATGGGACGCAGAGATTCGCCGCCGCGACCCGCATGCCGTCAGCGAGTGGACGCTTCGGCTTGCGCGCCAGTTGAACGCCATCAAGTACTGGCAATTCGAGTTTTTCCGCCAGTGGGAAGACCTCAGGACCTATTGCCGGCAGCGCGACATCCGCTTGATGGGCGACATCCCCATCTACGTCGCGCACGACAGCGCGGACGTCTGGGCCCGCCCGGAACTCTTCTATCTCGACGATCGGGGCAATCCGACCGTAGTTTCCGGCGTGCCCCCCGACTACTTCAGCGCCACCGGGCAGCTTTGGGGCAATCCGATCTATCGCTGGGATGTGCTGGAGGCCGACGGATTCAGGTGGTGGATTGAGCGCTTCCGCGCCTCGCTCGCCCTCTTCGATCTGGTGCGGCTCGATCATTTCCGCGGCTTTGAATCCTACTGGGAGGTTCCGGCCAGCAGAGGCGACCGCCATCCACGGGCGCTGGGTCAAGGCGCCGGGAAACAGGCTTCTGTCGGCGCTGCGGAACGAATTTGGCGAACTGCCGATTGTGGCCGAGAACCTGGGCGTGATCACGCCGCCGGTGGAGCAACTGCGAGAAGAGTTCGGCCTTCCGGGGATGAGCATCTTGCAGTTTGCGTTTGGCACAGATCCGCAGGGACCGTCCTTCCGTCCCCATAATTACAGCCGCGATCTGGTCGCCTACACCGGCGGCCACGACAACGATACCGCGGTAGGCTGGTGGTCGAGTTCGGGTGCAGCCGACAGCACGCGCACGCCGGAGGATGTGCGCAAAGAGCATGAACTCGCGCGCGCCTATCTCAACTTCCATGACGATGCGGAGATCAACTGGATCATGATCCGCGCGGTGGAGGCCTCCGTCGCCGGCATTGTGATTGTTCCGTTGCAGGATGTGCTGGGACTGGGCAGTTCAGCGCGCATGAATCTTCCCGGCACGGTGAGCGGAAACTGGAAATGGCGTTATCGGTCCAGGCGCATTGAGCGGCGAATTGAGCGCCAGACTGCGATCCCTGACCACGCTTTACGATCGCTAGGTAGAATCCTCTAATGGAAAGCTGGAGAGCCGAATTCATGGACAAACCACCACGCACGTTCTGGCAGATCTGGAACCTGAGCTTCGGCTTCTTCGGCATCCAGTTTGGTTGGGGATTGCAGATGGCGAACATGAGCGCCATCTACGAATACCTGGGTGCGCGCGCCGATCAGATTCCAATTCTGTGGCTGGCCGCACCGCTGACAGGATTGCTGGTTCAGCCGATTGTCGGCCAGGCCAGCGACAGCACCTGGGGCCCCCTGGGCCGGCGCAGGCCTTACTTCCTGGCCGGCGCGATTCTGAGCTCGACGGCGCTGATCCTCATGCCGCGATGTTCCGCTTTGTGGATGGCAGCGGGGCTGCTCTGGATTCTTGACGCCAGCATCAACATCAGTATGCAGCCCTTTCGCGCGTTCGTGGCCGACCTGCTGCCCGAATCCCAGTGCACTCGCGGCTTTGCCATGCAGAGCCTTCTCATTGGCCTCAGTACTGTGATTGCCTCGGCGCTGCCCTTTCCTGCTGACCAACGTATTTCACATGGCCCAGACTCGGGTCGCGGGCACAATTCCCTTCACGGTGCGCTTTTCTTTTTACATAGGCGCCGCGACGTTTCTCGGTGCTGTGCTTTGGACCGTTTTCACCACCAGGGAATATCCGCCGGAGAATATGGAGGAATTTCGAAGGCAAAAGGCCGAGCGCGCGGGCATCGCAGCTGGAGCTCGCGAAATTCTGGTTTCGATTCGCCAGATGCCGCGCGACCATGCGGCAACTCGCCTGGGTCCAGATCTCCACCTGGCTGGGGTTGTTCTGCATGTGGCTTTACTTTCCGGTCGCGGTGGCGCGCAATGTCTTCGGCGCTTCGGATACCAATTCTCCCCTCTATTCCGCGGGAGTGGAGTGGGCGGGCGTTTGCTTCGGAATGTACTCGCTGGTCTGCTTCGGCTTCTCATTCCTGCTGCCTTCGCTTGCGCTCAAATTCGGGCGCAAGGCAACGCACAGCCTGTGCCTGATATGCGGCGGCCTTGGGCTGCTTTCCGTGGCCGTGATTCACAGCAAGTATCCGCTGCTGCTCTCCATGACTGGAGTCGGGATTGCCTGGGCCAGTACGCTCTCCATGCCCTATTCCATTCTTTCCGGATCTCTGCCTCCGGGAAAGACTGGTGTCTACATGGGAATCTTCAACTCTTTCGTGGTGATTCCGGAGATCATGGCATCGCTTGGGTTCGGCTGGGTGATGGGCCATTTGCTGAACAACAATCGCCTTGCCGCGGTGGTTGCGGGCGGAGTCTTCTTCATGCTGGCGGCGTTGCTGACTCAAAAGGTTGAAGACCTCGACGACCCGCATCGTCTTCGGAAATCCACACCGGCTATCGGCAGCGCGGCACGCCTATCCGCGTAGCAGCATACCCGCAGGGGAGAATACGCCGCGTTACCGCTTTTGCCGGCAAAGCTCCAGGTCCCCGGCTGCGCCAGCACCCGCAGCCGGAGGGCAAAGGCTGGCGAGCTGGAGCGTGAGCCGGTCGCATTCGACATGGAGCTGGCTCCGGGCGCATGTGGATTGCCTCATCGGAACGGCCGGCCTTTCACTTGCCCCGCGCCTTCGCGCAAGGTGAGCAGCTGGTCGGCGGCCGCGCCGTGGATGCGCTCGACGAGTCCGGAAGGCCAGCGGACTTCAAGGTCCGCAGTGGTTGCCGCGCCCAGGCCGAAGTGCAAGCGCGGATCGTTAGACGAGAGAAAGCTGCACCCGCTCAGGACCTCCTGGACCTGCACCTTGCCGGCGTAGCGCACCACCACGCGCGCGCCGATGGCGCTGCGGTTGCTCTTGGTGCCTTCCAGGCGAACCTTGATCCAGTGGTTGCCGGAGGGAGCGTCGTTACGCAGCAGCGTGGGCGGCTCATTGACGTTCATGATGAGCACGTCCATGTCGCCGTCGTTGTCGAAGTCGCCGAAGGCGGCGCCGCGGCTGCAATGGGGCGCGTCGATGCCCGGGCCGGCATCGGCGGCCATCTGAACGAAGGTGCCGTCGCCATGATTGCGAAAGAGAATTCGCGGACTGCGTTCCGGAAAGCGGGGTGAAACGCGGGCCACCTCTGGATACACCGTGCCGGAGGTGAGCAGAATGTCGGGATAGCCATCGTTGTCGAAGTCCACGATGCCGGCGCCAAAGCAGACAAAGCGGGTTTCCTTGTTGAGGCCTGCCTCGACCGTGACGTCGTCGAAGTTGCCTTTGCCGTCGTTGCGGTAGAGGCCGGGGGCCTGGTTGTAATAGTGCGTTTTGACGATGTCGGTATGGCCGTCGAGGTTGTAGTCGCCCACGCCCGCGCCCATACCGCCCATCTCGCGGCCTTCGCCACTGAGAGCGATGCCCCGGATCAGGGCTTCCTCTCGAAAGGTGCCGTCGTGGTTGTTCAGCAGTAGCAGCGAGGGGGTCATGTCGCAGGCCACGAAGATGTCGGGCCAGCCGTCCTCGTCGGCATCGATGCTGAGCGCCGTCAAGCCGTAGGAGCCGCGCAGTGCGGCGATGCCGGACTCGCGCGATACATCGGTGAAGGTGCCGTCGCCGTTGTTGCGGTAGAGGTAGTGCTGGGCCTTGGGCAGCCCCAGCGGGCCGCACATGGTGGCCACGCCCTCGTAGTTGCAGTTGGGCACGTCGAGCGAGGGCTTGGGAGCAGTGGCCAGATCGATCTCAAGATAGTTGGAGACGAAAAGATCCAGATGGCCGTCGCGGTTGTAATCCACAAAGGTGCAGCCGGTGCTGTAGCGGGTTTTGGGGTAGAGCAGGCCGGCCTCCGCGGTCACATTCGTGAAGGTGCCGTCGCCATTGTTGCGGTAGAGGCGATTCTGTCCATAGTAGGTGAGAAAGAGATCCTCCCAGCCGTCGTTGTTATAGTCGCCCACGCAGACGCCCTGGGCCCAGCCGGGGTCGGAGAGCCCGGATTTTGCGGTCACGTCGGTAAAGGTGCCGTTGCGATTGTTGTGGTAGAGCCGGTTGCCGGAACCGGGAGGAGTTCCGGCGAGCGTGCGTCCGCCGAGGATGAAGATATCCATCCAGCCGTCGTTGTCGTAGTCGAAAAAGGCGCAGCCGGTCGCCATGGATTCGATGATGTAGGTGAAGCTATCGGGCTCGCCGTAGAGGATGGGCTCAGTGAGGCCGGCAGCCTGGGCTACATCGACAAAGCGGGAGAAAGGCGCGGCGGACTTCTGAGCCGGGATGGCTGCGCGCATCCCGCCGGGAATCAGCGACGGAGCCAGGGCGGCGGGCGCGGTGCGCAGCAGACGGCGGCGCGTCCAAAGACTGTTCTTCCTCTCGCTCGTCACGCTGTGCATCTCCTCGCGCGAAAAAATCCTTGCGTGCTTCAGTGCTGGTTCTGACTGGCGGTCAGCTTTTTACTTAGATCGAGAGCGGCGGCATTGTCCGGATCGAGCTTGAGAGCGTGGGCCACAGCCTCCTGTGCTTCGTCGAAGCGGGATTGGGCGCCGAGTGCGGCGGCCAGCGAAATCCACGCCTGGGCGTTGTCCGGAACTTCCTCGACCGTGAGCCGGAACTGCCGCTCAGCTCCGGCGTTGTCGCCGGCCTGGAAGTCCATGTAGCCGAGCTGGTACTGTGCCAGAACAAAATGGGGGTTGGCCTGGATGGCCTGCTGGAGCGCGGCGCGCTCGCCCGCCAGCTCGCCCAAGTTGTCGAGGACGAGAGCCAATTGGTAGGCCATCGCAGGATCGTTCGGCTGCGCGTCGCAGGCTTGGCGGTAGAGATCGGCCGCCTTCCGGTTGTCTCCGGATTTTGCGGCTAGCGCGGCCTCGGCAGCCTTTGAAACCGAAAAGGTCCGGTCTGACTCCTGCTTCAGCTTTTGCTGGTAGAGGGTGAGTTGCTGCTGCGCCTCGGCCGTGTCACCCAGCGTGCGAAGAACCTTGGCCAGTTCGAAGTGGACTTGCGGCTCGTCGGTGCCCAGCGCGAGCGCCTTTTCCAGTTGTATTTTTGCTCCATCGGGATCATTGAGCGCCGCCAGAACCACGCCCAGATTCACGCGCGGGTTATAGTCGTTGGGGCTTAAGGCCACTGCCTCCTCAAGATGCTTGCGGGCAGCCTGATAGTCCCCCGCCTTCTTCTCCAGCAGGCCGTTCAGATTGAGAAGGTCGGCATCGTGCGGGGCCAGAGCCAGCAACTCGCGGCCCAGGGCGGCGGCGCGATCGTTGTCGCCGGTGATGACCAGAGTCCGGAAATAAATCCGCTGCGCCTCCAGGTCGCTGGGCTTCGTGCGGGCGATCTTTTCCGCCAGCGTGGTTGCTGCCTCATAGTGCGATTCGTCGACCAGGAGAGAGACCAAAGCCGCGGTAAGCGCGTCGGAGCCGGAATCGGTGCTCAAGCCTTCACTGAGCGTCTGTGCGGCCTCGTCGAGCATGCCCGTTTTCCTGTAGGCAAGCGCCAGATCGAGAGTCATGCTCTCGTCGCGCGCTGCGATACGCAGGCTGCGGATCACGGTTTCGTAATCCCCGGTGGCCATCAGGCTTTTGGCCTGGCCGTCGAGCGCAGCCTTTGAGTAGGGATCAATCTTGAGCGCGGCCTGCCATTCGATCAGGGCTTCCTGGTTGCGGCCCAGCTGGGCCAGCGCGGCGCCCAGCAGCACGTGCGCCTTCAACTGCACAGGATCGAGCCGGACGGCTTGCTGCAAGGGCGCGACGGCCTCCTGCAGGCGGCCAGCGGCATACAGGCTCCGGCCCAGCAGATAGTCAAGCAGCGCCGAGTCCGGGACCCGCTTCAACCCTGAGCGATAAGCCTCCACCGCGCACTCCGTCTGGTGCTTTTGATCGAACCAGGCGCCCAGAGCGGCATAAGCATCGGCATCGGGATGGGCATGGATCCGGGCCTGAAGCGAAGCCGGACCAGTGCACGCCGCCCACGCGCTGGGGCAGATGGCCAAGCTACCCGCCCCCAGGCAGGCAGCAACGGCGAGTCCGATTCTGGCGAAACCCCGATGCGTGGGCATGGTTCTGGCCGCACTCCGCAAACCAGCATGATGCATGGTTCGCCACCACACTTTCACTTCTGCGCTTTTCAGAGACCGTGCATTCAAGCAGCCTCAATCTTGGGAAAAATGCCGCCACGCGCAGGCTTTATCTTTGGTACGGAATTGAAAAGCTAACGTCGAGACTAATCGAGCGGCTTTGCGGCTCGCAAGCACGGGACAACCCTCTGCGCTGCCTGCGCTGACACAGGGAGGGCTGATTCTCGCCGCGCCTGTTTGGAAAATGCTTTTCGCTCATACCATGGAATTCAAATTCATTGACCTGGAGTGTGAGAAGTGAATCGGCAATAAAAGGCGCAGCGCGTGACACAAATGCCGAGTTGCAGTGGGCTAACCGGGAAACCGGAAGGGATTCTCAACTGGCGCCAACAGCCAAATGCACTTTTCGAACCGGACTGCGGCCAGCTTCTCTTGGTTCCGGGCGGTTGGCCGACCGACCGCACAGAATCGGATGCCGGTATTGGTTTTCCTCGGTGCGAAAGGTCAGGAAGGCCACTGCAGGCAAAAGCTTTCGGCAAGGTTGGGTTCAAAGATGGACAAGTCCGCGCTGCAACGCCGAGACTACCGCCTGCGTGCGATCGCTCACGTTGAGGCGCATGAGAATGACGCTGACGTGACATTTGACGGTGGCCTCGGTGATGCCCAGATCGCCTGCAATTTCCTTATTGCTTCTGCCCCTGACGATGAGATCAAGAACTTCGCGCTCACGAGAGCTCAGCTCGGAGTTTGGGATCCGCGAGTTGAGGGCGCGCGAGACGGGCTGGGGCAAAAATCTCCCACCAGCGTGAACGCGGCGCAGGGCGCTCACCAGCGCGTCGTGCGGCATCCCCTTGATGATGTAACTGCGGGCGCCCGCCTGCAGCGCCTGGTGAATGTCTTCGTCGCCTTCATACGTGGTGAGCACAACAAATTTGGCGTCGCGGTGGCGCGCCATCAAGGTGCGAATGGCTTCGACGCCGCTCATCCCTGGCAGGCGCAAGTCCATGAGCGTTATGTCGGGGAGGCATTTCTCGAAGATCTCGACGGCTTCCTCGCCGCTCCCCGCTTGTGCGGCGACGGTCATATCGGGCGTGGCCTCGACGATGGCTGCAATGCCGACACGCATGATGGGGTGGTCGTCGACAATGAGCACCTTGATCTTTGCCGCTTCCTTCATGCCGTTCTGATCGTCCACCGCTTTTCCCTCCAGCATGCGCTTTTTCAGTTCTCCATGCAAAAGCGGCGCTATGGCGGGGCCGATGAATCAAACGCAGCGATCACGGGGAGCACGTTGCCGTCGTTATCGAAGAAGCCACGGCCGTGCAGGTCACCCTCCGCAGCCGGCTCCCACCAGAAGACACCTTGGCCCAGCCCATTCGGAATCGCACGGACCGCCGCATCCACGGCGCGCAGAAATGCAAGCTGCCCTTCGGGGCTCTCGGAAAAATCGGTTTTCTTGCCGGCCATCCCGCCGGGTGTCCAGTTATAGGCGGTTTCCACAACGATGATCGGAAGCCGGTAGCGCAGCGCGAGGTCGTGAAGGTTGCCGCGAAGCATCTCGATCCGTCCATGCCAGAAAGGGTAGTAAGACAGACCAATGACATCGAAGGGAACATGATGCGCGATGAGGTTGTCGAAGAACCACTCGGCTGCGCTGTAATCGCCGCTGCGCTCAATGTGAATCATGATGCGCGGCCTGGGAAAAGCGCCGCGGCCAGCGTCCACGCCTGCGATTCCGGCCTTGACCAGATCGGCAAAGTTGTCCCAGTTGTCGGGCAGCTTTCCGTCGGGCCACAACATACCGTTGGTCACTTCGTTGCCCACCTGCACCATATCCGGCATCACGTTCTGCTGGGCAAATGCAGCAATCGTATCGCGCGTGTAGGAGTAGACGTACTCGACGAGTTGCTTGTGTTTGAGCTTGCTCCAGGCAGCCGGGATGGGCTGTTTGCCGGGGTCGGCCCAACTATCGGAGTAGTGCAGGTCGAGCAGCAGATGAAAGCCGAGCGCTTTGGCTCGTTGAGCGAGCGCCAGCGTGTAAGGCAAGTCGTTGGGCAGCTTATCGGGGTTTGCCGAGGGGTCGTGAAACAGTCGCAGCCGTACCCAGTTGTAGTGGTGCTCGCGCAGCAGCTCCAGCACATCGACCGGCTTGCCGTTCTTTTTGAAGACCACGCCGTCCTGCTCGCACTTGGCCAGGAAGGAGACATCGGCGCCCATGGCGTAGCCCTGCGCCGCAGCCGGCGGGAGCAGAGAAAGGCTGAGACAAAGAACGCAGAGTGCGCTCAGAATCCGCCGCAGGCCGGGCGAGAAACTCTCAATGCAGCACAGACCGGCATTACGGCCTCTTATCCTCTCCGCGCGCCGCAGCGGGATCACTGAGAGGATGAGGATCGGAAGTCGTATCGCATGCATTTCCCGGGTCCATAACAATCAGAAGTAATATTTGGCGGCCAATTGTATCTCGCGATGGCCGGTCTTGTTATCGACGGTTCCTGCAAGTGGCGTGTCGTTCACGCCTCCTGCCGCCGGGTAGTTGCTGCCGGTACCTGAAACTGTGGTGTAGCCAATGTACATCCGCGGGTCCGAGGCGATGAATTCGTTCCAAGGATGGTTGAACAGATTGAAAGCTTCGCCGCGAATCTCCAGACTGCGGCCTTCTCTCATGCCGAATGATTTGAAGATTCCTGTGGAATCATTGATAAAAGCGGGGCCGTGAATGTAGGGCAAGCGGTAGGTCCCATTGGAAAGATAACCTGGCGCAGCGAGGCAGTTGGGATTGAAGTATTGACCCTTGCCAAGTCCGTTACGCGGATCGCAGACAACGGAGGGCACGGCAATCTCGTCGGGAGTGCCGGTTACATATGGACCAGAGAGGGAAATGTTGTCGGAATAGCCAGACTCCGTCATCGCCACCGTTCCGTAGATCGCGAAGGTGTTTCTGTTCGCGGCATACTCCGAGCCGAAGTTATTCGAAATCGGTCCGCCGGTCATGGCCTGGAAGATCCCGGAGAAGTGCCAACCGTCCAGCACGCCGCTTGCAAGCTTGTGGCCGTTGAAGTACCTGGTGCCAAATGACGGAAGGTTCAGGTAGTAGGAGAAGCTGAGAATCTGCGAGCGATCGAACGGGGCGGGCCCGTACCAGCGCTTCATGTTAAAGGCATCCTCGGCGTTATAGGCAAGAGTCTTACCGAAGGTGTAGCTGCCCCAGTAATTGAGCCAACCTTTCTGCCGCGTAACCGTTAGATGCAGCGCGTTGTAATTGGAGTTGAGGTTGTGGAAGTGCGTGGAGATATCGCCATAGTTGGCGTAGGGGCGATAGAGCTGGTCGTAATACGTTCCGTAGTAAGGACCGGTCTCACTACCCGCGGGAACGGCATTACGCACGCCATAGCCCACTAAGTTGTGGCTGGAGTTGCCTACATAGTTGACCTCGACTTTACTGGCCCAGGGGAATGCATGCGACAGAGCGAGGTTCCAGGAGTAGGTGACTGGGGCCGAGTGGTCGCTGGGATTGGCGGTGCCCCAGACCGTGGGCAGCGCAGTGGAGAAGTTGAGCTTGGAGATTCCGGACAGCGAGTAACCCGGCGAGCTGGAGGCATAGAGTGTAGCGACCTTGAAATTGGGAGGTGCTTCGATCGCGGAGTACGCGTTGATGCCCGGGTCGATGTAGAAATTGGTGCCAAAGCCGCCGCGCACAATCGTCTTGCCGCTGCCGAATAGGTCGTAGGCAAAGCCCACCGATGGCGCCCACTGGAAGCCGAGCGGCTTGGAGCCGGAGAGCGGGACCGAAGGCATCGTGGAATGACTTTGCATTCCGGTGTAGGCGCTGTACGGAGAACTTGCCACGTACGCGGCTGGGTTGAAGATAGCAATGCGTCCCATGCGGTCGTACCACCAGCCGATGTGATCCACGCGCAAGCCGTAGTTCAGGGTTAGCTTCCGGGCAGCCTTCCAAGTGTCCTGAGCAAGAAAGTTGAAGCGGTTGGCCTGCATCAGCGCCATGATGTTGCTACTGCTTTGGGACCACTCGCAGGTATTCCCCAGCAACAAATCCGCCCAATCATTGCCAGTGGTTCCGCAGTAGGTCTGCATAGAGACAGAACCGTTGTCGTTGCCCGTGGTGAGATTGTTGAACTGCGCCACCTCGGTGTAGAAACCGGCCTTAATCAGGTGGTTCTTCATCAATTTGGTCAGCGCCTCGTTGTAGGTGTAGGTATTCTGCACGCCCAGGAAAGGTGGAACCTCGCCGCCGCCAATGTACAACTGATCGTTGTTGATCTGGCTGTTGCCTTCAAAATCGACATTCGGAATGATGCCCGAAGCCGTGGAGAAGAGGTTGGGGTAGGGGTACTTCAGAGCGGTCAGCGACACCGCGCTGAGATTGGAGATCGCCTCCTCGAGCGAAAAGCGGGTGTATCCAAGCGCCATCTGGTTGGTTACCGAAGCGCTAAGGGTGTTCGTGAGTTCCAAGGTGACGGAGTTCGATGCATTCTTGCCGGTTTGATATGCCGGATACGGAACCTGATTCCAAACGTTATAGGGCCCGTACGGCCAGGGCACGCTTTCGTTCTCGTGGTTGTAGCGAAGCGACGCGTGAGTGTTGTCGGTCATCGCGTAGTCCATGCGCAAGATTTCCTGATTGCGCGGATCCGAGGTGACGAGATCGGTAATCAGATTGTTGCCGGCGTTCTTGAGAGGATCGACGTTCGGTAGAGGGAAGGCGCTGAGCAGGATCTGCCCGGCGGGATCGATGGAGGTGGGGACGATGATGCCGCTGCCGCTGCAGTAACTCTGGCCGCTGCCGCAGGGGTAGGTCGCCACCGGCCAATACTCGTAGCCGTTGGCGGCATTCGAAAGATCCATATCCCAGACATTGCTGAAGTCGCCGGTGCGCATGGCCTTGGTGGGGACAGCAGCCTTGCGCACTCCCTGATCGACATGCTGCTGGGAGATCTCGGTGGCGGCGAAGAAGAACAGCTTTTCTTTGTCGCGGCTCACGCCCGGCCAAAGCACGGGCCCGCCGATGTTCAACCCTGGATAGTAGAGGCTGGTCTGCGCCTTGGGAAAGCCGACAGATTTCTGCTGCCAATCCGCAGCGTTCATCACATAATTGCGCGTGGTCATGTATGCCTCGCCGTGGAAGTCGCGCCCTCCGGACTTGGTTTAAGTGGATACCACAATCGGTCCATTGGGCTCCGCGGCGGAATACGCGGCCGATTCCACCTTGAGCTCCGCGATCATGTCCACGTTGGGAGTGACCGAAACGCCGCCTGCGGTGTTCAGATCGGTGACTGTCGCGCCCTCGCTCTCAATCTGGACCTGGTCGAACCGGTTCCCGTTGACGGTGAAGGTACTTGCATTCTGCGTGAATCCCGACTGACTACCGTTATAGCTTGACTGCGTGAAGTTACCCGTGTTGCCGGCGCCCGGTATCAGGCCCAGGAGTTCGATGGCGCTGCGGCTTTCAATATTCATGTTGTGAATCTGCGTGTCGGTGAGGGTGTAGCTCACCTCGCCGGAAGTCGTCGGTGTGAGCCTCTTCGGGGCCTGCGGTCACCACCACGGTTGCTGCCGTGCCAGCCACACTGAGCGCGATGCCTTTCAGCTCGATCTGGTCATCGATGTGAACAGCGATCCCCTTACGCAACAGGCTGTTGAATCCCTGTGCGGAGACTTTGACGTCATAGACGCCCACGGGAACGCCGACGAGCGAGAAGAAGCCGGCAGCGTCGCTGGTGCTTGTGCGCAACACGCCGGAAGCCTCGTCGGTGACAGCGATGGCTGCCTTGGGAATGACGGCGCCCGTCGAATCGGTCACAGTGCCGGTGAGCGTGGCAGTGTTTCCCTGGGCATTTGCCCAGGCGCCGGAGAACGCCCCGATGAATGCAACAACCGCTATGGCTCCAAATATGCGGCTAACTTTGTTCATAAAGCTCCCCTCCTGGCCTTCCTTGAGTGCAAGGTTTCCCAACGGTACCCGACTGTTATCGTTTTCAAATTCTTGCAGGGTCCCCGGCGGTCTGCAGTAGCAGTACCGGATGATAGTCCTCGCAAGATGAAACGCGAATCCGACGAAAGTCGGATCGGGAAAAATGAGTTACCCGCGGATTAACTTATTGGAAAGAAAAGATGTTGCCTACGAAAACCCTGTCTTCCCCGTTTCGGCCTGATTGGTTGGAAATGCGTTGGGATCGATCAACGGGAAACTCCGGCGGGAGCACGATTCCTAGCGTGCGAGCCCGGTCAATGCGATTCTGCATTGATTTGAAGCTGGTACTCGGGGACAAGGCGGACGTCATTCAGCTTGTCGATCTGTCCATCAGGAGCGAATTGCGGCGGGTGCGGAAGCTCGAAGTAGACCGGAGCGTCTTTGCGCAGCGGGAGAACGCTCAGCTCGAAGGTACTGGGCTGGTCCGGCGCGAGAAACCGCTTGAGGCCAATCATCCACGGCTTGCCGTTGTAGATGTTGTCGTCCAAAAGCCGCCGGTTCGCGGAGAGACGCGCCACGTCGCCCTGGTAGTTGACTTCGAGGAAAAGCTCGCTGAGTCCCTTGAGGGCCCCCGCGGGAATGGCGATCTCCCAACTGGCTGCCTGCGGGAGATCGCCTGCGCCCGGCGCCTGCGCCACTCCACGCGGACGGTAGGGCAGAGATGGTCCGAACTTGACCGGCGGCGCGACTCCCGCGGCCTGAGTGGAGCGGCAATCCACGGGGTCATCCCATGCCCGCGCTTCAGCGGTGAAGCTGGCCGTCAGGCTGGTGACGGATGCCGGGGTAAGCGGCACATCTGCTTTAAGCGCAGCGGTGGACGGCGGAGTGATGGTGAAGTTGAATTGGGGTGCAGTGCGAGTGCGCAACCAGATGTACGCAGCCTGCGCGTCGGGATCGGCAAGAAAGTCCTGATCCGTGATGAGCAGGTGATCGCGGCCGCCGAGGTGGACCTTCCAGGCATCCTCCGCTTCGTGAGCGCTCAACACCACTAGCCGAACAGAATCGCCCTTGGATGAGACGAGATCGATCGAAGACTCGACGCCGGGCTGAATACCGCTCACGTAGATGGCGCCAGAATCGCGGGCGATCTCTCCGCTTGAAGCCTTCACGGTGCGGACCGATTTCGCGTCGAAGGCGATTTCGGGTGGAATTCCGGGCAACGCCTCAAAGTAGGTGGTGGCCTCTCCAGAGTCTTCGATTCGAGTAAACAGTTGCGCGGTGCTGTATCGAAGCGTGATGCCGTTGACCCGCAGGTTGAAGGGCCAGATGAAGTAGGCGCCCGAGGGCAGATCGACAGGATGGCGCGGCACAGACAGAGTGCCGTGGGGCAGGCGGATGAGAAACTGCGCCGCCTGCCACGCGGGCATGGAATAACCGCGCACGTAGTTATTGAAGAAGATGAATCCCGCGTCGCCGCTGGAGCGCACGGAGGCGCGAGGGACAGAGAGGTCGGCGGAGTTGCGCGGCAGCGAGTCAGGAGCGTGCACCGTCATGGGGGCCAACTCCGCGCCGAAGTCGTTGAGAAAGTATTGAAAGACCTTGAGCTGGCGCAGGGACGCGCGCTCCTCGCCAAACTCGCCCAGCGGAGCCTGAAAGTCGTAGGACTTGATGGGCAAGTCGTTGGGATAGCCGGTCTCCTGCGACTCCTGCAGCGTGGAGAGCTTGCCGTCGGGATTCTCCCCTCCCTGAAACATGTAGGTGCCGTAGAGGTTCACGCCGGAGCCGAGCATGACAGGAACCATCGCGCCAATGTCGCCGGGCGCAATGACCGGGCGGCGGTGGTACGTGTCCTCAATGCCGCCGCCGATCTCCGCGGTGAGATAGGGCAACTGGTCGGCAGTCGGGCGCTTTACGCCAGGTTCGCCCCGCGCGCTGTCGGTATTCACACTGGCCGCGACACGGCTTTGAAATCGGAAGGCATAAACCTCGGCGGGAGGCAGCTTGGCGATGGAGCTATCCCACGGTGCGTCGGAATAGCCGCCGTAAACCGGAATGACCGCGCCGGAGGGCACCACGGCGTTGTCCCAGCCGGTGATGAGATAAAGCGGAACATCGAGACCGCTGGCGAGGGCGATTCTCTTCAGTTCCAGAATGTGCGCCTCGCCTGCGCCCGGCCCGCGCAGAGAGTATTCGTTCTCGAGCTGAATGCCGACGACCGGTCCGCCGTCTTTCCACAACAGGCCTTTGAGTTGCTCGCCAATCTGACCGTACCAAGCGCGCACGCTGGCGAGATAGACGGGATCGTTGACGCGCGTCGGACCCTGCTGGAGGACCCAATCCGGCAAGCCACCATTGCGCACCTCGCCGTGATCCCATGGCCCGATGCGCGCCACCAAATACATTCGATGTTTGGCGCAAAGCTCGGCAAAGGCGCGCAGGTCGCGCTGCCCGCTCCAGTCGAATTGGCCCTTCACCTCCTCGTGATGGATCCAGATCACGTAGGTGGAGATGATGTCCACCCCGGCGGCCTTCATCTTTAAGATTTCTTCTTCCCATTGCGCGCGCGGATAACGCGAGAAGTGGAATTCACCCATCACCGGAAGCCAGGGCTCCCCGTTACGCGTGAGATAACGGCTGTTCAAGCCAATCGTGACGCCGGCGGGAGTGGTTGCAGAGCCCTCATCGTACTGCGCAGGGGCAGGCGCGCGATCGGGCTGGCTGGCATCGATGCGGATTGGTGTGCCGGTCGATTGCGCTCGGGATGGAGTTGCCAGAAAAGAGCCAACAAGCAGAACGGAGTCCGTCAAAAATAGCGCCTTCACTACAAGTAACCAGGGGCCCCTCGAGATGAATCGAATATAGGAAGACATTGCGATAGGCTCCGTGCCTGCCGGTTCTTGCAAGCGTGGCTTTCGTCCATCGCTTTCAAGAAAGACCACTCTATTCTCAACCGTCGTCTTTTGAATCCGCCGAAAGTCGGATCATGGGCAGATTTCGGGCCGACTTCGTGCCTCCAGCAGAGGTTGGATCGCGGTATACTGAGCGCCGCTATGCAAAAAGCATGCGTGTTTGCGGCCTTGCTGCTCGTGGGCGGGGCGGGTTGTGCCCTGGCGCAGTTCGGTGCACTTGCCGGATACACGCACCATGTGTGGCAGGCCTCCGACGGACTGCCGGAACAGACGGTGCAGGCCTTTGCCCAATCTCCTGACAGTTTTCTCTGGATCGGCACAAGCGGCGGGCTGGTACGTTTTGACGGAATCCATTTCACGGTCTTCGACCGGCAAAATACTCCGGCGCTGCATGAAAACAGTGTCTTCTGCCTGATGGTCGCCCGCGATGGAGCTCTTTGGATTGGGACCGAGGGCGGCGGGCTGGCGCGGTACGCTCATGGCGACTTCCGTTCCTGGACCACGCGCGACGGCCTCAGCAACGACTTTGTGCGGACGCTGGCCCAGGACGCGCAAGGCAACATCTGGGCGGGCACGGACAACGGACTGCTGCGGCTGGAAGGCGACCGATTTGTGCGCATCGACGGCACAGGAAACGTGCCTACGCTGGCCGTGCATGCCATTTACCTTGATCGCAATGGCAACTTGTGGGTGGGCGGTTCCAAGCTGCTTCGTTTAAGCGGCAAGAACGTTACCGAATACACGATGCGCGGAGAGGCCAGCCAGAACCGCGTGAAATCAATTGTGCAGACCCAGGATGGAACGATCTGGGTGGGCACGGTGTCGGGGCTCGACCGCATGGCCCCGAACCAGAAGGGATTCGATCGCGTCAGTGGAATTACCGGGACAGTGCGTGTCCTGCGCCAAACTGCGGATGGCGTGCTTTGGATCGGAACCATCGGGCAGGGAGCCTTCAAATACCGGGCGGGAAGCCTGACGCAAATCACCGCTCCCGACTCGCTGCCCAGCAACACGGTGCTGAATCTCTTTGAGGATGACGAAAAGAATCTCTGGATCGGCACACAGTCGGGAATGTTGCGGCTCACGCAGGCGCAGGTGAGCATTGTTCCATTGCCGAAGGCCAATGACTCCGACTTCGGGACGATTTACCAGGACCGCGACGGGAGTTTCTGGATCGGCTCCACGCTGTTGTTCCAGATGAAGGACGGCGCGGTGACGCCTGAAGTTCTGCCGGGCATGGGCAGCGTGCATGTGCGCAACGTCTACCGCGACCGCTCCGGCGCGTTGTGGGTGGGAACCGATGGCGACGGCGTCTACCGGATCGCCGAAGGCCGCGCCACGCATTTGACCACGCTGGACGGCTTGTCGAACAACTTCGTCCGCGCCATGACGCAGGACCGCGACGGAAGCATGTGGGTAACGGCCGATGAAGGCCTGAATCACATTCTTTGGAAAGACGCACGCCCGAGCATTGTCAGCTATCAGATGCGCGACGGGCTTGCCTACTTCAGCACGCGCGCCCTGCTCGAAGATCGCAACGGCGATCTCTGGGTCGGGACCGATCGCGGCGTGAGCCACATGCACAACGGCGCATTCCTGAGCGATGCCGCGACGACCGCCCTCGCCCAGATGAAGATCTGGACCATCCACGAGGACGTGGACGGCGGTCTCTGGTTCGGCACGCGCAACAACGGCCTTTTCCGCTACCGCGACAGAAAGCTGGCGCAATTCTCGGATGCGGATGGGCTGCCCGGAAACGCCATCTATCAGATTCTCGAGGATGGCACCGGGCAACTTTGGTTGAGCGGGCCGAACGGCGTTGCGCAGGTGAACCGCCACGAACTGGATGATCAAGCCGGCTCGTTCCCGCGCCATCTCGCACTTACCTTCTACTCGGTCGGTGACGTGGCGGCCAACACCGAGATCTACGGCGGAACGCAGTCCTCCGGCTGCATCACTGCGGCTGGCGACGTCTGGTTCCCGAGCAACCTGGGCCCCATTCATATTGTTCCCCGGCAACGCCAGCCGCTGCCGCCGCCACCACTGCTTATTGAGAAAGTTCTTGCCGATGGACGGGCGGTGGCGATGACTGGCCCGGTCGTGCTGCGCGCGGGCAATGGCCGCCTGGAGTTCGACTTCTCGCCCATCCGGCTCGGATCCCAGGACGGACTGCGCTTCCGTTATATGCTTGAGGGCTTTGAGAAGAACTGGAGTGCGCCGACATCGGCGCGCACGGCCGACTATACCAACTTGCCTGCAGGGCGCTACCGCTTCCGCGTCGAGACCTTCGAGGTCAGCAACCTCGGCTCGGTCAGCGAGGCCTCGATCGCGATCGTGCAGCGGCCGTTTTTCTATCGCACGTGGTGGTTCATCGCAGCTTGCGTGGCGCTGATTGCGCTGCTGGTTTATGGCAGCTATCAATACCGGGTGCGGCAGGTGCAGGGCCGGTTCGAAGCGGTTCTGGAGGAGCGCAGCCGCCTGGCGCGCGAGATGCACGACACCGTCATTCAGGGGTGCACGGGAGTCTCCGCGCTGCTGGAAGCCCTTTCAATGAATGACGTGAAAGATGGCGCGGAGACGGGCCTGATGGACGTTGCGCGGCTTCAGTTGCGCTCAACGATCGATGAAGCGCGCGAGGCCATCTGGAATCTCCGCCAAGAGAGCGATGCCGCCAGCCTGGGCGAAAAGCTGGAAAGCATGACCCGGCAGGTGGGCAGCGAGTTTCAGGTGCCGGTAGCGTGGTCGATGAGCGGCACGCCCTTTGCGGTGATCGAACCAGTTGCGCACGACCTGCTGATGGTCGCCCGCGAGGCCGTTTACAACGCGATGCTGC
This sequence comes from uncultured Acidobacteriaceae bacterium, assembly GCA_963835895.1. Lineage (GTDB taxonomy): Bacteria > Acidobacteriota > Terriglobia > Terriglobales > Acidobacteriaceae > Telmatobacter. The sequence goes on along the minus strand of CAWIHC010000008.1, from coordinate 11,991 downwards.
ACGGCCATCCCGCGCACATGATTGTGGCGCTGGCCTACCTGAACGGTGAGCTGGTCCTGAATCTCGATGATGATGGCTGCGGCTTCGATCCCCAGCAGGTGGAGAAGGGAGATGGCCACCACTTCGGACTTACAGGGATGCGGGAGCGGATCGAGCGCTCGGGCGGAAAGTTCCGCCTGACCAGCGCGCCAGGCAACGGCGTTCATATCGAAGTGCAGGTGCCGCGCGATCGCTGAAGAAGCGGCCAAGGCTCCCGTGCAATGGGGCGCAAAAAACAGTCCGGGCCATGCGGCCCGGACTGCGGAGCATTGCATTTCCTAGAAGGTGAAGCGCAGGGCTCCTTGGAAGACGCGAGGATTACCGTTAATGCCGCTGATCACGCCAAAAACACCTGGGGCCTGATTCACGGTGGACGACGGGTTGGAGAAGTTCGGATGGTTGGTGGCGTTGAAGGCATCCCAGCGGAACTGGAAGGTCTTTCCTTCCGTCAGAACCCAGTTCTTCATGATCGATGCATCGATGCCAAAGACGCCCGGTCCCCAGTAGGCATTCCTGCCCGTGTCGCCGAAACCGCACCATCCCGGCGTTTTGTCGCTACAGGAGACGGGAAGGGTAAAGGCTGCCTCGTTGAAGTAGCCCTTATTCGGGTTAACCCAATCCCAGTGGCTGCCCTTGCCCATGTTGGCGGCTACGCCCGGAACGAAATCGGCGCGGTTATTCCACATGCCGACTCCGGGGTCCGTATCCCACTGGCCAATCGAGAACGGGTTGCCGGCCTGCCAGGTGATGATGCTGCTCAACTGCCAGCCGCCGACCGTCTCTTCCATCAGCTTGCCCTTTTCCTTGAACGAGGGGGCCTGGTAGATAAAGTCGCTGATCCAGTTCCAAGGCATATCCTGGAAGGAGTTGCCGCGGTTCCACGCGGCGCTGATCGGATTGCCCAGCGCCGGGTTGCCGAAGGAAACGTTGCTGCTGCTGGCGATGTCGATGGTATGCGACCACGTGAAGCTGGATTGCACCTGGAGGCCGTGCCACACGTGCTGATCCAGGCTGATCTGCAGCGAGTTGTAGCTCGCCGTCGCCCAGCTCTGGTCATCGAAGATGTCGCCTAAGGTCGAGTTCACGGGCAGCTTTGAAGCGTACGGTGGGTTCATGTCGATGAGCACCGACAGGTGATCTGTTTCGTTGCCTACATAAGCCGCGCGGACGGCCGTCGTCGCGGTGAGCTGCTGCTCGATCGAGGCGTTCCAGGCAAAGGTTGTGGGCAGCTTGAAGTTGCGCGAAAAGTCCTGGCCGACTTCCTGGCCCTTGGGAATGGTAACGTTTTTCGTCGGCTTGTAGGAAAGCGACGCCCAGGGGAATGTCCCCGGGAAGGGGCTTGTCGCATAGGGAGAGCCAGCGCCGCTGGCGGACCATGGGTTATCGAAGGGGATAATCCCGCCTGCCAGGACAGCATCGGAGCTGCAGGGCCAGCACCATCCCGAGAAGTTAAAGGTGGGGCTGAAGGGGGCGACGTCGGCGGCGTGGTTGTATTCAGAGTACTGCAGCGGACCGGTGAAGATGCCGAAGCCGGCGTGGAAGACGGTGTGCGGCAGAGCCTTGGGCTGGTAAGCCACGCCGATGCGAGGCTCCCAGTAACCGTAGTCGCTGTTCATCAGGGTATCGGGCACGCCGGGGTCGCCGGCGAAGAGGAGTCCCGCGGGAGCGTTGGGAAACACGATGCTTTGCTGGCCGGGGGTGCTATTCGCGAAACCAGCGACGGTATTCGCTCCGGGTACCCAGGCCGCGCCACGGCCGCCTTGGGAGACGGGGGGCGTGTTCGGATCCCAGCGCAAACCGAGGTTGATGGTCAGATTCGGCTTGATGCGATAATCGTCCTGCACGAAGGGCCCAATCTGCCAGCCGGCCACATCGGCAATCTCGCCGGCGCCTTGCATGTACCCTGATGCGGCGCCCAACAAATAATCGGCCAGGTATCCGCCGGTATAGGAACTCGTGCCTCCGCCTGTTCCACTTCGTCCAAACCCGATCAGCGGCTGAGTCGGATACTGGGTATTCTCGACCGCGTGCTGATGGAGCAGGTCGATGCCGGCGGTGATCGAGTGCTTGCCGAGGATCTTGTTGAGCGTATCCGTTAAGCCCAAAGTGTTGCGCACTTCCGCTGAGGGCTCATCCCAGCCGCTCTCAAAGCCGTAGTTCGAGTTGATGCGGAGAGCGCCCATGTAGCAGACTGCCCGTGGGCTCATTGACCCCAATATTCACCCCATTAGAATCCCCGCCATTATTGGAGAAGCACATCGGCTTTCCGTCGCTGCTCAGTTCCTGGGCCCCGTTGTGTGCGCTCTGCTGGTTCATGAAAACCGAGATCGTGTTGACCGTCTTCGGATTGATCGTCCAGTTGTGCTGCAGCAGGTTGTTGAAGTAATACATCTGCTGCCAGAAGCTGGCCGTCCACGACGAGTGGTTGTAGGCGCTCTCCATGTTGCCGGGAACGTCGGTCGACGGAGCCCCGAAGGCGTAGGTAAAGGAACGCAGGGTGAGGGTCTGCGAAGGCGAGAGGTTGTAGTCCAGCTTGAGGGTGCCCTCGTCGTAGCTGTTGTGGACGGTGGGATAGGTGTACATCATATCGCCGTCGGCCAATTGCACTCCGGGCGTCAGAGTCGTGCCGTTGGCCGCCGTCTTGGCGCCTTCGATCATGCCGTATTTAGCAAAATACAGCGCGGCCGGAGATAACTTGGCAATACTGGTGTCGAGCTGGTTGGGCTTGCCGCCGATGGTCTTGAAAGGGCCAAGCAGGTCTGTCGTGCCCGAAGCCAGATCGGCCGCCGAGGCCAGGCCGCTGAAGTCGCCCGTCAGCATGGCGGCGGTCGGCACGGTGGTCAACGTGTCGGTTGAGTTCCAGATGATCTTGGTGCCCTGGTAGTTGCCGAAGACGAAGAGCTTATCCTTCTTCATCGGCCCGCCGGCAAAAAAGCCGTACTGGTTGCGCCGCAGCGTATCGGTCGTGCCGCTGAACCACTGGGTGGCGTTCATGGCGTTGTTGCGGACGTACCAGAAGGCGCCGCCGTGAAACTCGTTTGTGCCGCTCTTGGTGGCGATGGAGACCACCGCGCCGGGCGCAAAGCCGAACTGCGCGCCGTAGTTGCTGGTGATGACCTTGAACTCCTGGGTGGCGTCGGCGTTCGGGAAGGGCGAGGTCAGCAGGTTGTAGTTGTCCATGTTGGTGACGCCGTCGAGCATATAGAAGGTGCTGCCCTGGCGGCCGCCGGAGGCGCTGGCGCCGGTTTCGGTCGGGAAGGAGAAGCCGGTCTGGATGCCTTCGCCGCCGTGATTCAAAACGTTGACGGTGCCGGGCGCCAGCAGTACCAGGCTCGAAGGATCGCGTCCATTGAGCGGCAGCTCGGAGATAGCGGCTTCGTTGACCGTCGAGCCCAGCTCAGCCGAAGTAGTGTTGATCAGCTCTGCGTTGGCAGTAACGGTCACGGTCTCATTGGCGGCCGAGGCCAGTTTGAGGCTCACATCCTGAGTCGCATATTGATTGACCGTAATGACGATTCCACGCTGCACGTACACGGCAAAGCCTTTTGCGGTGATGGTCAGCGAATAATTACCCGGCATGACCGGCTTCAGCAGGTAGATTCCCGTGCTGCCGGAGGTTGCCGTCTGAACAGAATTGGTATCGACGTTTTTGAGCGTGACGGTCGCTCCCACGACGGCCGCACCCGAAGGATCGGAGATCTGCCCAGTCAAACTGCCGCTCGTGCCTTGTCCCAAGGCAACGACGCCAGAGCCAACGAGGGCAACCATAACAAGGAGCAACAGAGCTCGCAGGCTCTTTGCGCTGATCGTTTGCATAACCACCTCCTGAAGTGAGTCGAGCGGGAGTCGCGGAGATCGAAATTCTCGCCACCTGGTGCCGCCGGCAGGCGAATGAAACCGCTTTCATTCCGAAATCCGCAACTCCCCGGTGCCGAACACCTGTGCTTCAGATAACTCATACCGTCATTTCACAATGATCAGAAGAGACGGTCCCAAGCCGTGTCGAACTCTACGCCATCACAATTAGCCGATGTATCCGCCAAAAGTAGGATCAAATGAGATTTGTGCACTAACGGGTACGAACTTGAGCATTTTCATGGTCTGCCCACACTGAAACCGGGTGCTCCGGCGCGCTTTTCCTTTTCCGGTATCCGCGGCAACAAGCTTTCTTTGTTCGGGCGGTAGGAAAATCGACTCCGTCCGTCAATGCGAGAGCATTTACGCAATGAGATTGACCTACTCCACGGGCCAGTGCACTTCGAAATCCGATTTGGACGACACGGAGGGAAGCTCCGTCAGACTACTTGGTTTGTCTGGTAGGCGACGAGCTGTAGTCAATTTTGTTGCTGTCAAAGCACCCAGAAGCCACAAGTTTCAACATGGATTGGCCGTCGCGTGGCAAATATTTCAATCAAAAGCACTTATTCTCTCCAGATTTCAATGGCCCTCAATAAATCGATTGATCTGTTTTGGGAGCAGAGGGTCGGGGGTTCGAATGCCTCCGCCCTGGCCGTCTTAAATTGTTGATAATGAAAGTGATATCTCGCGTTTCACCCACGCATCTGCTTTTCCCTGCTACAGCACTGTCAATTTTGTAGCGGTCACCGCCTCCGAGGTTTTCCAGTTGCATTTCAATAAGACTCCACCGTCCAGGAATCTGCAGCAACTCTCGCAGGATATAAGTGCATTCGCCTCAGTTGCGAAGTCCGAGGGAACCGTGTACCTATCACTCAATTCGAATTGCGGACCCACAGGAAAAGCACGTCCGGATGATCGGGATCCGCATCGTCACGTTGGTATGGGGCAACAACCGCCTCAAAAAACCTTCTACAGCGGTTCCACAATTGCTATACCCAGGTCCGCAACCGCCGAGTGGCTTTTCATCAAGAAAAAGCCACCCTGCAAGACGCCGGAAAGGGCACGTGAATTGTGGAACCGCTGTAGAAGGCGAATCAGAAGAAAACAAGGCGTGCACAAAACGAAACCTGACCACCAACTCGTCGTCGAAGCGTTCGAGACCATAACTCGCCGTTCGGGAATTCTTCACTTGACTTTCCGGAGTTCCTCATAGATGGCGAGGCACGACTCGAAGACTCCACGGGAACTGGAGAAATGCCGCGATCCGCCTGCTGCTTCATCCAGAGAATTCTCGTTCTTTTCTCGCTGTCTGCGCCCAGGTCATATCCGAAGTCGGTCCAAGCCCTTTCGAGGGCGTCAATGAATACTCGATATTGTTTGGCACGCGCCCACGACGTGGCCCAGGAATCAAGCTCCGCGACACGTTTCTCCTCTTCCCGAATTCTCTCCGGCGGTTCCAGTAGTTCAAGGTCGCGTTTCCTGGATTTGATTCCCTCATGTCTGCGAACTTCTGCTTGAATTGCTTCCGATCGCCCCGCACGCATAAGTGCTCCGGGAATCGCCGGAATCTCATTCTCAAGGTGTCGCATCTTGCCGTCCGTTCAGCTTGGCCAAGAGGTAGAGCCCGCCTCCATCGCCCATGCTGTGGGTTGAGAGGGGGATTCACATCGCTTTCTAAGCAAGTGTAAATTAAAGAGATAAGAAATTGCATTGGCAAAATACCCCCCAAAGTACCCCCTTCGAGAATTGACTGGGTCTATTGCTGATATCTGAAGGCGGTGCAACCCGCTCCGCCCAAGCCGCTTAGACTCGCTCAACAGGTGTCCGCCAAAAGTGAGTGGACCCTTCAACCGTGGACACTCTTCCACGCGTCAGGAGGGGAAACACAAGACGCTTACTGAGTTTCGCAAGTCGAAAGCGGACAAAATCTTCGGCATTCAGCTTGAGCCGGTCTGGGAGAAGCGGCCCAAAAACTATGCAAGGCGGTTGCAATGGGCAGACGGCACAGCCATTGAGAACGGATGGCGGTCGAAGATAACCGCCTCAATCTCGGCTGGTCTACCAGGTATAGGAGGCAATCACCTGCGGTGGTCCGGCGACTGAATCCATGACTGTGGTCTTCAGAACTAACTCCATGTTCTTCTTTTGCCAATCGGCAGAGACCGTCCGCAAACCCCGTTCGAGAAAATCGGGATTGGAGATGAATTCTCCTGCGGCCTGTGTTCCGCTCCCGGTGATACCCGCGGCGATAATGGTGAACTGACCCGTTTTCGAGTCGAGTAGCCGAGCAACGATCGCGAAATCCTCTCCGGTCTGTCGGAATTCGGGTAGGTTGGGACGCCAGACTCTTCCCCTTGGAATCTGCTCCCGGATCATAACTTGACCGTCGTCCTCGACAAATGAGAAGTGGAGGCCCGGCATGATCTGCATGGTCCATTTGTTGTTGAAAGCACCCACAACAACCGAAGGCGAGTTGCTGAGGTCCTCAAAGGAGTAGTTCGCGCCAAGCTCTCACCTGGCTTGGCTTTCCCATCTGTCCGAGCAGAGATGAGACACGAACCGCAGCATAGACGTCGCCGACGGCCACGCCGTAGTCCGCGTAAGGGATGATTTCGCTCCACGGAATTTTCTCGTTGGGGTCAAGAGGAAGCACCTGATTGGAGCGCTCAACCTCGGTTTGGAACGTGCCAGGATGAGTTTTTCTGTAACGTTGATAAAGATCGAAAGAGGGTCTATAGACAACGGGCTTTGCGAGGCAAATCAGGACTGGCTGTGGAGTCGCAAACACTGGGGCCCAGAATCTTTGCAGTGCGGTAGGCGAGGCTCTGTCTCGCGCGGGAACGGTTGTAGAGCAGGCCGGCTCCCAGCACCAGGACGAGAGATACCGCAACCATGATCGCCGCAAAGGCGCGGATTTGAAAGCGACGCGACTGAGCCGGCGTGGGTGGGTGCTTTTCCGGGAAAGATTCCGAGTCATCCGAAGTCCAATGGATATTCGGAGAGTAAGAGCCAGGTTGAAGTTCAATGCGAACCGCAGGCCGGGATGGGAGCGACTGATAGTATTGCTCCAATCGCCGCCGCACTTCGCCAGCCTGGACGCGAACCACGGGATCTTCGCCTGTCGCGTACCCTGGAGCCCTCTGAAAGACCTCAGTCCCAATCGTTCGTTCCTTCAACTGTTCGGCGTGGCCTTCTAATTTGTGGCGAACAATATATTCCAGAAACTGCCGGCATCGCCCGGCGTTTCTGAAATGTATACTTTCCAGAATTCGACCGAGTTCCTCGTATACAAGTCCCGCCTGCTCCGGCCCAACCGGGGTAGGATGGGCAGCTTTGTCAATTTCGTGGGGATGTTCGACAGCGGAGGCCATAAATGCTTACTCTGTCAACCGTGGGACACTTTGAGAAAGCTCGCCGGTGAATGATCCCGCCACTCAGGACAGGTATCGGCTTGATTTTGAACGCTCCTTAAATAGCGAGGCCGATTGATTTTTTGCGAACCAACTGTGATTTTCGCTCACTGGAAAAGAGCCGGTCAACCTGCTTTGAACTGTTTCACGGGAAACCGTTTACAGGCTGTTTCATCACCGGATGCTGCTCAACCCTCGGGGGCTGGACCCCTCATTTTGATGCCTATTTTCGGCATCGCTGAAGTCGTGCAACGACGCAAACCAGGGGATAAAACGGCTTCTGGGGCGTCCACCAAAGTAAACGCTTAGTTCAATGCCCGTGTCAAGGATTTGTCTGGCCGGTACAGCCGATCCTCGATGTCGGACTGGTAGCCGGCTATTTGATCTTTCGACCGCATGGTTTTTCTTGAACCGGACCTTGTTTCTGCAAATTGAGCACTGATCCATAACTATTGAACGGACAGCCAGATAACGAAGATCGCCTGATCTGGCTCCATGCCGATCCGGCTCAAGCGGCGCATGAGCCTGTATATTTCATCCGAGCTCTGCCGTAAACCTAAGATGAGAGGTCCTATGGCGCTGAATGGAATAGGTAATAGGGCCCCTCGGCGGTTTATTAGGCTGCGCAAGGAAACTCTACGGATGGCCTTGTGGCCCTGCCTTGCCGGCCGCTCTGTTTTCTGTGCAGGGTTTGCCGCCGCAAAGGTCGCCGGTAATGCCAACCCCTTCGGTGATTGTGTAGATTCGGTCGACGTCAGGAAGCTTGACCGCCTCCTTCCTGCCCGAGGGCCAGTGAATCTCTGCCGTTCCGGCATCCGTGGCGCTGCCCAGCCCGAAGTGGACGCGCAGATCATTCGAAAACAGATAGCTGCCGCCGCTCAGAACGTCTCCCCGCTGGCGCATCCCGTTGGCGGTCAGATAGACAGTCGCCCCGACCGCGTCGCGCGGACTCTTGGGACCACCGATAAGTTTCAGTTCCACCCAGTGATGGTGGTCCGGATTCACGTTGCGCAGTAGGATGGGCACCCCATCCATGCTGTTAATCACCACATCGATCTTGCCATCGTTAAAAATGTCGCCGAATGCGGCGCCGCGCCCGACCGTAACCACCGCCAGCCCGGTTCCCTCGACGGCGGGCACCAGCTCGAACTTGCCGTTCCCAAGATTGTGGTAGAGCAGCGGGCGCTGGGCATAGCTTTGTCCCCACTCGGGGTGCTGATCCACCTGGGGATAAACATGGCCGTTGACAACGAGCAGGTCCTTCCACCCGTCGTTGTCGTAATCCAGAAATCCGTCAGCGAAGCTGACAAACGGTATGGATGACATGGCAATCCCGGCTTTGTGACTTACGTTGGTGAAGAAGCCGGTTCCGTCATTCTGGAACAGAACGTTGTAGTCGTCGGAAAAGTCGGTATTGACGATCGAAAGATGCCCGTTGTTCTCGTAATCGCCGGCGGCGATGCCCATGTTGGCGATTTCCCGACCGTCTCCATTCAGGCCGTATCCGCTGATGTAGCTGTCGTCCTCGAACGTGCCATTTCCCTTGTTGATATAGAGATAGTTCGGCGTCGAGTCATTGGCCACCAGCAGATCCGGCTTGCCGTCGTTGTTCACGTCGGCAAACAACACGCCGAGCCCGTAGTAGCCGCTGGGATCGTCGACCCCTAGTTGTTTGCTGACATCGGTAAAGGTTCCGTCGCCGTTGTTATGAAAGAGATGATCGTGCTCGCCCTTCAGGCCGCGCGGGCCACACATCACCTCGGCGCCACGATATTGACAGAACGCGAAACCAAGTGCCTTTGACCGGGAGATCGGCGGGTTGGCAAGATCAATCTGAGCGTAGCCGTCAACGAACAGGTCCAGGTGCCCGTCACCATCGTAGTCACCGAAGGTTGCACCTGTGGACCAAGTGCCGATCGCCACACCCGCATGCTCGGCCACGTCGGTAAAGGTGCCGTCATGGTTGTTGCGGTAAAGCCGGTTCTTACCATAGTTGGTCACGTAGAGGTCTGGCCAGCCATCGTTGTCGTAATCCCCCACAGCGCAGCCGTATCCCCACCGCCCGTTGGCTACTCCTGCCTTCTCCGTAACGTCCGTGAAGGTTCCGTCGTGATTGTTATGAAACAGGGCCGCATGCGGAGGTGTCGCTTTGCCAGCCAAAGCGTCGTAGGTCGAGCCGTTGACCAAGTAGATATCGAGCCAGCCGTCGTTGTCGTAGTCGAGCAAACACACTCCCGGCCCCTTCGCCTCGAGAATCAGACGCTTTTCCGGTGTGCCTGCAGTGTGATGCCAAGTCGTAAGCCCGGCGGCTTTTGCAACATTCTGAAAGACGATCGGGCCGGTCTTAACGAATCCTCCCGCGGTGATGGGGCGATGCTGGCTGTCGAATTGGGCCTCCTGAGGCCCAGCGTTTGCCATTCCCCCGCCCATGGGTTGCTGCGCTGCGCCCTGCTCGCCGGCTGCGTGGGTGTTTTCCGCGTTCTGCGCGCCTTGAACGCACAGGGTCGCGCTTGTCTGCAGAGCGAGCAACCAGGCGGCAACTCCTAGCGCTGCCGTAATACGACGCCGGCCGCAGGCGGCGATTACCCTGCGTAACGCGCGCAACGGATGCATCTCAATCAGAAAAGAATTCACTGCTGATTCTCCCTCTCGCCGTGGTCGCACCCGGACTCTGTTCATGGCGCATAGCTGCATCGCCGCGATGCACCGTATATATCACTTCGGTTTGCAGGAAAGTTGGAAGGGTACACCAAGCCTGGAATTGGACTGGCGCGAACCGTGGCCGCACATCTGCTCGCCGGATTTGTCGCCCTAGATCTTGTTGCAGCGGAGCCCTCGCACATAGGGACTTAGCGCCCCCCGTCAGGCTGCGCGGTTGGCGATCTCTCCTCGACAAGCCGGAACCGCTTGCGATCGGTCTCATGCTGCAACGACTCCTTGTGCAACTCAGCAAGGCGCTTGACCAAAGGCCGCGCTCGTCGGCGCTAACGCCAGTGTGACGCATGGAGATGACAAGGTGATACATCGCAGTTTCGTCCGAGGGGTCATACTGCAGCGCCAGATGACATTCTTTGATTGCCCGATCGTACTGTTTCTGGCTCATGTACATACTCGCCAGCTGATCGTGCGCGCCGACCAGATCAGGCTTGCTCCTTTCGGCAGTTAACGCATCCTGCATGGCTTCCTTGAACGCGGCGCTCTCCGGTTCGGGCGTTCCGTTCATCAGCAGTTGCGCCAGCAGCAGGCGGAGATTCGGGCTCTCCGGATGCGCTTTTAGTTGAGCGCGGACCTGCTCCAAAGCTTTTGCCGGATTGTTCTCCTGGAGGACGGCCAGGTCGCCGGCATAGGCGCCGAGGCTCTGCGTAGTGTCGAGCTGTTCGGCCATCTTGAAGTCGGCTTCCGCCTTATCGAGTCTTCCAGTTGCGCGTAAAGCACGCCGCGGGAGAGGTACAGAGAGGAGCCATTCGGCACGCGCTTCAGCCCGGCATTCAGCATGTCAATCCCCACCTGAAAGGAATCGTGGGTCAGACAAAGGACGGCGAAAGCGACGTAGTTCGAAGGATCCGTGGGATCGAAAACGATGGCTTGACGCTGCAATTCGACAGCCCTGGGAGTGTTGCCCGTTGCCTCGTATGCCTGTGACGCGAGGCTTAGAACGTCCGAGTCAGTTTGATCGGGAGTTAGCAGCGGCTCCAGAACCTTCACGGCTTCATCGTTGTTCTTCGTGGAGACGAGAAGGACGGCGAGATCGTAGCTCGGATATGCCTGCCTGGGAACAAGCGGGATGAGCTGGCGGAAGACGGGAATGGCATCGGCGGTCTTGTCCAGCTTGACGAGGCAATACCCATACGCTTCGAGCGAAGCCGGATGGTTGGCGATGGCGTCTTTGGCGAGAAGAAATTGCGACGCCGCTCGATGGCAGTCGCCGGCGAGCTTCTCGAGCATGCCCAGCATCTCATGCGCGGTTGCGTCGCTCGGATCGGACTTCACCAGCCGTTCCAGCAGAGGAATCGCGCGTTTGTCCCCGGTCTTGTAAAGGACCTGCACTTCTCCCTTTAGAGCGGGCACGTAATTCGGCGAAATCCGAACCGCGCGGTCGAACGCATCTGCCGCTTCAGTGTCGTTTCCCTGCAGCCCGAAACAGATTCCCTCAAGCGTCCAGAGTTTGACGTTGGCCGGATATCCACAGGCTGCTCCTTCAATATCTTCAGGGCCTGATCGTATTGCTGCGATCGAATCAGCGACTCAATATTAGAGATCGGGACCTTGCCGCCCTGAGCCTGAACCGGGAACGCCAGGGCAAAGGTGAATCCCACAATTAGGATGGATCTAAACATGTCAAATGAACTCCAGCGCTGTCCTTCGCGCGCGGTGGGTTCTGAAGCCACTCTCTTATACCATAGTTCGGCTGAGCCGCTGCAGGTGCGGGGACGGACCGGTTTCGCTCGCAAGCCGTCCTACTCCCGGACCTTTTTGGCAGGCTCACCGGCATGGCTGGACGGCACACAGCGTCCCGCTGATGCCTTGCCCCTCGGTGATGGTGAAGATGCGATCCACGGCCGGGAGCTTGACCTTCTCAACCTGGCCCGAAGGCCAGTGAATCTCAGCGGTCCCGGCATCGCTTGCAACGCCCAGGCCGAAGTGAGGCCGCTGATCGTTGGACGAAATATAGCTGCCGCCGCTC
>CAWIHC010000007.1:0-181477 GCA_963835895.1 uncultured Acidobacteriaceae bacterium | reverse complement strand
TTATGTTTGTCGCGGACGCGACGATTGCTGTGGCCGGAATTGGGACTTACCTCGTCACGGGCGACGCCAAGGCGTCCATTCTGCCGAATCAGATCATGGCCATGATTGGACTCGTGAGCCTGCTCGTCGCGCTTGCCGTTCCAAGTCTGACGCACCGTTACCTAGTGCTCTCACACAGCAGGGTACTCACGACCGGATCGTTCATCTTCGCCGCCGAGGCGCTCTGGACAAACGTCGCAGCACCACTGAACATCCATGTCCCCTCTATCCTTAGTTCGCTCGGTTTCGCCGTTCTCCTGTTCTCATTCGGATATGTCGCGCTCGACATGATTCTCAACAACGAGCGTCGGCTCCTCTCGATCGATAGCGAGCTCCGGACCGCGAGACAACTTCAGTTGTCCTTACTTCCTGAAGGCGTCCCAAGGCTCCCCGACCTCCGTATCGCCGCGGCCTACGAACCGATGACAGCCGTAGCTGGCGATTTTTACGAATTCCTCACCATCGATGAACAGCGCGTCGGGTTCTTGATTGCCGATGTCAGCGGACACGGCGTGCCGGCTGCGCTCATCGCGGCGATGGTCAAGGTTGCCGCGAGCTCCGTTTATGGCTGCGCCAACGACCCCGCCGAGTTCCTTCGCCGCATCGGCAACACTCTGTCCGGCAACTTGCGTGGACAGCTTGTCACCGCCGCATACCTGTGGATGGATGTTGCTTCCCGGATTGTGCGCTACTCTGCAGCGGGGCATCCGCCCCTCTTACGCTGGCGCACGGCCGACGGCACCTTAACGCGCATCGAGAGCAACGGACTCCTCTTCGGCGTTGGCCAGGATTGTGATTACCCGGTTTGCGAGTTACCGCTCTCGCCCGGAGACCGTTTCCTTCTTTACACTGACGGCGTTACCGAGGCCGAGAACGCCGCCGGTGAAGCATTCGGCGATCGGAAACTCGAACAGGTCATCCGCACTCACCTATCCGTTGCACCCATGGAACTCACGCGCCGTCTGGTCGCTGAACTCCGCGCCTGGCGACCACCGTCCAGCACGCAGCAGGACGATCTCACCCTTGTCGTCGTCGATGTGCTGTAGGTTTTGTCGTCAGAAACCGAAACAATGGCCCTGGAGACGGATCGAACCTACATCCCCAATCCTGCCGTGAGTAGGCGGAACAGGATCTCCGATTGTTGATAAGAGGCCTTAGCGCTCATTGAAGACCACCACTGCGCTGCACCAATCCGGACTAGTACCGAGAAATGCCGCAGGCTCCGGAAATGTGCCATCCAACCTCAGCTACCGGAAGACTGACGCAGTGCGGACATAGCGTTACTGATCCGGCATCATCCAACTCGGGCCGCGTGATCGCGAGTTTGGCGATGTCGTATCTCGGCCGGTGTGCAAAAGGTGTGCCGACAAAGTCGAGGGAAACTCTGGCGGAACGCGATCGGGAAGATCGCCGCCCGTCCTGCCACTGCCCGACAGATTTCCCAAACAAACCGTTCGGGTCGAGCACACATCGCACACGAAACGCAGTCCAAAGGCGAATCTGCGCAGTGTTCAGGAAGAACTGTCGTTGACGGGCAAATCAGTAGTCACCGGCTCATACAGCCAGACGAGACAGGGACAGAGACGTGTTCTGAATTAACCGGCAAGCTTCTGCTGTATCCACTCATCGAGGACGGAAAGCGCCAGACCTTGCCGATCTGCAACGCGCGAATTGTCCCCCTCCGTGCTAGCTTCTGGAGCGTCTTGGGATGGATTTGCATGATCGCTGCCGCCTGAGTTGAGTCGAGCAGTGGCTCTGGGAAAAATGCGTCCGTCGAATGCGCCTGCAAATGAGCCCTCGAAGGCTCAGCATCAACTGCGGACGTTCAAGCTGTCTTCTCCGCGATGCTGTTGGCAACTTCGTAAATCCAATCTACGCCGAACCGCGTGGCCTTCACGAGCTTCCGTTTTTCGTCGGGTGACAGCCTTGCCCGTAGCTTTTCAATCTCTTGCGGTCCTACTCCATCCTTGCCCAGGTGGCGGAGAGTCTGAACCACAAGCGCAAACTTTCCATCGAGTCCGGCCAGCGCTTTTGGACGCGCGTGTTTGAATTGGATAATGCGGCGTCCGATTGGCACTTCATTGTTTGGGCCATCGGTCAGGTAGATGATCTTAGACGGCACTTGTGTGGACAGCCCAAGCAGGTTTGCTGCCCAGGCGCCCTCCGGCGCGATCTTCCATCTTTGCCGTCTGGCTATGGCGCGAGCAGCCTCATCAATATCTGGGCTCAGCTCCCCGCCAAGGGCCGGGTTGACCCTTGGCATGTCATAGAGCCCGCGCCGGATACGACGGATGGTCCCGTCGCGAGTTAGGCCCGATAGCGCGATGTCGATTGTGCCCCGGCTGGCAATATCCAAAAAGTCCTTCGCTGAGAAGACCTTTCCAGCGCCAAGCCGATCAATCCTCGTAATTACTCTATTCCGCATGGTTTGCATCGCTACGCCCCGCCACAAGATTTAGAAAAGATATACTACTTTTTCTAAATCCATGATAAGTCTCAATCGGCTCGCCCATACCTCCTGTGACCCACGCTGCCATCTGCCGGACAAAGAAATACTCCTCGCGATCCACGCCTATTCCTCAATGTTTAAGGCGCTTATTAATCTGCATTCGACCAGGTTCATGGCACTTCGCGAACCGGTCTGCATGCGAATGCAGATATTCTTAACGATGGTTGTTGAGCATGTCCGTGTCCGTGACCAGGTAGAGTCGTTCACCAGGATCGGCAGCAATTTGCTGAAGCTCAGAAGAGAAGCCGCCTAACGTGAAGAGAATGTAGCGGGGCTCATTGCGCCAACGGGCTTCGGGCAGGCTGGCTACTTTTGCTTGCAAGGCGCTTAGGTCACCAAGGCGCATAGTGCGTTCTGTGCGCCACTTGCACTCCCCGAATAGAAACGCCCCGTTATCGAGTTTGGCAATGAGGTCTATCTCTGTTTCGCCGTCCCGGCTCCAGTACCGAGCCATCTCTCGAACGTTAATACCGAGACGCTTTTGGGCATTCCGTTGGAGCCATTGGCCGCAGATTTCCTCGAAAACCGACCAACCCATGTATTCGGCTAGGCGCGGCGCTACCTGCGCTGCATAGACCGTGGTCGGGTCGGAGAATTGCAAAGCGCTGGTCAGCGGAGCAACGAAGCGATACCAGAAAGTCAGAAAGGGATCCGCAACACGATAAAGAGCTCTGCGCTCCGAGCTTTCGCCGAAAGGAAACTCGCGCCTAATCCAGCCTAGCTCCAGCAACGTTCTCAGTGAGGATGAAAGCGCACCGCGCTCCACGCCAATCAGCTGCTGAATGCCATTGAATTTCGTTTCGCCGCCGGCAATCGCAGCCAGGATGGCATTATACGGAGCCGGGTCACGGATTTGTTCGCTGCCGAGGAGGAACCGAACCTCGTTTTCTAGGATCGCGCGCGGCTGCATCAGCAGCGTGACAATCTCCTCGGCTGGAGGGCGCGACGTGTCCACCAGCGCGTGGTAGCGCGGCGTTCCGCCAAACACGCCATACATGAGCAGCTTCTCGACAACTCCATAGTGCGAGCTGTCCGCGTAAAAGGCCGCCACGTCGTCGTAGTGAAGCGGATCGAGGTGGAAGATTCCGGCATTGAAGCGTCCGAACAGGGGAGCGCTCTCCTGCCCGAGAGCGGCCATGGCAGAGAGCTGCGACCCGCAAAGAACTACGAAGAGAGGAGAATGAACGGCCTCGCGGTCCCACCATGCTTGCAGAATGGAAGGCAACTCCGGGGTCTGGGCCACCAAGTACGGGAATTCATCGAGGATCAAAGCAAAACGCCCTGCGGCCTTCTTCCGCCCCTTTGCCTGCTGCGAGGCGTAGCGAAGAAGAGCGTTCCATGAAACGGCAATATCCTCGGCGGCAACGCCTTCAGAAGGTAGGGCTGCGATCAATTGGCGGGCGAGCGTGAGCCGCTGTGTGGCAGCAGTGGACTGTTCCGCCAGAAAGTAGCAGTGCGGCTTCTCGCGCTCTTTCCCGTCTACGCCGGCCGTGAAGTAGCGTTGCAGGAGGAATGTCTTACCCAGCCGCCTGCGTCCGTACAGGAGCAGCATCTGTCCACCGGCCCCATGGCGTTTCCAGGCGCGGTCCAAGGCTGTAAGTTCGAGCTTCCGATCATAAAAGGGATCAGGTTTGATGGTCATGCCGGGCATTCGTTGCGTGAGGCCGTTCCTTTCAATAGAGATTATGAGTTGTCACTTTATAAAATGTCAACTCATATCCAGAGAAAATACCCAGCACATGAGCAGGCTGTGGTGGTGAATCGCTGATTTTCATTAGCGGCTGACATGAGCGATAGAGACCCCCTCTATCGCTCATTCTCAGCCCCGGCTCCTGCCTTAGCCCGGCTATGGCTGCGTTGCTTTGGACTGCCAACCGGCCGACCGCCCTCTTGAGGTTTGGGGGTTGGAAGAGCTTGCACCGCTGTTGGCGTTGCAACCGCCGTGGGAACCGAATCCATGCAGCCTTCTATCCTCATGCCAGCAACCAGTCCGATCAACAGGGCTGCGGTGGAGATCAGCGGAATCCAGAAACACAGCACATAAGTGTTCAGTTGATGCAAGAGCGTATCAAGAGCATTCTCCCGCTTTTCCAGAGACTGTGTGAACCGGATGTTAGCGGACTCGACCTGAGCAACAACTCCGCCCTTTGAATGACTCAAACTGCCGAGCGCGGTAGTGAGTTCCTTCTGCGCGCTCGTCATCATCGCGCTGGTTCCTTGCAGACATCTTGCCGCGGCCGGCAGGCCAGATTCGAGAAAACTCTGGCGCAGACTCTCACTCAACAATCTTGCAATCTTCTGTGCATCAAGCCCGGCTTCGATCTTCTCGGGCAGTCGAGCAATCCGCTTCTCCAACTCGTAGACATAGTCGAGCATTTTCTGTTGCGCTTCATCTGTAGATTCCTGATGAAGGTCGAGCATCTCCTGAAAGCGTTCGCGCTCCTCGGCAATTTCCGTCGGCGTTTGGCGGGTGAGCAGGGCCAGGATGCCCATCGCTTCGAGAATGCGCAGCATCTCGTCGTCTGGGCTGAGTTTACGAGTGTGTGCAAGAACGCGATAGTACGCGGCCTGCAGTTCCTCGGGGACAAGCCGGGCGAGAGAGTCGAACAGAGTCGACTCTCCCTCCGCAACGATTGCAAGGTTGGAAGTTCCGGGTTCCGTACTCATGGCAGGAATACCTGCCTTGCCCGGTCGAATTCAGAGAAGAGCCGCCGCCGGTAGCTCTGCGCGCGCATCACGAGAGACGCTCTCTTCAATTCATCAACACCGGTATTTCGGTTGGCTACCTGTCCCAGTTGAATTCCATGTTGCCGGACAGGGTTCTCCAGTTCCGCAAGGCGAAACTCCATCTGCAAGATCTCCGGAGAGAAGACTTCGCGGAAACGATTTGCCTGTTCCGTAGACTTCCAGTAGGTGAAGTCAGCCAGGGCGCTGGTTGCGTTCTCAACAATGACGTACTCGACCCGTTCCTGAAGGCGGCTTGCCCAGGCAAGGACGCTCTCGACGCTGGCCGGGTCCGGCGTGACCACGCCAACCGCTGTAAAGCGGACACCGGTTGCAGCGACATCTTCGTACATCGACTCGAACCAGTCGGCCGCAACCTGTCCGGCGCCGGATCCCATGTCGGCAAGAATGATGGGCGTACCGCCATCGAGATGATCGACGAAGGCATCGAGGCCGGCGGGAGTGTGGATGTTGACTTTGGTGACTCGCCCATTGAAGAAATGTTGCAGGGAGCCACGCGCCTTGTTCTCTGTGTCGAGATCGAGCAGTGTGACAGGAATCTGATTTTCCTCAAACCACTCGGCCAGGGCGACCATGACGCCTGTTTTGCCGACTCCGCCTTTACCGCCCATGGTGAAAACTACACGCTTCGTATTGGCCGTCATTGCTTACCTCCATTGGTTGTCAGGGTTAGGGGTTCGTTCTCACCGAAAACGAAGCGGGCGCGCTTCGCTTCCCGCACGGCGGGCTTTGCCTTGAGAGCGGCAACGCGTTCGAGCGCCGGCGAGTCTGCCGAGGCCAGACCCACTGGCGGCAGTTCAAATTGCGTTCGTTTGCGATGCTTCGCGCGGACTTTCACGAAGGAGTGGAGGGTACTGAGTGCGACATGCAGCCCCATCCGCTCATGGAAGAGGCGGGCAACTTCGCGATACGTGCGCCCTTTGCGGCGCAGTTCGCGGATCAATTCGCGGTGGGGCTCCAGTTTGGAGCGTGGAGGCTTGTCAGGAGAATATTCGAGAATGGTTCGAAGTTCTGGTTCCATTGTGATGGCTCCAGAGCGCTTCGCAAATCATGGTCCAATAACAGTCCGATACCCGCTCTAACCATGCCTGAAAGGGTCTTTGGGCGCTATCCATGCCGTCTGTTTTCAATAACTTACGAGACAGACGACCACTTTCACGGCGATAACACGGGTTCAAATCCCGTCGGGGACGCCAACAGAAACATTTTTCCAAAACTAATGCGATTGCCGCTGTTTCTCTGCCGGTAACGCCCCGGTGACCATCGCGTGTCAATGTTCGCCTACGGGCTTGTTTTCCTGGTGTTTACTGAGCCCCGTTCGCCGGGCCTCATATCCCCAAGGAAGTCGAATGCATGCGTTCCCCGCTCCCAAGTCAAATTCTGTTTCCTAATCGCGCTACGAGCGGTGCGATCACCGTTCTGCTTGTGAAGCCACGCCCGGCGACTGGGTGCGTAATAGCGCAATCAGGCGTCGCCCAGAATGGCGTCGATGCGGGCTAGATCCTTGTTCGTGAAGGCTAAGCCGGAGAGTGCGGCCACGTTTTGCTCAATTTGCTCCACGCGGCTGGCGCCTATTAAGGCGGATGTCATGCGGCCGTCGCGCAACACCCATGCCAGAGCCATCTGCGCCAGCGACTGCCCGCGCTCGCGGGCCAGCTCGTTCAACGCCCTCACCTTTGCGAGCTTCTCCTCGTCGATGTCGCGCTTCTTCAGGAATCCGTGCGGCTTTGCAGCGCGCGCATCCGCAGGGATGCCCTTGAGGTAACGATCGGTAAGCAGGCCCTGCGCCAGCGGGCAGAAGGCGATGGCGCCCACACCTTCGTTGCCGAGCACATCGAACAGGCCGCGTTCTGGGGTGCGCTCGAACATTGAGTACTTGGGCTGATGTATAAGGCAGGGAGTGCCGAGCTCGCGCAGAATCTTGACGGCCGCGGTGGTCTGCGCTGGGTCGTAGTTGGAGATTCCCGCATAGAGTGCTTTACCGGAGCGCACGGCCTGATCAAGCGCAGACATCGTCTCTTCGACTGGCGTCTCGGGATCGGGACGATGCGAGTAAAAGATGTCGACGTACTCGAGACCCATGCGTTTCAGGCTTTGGTCGAGGCTCGCCAGCAGATACTTCCGCGATCCCCAATTGCCATACGGGCCAGGCCACATATCGTAGCCGGCCTTGGAACTGATGATCAGCTCGTCGCGATAGGGTTTGAGATCGAGGCGCAGCATCTCGCCGAAATTGCTTTCGGCGCTTCCCGGCGGAGGACCGTAATTGTTTGCGAGGTCGAAGTGCGTGATACCGAGATCGAAAGCGCGGCGCACCATCGCGCGCGAGTTCTCGAAATCATCAACGCCGCCAAAGTTGTGCCACAGGCCGAGAGAGATCGCAGGCAGGCGAACTCCGCTGCGCCCGCAGCGGCGGTATTCCATCGTGTCGTAGCGCTTTTCGTTGGCGGAATACAAAGCGGCTCCTTGGTGCACGGAGAGATGCGGCTGCGGCGTTAGCTCAAAACGGCCGCAATCGAAACCTCCTTGCGGCCGTCCTTCGGGGACGGCACAATATTACCCTCCATCGGCACGCCGTCGACGGTCAAGGCAACGCGATTCCCCGCGCCCTTGCGCTCGACCGCGATCTTATACGCTACTCCGCGGAAGATGCGCGTTGCGGTAAATCTCTGCCAGTTGGCGGGAATCACCGGAGCGATCTCGAGGCCGTCATAAGTAGGGCGCACGCCGAGAATCCACTGGGCAATGGCGTAGTAATTCCAGGCGGCCGTCCCGGTCAGCCAGGAGTTCTTGGCCTCGCCAAAGGTCGGTGCGTCTTTGCCCGCAATCATCTGCGCATAAACGTAAGGCTCGCAGCGGTGCACCTCGCTGATCTCTTCGCGCGCCGAGGGATTGATGCGCAGGTAATAATCGTGCGCCTCGTCGCCGTGGCCGAGCTGTGTCTCCGCGATCATCACCCACGGATTCACGTGACAGAAGACACCGGCGTTCTCCTTGTACCCCGGCGGGTACGAAGAAATCTCGCCCAGATTGAGATAGTAGCGGGTGTACGCCGGCTGATGCACCACGAGCCCATGCTTCGTGGCCAGGTGCTCACGCACGGACAGTCAGAGCTTTGGCGGCCCTGCCGTCGTCGAGGCCGATGCCGGCCAGCACGCAAAACCCATTCGACTCGATGAAGATCTTGCCTTCCTCGCGCTCCTTTGATCCGATCTTCTCGCCGAAGCTGTCGTAGGCGCGCAGAAACCATTCGCCGTCCCATCCGTGCTCCTTGACCGTCTGCTCCATTCTCTCGGCTGCGGTCAAAAAAAACGACGCATCGTCCGGGTGCCCGTGGCGGCTGGCGATGGCAGCCAGCTCGCGCGAGGCATGCACGAAGAGCCCGGCGATGAACACTGACTCGGCCACCTTGCCGTCCCGGTTCGTTGTGGTTTGGAACGAATTGCCGGGCGCATCGGAAAAGCAATTCAGGTTGAGGCAGTCGTTCCAGTCCGCGCGGCCAATCAGCGGCAGTCCATGCGGCCCAAGGCGCTCCAATGTGTAGCGGAAGCTGCGACGCAGATGCTCGTAGAGCGGCTCCTCCGTGCCGGGTTTGTTGTCGTACGGCGCCAACTCGTCGAGGATGCTCCAATCGCCCGTCTCCTTCAGATAGGCCGCGACGCCCAGGATGAGCCAATGCGGATCGTCATTGAATCCGCTGCCGATGTCGTTATTGCCGCGCTTCGTCAGCGGCTGGTACTGGTGATAAGCACCGCCAGTCTCGAACTGCGTTGAGGCCAGGTCGAGGATGCGTTCGCGCGCTCGCGCCGGCACCATGTGCACAAAGCCGAGCAGGTCCTGGTTCGAGTCGCGGAAACCGAGGCCACGGCCAATGCCCGACTCGAACGACGAGGCCGAGCGCGACATGTTGAATGTGGCCATGCATTGGTAAGCGTTCCAGATGTTTACCATGCGGTTGGTGTGGACGTCTGGCGTGTCCACTTGAAAGATGCCCAGAAGCTTGTCCCAGTACGCGCGCAGGCGGTCGAAGGCCGCGTCCGCTGCCTTGGCGTCGAGGTACTTCGCGATCGTCGGCTTGGCTCTTTCCTTTTTGATCGTCTGTGAGCCAGGAGGGTCAAATTTTTCCTCCACCGGGTTCTCCTGGTAGCCAAGGACGAAGATTATCTGCCGCGTTTCTCCAGCTGCCAGCTCGAGCTTCACCTGATGCGCGCCGATCGGCGCCCAGCCATGCGCGATTGAGCTGGTCAGTTGGCCTGCGCTTACGGCCGCGGGATTGTCCCACCCGCGGTAAGGACCCAGAAACGCATCGCGCGCGGTGTCGAAGCCTGCGGTTGGCTCCGAACAAGCAAAGAATGCGAAGTGATTGCGCCGTTCGCGGTACTCCGTTTTGTGATAAATGACGCCGTCAACCACCTCCACTTCGCCGATGTTGTAGTTCCTCTGGAAGTTCGTAGCGTCGTCCTGCGCATCCCACAGGCAAAACTCGACGCTGGCGAAAACGGAGATCCACGCCGGCGTCGCGCGTCGATTGCGGACGGAGAGCTGCCAGATTTCCAGGTTCTCGTCGAGCGGCACAAAGTAGCGCGTGTGGGCTTCAATGTCGGCAAATTTGGAGCCGATGGTCGTGTAGCCCATCCCGTGACGGCAGGAATAGTCCTCCGCTGCGTGGCGGGTGGGCTGCCAGCTCGGCGACCAGAAGCTGCCCGACTCTTCGTCGCGCAGATAAATGTAGCGGCCGCCGCAATCCCATGGCACGTTGTTATACCTGTAACGGGTCAGCCTCCGCAGTCGCGCGTCGCGATAAAAGGAGTAGCCGCCCGCGGTGTTGGAGATGATTCCGAAGTACTCCTGGCAGCCGAGATAGTTGATCCACGGCAGCGGCGTATCCGGCCGCGTGATCACATACTCGCGATTACGATCGTCGAAATACCCAAACTTCATGTTCAATCCCTCATTGGAACCAGGGCAAAAAGCAAACGTTTTCCGCAAGTTCTTAATACACACTGAAACGATTTTGCAGAGGGCGTTCTGATACCCTTGAAAGCGAAGCGTGATTATAGCCGAACCGGCGGAAGCGGAACAAGAATTTTTCCGGCACATTCGCTGCCGCGGTAAAGGAGTCCGTTGCCGCTGTGTATGAGGATGTGAGAGACTGGTCCGTCTTTTCTTCCGAACCTCGCGGCTGAAGCGAATGAAAGATATGGCGCCTTCATCGATCCGGAACCAACAAACCTCCCGCCGCGGCCGCCCCTGGCTCTTCTTCCTATGCGCGACAGGCTTGGCTTTCTACCCCACTCCCCTCCTTTATGGAGCCGGGAACCCAACCCCGGCCATCAAGCTGGACCAGGTGGGCTACCTGCCCGGTGAGCCCAAGATCGCCCTGGTCGCGAGCCCAGCTAAAACCATAGCTAAAACCTTTGACATCAGGCGTTCCAGCGATGGGCGGCTGTTTTTTCGTGGCGCGCTCGGCCCGGCTGCAACCGATCCGCTCTCAGGCGACACAGTGCAGGCGGCGGATTTTTCCCAACTGCGGCGGGCAGGGACCTACTACGTCCAGGTTCCGGGCGTGGGGGAGAGCTGGACCTTTACCGTGGGCAGCAACGTCTTCGTGCGCACTTATTACCTGGCCATGCGGGCCTTTTATGGGCAGCGCTGCGGAATCGCCGTCGATCTCGGACCGGAGTTTCCCGGCTACTCCCATCCGGCCTGCCACCTGCACGGTGAGTTTCACCCCAGCTCGGGCGCATCCGGACCGCGTGACAACATCGGCGGTTGGCACGACGCCGGCGACTATGGCCGCTACATGGTCAACTCCGGCATCGCCACGGGAACGCTGCTGTGGACCTGGGAAATCTACGGACCCAGGCTCAAGCCGATTCAACTCAAGATTCCCGAAACCGGGAACGGTACTCCCGACATCCTCAACGAAATCCGCTGGAACCTGGAATGGATGCTGAAGATGCAGGACCGTGACGGCGGCGCCTGGCACAAGCAGACCAGCGTTCACTTCCCCGGCTTCGTTGCTCCCGACAAGGACACCCTGCCCAGCGAGGTCATTGGGACCGGCTCGACGCCCTACAAGAGCACCTGCGCCACGGCCGATCTGGCCGCGGTGGCCGCGATTGCCGCGCGTGTCTACAAGCCCTACGATGCGGCGTTTGCCGCGCGGGCCCTGGATTCCGCTCGCCGCGCCTGGCAATGGACAGAACAGTATCCGAACGTGACTTTCCGCAATCCGCCGGGCATTGCAACGGGTGAGTACGGCGATTCAAATTGCGCGGACGAGCGGCTGTGGGCGTCTGCAGAGCTTTGGCGCACCACGGGCGAGGCCGCTTACCATCAATTCTTCCTCAACAACTATGCAGCGTATCTTCCCAGCCTCGATTCGCCGCCCGCCGAAAACTGGAGCACGATGGCGCCCATGGCTCTGCGCAGTTACGCGCTCTCCCGGCGCAAAGACGCCGACGCCAGGGCGCAGGCGGCCATCCGCGAGCGAATGTTGACGGCAGCGCGTGCCATCGTCCACGCCACTGCCGCTAATCCTTACCATGTGAGCCTTAAGCCGAAGGACTTTGTCTGGGGCTCGAACGGGATCGCCGCGCAGTATGGAATGGACCTGATGATCGCCAACGCGATTGCGCCGAATCCCGACTTTGCGAATACCGCGCGCGACAACTTGCATTATCTGCTGGGCCGGAACACCTTCTCGCTCTCGTGGGTCACTCAAGTCGGTGAGCACTCGGTCCTGCATCCGCATCACCGGCCCAGCGGATCCGGCGAGCAACCGGGGCCGTGGCCGGGATTATTGTCCGGAGGGCCGAATGCCGGCCGCAATGATCCTGTGCTGGCCGCGTTGCCTTATGACCTGCCGCCGGAAAAGGACTATGCCGACCAGACGGCCTCATACGCCAGCAACGAAATCGCCATCAACTGGCAGGCAACGCTGGTTTTCTTGTTGGCCGGACAATTGCATTAAGAAACTTTCAAACCAGCACTCCGCGAGCCGCGATCGCCAACAGGCGGCAGGAAATCGGGAGAGATCGATCGGCAAGTGAATTCGGGGGACTCGATGCATCTTCAACCATTGGATATCGCAATCATTTTGGTGTACCTGCTGGGCACGGTGTTCGTGGGCTACTGGGTATCCCACTACGGCTCGCGCGATATGACCGCATATTTTCTGGGCGGCAACAAGATGCCGTGGTATGTGCTGGGCCTTTCCAACGCTTCGGGCATGTTCGACATCAGCGGCACCATGCTGCTGGTGTACTGGATGTTCGTCTATGGCCTGAAAAGCGTGTGGATTCCATGGCTCTGGCCGACCTTCAACCAGGTCTTTCTCATGATCTACCTGTCGGCGTGGCTGCGTCGTTCGCGGGTCATGACCGGCGCGGAATGGATCAAAACGCGCTTCGGCACGGGGCGTGGCGCGCAGTTGTCGCACCTGATCGTGGTCATCTACGCCTTCATCAGCATCATCGGGTTCTTCAGCTACGGCTTCAAAGGCATCGGCAAGTTCGCGGCCACGTTCCTGCCCTGGCACCTGTCGCCCAACCAGTACGCGGTCATCCTGATTGCCATCACAGCCATCTACGTGATCAAAGGCGGCATGATCAGCGTGGTGATTACGGAGGTGGTGCAGTTCTGCGTGCTGTCGGTCGCCAGCTTCGCCGTGGGCATCATCGCCATGCGCCGAGTGGTGCCGGACGTTTTGCGTCGCTTTGTGCCGGCGGGCTGGGACAACGTCTTCTTCGGCTGGCACTTGAATCTCAATTGGTCGGCGCTGATCCCGGCAGCCAGCACGCGAATCGCGCAGGACGGCTATGGGCTGTTCGGCTTCTTCGTCATGATGCTCTTCTTCAAGGGCGTGCTCATCTCCGCCGCCGGCCCGGCCCCGAACTACGACATGCAGCGTATCCTCTCCTCGAAGGACCCGCGGGAAGCTTCGATGATGAGCGCTTGGGTGAATGTTGTGCTGACCTTTCCGCGCTATTTTCTTGCCGCCGGACTCGCCGTTCTCGCCGCCGTGTTCTTCAGCGACAATATCCGCGCCATGGGCGCCAATATGGACTTTGAGCTGGTTCTGCCCTACGCGCTGTCGCGCTTCGTGCCCGTGGGGTTGCTGGGGTTTCTGATCTCCGGCCTGCTGGCTGCCTTCATGGCTAACTTTGCGGCCACCGTGAACGCCGCGCCGCCTTACTTCGTCAACGACATCTACAAACGGTACATCCGGCCTGACGCTTCGCCCCGCACCTACGTCCGCCTTAGCTATCTCAGCTCGTTCGCCGTGGTGGTCATCGGCATCCTCATCGGATGGAACGTAACCTCGGTTAACTCCGTCGTCGTGTGGATCGTTTCCGGATTGTGGGGAGGATACACAGCCTCTAACGTCCTCAAGTGGTACTGGTGGCGCTTTAACGGCTATGGCTACTTCTGGGGCATGTTAACCGGAATCGCATCCGCGCTGGCGTTGCCGCCGCTGGTCGCAAAAGTTCCACTGGTGCAGCATCTGCTGGCCGCGTACTCCATTAATATGGATGTCTCCATCGTCTTCCCGCTGGTGCTCGTTCTCTCGCTCATCGGATGTTTTGCCGGAACCCTGCTTACCATGCCGGAAGACGACGAGGTACTCAAAGACTTCTACAGGCGTGTTCGGCCTTGGGGCTTTTGGGGCCCCATCTACCGCAAGGTGCTTGCCGAGGACCCCGGCTTCCAGCGCAACAAAGACTTCATGCGCGACATGTTCAACGTCGCCGTCGGGATCGTCTGGCAAGTCGCATTGGTTGTGCTTCCCATGTACATCGTCATCTGGGAGTTCCGGCGCGCCGCCATCACCCTGGTCATAGTGCTGGCCACGTCAGCGATTCTCAAATTTACCTGGTACGACCACCTGGAGCGCCGCGAGGTCGAACCGACAAAAGCATTTACTAAAACGATTTAGCATAATGCCTGGCCATTAAAAAAGGCGCAGCGGCGTGTTACAACAAGAGAAGTGGCCAAAAGGACGAAAGCGCGACGCGAGCCGGAACCAGGGCAGCCTGTCAGTTTGCGGATTCTGGGCGAATACCTGGATCTTTCGCCGGCCACTATCTCCCTGGTGCTGAACGACGCTCCGGGCGTGCGCGCCATCCCGCAGGAAACGCGGGACCGGGTGAAGGCAGCAGCCGCAAAGTTCGACTACCGGCCCAGCTTTTACGCGCGCTCCCTGCGCACGAGGCAGACCTTTTCCATTGGCGTGTTAGTACCGGAGCTGAGCGACAGCTATACCGCGCAGGTGCTCACCGGTGTGGAAGAATTTCTCATCGAGGAAGGTTACTTTTACCTGACCGCCAGTCATCGCCGCAAGCCCGACCTGATCGAAGAGTATCCGCGCTTGTTGATGGAACGATCGGTGGAAGGATTTATCCTGATCGACACCATTCTGCAGCACGGCTTCAAGATCCCGGCGGTCGCGGTTGCCGGCCATCGCGAGTTCCCGGGAATCACGAACGTGGTGCTCGACCAGCGGCGGGCGGCGGAACTGATCTTGAAGCACCTGCATCGGCTCGGCCACAGGGTGATCGCCTTTATGCGCGGCGGAAGCCACAGTTCCGACGCCGACGAGCGCTGGGGATGCCTGAAAGCCGTGGCCGCGGAACTCGATATCGTGATTCGGCCCGAGTTGACCGTTCGACTTAACCTGCTGGTGTCGACACCTGAGCTGGGCTACGAGCCGGCATGTGAACTTCTCAACCGGGAGGTCCCTTTCACGGCCGTGGTCTGCTACGACGATATCGCCGCCATCGGCGCCATTCGCGCCTTTCGCGACCATGGGCTCCGCGTTCCTGAAGACATCTCCGTTGTGGGATTCGACGACATCCAGAGCGCAGCCTTTTATAATCCCAGCATTACGACAATTCGCCAGCCGCTTCATCAGATGGGGACCATTGCCGCGCGGATGCTTTTGCAACGGGTTCGCGGCCAGGCCTCGGTCCCGCGCATGCTGCCTGTCCTGCCGGAATTGGTCATTCGCGAGTCAACCTGTCCGCCATCCGAAAGAACCATTCGAGCCAGACATAGTTGAAGAAGCGGCAAAATCGGCTCCAGTGAAAAAACACGCCTGAAACCGATGCCGCAAACCCCATGTATTTCATTGCTTCCGGCGCATTCAGACTGTTATAGTCCTCCTTTGGCCGCTACCCACGCGGCAAACAATGCTGTTCTTGAGATTGCTCGGCCTATAAGACGGAATCGCAGCCTGACCAAAGAGCTGCAGGGCCCTTCGATCCTCAACTTCGAGAGCTCGGCCAGGGCGCAATAAGGCAAGTTGTTCCTGGAGTGATCGAATTGGCAAAACCTTCCTCGGGTCAACCTGTGAGCAAAGCCAGCCAGCGACCCGTGGCGCCGGTCGCCCATCGCAAGCCGACCATGAGTGACGTGGCTCGGCTGGCGGGCGTGGGCACCATGACCGTCTCCCGGGTGTTGAGCGGCACTGTTCGCGTTTCGGCGGAAACCACGCAGCGGGTTCAAACTGCGATTGAGCAGCTCAAGTACCGCCCCAATGTGCTGGCGCGCGCTTTTCGTGGTCAGCGCAGCCATTCGATCGGACTGATCATTCCCTATCTGTACGATCCCTTCTTTGCCAGTTGCGCCCACGCTGTAACCACTGTGGCCAGGGAACACGGCTATTCGGTCATCATCACCACTTCCAACGAAGATCCCGAAACGGAGTATGCCGAAGTCGATGAGATGATGCAGCGGCACGTGGACGGCCTCCTGGTGATTCCGTCCCGGATTCGTCAATCGCGCCTCACCCGCGCCCTCTTTGGCAAGACGCCGGTTGTGGCCTTTGACCGGCCGGTCCCCGATCCGTCCATCGACACCGTCATGGTGCAGAACGCTATCGGATCGCGCCGCATCGTCGAACATCTCATCGAGCACGGGCACCGGCACATCACTTACCTTGCGCTCAGCCGCAGCCTGTTCACCATCAACGCGCGCTATGCTGGCTATCGCCGCGCCATGCAGGACGCGGGGCTCGAAGCATGTGCGGTCTTCGATTGCGAATCGGAGGAGGTCATCGAGCAGATCCTCAAAGCCAAGATGGAACAGGACACTCCCCCCACCGCGGTCGTCACTTCGAATACCCTGGTTACGCGCTACGTCCTTGGGGCGATTTCACGCCTTGGCTTACGTATTCCCAACGATCTCGCCTTCGCCGGCTTCGACGACTTCGACCTCGCCGAGTTCACCTCACCGCCGCTCACCGTCGTTCGCCAGCCCGCACAGGAGATGGGCCGCGTCGCCGCAAACCTGCTCTTCGACCGCATCACTCGTGGTGAAATTCCGCACACGGGCAACCGCATCGTTTTGCCCGTCGAGATTGTCCTCCGGCGCTCCTGCGGCTGCAAGCACCGCACCCCTGTCGTCATTCATTGAAAGTGCTTCCACCGGACGCGCGCTCTACTGCGCCGTAAGTGTCTGCGTGGCTAGGTTCCAGCCGCGCAGGCCAATCGCAAGTCTCGCGCCCCCGGTCGCGAACGCCATCGTCACTGTGCGTTCCTCGCCGGGCAAAAGCGAGACGTAATTGTCGCTATAGTAGGCGGGCAAAATGCGTTGGCCCGTCGCGGCGTCCTCGAGCGTGAGTTTGATCATGAGCGCCGCTGCGGAGCCCGTATTCTTGATCCGCACCGTCACCGCGCGCTCTCCATTTGCTGCTGCTGAGGTCGCTGAGGCCGATAGTGTGGCAGGCGGAAGCGAGTTCAGCTCACGGAAGCTCGCTTCGTCCGCCGCCCACCAGTAGAAGTTGTCGCTCACCGGCGTGCCGGCCGCATCGCTTACTTCCAGCTCAACGAAGATCGTGTGCCCTCCGGCTAAAGTTGCCAGGTCGGGTTTCGCCACCGGAGTGCGATCATCGGCGGCGGCCAGAACCTGGTTGGTATGATCGCTCAGCGTCTTGCTGTCCAGGCCCACTACAAGCGTGCGCACCTTGTAGGAGCGCGCTTCTCCCAGGTTGATAAGATCCACTGAGCCATCGGACAAATTCAGTTGCGCGTGCACCGGCTCGCAGGCCTTCTGCGTGCCATAGAAACTCGATTGCGTGTCGTAGTCCCAGCTCAGGAAGTTCCACTCCATGCTCGGCCACGACGGTTGCGTCATCCAGATCATGCGGGCAGAGTTTGGTTGCCAAAGATGCGCGGCAAACCCCTCGAAGATAGCGCGATGGCCAACGTAATCGAGCATCTGCGCCTTGCGCTCGAAGTCCTCCAGGCTGGTAGGCGCACCAAACTCCGTCTCCATGTGCGCCATGTAAGGTTGCACTGCGCCGTTCCCGCTCTGGTGCCAGTCGTGATAGGCCCACGTGTCGCTGATCGGCCAGCGGTCGGGCTCGGGGATGAAAGATTTCATGCTCTCCAGTGTCGGCACGCTGGGAATCCCGAGCTCAACGCTGAAGCCGCGGTTGATGCGGTAATAGGTTTCGAGCGGTTGGAACTGATAGGGCCCGGAGTTGCGCAGGTTCACCTGGTTCGAGCTTCCCGTGTAGTAGCGGGTGTCATCGAGCGTGCGCACCAGCGCTGCGAGGCCCTCATTGATCGTGGGCTGTGGCACGCCCTCGTTACGCCCGCACCACACCACAATGGACGGATGATGACGGTAGCGAAGGATCGTGTCGCGTGCGTTCCTCAAAAATAGTGCCGGCTCTTCGGCTTCCAGGTTGTAGGTTTGCGTCGATTCCCAGAAGTCGTTCCACACCATCAGGCCGTACTTGTCGGCCAGCGAGTAAAAGTTCTCCTCCGTGTTCTGGCCCATCCAGTTGCGGATCATGTTCACGTGCGCGTCGCGATGCAGCCGGAAATACGGCTCCAGGTGTTCGATGCTCACGCGCTTCAGCATGTCGTCCATGCCCCAGTTGCCGCCGCGCGCGGCGATGCGCACGCCGTTCACCTTGATCACCAGGTCCGTTCCCGGCCATCCGCCGTCAACCGGGCGGATAGACGGCGAATCCGCGGCCCCCGGCGCCAGCGTTTGCACCCAACTGTGCAGCATCCATTCCGGAAGCGTTTGCCCCGGTAATACTTGATTCGGCGTCCAGTCGAAAATCTGCCTGATGCCCTGGTGCGTCCCGTCGATCAGCGGCAGTGCCTCATCGTGGGTGCGGCTGGGCAGCACCTCTACGCGCCGCAGGTGCCCCGATGCATCAAAGAGGGAAAGTTCGTAGCTCACCTCTCTCATCCCGAATTCATTTTGTTTCGCCGCGCTCGTCTTCCCGCCTGTCGCGAACGAGACTTTCAGCGTGTGCAGCGCCGGATCGCCGTATCCATTCGGCCACCACAGCCGAGGATGTTGAACCTTCAGCTGAGCGAACTCCGCCGGCTCCAGCCGAACCACTGTCTCGCCCGGAGCCAGATGGACGTGCTTCGTCACTTTTACGTCGTCGAAGCTGGCCGTGAACTCACCATCGATCGCGACGCTGTCTTTGTTGGTAAGCGGTGCTTCAATCTCGATGTCGGCCTCGCTGCGGTCGGCCTTGGGCAAGGTTGTAATCACATTCAGGTCGCCGACCTCCACCGGCCCCGTCGCCGTCAGCGTCACGTTCTGCCAGATGCCGGTTTCGCGGTCGCGAATGCCGGGAATCCAGTCCCAGCCCTCGGCCGCAGCAAAGGTCGGCCCGTCCAGCACTTCAATCCCGCCGTTCTCGCCCGGACCGCCCTTGAGCGACTGCTCATTCGGAATCCCCGGATGCGGCGGCGGAGAAACACGGACGGCCAACGCATTCTCGCTGCCGGCGACGCCCGTTACGTCGAATTTCCCTCGCAGGAAGGCGCCGGTAAACCCGCCGAGCTTCTTGCCGTTCATCCAAACGTCAGCCGCGTAATTCACGCCCTCAAAAGTCAGCGTCAGCCGTCTTCCACGCGCCGCAGTCGGCGTCTTGAACTCCACGCGGTACCAATAGTCCTGATGAGCCAGGCTCTCGGGAATCGCCAGATTGTTGAGCCCGTAATCGGGGTCGGGATAAAGGCCACGGTCGATCATCGTCGTCAGCACCGTACCCGGCACCGTCGCCGCCATCCAGCCCTTGTCGTCAAAACCGGCCTTGGAAATCTCCTCTCCGGTTGCCTTCACCTGCGGCTCCGCCGCCAGCCTCCAGCCGCCCGCGAGCTTCCATGGACTATCGCCCTTCAACTGGTAATGCAGATCAGCCGCGCTCGGCTCTTTCACCACTGGCTTCTGAATCTCGCCTTTGCCATGCGGCAACGTGGACGGATCCTGTGGCGCGCCGTATCCGGCCTGCGCGCGCGTCTGAACCGGCCAGTGTTGCGAGGCCTCCTCGTATGTGGGCAGGCTGAATTCCGGCGGCGCATCGGCCATGGCTTTCACCTGCTCGGCCGTTAACGTCCCGCGATAGATCTTGAGCGCCGCGATCTTCCCGCCGAAGTGGCTGCCCACGGTCTCCGGCAACGGCGCCGGCGCCATCTCCAGAACCGGCGCAACGCCGCCCTGCACAAGCGGGGTCGCAGCCACCTGTTGGCCATCGGCGTACAAGACTACATGTTCGCCGTCGCTGACCGCCGCGGCCATGTGCCACTTTCCCGGCCCCAGCGCACGATCGCCGGCAATAAACCCGGCCGAGCTCTGCGCCCGCCCCAGCCAGAAGCCGAGGCGATTGTCCGCGATGCCAATAAAGCGCGCATCTTCCGCTGCAGGATCGCCCACGCCGGCGAGCAGCATCATCCCTTGTTCTGGCTGCGGAGACTCGAACCAGAAAGCAAGCGTCCATGCAGCGCGCCCAGCCAGGATGGGATCCTGCGTCGCGGGCTGCTGATTTGATCCTTGAATGGTCGCCGCCACGGCTACGAGGCCGTCGAGCGAGGTCGCCGGAGACAGCATCTTGTTCAAGCCGGAGCCGTCCGCGAGGAAGACGGCATTGAAAGGACCGTAGGCCGCCGGCGCTTGAGCGTGCAAACAAGCGGCCAGCGCGACTGCAACCACGGCCACTCGCATGGCTGTGCGAACACGAAGCCGGAATCCGTCCGCAGGAATGAATATGGGATGTTTGAACATGGCAGACCATCCTATAGGACTCGTGAATTGAAGCGCAAAGGGTTCACTTCGAATTCCCCCGTCCGCGCGATCGCTGGAAAGCGCAGCGCAGGCAGGAAGATAACGTTATCACCATCAGAGATGCGCGTTCTCTTGACGAAGAATTCTCGCCCCCGAAACCGGAAACCATGATAGCGTCCTCCCGCCAGGATTGTCGCTCGTTTTCTGCGCAAACACGCGGATTTTTTCTAAAAGATTCCAACCTTCCCACCGCTGGCTGTGATACAAATGGTAACAATCTCATTCCGCATGAGAGCGTTTTTATCGGTTGAGGTTTGCGGTGTACGTAATGGCTGACCTTTTGGAGAGCCGTGTGCTTGCATTCGACGTCGGCGGCAGCCACGTCGCCGCTGCGGTGTGTTGCACCGCCGACTTCAGCCTCGGCCCGGTCGCCAGCGCTCCGCATCCCGCCGCGCATACCTCCGAAGCCTTCCTCGATCTCCTTTATGACCTGGGAATTAAGGCTCTTGCCGGCCACGACGGAATGATGGGAGCGATGCTTGCCGTGCCCGGCCCCTTCGATCTCCATGCCGGCGTGAGCCTGATGCGTCACAAGCTGCCTTACCTCTATGGAGTCGATCTCCGCCAAGGGCTTGCCGCGCGATTCGGCTTGCAGCCCGCACAGGTGCGCTTTCTCAACGATGCCGATGCGTATTTGTTGGGCGAGGTAGGCGCGGGAGCGGCGCGCGGCTTCCGGCGCGCGGTCGGTCTCACGCTGGGCACTGGCATTGGCTCAGCATTTGCAGTCGACGGTCACCTGGTGACCACGGGGCCAGGTGTGCCCAGCGGCGGCGAGATCTGGAATCTTCCCTACCAGGGCGGAATCGTCGAGGACTTCGTCTCATCGCGAGCCATCGCCGGGAACTACCAGCGCCGCACAGGCAGGAAGCGCGAAGTCGTTGACCTTGCGGCCGCTGTCGCCAACGACTCGGCTTCTGAGCAATCGTTTGCCGAGTTTGGAAATCATCTTGGAGTAGTGATTCGCACCCTGCTCGCCGAGTTTCACGCGGATGTGATCGTGCTGGGAGGCGGAATTTCACGCTCCGCGAATCTCTTCCTGCCCGAAGTACAGGCTCAGCTTGGCAGTTCCCCGATTCAGTTGCGCGTCTCGGAGCTTAAGGACAAAGCCGCGCTCGTGGGCTGTGGTGTGGCTGCATTGCGGACCGGGGATGGCCCGCCGGACGCTGGCAAATCCAAATCCGTGCAGAGCACCACGGTCTAGGATTTCCCCGTATCGCATGTCCCGCTCGCCACTGAGCGAGGCGCTGAATCAGCCGTTGCAGCGCTCGCGGCGCGGACCTGGCCCAAGCGGCTGCACAGACCTGGAGGTTCTTCATGAATAAGAATCAGTCCACCGCAAAGATTCGGGGAGCCCGCAACTTCGGCTGGTTGGCTTTGGCCGCAGTGGTTGCCGCTTTCCTGCCGCCGCCGTTGTTTGCCAAGACCGTTGTCCTCTGGCAGCCCGGGTTCCCAACCGTGGCCAGCCAACCCGTGGAGCGCGACGCGCTGGCGCAGGCTCTTGACGGAATGGACGTTCAGTTTCTCGACCTCAAATCGCTGACTGACGCGGCGCTCAAGGACGCCGACTTGCTCGTGTTGCCTTACGGTTCGGCTGTGCCCACCGGAGCGTGGGGCGCGATCGAGGGCTACCTTGGTGCGGGCGGCAATCTACTCGTGGTAGGCGGGCAGCCCCTGCATGTGCCGGTGAGCGAGGCCAGCGGCAAGTTTGTCGCGGCATCTCCGCAAGACACCTACGCCTGCGTTCTCGGTTTTTCTCACACTTACCAGGTTCCCGTTCCCCCCGATGAGCGTTTTGCATGGAAGTTTGGCTATGATTTTCCGCAAACGCCGCAGGTTCACGCGCGCCGGTTTTTTGCCGTAGAGGGCCGCCTCGACGGGTTGGGCTATATGGTGGACGCCGGAGGCGGTTTGACCGCGGCTCCCGTCATCGTCGCCGACCACGCTTTCGGTCCGATGCGAGGCAGCCGTGTGGTTGCCCTCGATTTCGATCCCGAGCCGGGCTACTGGCAAACCGCGGACGGCATTGCTCTCATCCGGCAATCCGCCATGTATGCCAGCCAGGGAGCTACACAGCTCTCTCTGGAGTTGCTCTTCAGCGCCATCCGGCCCAATGAACCGCCGCTCATCACCATGCACTTGCGCAGCCTGCGCCACGAGCGGCTCGGCATCTCAGCCAGCGGCGAAGTGAAACTCACGCTCAGTTCCGGCAAGGGAATCGTTGATTCGGCAACGCTGCCCATCGCTGACACCCAAATCGCGGATATCGCTGCGCCCTTCCACAAGGCCCTCGATCCCGGTTTCTACAAAGTCTCCGCAATCTTCACCGAGGGCGGACGCCTGCGCGAGTTTTACCAGAACGGCTTCTGGGTAGCAGAGACCTCCGATTTGAATTCAGGCCCGCTGCTGGGCGTGCGCGGAGACTTTCTGACTCGCGACGGCGTGCCGTTTTTCCCCGTCGGCACCAACTACTTCAGCACCGAGGGATACGGTTTCGACTTTTCCAGCGGCAGGAACGCATGGGTGTGGGAGAAGGACTTCAGCGACATGGAGCGGCACCGGGTCACGTTTGTGCGCACCGGCGTGTGGATGCCCAGCCTGCGATTTGTGGAGATGAACACCGGAGGCGCGAACGAGCGCTTTCTGCGGAACCTTGAAGCTTACCTGCACTGTGCCCAACAGCACAACATCGCGGTCAACTTTACCTTCTTTGCTTTTACTCCGCGCACGGGCTTTTTCGGACGCGAGGATCCGGACGCGACTCCGCCCAATCCGTATACCGATCCGGGTCAGGTGCAGTTGGAGCAGGCATACATTCGATCGGTTGTGGAGCGCTTCAAGGATGTGCCGTGGCTCTCGTGGGACTTGATCAACGAACCGAGCTTTTCCAATCCCCGCCACGTCTTCAAGGGCAACTATCCCAATGGCGACCCGACCGAGACAGCCGCGTGGCATAGGTGGCTGCGTCAGAAATACGACGGTGATCTTTCGGCGCTCGCCGAAGCATGGCGCGTTCCCCCCGAGCAGCTCGGTAGCTTTGAGGCCGTCCCGTTGCCTTCACCGAACGACATGACCGCATCGCGCTCTGGGAACCCGAACGAGGTCCGCGCGCTGGACTATAACCTTTTCGCGCAGGATGGCTTCATCGACTGGCTGCGCTCGATGATCGGCCTGATTCGCGGCCTGGGGAGCAAACAACTGATCGACGTCGGCCAGGATGAGGGCGGCGTGATGGACCGCCTGCTCAATCAGTTCTATGGCGGCGCGGGCGTTTCCTTCACCACCAACCACACCTACTGGCAGGACGATGGGTTGCTTTGGGATTCCGTGGCCGCAAAGCGCGTTGGCGTTCCGAACATCACCGGCGAGACGGGCTACCAGCCGGTGTGGGCGCCGGACGGCGCCTGGCGCTACGACGAATTGACCGGCGTCGATTTGATCGAGCGCAAATGGGCCCTTGGCTTCGCCGCAGGCAGCACCGGTGCGATGCAGTGGGACTGGGGGCGCGACGTTGATTTCGGCATGGAGCGCAGCGACGGCACGGCCAAGGTGTGGGAAGACCGAATGAAGGAACTGGGCGCCTTTGCCCGCGAGGCTGCTCCGTCGGGCACGGGCCTTCTGCTGCCTGATGTTGCCATCGTTCTGCCGCAGTCGTTTCAGTTGTCGGTGGGCAATAAGTTCGCGATCGAAGCTCAGAAGAACGCGGTCCGCGCGCTTTATGGCTACGCTCGCAGCCAGGCGTATGCCGTAGGTGAGTATCAGACCGACCTGCTCGGATCGCCCAAGCTAATCCTTCTTCCTTCGCCGATGGGGCTGACGGAGAGCGCGTGGCAGGCCATCGAGGATCGCGTGAAAGCCGGCGCGGTGCTGCTGGTCACCGGTCCCTTTGCCGCGGATGCGCACCTCAACGGCACCGATCGGCAGGATGCGATTGGCTTGCCTTATCGGACTGAGGCGTTGAGCAGCCGCGACCACCTCATGCATTTTCCCGGAGGTGACGAGCAGATCATCTTCTCCGGCGACAAAACCACTTACTTGAGCCGCGCCGCATTGCCAGGCGGCGAGGATTGGGCAGAGGCGCCACTGGGCAAGGGAAAAATCCTGTTCGCCGCGCTTCCACTGGAACTGAATGACAATCTGCAGGCGATGGGCGATGTCTACAGATATGCGCTGAAGATTGCAGGCGCCGAGACGGTCTACACGACCACGCTCAAGGATCCCGGGATCCTCATCTGCCCCACAAAATTCCCCGAAGCGACCCTCTATGTCATCACCTCGGAGTCGAATCGGCACGAGGTGAATTTCGAGGATGTGCGTAGCGGCAAGCGTTTTTCCGGAACGTTGGCAAGTGGACGAGCCGCCATTCTGCTGGTAGCAGCGGACGGCCGCGTGCTCGCCTCCTACAATTGGACGGGTTCCTGACCGGAGACCGCAGATCTGTCGCGGCTTATAAACGCGGGACCGCCGAACTCCCCTGGAAAAGCCGCTTACTGCACAAACGTAACGATGCTCTGCGCGGGAAGCGTGTAGTTGAACTGCCCGCTCGACACGCTGACCGCGGACTGCGACGCCAAGCCCCCGGCTGATGTGGTCCGATAGGGCGTGAGCGACGTGACCGTGCCATTGTTCAGCACGAAGGTCAAACTTTCCGAAGATGTATTGGAGTTGATAGCCACAATGACGTAGTGATCGGGGTAGGCGATGCTCCCCGTGTAGTTGTACGCCGAAACGTACACGCCGGAGATTGGGTTCGCCGTGGCTGAGACGCGCACAAAGCCGGGCTGGATGAACTCAGAGAACTGGCCTATGCCGTAGCCGTAGAAAGTTGGCGCCGGCTGCGCACTGGTGCCACAGCCGTTGCCGGACACTCCCGTGCCGTCGGTGATCAGACCATAGTTGACAGTGTCGCAGTCGTCATTCCAAATCCACCACCAGACGTAGGCGTTGTACTGGCCCACCGTCATCGAGTTGTGGACTTCCTCGGCCGATGCAAGCGCATCTGCTATGGTGTCGGCGGGGCAGTTGATCTCACAGGTCGAGTGCTCTGTCATCCACACCTCCTTACCGGCGTTTTCTGCGTTCGTTTGGTAGGAGGGCGTGACACCGTAAAGGTGCCCGGCAATGATCGAGACATTGCCCACGGCGTTGGGATCGGCCAGCGTTGGATTCGAGTAACTGGTGTTGAAGCCCTCCGATTCCGGCATCATGAGCCTTGTGGTCAACGGATCGGTTGCTCCATTCGCGGTCAGTGACGCAACCCATTGATCCATCGTTGTCCCGGTCCAGGAACACGATTCATAAGTCACGTTCGCATCCGGCTCGTTCTGCATCGAAACGGCGTAAAGTGGGGCATTATTGGTCGCAAAATAATTGACGAAATCTTCAAGGTAGGCGGCGTAGGCACCGTACTCGCTGGTGTTCAGCGTCCCCTCGACAGTGCTGTTATTGCTCTTCATTGACGGGGGCGGCGTCCAGGGCGATGCGAAGACGATTGCATTCTTATTCGCCGCCATGGCTTCCTGGGCATTGGTAAGCTCCTGAGCCCAGTTGCCTCTGTAACCTAGGCAGGGCGTTGTGGTCGATGTGCCGCTGGGATCGATGCGCACGCGCAAGATGCTGAGGCCGAGGCCGCAGATGTTGCGTTCGAGCCCGTACAGATCGTCGGGCTGAACAGTGCCGTGGCCTGCTGGGTAGTTAACTGACCCAGCCAAGCAGTCGAGCCGCCGAATCCGCGGATCGTTTGATAGGTCGTGCCAAAGTCCACGGTCACCTGGTTCGGATTCGCACCGGTGGTGAAGGTCCAAAAGTAGTTGGAGGCCAGCGCGGCGCCGGCG
Source organism: uncultured Acidobacteriaceae bacterium (assembly GCA_963835895.1). GTDB lineage: Bacteria > Acidobacteriota > Terriglobia > Terriglobales > Acidobacteriaceae > Telmatobacter. The sequence goes on along the minus strand of CAWIHC010000007.1, from coordinate 155,251 downwards.
GAGCTGGTCGCTCCCGTGGTGATGGTCGCTGTGTAAGACGTGTTGTACGCCAGAGCTGCATTGGGCGTAAAGGTCGCCGTTGAAGTGCCCGTGTTGTAAGTGACGAGGCCTGCAGACAGCGGTATTGCCCGGCCCGGTCAACGTGAACGTGGATGCGGTGATGGTGGACGAGTTCATGGGCTGGCTGAAGGTCGCAGTCAGCGCATTACTGATGTTTACACCCGTAGCGCCACTGATCGGCACGGTTGAAAGGACGGTGGGAACCGGCGGCGCCGCTGTGGTGAAGCTCCACGTGTAAGGCGCGGCCAGCGCGGTCCCCCGCGGAACTCGTAACGCCGGTCGTGATCGTCGCTGTGTATGTAGTGTTGTAGGCCAGATTCGCCGCCGGAGTGAATGTGGCAACTTGGCTGTTGTAGCTGACGGTCCCCTGCACTGATCCGCCACCTCCCGTCAGCGTGAAGGTCGAGCCGGTAATGGTCGACGCATTCATCGCCTGATCAAAAGTCGCCGTGACGGCGGAGGTGACCGCAACACCCGTTGACCCGTTGGTAGGCGTAACTGCGGTGACCGTTGGCGCGGCCGCGTTCACCGTCAGGCTGACGGAGCCCGTCACCGCGTTGTAGTCGGTCGTGTCTGTAGGCGTGAAGGTCACGCTTTCGCTGGGCGTCCCGGCACTGGGCATGATCGTAGGCGTCGTCCAGGCAAACGTGCCGCTCACCGATGCCGCGCCGCCGCTCAGCGTCGACGACGCCAGCGTCTGGCCGTACGTGATCGCGCTCGCCGTGGGCCATGCTGACACCGTCGGCGTCGCCTTGTTCACCGTCACGCTCGCCGAGCCCGCCGCCGTGTTGTAGTCCGTCGCGTCCGTGGCCGTAAAGGTCACGCCCTCGCTGGTCGTCCCCGTAGCAGGGGCCGTCGCGGACGTCGTCCAGGAGAAGGTACCGGGTACCGACGCCGTGCCGCCGCTTAGAGTCGACGAAGCCAGCGTCTGGCCGTACGTGATCGCGCTCGCCGTGGGCCATGCCGACACCGTCGGCGTTGCCTTGTTCACCATCACGCCGACGGAGCCCGCCACCGTGTAGTAGTCGGTCGTGTCCGTAGGTGTGAAGGTCACGCCCTCGCTGGGCGTCCCTGCACCGGGGGCCGTTGTAGATGTCGTCCAGGAGAAGGCGCCCGATACTGACGCCGCGCCTCCGCTCAGTGTCGACGAAGCCAGCGTCTGGCCGTACGTGATCGCGCTCGCCGTGGGCCATGCCGTCACTGTCGGCGTGGTCTTGGACGTTGTGCCCCCGCCTCCGCCACCACATCCCGCCACCCATAAACTTGCCAGGACACCGAGCCAAATCGCCGCCTGCCGCCCCGTCGTTTTCATGACCCAGCCTCTTTCCCCAATCTCCCCTTCCTTTATCGGCGTCCGATCCTGTATCCTCAGCCCCGGTCGAATCTCCAGCCCGCTCTGCCGCTGCCCGAATCCGGACCGGCGCAACAAGGCCCTGATGGAGGATTGCCCCCTGTTATCGGCACCCCGGTTTGCCCCCCATCCGTCAGGCACAGATAACGGTATCATGAATTTCCATTCTGGGCCGATCCGGGTGTGCCCCGGCCGGGGTGGCCAAATCACCGTTACCCCCGTCCCCGGGACGTATCTCCAACGGGAGGGAATAGATTCCCTGCATTCAGGCGAACCGGTATCAGGCTTCCACAGGCTGGTTTGTGTGCCTGCCTAATTCGCTGTACTCAAACGTTTTTCACTTGACAAGGGCAAATTTCGTCGAGTACGGTGTACCGTTACCAAATTTGTAGGATAATCCGCGCGCAGTTCCAGATAACTTGACGTATCCGTTCTGTGCGCGGAGAAATGCCGGAGTTTATCGGTGGGCTTTTCAGGATTCTTTTTCCTGCGTAGATTTGCCCAGATTCTCCCGGGGCCATACGGAGACAGGTGATTCCGGATTTGCCGCCAAATCGCGCGCGAGATCCAATGGGATATTCACCGGAACGGCAAACCGGGATAGGGCTCAAATCGCGAAAGCATCACGGGACATAAAAGCTCGAATGGTGCAGCAGTTCAAGAGGCAATCGACGCCGAACCGATGGACACGAGCTGTGCCTCCCGGTTGGGAATTGTTGAGAACCGGGAAAGATGTTGAGCACGGGGCATGACGCAAGCTTGATTTTGGCAGAGGACGATACGGGACAAACCGGACCGTCACCGATTCCCCGGTTCGGGGATGGAAACAGATCGGAGGAGAAGGAATGCAAACGACTATGAACAAAATGACGAGTCCAGTTCGGTCCCTTGCGGCGGGAACATGGGTGGCCCTGTTCGTGCTGCTGGCCCTTTGTCTTGGTGCATCTGCCCGCGCGCAGAAACCACCCATCGTGGTTTCCGGCACGCCAGTACAGTTAGGCGCGCTCACAGGCGGCGGTTGGGACGGCTCCCAGGAGCCCGTCGGCGGAACGTTTGTTATTGGCGTCAACGGCGACGTCCTCGTCGGTGATGGATATACATCCAACTTTCTTCAGATAACCCCTTCCGGGACGGACACTATCTTAGCGAAAGGCGTGGGCGCCTCGAACGCTGCGCTCGACAGCTACGGCAATCTGTATTTTGGCGGCAATTACAACGCCAACGTGTACAAGGTTCCCTACAACGCTTCAACGGGCCAGTATGTGGGCTGGACAACGACTCCAACCACCAACTGCCTTGGCGGCAACCAGGACACTGCGCCATGCATCTTCGCGCCCGCAATTTCGACATTCCTGGGTACCCTTGGCGGCCAGGGCTACGCCGGCGTGGCCTTTGATGGACAGGGCAACTTCTTCTTCGAGACCAATACGCTGCCCACCACCGACCCCAACACGATCTTCGAATGCAACCTGGCCTGCATCGCCAGCTCTTCAGCGACCCCGAAGCTGATTTATTCCGACGCGAGTCCGGTGGGCGCGTTCGAGATTGATCCGTGGGGCAACATCTTCTTTGTCGACGGCAACAACTCCAAAGGCGACGCGACCAACCTGAACGAAATCCCGCTCTCGGCGGGAACGTATGCCGCCTCGCCAACCGTCGTGGAGAGCTACACCAACGCGGCCGGCTATGGCAACGGCATCAGTGGACTCGCCATCGCCGGCAACGGCACAATCTACATCTCAGTCAACGGCGACGGCCTTTTTGCCATTCCCAATACGCAATCGGGCGGACCCAAACCGAGCGGGATTTATCAGCTGTCCACGCAGGGTGGAAAAGGCGTTGCTGTCGATTCCAACGGCAACCTCTATGGAATTCCCTATAACAGCGGCGACGTTCGTGTCCTTCATCCCCGTGGGCACATTGTCGCTTGGCGCCTCTCCCACAGGCACAGCCGCGACTGCGGTCAGTACCACGATCTTCGACAGCGCGGCCTCTTGCACGACGCCTCCCACGTTGGCGGCTTCAGTCACCGAGTTTGGCGTGTCCACCAGCGAATTCACTGCGGCCGCAGGCACCACTTGCTCCACCACATTCGGCGGAGGGAACGGCGTTTTCGCATCGGGTCCGCTGACCGCGGCCGCATTCGCGTCATTTTCTCTTACCGCCAATTTCACACCCACCGCAGTCGGTGAGCGTAACGCGGCGTTGACCATCACGGACTCCGCCAACAGCGCTAGCGGAACAGCGGCGCTCACGGGCGTGGGCCAGGGCCCCACGGGTAACGTCGATCCCGGCGTCAGCACTGCGTTCAGCACCGGCTTTACCAGCCCGGCATCCGTTGTAGCGGATCCTGCCGGTGATGTGTTTATTGCCGACTCCGGCGCAGGCGCGGTATATGAGATCGCGTCCGGCTCCAGCACGCTCACGCCCATTGGGGCAGGCTTTACGACTCCCAATGGTCTAGCTTTCGACGCTAACGGCAACCTGTTTGTTGCCGATAACGGCGTGCCCGATGTTGTGGAGATTCCGAATACCGGCACCACCGGCGCATTTGCCGCCGGAACGCAATCAACGGTCGTCGGTTCGACAACTCTGTTCGGCGGCACGGCACTGGCAGACGCTACCGCGCTCGCTGTGGGACCGAATGGCACACTGTACATCTCCGATGCGGCCAACAAGCGGGTCGTCTTCTGGAACCCGATCGTCGGTCAATCCGGTGTCACCCTTGCCACAGCGGCGAACGGCGTCAAGGCTCCCGCGGGACTCGCCGTCGACTCCTCAAGCAATCTCTACGTCGCCGACTCGACTCTGAACGAGGTCCTAATCTTTTCGCCAGCAGGCGCCATTTCCACCATCGCCCCTCCCAATGTGACCGAGGCGGTCGGCGTCGCGGTTGATCCTTCGGGCAGCGTGCTCGTCGCCGACGCGGGAACGGGCAATATTGTCCGTGTTCCCGATTTGAGCGGGACTCTGACCACCGCCAGTGCGATCACGATTGAGACGGTCGCTCCGCAGGCGTCCTCGTTGTCCATGGACTCCCAGGGCAACGTGTATGTCGCCAGCGCCAGCGGTAAGGCAGCGTATGCCATTCAGCGTTCCGCCGCCGCCGTCAACCTCGGCACTGTCTCGGATGGCGTCACGAACTCCGCAACGGTCTACCTCATGAGCGCCGGCAACACCGCAGCAACCTTGGCCACTCCTGACGTTACCGAGCCTACCAACACCATGTTTACCCTCGACCCGGCGGCGAGCAACGGATGCACTGCCGGATCGACCGGAGCTCCCGGACAGTCTTGCCAATTCACGGCTACCTTCGCTCCGCCGCCTGCGACGCCCAACGGACCTCAAGTCGGCACGGCAATGATCGATATCGCGACTCCGGCTGTCACGTTCAACGTCAACATGAGCGGCTCGGCCACCGTGTCGTCGATTCTGCCGCAGACCATCACAGGCTTCACTCCGCCCACTTCGTTGCAGATCGGCCAGCAAATCACGCTGTCGGCCACGGGTGGCGCATCCGGCAATCCGGTCGTCTTCTCCATCGACGCCTCCTCTGCATGTCCCACTTGCGCAACCATCAGCGGCAGCACGCTGACGGCGGTGTCGGTCGGCGCCGTGAAGGTTGACGCCAATCAGGCGGGCGGCGCTGCCAACGGCAATCAATATGCCGCGGCGACGCAGGTTCAGGCGCCCATCACCATCAGCAACACCGTGGTCGCGTCCGACGTGCCCGCGCTGTTGATGAACCAGATCGTTTGGAGTTACCAGAGCGGCGCCTTCACCGACGGGCAGAATCCCGGCAGGCGGAAGCTTCGCCGTGACGCAGAATGGCCTGATCTATGTCGGAACCACTTATAACAACAAGACGGACATCGTGAACGCAAAGCACCGGCGCCCTGGTCCAGCAGATCGCGATGAACGGTGGAGGCGTATTCACGATCGACAGCCAGAACAACCTCTACATGGGGCATCTTTACAACTCGGCGGTCTACAAGATTCCGTTTGTGAATGGCGCGTATGTGGCATTGAGCGATCTGTCATCGGCGCCAAATTGCACCGGCACCGACACAGCTATTTGTACCGTTGCAAATCTTCCCAGCGGTGGAATGAAGGCGGTGGCCATCGATGCCTCCGGCAACCTCTACATGGTGACGGTTCCAGCATCGCCGGGCACCAACGCAATTTATGAGTGCGCCGTGTCCTGCCAGACTGGCGGCACCGCAACGCTGGTCTACTCGGATACCACCGGGGCGGTCAGCCAGATTGCTTTCGATCCCTGGGGCAATATGTTCTTCACTGACGGTGTCTACAGCGGCGCGACCGCCTTCAGCAACGATTCAGCCGCGAGTTCCAACCTCTACGAACTGCCTTACACAGCGGGCACAGGCTTTGCTGCAACGCCTACCCTGCTGCAGACCTTAACCGTCGCCTCTCCTGGCAGCTACGACAATCAGTTGGATGGCGTGGCCGTTACCTCCAATGGCACCATTTACTACGCGGACCAGAACGACGGGATGTTTGCCATCCCCAACACGAAGGCGGGCGGTCCCGACACAGCGCATCAGTACGTTGTGTCGGCGCTTGGCGCAAAGGGAATGGAGCTCGACGCCAACGGCAACGAGTGGGTGGTGGTCTATCACTCCGGCGGCGATAACCTTGGAGAAGCACTCATCGGCGATTTGACGACGCCCAACGCCCAGTACGACGGCGCTCCGGTCAACGCCTCGGCTACCGTCGTGGACAATGCCTTGGCCTGCTCAACGGCTGCAACCTTGGCCATTGCGTCCTCCAATTCGGAGTTCGGCGGTACGGCCGGGACCACGTGCTCGACGATTTCGGCCTCCACTTTCAGCACCCCGGTCTCCGGCTCTTCCTATCCGGCGACCATCACCTTCACGGCGACGAAGCCAAATTCTCAAACCGCAACGTTGACCGTCACTGATACCACCAACGGAGGCGAAGGAACCGCAACGGTGACCGGCTTTGCCTTGACGACTCCGCAGACGCTGACCTTTACGGCGCCCACAACAACGACCTACACCTACTCGCCCGGCGAGACGATCACGGTGAGCGTATCCAACGGCGGTTCCAACAATCCAGCCGCCTTCACCGTTGACTCATCCAGTACAGGCGCCGGAACCTTCTCCAGCACCACAGTCACCGGTACCACCTCGTCGGCTACGTTGACCGTCACACAGGCAGGCAGCATTGTGATCGACGCCAACGAACTGGGCGGCCTGGCGAGCGGCGTCTATTACGACGCTGCGCCGCAGGTCCAGTTGAAGCTCACCATCGGCAAGGCATCGGAGGCGATCACCTTCACACCGCCCACCTCGCCGGTTGTGTATTCACCTGGACTGACGGTTAACCTGAGCGCGCTCGGCGGAGGCGCCTCAACCCCGGTGGTCTTTACGGTTGACGCGTCCAGCACCGGCGCCGGAACCGTCTCCACCACGACAGTGACCGGCAACACCTTAACGGCGACGCTGACGGTGACCACGGCGGGCACCATCGTGCTCGATGCCAACCAGGCAACGGACGTGAATTACCTGGCAGCGCCGCAGGTTCAGGAGGTCTTGGTCGTCAACCAGGCGACCCAGACCATCACCTTCACTCCGGTGACCACGCCACTCCACTACATTGCGTCGTGCTCCCCCATCACCCTGTGCGCGACGGTCAGCATCCAGGCCACGGGCGGTGCTACGGATAATCTGATCGCCCTCAGCCCGGATCCGAGCAATGCCGTGATCTTCACCATCCTCAGCAGTTCCGTGACGAAAGGAATCACGACAGCGACGCTTGCTCTGGTGCCAAACCAGAACTTGAACTTCCCGGCCAGTTTGATCGTCGACGGGAATCAGCAGGGCAACGCCAACTACGCGGCCGCCACGCAGGCAAAGATCACCATCAGTGTTCTCGGGGCGCTGCCGCTGCAGAGCATCACCTGGGCAAATCCGGGTACGCAGATTGCCGGCACCTCGTTGACCCTCGCGGCGGCGGCCACTTCCGGATTCCCGGTCACCTACACCTCGAGCACCACGTCGGTCTGCACGGTCAGCGGTGCCAAGGTTACGTTTGCGAGTGTGACCTCCGTCAGCGCTTGCACCATCACGGCTTCGCAGCCCGGCGACAATCTCACCTATGCTGCGGCCGTGCCGTTGACGCAGACGCTCGCAGTCAACCCCGCTGGGCAGAGCCCGAACCTGAACATGACCCTTTCGCTGTCCTCGCTCACGATTCAGCCGGGAACCGTCGGGTTGACGCAGATCACCCTCACTTCTGTGAACAACTTCGCGGTTAGCTCGATCGCCTTCTCCTGCAGCGGCTTGCCAACCGGTTACACCTGTTCCTTCAACCCGAACCCTGTAACGGTCTTCGCCCAGAACTCGACAACCGGTTTGCCCCAGGGCACAACCGTAACCACGACGCTGACCATCACGCCGCCCTCGACGGCTGCCGTTGTCCGTCAGGACTTCAGGCCGCTGTTCCCGGCGACCTTGGCGGTGGCGCTCTGCTTCCTCGGCTTCAAGAAGCGCAACCGGCTCTACATGCTCGTGTTGCTGGTGGTTCTGTTTGCCGGATTAGGCTTTGTCTCCGGCTGCGGCGGTACGTCCTCCACTTCGACGCCCCCGCCCGTCACCTCCACAGCCACCATCACCGCGACGCCTGCAGCAGGGCTTGCCGGCGCGTCGGGATCGGTGCAATCGAGCTCAACCTTGACAGTCACCCTCGAGTAGGCTGATCCGCGATTGACTTGCGCAACAATCGGGGCCTCTTCACCAGATAGAAAGGTGGAGAGGCCCCAAGTTTTTCGTCGCGCGACCCAAAGAAAATGACCTCTCGCTTTCGAGAGGCCACGCGTCATTCACAAGAGTTTTCGCCTGATGCTGGAGCCGACGGTCAGACTTGAACTGACGACCTGCTGATTACGAATCAGCTGCTCTACCAACTGAGCTACGTCGGCCCGCTTTTCGATTGTCCTGCTATTCGATTGTATCGTTGCGCCGGATCGGGGTAAAGCCGCGCGTAGCTCCTTGCGGCCGCAGGATCGGCGTTACAATTCTGCCCATGCAAGCCGACCCGATCCTGGAGTGGCAAAGACTCACCGCGCACTATCGCGAAATGAGCGACGAAGAGCTGCGTCGAGCTCGCCGCAAACGTCGCCGACTTGACCGACACCGCGCAACAGGTGCTGCGCAGCGAGATGCGGAGCCGAGGCCTGGGCGACCCCGAGGCCGTGAGCGCCGCGCCGGAATCGCCGCGAACCTTGACCGAAACGCCCGAAGCTCCGCCGCCGGAGAACCTCGCGCCGGAAGCCTCCGATTCCATCTTTGAGCGCGCAGCCGATGCGTTCGGCGCTCGCCCGCCGGAGCTCGTTCCAGACACGCCCAATGCCGGCGGCGAAGTCGATGGTCCGGTCGACTACACCTGGAAGACCGTCCTCTGCGACTGCGACACATCCGAAGAAGCGTGGCAACTCTCAGAAGCATTGAAGCTGGTGGGCATTCAGAGTTGGATTGACGGACCGAGGCCGCGCTCTGGCTATACGAGCTTCGATCTTCCCAACCCTCGCGTGCTTGTCGCCGCCGATCAGCTTGATCGGGCGCGCGCCATCGCCGCGCGGCCCATTCCACCAGAGATCGTTGAAGAGTCAGAGACGAAAGTGCCCGACTTCGAGCCGCCCGCGTGCCCCAAGTGCGGCGCCCCCGATCCCGTTCTCGAAGCCGTCGACCCCGCGAATTCCTGGCGGTGCGAGCAATGCGGCCAGCAGTGGACCGAATCAGCGCCTGCAGAGGCCAGGCGGCTGAGTGACCCCCTCTAAACGGAAAGAGCCGCCCGGCAACGGGGCAGCTCTCTCCTCAGGGAGAATAGTTCCAACGGAAGCAAACCCATTAGAACTTTCTGGCTGCATACTAGGAGCGGGGGCAAGCAGTGTCAAGAGAAAATATGTGTGAAAATAAGTAATGTTGTTTCAATGCTTTAACAAAGCAACCCGTCCGTCGCGGGCGCCCATTTATTCGCCAGCTATTCGCCTTAATTCTTCCGGCATTTCCCGTGATTTAGCAGTGTTTCTTTGGGTTTCTGCCTATTTTTCCACAAGCCCTGCATGACGTTAACCTTTCGGATGCGGACCGTCGATGGCCTCGCTCCTTTCGCTCCATTTCTCCGCCAGGTCGAGATGAATAAACTCCTCGTCGAAGACTGAGGAGATCGGTTTGCCCCGCGCCAGGCGGTAAAGCGCTCGCCCGCCGCCCAGGAGCCCTCCCAGCAGGATGGCCGCCCCAGCCCCGATAATCGTCAGCACAGCGATCCCCATCAGCAGTTTGCTGGTCTTCTCCACCTCCGACTCCAACGGCTGCGGAATCGACGTCAGGTTCGCCTCGTAGTGCACGGTCTCGAGCAGCCGGTGGCTGTCGTCTGGCACCGCGTCGCCGCTCACCACCGCCACCAGCGGCCCGCTATGACGCACCTCCAGCGATGCCTGGTCGGAGTCGGTCAATGGCTTGGGCCATGCCGGCTGCGCCTGGCTGCCGGCCTTCAGGTACGCGCGAATAGCTGCCTCTTGCGCCTCGGCAATCTGCGGTGTGGGGTAGTCGATAAGGGTCAGCGTCGCCGGGCCCGAGGTCAGCGAGTAATTGGCCGTCACCGCTTCCGCGCCCTTGTCGAACCCCACCAGCGACGCCGGCAGCACGCCTCCAGATCCCGCGTAGCCCGCCGGACCCTCTGCGTAGTGTGTCGTTTGCCCGTCAAGCCTCTCCCGCGGCAGGTTAACCAAAATCGGTGGGATCATCCCGCGGTTTCCCGTCGGCACCGGCAACTGCCGCGCAATTTCGCGCAGCTCTCCCGCCGTCATCGGCCCAATGCGCGAATACGTCGCATCCACCACGGTCGTCCCTTTCCAGAACAGGACGTGGTTGTGGTCCGAAGCCGCTCCCGTCCCAATGTCCTCCTTCGGCCATCCATTCTGGCGGTAGTAGGTGTATGCCCCGTAGGCTCCGGTCGCGTCGTCAAAGCGCAGCGCGCGCAGGCTCAGTGTGTCGCCGTCGCGCTTGTAATTGGCCAGCACCGCGGCATTAAACCCATACTCCTTCAGCGCCGCCGCGTTCGCCGGGTCGGCCTGCGCCGCGTCGGTCAACACCTTCGATGGCGCCGTCGTCGACCATCCGTCAAATTCGTCGGGCAGCAGCGCCTTCGGCGATGGCGGCAGAACAATCGTTGTCGCCGACTGCTTCTCCGCTGCCGTGGGCTGCTCACCCTGCGCCAGGGCCAGAGCCGCAGCGCAGCCAAGAGCCACCGAACCCGCCAGAGCCGCCATCCCGCGCATCAATCGCACTCCTCAATCCCCGAAACGCGCTTCGCGGTTCCGCTTCGCACGCTCCAACCTTCAGGGTACACGTTCGCGCGGCGTCCTTGCCGCACGCATACCCTTCCCTGTTTTGGACACTGAAGAGCTCAGAAAGGTTCCCGCCCCTGATCTTCATCGCACAGCCAGGGCAATATCGCGGCAGCCGGCGCTCCATCCACGCCGGCCCCATCCCCGGCGCCATAAAGCGGCCGGAAGGGCCACCGTCATACAGCCCCGGCCGTGCCCCCAACGATTGCCGGCGGCGGGTACAGAATGTCTCCCAGAGCCTTGTAGCGGCCCCCGTAGAAGATCAGCGCATATTCCCGTATCCCGGTGCTCAATGGCCCTCCAACACAAATGCTGGCCAGTAATGCGAAGCCGAATGCAACCACGCCGAAGAACCCCTCGAGAACAATGCCCACTAGCCACGATGCGCCACTCGCATCTGCAAACATCGAGTGAACGCCCCACTCAATCGCCGCAAGGGACCCAGCCAGCATCAGCCCCGGAAGAAACAGCACGATAAACATTCCGATCAGCGCAATCGTCGGCAAGACCACTCGCAGCAATCCGTAAACAAGAAACTGCCTCTTCTCGGCCCTGATACGAATCCACACTTGCTGCCACGCTTCGCCCGCCGTCGCGTTTTCCAGCGCGACATGCGGCAGCATCCAATCGCGCAAAATCAGGTCGGTGAGTATTCCCGCCACCACCAGCAGAATGATGATCGGAATCAAGGGCAAAACAAGAGCCAGCGCCAATCCGATGTCGAGATGACCTCCCTGTTGAGTCTCCTGAAACACCCGCCAGAACCCGGCTGCAAACGGAATCGCAACCAACACGATCAGCAGCACGAAGCAGATTCCCACCACAATGTTCAGCCAGAAAAAGCGCGTCGCCTGGCCGCGATAGAGCCGCCATCCCGGCTTAATCTCCTTAGTGTTGCTGACCAGGCAGTGAAAGAAGGCAAACCGCAGCCGCGTGACCAGGTAGAACACGAAAACCGACAAGACAATCACCAGCAGCACAGCCGCCACAATCGCCGCGATCCATTCCGGCGCGAGGTGGAACGGCGGAATACCGGTGGGTCCATTTCCCGCCGGCTGGCCACCGCGCGTCGAGGACCGGGGATTGCTACCGAGCCCTTCCGTGATGATCGCCACCAGGCCAAGCTTCAGATAGGTTCCCCATTTGAAAGGCCTGAAAAGGAACTCCCTGGTGCGTTCGATGGCAGGCGAAACGGCATCTACGGCGGATATGGGGCGCATATTGGTCCTTTCAGGGGGAAGAAACAGCGTACTACAGATTTACGCAGTTCCTACCTGCGAAGTTCCACTGCTGCCCGCCAACCCTCAAACGCCTCGAGCGCCCGCTCGCACACCATCCGGTGCCGCTCCTTCTTGTCGCGAACCTTCTTCCGCGTCTCCTCGTCCAGCGGCTCCAGCAGGTCGAAGGTGATGTTGGCCGGCTGAAAGTTCTTCGCATCGGCGTGCGTGATGTAGTGCACCAGCGAGCCCAGCGCCGTCGCGCGCGGAACCGGCACCAGGCTCCTCGCCGCGCGCCACCGCCGCCGCGTAAATCCCCGCCAGCATTCCCGTGGCAATCGACTCCGTGTACCCCTCCACCCCGCAAATCTGCCCGGCAAACATCAAGACGCTCCGTCGCGCTCTTCACCTTCAGGCATTGCGTCTCATCGAGCAGCGCCGGCGCGCAGATGTAAGTGTTGCGATGAATCTGCCCGTAGCGCAGGAAGCGCGCATTCTCCAGCCCTGGAATCAGCCGCAGCACCCGCGCCTGCTCGCCAAACTTCAGATGATTCTGGAAACCGACCAGGTTGTAGCTGTCCGCGCGCAGATTCTCCTTGCGCAGTTGCACCACGGCCCACGGCGTCCTTCCGGTGCGCGGATCGCGCAGCCCCACCGGCTTCATCGGCCCAAAGCGCAGCGTATCGCGGCCGCGCCGCGCCAGCACCTCGATCGGCAGGCAGCCTTCAAAGTAGTCGAGCTTCTCCCACTCCTTGTCTTCGGCCGCCTCGGCTGCCAGCAGCGCATCGAAAAAGCGGTCGTACTCGCGCGCGGTCCATCGGGCAGTTGATGTAATCCGCCGTTCCCTTGTCCCAGCGCGCCGCAAAATACACGCGGCTCATGTCGATTGACTCGGCATCCACGATGGGCGAGATCGAATCGTAAAACGCCAGATGCCCCGCGCCGGTCAGCCGCTCGATCTCCTTGCTCAGCGCATCCGATCGTAAGCGGCCCGGTCGCGACGATCGTCGATTGCCGTCTGCTCATCGCCGCATTCCAGGCTCGTCACTTCTTCGCGAATCACGCGAATCCGCGGCTCCGCTTCAATCGCCTCCGCAATGCGCCGCGAAAACTCCACGCGATCCACGGCCAGCGCGTGCCCCGCCGGAACCGCCGTCTCATCCGCAATTCGCAACAGCGCCGATCCTCCCCGCCGCATCTCCTGCTTCAGCAGCCAGGGCGCGGTGTAGGGCGACTCGCTCTTCAGCGAATTCGAACAGACCAGCTCCCCGAACTCGGTGGTCTGGTGCGCAGGCGTCAATCGCGGCTTTCCATCCACCATCGCGCGCATCTCATACAGCTCCACCTCGCACCCCCGCCGTGCCGCCGTCAGCGCCGCCTCGGGCCCGGCCAGTCCACCGCCAATCACGCGAATCTTCAAGTCGCCGGCTCCTCACTCGCTCTTGCGCATCCCCCGGCGCCCTCTGACAGCCGCTTCAGCGCCTCGCCGCTCAGGCGCACGTTCCGCCACTCATCCAGAAACTCGGCTCCTATGGCGCGGTAAAACTCGATCGCCGGAGTGTTCCAGTCCAGAACCTCCAACTGCAGGCGTTGGCAGCCGTTTTCCATCGCGATCGCGGCCACCCGTTTCAGCAGCTCCTTCCCGATTCCCAGGCGCCGGAACTGCGGCAGCACAAACAGATCCTCGACATAAATTCCCGGCCGTCCCACCCAGGTCGAGTAATTGAAGAAATAGAAGGCGAAACCTGCGGGCAGGCCGTCGTATTCGGCAATCAGGCAATGGAAATACGGACTTGGCCCAAATCCATCGCGAATCAGGCCTTCCTCGGTTGCCGTCACTGCGTCCGGCGCCCGCTCAAAAGCCGCCAGAGCGCGAATAAACTCCAGAATCTGCGCGGCATCCCCCGCGGTTGCCTTGCGAATCACAGTCCTCATACCCAGATTCTAGTGTGTGACACACGCCACACACGCCCCCCGTCCTGCCGCACTACCATGACAGTCGTTGATCCACAAAAAGCGCCCCACCGCGTCGCTTCTGAAGGGTTGGCCTGCTTGCCAGCGCCATAGCAACCGAACTTTGGCGGCGGCGTTGTCCAGGTCCGGCGTGGGATGATCGGAGCACACCCTCTTGTGCAGGGCGCTGGGTTGGATTTAACGTTGGTTTTGCTGGAAATGCGCCCTGCCGGATGGACTCGCGCGCTTGCGCCCGCCCATCGGACGGGAAAAACGGCGTCCGGACCGGAGCGGTTGCTTCCCGGTGCCGAAGCAAAAAGACGGTTCCGCTTTGGAGTCGCATGTAAGTCTCCCGGTCGGCGCCTGAACTTTGAATTTTTTCGAGACTGCGGGCAGTACTCTTCCCGTTGCTCTCAAGGAGAAGACATGAAACGCACTTTTTCACTTTGGCTGGGTCTGACCGCTATGGCGGGCCTGCTCGCATTGGCTCTCCCCACCGCTCAGGCGCAGACCGCCGAAAAAATGGCCAAGATTCACGGTCGCGTCATCAATCCCACGGGACAACCCCAGGGGGGCGGTACAGTCAGCCTCTCCACTGATGGCGGCGTCACGCTGAAGTACACCTTCCCAGTCGACTCCACTGGCAGCTACTCCGGTGAAGCGCCGGCCGGTACCTACATGCTGATCTATCGCGCGTCCGATACCCCTGCCGGCAAGATGGTTGACTCCATCCGCGGCATCAAGATTGTCGCCGGCGAAGATCTTGCTCAGGACGACGATATGTCTCGCCAGGAATACATCGACAAGATGACGCCGGATGAGAAGAAACAACTTGAGGACCTGAAGAAGCAGAATGCTGAAGCCCTCAAGGCGAACACCTTGATCAGCCAGCTCAACGCCGACCTGAAAGTCGTCGCTCAGGACAAGAAAGACATCGAACAAGCCTCCGCCACTGCGGCGCAGGCGCTCGGCGCCAGTGCTTCCAAGGCCGATCTTATCGCCAAGGCCGATGAGATCAAGGCAGCCAGGTACACCGACATCCAGAGCCTGATGACCAAAGACACCGGACTCAAGCCGGATGAGCCCTTGCTTTGGAACAATCTCGGGTTCGCGCAGGAGGGGCTCAAGGACTACGACGATGCAATCGCGACGTACAAAAAGGCGATCGACATCGAGTCGGCCTCAAAGAAGCCGCGCATGCCCGTCATCGGCCAGGCCAATGCTGGACTCGGCGAAATCTACGCGCGCACCGGTAAGGTTCCTGAAGCCAACGCGGCCTTTGACTCAGCCGCCAAGGCCGATCCCACCAACGCCGCTACGAACCTGTACAATGAGGCCGTCATCTTCAACCAGGAAAACGACGGTGCCGCCTCAGCGGCCGCAGCCGATGAGGCCATCAAGGTTGACCCCAACCGGGCCATCCTCTACTACCTCAAGGGCCAGGGATTGGTCGCCAACGCCACCATCGATCCCAAGACCAATCGGATTGTTCTGCCTCCCGATTGCACGGCTGCGTACCAAAAATACCTGGAACTGGCGCCGAACGGCCAGTTCGCCAACGATGTGGCGGGCATCCTGCAGCAGGCAGGAGAAAAGGTCAGCTCCTCGTACAAGGCGCCCAAATCTAAATAGCAGCGCCGGCTGTACTGCTTGCCTTAAGGGGCGCCCGCATCAGGGCGCCCCTTGTGTCTTCTCCCCCTGCGCCTGCCCGGCGTATTCCCTTTCACACCCCCGGCTCCCCACCCTCTACAATCCATGGCATGAGCACCGCTCTGCCTAGTTACGACGAGGCCGCCGCGCTGGTCGCTGCCTACGCTGCCAAGCTGGCCCGTGTTCGCCCCGCCGCGGAGCGCGTTCGGCTCAACCAAGCCCTTGGCCGCGTACTCGCCGAGCCGCTGCGCGCCGACGCTGACCAGCCCCCCTTCGCGCGCTCCACCCGCGACGGTTTCGCCTGCCGTGCCGCGGAGGCCTCCACGCATCGTCCGCTCGCCGTCGCCGGCTCTACCCGCGCCGGGCAAACTCCTTCCGGTCCGCTTCCGCGCGGTGCGGTCTGGGAGATCATGACCGGCGCGCCCGTCCCCGCCGGCGCTGATGCCGTCATCATGCTTGAGCACGTCGAAGAATCCGGTGCTCCATCCGCCCGCGCCATCCGGCTTTTGCCAACCGCGCACCATCCGCAAAGGCGAAAACATCGTCGCCCGAGCCGCTCAGGCTCGCAAAGGAGACAAACTTCTTCCTGCCGGCTCCTCGATCGGCGCCGCGCAGATTGCGCTTGCCGCTTCCTGCGGCTGCGCCGCGCTGAATGTCTTCTTCAAGCCGCGCGTCGCCATCCTCTCCACCGGCGACGAGCTCGTCCCCATCAACTCCTCGCCCGATCCCGGCCAGATTCGCAACTCCAGCAGCGCCATGCTGGCCGCCCTGGTCTCTGCCGCAGGCGGCGTGCCCTGGATCATGCCCATCGCTCGCGACACCGCCAAATCCCTCGATGCCGCTCTCGCCCGCGCCGCCTCCACCGATCTTCTGCTCATCACCGGCGGCGTCTCCGCGGGCAAATTCGATCTCGTCGAGCCCGCTCTTGCCCGCGCCGGAGCACGCTTTCACTTCACCGGCGTCCGCATCCAGCCCGGCAAGCCATTGGTCTTTGGCGAGTTTCACCCTAAGAAGCCGCACAGCGCCGCCAAAATCAAGCGCCGCGCGCCGATCCCAATCTTTGGCCTTCCCGGCAACCCAGTCTCCTCCGCCGTCACGTTCCTGCTCTTCGCCGCGCCGATTGTCGCCGCGCTTGCCGGCCGCGGCGCCCGCGGTCCTCGCTTCGCCCTCGCGCGTCTCACCGCGGACGTCAAAACGAAGACCGGGCTCACGCGCTTCCTCCCCGCCGCCTGCACCTTTGCCGGCGCCATCCCTCAGGTCGCCCTCGTTTCCTGGCAGGGTTCCGGCGATCTGGCCGCCATGGCCCGCGCCAACTGTTTCCTCGTCGTGCCCGAAGAATCCGATCACCTTCGCGCCGGCTCGACCGCCCGCATTCTGCTTCTCTGAGGAGTCCTATGCCCACGTCTTCGCGCCCCAAGCGCCCACGCCTCTCGCATTTCGACGCTGCCGGCCAAGCCTCCATGGTTGACGTTGGCTCCAAGCAGCCCACGCGCCGCACCGCAACCGCATCGGCCTTCGTCGAGCTCTCCGCCGCGGTCCTCGCGGCTCTGCCCACGAACCCCAAGGGCAATCCCCTTGAAGTCGCGCGCTTCGCCGGCATTCAGGCCGCCAAGCGCACCGCCGATCTTATCCCCATGTGCCATCCCCTCGCGCTCACCCACGTCGATGTCCAGGCCGCAGATCGTCCGCGGCGGCGTGCGCATCACCTCCACCGTCTCCACCACCGGCCCCACCGGCGTCGAGATGGAAGCCCTTACCGCCGCCGCCGTCGCCGCCCTCACCGTCTACGACATGACCAAGGCCCTCGACAAAGCCATCGTCATCCGCGACATTCGCCTCGAATCCAAATCCGGCGGCAAAAGCGGAGATTTTTCGAGGGATGAGAAATAGGATGCGTCCCGGCGCGCGCCCCGCCGCGCCCGCATTGCCACCCGCGTCGATTTCACTCTAGACTTGGAATGGTCAGGCTCGGCCTGCGCCGCCGCACCGTGCGGAAGTGGTGAAATGGCAAACACACTAGCCTTAGGAGCTAGCGCCCAAAAGGCTTGCGGGTTCAAGTCCCGCCTTCCGCACCAATTCTTCTTGTGAGGCCGCCCGATCAGCGCGCGCCGCGCCTACTTCAGCCGCGCGCCCAGCGGCACCTCTTCAAGGAACCCCGCCAGCACCGGCGCTCCGCCTTCAAGCGAGGCCGCCAGCAGCATTCCGTTTGACTCCAGTCCGCGCATCTTGCGCGGAGCCAGGTTCGCGACAATCACGATCTTGCGGCCAATCAGTTTCTCCGGCTCGTAATATTCCGCGATCCCGGCCAGAATCTGCCGCTTCTCGTAGCCCAGATCGACCTCAAGGCGCAGCAGCTTGTCGGCCTTGGGCACGCGCTCGGCCACCAGAATCTGCGCCACGCGCAACTCCACCTTGGCAAAGTCGTCGATTGTAATGTGCTGTGGCCCCTGCGCTGGAGCCGCCGCTGCCGCCGCCGCTTGCGGCACCACCGGCACTGGCGCGCTTGCCGCCGCAGGCTGACCCGCAGGCGCTTGAACCTTCGCGGCCACCGGCGCTGCTGGCCTTGCCGCCGTCGCGGGAGCCTTGGGCACAGCCGTCTTCACCTGCGCCGCAGCCGTCTCCTGCTTCTTCGCTGCAACCGGCGCCTTTGCATCTTCCACTACGCTCCCGCCGCTCGCCGCTTCCACCGCCGTCCGATTGTTCTCGTCTTCAAGACCCTGCATACGTTCAATCGCTTCCTTCTCCGCGCGCGGAAACAGCGGCGCGGGTTCGCCAAACTTCGTGCCCGCCTTCAATCCGCCCCACGCGAGCTCCGTCAAGAATCCACCCTTCGCCGCGTCTGCCAACTCGCCCAATCCAAGTTGCCCCCACACCTTCGCCGCCGCATCCGGCACAATCGGATACGCCAGCGCCGTAATCACGCGAATCGCCTCCGCTGCCGTCCCCAGCACCCGCGCCTGCAGCTTCACGTGCTCCGCCTCCGATCGTTCCGCCGGCTTCTTCCACGGCGCATTCGCCGTCAGGTAGCCATCCGTCTGGGCGACCAGGAGCCAGAGGTCTACCAAGGCTTTGGAGAAGCTCAGGTAGTACTCCGACTGTGGATCGTCAAAGGTTTCTGCGAACGATGAAATCGTGGATTCTGCGCGACTTCGCAAACTGATTTCGTCCGGATACTCATCGACTGGGTATCCACCCTCTACCTCCGGCACAACCCCGCCAAAGTACTTGTGCACCATGTTCACTACGCGGCTCACCAGGTTGCCGTAGCCGTTGGCCAGGTCGCCGTTGTACCGCTGCACCAGCGCATCGAAGGAGAAATTCCCGTCCTGCCCAAACGGAATCTCGCGGAGTAAGAAGTACCTCAGGGCATCAGAACCCAAAGCCTCTTGAACGGTCTCCGCGCGCACAATGTTTCCCCGCGACTTCGACATCTTTCCCTGGTCGAAGAGCAGCCATCCATTCGCCCGCACCGAGCGCGGCGTCGCAATCCCCGCCGCCATCAAAAACGCCGGCCAGTACACGCAGTGGAACCGGCTGATCTCTTTCCCGATCAGGTGAATGTTCGCCGGCCAGAACTTCTCGAACCGCGCTTTGCCCTTCGGATCCTCCGACCCGTATCCAAGGGCAGTAATATAATTCGCCAGCGCGTCCAGCCACACGTACACCACGTGCTTCTCGTCGCCCGGAACCGGAATGCCCCACGAAAAACTCGTCCGGCTCACCGAAAGGTCCTTCAGCCCGCTGCGCACAAAGCTGATCACCTCGCGACGCGTCGACTCCGGCCCCATGAACCCTGGATTCGCCTCGTAGAACTCGAGCAGCTTCCGCTCGAAGGCCGAGAGCTTGAAGAAGTAGTTCTCCTCGCTCACCGTCTCCGTGATGCGTCCGCAATCGGGGCACGGCGTGCCCGGTGGCCCGTCCACGTAGAGCCTCGTCGCTCACGCAATACTGCCCCGTGTAAGAGCCTTTGTAGATGTAGCCCCGCTCGCACAGCGTCGCGAACAGTTTCTGCACGCCGCGCTTGTGCCGCTCCTCTGTGGTCCGGATGAAGTCGTCGTACGTCAGCCCCAGCCGGTTCCACAAGCCGCGAAACTCGCCCGCAATCTTCGTCGCGAACTCCTGCGGCGTGCAACCTGCAGCTTTGGCTGAGCGTTCAATCTTCTGCCCGTGCTCGTCGGTCCCCGTCAGGAACCACGTCTCTACGCCCAGCGCACGCTTGCGCCGCGCAATCGCATCGCAAACGATCGTCGTGTACGCATGACCCAGGTGCGGCCGCGCGTTCACGTAGTAAATCGGCGTGGTCAGGTAGAAATGATTTGATGGCGAGCCTGAATCAGTCATTGGGAGCGAGTTCCGTTCGTGCACACAAGGCAAAGGGAGCGCTTGCGGCAATCACTCTCCATCTTAAGGCATCGCGCTTCGATAGCCCGCCCGCGCTTTGCTTGTCGCCGCGCACCGTTCTATGGGGGGCTGCCGTACCACAGGTGCTAAAATCACTAGGAAAATCAAGGATTTTCTGAGGCTCTCGCGTGGTTCTCGAACTGGAGGGTCGGCTCTCCGATCGCCTTCGCGCCGTCCTGAAAGAAAAATACGATCTTGAGATCGGCTCAATCCCTCTGGAGACGCCGCCCGACCTGCGCCTCGGCGAGATCGCCACGCCCATCGCCTTCGAGCTGGCTCGCAAGCTGCGCAAGGCTCCAAAAATCATCGCTCAGGAAATCGTCGCCGCCCTCGGCCCACTCCGTGGGTTTGACCATTTGGAGGCGGCCGGTGCCGGTTATATCAACGCCTATCTCGACCGCGCCTCCGCAGCTCGCATGGTGGTAATCCCCGAGGCACACACCTCGTCCAAAGGGCTGCTCAATGCAATTGTTGAGCACACTTCCATCAATCCCAACAAGGCCGCGCACATCGGCCATCTTCGCAACGCCATCCTCGGCGACACCTTCGTCCGCCTGCTGCGCGCCGCCGGCTACAAAGTCGACGTCCAGAACTACATCGACAACACCGGCGTCCAGGTTGCCGACGTTGTAGTCGGCTTCCTGCACCTCGAGCACAAGACTCTCGCCGACGTGCGCCAGCTTGTCGAGCAGCTTTCGAGACCTGTCTTGTATCAGGGCACGACGGGGCGCCCTCTGGGCCTCGTGCCGAAAGCTGGGCCCATTCAAGAGGAGGCTTTAGCCCCTGACGTCGCCCAGCGCATCGATTTCTACTGCTGGGACCTCTACGCCCGCACCTCGCAGTGGTACTCCGAAGGAACCCCCGAAGAACAGGCCACGCGCAAACAGTTGCGCCTCGACACGCTCCACTTGATCGAGCATGGCGGCAACGAAACCGCCGAAATCGCCGACCTCGTCTCCACCGCTGTCCTTCGCCGCCATCTCGAAACCATGCTCCGCCTCGGCATCGAGTACGACTTCCTCCCGCGCGAGAGCGAAATTCTTCACCTCAAGTTCTGGGAAGCGGCCTTCGAGAAACTCAACGCCTCCGGCGTCCTCTACTACGAAAACGAAGGAAAGAACAAGGGCTGCTGGGTCATGACCCGCCCCGGCGCGGAGACGAAAGAGAACGAAACTGACGATGACGCCAAGGTCATCGTCCGTTCCAACGGCACCGTCACCTACGTCGGCAAAGATATTGCTTACCACCTTTGGAAGTTCGGCCTCCTTGGCCGCGACTTCGGCTACAAGCGCTTCTTCACCTATCCCGATCACGAGTGCTGGATCTCCGCCGAAACCGGCGAGCCGAACCATCCTCGCTTTGGCGACGCAAGCGCCATCTACAACGTCATCGATTCGCGCCAGTCGGACCCGCAATCGAACGTCATCCAGGCCCTGCGCGGCATGGGATACACCGATCAGGCCGATCACTACACCCACTTCAGCTACGAGATGGTCGCGCTCACGCCCCGCTGCGCCGTCGAGCTCGGCTACGACGTCTCCGATGAGGACAAGAAAAAAGCCTACATCGAAGTCAGCGGACGCAAGGGTTTCGGCGTCAAGGCCGACGACCTCATCGACAAGCTCATCGCTGCCACGCGCGCCGAGGTGGACGCGCGCCAAACCTCCCACGATGCAGCCGTACGCCAGAAGATCGCCGAGCAAATCGCCATCGGCGCCCTGCGCTACTTCATGCTCAAGGTCACGCGCAACTCCGTCATCGCCTTCGACTTCAAAGACGCGCTCAGCTTCGAAGGCGAAACCGGTCCCTACATTCAATACGCCGTCGTCCGCATCCGCAATATCTTCCGCAAAGGCAACACCACGCCCGACGCCGTGTTCGCCGATTTCGCCAACCTGCCCGCCGCGAATCTCGGCC
Organism: uncultured Acidobacteriaceae bacterium; assembly: GCA_963835895.1. GTDB lineage: Bacteria > Acidobacteriota > Terriglobia > Terriglobales > Acidobacteriaceae > Telmatobacter. The sequence continues at coordinate 133,308 of CAWIHC010000007.1, read as the reverse complement.
TGCACCTCTCCGGCGACGAGAACGAAGACATCTGGTCCCTATGGCTCCGCGCCGGCCGTTTTTCCCAGGTTTTGGAGCAGTGCATCGCCACCTCCGAACCTGCCCACCTCGCCAAGCACGCCTTCCAGCTCGCGCAGGAGTTCGCCAACTTCTACCATCGCCACCACATCCTCACCGAAGAAGACCCTGCTCGAAAGACGTTCCTGCTCGCCACCGCCGCCGTCACCCTCCGCGAGCTCGTCGGATCTCTCGCCCTTCTCGGCATCGAAAGCCCCGAGGCGATGTAAGAGCGGCTGTGTGCCAGTTTTTTTCACCACTTTTTTCGTACAGCAATCCGCCACCGCGCATTCTTTAACGCACTCATCATCACGTCGAAATAATCGCCTGCTACAAAACCTCCAGCATCGGTGAGTCGTCCTCGTTCCCCTGATCATCGTGGACGACGCGCACTCACTCGTGCCAAAAATCCCAAAAAATCTGGAGGTTCGCATGTCTCTCTTCCTTCGTCTCCGCACCCTCGCTGCGTTTGCGCTGCTGGCTGCATTTGGCTGCTGGTACGCGCGCGCCCAGGATGGCGATCATGATTTCGACGACCGCGAAATCAAGCACGTCTTCGTCATCGCTCTCGAGAATCACGACTGGACTCAGCCCACGACCGTCACCGGCGGCATTCAGCCCATCTTCCAAAACCCGAACGCCCCCTTTATCAACAGCCTTGTCAATGGCGCCGCGACGGCCTTCATTGACGGTCACCTTGTAAACATCAGCACCCAGGTCTCCTATGCCACGGCCTATCACAACGTCTTGGCCACGGAGAGCGGCAGCAATCCGCACATCCATCCCTCCGAGCCCAACTACCTCTGGGCTGAGGCCGGCACCAACTTTGGCATCCTCAATGACGACGACCCCTTTGCGGACAATCCCCCGAACTCCCAGAGCACGACCCAGCATTTGAGCGGGCTCCTGCAGAAAGCTGGGCGAAGCTGGAAGTCCTATCAGGAGGACATCGACTTGACCACGAGCAGCGCCAAGCTTATCAACCTGCCTCTCGCCGAGAGCAGTTGGACGGTTCCGCTGGTCAGCCTCTCCGGCGTCTTCGGTCCCGGCAGCTACCTCAATACATATAACGATTCAACCCAATACAACTACGCGCCCAAGCATAATCCCATGGTGTTTTTCAACGATACCAACGGCGGCAACAATGCGACATCGACCAATCCGCTGCGGCACAATTACGCGCCTCTGCAGCAGCTCGCCTTCGATCTCGCCAACGATTGCGTGGCCGATTACAACTGGATCACCCCCGACCAGTACAACGAAATGCACAGCGCCCTCACCGGTGGCTTTGCAGGCCTTACGGGCGATGCATCGCAGATCAAAGCCGGCGACAACACGCTCAGCCGTCTGGTTCCGTTAATCATGGCGTCGCGAGCCTACAAGGATGGCGGCGCGATTATTCTCTGGTGGGATGAAAGCGAAGAAGACGGTGAGCCGAATGACAACCCTGACGACTTCAACCACACCATAGGCGAGATCGTCATCTCCCCGCTCGCGCACGAAAACGAGAATGGCCTGCCCTACGCAAGCTCCATCCCCTACACCCATTCGTCAGATCTACGCACGATGCAGGAGATCTTCCACGTGAAAGCGACCGGCGGATCGTCGCCCTATCTCGGCGACGCCGCCAACGCAAACGATCTCTCTGATCTCTTCCAGCCCGGCGTGATCCCATCGCGCCCTTAGCTGGAAGCTTCCTACTTTCGGCAACTCACTGCCGGAGCGCAGAGCCTCTGCGGAACCAGTTGGGCTAGTGATTTCCCAGGTCTCGATTCTGAGATCTGGGAAACCATTGCGCCTACTTTCGCACGAAAAGCTAGCAGCTAGGAGCTAGCAGCTGGCTTTCAATCCCTCTTCCGCCGCTGGTGCGTCGACGGAATGTTCATGTCTTCGCGGTACTTCGCCACGGTGCGCCGCGTCAGTTGAATCCCCTGCGACTGCAGCATCGCCGCGAGCTGGTCGTCGGTCAGCGGATGCCGCGGGTCCTCGTCCTCGATGAACTTGCGCACCTTGCGCTTCAACACCAGCAGCGGAGTGTCCGCGCCCTCCGGGCCGTTCGCGCCCTCCGAGAAGAAGAACCGCAGCTCCAGCACGCCCTGCGGCGTGTGCGCATACTTGTTGGCCACGGCCCGGCTCACCGTCGAGGGGTGAACCCCGATCTCCTCCGCCACTTCCTTGATCATCATCGGCCGCAGCCCTTCCACGCCCTTATCGAAGAACTCCTGTTGCCGCCGCACGATCACTTCGCAGGTTCGCAGGATCGTGCTCTTCCTCTGCGCGATGTTCCGCATCAGTTGCAGCGCCGAGCGAAACCGCTCCTTCACGTACTCCTTCACTTCCTTGTCGGTGTCTGCCGAGACCAGCATCCGCCGGTAGCGCTGGCTCAGCCGCAGGCTGGGCAGGTCTTCTTCGTTCATACTCACCACCCACTCGTCGCCGCGCTTCACAAAGAACACATCGGGCTCGATCAGCCGCGTCTGCTCGCGGTTGTACATCCGTCCCGGCCGCGGATCGAGCGTGCGGATGAACTCCACCGCCGCGTGGGCCTCTTCCGTGGTCACCTGCGCCGCGCGTGCCAGGTCCTTCACGTCGCGCTTCTGCAGCAGAGGCAAGTGGCGTTCCACAATCAGCGCCGCTACCTCCATCGCCCGCCGCCTCTCATCGATCTTGGCCTCGGCCTCGGCGCGGAAGCTCCTATGCGGATCGGCCGCCGGCTCCTCCTCCGCCTCCTCCACCCCGCTCCCGTACAAATGGCTGAACTCTTGCTGCTGCGCCGCAATCTGGAGCGCAAGGCACTCCCGCAAATCGCGCGCCCCCACTCCCGCCGGATCCAGATGCTGCACCAGATCGATCCCGCGCCGGATCAGTTCGACCGCTGCAGCCAGCTCCGCCACATGGCCGTTGTCCGCAGCCACGTCAGCCCCAACCCCGCAAAAAGCAGCGGCGAGCTCCTCTTCGCTCGCCGCCAGATAGCCATCTTCGTCCAGATTGCCGACTACAAACTCCGCCGCCTCGTGCAGCTTTCGGTCCAGGCTCAGAGCCCCCAGTTGCCACGCCAGGTGATCGGACAAAGTCGTAGGCTGGGAGAGAAAGTTTTCAAACGAGGGCCTCTCGATATCTTCGTACTCCGGCTGTGTGCGATAGCCGGGATCGAGATACTCCTGGAAGTACGAGCCAAAATCGATCTCTTCGAAAATGTCCTTGGGCGGAGCTGCCGTCTCCTCGACGCTGCGCTCCAGCCGCTCTTCCCGGCCCGCAACCTCATCCAGCATCGGAACTGTTTCGTCAATCTCTTCCAGGACTGGATTCTCAACCATCTCCGCATCGATCATCTCCTTGAGCTCGAGCTTGTTCAGCGCAAGAACGCTCACCATCTGCATCAGGCCCGGCGTCAGCACCTGACGTTGCGCCACTTTCAAATTCAGTTTGGGTTGCAATAGCGCCATAGTTGCGTTCGTTCCCGTTTTGGCTCAATGCGAGTGTAATCGTGCGTGATAAAGGTTAATCCAGAAATTGGCTCAAATCGAATCACCAATTCGCGTCATCGTCCCGATTCGGGTCATGGCCCACCTCGGAATCTTCATAGAAAAAGACTTGTCCACCGCAGCGCTCCCGCCGCAGGAACCATAAGGATAAGCCTGCTTCGCGTCGAGCGTCCAGAGCCGTAGGGTGCATCGACGTATACAGGCGGCAGCGACGGGAGCCATTTCCTCTCAGTTCTAGGAACGAGGAGCGACGGATACCGGGTGTCTCCTAGCGACGAGTGACGACGAAATGAGGGGAAATGGCCCCGTCCCTCCGGGTTGCGGAGAAAATGCGGCCATACTTTGTTGTCGTCCTCGCCGGTGGACCCGCCACAGCCTTCGGACTCCGCCGCGTCTGGCCGGATTTTCGCTCGCAACGCCGTCCGTCCGTATATGTCGATGCACCCTAGGCGAGCGAGAAGCTTTCGCCCAGGTAAATCCGCCGTACCTCCGGATCGTTGCCCAGTTCGCGCGGTGTTCCGGTGCGGAAGATCCGCCCCTCGGCAATAATGTACGCCCGGTCGGTGACGGTCAGCGTCTCGCGCACGTTGTGGTCCGTCACCAGCACGCCGATCCCGCTCGCCTTCAGGTCGAAGATAATCTTTTGCAGCTCCAGCACCGCAATCGGATCGATGCCGCTGAACGGTTCGTCGAGCAGAATAAAACTCGGCTGGATGCACAGCGCCCGCGCGATCTCTACGCGCCGCCGCTCGCCGCCTGAAAGCGCATACCCGCGCGTCGTGCGGATGTGGCCGAGGTTCAGCTGGTTGATCAGCTTCTCGGCGCGCGTGCGCCGCTCCCGGTTGCCCAGCGGCTGCGCTTCCAGCACCGCCAGGATGTTCTCCTCCGCGGTCAGCTTGCGGAAAACCGACGGCTCCTGGGGAAGATAGCTGATTCCGAAATTCCGCGCCCGCAGGTACATGGGCACCCGCGTGATGTCGGTCTCGTCCACCAGCACGCGACCGCTCTCCGGCTGCACCAGCCCCACGATGATGTAAAAGCTGGTTGTCTTGCCGGCGCCGTTCGGCCCCAGCAAACCCACCACTTCGCCGCGGGAGATTCTCAGGTTGACGTCCCGTACAACCTGCCTCCGCTTATAGCTCTTTCCGATTCCCTCGGCAATCAGTGTTTCCATTCGTCTCGTCGGCGCACCGCGCCTTACTTCCCGTGCGCATCCGGAGCGGTCGTCTCCGTTTCGGTCTCGCGGCCGCCGCCTTCGATACTGACCCTATCATCGCGGCTATGGAAAATCAAAGCTTCGCCCGTCACGGTTCCGTGCTTCGGATCGCTCATCTTCGGCGGTGCGTTCGCCGTGCCTGTCAGCACATATTCCCCGCTTACGCTCGAGTACACGAGTTGCTCTCCGGTCCCGCGCCGGCCCTGCAACGTCAGCAGCACGTGCCCCGTGGCCGTCATGCGATCCACCTGCGCCATCCCGCCGCCACCGGCCTCGTGATCTCCCGCCGGCATCAGCAAGAGTTCCACCGCATCGGAGGACGACGTCGCACTTCCTGTTTCCGCAACCACCTCGCCCAGCGCGCCTCCGTGCATCACCGCCCGGCGATCGGCATCGGAATACCTCAGCTCGCCTCCGCGCACCCGGATAACTGAAGGACCCGCCGGCTGCGCGCCTGCATTGCTCTCCGCCGTCTGCCCCGATGCTTGCGTCGAACTCTTTCCTGCGCCCGCCCCGCTCGCGCTCAGCATCACAGCCCTCACCGGCTCCGCCGGGTCGCTGCTGCGCGCCGCCAGTGTGTGCAGGTGCTGGTTCAGCACGATCTCCGGCCCGCTCACAAAGTTCGTCTGCTGCCACAGCCGTGCGTGTCCGCGAAAAGTCGCCTCGCCTGTCGACTCGTTCAGTTGCGCCTCCGCGGCAACCACATGCGCCGGTCCCTTGCCGCCCAGCGTCACTCCGCCCTGTCCCGCGTCGCCGCCGCCCGCCGCATTCTGCCCGCTCGCGCCTGTCTCCGTCCACGTCGCCTTCACATCCCCTCGCGCCCACGCGTCACCCGACTGCCGCGACACATCCACCCGCTCCGCCGTCAGCTCCAGCCCGCCGTCCTCCACGCGCGGAGTTATCGTCAGGTGCAGCCACTCGCCTTTGCCTTCATACACCGCTTTGCCCGCCGTCGCCCGCAACGGCGGCTGTGCCTGCGCGCCGGGCTTGGCTGCTGGCTGCTCAAACAGCACCACATTCCCATCGAGCTCCGCCGACCGCACTTCGGTCGCCCCTGCGGCTCGGCCTCCACCTCGGGTGTTTCCGCCGCCCCTGCCTCCTTGCTCCCTCGCTCCCTTGCTCCCTGCCGGGGTCCCCGGCGAGCGGTCTTTGCTCGCTGGGGTGGCTTGCTCTCTGTTTCCCGCAAACTGCGCCTCCAGCCGGTCGCCGTTCGCGGTCTGCCGCGTCCCCGTCGCCGTCGTCTGCTCAATCCCCGCATGGCCCACGCCGTTGATCGCGCGCAGCACCGAGCCCGCTCCGAAGATCCCCGTCACTTCGTCAGCGCTCATCTTTTGCGGCGTTGCCGCCGCATTCCCGCGCTGGCTTTCGCTCGAGATCGTCACTCCGCCCGAGCCGCGCATCGTCTCCACTTCCAACTGCCCCTTGCCCGTGGCCCCCGCCAGCCGAAAGCTAATGTCCACCACCGGCGAGCGCCACGTCCGGCTCACGTGCAGCGCGCCTTTTCCCGAATCTTGGCCCGCGCTCTCCTCGCTCGTCTCCTCGCTCTTCATCTCCACGCCGCGTTCCAGATGCGCGCTCTTCGAGCTCGCCCTTCGCCGCGAACTCCAGCTCCGCCGTCGGCGCCGTCCCATGCACCGTGCGCCCCGGGCTCGCGGAGTCCATCGTCACGCCGCCCTCCATGTGTCCCTCGCGCGGCTCGTTGTGCTCGTCAAAGTCCATCCATGCCACGGGCGCAGCCACGTGCCCGCCGCTCGCGGTCGCGAGCGTAAACCCACCCTTCGCGTCCAGTCGCTCCGCTGACCCATCCGTGCGAAACAGAATCTTCGCTTGCGCTGCGTCTGCTTGCCCGCCGCGGAATGCCGCCGACGCCTTCTCCATCTGGCACGTCTGCGCTCCGCGGTCAAACTCTGCGTGCTGCGCGTGAATCTGCACCTTATCGCCGCCTCGATGCGTAGTCAGCTCCACAGCCTGCTCCAGCGTCAGGTACCCGCTCTGCGAGTCGTACTTCGCGCCCACCGCGCTCCCCCGCCCCTGCGTCGTTGAAAAATCCACCCGCTGCGCCGTCGTTACCAGCCCCGAGCTCCGATCGAAGGTCACTCCGCTCGTCTTCACGTCAATCTGTCCCGCAGCGCCTGTCGCCGCGCCGACCTCGGCAATCACATGACCCTTCGTCTTGCCCGCTGTCTCCACGGCCGCTTCGGTGCTCGTCGACGGCCGCGTCAACAGCATCTCCACCGGTCCCTGCGCCGTAGCCTGGCCCGTCTTCTGGTCGTACTCGAACGTGTCGCCCGAAATCCGGTCAATCTGCTTGCCGTCTTCGCCGTAAAGGTCGATCTGCACGTCGTGCAGCTCCACGAAGTCGCTCTTCAGCTCCACCTCTCGCGACGCGTGAATCCTGTACTGCGAGTGAGCCCCAAACGCGTGAACGAACGTGTACCCGTTGGCCTCCTGCACAATCCCTTTGGCCAGCTTCTGCGGTAAATCGTGCCGGTTCAGCATGTTCTTCCACTTCGCCCTCGCCAGAAACACGCCCAGCGTCGCCAGCAGCAGCACTCCCGCCACCAGCACCAGCGTCCGGATTCGCTCGATCGTCAACCGCACGCTTGATCAGACCTCTGAACAATTCAACGTTTTGAAAGGGCACGACCTTGGCCCGTGCCTCAAATCACAACGTTTTGAAAGGGCACGACTTTAGTCGTGCCGTCACCACCGCAAAATGTTTGCGAGCTTTAGCCCCTGGGGGAATGTCGGCGGTTTTTTCATAGCTTCCACAGTTCTCCATTCCCAAACGCGCCGCGAGCCTTTTTGCCAAACTCTCGCCCAGCTCGCTCCACAGCAGCCGCGCCGTTGCCCCCGACGCCTTCTCCACCCCCGCCGTCAGCTCCACCAGTTGGCGCACATTCTCTTCTACGTGTCGTGCGCCCACCAGGTCCAGGTCCGCATCCTCTTCGAGAAACGGCGCGTCCGAGCCAAAGTCGATCCGGATGTGCCCATCCTGCTCGTATGCCCCCTCGTCGAACAGCGGCCCGTACCCCGTCACCCGCACCAGCCTTGGGCCCCGCGCCCACCGCGCGTCCAGCTTTCCTGCTTCTTCTCTTGTCGCCGATGAGATTTCGCCCGGCTCCGTCTCCAGCTCCCACAAGCTCCACCCAATCTGGAACTCGTAGGCGTAGTCCTCGTGCAGCAGCTCCGTCGCCTCTTCCACGGCCAGGCGCGGTTCGGCTCCGGGTCCTTGGCCCGGCTCCGGCTCGCCGATCATCCGCCCGTAGATTCGCTCGAACACCGGCGTCTCATTCCAGCTCACCGGCCACACCGCTGCCGAATACACCTTCGCCTCGCCTCCATGCGCGGCAAAGGCGCCCAGCACCGCAATCAGCTTGTCGGGGAGCGCCTCCAGGCGCAGGTTCGGATACCACAGACTCAAATAAAGCGTGTCCGCCATCTGTATTGATTTTAGACGTGCTGCCGCTGCCTTCCGGGGGGCCGGGAGCCCTCCGCCTTTCGCGATGTAGACTTTCTGTCATGCGCAAACATGCATTCCTGTTTCTCCTCGCATTCTCCATTGCCTTCGCAGCCATCACAACAGGCAGGGCGCAACAGCCCGCGCCCAATGGTCAACAGCAGTTCGCCGATCTGGGAGCCTGCAAACTAGAGAACGGGCAGCAGATCACCGGCTGCCGGCTGGGCTACCGAACCTGGGGCAAGCTCAACGCCGATCGCTCGAATGCCGTGCTCTTCCCCTCTTATTTTTCCGGCACCAGCGACAGCCTGGCTGGCTTTGTCGGCGCGGACCAACTCGTCGATCCGTCGAAGTACTTCGTCATTGCCGTCGACGCATTCGGCGACGGCGTTTCCTCGTCCCCTTCAAACTCCGCCTCGCAGCCGGGCCCGCTGTTTCCAGCCTTTACCATCCGCGACATGGCCAGCGCCGAATACCGCCTCGCCACGGAAACGCTCGGTCTAAGGCACCTGCACGCGGTCATGGGCATCTCCATGGGCGGCATGCAGACATTCGAATGGATGGTGGACTACCCCGGCTTTATGGATGAGGCGCTTCCCATTGTCGGTTCACCGCGGCTCACAGGTTACGATCTGCTTCTCTGGCACACGGAGGAGGATGCGCTGCGCTCCGATCCCGCCTGGCAAAACGGCCATTATGCTCAGCGCCCGCCCCTGGGCGCGGTGGAAGCGCTGCACACCATGAACCTGACCACTCCGGCTAACTACGCGCGCTTGCATCCGCCCGACGAGTTTGCTGCCGATTATGCCGCCTATTACACCAAGGGCATCCTTCCCTTCGACGCCAATGACTGGCGATCGCAACTGGAAGCGATGATCCATCACGACGTGGCCCGCAGCGGCTCAATGGATGATGCGGAGAGTCGCGTCAAGGCGCGGGTGCTGGTGGTGGTGGCTGCGCAGGACCATATGGTCAATCCCCTGCCGGCAGAGGACTTCGCCAAGGCCATCGGCGCCAAGGTCTTCGTCCTCGATTCCGACTACGGGCATATCTCGTTCTCTAACGAAACGGATAAGTTGGGACCGGTTGTGCGCGCGTTTCTGGATGAGCAGTAGGGCTGAGAACTGAACGCCGAAACCTTGATTTTCTACCCCGTCACAATCTCACTGAAATCTGCGATGCCCGAAAAATTCCGCAGCACTTCGTCGATCAAGCCAAGATGCGCGCCGCGCACCGCCGCATCGGGATCGAGCACCATGACCTTGTCGAAGAACGCATCCACCGTCGGCCGCAGCGTGGCGATCAGCGTCAGCGCCTCTCCGTAGTTCCGCTGCTCGCGAAGCCCGGCCACCTGCGGCGCCAACTTCGCAGCGCCATCGGCAAGCAACTGCGCTTCCGCCGAAAGCTTCACGCTCTTCGGCGAGCCAAGCGCGAAGCCTTTCTCCTCGGCCTGCCGCAGAATGTTCTTGATGCGCTTGAACGCCGCCGAGACAGCAACAAAATCGTCTGATCCCCGCGCCGCCGTCAGCGCTTCAGCGCGCGCAATCGCGTCGCGCACATCGTCCGCGCCCGCCGCCAGCACCGCGTTCACCACGTCGTACGCAAACCCGCGCACGTCTTTCAGATAGAACTGGAGTCGCTCGCGGAAGAACTCGCTCACCTGTTTGCGAATGCCTAGGTGCCCCACCCTCGCGGCGTCGTTGTCTTTGCCGTCAGGGTGGGATGCGATCTCGCCATTATCAGCAACGCTCGCGTTGACCACATCTCCAAGCGTCAGCGGCAACTCCGACTCAGCGAGAATCTTCACGATCGCGTTCGCCGCGCGCCGCAGCGCAAACGGATCCTTCGATCCAGTCGGCGCATTGCCGATTCCAAACATCGCCACGATCGTCTGAATGCGGTCGGCAAGCCCGAGCAACTGCCCCTCGACCGTCGACGGAATCGGGTCTTCGATCGAAGCCGGCGTGTACTGGTCGTAGATAGGTCTCGCAACAACTCCACTATGCCCCTGCGCGAGTGCATATTGACCGCCAATGACGCCTTGCAGCTCTGTGAACTCCTTGACCAGCTCGGTTGTTAGGTCGGTCTTGGCAATCCTTGTTGCCGTCAGGAGCGAAAGCTCATCGACAATGACGGCCATCGTGATTCCCGGCTCCTTCATCGCTGTCTTTGGCAGGGCAGCGGTCAGAGCCTTAACTACTGCAAGATTTTGCTCAGTTTTCCAGTAGTAGCTTCCCAAATCTCTGTGGAAGGTGACGTGTTTCAAACTCTCGACGCGCTCCGTAAGCGGCGTCTTCTGGTCGAAGTCCCAGAAGAACCGCGCATCCTTGAACCGTGCACGCAAAACCCGTTCATTCCCGTGGCGAATAACCGCTTCGCCGTCCGAGTCTACCTGAGTATTGAGAACAGCCAGAAAGTGTGGAAGGAGCTTGCGATAATACGGAGCTGGCCCCATTTGCAGCTGAGTTTTTTCGGTCTCCACCGCGAAGTACTTCTGGTGGTCGCGCATCACCGTCACCAGAACTTCTTCCGGCAGCTCCAGATACTCGGCCTCAAAGTCGCCGAGGATCACCGTCGGCCACTCGGTCAGGTGCACCACCGTCTCCACCAGCGCCTCGTCCTCGCGCCAGCGCGCTCCCGCAACCGTCCGCGTCGCCGCGTCCAGAGCCTTGCGGATCATCTGCCTCCGCTCGGCCACATCAACCACGACGCTGGCTCCACGCAACGCCTCGACGTAACTCTTCGCCGCGTCGATCACGACCGGCGCTTCCCCGTGCAGCACGCGATGCCCGCGGCTCGTGTTGCCCGCCGCAATCCCCGCAATCTCCAGCGGAACCACGCTCGCATCCATCAGCGCCACAACCCAGCGCACCGGCCGCACAAACCGCTCCGGCTTGGCCGCGCGCCAGTACATGTTCTTGGCCCAGTAAATCGCCAGAACTTCCTTCGGCAGCTCGGCGGCAAGAATCTCGGTCGCCGTCCGCCCCGCGCGCTTCACCGTCGCGCCCACGTACTCGCCCTTCGGCGTTTCCACTTTCTTCAGTTCCGCAACGGCCACGCCGGCCTTCTTCGCAAAGGCCTCGGCCGCCGCCGTCGGCGCGCCGTCCTTGAAGGCCACCTTCCACGACGGCCCCGTCAACTGCTCCTCGGTATCGGCCTGTTTGGCCAGCACGCCCTCGGCCAGCACCGCCAGCCGCCGCGGCGTGGAGTAGGTCGTCACCTTCCCGTCCTCGCTCAGCAGCCGCTCGCGCTTCAGCAGTTCGCCCACGCGCTTGCCCAGCTCGGCCTCGGCCCCGGCAATCATCCGCGCCGGAACCTCTTCGAGCCCGATCTCCAGTAGAAAATCCGCCATGCCTGGTCTTCTTCTCGCTAACTTGCTGACTTGCTGACTCGCCTCTTACTGCTCCGCCCACGCCTTCGCCACGCCCACCGCCAGCGCGCGAATCCTTCCGATCACGCCCACGCGCTCCGTCACGCTGATCGCCCCGCGCGCATCCAGCAGGTTGAACAGGTGCGAGCACTTCAGCGCCAGCTCATACGTCGCCAGCAGCGGAAACCGCCTCTTCTCCGCCGCGCTCGCCTTTTCGTCGGCCATCAGCGCGTTCGCCTTTTCCAGCAGCGCCTGCGCCTCGGCTTCATAAGTATTGAAGTGCTCCCACAGCCTCGCCACGTCGGCCATCTCGAAGTTGTACACCGAAAACTGCAGCTCCTCGGCCAGGCGCACGTCGCCGTAGGTCACCGCCGCGCCTGTCTCGGGATCGCGCGCCCACACAATGTCGTAAATCGAGTCCACGTCCTGCAGGAACGCCGCAATGCGCTCCATGCCGTAGGTCAGCTCCGCGCAAATCGGGTCGAGATCCAGCCCGCCGCACTGCTGGAAGTAAGTGAACTGCGTAATCTCCAGGCCGTCCAGCATCACCTGCCAGCCCACGCCCCACGCGCCGCCCGCAGGCCACTCCCAGTTGTCCTCTTCGAACTTCAGGTCGTGGTGCTTCAGGTCGATCCCCATCGCCTCGAGCGATTCGAGGTAAAGCTCCTGCACGTTCACCGGCGGCGGCTTCAAAATGAGCTGGAACTGCGTGTGCTTGAACAGCCGATTGGGATTCTCGCCGTATCGCCCGTCGGCCGGCCGCCGCGAAGGCTGCGCGTAGCCCACCTTGTACGGCTTCGGCCCCAGCACGCGCAGAAACGTCTCCGGACACATCGTGCCCGCGCCCACTTCCACGTCGTAGGGCTGCTGCAGCACGCATCCGCGCTCCGCCCAGAACGCCTGCAGGCGGAACAAAAGATCCTGAAAAGTGAGGGAACTGGCTTTTACGCGCGCTTCGGGCTGGGTTGCGGACACAGGCAAATCTCTCTCGTCGGGACTCTTACGGATTTTACCAGCAGCCGCGGCCCTTAGCCCCTCATCTTGAAGAGGGTTTCTGAACGTTCCCGCGGCGCCTCATTTCTGAATGACAATGTTCTTTGCGGATTCGATACAGGCCGACTGCATTTGCCCAGGTTTCTCTCTCTCCAACGGGCAAACCTCGAAATCGGCGAAGATTGTATTCGGCCATGCGCCTGCGACCGACTTCCAAAGACTTGCTTCGACGTTGGGCGGAAGCTGCGGTGCCTCGTTGTCGAGCGGGTATTTACTCCTCAGTGGTCCATTGAAAGTGGCAGGTCCGCTATAGATCCCTAAGAGGCGGTGGGTTCCAACTTTCCACAATCGATATGAGGGATTTCCGTTCGCCGCTGCGAGCCGTCCGTGTGCCCAATAGCATGACTTCGCAATCTCTGGAGTTTTGCACGGGATTGTTCTCTTGAATTCCTTCGTATTCTCGGCTCTGGACGCGCACAGGAGTATGAAGCTCGCGGCGATAACTGCTTTATTCATGAACAACAGCCTAACTCCACTCGGCCCGCTGACGGATGATTTCTGAGCATTCGCCAAGCTTTTTTGAGCTGCTCCACGCCGTCACTCGCCCAGCCGGCTCAGCACCTCCGCTGTTTTCCTCGCCTCGAGTTCCCGAAAGATCGAAATGGAGACTATTCGCTTTCAAACAACGATTTGGCGAGACCCGATTGGCGGATGATGCTCTGGAGCGTGCCGCGCCGGACGGCGTCGTGGAGTGGAACAGGGACTGTGACCGTAGTCCCTTCCGTCTTGAGCTGCATGATGCAGTGACTTCCACGCTGGCGCACAACGACAAAACCGTGCCGCTCAAGAATCTGGCAGACTTCGGAGCCCGAAAGGACCCGTAGCCTACCCAACGGGCACCTCGACCTGCGTAACAAAGACCTCGCTGTGCAGCCTCTCGGCAATCTCAGAGGGTGAGGCGGTCTCGAAAAACAGCGTCAGGGCTTCGATGAGATTGGCGCGGGCTTCCTCGATCGTTGAGCCTTGGCTTGCGATATCCAGTTCGGGGCACAAGGCGACAAAGCCATCGTCTTCGCGCTCAATAATTGCCGTCATTCGCTGCGGGCTATGCATACTCAGATTCTAAGCGATCCTCATTCGTGCGCGATATGCGGCTCGAATCCGCCGCCCCTCACCCGCCCAGCCGCGCCAGCGCCTCCGCGCTCTTCAGCTTGCGCTCCAAATGCCGCTCCAGCGTCTGCAGGGTGAAGCGCCGCAGATCCTGCCCGCGCTTGCGCGGCCACGGCTCGCCGGCAAAGGCCGCCGCCGGCGCCCGCAGCATGCGCTGCGCCAGTTGCCACGAGTCGGCCGAGAGCGCGCTCGCCGCTCCGTTCGCGTGCAGCCCGCAAAACAGCCCGTCCGCATACGCGTTGAAACGAAACCTCCGCTCCGAGCGCAGCGCCTCGCCGCAGACCATGCAGTGGCCCGATGTCGGGCAGCAGGCCCATCAGCCGCGTCATCCACAGCGAAAAATAGGTGAGCGCCATCCACGGCTGCACCGTCTCCGACTTCACGGCGCTGGTCTGCTCCAGCACCGAAACCAGCAGCCGGAAGACCGTCGTCCTGCGGATCGCGCTCGGGCAGCGCCTCGTCGATCACCTCGGCATAAAAGCTCAGCACCGCCATGCGCGTCTGGTCCACCGGCGCCGAGAGCGGCGAGCGCACGAATCTCCAGCTGGTCGAGCCGCACCAGCTCCTGCCGCGGCCGCTCGGCAAACCAGGCCCGCGCCAGCGTCATCGGCTCCAGCGCCCCGCCAAAGCGCTTGCGGCTCTTGAGCGCCGCCTTGGCCACGCCCGCATGCCGGCCGTAGTCGCGCGTGAAGAAGCTCACGATCAGGTCCGCCTCATGCACCGGCCAGGTGCGCAGAACCACCGCTTCCGAGGTGAGCACGCTCATGCTTCTTCATCATCGCACCAATCGCTGGCCCAGGCTCGAGGCGCTCGCAGACACAAACGCGCGTCCCGCTTGAGGCAGGACACGCGTTGAGGGAGAGTTCAGTTGTGCTGGGAGCAGCCGCGCTGGCTTAGCGGCCGAAGTGCTTGGCGTTCTTCTCGGCAAAGTGGGCCCACTTCTCCGGCAGGTCGTCCTGCGCAAAGATGGCCGAGACCGGGCAGACCGGCACGCACGCGCCGCAGTCGATGCACTCGACCGGGTCGATGAACAACTGATCGGCCTCGGCGTGACCGGCTTCATCTTTCTTGGGGTGGATGCAATCGACGGGACAGGCGTCTACACAGGCGGTGTCCTTGGTGCCGATACAGGGTTCTGCAATGACGTATGCCATCTCTGCTCTCTCCGGGGATTCCCGCGGCCTCGCATTCGCGTGCCGCTCTGAACTTCTCGACGCTGATAGTAGCACACGGCCCCGCGGCCTGACTCAATGCGGCGCCGAGTTTTGCCATGCGGGAACGAATAGCAGCAAGCAGGGAATAAGGAACAGGGAAATGAAAGTGAACAGAGACGGGACTCCTCGACTCCCGGTCGGCGACTTCTTGGTGGCTCTACTCCCTGCTCCCTGTTCTTTGCCGCGCTCGGGCAAACTCCTCCGGCGTGGGGATGGGCGCGAGATTGCGCCCGGCGAACATATCGCCGAAGAACCCGATCAGCTCCTCGTGGATCAACCCGTTCGAAGCCAGAATCTCGTCGCTCGCCAGCCGGAAATGCGCGCCGGCAAAGTCCGTCACGCGCCCGCCCGCCTCTTCCACCAGCAGAATCCCCGCCGCCGTGTCCCAGGGATTGAGGTTGAACTCCCAGAAGCCGTCCAGGCGGCCGCAGGCCACGTAGGCCAGATCGAGCGCGGCCGAGCCGGCCCGCCGCACCCCGTGCGAGCGCAGCGTGAACTCCTGGTAGAAGTGAATGTTCGGGCTCGCGTGGCGCTTGCGGCTGGGAAAGCCCGTGGCCAGCAGCGCCTCGGCCAGTTCTCGCGTGCGCGAAACCCTCGCCGGCTTGCCATTCAGCTGCGCCCCGCGCCCGCGCTCGGCCGTGAAGAGCTCGTCCCGCATGGGATCGTAGATCACCGCGGCCACCAGCGTTCCGTCTTCGTCCGGCCTTCAAGCCCGCCGGCCGGTGCTCCAGCCCCATCGAAACGCAGAACTGCGGAAATCCGTGGGCGAAGTTGGTGGTTCCGTCCAGCGGGTCCACGTACCAGCGGAACTCGCCCTCCAGCCGCTCGCGCGTGCCCTCTTCGCCGTAGATTCCGTGCTCCGGGAAAGCCTCGCCCAGGCGAGTCGCGGATCAGCTTCTCCACGGTGCGGTCGGCCACGGTCACCAGGTCCACGTCGCCCTTGTACTCGGTCTCCACGCCCTGCGACGAAGTACTCGCGCAGCCGCGCACCGGCCTCGCGCGCAATCTCCGCCGCCTTGGGAATGTAAACGAGACTCGGCGCGATCGCCGGCTCCGCCGCGCCGCTCACAGCCCCGCCTCGCTGGGGACCCGGCGCCTCCGCGGTCTCGTAGCGCGGCACTCGCCGCCGGCCCGCTTCGCTGATGGTGCGGATCTGGTTCTTGTAGATGAAGAGATTGGGCTGGCCCTCGCGGGTCAGGCGCAGCATGGAGTCGTCGAAGTACTCGATCCAGCCGCGCACCGTCTCGCCGTCGCGCAGCTTGATGTTCACAATCACCTGGCGCTCGCTGAGGGAGCGCAGGTAGAGCCCTTCCTGGCCGGTTTCACCCGGCGGAGGCGTCTTGGAGCGGCGGCGCGAAGACAGTGGAGAAGTCATAGTGCCATTTTAGATGCAAATGCGGCGAACGGCGCTGACGCTGCCGCAACTCCATGCGGATCAACCAGTCTGGGGAGCCTTCGCGGCCATTCTTAGTTGCTCTTGAGCGGCGAGTCGGCGTAGTAGCCGGCCTTGTTGCGGACATTGAACTCGTCCGCCGCGGCGCGGGGAATGGTCACCACCACGCGATGAAAGTCTGTGCCGGGCTCCTGATGCTGCGGATAGTAGCCAATCAGGTATTGCGTCCGCAGGTCGTCGCTGACTCTGGCAAACGCCTTGTCCAGCCCGCCCTCGCTCACGTAGAAATGCTTTCCGCCGGTCTGTTCGGCCAGGGTGATGAGCGCGTGTTCGCCGCCCGTGTCGCGGCCGGCGCTGGCTTCGATGGGCACGTCGATGAGCGAGTAAATCATGACCTCGTTGCGCAGCGCCGCCTCCAGCGCCTGCGCGTAGGTCGAGGACTTGGCCGTGTCGTCGCCGTCGGAGACGACCACCAGCACCTTGCGCCCCTCTCGCTTGCCAAGGCGCTCGGAGCCGAAGCAAATGGCGTCGTAAAGCGCCGTCGCCCAATCGCCGCGCAACTCGCCCAGCCCGTGGTCGATCACTGCCAGCTTGTTGGTGAAGGGCGTCAGCTCACGCACCTCCGTGGCAAACTGGAGCACGCTCATCTGGTCCTGCGGGCGCAGGATGTCGTGGGCAAACCGCTTTGCCGCGGCTGCTTCATCGCTCATATCCTTTTGCACGCTGCCGCTGGTGTCGATGGCCAGGGTCAGATTCAGCGGCACCTCCGACTGCCGCTCGAAAATCGCGATCTGCTGCGGCCGTCCGTCCTCGAAGACGGCGAAATCGTCGCGCGTCAGCCCGCCCACAATAGCGCCATTCTTGTCCGTCACGTTCACGAAGATGTTCACGAGCTTGACGTCCACGTGAAACGTAGCTTCTTGCGCGGTCATTGGCAGCCGCCGCCGCAATCGCGCAGAAGCCGGCGATCGCCCACACAGCCGGGAAGAGCTCTGAGAGCTAGCCCTCATGCGGCGCCTCCGCGATGCTCAGACCCCTCCGGGAACGGCTCGCCCGGCGCCCACACCGCGCCATCGGCAAACGTCTCCTTCTTCCAGATGGGCACGGTCTGCTTGATGGTGTCGATGAGCCAGCGGCAGGCCTCAAACGCCGCGCTGCGGTGCGCAGACGCCACCACGATCAGCACGCTCGTCTCGCCGATCTCCAGCCGCCCCAGCCGGTGAACCATCGTCACCTGGCGCACGCCGAATCGCTCGCGCGCCTTTCGTCCAAGCTCCCGCATCTGCCGCGCGGCCATCTCTTCATACGCCTCGTAGTCAAGGTGAAGCGTCCGCCGTCCGCGCGAATGGTTGCGCACAATCCCGTCAAACACCACCACCGCGCCGTCCTCGCCGCTCTTGGCCGCGGCAACAATTTGGCCCGCATCAATCCGCTCGCGCGTCAACGCGACAGCGACCCCCACCGGGCCACTACTTTCCTCCGAAACATTCGTGGCACGCGTAGCACCGCCCGAAACCGGAGGCAACAGCCCCACTTCATCGCCGTCGTGCAGGATCTGCGCAGCCTGCGCGTATTCGGCGTTCACGCCCACCGCAATTCCGCGCAATGCTCCTTTGGGCGCGCATTCCGGCAGCCTTGCACGCAGCAGCTCGAGCAACGTCCCAACCGTCGCGCCCTCCGGCAGCTCCACCGTAGCCGCGCCGGGGCTCAGCCATTCCTTCAACACTCCAAAGGGAATCACGCGTACCTGCATGGTAAGAAAAAGCATACCGCCTACAGGTTAGACGCGACAGGCGAGGATTTCTCGCCGGCTGAAAGGATTCCTTCCCGTCACTTCTTCTGGGAAACTCGGAAAAACGCACGTACGATTCTGGCTCTCGGCGTAAGAGCCACCGAAGATGCAGGCTCTTCTCAAGCAAAAAGGCCGGCAGTTTCGCCGGCCTCTCTGTCTTGCTCCGAGCGAAGCTTACGCCGCAGCGCTCGCCGCCATGCTCGCCGGAACCGGTTGCAGTTGCGGCCGTGCCGCCAGCATCGGTAAAGCCACGGCCAGAACGTCCTCAATGTGGCTGGCGTAGTGCACGGTCACGCCTTGCATCATCTCCGGCGTCAGATCCTCTTCCACGTTCTGGCGGTTTTCCGCCGGCAGGATGATGTGTTCCACCCCAGCCCGGCGCGCAGCCAGAAACTTCTCCTTGATGCCGCCCACCGGCAGCACGTTGCCGCTGAGCGTGATCTCGCCGGTCATGGCGGTCAGCGACCGAACCGGCGTATCGGTCAGCAGCGAAACCAGCACCGTGGCCATGGTCACGCCGGCCGACGGCCCATCCTTGGGAATGGCGCCTGCCGGCACGTGAATGTGCAAGTCCATCTCCTTGGTAAAGTCCTCAGCCAGACCGAGGCGCGCCGCGTTGGAGCGCACCCATGTCAGCGCGGCCTGCATCGACTCCTGCATCACTTCGCCGATCTGCCCCGTCATGGTGAACCCGCCCTTGCCCTTCATCTTGTTGGCTTCGATGAACAGGATGTCGCCGCCGGCCGGCGTCCACGCCAGGCCCACGGCCACGCCGGGCCGCTTCACCCGCTCCGCTACCTCGGTCTCCACGCGCACCTGGATGCCGCCGAGAAACTCTTTGAGCGTTTCCCGCGTCACCACCAGCTTTTCCGTGTGGCCCTCCACCACGCGCCGCGCCTGCTTTCTGCAAACTGTCCCAATCGTCTGTTCCAGCTTGCGCACGCCGGCCTCGCGCGTGTAGTGGCGGATGATGGCCCGCACCGCGTCCTCGGGAAACTCGATCTGCTCCGCCGTAATACCGTTCTCCTTGATCTGCCGCGGAATCAGGTACCGGTTCGCGATGTGCACCTTCTCCTCTTCGCTGTAGCCCTGCAGTGGAATGATCTCCATGCGGTCGATCAGCGGCGGAGGCACCGTGTCCAGCATGTTCGCCGTGCAGATGAACAGCACCTTCGACAGATCGAACGGCACGTCCAGGTAATTGTCGCGGAACGTGTTGTTCTGCTCCGGGTCCAGCGTTTCCAGCAGCGCCGAGGCCGGATCGCCGCGGAAGTCGCGGCCCAGCTTGTCCACCTCGTCGAGCATGATCACCGGGTCGTTGGTCTCCGCCCGCCGGATGCTCTGGATGATCTGGCCGGGCAAAGCTCCGATGTACGTTCTCCGATGGCCGCGAATCTCCGCCTCGTCGTGCATGCCGCCCAGCGAGATGCGCTGGAACTTGCGCCCCAGCGCGCGCGCAATCGACCGGCCCAGGCTGGTCTTGCCCACGCCCGGAGGTCCAACGAAGCACAAAATCGGCCCCTTCATGTCGGGCTTCAACTCCAGCACGCTCAGGTAGTCGAGAATCCGGTCCTTCACCTTCCTCAGTTCGTAGTGGTCCTCGTCCAGAATCTCCTTGGCCTTCGCAATGTCGATCTTCGAGCCCGAGCTCTTCGCCCACGGCAGCACCGCCAGCCACTCGATGTAATTCCGCGTGAGCGAGTAGTCCGCGGCCATGGGCGACATCCGCTGCAGGCGCGCCAGCTCCTTCAAGGCCTCCTTCTTCACATCCTCGGGCATGCCCGCGGCTTCGATCTTCTGGCGCAGCTCCTCGATGTCGCGCTGCCCCTCGTCCTGCTCGCCCAGCTCCTTCTGGATGGCCTTGAGCTGCTCGCGCAGGTAGTAGTCGCGCTGCGACTGCTGCACCTGGTCCTGCACCTCGGTCTGGATCTTGGCGCGCAACTGCTGCACCTCGATCTCCTTGGCCAGAAGCTTGTTCAACTGCTCCAGCCGGTCCACGATGCCTGGCGTTTCCAGCAACTGCTGCTTGTCGTCGGTGGTCAGGAAGGGCAGCGAGGAGGCCACAAAATCCACCAGCCGGGCCGGCTCCTCGATGTTCGCGGCGATCGTCCGCAGTTCGTCGGAGAGCGTCGGCGACTCGGAGACGATCTGCTGGAACTGCCCGACCACGTTGCGCACCAGGGCCTCAAACTCCGGCAGAAGCCGCCGGCGTCCACGTCCTCCAGCGTCTCCACCTCGGCCACCATGAACGGCTCGGACTGGACAAAGCGCACCAGCCGCACCCGGCTCACGCCCTCGGTAAAGACAAACCGGCTCTGGTTGGGCATGCGCACAACCTTGTGCACGGTGGCCAGCGTTCCCACGGTGTGCAGGTCGGCGGGCTTGGGCGTGTCCAGGCGCGGATCCAGTTGCGCCGCCACCACAATCGCGCGCTCCTCGCCCAGCGATTCGATCAATTGGATGGAGCTTTCCCGGCCCACCGTCAGCGGCAGCACGGCGTGAGGAAACAGAACCGTGTCGCGCACCGGCAGTACCGGAATCCTCCGCGCTCCCGGGGCGTTCTGGGCAGTGTCGTCGTTCGATGGTGTGGCTGGCTGGTTTGGCATTGAGTGTCCTCTTATCAACTTTCCTTCATTAGATAGCTCAGAAAGGGAAAAGTTGCAAGTTCCGCCTCCTCCCGCCATCTCCTTTAGACTCAAGCGATCTTGTTTTACGTGCCAGCTCCCACCGGGGTTCCACAAGGTTCCAAGTCACCCCAATGGACTCCTGCCAACTCCAAGAGAAAGTGCACCTGCCCTCCCAGCCTGACATCCCTTCAGCGCTGAATTCTCTAAGGGTTACCTCCAACCGAACCGGACGGCACACAGCCGTTCGTGGGGTCTATCGGCGGAATGAGCCGGAAGGTGAGGGAAACCGGCCGTCGCTTCGGCGGGATGGCTTCCGCGCATCTACCGGGACCCGATGCCGCTTTCATCGTCTTCTTCCCGCTTGATGGCCGACTCGATCTGTGTCCCAGACCTCGTCCGGCGGTTCCACGCTGGGAAACAGCTGGCGGGCCGCCTCGGCGATGGTTTCCAGATCGGCCAGCAAGGCGCGGCAACGCTCGCAGCCCTGGAGATGAGGATGCGCGGCGGCGTCCTCCCCAGAGCCGATCAGTTCGGGCAGTTGCGCCTGGAACTCGGCGCAGCTCATTTTGCCGGGATCGCCGGTCATGGCCGCGCCTCCTGGCGGTTTTGGGCGCGCAGGGCGTCGCGCAGCTTCAGCCGCGCCTTGTGCAATTGCGACTTGCTGTTGCCAATCGAGCAGTCCAGCATCGAAGCAATCTCATTATGCTCAAAACCCTCCACATCGTGAAGGATAAAGATCAGCCGGTAGCCGGCCGGCAGATCGGCAACCGCGCGCTCCAGGGCCAGGCGGTCGATGGCTCCCGTCAGCGTCAGATCGGGAGCGCCAAAGCTGCGGCTCGGGCCCTCCTCCGGCGTCGGCTCCATGGCTTCGTCCAGAGAAATCAGCGAAAGCCCCTTCTTGCGCAGTTGCATCAGCACCACATTAATGGCCAGCCGGTGCAGCCAGGTGGAAAATGCCGAATCGCCGCGGAAAGTGGCGATCTTGCGATGCAGTTGCAGAAACGCCTCCTGCGTCAGATCCTCCGCCTCGGCGACATTGCCCACCATGCGCAGGCAAAGCGAATAGATGCGCCGTTTGTGCAGCGCATAAAGTTGCGCAAAGGCCTGGTGATCGCCTGCCTGTGCCCGGGCTAAAACATCCACTTCAGCCGAATTCACCGAACCTCGGCGCGCGGCGGCCGAAGACTGATCTGCCTGGCTCGCGGCTGCGGGCGGCGGCTCCGCACCGTCATTCGGCCGGCTGCGGCTGGGCGCCTGCGCGGGGGATGGTGAATTGGGCATGCGCTTCCTTCCAGGGCTTCCAGGGCAGGGTTGAAGTTCCGTGGCCGTTGAACGTCCGACCGCTGCAACCGGAGTCTTGAACCCGGGCCCCTGACAACTGGCATTCCTTTTGAATCCCCGGGCGCGCGCCTGCCCTGTTACGAGCGATGCGAAGCACACTTTCTAAGGTTTTGCCCGAGCTTCCTTCCTCGTTAGTATAAGGTGAGGCAGTTTGGGTTGGCTGAGCTTGAATAAAAACAGGGAAGCCCACCCCCTTCGAGAGCGCGTGTTGAGCCGCTCCCGCTTTGCACTGGGATGCTGAGGTTCCACCACACTCTTTACGATATGGTCTTGCGAACAAAGCCGGCAGAAAGATGCGGCGTTCCCCGGGGTCCCCGTCGACGGGTGGCGCGCCGCGCCGGGGTCGACGGGGTGACTCGCGGGGGCCCCCGGCGAGCGCCATTCACATATCTGCCTTCTTTCTCCTTGAACTGGCCTGCCCTTCTCCGGGCTCTCAAACCGCAGCGCCTGGCTCTTTTCGCTTCGATCCTTCTATGCGCCACCGGCGCCCCGCTCTCCGCCTGGTGCCAAGGGCCTCCCGAGGCTCCCACCCCCGCAATAAGCGCCCCAGCCGAGGCGAAGGACGCCGTTCTCCGATGGGAGGGCTTGCCCGTCCGCCACATCTCCTTCGAGGGCGTCCCAGCCGACCGCCTCACCCCGCTTCCCGGCCATCTTGCTCAGGCCGAAGGGGCCCCGCTCATTGCCGAAGACCTTAAAAAGAGCCTCCGCCAGCTCTACGCAACCGGCCTCTATGACAGCGTCGAAGTCGAGGCCTCGAGCGAATCAGACGGAGTGGCCTTGGTCTTCCTCGGAACCCCGCGCACGTTTATTGGCGCAGTCAGCGTAGACGGAGCAACCGGCGCGACCATGAACACGCTGCTCCAGCGCGCCAGCCAGCTCGAAGCCGGAACACGCCTCACTCAGGCCAAAATCCTTCGCGCAATCGGCCAGATGCGCTCGACGCTCGAGGACAACGGCTATCACGAATCGTCCGTCACACAGACCGTAACTCCCCACCCCGAAGAGCAGCTCGCCGATGTCGCCTTTCGCGTGATCTCAGGACCGAGAGCGCGCATCGGAAAGATCACGGTCACCGGCGACTCCGGGATGAGCCTCGAAACTTTCCGCCGTCATGCCGGTCTGCGCATCGGCGCTCACGTCGATCGCGATACCGCGAATCATGCGCTCGATGGCGTGCTCCGGCAGTATCAGAGGCAGGGTCGGCTGGAGGCCGAAGTCAAGCTCGAATCTGCGCTATACAACGCCGCCACCAAGTCGGTCGACTATCGCTTCTCCGCCAATCGTGGGCCGGTGGTCAAGGTCGAAGCGCAGGGCGCCAACATCGACCAGGAGCGCATCAAGCGGCTCGTTCCCATCTTTGCCGAAGGCAGCGTCGACGAGGACCTGCTCAACGAAGGTAACCGCCGCCTGCGCGACGACTTTCAACGCCTCGGCTACTTCGATGCCAAAGTGGATCACGAATTCCAATCGCCGGGCAGTGATCAGGTCAACATCCTCTATACGGTCCAGCTCGGCCCGCGCCGCCGCGTCGACAAGGTCTCCATCACCGGAAATCACTTCTTTGACGCGGCGACCCTGATGGATCTGCTCAGCGTTCATGCCGCCGGCGTTCTCGACCGCCATGGTGTCTACAGCCAGGCACTCGTCTCGGCCGACGTCACCGCGCTCGAAGCCGTCTATCGGAACAACGGCTTCTCCCAGGTGAAGGTCACTCCAGAAACCAGCACTCCTGAGACGGTCGCGGTCGACAATCCGTCCCCCGCCGCGCCGCAGGTTTCCATCGCACGAACCGCCCCGCTCGTGGTCACCTACCACATCGCTGAAGGCCGGCAGTTGCGCGTGGGC
Organism: uncultured Acidobacteriaceae bacterium; assembly: GCA_963835895.1. GTDB lineage: Bacteria > Acidobacteriota > Terriglobia > Terriglobales > Acidobacteriaceae > Telmatobacter. The sequence continues at coordinate 109,345 of CAWIHC010000007.1, read as the reverse complement.
ACGCTCACGATCGACGGCAACGATCACATCCCGGCTCCCACGCTCACCGCGCTTCTCAACACCGTTCCGGGCCAGATGCTTTCACCGCGCAACCTGGCCGGAGACCACGACGCGATCGTGATCGAGTACTACAGCCGCGGCTTCGATCAGGTTGCGGTGACGGTGACCCAGCCGCCGGAGCCCGCCGATTCCGGCAAAGTCGACGTCGTCTTCCACGTCGATGAGGGCGAGCATATCTTCGTTCGCAACGTGCTCTTGACGGGTCTCGAATTCACGCGCCCGCAAACCGTGGCGCGCGCCATCACTCTCCACGCCGGCGATCCGCTCAACCAGACCGCGCTCACCGATACGCAGCGCAACCTCTACGACTTCGCCCTCTTCAATGAAGTGAATGCAGCCGTCGTCAATCCCGACGGCGACGCGCCCCAAAAAACAGTTCTGCTGCAAGCGGTCGAGGCACGGCGCTGGACGCTCACCTACGGCTTCGGCTTCGAGGCGCAAACCGGCCAGCCGCAAAACAACTGCGCCGGCGCAACCGCCGGAGGCGTCCGCTGCAATCCCAACGGCAAAACCGGTGTCAGCCCTCGCGTCCTTGCTGACATCACGCGCAACGGCCTTTTTGGCCGCGAACAATCGGTTTCGCTGCGCGGCACCTATGGCTTGCTCGAGCAGAGCATCGGCCTCCAATACCAGATCCCGCACTTTGAAGGCAATCCAAACTTTGGCTTCACCTTTTCCGGTGGCTACGCCAACAGCCTGGATGTTTCAACCTACGTGGCTTCCCGGCTCGAGGGCGCGTTCCGCTGGACTGAAAACTTCAACCGCCCCGGATCGTGGCTTTCCCGCGCCAACACCTTCGTCTATGAGATCGATTTCCGGCGCGTCAAAGTGTCCGCCAGCAGTTTGCAGGTCTTTCCCGGAGAAATCTCCGCACTCTCCACCGCAACGCGCGTCGGCGGCCCGGCATTCACATGGATTCGCGACACGCGCGACGTGCCCATGGACGCGCGCCGCGGCACCTACACCAGCTTTCAGGAGTTTCTCTCCGGCCGGTTCTTTGGCGCGGAGGCCGAGTTCAACCGCATCGACACCTCCAATTCCAGCTATTACAGCTTCGACAAAGGCCGCTTCGTCGTGGCCCGCAACACGCGCTATGGCCAGATTCGCGCCTTCGGCAACGGCTCCAGCGAGCTGATTCCGCTACCCGAACGTCTCTACGCGGGCGGTCCGGTATCGCTGCGCGGGTTTTCTCAGAATGCCGCAGGGCCTCGCGATCCCGAAACCGGTTTCCAGATCGGCGGCGCAGGAGCGCTCACTAACAGCACCGAGTTGCGCCTGCCCCCGCCCACGCTGCCCTGGTTTGGCAACACCGTCAGCTTCGTCCTCTTTCACGACATGGGCAATGTCTTCACCAACGCCGGCGACGCCTGGGCCAGCTTTCTGCGCGTTCGCCAGCCAGACAGCGATGCTTGCAGGACACTGCACTTACGGCAACCCCCACGAACCCGCCGGAACCCGGTCCTCCCGACACTTCAACCGGGCAGGCATGGCGCCTGCAGCTTCAACGACTTCTCGCACGCGCTGGGCTTGGGCCTGCGCTACCATACGCCCGTCGGGCCCATCCGCTTCGACGTAAGCTATAACCTGAATCCGCCCATCTATCCGGTGAACATCAATTACTCGGTCCCCACTTCGCCCACGACTCCGCTCGGTCCCTATCAGGCGCCGTACGTGGGCCAGGCGCCGCACATCAACTTCTTCTTCAGCCTTGGGCAGGCATTCTGATGCGCAAGTCACCTTCCAATCTCGGACTCGAAGCTCCCGCGCACCGGCTGTCATCCCGAGCGTAGCGCGGCGTGTCTTCGCGCCGCGCGGAGTCGAAGGATCTGCGGTTGCTTTTTCCCGGAGCGCACTGGCCGCCCTCTCGCTCGCTGCGTCTTTGAGCACCGCCATTCCGGTTCAGTCGCAACAACCAAACGCTGCGTCTCCTGTCGTGCTCGACCGCGTCGTCGCCGTGGTCAACAAGCACGCCATCCTCTCGAGCGATCTCGACGACGAAATCCGCCTCTCGGTTCTTGATCCGAATCTCGTCGGTCAGGGCGAGCTCACCAGGCAGCGTGCCCTCGAGCAGCTCATCAGCCGCACCCTCATCGAGCAGCAGATTCGCCAGGAGGACATGCAGGCCATCGAGCCTTCACAGGATCAGAGTCAACGCTCGCCTCGACGAAATTCGCAAACAGCTTCCCGCCTGCGTCCATCAAAACTGCGGCACGGATGCAGGATGGAAGGCATTCCTCGCCTCCCACGGACTCACGCCCGAGCGCGTCGAATCCTATCTCCACTATCGGCTTGAGATTTTGCGTTTCATCGAACAGCGATTCCGCCAGGGCATTCAGATCACTCCACAGCAGATCGAAACCTACTATCACGACACGTTGCTTCCGCAGTACGCGCCCGGCGAAGCTGCTCCGCCGTTAGATCAGGTGGCCCCGCGCATTCAGGAGATTCTGCTCGAGCAGCAGGTGAATGTGCTCTTCGACGCTTGGCTCACGAATTTGCGCGCCCAGGGTGACGTCGAAGTGCTCGACCCGGCGCTCGAATCCTCCGCAACCCAGGGCGCAAGCGGAGGTGCGGCTCCATGAGCGATCGCGAGCTCAATCCCGTCTCGCCTGAGCCAAACGACCCGCCGGAAACTCCCGCACGCGGTGCGCGCTCCCGCCTGCGCCGTTTCTTCCTTCGCCACCTCCCGCTCTCGGTCGCAGTCGCCGCGGTTTTGCTCGTCCTCACGGCAGTCGCCGTCTATTTCGTCGCCAGCTCTGCCGCATTCGAGAATCTCGTTCGCAAGCGCCTCATCGCTCAAATTGAAAACGCGACCGGTGGCCAAACCCAGATTGCGTCCTTTCACTGGCGCTTGCTCCATCTCGAGGCTGAAGCGGACGGCGTCGTGATCCACGGCACCGAAGACCCCATCGAAGCGCCTTATGCGCAGATCGACCGCCTGCGCGTCCAGATCAGCATTCTTGGCTTTTTCACTCCGCACATTCTGCTGCGCGACCTCGAGGCCGGCCGGCCCATGCTGCACCTCATCGTTTACCCCGACGGATCGACAAACCAACCGCGTCCGCGCAGGCCGGAAAAACGGGGCAAATCCGCCATCGACACGCTCTTCGATCTGCGCGCGAGCCACATCGCGGTCGAGCAGGGAATGCTGGATTACGACAATCGCGCCGCTGCCTTCGACGCTCAAAATCGCTACCTGCCGCTCGACTTCAAAGCCGACGACGTATCGCTTCAGCTGAACTATGTGCCTGCTGCATTCGGCGCGCCCGAGCGCTATCGCATCGATGGCGCCGCCACTGACCTCGTGCTCACCCGCGATCTGCCGCGAAAACAAACTCCGCCTGTGCACGGCAAGCTGCAGCTCGCCCTTGACCTCGAACGCAATCGCGTCACCTTGCGCAGCCTTCAACTCACGGCCCACAGCCGCGGAGCCGAAGACCGCACGCTCGAAGTTACGGGAGTTCTGGACGATTTCACGCATCCGCGCTGGCAGGCCAAAGCGGAAGGCGATCTCGATATGCGGCTCCTCGACCCCGTCACCGGCTACCCCGACTCACCCGACGGCATCGCTCATCTCCATCTCTCCGCTGATGGAATTGCGCCTGCCTTCCACATCGCCGGCAGCGTCCATATCGACGGCGGCTCTTACTTGGGCGCGGGCATTCACGCAGTCGGCGTCAATCTCGACGCGCGCATCGATGCCGATCGCGGCAAGCTGCTGATCACGGAGATTGTTGCGCGCCTGAGCCAGGGCGGCCAAATCGAAGGAGCCGTCGCCCTCGAGCCCTGGCTCCCCGGCGCCAAGGTCGTCCCCGCGCAAATCACCGCTCCGGGCCCTGAAGAATCGCGAGCCGGCCGCAATGTCCTCGTCCGGGCCGCGGTTAGCCCTATCCCGATGAACGGCAAAGTCACGGCCGATTTCAAGGGCGTTTCGCTCGACACGATTTTCGATATAGTCTGTGCGCCGCAATGCCGCCGTTTGGGTTTCGACGCCCGTGCCGATGGCCCCGCAGTGGCCACCTGGTCGAATGGCGACGTGCGCAGCATCGCCGTCTCCACAACTCTCGCCTTGAGCCCGCCGCAACAAACGCCCGCGGGTGAGGCGCCCGCCAGCGGCGTCATCGACGCCACCTATACCCAGCGCAACGGCGGCGTGGACCTCCGAAAATTCGCGCTGCACTTGCCCTCGAGCGACGTGAAAGCGCAAGGCGCGCTCGGCGCTTACCCCGCAAGCAGCGCGTCGGCCCTCGCCGTCGACTTTCATTCCCATGACTTGTCCGACTTTGACGGTGTTCTTCGCAGCCTGGGCTTCAATCGCAACGGCAAAACCGGAAGCGCCGCTCTCCCCGTAGCCCTCGCAGGCCAAGCCGACTTCCACGGATCGTGGACCGGATCTTTGATCAAGCCGCATCTCGCCGGAACGCTCAAAGCCGCGCAATTGGCCATCGAAATCCCGTCGTTGGGCGAGCCTCGCTTGGTACACCTCGATTCAGCCGACGTCGAAGGCAGCTATTCGCCCACTCAGATCGTCTTCGAGCACGCCACGCTGCTTCACGGGAACTCCAGGATCGTCGCAAGCGGAACGCTCGACGCCTCACTTGGTGCGGGGGCCACAACCACAGGCCGGAGTCGCTCAAGTGTTGCCGCGCAACCGACCTACGACGCCGGCTCCGTTCTCCACGCGCACGCCGACGTGACCAATCTCGACGTCGCCGACGTTCAGCCGTTTCTTGTCGCCAATCCCCAGAGCCTGCCGGTCACAGGCGCATTCAATGCGCAGATCGAGGCAAGCGGCCCTCTCCGCGAACTCGGGGGCTCAGGCTCCGTCGAAATGGATCGCGCCACCATCTGCGGAGAGCCTGTTGCGCGAGTCAGGATTGAAGGCGCGCTCGCCCATCACGTTCTCAAAGTGTCTTCCGCCCGCGCCGGCGAGGCGGGCGGCGATCTCTCGGCCTCAGGCAGCTACGACTTCAACGCAAAAACCTTCGATCTCGATGCGCATGGCTCGGGAATCGACATCGCCCGGATCGCTTGGGTCGGCCGCCACAACCTCGAAGCCGCTGGCAAGCTCTCAGTTTCCATCACCGGCTCAGGCTCGCTCGACGACCCGCGCCTGAACGCCAGCGCCACTGCGGACTCCCTCACATTGGGTGGACAAAAATTCGGCGTCTTCGAAGTCTCCGCGCACACCGCCAGTCACAACCTCGCTTACAACGCAACCACGCAGTTGCAGGGAGCCGATCTGCGCCTCGCAAGGCCAGACGGCAATGAAGACCGGTTACGCAACCCAGGCTCGCCTCGAATTCTCCCGGCTTCAACATTGGCGCCCTCTTTCGCATGGCGCACGTTGAAGCCTTCAGCGCCGGCTCCGCGCTCGCCGGCACGGTCACCATCGATGGGCCCGCTCGCCGATCTCAAGCAGCTTCGCGGCGAAGCCAATCTCCGGCAGATGGCGGTCACCATCGCCGGCGTGCCTTTGCAAAGTGATGGGGCTGCGCACGCCACGCTGGCCGGCGGCAAAATCCATCTCGATCCCCTCCACGTCACCGGCGAAAACACCGATCTGCGCGCACAGGGCAGCCTCTCGCTTGAGGGCGCGAAGCAACTCGATCTCGCCGCCAGCGGCTCCATCAATCTCAAGCTCGCTGAATCCCTCGATCCCGACCTCACCGCGAGCGGCGTCACCACCTTCCAGTTGGAAGCCCACGGCCCTCTGCAGAATCCCGGCCTCCAGGGCCGCATCGATTTCGAAAACGGTTCGCTCTCGCTCGAAGATCTACCCAACGGCCTCAGCCAGTTGCACGGCACGCTCGAGTTCAATCAGAACCGGCTTGAAGTCAAGTCCCTGACTGCCATGACCGGCGGCGGCCAGCTCTCGCTCGGCGGCTACCTCGCCTATCAGCACGGCATCTTCGCCGACCTCTCGGTCACGGGAAAAGGCGTTCACATTCGCTACCCTGAAGGCGTCAGCTCGCTGGCCGACCTCACGCTGCAGCTCCAGGGACCGCAGAATAACCTCCTCCTCAGCGGCGATGTCCTCATCACGCGTTTTGCCGCCAGCCCCGACCTTGATCTCGCGGCCCTCGCCGCCGCAGGCCGGCTCCTCCGTCCAAACCGTCGCGCCGCCCGATGCCCCGTCGAACCACGTGCGCCTCGACGTGCACATCGTCTCCTCGCCGCAGTTGAACTTCCAGAACGCCTTCGCCAAGCTCGCCGGCGACGTGGATCTGCGCCTGCGCGGCACCCTGGCCTCGCCTTCGCTCCTGGGCAGCGTCTCCATCACCGAGGGCAGCGCCTCGATCGCCGGAACCCGCTACGATCTCGAGCGCGGCGACATCACCTTCACCAACCCGGTCCGCATCGAGCCCATCATCGACCTCAGCGCCACGGCGCACGTTGAGGACTACGACATCTCTCTCGGCCTGCACGGATCGCCGCAAAAGCTCGTCGTCTCCTATCGCAGCGATCCTCCGCTGCCCGAGGCCGACGTCGTTTCGCTGCTGGCGCTCGGCCACACCGCCAGCCAGCAGCGCCTCTACACCCAGCAGCAGGAGCAGGCCATCAGCAATCCCACCACCGACGCGCTGCTCGGCGGCGCCCTCAACGCCACGGTCAGCAATCGCGTGCAAAAGCTCTTCGGCGCCGGCTCCGTCAAAGTCGATCCCAACTACCTCGGCGCCTTCGGCAACTCCACCTCCCGCATCACTGTCGACGAGCAGTTAGGCCGCATCGTCACCCTCACCTACGCCACCGACGTCAACACCACCAGCCAGCAGTTGCTCCAGGCTGAGGTGGCCATCAATCGCCACGTCTCCCTCGTCGTCGCTCGCGACGAGTCCGGCGTCTTCTCCATGGTCGTCAAGGCCACCCGCCGTTACCGTTGACCCTGCTGCCCAATCGATTCTCATCCCGATCCGCGCAACCAAATGCACCTTCGTGTGTCTAAACAGACGCGAACGGCAGGCTCGCTGGCCCACTGCTCGATCGTCGGGCCGCCGCCGCCGCAACGCGCAAATCCTGATGATGGAGGATCTTCCCATGACAAGAACCATCAATCGTCGCAACTCGCTCCTCTTTGCCGCGGCTCTTTTCGGCGCACTTTTCGTCCTTCCCCAGCTTTCGCACGCCGCCGCGGGCCAGCAGGATGTTGCCGGCGCGGTGCACGCCAAGCTGAATAAATCGCAGTTCAAAGATGTGCAGGTCACTGTGGACGCGAACGGCATCGCCACACTGAGCGGCGCCGTCAGCCTCTACGAGTACAAAGCGGACGCCGAAAAGGCCGCCCACAAAGTGAAGGGCGTTGCCGCGGTCCGCAACGAGATTCAAGTCGCCGGACCCAGCGTGCCCGACAGCCAGTTGCAGAAGAGCCTCCTCGAAAAGCTCTCCTACGACCGCGTCGGCTACGGCAATGAATTCGACGCCATCACCCTGGATGTCCAGAACGGAGAGGTCACCCTGGGCGGCCATGCCCACGACTACCCCAGCCGCGACTCCGCCCTGGCTGTCGTAGCCACCATGCCCGGCGTGAAAGATCTGGTCGACAATATCGAAGTCGATCCCGTCTCGCCCATGGACTGGCAGATCCGCGTCGCCGTCGCGCGCGCAGTTTACGGCTACCCTTCGCTGAACAAGTACGCCATCGATCCCGCCAAGCCCATCCGCATCTCTGTGCAGAACGGCCATGTGGAGCTCTACGGCGTGGTCGACTCGCAAGCCGACAAGAACACCGCTTACATTCGCGCCAACAGCGTTCCCGGCGTCTTCAGCGTGACGAACTATCTCCAGGTCGCTGGCCAGCCTGGCGAAAAGCAACCGTAACTCTCATCCCTCCCGGCCCCGATCGCGCATTTGCGGCCGGGGCCGCCGCATTCGTCCCGAAAAACGTATAAGCTGGTGTGTGCATTTTCGCCCGCCATCGCCGGGCGAAAAGATTCTCGTGCGTGCATAGGAGCCTCGATGGATCCGGAGTTGCCGCCCGCAGTCGAAGAAGCGCCGCCGGCCGCAACCGCTCCTGACGCGCCGCGAACGCCGGACCATGTGCCCCACCAGGACCGCGAATTCGACCGGGTCTTCATCGGGCCGCAAGGTTTGCGCGCCGGCTGGTCCATCCTTCTCTTCGTTGCCATGTACTACCTCTTCCGGACGGTCATCGGAACCCTCTTCTTCGCAGCCGGCCTGGTTCACGACACACCCGTCGACTCCGCCCCCGCCGTTTTGATCGCAGAATTGGTCCCGTTCCTCTCGCTTGTCGCCGCTGCTCTCGTCATGGTCCTCATTGAGGACCGCCGCATCCTGAGCTACAACCTCGCCGGCACACGCCGCGTCCGCCACTTCGTCTCCGGCCTCGTCACGGGATTCGCCGCGCTCTCGTTGCTCGTTGCCGTCCTGGCCTGGGGAGGCTGGATGCGTCTCGGCTCCGCGTCGCTTTCCGCCGCGCAGGCCGCGGGCATTGGCGTGCTCTGGGCCGCCGCATTCCTCCTCGTCGGCTCGGTTGAAGAAGGCCTCTTCCGCTGTTATGCGCTCTCTACGCTCGCGCGCGGCATCAATTTCTGGTGGGCGCTCGCCGCACAAATCACCATCTGCCTCTACCTAACGCTCAACGGCGGCGGCCACGGCGCGTGGGGAGTCTACGCTGCCGCCGCGCTCGGCTTCTTCCCTTGCCTCTTGCTCCACCAAAAGGCTGCCCCACGCAGTGCATTCTGGCAGGCCGCCTGGGTCACCTCCACGTTCTTCGGCTTCTATCACACCTCCAACAACGGCGAGAACTGGATCGGCATCTTCGCCGCCGCATTCATCGGCTTCGTTTTTTGCCTGAGCGTCCGCCTCACCGGCTCGGCCTGGTGGGCCATCGGTTGCCACGCGGCTTGGGACTGGGCCGAAACCTTTTTCTACGGCGCCGCCGACAGCGGCCTTCAGGGCCAGGGCCACTTCCTTTCCGCCAGCCCTGCCGGCAATCCCCTCTGGAGCGGTGGCGCCGACGGCCCCGAAGGCAGCCTGCTCGTCCTCGGTGTCATTCTGCTTCTGTTCCTGTTTCTGCTTGCCCTCTACGCCCGCAACCCCGCCGCGCAAACGGCAGATTGAATGCGCCAGTCGCCACGCCGGCGAACCACGGTTCTGCACCGCCCGCGGCTTCTTCCGCGCCTACAATGTTTCGCAAGAGATCTCTATGATCCGGATGGCGTTCCACTCGGCACCGTGCCTGTTCCTGTCGCCGCTGCTTGCCGCGATTGCCCTACCACGGCCGATGCAGGCGCAGAAGTACGACCCAAACAACCTTCCCCGACTGCCGAGAGCGGAATTGCTGGTGGCGGGTTATGTACCCGAGAGACAACTACTCACGACCGAGGATCGAACGATAACGCTACCGGAAAGCCTGTCCGAGGCCTTCCTGAGTATCTCGGCAGACGGAAGCGTTGTTGGTTACGTGCGTCGAATTCCCGTCGATCGGTCGCCATATCCGAGAAACATCGTCGGAACCTACTCCGTGAAGGACGGCAAATGCACCGACCGTCTGCTGATGATGGGTAACTTCTGGGGCTCCTCTGCAATCTCTCCCGACGGCTCAAGAATGGCTTACGTTTCGCGCGATTTTGACCCGGATCCTGTCGGTCTGCATTGGAGTCTTTGGCTCCTCGACTTCAAAACAGGGAAATTGAAGCTGGTCACCAAGCCTTCAGGAGCGGTAGGCGAAATCACTTGGTCTCCGGATGGCCTTCGCATCGCTTTTGACATGGAGCAGCCGAGTGGTCCTGGCCACTGGAGTTCCTCGGAAATCCGCGCGATCTACATTGTCGACATCGAAACCGGCACAATCTCCAGGATCGGAATTGGCCTCTCCCCATCCTGGTCGCCATCCGGGGACTGGATCGCGTTTGTCAGCTACATACCGGTGGATCGGGCCCAATCTCAATCGTCGGACGAATTCGAGGGGAAGTTCTACGCCATCAATGACAATCGGGTCAGCCTGATGAGTCCAGTCGGCACACACTCTCGAATCCTCATGGGATTCCATTCCGATGTGGTCCCAAATTTGAAGCCGGTCTGGTCCCCAGATTCCAAAACACTCTTATTCAACAAATCGCAGGACCCGGATAACGGTACGTTCGACATCGACGTGCTGGACGTAGTCACCGGCAAGATTATTAAGAAATTCAAGAACGTCGCGCCAGTCTACGCATGGATCGAGCCGCGATGAGGTCTTAGCGACGGCCATCTGGCGTCGTATCCTGAATCTGGCCAACGTCCGACCCGATGCCCGACTCACCTCCAACAAGTTCCTTGCCATCGCCGCCCGCGCCACTCCAGTCGCGCCGCAAACGCCGCTGGCCTCTGATCCTTCTCTGGTCCTGCATCGGCCTTTTTGTATTGCTCCTCTTCGCACCACTGGCCGGCGTGTTGTGGCTTCGCTCCGCCGCCAAAGCCGCTCTGCCCCAGCTCGACGGCGACGTCCATCTTGCCGGCCTCTCCGCCCCAGTCATCGTCCGCCGCGACGCCCACGGCGTGCCCCACATCGACGCCGCCTACGCAGGACGACCTCTTCGTCGCGCAGGGCTACGTCACCGCGCAGGACCGCCTCTGGCAGATGGACGGCCTGCGCCGCAGCGCCAACGGCGAGCTGGCCGAAATCATGGGCCCGGCGCTCATCCAGCACGACAAAACGCAGCGCGTCCTTCAGATTCGTCTCACCGCCCAGCGCATCTACGACGGAATGCCCGCCGCCGACCGCGCGCGCCTCGACGACTACGCCCGCGGCGTCAATCTCTTCATCGCGCAGTGCGAGCAGTCCAATTCTCTCCCCGTCGAATTCCGCCTGCTCCACTACCGCCCGCAACCCTGGCGCGGCGTGGACTCCATCAGCGTCGGTCTGTCGATGGTGCAGACCCTCGATACGCACATCGCCACCAAGCTCTCGCGCGCCCGCGTCGCCGCCAAGCTCAACAACCCCGCGCTCGAAGCCGATCTCTACCCCGTCGGCTCCTGGCGCGATCGTCCTCCCACCGGCATCAAGGTGGACCTCACGGCGCCGCAGCCGATGCCCCCGCCCTCAACAAATGACGACGACGATGACGAGAACACCGAAACTCGCTCTGCCCCAGTTACCCCAAGCGTCCCGCACGCAGAGGCCACAGGTTTGAAAGGGCACGGCGGGGCACCCTCTGGGTCCCGCGCCACAACAGCCGCACAATCGGAAAGGGCTTTAGCCCCTGAAGCCGTTCCCGTCGACACGCACGCGCTCCTGGCCCTGCTCGGCCAGCCCGATTGCGACGGCTGCGCTGCGGGCTCGAACAACTGGGTCGTGGCCGGCAGCCACACCGCCAGCGGCAAGCCGCTCCTCTCGAACGACATGCACCTCACTCTCCGCGAGCCTGACACCTGGTACATCGCCGACCTCCGCGCGCCCGGCTTCCACGCGGCCGGCGTCACTCTCCCCGGACTCCCTCTCGTCATCGCCGGCCACAACGAGCACGTCGCCTGGGGATTCACCGCGCTCTACGGCGACACGCAGGATCTGTACATCGAAAAACTCGACGGCAAGGGAAACTACGAGGGCAATGACGACGCATGGCATCCGCACACAGACGATCCCGGGATCATCCACGGCAACCATGCGCATGGCAGCCACTCGCCGTCGATCCCGAGGTCATTCACGTCCGCGGCGGCAAAGATGTCGGCTCACTGTTCAATCCACCGCGCACGGGCCGCTGCTCAACCCGCTTCTCGCCGCAGGCGCTCCGCCCACCGCTCTCAAGTGGACCCTCTACGACTCCCACTCTCTACACGACTCCGCTCTACGAAATGAACGTTGCCTCCAACTGGACGGAATTCTCCGCCGCTCTCGCCCAGTGGTGCTGGCCCACGCAGAATCTCGTCTACGCTGACGATCAGGGCCACATCGCCTACCGCGCCGTCGGGCAAATCCCCATGCGGCCAGCGGGAATTGCCGACGCGCCCATTCGCGACCACGCGCACGAATGGCAGGGATACATCCCCTTCGACCAGATGCCCAACGCAGTCGATCCACCCTCGGGTTTTCTCGCCACCGCAAATGCCCGCGTCACCACCGACAAGTCGCCCTACCCGCTCACCGGCGAGTGGGGCGATCCCTATCGCATCGAGCGCATCTACAAATCGCTCGACGGCCGCGACCATCTCAAGCCCGCCGACATGCTGGCCGTTCAGACCGACATCTACAGCGAAGTCGATCAGGAGATGGGCCACCGCTTCGCCTACGCCATCGACCACACTCCCGGCCCCGAGGGCAATGGCGATCCGCGCATGCGCCAGGCCGCCGACCTCATGCGCAGTTGGGACGGCCGCCTCACCACCGATTCCGCCGCCGCGTCCATCGTCACCCAAACCCGCGCCGCCCTCTGGCCCATGATCCTTGAGCCTAAGCTCGGCAATCTCGCCCGCGACTACCATTGGGGCGAATCCGCCTTTGCTGAAGAAGAGATCGTGATGAACGCCAAGCCTGCGTGGCTCCCGCCGAACTACAAGGACTGGAACGCCCTGCTCACTGCCGCGGTGCGCAAAGGAATGCACGACGGAAGAGCGCCCCTCGATGTCACTCACTGGACCTACGGCCGTTGGCACGTCGTCGACATCGAGCATCCGCTGGCCGCCTTTCTCCCCCTCATCGGCCGCATCGCCGGGACCGGCCGCCAGCCGCTAAGCGGCGATGGAACCACCGTCAAGCAGGTGGGCCGCGACTTCGGTCCCTCGCAGCGCTTCACCATGGACTGGAGCAACATCGACGGCTCAACCGAGAACATCGTCCTCGGCGAGAGCGGCAATCCGCTCAGTCCCTGGTTCCGCGACCAGTGGAAAGACTGGTACAACGGAACCACCTTCGCGCTGCCCTTCACGCCGTCAGCCGTCGCCGCACAAACCAAGCACACGCTGCGGCTGCTTCCGTAGAATCGAGCTTTTGAAAGGACGCGGTTGGTTGATCGTGACTTCGGGGTTTGCGTAGAAACTGCCTCGGAAGAGCACGAAGTGTCAGGGCACGAGTTTACTCGTGCCGCAAACATCGCAAAATGAACGTGGGCTTTAGCCCCTGAGGGGACCCGGAGCGCCGGAATGAAAGAGAAAGACCTAGCAGAGCACAAATGGCGCCGCTTCGCTGGGCCCGCCGCCATCCTTTTCGGCGCATTCGTCGCCATCGTCCCCCAGCTCATTCGCGGCAACTCCTGCGGCCACGACTTCAATGTCCATCTCGTCTCCTGGCTCGACTGCCTCAACGCCTGGCGTCATGGAATTGCTTATCCGCACTGGGCGCCCAGCCCCAACTACGGCGCCGGCGAGCCTCGCTTCGTCTTCTATCCTCCTCTCACCTGGATGTTCGGCGCCGCGCTCGGCGCTGTTCTCCCCTGGAATCTCGCCGCCATCGCGCTCACTTTCCTCATCCTCGCCGCCACCGGCCTCGCCACACGCGCCCTCGCCCTTGAGGTGTTCGATTTTGAAGCGCTCGACGATCTCCCCGCCACGCTCGCCGGATGCGTCTCCATCTTTTCGGGCTTCACGCTCTTCACCGCCTACGAGCGCTGCGCCTTCCCTGAATTCGCCGGCGGATTCTGGCTCCCGCTCATCATTCTTTTCGCGCTGCGCGACCGCTCTCCCTCCGCCCCGATTCTTCGCCGCGCCTTCTCGGGTTCCACCGTTCCGCTCGCCATCGCGCTTGCCGGTGCCTGGCTCTCCAACCTTCCTCTGGGCGTCATCGCAGGCTACCTGCTCGTGGGTGTCGCGCTCCTCTGGGCTCTCATCAGCAAATCCTGGGCCTCGTTGCTCCGCGCCGCTGTCGCCACTGTCCTCGGGCTCGGTCTCGCCGCCATCTACTGGGTCCCCGCGGCTCTTGAACGCCATTGGGTCAACATTCGCCAGGCCACCGACGATCCCGGCTACAACTTCGAGAACAACTGGGCCTTCGCCCGCCACGCCAACCCCATCCTTGCGCTGCACGACGTGATCCTCCGTCAGGTCTCCTGGATTGCCGTCTCCATGATCGCCGTCGCGGTCGCGGGTTTAATCGTCTGCTGGCGCCGCGGCACGCTTCCCGCCCAAAACCGGGGTCCCCATGGACAGGTCCGCGTCCATGGGGTGGAGAAAACCACCACTTCGCGCCGCTTCTGGATTCCCCTCGCCGCCATTCCCATCGTTGTTCTATTTCTGCTCTTTCCCATCTCGCGGCCCGTCTGGCATTTGCTCCCTCAAATGCCTTTTCTGCAATACCCCTGGCGTTGGCTTGAAGCTGTTGAAGCCCCCATGGCGATCTTCTTCGTCGCCGCCATCTGGCCCTCCAGTCGCGATGCCCGCCGCGGCCGCCTCGCCATTCTCGTCTCCTGTGCCGCCCTCTTTCTCGCCGCCACCGTCTACGCCGGAACCATCTTCTTCCAGGTTTGCTACCCCGAGGACACAGTCGCATCCACGCTGGTTGACTACCACGCCGGAGCCGGCTTTGAAGGCATGTACGAATACGAGCCGCCCAACGCCGACATCTCGCAAATCGCCACCGGCCTTCCCGACGCCTGCTTGGTGAGCGATCGCTGGGCCGTCCTGGGCAAACCGGACCCTGACGACCCCGGCGCGAATCCCGTGTGGACTCCCGGTCAAAACACCTGCCAGGCCACATTCACGTGGGCCGGCGGCGCTGAGGTCAATCCGGAGCACCGCACCCTCCTCACCGCAATGCCTCAATCCGGCATTCTGGTGCTGCGTCTCCTTAATTTTCCGGCGTGGGAGGTCCGCGTCAACGGCCGCTTCGACAGTACATGGCCGCACCGCGACGACGGCCTTATGACCGTGCACGTTCCTCAGGGCCCGGTGCTCCTCACGGTCGACTGGACCACCGGCTACGGCGATCTCGCCGCCCGCTTGCTCACCGCCCTCAGTATCTTGCTGCTCTTCGCTTTCTCGCGATATGAGCTCCGCCTTGCCCGTTCTCGTCTAACATGATTGCAATGCCCGCAGACGTTAAAACGCTGATTCAGGAAGGCGCCGACCTCACCGACCAGGCGCTGGAAAAGCTG
Source organism: uncultured Acidobacteriaceae bacterium (assembly GCA_963835895.1). Classification (GTDB taxonomy): domain Bacteria; phylum Acidobacteriota; class Terriglobia; order Terriglobales; family Acidobacteriaceae; genus Telmatobacter. The sequence continues at coordinate 94,259 of CAWIHC010000007.1, read as the reverse complement.
ATCCCATCCGCCGACACGGTTCCTGTTTCGATCCACGGCGCCATGCGCCACTCCGTCTTTGCCGGCGGCAAGCGGCTCCGGCCGGTGCTCGCCATGCAGGCCGGCGTCACCATCGCGGGCCGTCTGCCCAAAGGCATCGAGCGTCTCGGCGCGGCCATCGAGATGATTCACACCTACTCGCTCATCCACGATGACCTGCCCGCTCTCGACAACGACGACCTCCGTCGCGGCAGGCCCACCTGCCATGTCGCTTTCGGCGAAGCCATTGCTATCCTCGCCGGCGACGCGCTCCAGACCCGCGCCTTCGAGGTGCTGTCTGGCCTGTCCTGCCCACCCGACGCTACCACGCAGATCATCGGCCTCATCGCCAACGCCGTCGGCACGGTCGACGGCATGATCGGCGGTCAGGTGCTCGACCTTGAAAGCGAGCACCTCAAGCCCACGCCCGAGCTCGTCGAGGCCATCCATCGCGCCAAAACTGGCGCCCTCATCCGCGTGAGCGTGGTGACTGGCGGCGTCTATGCCGGCGCCACCGCGGAAGACGTAGCGCGCCTCAACCGCTTCGGCCGCAAGGCCGGGCTCGCCTTCCAGATCGTTGACGATGTTCTCGACATGACCGTCGACTCGGCGCACCTGGGCAAGACCGCCGGCAAAGACGCAGCCACTGAAAAGGCCACCTGGCCCGCTGTTTATGGAGTTGAACAAAGCCTGCGCGACGCCGCGCAGCTTGTCGAAGAGGCCTTCGCTGCCCTCGATCCATACGGCAGCCGCGCCTTCGGCCTCAAAGCCGTCGCCCGCTACTTGATTGAACGGAAAAACTGAAGATTCCTGCTGGGGCCGAGCCTCATCCGTCAGGCTCGCATCAACCAATGGCTGATCCGCAATTCAGCGTTACTTGCCCAGCGCGAGCCGCAGCTTCTGGCTCTGGTTCGACAGATCCTCAACCGCGGTCTCAGCCTTGCTCAGCAGCCCCTGCATCTCTTCCAGAAAGCCCGGAAGCATGTCCCAGCACCTGCGCACGGCTTCCTGCTGATCGAGCATCGCCAGGGCCGCGCCGGAGAGCGCCACCACCAGGCCCGCGCGCCGGTTGCCGGTCACGAGCAGAACACCGCTGGCAGCCAGCGTGCCCGCCGCCGCGTACCGGAGCCACTTCGTCGATTCGGCTCCATCGTCGCGCTTCGCCCCACCCGATTCGTTTGCTCCCTGAGTTAACGGCACAACCACCATGACCCCTCCTTGCGTTTCCGGTCGCTGTCCGGCCCGGGAACTCAATTGCCTCTCAAGTATCGCTTGAAAACCCGGCCCGCGGCGACTTGAATCGCGCCCCGGCCCGAAATAATACCTCGCCGCGGCGTGCGCCCTCAATCCAGGTCGATCTCGCGCAGCGGCTTGCCCTCCGGAGCGTCCTTCGCCTTGCGCATCGCCTCGGCAAACTTCTTCTCCAGCAAATCGGCCTTGTTCTTTTCCGCGTCCACGCTCTGCCGGAAAATCGACTCCGTCCTCTCGCCGTGCTCGCGCATGGCTTGGCCGCCGTCTCCAGGTCCTCGAACATCCGCTTGCGCGGCGCCGAAGTGTGGCTCACCACCACTCCGGTCGCCGCGTCGATCTTCAGCATCGCCCCGCAGTCCGGGCACGCCACTTCGAACGTCTTTTCCTTGTTCTTGCTCATTCCAACTCGTATTTTATGCGCTCGCGTCCGCTTTTGGCAGCGATCTTCCGTTCTGACGGTCCATTCCTTTGGGAACTACTTACTTGACTCGATCGCGTCCTCAAGAGAAAGATGAATGGGCTGGATGCTCTTGCGCTCCACATCGTACCCGCAAAGAAATCTCGGACCACGAACATTTCTGCACTATAGGAAGTTGCGAATGAAAACCACCTGCACCAATCCGCTGCGCCTCTTCGCGCCCGCAACCTTTGCGCTTCTCAGCCTCTTTCTCGCCGCCCCAACGAGCGCCTTCGCCGCCAGCCCCGCTCAGCCTGCCGCCGCAGATCGGCCAGTCTCGACGCCGCTCCAGCCCACACCGCTCAAATTCGACCGCCTCGATCCCTCCGTCAGCCGCATCATCCCTGCCGGCGCCAAGCTCGAGCGCGTCGCCACCGGCTTCACCTGGGTCGAAGGCCCCGTCTGGGTCAACGGCAGCCTCTTCTTCGCCGACATTCCTTCCAACACCATTCGCCGCTGGACGCCCGGCAAGGGCGTCAGCATCTTCCTCCAGCCCAGCGGCTACAAGGGCTCCGCTCCCTATGGCGGCCGCGAGCCCGGCTCCAACGGCATGACCCTCGACGCGCTCGGCCGCCTCACCGTCGCCGGCCACGCCCAGCGCGACGTCTTCCGCTTCGAATCGCTCAACCCCGAAGCCGTTCAGACCGTCCTTGCCGATCGCTACCAGGGCCAGCGCCTCAACAGCCCCAACGATCTCGTCTACCGCTCCGACGGCTCGCTCTACTTCACCGATCCGCCCTACGGCCTGCGCAAGCAGAACGACTCCGACCCCGAAAAGGAGCTCCAGGTCAACGGCGTCTATCGCATTCCCGCGCGCGCTTCAGCACAAGCCCGGCGCGCCGCCCGCTCGCGAAGACCTCCAGCTCCTCATCTGCGATCTGCCGCGCCCCAACGGCATCGCCTTCTCGCCCGGCGAAAAATTCCTCTACGTCGACTCGACCGAGCCAAAGAAAATCTGGATGCGCTACCGCGTGCTCCCCGACGGCACGCTGGCCGATCCCAAGCTCCTCTATGACGCAACCGCCGATCCGCGCCCCGGCGGTCCCGACGGCATGAAGGTCGACGTTCGAGGGCAACATTTACAGCGCAGGCCCCGGCGGCGTCGTCGATTCTTTCGCCAGAAGGCAAGCACCTCGCCACGCTTGCTCATCCCCGAGCGCGTGGCCAACGTGGCCTGGGGCGGCCCGGATCGCAAGACGCTCTACATCTGTGCGTCGAGCAGCGTCTACCGCGTGAAGCTGTCGATCGCTGGCGAGCCGATCGTACAGCCGAAGCCCACTGTCCACTGAAGTGTCATCCCGGCCGAAGCGCTCAGGCATCAGCTCTCCCAAAACCGTGTCATCCCGAGCGGAGCGCGCTTGGGGCCCCACGCAAGTGGGGTAAGCGGAGCGAAGGATCTGCGGTTGCTTTTCGGGATTTCAACTTAGCAACAACGATGGGTGCCCCCGGTCCCTCGCAGTTGGGGACCGGGGATAGGTAGGCGACGAACACCCCAGCAGTCTGCCTTCGTCGGGAGTGCAGCGCGGGCGGTTGCATAAAGTTGCAACAAGCGAGATCATTAGCAACCGTGAAGTGGTTCAAGATTGCTCTATTGCTCGCTTCGGCCGCATTGATCGCACTGCCCGCGTCTGCGCAGGACAAACGAACGAACCCGAACTCAGAGCGCACGATCTTTCATGCGGATGAAGAGTCGTTCAATCCTTCGGTGCCAATTCCTCCCAATGTTCTTGCAAAGCTGGTAAAGACCCCGGCTGGAAAAATGGGCTGGGAATTTGCAAGCGTCAGGCAAAGGCCAAACCTTGCGGATCTCTTTCGCGCTGTTGAGGTGCAACTGACTGCGTCCGGAGAGCCCGCCATCGTTGCTGGCGGGCTGGGTTGGATGAACGGCGCTGATAATGACTGGTTCTGGATCGTGCGTTCTCCGCACGACCAGCCCAAGGTCATTCTGTTTTGCGGCGGGGACTCCCTTGAGCTCCTCGAATTCCAGTTCTGAGGGGTACCGGGACGTTCGTTGCACATGGAGTTCTCCAAACGAGACGATCATTCGTTTGTATCGCTACAGGGAAGGTCGCTACAGGCTCCAACAGGAAAAGGATTCTGCGAATAGGCGACCCAACAAGTGAGCGCCGGAAGACGCGAACGTCCTGTTACTCCCTCGCTCCCTGCCCTACCGCCCTACTGCCCGCTCCCGACAAACTCCGTCTTTCCCGGCGGCGTCGCAGCCGTCTTGAAGTTCACCACGTGATAGATCGCCGGCTCGGTGCCCACGTTTTTGAATCCGTGCGGCTGGTTCGATCCGTTGAAGATCACCGATCCCGGCCCCACGCGGATCCACTCGCCGTTTGAGAGCGTCTCCACCGTGCCTTGCCGGACGATGATGAGCTCCTCGTTCGGGTGCTTGTGCGGCGGATGCGACGATCATCCCCGGATTCAGCGTTGTGATGTGAATTTCGAGATTTTCGAGCGTCGCCGTCGGCGTGAGCAAACCTTTCGCACCGACCCAGTGGCGTTTGGCTTGTCCACCATCGAGTTCCAGTCAAACACCTTCGATCCCATCACGGGCGATGGCGCGGGCGTTGTGTCGGCGAATGCCAGCGCATCGCCGGCAACGGCAGTAGCAGCAAGAGCCGCGAACAGTTCTCTGCGATTCATCGTCGTTTCCCTTTTTCCTCGTCAATATTTGGAGACGGCGCACCCACAAAACTCCGCTCCTCGTTCGCAGTTACTTATAGCGGACTGCGCTGACGCAAGCAACCTCGCCAGTTTTCTCCACTCACCAACTGCATGGTGTCATCCTGAGCGGAGCACGTTTGGGGCCCCGTGATCGCAGCGCGACCATGGGGTAAGCGTAGCCGAAGGATCTGCGGTTGCTTTTCGCGACTTTTGCCCGCGTTTAACCCCTTTATTCCCCACTCAAACTGGTCCCTGATCCCCGCCGGGGCGGCTCACACCATTCACTCCTTCACTTCTTCACTCCCTCTCATGTCAAGTCTCTCCGAAAATGAATTCCTCACTATCTCTCTCAATCCAAAAGAAATATTTCCTTCCCCAAGTTTGCCGAATAATCCCCGCATTGGGCGCATCCTCAAACTATGAGCATCACCCCAGGACACGGTTACGCTGCTCGTTCGCCGAAGCTTGATTCAGGTTTCCTATGGGCGAGGAACTCCGCCAATTCCGCCGGCTTTGCTCACTCCGCAGTCTCAATGGAGGCCAGAAATAATGAAAGAAAAAAAATTGGGCCCTCAAAACACCCAAAAATGAGAGTAACTACTTTGGAATCAATAAATCTACCTCAAAATCCTCGTCGATTTTTATCGATTTTTGTCGATTTTTGTGCGCAAAACGGCCCTTTTCGGCCCCCAATTCGCCCCCATCCGCGATACTTCCGCACCGCGGCCCGCCGGCCAATTCCGCTGGCTCCCCTGCCGTTACCTCTCCGCCGTCTGCACCGGCTTCTGTCCGCTAGTTGCCGGCGGGTTCACATGCGCGTTCAGGAAGTTCGTCAGATCGTCAACGTCCTGCTGCGTGCCGACCATCGGAGGCATGAAGTGGTGATACGGCGAGTCGGGCTTGTACTCGTGCAGCATCCTGATGAAGCTCTCGACGTTGGCGCGGTCGCGCCCCGCCAGCAGCTTGGCCAGCGGCCGATATCCGTTCAGCGTGTGGCACGCGCCGCACTCGCCGCGGAAGATCGCCTCGCCGCGCGAGTAGCTCGTGGTGCAGCTGGGCACACTGGTGTCTCCTGGAGATTGGAGGTAACCAAAGATACAGTTCCCGCCCCACACCCAGTTCGAGTGCACCAGATAACCCTGCCGATCGATCTCGATCGCATAGGGCACGCGCACGCCGTTCGAGTACATCCAGCGCCCGATCACATACGGCTTGCGCAGCATCTCGCGCGAGTACTCGCCCGCTGCCGTCGCCATCAGCGCCAGCATCAGAATCGCCACCGCGTGCGCGGTATTGAAGTCTGCGGGATTGCGGTACGCCAGGTAGTACGCGACGCCGATGATCGTCGCCGAGGTCATGACGATCAGCAGCGCCATGCGCGTGACGGTCGAAAATGTGCCGGTGCCCATGGTATCGATGCCCAGCGTGAGCAGCGCGCGCTGCGACGCAGGCACCATGTAGAGATACCACGCGAACAGGAACGGCATGGCGACGAAAGACGGCACCAGCCACTTCACGCTCCACTTCACCAGCGACGATTTGAGCGCCGGCTGCTTGTGGCCGTCGATGCGGCTGGCGCTGATCAGCGCCCAGATGCCGGCCAGCGAGGCGCAGACGCAGGAGCGCAGCAGCAGGCTCGGCCAGTACGTCGGATTGAAGAACGCGTTCCAGAACTTGCTCGCCTCTTGCCCGGTGCCCGCCACGGCAAGCCATGTGTCGCCCGGCGTCAGCATGAAGGTGAGAATGCCGTTGATGATGATCAGCGTGAAGACCGATGCACCCGCGTAGACCCAGCCCACCATCAGGTGCAGCTTGGCGTCAATCCTGTTCCACGTGTAGTAGTAGACGGCTGCCGTCGTGAGCTCGACCATGAAGAACACCCACTCGATCGCCCAGCCGAAGACGAAATTGTGGATCAGCGTGCTCGTCGCCTCTGGGTTTGTCAGGCCGATGGCAAACCAGATGCCCACGCCGGAGATCGTGCCAAACACGCCAGTCAGGATGAGGAAGAACTTCGAATATCCCACCAGCTCGGCGAGCCAATCGTTGCGCGCCTCGCGCAGAGCCTTGCGCTCCGCCAGCGGCAAATACAACCCGCCTCCCACGGCAAACTGCGAGATCATGACGTGGAAGATGGCGATGATGCCAATCACCCAGCCCGAGCCGAGATAGGGTATGTCCCAGAATGGATAGTTCATCGTCGTGAATCCTCTAGCGAATCGTCCAATAGCCGATGACTGTCGTGGCCACGAGAGCAAAAACCGCAATCAATCCAAAGTAGTGAGCCATGCGCCCGCGCCGACCCGATTCCTTGCTTGTGTCGTAGAAGGGAATCAGAATCCAAAGCACGATGCCCAGCGTGAAAAGCAGAAGCCCCGCGATCTCGCCGGCTTCGCCGGGCAGCACTGCGCCCAGCATCTTGAGCATCTCGAACGGGCTCATGAAGTACCACTCGGGATGAATGCCCATGGCGCGGGCGCCAGCGCATCATATTGTTTGCCCAGCGCCCACGGAAACACCGAAGCCAGAAGCGCCAGAACGTTGAGCGAAATGATCCACATCGCGATGTCCTTGCGCAGAAAGTTCGGCATGAAGGGCATGGATTTGCGCTCGGCGGCCGGTTTGGCCTCTTCGCTCTCAGGCACGGCGTTGCCGTGGCGCTGCACCAGCCAAAGGTGAAACGCAAGCAGGGGAATGAACAATGCAGGGAGCACCACAACGTGCAGCGCGAAGAAACGCTGCACGGTAAACTCGGTCACGTCCGGCCCGCCGCGCAGCATGTTGGCGATGGCCGGACCGATCCACGGAATGGCCACGGGAATCTGCAAGCCGACCTTGGTGGCGAAGTAGCTGAGCTCGTCCATGGGCAGCAGGTAGCCGGAAAAGCCGAAGCACGCGGCCAGCCCCAGCAGCACCATGCCGCTGAGCCAGCCAAACTCGCGCGGCTTGCGATAGGCCTTCATAAAGAAGACCGAAAACATGTGCACGAGGATCGCGAACAACATCAGGTTGGCGGCCCACGCGTGCGCCGAACGGATCAGCCAGCCGAAGTGCATCACGAACGTGATCTGCCGGACCGATTCGTAGGCCTCCACGCCCGGCCGGTAGTACACCAGCAACAACACGCCCGTGAAGCACTGCAGCATGAACAGGAACAGCGTGATGCCGCCCCAGTAGTACCAGAAGGATTGCGCGTGGACGGGAACGGTCTTCTTGCGCGCGAAGGCGGCCAGCTCCGAAAGCCCCAGCCGCTCATCCATCCAGCCGTAAACATTGCTCGCGATCGTTTTTGTCGTCATGCTTCTTGTCCTTGCGTATCCGTCCGCGATCGACGTTATGTCCGACACCTGACCCTGTCGTTCACCGCAACCTTGAAGAGCTTGAGCGGCTTCGGCGGCGGCCCGCTCACATTCGCGCCGGTATATGGGTTGTACACGCCGCCGTGGCACGCGCAGTGAATGCGATCCATCTGCGGCTCGTACTGCACCGTGCAGCCCAGATGCGTGCAGACGGCCGTCAGCGCCACCCATTGCCCATCCTCGTGATGAATGAGCATGGCCGGTGAGGGTCCGAACTTGAACATCAACACCGACCCCTTGGGCAGCTTCTGCGCATCCTTCAGAGTCACCTCGGTTACAGCAGAGGCGCTTAGCGCCATCTCGCTCGGCGAGGCCAGGTAACGGTAGACGGGGTACGCCAGCGCCGCTGCGTAGCAAACGCCTGCAGCGCCCGCGGCCGCCAGAAACGCACGCCGCGTCTTCACGTCGCCGTTCTCCGCGTGTTCCTGCACAATGTTTTCTGAAATCGCCGTTTCGCTCATAACCTATACCGCGCCCTCCATGGTTTTCTGTGCGCGCGCCATGACCGACACGAGCCACCCAATCACTCCCAGGCCGGCCACGAAGAGCACGAGGAACAATCCCACCACGCCCCAGTTGGTCACTACGGCCCGGTCCCACACGTCGTAGCCTTTACTCAGCAACGTCACGTCGCGCACGCCGTCGCGATAGACCGTCAGCATGATCTCCACCAGCACCGCGACCAGCACTCCGGCCCAACCAAGCCATCCCGCGCTGATCTTTCCGAATCCTGCGATCGCGCCCACCAGTACGGCCACCACCACCAGCGCGATCCATCCGTAACCGGCGAAGCCGGCAAACTTGTACGCCGGATACAAACCATGGCCCGCGAGTCCCTGCTTTACCGCCTCCGGCTGCACGCTTGCCGCCCATAATCCCGCGGCCAGATACACAAGCCCAAAGCCGGCCGCCACCTTGCCGCCCAGTCCCGCCACGAACTTCTTCTCTTCCGCGGTAAATGTGCTGCGTCCCGCCAGATACACCAGCCACAATCCTCCGATCAGCAGTCCACCTGCCATCATCAGCAGCCATCGCGGCTCCAGCGTCGGATCGCCCGTGGGCAGAAATGCGCCCATCGCCGACGCCGAATACATTCCGCGCCACGCCTCGGGCCGCAGCATCAGCGTCATATTCGTCGAGAGCATCCGCGCCACGCTGCCCGCCAGCAGCCACGCGATCAAGCCCACCCACCATGCCGATTTCCCTGCCTCGAGCCGGGCAGAGAACTTGTAAAGCAGCCAGTAGACCAGCATCAGCGTCGGGATGATGGCGATCCAATAGAGCCCGATCAACACGCTGCTGGTGTACAACGCGCGTCCGTAAAGCACCTGCGCAAACAGGAGCGGTGGCACCGCCAGATTGATCACGAACGTCATCACCACCGTCAGCCGCCGAGCCAGCGCCCGCGCCGTCACGTGCGAATGGGCTGATTTGCCGAATAAGCTGAGCAGAATCGCCAGCAGCAGACCACCCAGCAGCATCTCCACGGCCACAAAATGCAGCGACAGCGTGACAATGTGCAGCAGCTTCAGCAGCCATACGGGCGCCGGCAAAGGAATCGGATCCACTGCGGGATAGGGGTTCATAAGGTTCTGATCGTTCCTTTCACTTTTCAACTCGCGCCGGATGCTTCATGCGAGCCTTCGTGAGCAAATGCGCAAAGCCCACGCCGCGCTTTCACGCCGGATCATGCGGACGGGAAAATGCGGTGGGGCTGGCGCAGAGCATTTTGGACTGTTTTTCTCCAAATTGACTTGGAAAAAGTGAATTTATAATCCGCCACAACCACGGGTCTGTGATGAAACTCACATCGGCTTGTGACGCATTGAATTACGCTGCCGACTTGACCGCAATCGCGTTTCGGTCCCGGAGGCCGCCTTTTACGGTGGCGTTGGGATGCAGGAAACGTTGATGCAGCGGACAACGCAATGATGCGACCCAATTCGTCCATGCAACTCACGCGAGCCGCCGATTACGCCGTTCGCGTCATGATTCAATTGGTTGCGCTGCCGTGCGATGAGCGCGTCTCACTTCCCTCGCTCGCCCAGGCTACAGGCGCTCCTGAAAGCTTCCTGTCCAAGGTGCTGCAGACTTTAGCACGCGCCGGACTTATCTCCTCTCAACGCGGGCAGTCGGGCGGATTTCGCATCACGCCCCGAGGCCGCCAGGCCTCGATGCGCGAGGTCATTGAAGCGATTGACGGCGTAATTTGCCTCAACGTCTGCCTCATGCACGGCCGGTCCTGCCCGAGAAAAGGGCACTGTCCTGCGCATCCGGTCTGGGTCAGGGCCCAGCAGGCGATGTTGCAGGTTCTCTCCGACTCTTCCATCGCAGCTTTGGCCGCCCAGGCATCGCCGGCAAGGCCGGGCCATCAAACCGGGGCTGCACATGCCCTCCAGATGCCCGCGAGAATTGTTCGTCGATAAACGTCCGCAGGGCAGCACCTCCGATTTGCCATTCGCTCGTCCGCGGTGTTTCAATCGTGTTATTGAAACAGGGGTGCTCCACGTGTAGTGGGGCTGAGAAATACCCTCGAACCCGATCCGGATAATACCGGCGTGGGAAGTTTTCTCCGACCGAGCGGCGTTCTTCCTCATCTCACTTCGCGACGCAAGCTCCTTTGTTTCATGTGAACACTGAAACGAAGGGTTCCTATGCACGCAGCCATCTCCGCCGCCGTCTTCCGCACTCTGCCGCCGCCCGTCGAGCCTGCGTCCGCCGCTGCATCGTGATGAATTTTCTGCTGGCCGCCTGTCTTGCCTTGCCTCTCCGCGCGCAAACTGCGCCGCAGACGCAGCCAAGCCCCGCCCCGGCCCCGCAAACCAGCGCACAAGCCCCGCTCCGGCGCAGCAGAAACCCGCTCCCGTCACCACGACCGTCGTCGTCCACGGCGAAGTGGAAGACAACTATCTTCCCGACTCCGTTACTGTAGGCACGCTCGACGGCGCGCAGCTCAAGAAGCGCCGCTTTCGGCCTCGGTCGTCACGCGCGATCTGCTCAACGACCAGGTCTCGCGCCTGCTTTCCGACGTGGTCCAGAACGACGCCTCCGTTGGCGACGACTACGTGCCTGTGGGCTACTACGGCGACTACCAGATTCGCGGTTTCCCACTCGATCTCGCCACCGGACTTGAAGTCAACGGCATGACCATCGCCGGCGAGCAGGATGTGCCGCTCGAAAACAAAGAGGCCGTCGAATTCCTCAAGGGCATTGCCGCGGTGGAGAGCGGCGTGGCTTCGGCGGGCGGCCTCATCGACTACGTGACCAAGCGCCCGGCCAACATCCAGGCCCTCGATCTCGCCACCGATCATCGCGGCACGGCCTACGGCGCAGTCGACCTCGGCCATCTCTTCGGCAGCCGCAAGCAAGTGGGCGCGCGAGTGAATCTCGCCGGCGAACGAATCGTCCCCTACATGAACGACACCAACGGCTGGCGCGCCGTGGGCGCGGGCGCAGCCGACTGGAAGCTGGACCCGGCCACGATCCTCAAAGGCGACTTCGAGTACCAGCACAAAACCGAGCGCGACGGCAGCGGCTATCAACTGCTCGGCGGAACTGTGTTGCCCGACATCAACCGCATCTACCGCTCAACCATGCTCGGCGACCAGCCCTGGGGCCCTCCCGACACCTACGACACCTTCAACACCGACGCGCGCCTCGATCACACCTTCTCGTCCTCGTGGCTCGCCTTCGCCGCTGCCAGCCTCAGCCACTCGCTCATTCAGGACAACGTGATCTACGCATACGGCTCTCGCTCGACCCAACGACGTACCTTCCCAACTGCCCCAACGCGCCGGATGCGCCTGAGTACTTCTTCTGTCCCGACGGAACATACGACATCTACGACTACCGCGATCCCGGCGAGCTGCGCATCGACGCCGAGGCCGAAGCCATGCTCACCGGTCACATCAACACCGGCGCCTCACGCAGGACATCACCGCCGGCGGCGTGCTCTTCCTGCGCAGCGTGCAGCAGCCCGGCTTTTACACTCCCCAGGAACCATCCGACCACCACGATCGCAGGACGGCGCCGTCTACACCTACGTCGGCTCCGAAAACATCTACCAGCCCATCGCGCCCCTTCCACCACCGGGCGACCCGAATTCTCTTGAATATCCGCTCGAATCCGCCGGCCCGCGCCGCCTCTGGGAAGACAGCCACCAATCCTCCGCCGTCATTCAGGACCGCATTCATCTTCCCGCCCGCATTCAGCTCATCGCCGGCGGCCGCTACGATTCGCTGCGCGACCACAACTACTCGCTATGGGCCACCGACCCCTCCACGCCGCCAACGATCACCGACAAGCCCGTCTGGCTGCCGCAATTCGCCGTCACCTTCAGCCCGATCGAGAACCTCACGCTCTATTCGAACTACGGCGTGATGTTGTCGCTCGGTCCGCAGGCGCCGTTCTGGACCGACAACGGCAGCCAGTTTCTTGCGCCGTTCTTCACGCGCCAGGCTGAGATCGGCGCCAAGTACGAGCCCGGCCAGCGCATTCTGCTGACCACCGCGTTCTTTCACATGCGCGCGCCGTTCTTCTATCCCAAGATGATCGCGGGGTACGACAGCTTTTGTCCCACCGGCGCGGCGGGCGATCTCTGCTTTGAGCAGGAGGGCCGCGAAACGCACAACGGCATCGAGCTCAACGCCGAAGGCAAAGCCGCCAACTGGCTGCGCCTCAACGGCTCGGCCGCGGCCATGAACGCCGTCTCCACCGACACCGGCACGCCCACCTTCGACAACAAGCAGGTGATCAACGTGCCGCACCTGCACACCAATGTGTTTGCCGATCTCACCGTGCCGCGCCTGCGCGGCCTTCACCTGATGCCTGGCTGGAGCTATACCTCGCGCAAAGAGGCCACGCGCGACGACGCAGTCAGCGTGCCCAGCTACAACCTCTTCAACCTCGGCGCGCGCTACACGCCCGGCGGCGAGCAGGGCCGCGTCACTTTCCACATCTACGCCGACAACATCGCCAACAAGCGCTACTGGTCCGACACCGGCGCCAGTTACGGCGACACATTTGTCTGGCTGGGCGCGCCGCCGACCGTGCGCCTCGACGCCCACTACACTTTCTAGAGCCACTGGACCCGATGAAAGACGAAGCTGCAATGAGCGTCACGGCAAAAGCCCACGGCATGGACGGCACGCTGGTCGATCCCGACTGGCCGCCGCTCACGCTCGACGAGCTGCGCGCGCTTGTCTCGCCAATTTCCCGGCTCGGCGAGCCCACGCACATCCTCTCCGTCAGCCCGCGCCCATTTTCCGCGGCCGGCGTCGTCGCCACGCGAAGCGGCCGGGGCCCCCCGGACAGGCCTTCCTCTGTGGGGTAGGCCGCGTCTTCATCAAGCGCCATCACCGCGCCGTGCGCGATCGCGAGGGACTTCTCGAGGAGCACCGCTTTCTCGCCCATCTGCTCGACGCATGGCGCGCCGGTGCCGCGTGTTCTTGCCTCCGCGACCGGCGAAACCGCCATCGAATTCGGCGAATGGACCTACGAGGTGCACGAGATCCCGCCGGGCATCGATCTCTACGAAGACGCAATCTCCTGGACGCCGTTCCGCAGCGTCGGCCCACGCGCATTCCGCCGGCGCAGCGCTGGCGCGGCTCCATCTTGCCGCGCAGAATTTCACTGCTCCGCCCCGCAAGCCGCGCCCGCTCGTCGCCAGCTTCACCATCTTCGCCGCGGGCGATCCGGCTGCAGCAATGGAACGCTATCTCGCCGCACGTCCTTCGCTCTCCGCGCACAAAGCCGTCCACGCCTGCGCCGAGCAGGCCCTCGAACTCCTCGCGCCCTTTCATGCCGAGCTTGCGCCGCTTCTGCCTGCGCTCGCGCCGCTCTGGACCCACAACGACCTCCACGCCTCCAATCTCTTCTGGAGCGATGCGGGTCCCAACGCCGATCGAGATGCGCAGCGCCACGGCCATCATCGACTTCGGCCTCGCCGACCGCACCAACGCCGTGCACGACATCGCCCACGCCATCGAGCGCAACATCGTCGAGTGGCTCGCCCTCGTCAACGATCCCGCGCACCCGGACGCTGTGCCCATCCATCTCGATCATCTCGATGCGCTTCTCGACGGCTACGAATCCGTCCGCCCGCTCTCCGGCGAAGAAGCCGCCGCGCTCGCGCCCATGACCGCTCTCTGCCACGCCGAGTTCGCGCTCTCCGAGGCCGATTACTTTCTCGGCGTGCTGCACTCGGAAGAAAAAGCCGCCATGGCCTACGACGGCTGGCTCGTCGGCCACGCGCGCTGGTTTCGCAGCGCTCCGGCCGCAAGCTGCTCGACGCTCTGCGCCGCCGCGCCGCCGCGCACCCGGCACAAGGAGCGCCTCGGCCATGATCTGGAGCGCGATCGCGGCCTACCTCATCGCTCACGGCCTGGAACTCGCCGGAGCCATCACTGCGGCTCTTGGCATCTGGCTCACCACGCAGCGCCTGCTCATCTGCTGGCCCGTCACTCTGGTCTCCGATCTTTCTCTACATGGTGGTCTTCTACCGCGCCGGGCTCTTCTCCGATGCGCTGCTGCAAGTCTTCTTCGTCGTCTTCACGCTCTACGGCTGGTGGCACTGGTGGCGCGGCGTGCGCGCAGGAGGGCGAAGTGCGCGTGGTCCCGCTGCCGCTGCCGAGCCTGTTCATCGCACTCGCCCTGGGCGTCGTGGGGAGTTTTGTGCTGGGAACGCTGGCCATGCGTCTTCACGCTGCGCTGCCGCACCTCGACGCCATGCTCACCAGCTACAGCTTGGTCGCCAGTTGGTGGCAGGCGCGCAAGCACATCGCCAACTGGTGGCTCTGGATTGTCGTGGACGCGATCTACATCGGCGAGTACATCTACAAGGACCTCTGGCTCACGGCGCTGCTCTATGCGGCCTTTGTGGCTCTCGCCGTTCTCGGCCTGCGCGACTGGCGCCGCGCAGCAGCCAACGCTTAACTCGCCGCCTGCACCACGTTCTGCAGCGGCTCACCCTTCATGTAGCGCCGCAGCTCATCGGCCGCGGTGCGCAGCGCGCGCGGCGCAAACTGCGGCGTCGATCCGCCGATGTGCGGCGTGATCAGCAGGTTCGGGCAGCTCCACAGCGGATGGCCTTCAGGCAACGGCTCGGGATCGGTCACGTCGAGCGCGGCGCGAATCCGTCCCGATTGCAGCGCCTCCACCAGCGCATCGGTATCCACGATCGGTCCGCGCGCGGCATTCACCAGCAGCGCCCCCTGCCGCATCAGCGCAAGCTGGCGCCTGCCGATCAGCCCGCGCGATTCCGCGGTCGACGGCAGAATCAACACCACCACCTCGGCCCGCGGCAGCAAGTTGTCCAGTTCGCTCACGGCGTGCACCTCGGGCTCGGTGCGCGCGCTCGCGCGCCACGCGCAGCATTTTCACGTCGAACGGCGCCAGCATGCGCTCGATCTCCTTGCCGATCGCCCCATACCCCACCAGCAGCACCGTCTTGCCGGTCAGCTCTTCCTGCATCACCGGCGGATAGACTGCGCGCGCGTCGCCGGTGATCTTCGCGTAGTGCGCGCTGGCCTCAAAGCGCCGCTTCCACACGCCCGACCTCTGAATATCGAGATACAACGGAAAGTACTTCAGCATCGCCAGAATGGCCGCCAGCGTCCACTCCGCCGTGGAGATATTGTGCGCGCCGCGCGCATTGCAGATTGTCACGTGCGGGCCCACCGTCCCGGGAATCCACTCCGTCCCCGCCATCATCGACAGCACCAGCTTCACGCCGCGCAACCGCGGCCATGCGCGCATCGCCCTCGTCGAATAGGGATCGGGAATCCAGACATCGATCTCGACGTCGTGGTCCATCTTGTCCGACACCGGGATCAGCTCGATTCCCTCGGGAAAATCGCGCAACAAATCGGCTGATAATGTGGCTGGGTATCCGACTCGCAGCATGGGGTTCGCGGTGCGGCTGACCGCGGGCTCCTTGAGAGTATGGTATCCCAGTCGCGAGTGAGATTTTCTGAGCAACCGCATTCATTGACGGCAGCGGATCGGAAACGCGAAACTGTTCACTGCAGCGCGGGGCGCAAACTACCCTGAAAGAGCGAGAAGGTTGAACCTCGAATCGCATCCATGCGCTTAAATGCCAAAAAAACGTGGTCGCAGCACCAACTCGCCGTGAAGCTGCGCGTGGAAGGCGGCGGCAAGCAGGGACTCCTGACCTTCGAGCGGCGCCGCCTGATCATCGACGCCGCCAAGACCGCGCTGGCCGCGGCTCTGTGCTGGTGGCTGGCATTGCGTTTCGGCCTGCACGACGGCTACTGGGGCTCCATCAGCGCCATCATCGTTCTGCAATCGAATGTTGGCGCCACGGTCACGGCCTCGCGCGACCGCCTCCTTGGAACATTCATGGGCGCTGCGTTCGGCTTTGCCTGTTCCGTCTTCGGCGCTCCGCCATGGAATTACATTCTCGCCGTGCTGCTAGCGATCATCGTCTGCGGCCTCCTCGGTCTTCGCAACAGCTCGCGTCTCGCCGCCGTCACCATCACCATCATCATGCTCGTTCCCAAATCCGGCCCGCGCTGGGAGCTGGCGCTCGACCGCGTCGGCGAAGTGCTGCTTGGCATCGTTGTCGCGCTCGCGGTCACCACGCTTGTTTTCCCTGACCGGGCGCGTCTGTGGCTTCGCGACGGCCTAGCCCAGGAGTTTCTCATGCTCGGCGCCTTCTTCGAGGCGATTCTCGAGGGCTTTCGCGGCGCGCCGTCGCAGAATCTGCCCACACTGCGCGAGGATGTGCTGGCTCTGCTGCGCGGCAACAGCCAGCTTCTCGAAGCCGCGCGCAACGAGCCGAGCGGTCCCGGTTGGCGCGAAGGGCTGAGCATGCTCTCGCAGTTTGGCCGCTCGCTCTACGATGCGCTCGTGGCGCTCGAGTTTGCTGTCAAAGACAGCCACGAGGACCGCTTCGCGCAGCAATTGGAGCCGGCGCTCTCGCACTTGGCGGCCGACATTCGCACGGGCTTCAACTACGTGGCCAGCTGCATTCACAAGTGGCGCTTCCGCGTGCCGGCGCAGGGAATCAACCTGGAGCAGGATATCGCCGACCTGGAAGCTCGCATGGATGAGGTTCGCCACACCGGCATCGGCTTTTCGCAGGCCGAGATTCTGCGCGCCTATGCGGTGCAGCTCCATCTCAAGCAGATTGCGCGCCTGCTCCGCGCTACGCGCATCGAAACCAGCAGCGCGGTCGGCGATGCCGAAAAAGTCGTCGATTCCGCCTGAGCCGACGCATCCAAGTGCCTGCTTTTCTTGCCAACCTCTTGAGCAAGAGCGCGGGGGGCAACTGTGATCAAACCGCCAGCATCTCCGTGTACACCGCCATCCCCACCACCGCATCGGCGCCCAGCGCATCCAGCGCATCCACCTCCTGCTGGCTGCGAATGCCGCCGGCCACGATGAGCTGCCGCTTGTGTCAGCTTGCGCAACCGCGCCGCGGTCTCGATGGGAAAGCCCTGCATCATTCCTTCGCCGTCCACGTGCGTGTAGAGAAATGCCGCGGCATAGGGCTCAAGCTGCGGAATCGCCTCGTCCGGCGTCAGCTCCACCTGCGCCTTCCATCCCTTC
Source organism: uncultured Acidobacteriaceae bacterium (assembly GCA_963835895.1). GTDB lineage: Bacteria > Acidobacteriota > Terriglobia > Terriglobales > Acidobacteriaceae > Telmatobacter. Next base: position 76,931 of record CAWIHC010000007.1, on the reverse strand, counting down.
ACGGCAATGCGCCCGTTCTTCGTGTCGATCCCGGCCACCACGCGCTCCGCGCCCACGCTCGCGGCAAGCTCCGCGGCGAACTCCGTGTTCACCGTGCCCTCTGCCGAAAAAAGCGCCGACCCGATGATCACGCGCTTCGCGCCTGCATCCAGCACCTGCCGCGCGCGCTCGATGGAGTGAATGCCGCCGCCCGCCTGGCACGGGCAGCCGCTTGGCAATCTGCTCCACCAGCGCGGAGTTGTCGCCCTGCCGCATCGCCGCGTCCAGGTCGATCAGCTGCACCAGCGGAAAGCGCGAGAAACTTCTCGATCCAGTATTCAAAATCGTCAAACGCCAGGCGCAGTTTCTCGCCCTGCACCAGCTGCACAATGCGCCCGCCCAGCAGATCAATCGAAGGAATCAGCATGGCAGCCTCACCGGAACGCCTGCCTGCGCCAGCTCTTCTTTGAGCGACGCGCGCGTCGACACGCCAAAGTGAAAGATGCTGGCCGCGAGCGCCGCATCGGCCTTGCCGCGCGCGAACACATCGGCAAAGTGCGCCACCGTTCCCGCGCCGCCCGAGGCAATCACGGGAATGCCGACCGCCTCGCTCACCGCCGCGGTCAATTCGCAGTCAAATCCCGCGCGCGTCCCGTCCGCATCCATCGAGGTCAGCAGAATCTCGCCTGCGCCGCGCTGTTCCGCCTCGCGCGCCCACTCCACCACGCGCCGGCCCACCGGCTTGCGCCCGCCGTGCACAAACACCTGCGCCTCGCGCACCGGGTCGGCGGCCTCAGGATCGCGCCGCGCGTCGATCGCCACCACCACCGCCTGCGCGCCAAAGCTGCTGCCGATGGCGCTGATGAGTGCGGGGTCGGCCAGCGCCGCGGAGTTGATGCTCACCTTGTCCGCGCCCGCCTCGAACACCTGCTCCGCATCGCGCGCCGACTTGATGCCTCCGCCCACGCAAAACGGCACAAACAGTTCGCGCGCCGTGCGCCGCACCGTATCGAGCAGCGTCTGCCGGCCTTCGTGCGTCGCGGTAATGTCGAGCAGCACAATCTCGTCCGCGCCCTCGCGCGCATGCCGCGCCGCCTGCGTCGCCGGATCGCCCGCATCGACCAGATCGACAAACTGCACGCCCTTCACCACGCGTCCCGCGTGCACGTCGAGGCAGGCAATGATGCGCTTGGTCAGCATGCCTACCTCTTCACCACGTGGCGGGCGACAAGATCGTTGAGTTCGACTCTTTGGGTAGAAGAGAGTCCGGAGGTCGGAAAAAGAAAGAATCGACAGGCGTTGATATAGATCAGTGTGACCCTCTCGTCCTGAACAAAACCCATGACACCGGTCCAAGGTAGTCTCACTTCTTCGGTTCCAGGATTTTCCTCGACGATCCTCTGATCATCAATCTCAATTGTGCTAGTGCGACCGGATCGCGTCGGTGGAAACATTTGCTTATAACCCCGGCGTGTCATGGCCAATCGAAGCAGTGGGAATGCAATGGTCACTAGCAACGACCACGCCGCTAACACGATCGCCTGCATAAGCACCTCTTGATTCATATTGAGGCTGCCAGCGACAAAGAGGACAAGGCTGATCAAAAAGAGCAGCGGCCCGATCCATGGAAAGATTCGTCGGCTGATTTTGCGCCTACGGTGAAGCTTCAGGGCAGCTTTGTAATCGTCGAGCGTGATCGTGAATTCAAACCTCATCTTGCAAACTCCAGAAAATTCCTCAAAATCTTCAGCCCGGTCTCGCCCGATTTCTCCGGATGAAACTGCACGCCCATCACATTTCCGCGCTCGACGGCCGCCGCGAACGGCTCAATATACTGCGTCACTGCAGCGGTATCGTCGGTGACGGGGCCCTTGTACGAATGCGTAAAGTAGACGAACTCGCCCGGCTCGACGCCCGCAAGCAGCCGAGACCCATTGCGCACTTCGAGCGAATTCCAGCCCACGTGCGGCACTTTTTCCGTGCTTTCAGCAAAGCGCGTGCAGGATTCAGGAAAATGCCCGAGCCCCGGCTGCTCCGGCGCTTCGGTCGATCCCGCATAGAGCCACTGCATGCCAACGCAAATGCCCAGAAACGGCACGCCGCGCGCAATCGCCGCGCGAATCGCGCCTGTCAGCCCCGTCGCATCCAGCCGCTCCGTCGCCGCAAAGTGACCCACGCCCGGCAGCACGATGCGCTCCGCCGACTCAACCAGCGACAAATCGCCGTCCGTCACGACCGTCTCCGCGCCAAGATGCCTCAGTGTCTTCAGCACCGAGGTCAGATTGCCGGCCTTGTAGTCGATCACAGTAACGCGCATCGAAGCCTCGGGTGCGGCGAGTGAATAAGTGAAAAAGTGAACGAATGAGCGAAGTTAGAGCAATCCTTTCGTGCTCGGCAGCATCTTCGCCCAGTTGCTTGTCGCGCGAGCAGGCCACGCGCAGCGCCCGCGCAAATGCCTTGAAGATCGCCTCGATCTTGTGGTGATTCGAGCGGCCGTACATCGTCTTCACGTGCACGTTGGCCCGCGCACCGCGCGCAAAGCCTTCAAAAAAATCCGTCACCAGTTCGGTCTGCAGATCGCCGACCAGCCGCGTGCGCACCTTCGTGTCCACGGCGAAGGCCGCGCGCCCGCTCAAATCGACAGCCGCAATGGCCAGCGTCTCATCCATCGGCATCACGAAATAGCCGGCGCGCAAAATGCCGCGCTTGTCGCCCAGCGCCCGGTCAAACGCCTCGCCCAGCGCGATGCCCACGTCTTCCACCGTGTGGTGCTGGTCCACATCGAGGTCGCCGTCGCACTTGAGCTCCAGATCGAATGCGCCGTGCCGCGTGAACAGCTCCAGCATGTGATCGAAGAAACGAATTCCGGTGGAGATCTTGTACCGTCCCTGCCCCTCGATCGTCAGCTCGATCTCGATGCGCGTCTCGTTGGTGTTGCGCACGATGGTTGCTGTGCGCAAACCCGCTCGCCTGCTCGCCGTCTTGATCTTTCTTCGCTGTCATCGATTCCCGCCTTCCGCCCGCAGCGCCGCCAGCGCGTTGTTCAGCGCCGTAACGGCCTGCCTCATCTGCGCGCGCGTCCCGATGGTGATGCGCACGCGGCCATCGCATCCGGGATCGCTCGATCGGTCGCGCACCAGCACGCCGGCGTCGCGCATCAGCCGCACAAACTCCGCATGCCGCGCGCCAATCTCGACCAAAACGAAATTCGTCCGGCTCGGCCAGCGCCGGACTCCCGCCGCATCGAGCGCTGCCTCAAATTCACCACGCGCCGCCAGCACTTCGCCCACATACCAATCGAGATACGCCGTGTCTTCAAGCGCAGGCGGCAGGCAGGCCAGCGCCAACGAGTTCACGCTGTAGGGCGAAAGCACGCGCCGCACCCAACGCATCAGCTCCACGGACCCGGCAAGCAGTCCCAGCCGCAATCCCGCCAGCCCATAAGCCTTCGAAAAGGTCCGCGCGACCACGAGATTCGGCAGCGCTCCCACAAGGTCCATCACTGTCTCGCCGTGGAAATGAAAGTAGGCCTCATCGACCAGCAGCACCGCTTGCGGCGCGCGCCGCGCCAGTTCCAGCAATTGCGCGCGCGTAGCCACCGAGCCCGACGGGCTGTTCGGATTGGCAATCGCAATCACTTTCGTCCGCGGCGTGATCGCTCGCGAGCAGCCGCTCAAACGGAAACTGCAAATCGTCCGCGGCCTGCACTGCGACCACGCGCGCGTCTGTCGCCGACGCATACACCTCATACATGCTGTACGCCGGCACCGGCAGCAACACTTCGTCACCCGCATCGAGAAATGTCTCGAAGAGGACGTGAATTGCCTCATCCACGCCGTTGGTCAGCGCCACCTGTTCCGAACGCAACCCAAGATTTGCTGCCACGATCGCTTCCACTGGCTCGCGCTCGGGATAGCGCGTCAGTGCGCCCGCTGAAATCTGAGCGAGCGCTTCGCGCACTTTCGGCGAACACTCCAGGGTGTTTTCGTTGAAGTCCAGCCGCATCGCATCGCGGCTTCCAAGCGGAGGGTGGTACTCCTTCATCGTCTGCACGCGCGCTCGCGGCGCGGGCGCCGCCGTTGTTGTTGCGTCAGCCACGGGCCCTCCTCCTGATGCGGGTACGAATAGCCTCTGCATGGCCGAAGAGTCCTTCCGCTTCGGCAAGGAGCGCAGCTTTCGGTCCCAACTCCTGCACGCCCAGCGCCGTATACTGCTGCACGGTGATGAGCTTTACGAAGTCGTTGACGCTCAATCCGCCGCGCACCCGAGCCATTCCGCCCGTAGGCAGCGTGTGATTCGGCCCGGAAATATAGTCGCCCATGGGTTGCGCAGACCAGCGCCCTACAAAGACAGATCCTGCATTCTCGACCCAGGTCAGATCGCTCGCTGCATCCACGGTCAGGTGTTCTGGCGCAAGGCGATTCGTGATTTGCCGCGCTTCCCCATCCGAACCCGCCACAATCACTACTCCGTTGCGTTTGAGCGCCTCGCGCGCCACTGCGTTGTTACGGCTGCGCTCCTTCGCGTCGGCCATCACCGCAAGCGCCAGTTCCTCGTGGGCCGTCACAAAGATCGCAAGCGCCTCAGGATCGTGCTCCGCCTGCGCAACAAGATCGCTCGCAATGTCGGCCGCGTTGCCGCGTTCGCTCGTGACCACAATCTCGGTGGGTCCGGCCAGCATGTCGATGGCGCAATCGAACGCGACGAAGCGCTTGGCTGCAGTCACGTAGAGATTTCCCGGCCCCACAATTTTGTCCACGCGCGGCAGGCTCTGGGTTCCATAGGCCAATGCCGCCACGGCGTGCGCTCCACCCAGCCGATAGAACTCGTCGATCCCGAGCAGATGCGCCGCGGCCAATGTCTCCGGCGCCGGTTTCGGCGAAGCCACGACAATCCGCGAAACGCCCGCCACCTGCGCCGGAATCGCCGTCATGAGCAACGTCGAAGGGAGCGGATGGCGTCCGCTCGGCACATAGCAGCCGACGGACCCGAGCGGGCGCACAAGCTGACCAGTCGTCAGGCCCTCCACCGGGGAATCACTCCACGATGTCGGCATCTGCCGCTGCGCAAAATTGCGAATTTGATCGGCAGCGATGGTGAGCGCGTCGCGCAGCGCAGGATCGAGCGCCTTCCACGCTGCCGCCATCTCTTCCTGAGGTACGCGCATCGCGTTCGGCCCGGCGAGCCCATCGAACTTCGCCGCATAGCGCAACAGGGCGCGGTCACCACGCTTGCGGACATCGGCCACAATCCGCTTCACCGCGGGCAGCACCGCGTCCAGCGCCGCGCCGCCGCGCCGTTCGAGCGCAGCCAGCGTCTCCGCCGCCTCCCGCGCTTTTCGTCCTGTGGTCCGGATCAGCTTCATCGCTCTTCTCTCGTCAAAGCACCACTTTGTTCAGCGGATACTCCACAATTCCCGCCGCGCGCGCCGCTTTCAGCCGCGGGATCACGTCGCGCGCCACGCGCTCTTCGAGAATCGTATTCACCGCAACCCACTCCGAATCGCTCAACTGCGAAATGGTCGGCGAGTTCAGCGCCGGCAGCACGGCCAGCACACCCTCGAGGTCCGCGCGCTTCACGTTGAGCATCAGGCCCACCTGCGCCTGCGCGTCAATCGCGCCGCGCAGCATGAGCGCGATCTGGTCGATCTTCTGCCGCTTCCACGCGTCGGCAAGCGCGGCCTTGCTCGCAATCAAGTGCGTTTCGCTCTCCATCACCGTATCAATGATCTTCAGGTGGTTGGCTTTCAGCGAGCTGCCCGTCTCTGTCACTTCAACAATCGCGTCGGCCAGCATGGGCGGCTTCACCTCCGTCGCGCCCCAACTGAATTCCACCTTCACGCTCACGCCCTTCGAGGCAAAGTAGCGCTTGCTCACCTCCACGAGTTCCGTAGCGATGATCTTGCCTTCCAGGTCCTCGGCCTTCTCGAAGCCGCTCGCCTCGGGCACGGCCAGCACCCAGCGTACCTTGCGCCGGCTTTGCTTTGCATAGGTCAGCGTGGTCACGCTCGCCACGTCCAAACCGCTCTCGACCACCCAATCGATGCCGGTTAAACCGGCATCGAGCACGCCATGATCAACGTATCGCGCCATCTCCTGCGCGCGAATCAGCATGCACTCAATGTCACCGTCGTCAATCGAAGGAAAGTAGGAGCGGCCGTCAGCGTAGATGTTCCATCCCGCGCGTTTGAAGAGCGCAATCGTCGCATCCTGCAAACTGCCTTTGGGAATTCCGAGTCGAAGCTTGCTAGCCACGGCTCACCTCCGTGCCCACACCGGGGTCCCCAACGACGGGTGGCTCAAAGAGCCCGGGTCGTTGGGGTGGGAGAGCAATGGGCCGCGTAAAGCAGCTCACCGTGCCCTCATGGCAAACCAAACCATCGCCCTCAACCTCCACGCGGAACAACAGCGTGTCGTTGTCACAGTCGGTCGCCGCCGAAACCACACGCAGCCGGTTGCCGCTGGTCTCGCCCTTCATCCACAGCTTCTGGCGGGTGCGGCTCCAGAAGGTCACAAAGCCGGTCTCCTGCGTCTTGGCATAGCTGGCCGGGTTCAGAAAGCCCAGCATCAAAACCTCGCCGGTGCGCGCATCCTGCACGATCCCCGGCACGAGGTCATCCATCTTCTTGAAATCAATTGCCGTTGTTTTCTCGCTCATCTCTTTTCCTGTCTCTATTCCTGTTCAGAGTTGAAGTTTCTGTCCAAACACGAAAAAACCCACCAGCGTCATTCGCCGGCGGGCTTGGGTGTTTCTCTTCGATCTCTCTGGCCGATTAGCTCAGGCCATGGCAGTCCGCCGGCATGGTGGTCCCATGATGGTGGTGATGGCCGTGGTGGCGGAGGCTCTGCATCCACTCCAAAGCTACGGGCAAACCCCCTGCGCTGTCAAATCCTTTTCTTGCTGCCATCCCATGGGCGGGCGGAGAATGAATGCGTGCCGGTACGAAAGCAATTCGCTGCAATTGCCGTGCTCACGGCCTGCTTCGCCACAGCGGCAAATGGAGCATTCAGCCGCGCGCAGTTGGCCGCCCCGCGCGCATCACCGAAGACAAAGGCCATCCCGCCACCCGAAGCGCGCATCGACATCAACCACGCGAGCGCCGAGGAACTCGCCAAGGTTCCAGGTTTGACGCCGAGTTGGGCCGGTCGCATCGTGCGCTTCAGGCCCTACCGAACCAAGCAGGACCTGTTGGATCATGGCGTGCTCCCGAGCGAGGTCTACGACCGCATCAAGGACCACATCATCGCGCATCATGACAAGGAATGACCTCCGATCGCCTCGCCAAAACCGACCCTCTTTCCACAGTCCCGGCCTGGCCATTCCGAATCCACAAACATTCTCAGCGACCGCGAGTCGCGGCCTTTACACTGATCACTAACAGGAGGGATGCCTCATGCAAACCCGGATTCTGGGCACCACCATGCCGGTACTCGAAGTGCTGCTCGATCCCAACGAAAGCGTGTTTTCAGAGAGCGGAGAGCTCTCGTGGATGAGTGCGAGCGTTCAGATGACGACGCACACGCAGGCAGGCGGGGGTGGCGGACTTTTCGGCGTGCTGAAGCGCGTATCCGGCGGCGGCAGCATCTTCATGACCGAGTACCGGGCCATCCAGTACCAGGGCTCCGTCTCGTTTGCCACGCGGGTGCCGGGCCACATTGTGCCGGTGGAGCTTGGCCAGGGGCCGGAGTACATGGTGCACCGGCACGGGTTCCTTTGCGCCACGCCTCAGGTGACAATCTCGGTCGGTTTCCAGCAGTCGCTCGGGGCGGGCATCTTTGGCGGCGATGGGTTCCTGCTGCAAAAGGTGGGCGGCGTGGGCACAGCCTGGATCGAGCTTTCTGGCGAGCTGATCCAGAAGAACCTTGCGCCGGGCGAGGTGCTGTTTGTGCATCCGGGCCACGTGGGCGCATTCCAATCCACGGTCGGTTTCCAGATCACCACTGTACCGGGGATCAAGAACATGATCTTCGGCGGCGATGGAATCTTTCTGGCGCAGATGGTGGGTCCGGGCACAGTGTGGCTGCAAACGCTGCCCATCTCGCGTCTGGCGCACCAGATCTACGAGTATCTGCCGCACCCGGAGATGGCTGCGGCCACGCCTGCGACAGCCGGCGCCGGAATTCTCGGCGGAATCGTTGGGGGGATGCTGAGCGGCCAATAACAGTGAACAGTGGGCAGTGGACAGTGAATAGTCGTCGCCGCCCATGAACCTGGCATGTGAGGATTGCCTCGTATGAATCAGCCCGCCCAACAACGGAGCAGCGTTCGCGGACACATCCTCTTTGCGTTTGCAGTGGCTTTGGCAATTTACGTGGCGTGGCTGATACGCGGCGTGCTGGTTCTGCTTTATGTCTCGGCGCTGTTTGCCGTGGTGCTCTCGCCTGTGGTGCGAGCCACGACGCGGCTCCGCATCGGCCGCTGGAAGCCGTTCCACGGATCGACGGCCATTTTCATCCTTCTGCTGGCCGTGGCCGGAGCGTTCACGGCGTTTGGGTTTTTCGCCTTGCCGCCGGTCATCAACGACCTGCAGGCCCTGACCGGCGAATTGCCCAGCCGCCTGCCCGCAATTCTGGCCAAGATCCAAGAAGTTCCGTTTGCCGATCGCCTCGACGCCGCCGACGTGATCTCGTGGATTCAGCGGTGGCTCTCGGGTGGGGCGGCTTACCTGCTGTTCTCGTTCAGGGCGTGGGCGGGAGCGCTGGTCGAGGTGATCGCTGGATTTGTGCTCACGCTCTATTTCATTCTCGAGGGCGAGGGCGCGTACCGCTGGTTCCTTTCGTTCGTGCCCGCGCAGCCGCGGCAGCGGCTCGACGCGACGCTGAGGCGCGCAGCCGTCCGCATGGAGAAGTGGCTGCTGGGCCAACTGAGCCTGATGCTGATTCTGGGAACAGTGAGCACCATCGTTTACCTCTCGCTGGGCGTGCGCTACGCCTACGTGCTGGGCGTGGTCACCGGCCTGCTCAACCTGATCCCGGTTCTGGGCGCCGCAGTTTCGCTTGTGCTGGCCATGCTGGTGGCGGCGATCGACAGCTGGGGCCGCGTGCTGGGCGTGGCCATCTTCTTTGTCTTGTACCTGCAGATCGAAAACTCGTGGCTGATTCCGCGCATCATGAGCAGCCGGATGAATCTGCCGGCGCTGGCGATCTTCGTCGCGCTGCTGCTCGGTTCGGCGCTCGGCGGCATTGCCGGCGCCATGGTCGCGATCCCGACGGCCGTTCTGGTGAGCGTGCTGGTCGAGGAGTATCTGGTGAAGAAGAATGACGCGTGAAGCGGCGGAGTTAGCGGAGCTAGCGGTGTTGGCGGAGTTGGGGTCGTCGTTCAGCAGCCGGGGCAGAGGCCCAGACCTACCAGCCGTGCCCTGATACAAGACGAGAGACAACTGCATATCCTTCGACTCCCCCTCCGCCTCGCTGCGCTCAGTGTTGGGGTCACTCGGGGTGACAGTGGGGTTAGTAAGGTTTGTCGCATCCCATGTCCCAGAATCGGGACATTGGGCACCCATTCCTGGGGTGAGTGAGGTGGCGTCAAACGGGCGGGTTGAGTTCGTGCTATCCCACCCTTTTCGCCATGGGGCCGCGAAAAGGATGGGGCACCCATTCTTTTGGGTAGGTCGAGGGTTGGTGCGCGGCTGGCGGCGAGGACGCCGCCAGTACAGCCGGTCTGGACAGGCTGCGGAAAAAGTCCCCAAGGGGAAGAAAACCACCCCTCAGCGGCTAAAGCCGAACTCAATTTGCGGCATTTACGGCACGCGACCCACCCGCTGGGTGGGTTCCCCGGTCGTGCCCTGACACTTCGTGCTGCTTCGAAGCAGTTTTTCCGCAGCCTGTGCGGACCGGCGCTACAACGAGAATTGGCTCACAGAAACCCTGAGGACAGAGGCCGGCGCTCCTTGGGGTGCGGAAGGCTGGCTTGCTCAGTGGCCGCAGACGCCTTCGGGTTGGACGAAGGGCTTTTGCAGGTACTCGCGGGCTTCGTTGACTGCGCCTTGGGTGTTGTCGTTGGTCTGGACGGCCAGGCGGTACTCGCCGACGGCGCGGTCGCGCTGGCCGGTGACGTCGAAGATTTTGCCGATGGCGATGTGGCTCCAGACCTCGGTCCACGGCGGCTCGTCGTCGCCGCGGAGGGCGTCGCGGAAGGCGTTGACGCTGGCCTGGTAGTTGCACTGGGTAAAGAGCACCTCGCCGATGCGGTAGCTGGCCAGCGAGCTCTGTGGATTGGCTTCGAGGGCCTTCTTGTACTCGGCGATGGCGCCGAGAAGGTCGTTCTGAGCGACTAACTGCTGGCCTTTGAGGATGGCGATGCGGACCTGGAGGTCGGGGCTGGCTTTCAGCACCCAGTCATTGGGATCGACGCTGATGCGGCGGGGACGGCCGAAGGTGTCAACGACGTATTGGGTGTCAGTGCCGACGACTTCGATGCTCTGGTTGACGGTTTTGCCGTCGGTCTCAATGCGCAGATCGACGGGCATGCGGAATAGGTCGAGATCCTGGTTGATCTCGCCTATTGTTCGGAAGCCCTTGTTGTTGCCGAAGCGATAGACAGAGTACTTGTTGGTGAAGGTGGGCGCGCCGGTGCCGTCAATCCACTGGGAGAAGAAGGGCACGAGCTCCTGCTGGCTCTCGGCCTCGGCCACCTTCTCGAAGTCACCGGTACGGATGGAGCCGCCTGCATACTGACTGAGCGCGCCTCTGAGGATGTCGAGGAAGGGCTTGTCGCCAACCTCCCAGCGCAGCATATGGAAGATCATGGCGCCCTTTTCGAGGGTCATGGACTGGAACTGGGGCGAGAAGGGATCGAGACGGCCGACGCTGGTGAGAGGAATGGTGTCATAGGCGAGGGCGCCGGCGGCTACGTCTTCCATGGCGGCTTTCATGGCGGTCATGCCGCTCTGGTCCTCGACATACATCAGCTCGCCGTAGCGCGACATGCCGTTGGTGATCCAGGCGTCGTCGAGGGTTTTGGGGCTGACTTCCAATCCCCACCACTGGTGGGCAATGGTGTTGGCGAGCAGGCGGATGCCGGATTTGTCGCCGGTGCGGGAGCCCATGATGGCGGCCAGCTCTGGCGCGTAGACGGCGGGCAAGGTGTCATCGGGCAGCTCGACGATGTTGATGCGGGGCGTGGGAGGCAGGCCAAAGGTGTCAGTGAAGAAGTTGTATTCGCTGGTAGCGGTTTGCGCCAACTGGTTGGCCGAGGCCTGATGGGTGATGGTGACGTAGACCTTTACGTTGCCGGCACCTGCTGAGACGGGCGGCAGATAGCGGCCGGCGATCACGGTTCCGGGGAATCCGGGCTTGGGCCAATTGAAGTCATACTCGTCGCCGGGCTTGCCGCTGGAGAGGGTGACGGGCCTGGAGGCTCCCGAGGAGCCGCTGGCAAAGACGCGCATTCCCTGAGGAACGCGGATGTGCATTTCGGCGGTGAAGCGATCGGTCATGAAGCCGGTGGAGGGGAACCACCGCGCGGGATACAGCAGGTAGCTGATCGGCTCCTGAACGGCGGCCAGCTTGAGGCCTTCGATGGGGCCATCCTCATTGCCGGTGATCATGCCGTCGTAGACGAAAGTCCAGTGGACAGGCTGGCCGTCAACGAAAGGCGTGTTTGCGGTGACGCGGATGGAGCCATCGGCGGTGCGCTCGGCTTCGAGGAGCTTGCCGGAATCGTCGGTAATTTTGGTGACCTTGAGCGCGGGATGGAAGCCGAAGGTGACCACGTCGAGGTTGGCGGGCGCGGTAAAGGTGACCTGGGCGGTGGCGGTGAGGTGGTGCGTGGCAGTATCAAGCTCGGCGTCGATGACGTAGCCGGTGATGTTGAGGGCCGGGCGGACGATTTGGGCGGCGGCGGGGAGGGCGGCGGTTGCGGCGAGGGCCGCAGCGGTGAGGAGGGCGGGTGCAAGAGCGGTTCCGCAGTTGATGTAGCCTTTTCCAGGCTCTAGTGCGGAGTGGATTCTTCTTGAGGAAGAATCCACTTGCCGTTCGAGGCTTCGGGACACAGTAACTGCGGAACCGCTGTAACCGGCTGATGAGGCGCCTAGCCGCGGAGTGCAAATCTTTCAGGTGTCGAATCATTCGATCGCTCATTGTGCTGCCGCCATAAGAGGGCTGGTTGCTGGGGAAACTCCGACTCGGTTCAGGGCTTGGTTCCATGCGCGGGTACCGGACAAACTGCTTCGACCTCTTGCACAACGATAGCTGCTACCCGCTGGATGGCGGACTGCCCCGAGCGATTGGCCGCATGTGCGTGGAGCGCCTCCCGAATGGCTGCCAACTCCATCATCATGGACTCCCGAGCCGGGCCGTCGGGTAGCAGCGGGCTAAGGTGTTGGACGATATTTGCGGGCGTGAAGTCGTGCTGGATGAGCTCCGGAACCACGCGTTTGCCGGCGATGAGGTTGACCATGGCGACGTGAGGGACCTTAACCAGGCGCCTGGCGATAGCATACGTGAGCGGCGAGACGCGGTAGACGACGACAAAAGGGTTGCCGATGAGGGCGGCTTCGACGGTAGCCGTGCCGCTGGCGACGATGGAGGCACTGGCGTGAAAGAGGGCGGCTCGGGCGTCACCTGCGGTGGGGCTGACCGCGCCTTCGGCGCCTAGATCACTGATCAGTCGAATGGTGAGGTTGGAAGCGTGGTCATCAACGAGGCGTTGGACGGAGGCGCGCTGGGCTGAGTCGAGCGTGGGAGCGAGGGGAAGGAGGAATTCGTAGGGCTGAGCGGGGGAGGCGGGATTTGAAGCGGGCGACGGAATGTAGGGCGCGGGCGGGGCGAGGGCGCGCGCAGCGGAGAGCATCGCCGGCAGGTGAGCCTCGATTTCGCGCAGGCGGCTGCCGGGGAGAAGGCCGATCCAGGTGCGGGTGGGGTCGAGGTTGTTTTCGGCGGCGAACTGCTCGCGGGTGATGAAGGGCAGGGGCAGATCGGCAAGGGGATGGCCGACGAAATCCGCCTGGACACCGCGCTCGCGGTAGAAGGCCTCTTCAAACGGGAAGATGACCAGCATGCGCTTGACAAATTGACGCACGAGGCGGATGCGGTGCTGCTTCCAGGCCCAAAGCTGTGGGCTGACGAAGTAGATGACGGGAATGCCGAGGCGGTGGAATTCGCGGGCGAGGCGGAAATGGATTTCGGGAAAGTCAATGAGGATGGCGACGGAGGGCCGGCGGGCGCGGATGGCGCGCTTGAGCTTGCGGAACTCGCGGTAGATGCGGGGGAGATGCCGGACGACTTCAGTGAATCCCATGACGGCCATGTCTTCAGCGCGGACGACACATTCGACGCCGGCGGCTGCCATGCGCGGGCCACCCATGCCTGTGAAGTTGACGGGGAGGTCAACGGCGGCGAGTTGACGGCGGAGCGCAGTGGCAAGGAGGGCACCGTAGTGCTCGCCGCTGGCTTCCCCTGCCGAGATGAAAATGACCGGGGTCATGGATGGTGCGCCGACGCAGGCCGGCTTGACCCAATGATAGCGGCCTGATGCGCGGGCGGCCGGGGCTGATTGGCGGCAGCGCGTGGTGGTACTCTTCCCGGTGGAGCAGGATGGGGGCTACCATGCGCGTGTTTTCGAGATGGATTGCGGTTGCGGTTGTGGCGTTGGGATGCGGCTGTGCGGCGATTGCGCGGGCCCAGGCGGCGCAGGCGCCGAGCGGGACGCCAGGGACAACGGCAGATAGGGCGGCGGCGGGCGCGCGCGGAGTTCCGGCGGCGGACAATCCGGTGGCCGATCCGAAAGCGGTGGTGACGATAGGCTATGCGCGGTTCACGGTGCTGACGCCTCAACTAATTCGCATTGAGTGCTCTGCCAACGACGAATTCGAGGATCACGCATCGCTGGTGTTTATCAACCGACGATTGCCTGTACCGAAGTTTACAAAGAGCGTCTCGACCGACGGCACAGACACTTTGACCATCAGAACGGATGCACTGACGCTGAAATACACGGCAATGCCGGATTACAAGCCTACCCCTGGTGGCAGTTGCGTTTTCAAAGAGGAACTTTCGATCACACTGATGGTGGATGGCAAGCAAGTCACTTGGCATCCGGGCGAGAGCGATCCTGAGAATCTGATGGGCACGACGCGGACGCTCGACACCGCACGGGGCTCGAAGACGAGGAGCCGATTGGACAGGGGCTGGTGTCGCGCTCCGGATGGGCGCTGGTGGATGATTCGACGCGACCGCTGTTCGACTCGGCCGATTTTCGATTTCTTGAGGGCGAGAAGAGTCCGTGGCCGTGGGTGATGGAGCGGCCGGCGAACGAGAAACCCGGAGCGTACACCGACTGGTACTTCTTTGGCTACGGGCACGACTACAAGAAGGCGCTGGGCGACTTTGTCCGCGTGGCGGGGCGGATTCCGCTGCCGCCGCGCTTTGCGTTTGGCGTGTGGTGGTCGCGCTACTGGGCGTATAGCGACCAGGAACTGGACGAGCTGGTGCGCGGATTCCGCGAGAACGCCACGCCGCTCGATGTGCTGGTGATCGACATGGACTGGCACATCAGCGAGGAGCAACTGCAGGCCATGGGCGAGACGGATCAGTCGGGGCAACGTGCTGGGATGGACGGGCTACACGTGGAACAAAGTGCTGTTTCCCGATCCCGATGCGTTTCTGAAGAAGCTGCACGAGGACGGACTGAAGACCACGCTGAATCTGCACCCGGCGTCGGGCATTCAGCCGTGGGAGGAGGCGTATCCGGCGATGGCGAGGGCGATGGGAATCGACCCGGCGACGAAGAAGTACATTCCTTTTGACCCCACGAACAAGAATTGGGCGACGAATTACTTTGATCTTGTGCTGCATCCGCTGGAGAAGCAGGGCATCGATTTCTGGTGGCTCGATTGGCAGCAGGAACCGAACACCAAGCTGCCAGGCGTAAACAACACGTGGTGGCTCAACTACCTGCACTTTACCGATCAGCAGCGCGAAGGCAAACGGCCGCTGCTGTTTCATCGCTGGGGCGGGCTGGGCAATCACCGTTACCAGATTGGGTTTTCAGGCGACACGATTTCGGTGTGGGAATCGCTGGCGTTTCAGCCGTGGTTTACGGCGACGGCCGCCAACGTGGGCTATGCCTACTGGAGCCACGACATCGGCGGACACATGCCAGGCGCGGTCGATCCTGAGCTCTACACGCGATGGGTACAGTTCGGCACGTTCTCGCCGATTCTGCGCACGCACACAACGAAGAATCCTGATTCGGAGCGGAGAATCTGGGCGTATCCCGAGCCGTACTCGGCAGTGCTGCGGTCGGCATACCAACTGCGCGAGGCGATGGAGCCGTATCTCTACACCGAGGCGCGGCGCACCTACGACACCGGCGTGGCGTTTTTGCGGCCGCTCTATTATGACTGGCCGGAGGACGATGCCGCCTACACGAGCAAGAACGAATACCTGTTTGGCGACCAGATGATTGTGAGCCCGGTGACGGCGCCCGCGGACAAGATGACCGGGCTCGCGACGGAGCAGGTGTGGCTGCCCGAAGGGCGACTGGATCGAGTGGCCGACGGGCAAGCATTTTGCGGGGCCGGCGACGGTGGAGCGGAGCTTCACGATCGCATCAGATTCCGGTGTATGTGAAGGCGGGCGCGATTGTGCCGATGCAGCCGGCGATGCTGCATACGGGCGAGAAGCCGGTCGATCCGCTGATTGTGAATGTGTGGCCGCTTGCGCCGGGCGCAAGCTCGAGCTACTCGGTCTATGAGGATTCGGGCGTGTCGGTCGAGTACCAGCGGGGCGTGTTTGCGCGCACGCCGATCAAGGCGACGCGAGAACGGCGACACGCTGCGCGTGGAGATCGGGCCGGTGGAGGGCAGTTATCCCGGGATGCTGAAGACGCGCGGCTACGAGCTGCGGCTGCCGGCGGATTGGCCGCCGGTGTCTGTGACGGTGAACGGGAAGGCCAGTCGCGTTCGCCAAGCCCGGGCGAGCCGGGAGGCTGGACGCTTCGAGGGCAACACGCTGACGACGGTCATTCCTGTGCCGAGCGGCAGCGTGAGCGCGAAGGTTGTGGTGGAGGTGCGCCGCGCGACTGGCCGGATTGCGCGCCGCGCGAGAGCTCGACGGATTTGCGGGCAAAATGACGCGTCTGCGCGGCGCTGTATGACGCGCTGCAGCAGACCGGGCCGGTTGCGGGCCCTTCGATTGCGTCTCGTGGACGCGATGCAGACCGGCGACCGGCTGAGCTACTATCCCGAGCGCATCGATGCCGAGCTTAGCGCATTTCCACGAGGCGCTCGCGCAGGCGCAGGCCGACGTGGCCCAGCTCGACAAGGAGTTCGAGCAGAGGCTGAGCGACACATCGCGGCGGATCGGCGGATCGACATGGGCGCCGGCCGACATTGAGAGCGAGAAGCAGAAACGCCGCGACGATCTGCACCGGGCGGAGGCGCTGCTGGCGGAGGTGGGGAAGTAGCCGGGCGCTGCGTCACGCTGCCTGTGTTTGGTGCCGCGCGAACGCGGGCGGCTTACGGCGCGCATCGTCTATAGTTTGCGCAAGGGTTTGCTGCTCTCGAAAGGACTATCGCGCATGACTATTAACCGACGAGCTTTTTTGAATGCATGCACAAGTGCGGGGATTGCGTCGCCGCTGCTGCCGGGGATCCTGTATACGCTGGCGGCGCAGGCGCAGGAGTGCGGCTCCGGCGCAAATGCGCAAGCCAAGCCGTCAGAGCTACCCGAAAATCACGCCGGAGATGATTGACCGGGCCGCGGAACTGGCGGGCGTGGGGCCGTTCAGCGACGAGCAGAAGAAGATGATGCTCGACGGGCTGAACGATCAACGCGATGCGTACGGGCAGATTCGCGCGCTGAAGATCGAGAATGGCGTGCCGCCGGCGTATATGTTTCATCCGGGGCCTGCGGGAAAACTAACGAAGGCAGTTGTGTGCGATACGCTGCCGGCTGCGGCCAGCGAGAAGACTGCCAGGATCGATTCTGTGGGCGGTGCGCTCGTGGCTCCAGCGAGCATTGAAGATCTCGCCTTCGCCAGCGTGGCAGAAATCGCACCGCTGCTGCGCGCCCGCAAAATCACTTCGCTGGCACTGACGCAGATGTATATTGATCGCCTCAAGCGCTACGACGCGAAACTGCATTTCGTGATCACGCTGACCGAGGAGCGGGCGCTGGCGCAGGCGAAGAAGGCCGACGAAGAGATTGCCGCGGGGAAATATCGCGGGCCGCTGCATGGGATTCCGTGGGGCGCGAAGGATCTGCTGGCGGTGAAGGGCTATCCGACGACGTGGGGCGCGGGAGGGTTCGAGCACCAGTCGTTCGATGAAGACGCGACGGTGGTGCAACGGCTCGATGCGGCCGGGGCGGTTCTGATTGCCAAGTTCTCGCTGGGCGCGCTGGCCATGGGCGACAAGTGGTTTGGCGGGCGGACGCGGAACCCGTGGAATCCGGCGCAGGGATCGAGCGGATCGTCGGCCGGGTCGGCGAGCGCGGTGGCCGCGGGGTGCGTGGGGTTTGCGATGGGCTCGGAGACGCTGGGATCGATCTCGTCGCCTTCGACGCGCTGCGGCACGACGGGGCTGCGGCCGAGCTTTGGCCTGGTGCCGCGCACCGGCGCGATGGCGCTGAGCTGGACGATGGATAAGCTGGGGCCGATCTGCCGCTCGGTGGAGGATTGCGCGCTGGTGCTGGAGGCGATTCACGGGCCCGACGGCAAGGATCTTTCCGCGGCGACGGCGGGCTTCGACTGGAATCGCGAGCTTCGACTGGCGCACGTTGCGGGTTGGGCTACCTGAAGAGCGAATTCGATCCGCTGCCGCCGCTGAAGCTGAAGGAAGCGGCGGCGGGCGAAACCGCCGAAGAGAAGAAGAAGCGCGAGGACGCAAACGCCGAGATGCAGGCCGGGCGGGCGCGGCGCGAATACGACCGGCGCTACGAACAGGCCGCGCTGGACAAGCTGCGCGCGATGGGCGTGAACCTGATTCCGGTGGAGCTGCCCAAGCTGCCGTGGGACGCGATGGTTCCGCTGCTGACGGCGGAGGCGGCGGCGGCCTTCGACGACCTGACCATGAGCGGGCGCGACAAGCTGCTGACCGAGCAGGGGCCGGAGGACTGGCCGAACGACTTCCGCGTCGCGCGGTTCTATCCGGCGGTCGAGTACATCCAGGCCAACCGCGCGCGGACGCTGGCGGTGCGCCAGTTCGCGGAGCTCTTTGAGCAGGTGGACGTGATTGTGACGCCTTCGACCGACGAGCAGCTGATTGCGACGAATCTGACCGGAAACCCGGCGGTGATTTTGCCCAACGGGCTGCGCGGCGCCGACGCGCCGCCGCCGCCGGCGATCGACGACGGCGACCACGACGACATTGGCGGGCCGGGCACGCCGGTTTCGCTCACGTTTCTGGGCGGGCTCTACCAGGACGCGAAGCTGGCGGCGTTTGCGCGCGCGTACCAGCAGGCGACGGAGTTTCAGAAGCTGCATCCGAAGCTGGATTGAGCGGCGCGTGCTATCCCACCCTTCGCCAGATTTCCAAGAAGCAGGTCCTTCGACTCCCATCGCTACGCTCCGGTCGCTCAGGATGACAGCCAGGATTGGGCACCCATTTTTGTGCCAGGGTTGAGGGTGGGCACGCATTTAGGATCGAGGAATGCCGCTGGTCGAAGTGAGCTCGGTTTCGAAGACTTATCCGCGCCGCGTGGGAATGCGGACCACGGAACAGACCGTGGTGGAGAACGTGTCGCTCGAGATTGACAGCGGGCGAGACGCTGGGCCTGGTAGGCGAATCGGGGTCAGGAAAGACGACGCTTGGCGCGCATGATCCTGGGATTGACCGAGCCGAGCGCGGGAACGGTGCGCGTGGACGGGACAGATGTAGCGCGCGCGACGGCGCAAAGATGCGGCGACTGCGGCGCCAGATGCAGCCGGTCTTTCAGGATCCGTATGCGGCGCTCAATCCGCGGATGAATGTGCTGGCGATTGTGACGGAGCCGCTCAAGATTCATCGCGGCGATTCGAGAACGGAGACGAGCAAGGCGGCGCTGCGGGCGAAGGCTGTAGAGCTGCTCCGCGATGTGGGCATGGATGAGTCGGCGCTGGGTCGCTATCCGCACGAGTTTTCAGGCGGACAGCGGCAGAGGATCAACATTGCGCGGGCGCTGGCGCTGCGGCCACGTTTTCTGGTTTTGGACGAACCTGTCTCGGCACTCGATGTCAGCGTAGGCGCGCAGATTGTGAACCTGCTGCGCGGATTGCAGCGCGAGCACGGGCTGACCTACCTGTTCATCTCGCACTCCATGCCGCTGGTGCGCTACCTGAGCACGCGGATTGCGGTGATGGAGCGCGGCAGGCTGGTGGAGACGGGCGAGGCCGTGGTGCTTTGCGCGAATCCGCGCGAGGAGTACACGCGGCAGTTGATTGCGGCCACACCGGAGCTGCCCGCGGCTTAGCGAAAGGCCGGCCGCGGCGTGGCTGGGTGCTGCTTTGGGCGATTTGGGGGCGAAAAAGGGCCTTTTTGAGTCACAAAATTGACGAAATTTGTCGAAATTTGTCGACGGTTTTTCGATACTTTTGCTGATATCAAAAGGGTTATGCGCGTTTTTTGCGTTCTGAAGGCCTCAAAAATTTTTCTTTTGTTATTTTTGCCTCGACCGAGGCATTCCGGAGAGCGGAGCCATCGGAGTTTGCGGAGTTCCGAGCCGGTAGAAAGCGTGAATCGAATTTCGGTGAACCAGCGATTCGGGTATGGCTTGAGGTCATGCTCATAGTTTGAGGATGCGCCAACCGCGCGATATAACCAGCAAACTTGGCAAAAGAAATATCTGGTTTGGATCGATAGAAATAGGGGAGAATTCGGGAGCGGAGAGGCTTGACACGAAATACACGGATGTAGGGATTAGAGGCGTAGGAGAACGAGGGAACATGGGAGCAAGGGAACGAGGGAGCCAAGGAGCGGCGTTCATGTGGGTTCCCGCCCGAAAGCGCGCTCCCATCCTCTTCGCAAAGGGCGCGAAAAGGATGGGATGGGATTACTTTTGCTGCGGCTGGGCCGGCGTCTGGGTCGATGTCGGCGGCTGAGTCGGCTGAGCAGGTGCGGCGGGTTGAGCAGGCGTGCTCGTGCTCGGCGCGGTCTGCGTAGCAGGCGGGGCCGGCTTCGGCGTTGGCGCGGCGTTGGGCTGAGCGCCGGCGCCAGGATGCGGCTGCATGGGCATCGGACGATTGCGCGGCATCATGGGGCGCTGCGGCGGCATAGGCATGTCGGTGACGTCGAGCAATTCAACGTCGAAGATAAGGTCCGACTTGGCAGGTATGCCGGGACTGGCGGGAGACCCAGTCGCTCGGGACGGTCGGGAATGGCGCGGGTTCCGTAGGCCATTTGCCAAGGAATGAAGATGCGGCGCTTTCCGCCGATCTTCATGCCGTCGATGCCGTAGTCGAAGCCGGGAATGACGCGGCCCATGCCCTGCGGAATCTCGATCGGCATCAGCATCGCCCATCACGGGCTTTCCGTCTGGACCGAGCTTGGGCTTGCCGTCGGAGCCGATGACGGGCTGCTTGTGATCGTCCCACGAGTCGAACTTGATGCCGTCGGCCGCGCGCCACCCGGTGTACTTGAGGTGCCAGAGCTTGCCGGACTCGCCCTCGGCACCGGTGCCCACCTTGATGTCTTCATAGCGCAGGGCGAATGGCATCTTGACCAGACCGTGCGCGACCCTGGGCACGCCGGGAGGAAGCTTGATCCAAGGCATGCTTTGGGGCTCGGGCGCGGTGGCTGCTGTGGCCGGCTTGGCGGTGGAGGGCTTGGCTGCCATGGACGCTGACGCGGCGGTCTTGGGCGTCGCGGAGCCGGTCGCGGGCGCTTTGGGAGTGGTTTGGGCGATTGCGGCTGTGGTGAATGCCGCCAGGAAGAGGATGGGAACAAAACGATTCATGGTTGGGAACATCTCCGACTGGATTCCACAACGGAGTTTATCAGGCCGGAGGCGACCAGTGCGCGTGTCAGCTCGCCAACATGGCTGCAAGGAGCGCGGTGCGCGGGGCGAGATGGTCCACGATGACTGATTCGTGGCGGGCATGCGCGCCTTCGCCGACGGCGCCCATGCCGTCCAGGGTGGGAATACCCAGGGCAGCGGTGAAGTTGCCGTCGGAGCCGCCTCCAGTGGAGGCTTCGTGGAGCGAGAGGCCGAGGTCGCGGGCGAGGGCCTGCGCTTTGCGCAAGAGGCGGACGGTGCCGCGGCTGCGCTCCATGGGCGGGCGGTTGATGCCGCCGGTGACTCTGAGCTTGCAGCGCGGGTCTTGCGCTTTGAGGGCGGCAAATTTGTGCTCGATGCGCGGGCCGTCGGCGCGGCGCGCGATGCGGGCGTCGACTTCGGCCCAGGCGTGGGCTGGAACGACGTTTGATTTTGTGCCGCCGCCCGCGACGCCCACGCTGACGGTGAGGCCGCGCTTCAGATCGGTCCAGGAGCTGACTTTCTCGACGACGCGCGCCAGCTCGCGAATGGCGTTCGCACCTTTCTCAAAGTCCACCCCCGCGTGGGCTGCGATTCCTTCAGCGTCGACACGCCAATTGCCGATCCCCTTGCGGGCGGTCTTGTAGGCCAACCCCTGCGCGGGCTCGAGGACGTAGACAGAGGCGCAGCTTTTCGCGAGTTTTTCCGTGATCGGCCTTGAGACGGTGCTGCCGATCTCCTCGTCGCCATTGAGGAGGAGGACAATTTCACGGTGGAGCAAGTCTGCTTCGATGAGCATTTCGATGGCGGTGAAGGCCATGGCGACGCCAGCCTTCATGTCGAGGGTTCCGGGACCCCAGAGACGGCCAGCGCTCAACCGGCAGGGCATGGTTTTGAGCGTGCCGAGAGGCCAAACCGTGTCCAGATGGCCGAGGAGCAGGAAGGGCTTGGCGGCGGCGTTTGCATTCGAACGCCCGAAGCGGAGTTCGAGGACATTGGCGAAGCTGGGCTGACGGTGGGTCTTGACGCGGCCACGCAACTGCTTGCCACGCGCGACTGCGAGGGCGAGGCAGGCATCGACGGCTGACTTGTTGTCGGAGGGGGATTCCGCCTGAACCAACTGCCTAGTGAATGCGACCAGGCTGGCCTGCTTGCGCCGGGCTCGGATGAGCAAATCGCGCACGGGAATCTTTGAGTTGGCCGCCAACGACATTCGCGCCTCTTTCGCCAGAATTTAGTCGATCAAGCCCGAAAGACTTCTTGATTCTACGACACTTATGGGCAGTTCCGGCAGAGGTTATCAGAGAGGCTCCGCGGGGCAAAATTGGCGCACGGTGTGGCAAAAATGCCACACGACAGGATTTCTATGCGCCGTCTATTCTAAACAAGGCAAAGGTTTTCAGAGCAAGAGAGGCAGATTGGGTCAGCCAGCACACCACGAGCAGACGATTGCAGCGCCGCTCGAATTTTCGGGCGTGGGATTGCACTCGGGCGCGCCGGTGACAATGCGACTGCTGCCTGCGGCGGCGGGGTCGGGGATCGTTTTCCGGCGCACGGACCTGGACAACTTTGAGATTCCCGCAACGGGACGCAACGTGGCCAAGGTGAGCTACGCGACCAGCTTGATGCGGCAGAGCGTGCTCATTTCGACGACGGAACACCTGCTCTCAGCGCTGATCGGAATGGGCGTCGACAACGTGATTGTCGAGATCGACAACCTTGAGCTGCCGATCCTGGACGGGAGCGCCCTGCCCTACGTGGAGGCGTTCCAAAGGGTGGGAATCCGCGAGCAGCGGAGGCGGCGGGAGACGCTGCGCGTGCTGCACCCGGTGGAGGTGCGCGAGGGCGACAAGTTTATTGGCGTTTACCCCGGATCGGGCTATCGCGTCTCCTACACCATCGACTTTCCTGCACCGATCGGCCAGCAAAAGACCTGCATCGATCTGGCGGCGGAGACGTATGGAAGCGAGATTGCCCCGGCGCGGACGTTCGGCTACAAAGTGGATGAGCGCAAGCTGCGCGACATGGGACTGATTCGCGGAGCAAGCCCGGAGAACGCGATCATTCTGGGAGCGCGCGGGCCGGAGAATGGACCGCTGCGCTTTCCGGACGAATATGTGCGGCACAAGGTGCTCGATTTGATCGGCGACCTGGCGCTGGCGGGGCGCAGGCTGGAGGGTCACGTGGTGGCTGTTCGGGCCGGGCATGCGATGCACACCGCGTTTGTGTCGCGGCTGATGAAGGATCGCTCAGCGTGGGAGCTGGCCCATGTGCCGGTGGAAGCGCCGGAGTCGACTGAGGCACAGCCGGAGGCCAACGGCGGCGTGGGCGAGGCTGCGCTGGCGGGCGCGTAGCGCGGCGTTCGACCGCGCTCGTTCGAGGCGCGGGTTCCTTTCCGAAAAGATCAAGTGAGTTGTTCGATTGCGACGGCTGTCGCCTCGCCGCCGCCGATGCAGAGTGAGGCGACTCCGCGGCGCAGATTGTGCTGCGCGAGGGCCGCAAGCAGCGTGACGAGGATGCGCGCGCCGGATGCACCGATGGGATGACCGAGCGCGCAGGCGCCGCCGTGGACGTTGACTTTTTCGTGGGGCAGGCCGAGATCGCGCATGGCCGCCATGACGACAACAGCGAAGGCCTCGTTGATTTCGAATAGATCGACGTCGTGCGTGGTCCAGCCCGTTTGCTGCATGAGGCGGCGGATGGCGCCGATGGGCGCGGTGGGAAAGAGGGCCGGCGTGTTGGCGAAGGTGGCGTGAGCCGCGATGGCGGCGAGCGGTTTGAGGCCGCGTCGATCTGCTTCAGAGCGGCGCATGAGGACGAGCGCGGCGGCGCCGTCGGAGATGGCGCTTGAGTTTGCGGCGGTCACCGTTCCGCCTTCGCGAAAGGCGGGCTTGAGGTGCGGAATTTTTTCGGGAGTGGCTTTGAGCGGGAGCTCGTCGTGGGCGACGATCCGCTCGGTTTTGCCCGCATTCACTGCGAGCGGAACGATCTCGGCAGAAAAACTGCCGTTTGCGGTGGCTCTTTGCGCGCGCGAGAGGGATGCGAGTGTCGAGGGGCGAGTCTGACCGCGGCAACGCTGGGGTGGCTCTTTGCGCGCGCGAGAGGGATGCGAGCGCGAATTCGTCCTGCGCCTGTCGGGTGAATGCGTAGCTCTGGGCGCAGTCTTCGGCGTAGGTGCCCATCAGACGGCCCTTGTCGTAGGCGTCTTCGAGGCCATCGAGAAACATGTGGTCGAGGACGCGGCCGTGGCCCATGCGATAGCCGCCACGGGCGCGGTCGAGCAAATACGGCGCGTTGCTCATGCTTTCCATACCGCCGGCGACGACGATCTTCGCGCTGCCTGCAAGCAGGAGATCGTGCGCCAGCATGACGGCCTTCATCCCGGAACCGCACATTTTGTTGATGGTGACCGCGCCGGTTGAGGCGGACAACCCTGCGCCAAGAGCGGCCTGACGCGCGGGAGCCTGGCCGAGGCCGGCGGGAAGAACGCAGCCGAGGAGGACTTCGTCAATTGCGTCGGACGGGAGGGTGGCGCGCTCGACACTGGCGCGGATGGCGGCGGCGCCGAGCTCGGGAGCGGTCAGGTCTTTGAAGTCACCCTGGAACGCGCCGATGGGCATTCGCGCGGAGCCAACAATCACGATGGGATCGGATACGGGCATTCGTGTTCCCTCAAGTCTCACTCGTTAGCGCGGGGCCATGCGCAATGCGCCGTCGAGGCGGATGGTTTCGCCGTTGAGCATGGAGTTCTGGCAGATGTGCTTGACGAGAGCGGCAAACTCAGCGGGCTGACCGAGGCGGGCGGGAAATGGAACGCTCTTGCCGAGCGCGTCCTGCACCTCGGGCGAGAAGCCGGCCACCATCGGCGTGGCGAAGACTCCGGGGGCGATGCTGACCACACGAATGCCGAATCGCGCCAACTCTCGGGCAATGGGCAAGGTGAGCGCAACGACGCCTCCCTTTGAAGCTGCGTAGGCGGCCTGACCGATCTGGCCATCGAAAGCTGCGATGGAAGCGGAGTTGACGATGACGCCACGCTCGCCGTCTTCGCCGGGCGCTTCCTTCGCGATGGCGGCGGCTGCAAGGCGAATCATGTTGAAGGTTCCGATGAGGTTGATGTTGACGGTCTTTGCAAAGCGTCTCGAGGCGATGCGGGCCTTCGCGGCCGGCGACGCGCTCGGAGGGGGCGATTCCGGCGCAGTTAATGAGCGAGTGCAGGTGGCCAAAGGCGCTGAGCGCGAGATCGACCGCGGCCTGTGCTTCGTGCTCGCTGGTAACGTCAGTGAGGGCGAAACGGGCGGATGCGCCGAGCTCGGCGGCAAGCGCTTCGCCAGCGGTGCGATTGGTGTCGGCGATGACGACGGAGCCGCCTTCAGCGACGAGCAGCTGCGCCGTGGCTGCACCCAACCCGGATGCGCCGCCGGTAACAAGGAAGACGTGATTGGCGATCTGCATTGCAGTTTCCGGGATCGTCCAAGTCCCGAGCGCAGCATATCATTCAAAAGAGCATCCGTGAACATAAGGATCGGATGTTTGGAGGCAAACGGCCGTGAATCCGCTTTCGTCCGGCTCGCCCATTACACAACTCAGCGAAGAAGAGACGCTCTTCCGCGACAGCGTGCGGAGGTTTGCCCAGGATGAGGTTGCGCCCCTGGTGCGGCGCATGGATGAGGAGCAGCAGATGGACGCGGCGCTGCTGGGCAGGCTCTTCGAGCTCGGGCTGATGGGGATCGAGATTCCGGAGGAGTTCGGGGGAAGCGCGGGCACGTTTTTCGATTCCGTGCTGGCCGTGGAGATGCTCTCGGCCGTGGACCCCGCGGTGGCGTTGGTGGTGGATGTGCAGAACACGCTCGTGGCGAGCGCGCTGCTGCGCTGGGGCACGCCGGAACAGAAGCAGAAATATCTGCCGCGGCTGGCGGCAGATACCGTTGGCGCCTACGCGCTGAGCGAAGCGGGTTCGGGATCGGATGCGTTTGCGCTGGAGACGCGCGCGGAGATGCACGGCGGCGAATATGTGCTGACGGGGCGCAAGCTCTGGATCAGCAATGCCAAAGAAGCGGGACTGTTCATCGTCTTTGCGACCGTCGATGCGAGCGCCGGCTACAAAGGGATTACAGCGTTCCTGGTGGAGAAAGGCGCGGCGGGATTCACGATCGGCAGGAAGGAAGACAAGCTGGGGATTCGCGCGTCGAGCACCTGCGAGCTGATTCTGGACGAGTGTGCGGTTCCTGCGGCGCAGGTGCTGGGCAAGGTGGGTAGCGGCTACAAGATTGCGATGGAGACGCTGAACGGCGGGCGCATCGGCATCGGCGCGCAGATGCTAGGGCTGGCTGAAGGCGCGTGGGGACACGCCGTGAAGCACGCCAAAGAACGCAAGCAATTCGGCAAGCCGATTGCGGAGTTCCAGGCCATGCAGTTTCAACTGGCGGAGATGGCGACCGAGATTGAAGCCGCGAAATTGCTCGTTTACAACGCGGCGCGACTGAAGGACACAGGGCACGAGTTCCGCAAAGAAGCGGCGATGTGCAAGTACTTCGCGTCGCAGATGGCGGAGCGCGTGGCGAGCCTTGCGGTTGAGGTTCTGGGCGGGGCGGGATTCGTGAAGGAATCGCCCGTGGAGAAGCTCTACCGCGACGCGAAGATCGGAAAGATTTACGAAGGAACGTCGTTCATGCAATTGGCGGCGATTGCAAAGGCTGTTCTATAACCTATTTGGGAAAAACGTAGAAGCGATTCGCCCGCCGACCCTCATTCCCAAGTCAACCGACAGATCAGGCCCGCAGCCAAGCGGGGGTCGTTGCTTGATTCTGAAAGACCTTCCACAATTACGCCCTCGTGCATCGGCGTTGACGGCCAGAATTCCCATCGCGCACAGATCAAGTCACCCATAAGCGGGTTTACCGCTTCGGTACAAGAGTACCCAAAAGTAACATAAAATAATCTTCATAAGTACCCGACAGTGCGGATATACTAGGCCACGTTAGTAATCTTTTATGATTACGTTAGTTTGCCTTGGCGATAGATCTCGTGCGCGCGCCGATGAAATTATCGCGCCCGTTCGGAGGGCATATGCGCCATTTGAAGTTCAGTTTAATTGTGCTGCTGACTTTTTCGTGCAGCCTCGCACTAAGTGGTTGTGGTGGAACCCTTGTCGCAACGAATACGGCAACGGGAACACTGATCACGTCATCGAGTAACGTCGATTTCGGCCAGGTGGCTGTCGGCAAGACAGTGAGCGCCAGCATCACCCTTTCGAACAAGGGATCGGCGCCGGTTGAGATCTCTCAGTTCAATCTGACTGGGCAACCCTTTTCGATGAGCGGCGGAAGCAGCGTGCCGATGACAATCGGCGCCAACGCCAGCGTTACGGTGACCATCCAATTCGACCCCACGGCGTCAGGCTCTGCAGCCGGCCAGTTGACCATTGCCAGTAACGCGACGAATGCCTCCTCGGCCACGGTCGCCCTGAGCGGCATGGGCGTGCCGGTGCTGACCAAGCTGAATTGCGTGAACGGATCGATTACGGGGGCATCCAGCGACACCTGCACAATCACACTGAATGCAACCGCGGCCAGCGGCGGCCTGGATGTGAGCCTGGCAAGCAACGACAGCGCTGTCGTTGTGCCTGCTTCGGTGACGGTGCCGGCAGGCGCGAGCAGCGCGAGTTTTACCGTGAGCGTCTCCCCGGTGACGACCGTGCAAGCGGCTACGTTGACCGCAAGCGTTGGCGGCGTGGCGGAGACGTTCGCTCTTCAACTGGGCGCAGCGATACCCATATTGGGGATCAGCGCCTCGAATCTGGCGTTTGGCAGCGTGCCTGTGAATTCGGCGGTGACGCATCCGCTGGTTCTTTCGTCAACGGGGACCATGCCCGTGACCGTGAGCGGAGCGACGCTGACGGGCACCGGCTTTGCCATCTCAAGCGAGGGCCTGCCGGTGACACTGGCCCCAGGCCAAACCACAACGCTGAGCGTGCAGTTTGACCCGAGCGCAGCAGGCGCAGAATCGGGGCAACTCGCCCTGACCAGCAATTCTTCGAACGGGACGTCGATGGTGGGCCTGAGCGGCACGGGCGTGCCGGTATTGAGCGGGCTCAGTTGCGCCAGCTCGTCAATAACGGGTTCGGGAACGGATAGCTGCACCGTGACGCTGAACGCGGCGGCGGCCAGCGGCGGATTCGCAGTAGGCCTCTCCAGCAGCAATTCACTGGTGACCGTGCCAGCGGCGGTGACCGTGGCAGCGGGTGCGACCAGCGCCATCTTCACGGCCAATGTGTCCCCGGTCAGTTCTAGTGAGTCAGCAACGCTGACGGCCAGCGTGGGAGGCGCGGCGGAGACGTTCACGCTGCAGCTCAATAGCGCGGCGCCCACACTGAGCCTGAGCACGGCCAGCATTGACTTTGGCGATGTGGCTATGAATACTCCGGCGACGGAGACGCTTACCCTGTCTTCAACCGGGAACACAGCGGTGACGGTCAGCGCGGCGTCTGTATCTGGAGCCGGGTTTGCTGCTTCAGGAGCCTCATTCCCATTGACCCTGAATCCCAATCAAACTGCAACACTGACTTTGCAATTCGATCCCACTGTGACGGGGTCGACGACAGGCGCGCTCACAGTGAGCAGTAACTCCGCCGATGGAGCTTCGAAGAGGGTCGGGCTGTCGGGCAGGGGCGTGCCGAGACTGAGCCAGTTGAGCTGTGCCAATACAACGATGACGGGAGCGGGAAGCGACAACTGCACTGTGGTGATGAACGCGGCTGTCCCGAGCGGCGGTCTCACGGTCAGCCTGGCCAGCAATAACCCATCATTCACTGTGCCGTCCTCAATCACGCTCCCGGCCGGCGCTACGAGCGGAAGCTTTTCTGCAACTGTTTCCGCGGTAAACGTCGCGCAAGCCGTAACAGTCTCGGCTAGCGCGGCCGGGGTCTCTGCGACCACCGGCGTACAGTTGGAGGCGGCCGCGATCACACTGAGCGTCAGCTCGTCCAGCATTTCGTTCGGCAACGTCGGCGTGAATACGGCCGCAACACAAACGCTGACGTTGTCTTCGACCGGGACCTCAGCAGTGACCATTAGCGGAGCTACTTTGACGGGAAGCGGGTTCACCATCTCCGGAGTGACGTTCCCGCTCACGCTGAACTCCAACCAGACTGCCACGCTCACCGTGCAGTTCGATCCCACCACGGCAGGAGCGGCCACGGGCCAGCTTACTCTGACCAGCAATTCCTCGAGCGGGACCTCGACGTTGATCAGTCTAAGCGGCACGGGCGTGCCGGTGTTGAGCGGGCTGAGTTGCACCAGTGGGTCGATGACCGGGGCGGGAAGCGACAGTTGCACCGTAACACTGAACACGGCAGCGGCCGGCGGCGGATTCACCGTCAGCCTGGCCAGCAACAACTCGGCAGTAACCGTGCCAGCCTCAGTGACCGTGGCTGCCGGAGCCGCCACCGCCAGCTTCATGGCTACTGTCTCCTCGGTGAGCACCGCTCAGACCGTCACCCTGTCCGCCAGCGCCAACAGTGCGACCACAACCTTCGCATTGCAACTTGGCGCAGCATTGCCCACGCTCAGCGTAAACGCCACCACGATAGCGTTCGGCGATGTGAACCTGAACTCTCCGGCGACGCAGTCACTCATCCTGACCTCGACCGGGGGTGCGGCGGTTACCGTGAGCGCAGCCACCGTGACTGGAAGCGGATTCTCCGTCTCCGGAGCCACGTTCCCGTTGACCCTGAACCCTAATCAAACGGCCACGCTCAGCGTACAGTTCGATCCCACAACGGCGACGGCGCTGACGGGCCAACTGACGATTACCAGCAACTCCTCCACGGGATCGTCCATGGTCATTGGCCTAAGCGGCACCGGCGTCGGAGTTCTATACGAGGTGAACTTGAGTTGGGATGCACCGACCAGTTCTCCGGACCCGGTTGCCGGTTACAACGTTTATCGCGCGCCCAGCGGAGGCACCAACTATCAGCAACTGAATTCCATGACCGTTACCCAGACCACTTATGTGGACACCACGGTGCTAAACGGCCAGACTTACGACTACATCGTGGAGAGTGTCGACGCATCCGGTGTCACCAGTTCTGCCTCGAACATGGCTGCCGTACCCATTCCATAGGCCCGAACGACGGGGATCTGCCAGCAAATTTCAGATCCGGCAACCGAAGCAAAAAACGACTTAGAAGGGACCCGTACGGGCCCCTTTTTGTGACGCGCGTCTGCTGAGAGACAGCGGGACAATGGGTGGGCGGAATTCCATCTGCCGGCGGGAAATTTATACGTGGCTATGAATAAATTACACTCGCTGCGGCCGCTCCGAACGAGAACCGATTCGCACCCGTCTGTGCTCGTTGGGCTTCAAGCTGAGTTGTATGAAGAGCATGGAGAATTCGATCTCGATGCGACTGGTTTGGCACGGAAATTGCGGATAAGACTTGCTAACTCACCAACAGAAACTGGTCGAGCGCTTCGCATTCGTTCACATCCAGGTTAAAGCGCCTGGACTACGACTCAATTCGTAACTACTTTCTTACGGATAACTTTCCGGTGCGGTTCGGTCATGAGATTAGAGTCATTGAGCCAAGACCTACAGCAGATATCCGAGAAGCCGCGAAGCGCAAGCCGGACTGCTCATCAAAGTCTTTTCCACAACTTACGAAGTTCGGCCATTGACGAATGCGAGCGGGAAGTGAGAGTTTTGGTTCCCCCCACTAAAACCAATCTTGAGCGCGTTCTTCAGGGATTCATATCCATAGCGATTGCCGCGAGGGCACAGGAGCGGAGTGACCTGCGGCACAGCTTAACCCAAACCGTTGGCGCCAAATAGGCTATCTGGTTGCCTCAAAGTGAAGATTCAGGCACGAGCGGTTTCAGGGCTGCGGGCCATGCATAAACACGATTCATAAAGGCTTTCTAGAGTGATACTGTTGCGCGACATTCTTTTTGGCTCACCGTTGAAAGATGAATCAACGAAGGCAATGGCAACTTTTGTCAGTACTTTCTGGCCGAGTTGCAACAATCCGCATTCACGCGCTTGCGCCGCAGCGTCAGACCAGGAGCGTTCATCCTTCCTTTTCTGCTTTTTCATCTTTCTTTCATGCTGCCTGCCCTTTGCACTAAGCGGCTGCCTCGGCGGAAGGATTATTAATTCGGCCGCAAGCGCAGGGTCACTCCAGGCATCTCCAAGCGCTGTCAGTTTTGGAGGAGTGGCGATGGGAAAAACGGCCAGCGCGAATGTTTCTCTTATGAATCCGGGATCGGCAGCCGTGAAAGTATCGCAAATGACTGTGTCGGGGCAGGCATTTTCAGTCAGCGGCGAAGGCGATCTTCCTGTTTCAGTGGCCGCCGGCGGTACGTATAGCTTCAACGTGAACTTTTCTCCCACTGCGACGGGAGCAGCAACCGGCGAGCTGACGATCAGCAGCGATTCCACGGCAAATGGAACGCTCGTGATTGGGCTCAGCGGTACCGGAACCGCAGCCAGCCCGACAAACCCGCCAGAATTGAGCTTATTGAGCTGCGTGAATGGCGCAGTGACCGGTGCAGGAACGGACAGCTGTACGGTGACGCTGAGTGCGGCAGCGGCCAGCAGCGGATTCGCCGTCAGTCTGGCCAGCAACAACTCGGCAGTAACCGTGCCAGCCTCAGTGACCGTGGCTGCGGGAGCCACCACCGCCAGCTTCACGGCCAACGTCTCCGCGGTCAGTTCGGCGCAGACGGTGACGCTGACGGCCAGTGCGGGCGGAGTGGCGGAGGCCTTTGCTCTGCAGTTGAATGCCTCCGGTCAGGGTGGTACAGGTGAGCCGGTGTTGAGCGGGCTGACCTGCAGCAGCGGGTTGATGACCGGGGCAGGAACGGACAGCTGTACGGTCACGCTGAACACGGCCGCGGCCAGCGGCGGCTTTACCGTCAGCCTGGCCAGCAACAACTCGGCAGTAACCGTGCCAGCCTCAGTGACCGTGGCTGCAGGAGCCACCACCGCCAGCTTCACGGCCACCGTCTCCTCGGTCAGCACCGCTCAGACCGTTACCCTGACCGCCAGCGCAAGCAGCGTGGCACAAACCTTCGCCCTGCAACTGGGAGCGGGCAGTTCCCACGCTCAGCATCAATGCCACCAGCATTGCCTTCGGCAACGTGAACCTGAACACGGCCGCGACGCAGACGGTGATCCTGTCCTCGACAGGGACCGCGGCGGTGACCGTAAGTGCAGCCACCGTGACCGGAACCGGCTTCACCGTCTCCGGAGCCACCTTCCCGCTGACCCTGAACCCTAATCAGACGGCCACGCTCAGCGTACAGTTCGACCCCACAACGGCGACGGCGCTGACGGGCCAACTGACGATTACCAGCAACTCCTCCACGGGATCGTCCATGGTCATTGGCCTGAGCGGCACCGGCGTCGGAGTTCTATACGAGGTGAACTTGAGTTGGGATGCACCGACCAGTTCTCCGGACCCGGTTGCCGGTTACAACGTTTATCGCGCGCCCAGCGGAGGCACCAACTATCAGCAACTGAATTCCACGACCGTTACCCAGACCACTTATGTGGACACCACGGTGCTAAACGGCCAGACCTACGACTACATCGTGGAGAGTGTCGACGCCGCGGGCAATACCAGCGCTCCCTCCAACATGGCGGCCGTCATTATTCCGTAGACGTAAGCGTCTTGTCTTCCTTTCAATTACCCACAAGTTGAACTCCGATCATGATGCCCAGTTCTATATCGATGAGTCGTGACATGCCTCGCCAGATCACGGTGTTGCCAGGTGGCGGGTCATGTGCGCGGGCGAGATAGCCGCCCAAACGAGCGAGTTTGATGATGTAGTGAGCGAGAGGCGCTGCTGGACACTACCTGGACACTACCCCACATCGAGTTGCCGGGGCGCGCCCTGATCAGTGTGGAAGGCAGAGCCATCAGAACCGTAAAAGGCCGGGAGCCCGGCTGTACGGGGAGTTCCCGCCAGCCAAGTTCCCGGCCTCTTGTTGCGCCGACTCGGATTTTCGCTATGCGCTCGTTATCAGCATCTGACGATGTTGGCCGCCTCGATTCCTTTGGTAGCGTTTCGCGTGTCTACGACCAGGTTCGCTTTGGCGACGATCCCAGGGTAGTCGTACTGCGAGTGATTGGTGACGATAACAACGCAGTCGAACTCCGGAATTCGATCAAGAGATGTGTTGGTCATATTCAATGCGTATTTACGGCCCTGACCTACTTTTGGAAAGAAGGGATCGTTATATTCGACATTCGCACCGCGATTCTTGAGGAGTTCGATGATGGTTAGCGACGGCGATTCGCGAAGGTCGTCGATGTCGCGCTTGTAGGCCAGGCCGAGAATGAGGATGCGGGAGCCGCGCAACGCCTTGCTCTGCCGGTTGAGAGCCTCAACGATGTTGTCCACGACAAAGTAGGGCATGTTGATGTTGATTTGGCCGGCCAGTTCGATAAAGCGCGTGTGGAAGTCAAACTCCTTGGCTTTCCACGAGAGATAGAACGGATCGATGGGAATGCAGTGACCGCCGAGGCCCGGTCCTGGATAAAACGGCTGGAAACCGAAAGGCTTGGTCTTGGCGGCATCAATGACTTCAAAGAGATCAATATCCATTCTCATACAGAGTTGTTTCAGTTCGTTGACCAGAGCGATGTTGACGCAGCGGTAGATGTTTTCGAGAAGCTTGGTCATCTCCGCGGTGGCGGGTGTAGAGACCGGGACTGTGCGATTGAAGATGGATTGATACACAGCGCATGCCAATTCAGCCGCTGCCGGTCCACATCCCCCAATCACCTTGGGAATATCGCGCCGCGCCACGGAATCGTTGCCGGGATCTTCGCGTTCGGGAGAAAACGCCACATAAAAGCCGGGCGTCGCGGAATCGCGCGCCGCGCGCAAACCGCCGGGATTTCCCTGTTCCAGCAACGGAACCACGATTTCTTCAGTGGTTCCTGGAAAGGTGGTGCTCTCCAGAACGATGAGCTGGCCTTCGTGCACATGAGGCGCAATGCTGCGGACGGTGCCCGTGACGTAACTGAGGTCGGGCTCGTGGTACTCGTTCAGCGGAGTCGGAACGCAGATGATGACAACGTCCATATCTGCGATCTGCGAGTAGTCTGCAGTGGCCTTGAAGCCACTTTTTTGCGCCGACCTGATCTCAGTGCCGGGAATGCGCACGATGTACGACCCGCACTGATTGAGCGTGTCCACTTTGTGCCGATCAATATCGAAGCCGGTAACTGCGAAGCGCTCATCGCTAAAAAGAAGTGCGAGCGGCAGTCCCACGTAACCCATGCCGACGATGCCGATGCGGGCTTCTCGCGTTTCAATGCGATGCTTAAATTCGGACGTTCGATCCAAAGAACGTCAGTGCCATTGATCACTCCCGAGCTATTCGTTACAGGTTAAGAATCCGTAGGGCCGTTGACCAACCGATGCAGATTGCCGGCACGCTAAGGGATCTGTTGTGCCGTCCGGTAAAATCGAGGACTCCGCAGCTGTTTCATCAAAGGCGGTGCTCATTGTGCCCGTGTTCATCGCTTCTGTGGAATGGGCTGACAACCCAACATCTCCACGCCCAACATTCACAAATCCGTCTCCAGTATCAGGTTCGAAATGGGCGAGCACCCCTAACCCATGTGCCGGTACAGAAGTCTCCCCATTGTAGATGAAAGTGCGTTGGGCATTACCGAGAACAGGCTTCGAATTCCAAGCATTCTCGACACAGACACGCCTTTCTCGTCCGCGCTCTCTGGATACCGAAAATAGGTCAGGCGGCTACGAGAAGTCCCGAACCGATCCTTAAACTCGATCAGACCATCATTATCCAAATCAGTGCGGCCAAAATCGATCTGCTCCGCACCTTCCACCTTGCTCTCCTCGATCAGTTTCCAAAAGAGAAACGGCATGCCGGCGAGGTGATGGTATTTCTCGTTGGAGCAGCCATACTTGTATACCACGGTGTTACGGTGACTCAACGTCAGGATTGCTGCGATGGGAACGCCTTCCTTTCGGACCAACCGAATCGCCATGCCAGGACCGATGCAAGCAGCCAAATTCCGGAACCAGGCACGGGGCTGAGGGGGCAGCTGATAGACGTCTCCTTGTGATCATGAGCAGGCGGTAGAAGTCATTGAGGATTTCCTCGGAGTTGCCTTTCTCGTACGAAAGTCGCTCGCGCTCGGCTTTCCGGATTCGACGCTGGATGCAGTTTTTGTGAAGACCGCGGAAAATCTGTTCGAGTGAAGGTTCCAGGTTGAGAGTATGAAGCCAGAAAGACTCGCTCGCCATCAGAGGACGGCCCGAATCCATCTGCCAGGAGAGTGGTCGAATTTCAATATATCTCCACTTGTGCTGGCGGCATTCTGCTTGCATCCATTCTGTGAGTTCAAGAGAGTCGCCCATCTGATTCAACAAGGGGTCCGCATGGTCTGAGAAGGGTAATGAGACGAGCCGGTCTCCAGTAATCCAACTCTTGATCTCGCAAAAGACAATCCCATCCGCTAACCGCTCCCCAGGGCGTGCGCTTGTCATCACGATAGGGCGATAGCCGTAGGTTCCAGCCAAGGCCTTGAGCCAGCCTTTGTGATGGAACACCGACGCCTTCGGATGAGATGCAACTAAATCATCCCAACGGCTGTCCAGCATCGGGTCCAATGTGTAGAGCTGCATTAAAGGGCGGGCTCCCGTAGATTTTGGATTGGTCGGACTTCTACACCGCCGCTGTTTCCGCTGTACCCTGCCGGCGGGTGAAGGAGGAAAGCATCCGCGCTGCATTGACTTGGCATCTGTTCGATTCTACAGTTTCAACCATGCTTCCCAGAGCACCCAGGGTGATGCCACGCCCCAGCGCCTAAAGTCTCAAGGTGCCTTCCGTTCCTGCCGGTCCAGCAACGCCATCAACTTCCTGCGAGGATCGTAGAACCGAGCACCGTTCAGAGCGTACTACCACTTTACCGGGATGACTTCTTTGAGCGCGGCTTCATCCATGGGTTGCAAAGGCTCAAAAGTGGTCGTCACATGGTAAGGAGTGGGGTTTGCATTCTGAATGGCCAAAGCCAGTTCAGTCACATGCAAGCAGAAATCGACCGGCAGCCGACACGGACGCTGCTTTGTAATCGCCCGCGCCAGGTCTGCAATCCCTCGAGCATAATCCATGCGATACCGGGCATTCCGCTGCTTCAAACTCGCTTTTCTGACCGCTGGATATATCCTGGGATGGTGACCCAGCAAATTCTTTATGATTGGATGCTCCTTAGTGATTGAATATCTCTCGGCCCTATATCTTAGTTGAGAGAATCTATCCAGATATACCGGAGCAGAATAGTTCCAGCATTCATTTACCGTTAAGACTCCCGTATCTCCTACTATTTTCATTACGTGGTTATAGGGGGAGATTAGACTGCATGTCAGTCTGGCAACTACTCCTGATTCAAAGGTAATGCAAGCCACAGAGAAATCAGGAGTCGTCACCGTCAGAAGCTCATCCGGTGAAACTCGTCTGTCAGGCCATAAACACGCTGAGAAAGGTGTGATGGTTTTGGCCGGGCCAAAGAAAGCTGCAAACAGACTCAGATAGTACGCCGCATGTTCCATCGTAACGCCGACCTTGAACTCCTCCCGATAGTCGTAGGGGGCTCCCGATTCGGACTTCCAAAGATGCGGCTCCGACAGATGAAATGGACCATCATCGAGTTCCGCAAGAACCAGGCGAACCGATCCGATCTCCTTGTTGCGCAGAGCTCTCCACAGCGTTTGCGCCGTTTCACCCAACAAATTACAGGGCGCTACTGAAAAATAGAGACCTTTGGCGTTAGCCAACTCTACTAACTCTTTGGCCTGTGGAAGTTTCGTCGCCAGGGGCTTTTCGGAATACAAGTGCTTCCCGGCCTCTAAACACGCTTTGGATACCTCAAAATGGCTGCTCGAACTGGACAGATTAACGATCATCTCGACGTTGGGATCGGCCAACATCGCTTCCAAGGTCGGATAGTGATGTAGCGAGTGATGAGTGCAAAACCGGGAAGCACGTCCCTCATCCCTGTCAGTCGCGCCCACCCATTGCAGATATGGATGTGGTGCTAGACTGCGGATATAGTGGTCAGCGGTAAATCCACATCCTACAAGTCCAATTCGCATGACGCCTCCAAAGGTATCAGTCGTATCCACCACTTCTGGTGTTACTGCGAGAGAAATATCCGAGTTTAGACATTCTGCTCAAGACGCAGTTTGTCTCAAGAGCAAAGAGTGGGAGATGCGGCAGGCCCGCCGGCTCTACCCAGCGCTCGCAAAAGAGAACTCATCAGGAAAGGTTTCATTCAGCAATTGAGGGCTCTGGAATCAGAAATGGAGCGGGCGAAGGGAATCGAACCCTTACCTGGGGCTTGGAAAGCCTCGATTCTACCATTGAACTACACCCGCATTGCAAGCTTACCGATGGTCTAAGATTTCCTGCAATGGATCTTTTGGTCATCTTTCTTGCCACTTTCGTAGCATATAAGTCCTCTAATTGACTTGAAAGCTTTCAGCATACTCACACCCAAATAGAAATAACCGGGCAGGTCAGATACGACTCGGCAGGAACCGAGTGGGAGGGCGGTTCTTACAAAGCGCTGACTGTCTTTACAGCGGTTCCACAATTGCTATACCCAGGTCCGCAACCGCCAAGTGGCTTTTTCATCAAGAAAAAGCCACCCTGCAAGAAGCCGGAAAGGGCACGCGAATTGTGGAACCGCTCTAGTTGATTGGCTGGATTCTTGCTTTCTCCAGGGCGCCGTTCAAGCCGTATCCGGTACAGCGCAACGATTGCCAGTGCGACTCCAAGAACAGGCGTGAGCATCGCCATGTTGAAATGTGTGGTTGAAAGTGACAGCAGAAACGCTATCAAGAGAACCGTTTCGACTATATCCGCCCTCCCGTCCCATGCTCTCTTGCAGAACATGACCACGACCGGAGCGCTGAGGGCCCAGTTGTAGAACCAGGAGTAAGGTGAAAGGCAGCAGGCAAAAAGCAAAAACATCATGCCAATTTCAAATTGCCCGAGATTGCTTGAGTTCTTGCCCGGCTTCAGCCCGCTTAACCAACCCGCATAGCAGAGGATCAGAGCGGACACACCTCGAACAAGCCAAGCTAATCCACGCGAAGACACGACATTATGAGCTCCACCCCAATAGGTGTAGAAGATGTTTCCAAGAGATCTGTTTGCATCGAAATCGCCGCCGCCTGCCAACTCTCCACTCGACATGGCCGGAAGTTGGTGCAGAAAGTAGAGATTCAATGCATCACTGCCGTTGACTGCCCAAAGTCCCAAGCACAGGAGGATGCCCCAAATGGCCAAGCTGCGAAGGCACTTCCAGTCACGCCAGGCAATCAGAGGAATCATTACTACGATCGGCTCCAACTTGATCGCGATGGCCAGTACAAACAGAAGAGCGGCGATATTCTTATGCCCATGTACATAAAGGCTGAATCCGATGGTCAGGAGAAATGCAAGGAGGATTGTAACCTGTCCAAAATGAAAGTTATTCAGGGTTGGGCGAAATAAGAAAACAGCGGCAGCGACCAAGACGGTTGAGCCCAGAAACTTCACTTCGAGCTCTCGTGTCAAAGCCACGCTCATTCCCACTATCATCAGCACGTTCAAGGGCATGCCATACAATCAATGCAGCGGAAAATGGGAGTGCAGTCAGAGGTACAATCAGGTCTGCGAGTGTGGGCGGGTAAAGATAAACCGTGATATGACGAGATATCCCGTGGGCAAGTGCCGTCTGAGCCCAAACTGTCTTTGGATCCGCGTATATTGTCTGTGGATTCGTGTCCCGATCAACTACGTCATAGATGTGCCTGCTCATACCGCTGCGGACTAAACAGGCGGCTGTGTAGTACATGCCAAAATTGGAGGCGTAATAAACCGGGTCCCAGAACTTCGCAGAATATACTCCGAGCAGTATTGTGAGCGCCGCAATCACCGCCACGATTCGAAACTTTACATTAGTTGCCATTGACCTATCTCGTTGTTCTCAGCCAACCGCAGCCAGCCGGGATTCCATTTGGCATCCTAGCTTGGGATCAGCCTACCCTGTTCTAACAACCATCGGGACATCTAGTTGTCGTCCATGGGAAAGAAGAGTTAACGCCGAACACGGCAACATCGCGGTCCTGCGCAACGTCGCTGCGAACCGCGCTTCTTCGAACCTAGCCAAGGTGGCGGTAACAGAAGTCACCGAAAGATTTCTGCATTGCGGCCGGGGCGTATCGCAGGACTCGCTTTGCGGTCTCGCGAAGAGTCAGACTGCCCGACTTATGGGATTCATCTTCCGTTGACTTGGCGCCGGGAGGGCTGACGAAGTCGATCAAGTCTTCTTCGACGGTAGCCCACCGCCTTTTGTAATCAAGCAAGCTCCTGTTATCGAGCGAAGTACGGCCGAAGCTGAAATATCCGGCGCCGCTAATCTTGGCCCGCTGGATGGTCTCCCAATAAAGAAGTTGATTGGTACCCGGGGGCGCGTTGTCCGCATCGCCTGCATACTCCGCGGTCCACATGTCTTTGAACTTCAAGGCCAGGATCCCCCCGGCCAATTCACCCTCATGTAGTGCGACGTACAGCGCCGCGCGATCCGGGCTCAAACAGCGATACATAGCCTGAAAGAAAGCAAATGGCATGGGCGGAAGCGAGAGCCTTCGCCGCGTAGAGACCAGCGCGGCATGAAACGAACGCAGACTGTCCTCGTCCTGCCGCTCTTCAACGACGACTCCGGTGCGCGTGGCCTTCCGTACGCGCCTGCGCACGCAGGACTCATGGAAGCTGCGAAACAGCGTATCGTTACTCTCGCCCACTGACAGGTAGTGATGCTTGTATCTCGCGCCGGCCGTTAAGAGAGCAGGCATGCAGTCTGTGCTCAAGCGTCGGGTGCGAATCTCGATCCTCTTACTCCCGAGCTTCCTCGATGCGTCCTCAATTGCCGGCCAGAGCAGGTCGAATTCTTCCCTTGTCGAGATTAGTGGATCGCACATTGTTGCAAAAGGCACGCTGACGGTTCTGTTTCCTAACAGCCAGCTTCTCACGGTGTAGACAGGCAACCCAGCCTGTATCTTCCCTTCACTATTCCTCAAGACAAGAAAGTTCCCGCGGATGTGCGCAAATGCAGTTTCAAGTATCCTTTTCCACGATGAGAGGTGGTAGACAAGTCCCAGCGGATGCTGAGTGACAAAGGCATCCCACTCGCCCTGCTCGTCAGGCGATAACCAATGAATAGTACTCATATTAGTACTTTTCCAAGAATCCACTTATGTCTGCTCCATCTCTATTCCAGCCCCGTGCCAAGTCGTCCCGCCCAGGCGCGCCTTCATCAGGCGGACCCGAGAAAGTCAATCCGGCTGTACCATGTGATCCGCGCAGCATAAGTCGTCAATCCTGTTCAGTGTAGTAAAGCGATGCCGCAATGAAGCCCCCGACGGCTAATCGTTCTCCAATCGTAAGACTTCAATCGGCCTTCTACCGATCAACCACGCCGTGCCCCTCCGTATTACCGCGAGAAGAATCATCCACCAGCCAGAGGCCAAGAGAACTAAGCCCTTCCGATAGAGGCCGGCATGTAATGCTGTCCTCGTCCAATAGAAGATCAATCCTCCAAACCACGCCGACCTTGCCGCCCAACGCTCAGGTCCGCCCGGATATAAGCCGGATCTGGCCTTCGCCAACAATACATAGATTCCATCAATAAATGGGGATATCTTATTAACTGCATTCGCTGAGTGCATCCTGTACCACACGGTATCTGGCGCAAGCACGAGAATCGTCTTTCCCGCGACTCCGAGCTTAGTTACCAAATCCTGTATATCCTGGTAGAAAATACCTCCCGACCATCCTTCCACAGACATAAATGTGGAGCGATCGACGACCAGGGTACTTGAATTGAAAACACAAGGCCTGTCCTTGGCCAGGAAGTTGTCGTATTCGACAAACTGAATGTCGCACGGAGGATCGGCACCTTTCAACTCGGGAACCTCTCCATAACACTTAGTGCATCGACCAAACATGATCTTTGGAGAGCGAGCAGTGATCAGGCGATCATAGACATCGAGGGCCCAGGGCATTAAGACGTCATCGCCATCCAGGAAAGCCAAGTACCGTCCACGCGCGAGAGAGGCGCCATGGTTTCGCGCGGCAACGGCTCCGCGGTTTATAGGGAGCTTCGCCAAAATGATAGAGTCACCAAAAGTCTCCAGAACCTCCGCAGTGCCATCGCGAGAGCAATCATCCACTACAATGATTTCCTTGCCCGGATGCCTTTGGGAAAGGGCGGATGCAACGGTCTGCCTGACAAAGCCTTCCTGGTTGTAACAGGCGACCACGATACTAAACTGTAACTCTGACAATTGGCCAGCTCCGCGAATTACACTTGATGACTATCACAAGGCAAATCCTAAAGGGCGGGAGGCAAGTTTTTGCGCGCTTTAGGAATACGGCCGAAAATGCTCGCTGCTCCTCGGGAAACGTCCAATCCCCCGGATGCAAGCTGGGGCACTTCTACCGGACGCTAACCTGCGGAACGCAACTCTTACTCAGGCGGCGCGTCCAGCGTGAAGACAAGGCGACCCTCCTCTTCGCACGCATACGCAACTCGGGCTCGCTCTTTGCCCGTGCCTTCGATCCGCCAAGAGTGGCCGTTTTCGACCAATGTCATTTCAGCTCTTTGTCTCCACCAGTGGTCAACTGCACCGGGGGTCGTGAGCCACACAGCTTTTTCAATCTTCAACTGCCGCAGGTGGCCCAGCAATGCCTCATAGACACCGCGCTCCCGCGGCGCGATGATGTAATCAGGGTGCACAATGAGGCTCATAAGGCCATGCTTTTCCATGATGATCTCGATTTGTTGCTCCCAGATCCCGATCGAATAATCGTTGAGCAGGTGAAAAAGCGCGTAGTCCTGCGTCATTGTCACCGGAATCTCGAGCAAACTGCCGTTGAAGAATGGAAAAACCGTACAGCAGCCGCCACGCTGGGCCTCGAGATGTCCCACGTTGGGAACGGACATGTCATAGGAGAACTCCAGGGCATCGAACCACTCGAGATTCCTATACAACATAGCTGACCGGAATCCATTCGAACCAAACTTCCGTCCGTAGTCGTTGATTTTCTCAGCACGACGCAGAAACTCCGCCCGGTCGTCGAAGAGATGCCCATCATGATTCAGGTCGTGGACGTTTACTTCAAAACCTCGCTTCTGGATACAATCCACAAGCGCTTGCGGAACGGAATATCGCTCCTCTGGGATGATTTGAAACGCGGTCTTGA
Source organism: uncultured Acidobacteriaceae bacterium (assembly GCA_963835895.1). GTDB lineage: Bacteria > Acidobacteriota > Terriglobia > Terriglobales > Acidobacteriaceae > Telmatobacter. Next base: position 34,770 of record CAWIHC010000007.1, on the reverse strand, counting down.
TCCCGAACGAGTCATTGAGGTCCATCAGTTGGGCACAATAGTCTCTGCCAGCAGCTGTCTCCACATCGTGCGTCACGATGGCACAGCTCGAAGCACCCTCCGGCCAGAACCAGACAAAAGGAACTCTTTTCACGTTTCTGGATTTCATCGAAAGCGCCAGGAGTTCGTGCATCAGGTTATCGACACTGAGGTCGACAGGCCAGCCAGGAAAGGGAATTTTATTCCATCCGTGAAGGTATAGTTTTTGGAGATGCTTCCGCACGGCAACTGGCATGAACGGCCGAACCAGATAATATAGCTTTCGAGCCAGCAGCCCCGCAGCGACCGCATTTCTGCCATTCGACGAGATGAAGCAATAACGTTCATAACGAAGGTTGTCCACGACTTGATTCGGATCAAAAGGAAGTTGAATCGACGATTCCTTCGCGCTCACGTGCTGCTGAGCATCGTGAAGCGGGGCTGCGACCTGGGCCGATGGAGTTCCGGAGGAGCATTGCCCGAAACAAATGATTTCGGATCCAAAACGAAAATAGCCGGAGCTGGCCGACAGATCTCCAGCGACGGTTAAATCAGCGAGGCTGTCCGGGCACCGAAAGTAGTCGGTCAAAAGCCGGCCAGCGCTGACCTGTGGGCTCATGACAGCTTCATCTTTCGGCATAGTGCTCCTTCTTTCGTTCCACGTTATTCCTGTGACGGTGCGATAGCCTGCTCGGCTTCGCTGAGATGGCGTCGACCAAATCCAGGTAATCCTTTCTTTTTGTATCCCAGCCGTTCCGCTCGACGTATTCAAGCCCTCGCGCGATTAAGCCATCACGCAACTCTTCATTGTTGGCAACATCAAGGATCGCCTCCGCTAAAGCCTGGATATCACCTGACGGGAAGAAATGAACAGTCCCCTCGTTGAAATAGAAAGCATCAATCTTCGTCTTCGACAGGACTACAGGTACGCCCTGGGACATGAATTCCATGATTTTCGTACTATAGGCTTCGTTGCCGAACGAGTTTGCACGCTTCGGCACCACTCCGAGATCGGCATTTGCGATAACCGCCGGAATTGAATCGATTGGCACGCTGCCACAAAACTTAACACTTTCGCTGACACCCAGCCGCCGCGACAACTTATCCAGATCCTCTCTCACGGTCGCCGGTCCGCCCCCGTAAAAGTGAAGCTCCGCGGCTTGTAAACGTGGCTTGACCAGCGCGAACGCCTCGATGGCAATATCCAGCCCCTGATGCCACTGATAGGCACCGTGGAACATGATAATGAAGCGTTGATCACTTCTCTCTCTTTGACGGCGATAGAAGATAGATGAATCTACGTGATTGATCATAACGGAACATCGTTCTGTCGGGACCGATCGCGCTTTCACCGTCTCGCCCCACAGGTGGTTGGAAACGATTACGTGGTCGGCGAATCTGCAGGACATTCTCTCAACTACCTTTAGCAACCTTACATAAGGGATTTTTGACGTTGTGCCGAACTTACTGCCAAACAGTTCCGGAGTTAGGTCGTGAAGGTCCAGAATAATTCTCGTGCCACGAAGCTTCGGATACCACGCCGCGAACACCAGGAAATCCGGCATATTATGGACATGAATCACATCGTAGTGATACTGCCTGTGAAGCCTGGCAAGAAAGAGTGAAGAGGCAAGAAGAAAACGAAGCAGCCGCCATGCATAGCTCCACTTACCTTTTTCATCGAAATCCCGGGACTGAATTCGATATACGGTGACTCCGCGCACCTCCTCTTGCGGCAGCGGGCTCTTGTCGCCGCTCAACGCAATAACATCCACGTGATCGCCACGCTTTGCCAGTGTCTCTGCGTACCTCCTGACCCGATTGTCGAATTCATAATAGCTATAAGCAAGCATGCAGATCGTTTTCTGTTTCTTTTCAGATTGGGGTGAGTCAATCGCCCGATCATGCCTGCCGTGTTCTTGCGACGCTTCGCGTTGTACCACCTTGTACTCCTCCCGTTTTCGCGTCCACTGGTTAAGCCGTATATAGATTAAACGTGGAATCTTCAAGCGGGATCACTGACACGGTTCCCGTTGGGTTGTGCCACCGCTCCGACGGCGTGTGATTGCGACAGCTTGAGCGGATGGAGCTGCTTTGTTTTGCCAGGTCCTGGCATCGATGTCGCCGGTCCTCCCCCGAAGATCCGTCGGCAATCCCGGCGAATCAGGCAGCTCAGTTCTTTCTCATCACAAGGAAATCGCGGCAGGCTCATCAGTAGACGATGACTTGAAGATTCCGCGAAGAACCTCGACAAAAAGCTGCTTTTGCCGCATGACGTACAACAGAACCAGGAGATAAGCGCAGGAAAAAACGCCGGCATTAAGCGCCAGCTTTAGAAACGGCAACAGCGCGCCCCACATGGATTGTAGCGCAAAGGCCAGCCCTCCGGCTGCGATTCCCGAAAGCAGCGGCCGGCCGATCGCAAGAAGGAGATCGCGAAGCAGGACCGGTGTTCCGCTGCGAGCCCAAGCGATCATTGGAATGACCGACAGCATCATGGCGGTCGAGTAAGCTGTGGCGACTCCGATGGGTCCCCAATGCAAGCCGATGGCATAGGCTGCGACGAGAATTGGCACGGTGACAAGAGTCATGCGCAGGCCGCGTCCAACCAAGCCGCAGGAAGCAAGCAGCCATCCGAGAGGGGCGAGGATGCCAAGGCACAAGGCCGTCGGCGCCAGGAGACGGAAGACAGGGATGGCGCTATGCCACTTGTGGCCGAGAAAAACGCCGATGATGTCGTCGCCGAAGAGGGCGCACATGAAGGTGATGGGCACGGTGATTGAGAGCGTCAACGAATAGCTCTTGACAAAGAAGCTTCTCAGGCGAGCCGGTTCATCCTGCAACCTGGACAGCGCGGCGAAGGTGACGCCACCCGCTGCCGAATTGAGACTTTCGGTGGGGATGTTAATCAGTTGATAAGCTCTACCGTAGATGCCCAGAGCTTCGACGCCCCAGAAGCGACCAAGCAAGACCTTGTCGAGGTTCGTGGCGAGGTACATGAGCAGGCCATTTAGCGTGAGCGTGCCGCCGAAACGTATCATGCGCAGAATCTCTATCTGTCTGCGCGGCCTGCCGGGCACCCACCGCGAAATGAGCCAGACACCAACGGTGTAGGCCAGAGGCGTGACGGTCGAATTGGCCGCTAACGACCAGTAGCCGAATCCGGCGAGCGCCATGCCGATCCCAATCGACGTGCCCACCAAGAGCGCTGCGATGTCGATGACCGAAAGAGTAACGAAGCGCATCCGGCGCTCGAGCAAAGCAGTGTGCTGCACGCCGGCAGCATTGAATACGAACGCCGTCGCCAGTACCGCCGTAACCCCAACGAGGCGCGGTTCGTGATAGAACGCCGCGACGAAGGGACCCAATGCCGTGGCGACAGCACCAAGAGTGACGCCGACCAGCAGGTTGATCCAGAACAGGGTGGAAGATTGCTCCGCGGTGATTTCGGACCTCTGAACCGCCGCGGCTGAAAGGCCAAAGTCCCGGAAGACGCTGAAGACGCCGATGACGGCCGTGACCATGCCCACGAGACCAAAGTCTCTGGGGTTGAGGAGCCGGGCCATGACCATGAGCGTGCCGGTTCGGAGCAAGAGGATCATCGTCAGCGAGACGATCCTGGCCAGGCCACCTCGCATTGTTCGATGCTTCAGATCTTTCATCAGCTCTCCAAAAAACTTAGGAGAATCTTCACCTCCCGTCCCCATCTACAATGCAATCCAGTTGCCTCAGGGCACCAACTTGCGGCAGTAAAAGGCCCCTGCGCAGCCGCTGGGCGCATTGCACTCCATGCCGCGAAGGCCCATCAGGGAGTAAGACGTGGATTCATCAAACCATTTCTTGCTGTGCTGCAGCGCAAATCGTGCGCCCTTCCCTGACCACGCCCCGTTGCCAGATCGGCATCGCAGGGCTTTCCGGCCGAGTGATTAGAGCAGCTATGAGCGTGTGCGCAATAGCCAATGCATTTGCTGCGGACGATAGAGCGCCGATCCTAGAACCGTCCCAATCGTATTCGTCAGTAAGTCGGTCATACTGGAATCCCGCGTGGGGAGAAAGTACTGAAGCGATTCGATGATAAGGCTTATCGTGAAGCCGAAAACGACCGCCGTCACGCGCGCATGGGAGGTTCGTCGAGAAATCGAAAACCAGGCTGCAAAGAAGAATCCAAAAGGGACAAAGGCAGCGATGTTCACAAAGGCGTCCGACCAATAGCTCCATGTCATCCAGCCGTCCCATCGGCTGTGGTACGCGGACCACACCGGCGTCAGGAACCCTGGATGCATGACGAAGTAGCGGGCCGGGATGACGAGTGAGTTGTTACCCTCAGTGCGATCGTGGATGATGTCCCCGCCACGTTCGTCGAACCGATACAGCGCTGCCGGTGGCTCCTGGCCTGTTGCGACCGGGGTCTGCCCGCGCAACCAACGGGTGGCATGCTCCGCAATTTCAGCCGGTGCGAGTGCAGTATCGTAAATCGCCAAGCCGTTTATTTGCCCAGACCAGCTGTCGCGAACCATGGAGCTTCCGAGAACCAGTTTCCCCGTAAGATCCTGAGGGGCAAGACGGAAATCCCATGAAACGCTGGCCGGAACACCGTCAACATAGAGAAGAGATTTGCCCTGTGCGCTGGTGATGGTGAGGACAACCCACTTACCTACCCTGAAGACGCCGTCGGTTCTCCACCACGCGCGGACCAAGTTTCCCTCCGCATCGACGCCAGGACGCTGTATGGCAAGGCTTCCGTCGAATTGCCGAAGCGCAAAGCTGTCCTTCGGTTCAGGTGAGTCATCGAAGGCAAGAATCGTACCCGATCCGACGGCGACGGTTGGCTGGAGACAAATCTCGAGACTACCCGGGCCCTCGAGCGGCGTTGAACGAAAGGCCTTCGTGCTGACTACAATACCGCGATGGCCAAACCGAATTCCGTTCTCGACGGTCAGCCAGCCGACCTGGTTCTTCGGAGCATGAAAAGGCCAGAATCCAGCAATGAGGATAACGCAGAGAATGCCAGCGCACACGGCGCCGAGGATCCCACGGAAAACATTTAGTTTGGACGCCGGTTCATTGACCATAGACCTGCAGAATCGAACCGATCTTTGTCGAGGCTCCCGAACGGGCGCAAGATGAAACCGGGTGGTTCTCGATTGATTTATTGCTGCACGGCAGTACCGGTCAGTTTGATCGGCGCCGCCGGAGTCACTCCGGTTCCGTAGCAAGTGTTCGCGTTGAAGGTGTATGGACTTCCAGCGCCACCGTCTGTTCCATGCATCACGTTCAGAAAGCAGTTTTCCGCGGGATTTCCGTAACTGTGTCCGCCGGGACCATTTCCACCGGTGACATCAGGTCCTGTGGCGGGGTAGGGTATTGAGCCCCACCACGATGGCATGCCGGTCAGATAGAACGAAGCCGGAAGCACCTGCGTAATGCCGGTGACCCAAACGATCGCACCACCGATATTGTTGTAATTTCCGTGCAGCAAATCGGTGGCGGAAGTGGTTGCGGAGTCACATGGCGGTGTTCCGCCAGAACATCCGTTTCCGGAGCCATCATCGCTCGCTTCGCCGTAGCCAAAGGTCCAGCCATAAGCATCACCGTCATAGCTTCGCGTTGCCGGATATTCAACTGACGCGACCTGTCCCATTACGCTCGTGCCGTACGCAATTAGGGACTGCATCTGCGAGCTGCCAACAACATTGCCCACGAAGTTATTGAGCGTTGCCAGATATGACATCTGCATGGCGCGCGCGGCCTGAAATCCATAGACTCCACCAGAGCAACTTACAGTTACTCTCGATCCAGCCGTAGGTGTGCAAACATAGTTCGTCCCAATTACCCAGTTACGGAAGTCTGTTGATTGGCTGGAACTACCCCAGACCGAATCCTGATAAAGCTGCGTGACGACATTTCCTTCGAATAAATTGAACTGCGGATGTGCCCCGTGAAAGTCAACTCCACCGATGACGACATTGGGCGCTCCACTGTCGAACGCCCCCTCGGTGTAGTTGTAGCTGATTACATTGCCAGCCGCACCCCATTCCAGCATGATGGAGGCGTGAGTGCGCTCAATGATATTATTCTCAACCAACGTGGCGCTGGTCTTGTCGGCAAGATCAATGTCGGAGTCAAACGATCCCGGCGAATGCACAAAGGCGTTTGAGAAGTAGCTATCGCGAATCTCATCGCGATAGCCGAAATAATCTTCCACATGGTCGCCGTCCGTGTAGTTCGATTCCACTCCCTTAATCCAGCAGTACGCGCATCCTGACATACCGAAGTTTGCGGCGTATCCGGTGTTGTTTGCGTAGACCTGAAGGTTTTCTACCCCGGCATATACCGTAGGACTGAATGGAGCAACCAAAGGCGAGTTCGTATACGCGCTGTAAAGTCCAGGTGAGATCGTGATTGTGTTGCCATTCACACCGGTCACGGCGACGATTTGTCCGCGAGCATATTGTCCGGTGCTGGACCAGCCGTCGTCGCACCAAGTACAAACCCCCTCGCTGCCAGAGGAAGTCACGTAGCTGGGATTATTGATTTCACCAATCATCAGCATCTTTCCCACGCTGACGCCGACGGCGCTGCTGACCACAATGCTGGTGGACCCGGCGGTCGCGCCGCTCGTGATACTGATGTTTGGACTTCCATAAGGAGGTTGCGTTGTGCCGAGGCTGACTACATATCCGCCGCCTGTACCTGTGGCATTCAGGATGGTGAGGTTTGCACCTGCGCCTCGCAGGGTCACGTTTGAGGGAATTTGGATTGTTCCATTGATCGTATAGGTACCAGCCGCTAGCGCCACGGTTTGGCCGCTCGGACAGGATGTCAGAGCCGAGTTGATCTGAGCCAGAGTTGCGGACGAAGTGAGACTCGCGCAATTGGCGGTGCGCGCCGGAATACCCCCTACACCTGAATTCGACCAGTTGATCGCCTGATTGCTGCTTAAGATAGACGACCACGACTGGGCATGGCTATATAACGAAAACATAAACAACACTACGGAGACTCCAACAGCTCTGCGTTTCATAAATACCTCATCCATCCTCCTTCCCTCAGCCCAGTCGTTTTTTCAATTTATGGGGCCTCGTTCCGGGATTCGTGGTTTTGAAAGCGCGATCAAGGCGAACCGCAGAATGTCATTGTCTGGCCGACAGTGATAGGGGCAGTATAGCCGCCCAGATTGAGACGCACAAGACACCAAAGTTTGCGCCGGAGATGGCGGCGCAATACGCAGCCGCGGCTGTCGTTGCGTCTTCCGTTATACCCCCTTAGTGGCTGTGTTATCAGTCACATACGTTTTTGCCCTGCAGCCAAGGCATTCTTGCTCCGGCAAGCAGAAAGTGCGATTGCATGCACCCGGTCTCCGCACCTTGCAAGTGGCTCGGCATATCGGCCAATGCGACGATCCCTTTCATCGAACGCATGCGCGAGCATGAATGCTATGACAACTTCTTGATCCAGCCCCTCTTGCCTGTGAAGCCGGTGTCTCCACCCGCGGGAGCGGTAGATGCGAAAGTGCCCGCCGCATCACCGGGGCCGGTGCCAATTCTGAACTCGCCTGCGGTTTCCACCGGGATTTCGAGTTGCTCAACGCGCCATCCAGTATATGGCGATCGATCTTTACGCCGCGGTTCGGGAGGAACGAAGCTCACCGCAAGAAGAAAGCAGATCCACATGGGGCTCATCATGCGAAAGCCAGCTTCCGTAAAACTGTAGATCAGGCCCGCTGTGAAGAACGCCAGTCGAATACTGCCCGCGTGCTGGTTCCTCCGGAAGACAGTGAGGATATGGCGATATCCAGTCACGATCACAACGGCAAGAAATGCCAGGCCGGCAAAACCCAGATTCAAGTAGACCTCAAGATAGCCGTTATGAGCCTCCTGGAGTCCTTTCTCCGTCATCCTCCAGACTTCCTCCAGGCGGGTGCCCGCCCAAAAGGTCTCGAAACCCGTTCCGAGCAAGGGATTGGTATGCAGAGACAGAAGCGCAGTCCAGACTGCCGTCCGCCCTGTCAGGGTTGGATCCCTTCCGATGGAACGCAGCATCGTTGTTGGGTTTACAAACAGGCAGCACATTGACAAAGCAATCCAACCAGCGACCAGGAAATGCGCAACTCTGGTTCGCAGGGCCGGCCGTCGCTGCCTCGTCATGACAATGAGCGTGCTCGCCATCGGCAAGCACGACAACGAAGTCTTGGAATCGGCAATCACCATTAGCCAGACGGCGGTGAGGATTACGGTGCCATGGGCAATCATGTGCCGGACACGATGAAGCATTTTCCGATCCTCATAGGCGCCGACGAACGACCAGACCGATCCGATGCCGCAGACAAGACAGATCACTCCGAGCAGGTTCTTGAAAGTGGTTACCCCGGTATACATTGGAATCCAGGTCCACTCATTGTAGGCGCGCCCCAAGCTCGGGTAATACTTGATGAAGAGTACTGAAAGCGGCAGCAATGTGAAAGACGTTCCGGGAGAACAGACGCTTGAGCGCGAGCTCCGGGTCGGGATCCGTCAGCACAATCATAACCATAACCAGATCGCCAATGGCCTTAATCCACCTCTTGAGCGCGATAAACGAGTAATCAGACCACGCGATGCTAAGGCCGCAGTAGCCAAAGAACAGCAGAAGCGGTATGTTTGCGATCAGGTACCTTTTAACTTTCGTATACCTGAAGGCGAGTACGATCAAGCCCGCCACAATCAGGCAGCCGAACACGGTGGCATCGGTTGGGTTGCCTTCTGCGTAGCTCTGCTCCGCGGATATCGTCGGTCCCGACTGCAGCCATACCGAGACAGGCCGGGACCCAATGATTAGCAGCCACAGGACCGGGATCCATAGCCCTTTCGAATTGCGCGACACGGCATCGCGATCCAGGTAAAAAAGCCCCGCGATCACCGCGACATAAACGATAGTGGCAAGCTGTGTTATCATGCGGCCGCAGACTGTTCCAGTTCGTTCGTAGAAAAGAGGCGACTTGCCCCTTCGCCATGCCACACCAAGCGATGTGTGTCCTCGCACTTAGTCATGTCCTGGTGCGCTCCTTATGACGGCATCCCCCGGCCGTCGACAATCTATGCGAAGACCGCCTTGTATAACCCATCTACCAATGCGCTTCTCTCTCTCCAACGTTCCAGCAATGCGACACTAAGGAAGGTAAGAACGCATGCTGTGACAAAGGATGCGGCCAATGCCCCCACCCCCGGATTGAGCGACCGCAGGGCGCTGTGGAGAACCTGGATGATAATGATCTGGGCAATGTACGCGAACAACGAATACCTGCCAAGGAGAATGAGAGATTTCGCGCTTCCGCTCCGCGCTCCGCTTCTCATTCCAACCAAGTAGATAACCAGCAGGCTGAGCAAAACGCCAGCAATCTGAAGAGAGAAAATCGAACCCCAGACCGTTATTGCGGCCAGATAGCAGACATAAGCAGCAGCGAGGATATAGACGTGGTTTACCAGAGAATTAATCCTCTCAATTCGAATATACCCGAGGACGGCCCCCAACAGCCCGATGGCAAGCAATTCCAGATTCGCGTACTCCATATTGTTGAAGCTCAAGATGAGAGCGCTCGCCAGGAACAATAGACCCGCTGCCTGGAAGGCATGCTTATAATATCTGGAAAAGATAGCAAGTACAGCAGAAAGCAGCAGTAAATAGCTGATCGGCACCAAAATCAAAAATGCAGCTTCCTTCCCAACTCCTTTGACCGCCATATTCCCGGTAAGATAGATCGAAGTAAGATTGGCCATAGTTATTTGCGTGAAAAGCACCTTGCCATTCGGGGAATGAGCGAACAAAAAGCTTCTGATCAAGTTAAGGACGACAAATACTGCCAGAATCTTCAATCCCCTGGAAACCAATCTTTGGGGTAGCCGAGAGTGGGCGGTCCCATACCTGGGAAGAAGCACGTGCGATATCAAGAAGCCGGAGATGCAAATGAAAGATGGAGTCAAGAACCTCAAATAAAGGTACACATCGGTTTGGCGATAGATGAAGTAGTTTAGCCAGTGATACAGCACCATGATCAGGACGAGTACGCCTTTTGTGAAGTCGAGGGCAGAAATACGTTCGGGCCTGGCTCTTACTACCCCCATGGCCCGGCTTTCTCCGCCTTCAGGATGCTGTCGGACCGTCGCTGAGGCGGTTGCGCAATGATCCGGGGCGCGCTGATTCAATGGCGTCGTGTCCAAGGTGGCCGTTGATGCAGGCGCATCTGATTTCATTGAGGCCCATCTACGGTAGCTGTTGGGTAGTCGATGAAGAGCCGGTGCAGGTATTCAAGGGTAAGAATCTTATGGATCGAGGTAGTATAGTTGCGGTCACCTTTCAGATGGCCGGCAACGAGTTTCTCGACGGTCTGGCGTTGTAAGTACGGCCGCGACAGGGTGCGCGAGTCGAGGAGCATTTCACGCAGATAACCAGCCAGTGCATCGCGGTACCACACCCTGAAATGGGTGAATTTGTGCCTGCCCAGGAACAAGCGTTCGAGGCGGAGACTTGAAAGCCGATGATCGATCCCCGCTACCCACTGCGGCATCCCATAATCGTACGCATACTCTGTGCTCATCGTGAAACGATGAAACCGGCGGCTCAGTTCTTCACCCAGCCGGCCACCGCTGCCGGCGAATCCCAGATCGGTCCGGATGTTGCGCAGATCGGGGCTCCCATCCCCGATGAGGCGCACTCGTAAATCGTTATTCGTAAGGGCGGATGCGGGCGCGCGAAAAAGCGCCCGTACAAGTTCATTGTCAACATACGGAGTTCGCATGGAGAGCTGTGACGATTCGAGAGCAAGAAGGCCGTAGTAATTCCATGGCATCTGCCGGAAAGCGGCCATGGTAAGAGCATGTCCTTGAGCGATCCGAGCATAGGTTTGGCCCGCCAAATCGACTTGGGCGAGGAACTCCGGGCTAAACAGGCTTGGAGTAGGTGTCTCCGGACCAAACACACACAAGTGACGGAGCACCTGATCTCCATAATTGCCGGTCATCCGAATGGGCGCAATCTGACGGGCTAGTTCGTTTACGTAGAGATCCGGGGACTGACTTACGCCAGCGCATCCATCGGTGAGGTACACCGTGCGCTCGGCATAATAAGGAAAACGCGAGAGAAACTCCGCCCCAACCGGAATTACCTGGTAGGGCTGTCTGCATGCCCGCGCCACCTTGCGGGCAATGCGAACGTCGCGACAGTCGCGATAGCTGCCGCCGAAGGTGTAACAGGGAAGCGATCCCGGCGCCGGTTTCCGCCAAGCCAGGATGGTTCGCGTGTCCAGTCCTCCGGTCAAAGACAGTCCGATGCGCCCCGGGCCCTTGAAATACCGGGGCAAATTGCGTTCGAAGATCTGCCGGACCTCCTGGTAGAACGCCTCTGGCTCCAAGGCGGATTGATTCTCCCACTCGCGCGGCGAAAAGAAGGACTGCTTTCGTTCTATATGACCACCACGGAACATCCAGGCAGATGCGCATGGCAGTACATAAACGCCCTTGAAGACCGTGCGGTCTTCTAAGACGCAGCCACAGGCTACTAACTCTCCCAGGCCGCGCCAATCCGGCGACCGAAGTTCCGGACGAACCCCCAGGATGGCCTTGGCCTCCGCGGCAAAATAGAAGGCGTCTTTCGCCTCGTGGTAGTAGATGCGGCGCAGACCGTAGCGGTCGTTGAACAGTGTCACCGTTCCCTGCATCCGGTCTGCCAGGATGCCATGAAACTGGCCGTTCAGGCTGGCCGGGAAAGCAGAATCCTCTTCGGCAAGATGGACAAGGTACGAGCAATCGGTTACGTCGAGTGCATGGCCCTTCTCCTTGAGGCGCTCCGCGGTTCCGGGTTCGGGAAACTCCTCTCCTGAAAACACCAGAATCTTTTCCCCCGACTCATTGCGCAAGGGCATCCCGTCTGCGAACGAGCCTTCCCGCTCAACCCATCCGATATACAGCCCAAGTCTCTCGTCAATCCATGTCCCTGCGGCGTAGAAGAATTCATGACGGAGAGCCTCGACCATGCGGAGCAGCTCCCGCTCTGCAGTCTGGCGCGGCAACTGCGTGATTAAGCCGACAATCCCTGGCATTTGCTCAATCTTCCGTTTCTTCGATCCCGCGCGTCCGGCGCTTCGGCTCTAAGTGCTCTCGTGGGCAGACTGCATGTTCCGGCTCAGCCATGATTTCCGGATTTCGCGCAAGCGTAGGATCATCCACGCAGGTATGTGATCGGCAAGCCTTTTGTGCAGCCCCAGCTTGAGCGCGACCGCGCCAATGGGCGACAGCGGAACGTAGTAGCGCGGCAGATCGACACGCTGAAACGCATTCCGTTCCTTGAAATCACTCACCGAATCGCCGCTTCTCTTACCGTACGCGAAGTTCGAATACGCCAGATATGGGGTCTTCCTCTCGGCGCAGACGCGCACTGCGTGCGCCACCAGCGCATTGTTAGGAGCCTTATCGCGCTGTTCGATTAGAGAAACAATATTCAACAATCCTGCCTGAGATCCGTCGTAGTCCCACAGCAACTTGACAAAGCCAATCAGTCGCTCACCGAGATAGGCGCCCAGAAAGACACTCTGGTCAAGATACGTGGCCTCTTCTTTGTAGACCGTTTCCAGATCCTTACCAAAATGAGAAAACTTCCTTCCCTGCCGGATAGGCGCCTCATTGTAGATCTCCCAAATGCCTCGCACCAGCGCATCGCTGAACGGAACTTCCCGGATCACGACGCCTTTCTTCTCGGCCTGCTTGGCTTTGTTCCGCGCCTTGAACCCGAGTTGCTTATTCCACCAATGATCGAAGGTCGATATGGGCAAGACCGCCAGGTTATCCCACTCCATGGGATAGCTGTATTTCGGGCTAGTCTGGGAAACTTTCTGGAGAAAGGTAAACAGGTCGACACGGCTCTTCGATTTCCGAAGCGCGGCAACGATCGCCGCCGGATCATCCGTGAAAAGGAAATTCTCCCCATCAAGACGGGCAATCTTCACCAGTGAACCGCGAATCTGTATGTTGGTCCCGCGGATTTTCAACATGACCGAGTTACCCTGCAAGGCTGTCGCGCAGAACAGCCATTAGAATGTGGCGGAGAGGGAAGGGATTCGAACCCCCGGATGGTTTCCCACCGCGGCCGATGTACTGGCCGCTGCCTTACCCGCGGCGACCTCTCCGCACGAGTAAACTGATCTCGTAAAACCTGCCGTGATTGGCCTGAGTCAGCTCGGCGTATTGAGCACGCACTCCTAGCGAACCGAATCGGCGCCGCCCAGCTGCGCCCGCGGGCGCCGATACTTCAGGCACTTCGGTCCTGCGCAAGATCCTATTCCGCTGCGTTGAGCTCCTGTTTAATCCTCTGCCGTAACCTTGGGAGTTCGTGCCTCGATGGCTCGTTGCCTCAATCTTCTCCAGCCCGTCCTCAGCGCGTCCCCAAACTGAATCAGTAAACGGCAGAATGAGCCAGGGTAAGCGTCGAACCTTCCCAAGTAGAAGACGTCTCGACCATGTTTTCCCGCGAGGCCGCTTTTAAATCTATAAGTTCCTGGATTTCTGGCTGGGGTGATGCCATTCAAATTGTAGATAGTGGCGCCCTGCAACTTCAATGCCTGGGTGACCTTCCACTGCAGAAGATATGAGCCGTTACTCTTCAGGCCGGCGTTGCTGGTAGCACCAAACAAATAAATGCCGCGGTTCCCTATCAGGCTGTAGATCACACCCGCGCAAAAGCCGTTCTCCGACTGGCACAGCAGGATTTTCATCTTGAGGGCCTCCGGCAGCCGTGTCTGAATCCGCAGGAACTGATAAATATCATTCGGCTCAACGAACTTCTTGCGAGAGACCATCTCCTTATACATAGCAATAAAAGTGTGAAATAGCTCTTCGCTTGAGCCCTCTGTCAGTTTCAGATTCTCCTTTTCCGCAGCTTTCAATTTTCGCTTGCAGTGGGAAGACATGCCTTCCCGAATGTCGTCAAGCGGATGCGCCAAGTCAAACAGAATGGTTCTGCTACGCGCCCCTTCGCCGATTGGAGAAAGCCCCTCGTCGGTTAAGATGGCCCTGACATCCAAAGCATCATCGTCAAAGATTATGGGGAATATTCTGAGAGTCAAATGGCGCCTGCAGACATATTCATTGCGTAATGCGCGCACCGCCTGCCGAAGAGTCTCTATCTTGACTTCTTCACCTATCCTGCGCCAAAGCGGTCCCCAATGAATATAAGCGACACCAAAACCAAGGACGGGAAGTTTCTTGATCCTGGCCTGTGCGATAGCGACGACTGCTCCGTTCAATTTCAAGACCAGATGGCTCAGGTTGTGCTCGCCGGCGACTACCGACCCATAAGGCTCTGTCTGATAGATGTTACCGTCCTCAAACCCGTGCACAAGCTGACACCAGGATGGCTCGTGGAGAGTATCAATTTCGACAGTGTATCCCGGGGCTAAGGGCCGTGGTTTTCGACTGGACATGTTTTAAGAGGGAATCAGTGGTGTATGTCACGAACACGAGCGCAAGCTCGTGATGCTGTACTGAAGATGGGAGATGGCCTCACCGAGTCGGCTTACAGGAGCAGGCTTCAAACCGCCCGGTGCTGCTGCGTTTAAAGGGCGCGGCGGTGAGCGACCGAGGGAAAAGGCATTGGTAAGCGGTGCCAGTGCCAATTCATGTACATCCAGCTCTGCTCTATTTGGTGGTAAAGCTCAAGACCGCGCCTGAGGTCGTGCCCACCGCATTCGATGCGACGGCCCGAAAGTAGTACGTGGTGCTCGCCTTCAGGCCGGTCAAGGTTGCGCTCATCGCTTTGGCCGAGGTTCCCGTCAATCCGCTGGTCACGGTTGTGGTGCTGGTCAGAGAGGTGCTGCTGATTCCATAGGCAAACCAGTATTGCGTGGTGGCATTGTTCGCTGTCACGGTCCCACTCAAGGTCGCGCCCGTCGTGCTCACTCCCGTTGCGGCCTTGGTGGTGACCGAAGGTGCAGTGGCGATGGTGTATGCCGCAGAGGCAACCGCGCTCTGCGCATAGCCGGGCGCTACCGCGATGGCCTTGACCGTCTCCGTTGAGGATACGGTGATCGCTGCTGTATATGGTGTTGACGAAGTGGTCGGTGTGGAACCATTGGTGGTGTAGTAAATGGCCGCACCAGTGGTAGCATCTGCGATGGTGACCATCTGGGCCGATGTGTATGTGCCTGCCGCTGGTGTGAACGTGGGCGCGGCAGTGGGCAGATTGATGGTGTAGGCGGCCGAAGCAACCGCGCTCTGTGCATAGCCGGGCGCTACCGCGATGGCCTTGACCGTCTCCGTTGAGGATACGGTGATCGCTGCTGTATATGGTGTTGACGAAGTGGTCGGTGTGGAGCCATTGGTGGTGAAGTAAATGGCTGCGCCAGCCGTGGCGTCCGAGATGGTTACTTTCTGCACAGCGGTGTACGTGCCCGCCGCCGGCTTGAACGTCGGCGTGGCCGTCGTTCCCAGAGCGCCGATGGTCAGCGTGCCGTTCACGAACTGAAAGCCGTAATTCGTTGCACTAAGCGTGCCCTGCGTGATGGTAATGGGATAAGTTCCCGCGGCCGAGCCCTGCGTGGCTGTGGTCGTTTCCACCGGCGCACCACTGACCACAGAAGAGGTGTCCCCGTTCACGTAACCCGCGATGGTGTACTTGAGTGTGGGAATGGCTTTGTCGTACGCCACAGAAGCGTTCGTCGCCGTCACGGTTAAAACGGCCTTGTTCACCGTGACGTTGACCGAGCCGGTGACTGTGCTGTAGTCCGTCGCACTCGGAGTAAAGGTTACGCTCTCTGAGGGCGTGCCCGCGCCGGGAGTTGTAGCCGACGTGGTCCAGGCAAACGTGCCAGCCATCGAGGCCGTACCCCCCGTCAGCGTCGACGAGGCCAGCGTCTGCCCGTAGTTGATGGCGCTCGCCGTCGGCCATGCCGACACCGTCGGCGCCGCCTGATTCACCGTCTGCGTCAGTGAATTTGAGGTCGCCGCCGGATAGTTTGAGTCGCCCGAGTAAGAAGCCGTGATCGTGTTCGATCCGACTGCCAGCGCGCTGGTAGAGTACGTTGCGCTGCCACCTGTGATCGTGACTGCACCCGAAAGCGCAGTGCTTCCGTCATAGAACGTTATGGTTCCTGTTGCCGCTGATGGCACCGCGGCGGTGAACGTAATCTGCGCACCATAAGTTGATGGATTGAGCGATGACGACAGCGTCACTATCGAAGTTGCCGTCGCCGCCTGCCATGCTATTGCTGCCGTTTCTGTGTAACCAGTCCCTAAACTCACGGTGAAAGTGCCTGGCGAGCTTACGTCAGCATATGGCAGATCAGTCAGCTCTGTGCCGTAATCCATGTTTGCTGAACTGTTCCAACCGTCGTTTTGCAAAACGAAGCCGGTTCCAGCGGATATCGTTTCCTGGGCCGAAGGCTCTCCAAGAAACATCGCCGTTTCCAGTGCATTTGGCTGATTCGTCGGGGCCTCCAAATCCCCGGACGTCACCGCGTTTGTTGAACTCCCGGGTTTGTCAACATGGTTCGACAGTGCGTAGTTGCCCGGATAAATCGGCGCGGTTTGATCGACATTGTTAACCTCAACCGCGGCTACGGCCAGATTGGTGACACTGGAATTATTCACCGTCGCAGTAATTGTGCAACTCTTTCCATAACCGACCACGGTGTAATACAAAGCATCATTGGAAGAGCTGTTGCCAGTGTGACTACCCAGCAGCGTATAGCTGTTGCTGCCGCCATTGCTTGTACCGCAGTTATCGGCAACACTCGTAACCGACGTCGTTGCTCCATCCCAGACAACCAGCACCGCGATACCATCGCCTGTCACGGATGTCTGTGTATTCGTCGCGCAGGCGGGAGTGTGGTAACAGGAACCAGCGCCGCCTTGTGCCAATGAAGAATAACTCTGGACCCATGCAGGTCCGGCCCACGGGGTAATCGTATACTGCGCACTGGTTATAGCCGAATCATTCCATCCCACTCCTGCCGCCATGGACCGGAGATACGTTCCTGTTGCGGTGATGGTGATAGGGGAGCTGTATGGAGTAGAGGGAGTACAGGTATTGGTCAGATCCATACAATATTCAATCAAACTATTCTGTACGCCTGTCGGGTTAGGCGTAATATCGGAAATCGCCACTGTGACGGAACCGAGATAGGTTCCGCTGCCATTGTTGTAAGTTGGTGCGGCGGCCGTCGCAGAGAATTCCGGGGTAGGCCAATCCCCTGCGGCGTCCATAGCGGACGACCCCATATATATGTGCGAACCGGTCGATTCGGTCTCAGCCCCGCTTGGCCCGTAATAAAAGAAGATAGGGTTGACACCGGAAGCATAAGGCGTATGCCCGCCGACGCCAATCAGAAGACCCGTCGCATTGAGCACCATGCATTGCATCGTGTTGGAGCCTTCATAATAGTGCGTCATAAACGCATACCATGTGCTCGTAGACATGGTTATCTGCGAACCATTTGGCCCGGTGATCGCATTATCTCCCTCTCCTGCGACTTCGCATCTGGGCAACAAAGCGCTCCCGTTGGGCATGATGGCGATATCTACGTAGTCAGCCTCGCCAAGACTTGAGCTCCACCCCTCGATTTCGCCCATTGAATATGCATTTTCGTCAGAATCGGTCTGGGGAAGTGTGGTGGAAATCCACTGACCAAAGCTCCAGTTATCTGGTGTTGGTGGCGCGTCAACCTCATAGTACCAGCTACCGCTTGACCCTGTCGCAAAGTCCAGACCGTAACTGGAGCTTCCCGAATACGTTCCACCACCGGTAAGAGTAATGCTGGATGCGAAGGGCATCGCCGAAGCAGGATCATACATAAATTGCGACGAACTGCCACTTACGGCCCATGAGCCGCCCATATTGGAAGTGCTCACGGTAGCACTGGAAAGATTTTCAGCGGTTGGAGTTCCAGAGGCGGTTCCCGCAAACACCAGGAGGGCCGTGTTGCTCTGAGTTGTTTGAGCGTGCATCCTGCCCAGCAAACAACTCACAATGCCTAATGCAAGTAGGCACGACTTCCACGATGTTTTTGGCATATTTGTAGAATCCTTTCGCTCGAATTTCCAGTTTGCTTTCCGGACCGTTGACAATATACGTCAGATTTTCAATTCTACCGCGCGGGCCGCGCACTAGTAGCCCGAAGGCAATGGCGCATCGACAAAATCCATTAACCCATCTTGACACGAGCCGCAATAGAATCAAGATTACCTAAGCGCAAACCTTTGTTAGCCCTCGTGCTGGAACCGATGTTTTCGCCGCAAAGCCCTTGGGATCCGCTCGGGATTTTTTGCCAGCGGGTATCGCCGGAAAAGCTCGAATGAGAGCATCGAGGGAGCGAGCTAAAAGGCCCCTGCGCTCGTAGACCGATCGCTTGACGCGGATTTAGGGGGTTTCCCTCTTTTAGAGCATGTTTGGCTCTGTTGACATCCTCGGCGTTCGCCGTCAGCGAGTAGGCAGTCTGAGGCGGTAGATGTTGAAAGCGAGACCGAGCAGGAGCGCTTGGCGGCGCTGTGTGTGGATGGTTCTGCCCGGTGCGCGGCAGGAGAGTTTGCGTTTGACCGCCGAGAAGATACTCTCGATCAGGGAGCGTTTTCCCATACTGTTCTGCTGGGAAGTTCTCCCGCATCTGCAGGCGCACACCGGATGCCCTGCAACTGGAGCGGCGCTTGGCCGGGATCACGCTAGGGGCACTCAGTTGCTGGCGGCAAAAGGTGTGGTCGCGTTCCGAATCGAACTCGGCGTCGGCCAGCACGCAGCCGATAGGAGTATGTGCATGCGCCTGGGCAACCAAAAGAGGCAACGTGGCGCAGTCGTTCCACGGCGCTTGACGTGCCGATTGAGCCAAGATGATCTGCCGGTCCACATCGACCACGGCCAGCCGAGCAAATCGGTACGAGGCCAATCTCAGCCATAGTAACTGCGGAAGCGCAAGAGCAACTTCAACTTAACCCGAATCTGGATTGCCGCAACTCCCTCGTACTGAGGATGTCAACAGAGCCAAACACGCTCTACAAAGTGCCGATATTGACTTACACCTTCAAAGCCTCGCGTGCGTTACGCGGTACTTCTCTTTATTCAGTCACGTATTCGTCTCGAACAAGATGTACACCCAAGAGAGCGAGGAGTTTTCCTAAATGGTCGCAGAGGCGGACGAGCAGACTCATAAAGCGGTGCTGGCCGAGAAGCAGGGCAAACGGAAGAGCTGGAACATAGAGGGAGACTGCAATGGCGGACCTGGCAACATCGCGGAACCCGAATGTTGCCATTCTCGGCTCCATCGCTCCGCGAAGCAGGGCTCTTTTCAATAGAAAAGTTCGCTTCCAGCGAATCGGGGGCACGACCTCATAAACAACAGCTTCGTTGCACCAGACAAAAACGCGGCCGCTGTCCATCATTCTTCGCAGGAAGTCCTGATCCTCCCCGGTGCGAAACTCGGGATTGAATGGTTGCGCACCAGCTGAGAACATCTCCTTCTTCAACAGCAAATTCCCGGTTCGCCCTTGTCGCCAACCAAGAACAAATCCAGTCGGGTACTCCGGACGCACATAAAATGTGCTTTTTATCATCCACTGCGGCGCTTTCTCATCGAAATGGCGTCGAACCGGCCCCAACACGCCATCTACCTTGTAATCCTTGCAGGTCTTGTACAAAGACAATAGCCATCCCGCCGCCGGGAACTCGTCGTCGTCAATAAACGCAACCAAGTCACCCGATGCATTTTCAACGGCCATATTCCGTGCTCGCGCGATACTCTGCCGAGGCTCCACACAGTATTTGATCGCCACGCCCGCCGTAGCTGCAAAGCCCGAAACTGCAGATCGAGAAGAACAGAGGCTGATCATTGTCGACGACTACGATGGAATATGTAAAAAGACCTTGTGTCTCCTGGCCAGCCAGCTCCTTCAGTAGACGCAGAAGAAGGGACGGGCGCTTAAAAGTGCAAATGCAAACGCTAATGTGTGCGGTTCCTGGTGTTGGAAAGGTGCTCATTGAATCAGTGCCAGCATCGATCTCAAGCCGATCGGCACAGGTGCCAAGAGAGTTCATAAAATGGCTCCAAGAGTGGCCCCGCGATCGCCTGGGCGCAGCACATATCCTCGAGCTACCGACACATTGTAAGCACCGCGAAGAAACTCACCTTCAAGCAGGAAGCTGTATTCGTCCGGGTTCACGGGATGAGTTTCGACCTCGACGTTGAAACGACTTGCATGTGCGAAGATCTTCTCCAAACGGCTTGGATGAAGAGGCAGCAAGGAGAAGAAGAAATCCGTGGTGCGGTGTCGCTTCTGAAGACGTTTATCTTGCCAGCGCCGATAAAGGCGATTCACGGCGTCTTTCTCCCCCGGTGCAAACGAAAAGTTCCTGCGCATGATCGTGCCTGCCGGAAGAAGCTCCTGATAAACCACATTCGCGCAAAGATGCATGTGGTGGTGGCCGTCAAAACGCCTCGCTGGGGAACCATACAGCCGTTCAAATTCCTCTAACTGAGCCCGAACGACATATTCGAAGGAGTTGGCAAGAAAGGGTTGGTAGACAACCGACGCCAGACGGTGGGATCTCAGAAAACTGGAGAGCTTGCGTTGGTGCTCCTGCAGCCGCGAGGAGGACTCCCGTGCGGAAAAGGATGTGGTCAGATTCAAGTGGAGACCGCAGTCGACATCATGCTCCCGCGCAAGGGCTGCCGCTCGCTCCGACCCTTCCATGAAGACCATCGCACTTACGGAGGAGACGGCCCCTCGGAGCATGCATTCCAGGGCACGATCCGTGTTCTCACGATCTCGTCCCCAGTCGTCGGCGTTAACGATAATCGTTGCGCCCGACATTGCCAAAGCGCCGGTTCCAAATGACTCATGCGCAGCCGTTGGTGAGGATGCCGGGTCGGTCGTCACTGTCTCCATGCCATGATCCCTGCCGGACATTCGAGGACCACACTGGAAAGCTAGCCCCCACTTCTCGTATTGCGAGGTAAAATGACTTCCGCAGGTTGCAACTTTAGCGGGAATCATGCACTTCGGTCTGCGCAATCGCGGCCTTCCCACGCGACGACACTTTGCGGACAAATACATTTCTGAGTCGCTGCATCTGTTCCCGTCGAAGAAACGCCATCAACTCCCGCGAAACTGGTCTCTTTACGCGCCGTACATACGCCCAGAAATAACCTGCCCCGAGCACGAGACCACCCAGCAGAAACGGCCACTTCGTTATCTGGTATAGGCACCGAAAGAGCTCCCAAGCAGGGTGATTTCCGATGGCATAGTCCTTAGCGCCAGACTGGAAACGCGTGCGTACAAATCCCGTTTGTGCAGTTCCAATTTCGCGGTGGTGCAGACAAATTTTGTCAGTGAATGTCCGGGTCTTCCATCCCTTCATTCTCGCGGTGATTACAGCAATATTGTCGATCGCACCACCCTTGACAGGAACGTACCCGCCGATCGCCTCAAAGCACTCGCGGCGGAAGACCTGACACGCTCCGGATACATGCTCAATACTCACAAAGCGGTAATCGTAAATCGCATTCGTTGTGTTTTCACGGAAGGGCGTACCTACTAGTCCCAGCGTCGCATCGGCAGCTAATTTTTCCAGCAGGAACGCAAAATAATCTTCCTCGAAAGTTATGTCAGCATCAAGGCTGGCAATTACCTGGTAGGGCAATTTCTTGACTCTCTCCAGTCCCGCATTGAACGCATGGACCTTACGAGCAAAATTGCGTTCCCGGCGTTCCGGCATGAGCAGCAGTTCTATCCAGCCATGCTGGTCAGCATGTTTCTTGACGATCACATCCGTATTGTCGGTCGACCCATCGCTGACGATAACCCACCTCAAAGGCTGCACCGTCTGCGCTATGACCGACCGGATGGTCATTTCGATCAACCGCTCTTCGTTGTGGGCCGGAGTCACTACCACGTACGTGGGAAGTTTCAGCATGACCCCACCTCGCTCATTTTTGGTCGGCTTAGCTCGGGCAGCGCTTGCGGCTGTTCAGACACAAGAACTGAAAGTGCCAGAAGCATCCACGCTTGTGTCCATCTAATGTATGACGTTCGGATCGTGCAGGAACGCAGAACTCGGTAATAGAAGTAACCCTTCTTCTCATCCCACATGTGGTCTGTCGCCCATGTAAGGACATCGTGGGCAAGATCGGTGTTCGCCGGATTCAGGTCTCTCAAATCAAGCAGCGTGATGATGCTCTGCGCAACGCAGTGTGTATCGATAGGGTAGGTGCGGTCATGATAGTAGCGCACTGCGCCATCCTCGCGGAAGAAGTGATCTCGATAGAATCGGAAGCCTTGCGCAACAGACTCCTCAAATTCCGATGTTCTCAGAAGCCGGCTAATAGACCTTAATGCACTAAGGTTGAATCCTGTGTGAAAATTATCGACCCACTTCTGGGTGGGCGCCGGTCCGTAATCCCATCGGCCATTCGGATATTGTTGAGCTACGGTATAGCGCGCCGCACGTAGAGCGGGTTCCAGAAATCTCTCCTGACCGGTAAGCGTGTAAATGCGGCATAGCAGAGCAGCCGCAAGAAGGTTCGCGTTGTTTACCTGGCTGCGGGATGTGGGAAGCGGGTAGCAGAAGCCGCAGACATCCCCTTCACTCCAGTAAAGCTCGTTCAGAATGTATTCCGCAGCACTGAGCGCCATGCTTAGCGGTCTTTGATCCTGGCTGTGCTCGAATGCATCAAGCAGGCCGCTGGCTGCAAACATCGTGCATACCAGATTCGGCGCCCATCGCGGCACACAGAAAATTCGGTTCTGCCAGGGGAAGTTATAACCCCAGCACCAATAGGAGGAGTCTTGCGATTTGAGCGCCACAAGGCGTTCCACCAGATTGGAAAGGTCTGCGGTGTCCACCAGCATGCCAGCTCGGGAGAGATTGACCAACGCGGAAAGGAAGAGCCCTAGAGCTTTCGGATTCTGAGTCTTCGGTATTCGCAAGACGGGCCGGAGATTGACGGGGCTGCGCTTGAGGAACTGTGTGAGAATCAGGCGCGGAATCCTCGAGTCCAGCATGGGCAGGGCCGCAACCACACTACTGTTCAATGCATCATATGGCTCATAGCCAGCCCAATCGTTTGCCCGACAATAGTCGAGCAATCGTAGAGTTATCGATTTTGTGTCGTTGTCCATGTTACCGGGCGCACCTTCCTACTGGGCAGTTGAGTGTATTGACGGCAATCAAATCTCGTTACCAAGACTTTGCCTGACAAGGGCCATGGTTACGTGGCGTAGAGGCGCGCGTCGCCTCTCCCTCCACTCTGCCCATCCTCTTCCTCGCATCGTCCGGCGCAGTCTACCAGGAAATGTCAGCTCAAATCGTGACCAGGACAAAGTCGAACAGGGCGCTTCAGTGCTTGAGCTATCCTGCGCGGATATCGCGGCCCCTTATACAGTGTGTGCTCCAGCCAGGATCACTTTCGCTGGACTTTCTGGGTCTCCTTCAAGCGCTCGGGACGTAAAGGTCTCGACCTCGTCGGCGACCCTGACCTGCTGGTCGGCCCTGAGGTGCGGGAACATCGGGAGAGAGACAATTTCATCAGCCCCCCGCTCCGCCACGGGGAAATCGCCCGGCCGATACCCGAGGCTCTTGTATGCGTTTTGCCGATGAAGCGGAATGGGGTAGTGAATTCCAGTACCGATTCCCGATTTGCCGAGATACTCCTGCAAACCGGCGCGATCGGCGGTGCGGATGACGTAGAGGTGGTAGATGGGCCGGGAATACGACGGCACGAATGGAGCAACGACCGCGTCAGAGTGCGAGAAGAGCCGGTCGTACCGCTCGGCGGCCGCGCGCCGCTTCTCATTCCCCTCAGCCAGGTGGCGAAGCTTGACCGAGAGCAGGCCGGCTTGAATCGCGTCCATGCGTCCGTTGTAGCCTTCGAGGTCGTGATAGTACTTTCTCACCTGGCCATGATCCCGCAGCATCTTGACTGTGCGTGCGATGTCAGGGTCATTCGTGGTGACTGCACCGGCTTCACCGCAAGCGCCAAGATTCTTTCCGGGATAGAAGCTAAAGGCGGCGGCGCGTCCCATTGAACCCGCCGTATGCCAGCTCCGGCTCTTCCGGGAGAAGTACTGCGCACCGTGGGCCTGGCACGCATCTTCAACGACGATCAGCCTGAAGCGATCGGCCAATGCAAGGATCGGATCCATGTCCGCCATCTGGCCGTAGAGATGAACGGGGACAACCGCGGTGACGCGGCGTCCGCTGCGCTTGCTCATCAGGCGGCCTGCTGCATCGCGGGAGCAATTCTCTTCGAGGTACTCGCGAAGCTTTTCGGGATCCATATTGTAGGGGCGCTCATCGATATCGACGAACTCGGGAAGTGCGCCCGCCTGCGAGATTGCCTCAGTGGTTGCGATGAACGTGTTGGGCACTGTAACCACGACGTCGCCCGGCCCGACACCGCAGGCTATCAAGGCAAAGCGAAGAGCGTCGGTTCCGCTGCCAACGGCCACGGAATGCCCCGTGGCACAGAATTGCGCAAAGGAGGCCTCGAACTCCTCCACCATTGGCCCGCCGATGAATCCCGCGGTATGCAATGCGCGGCGGAAAACTTCCGTGAGCTCCTGCTCCAGCTCCACATGCGGCGTAATGAGATCAAGGAACGGTATGTTCTTAGCTTCTGACATTGGACTCCTCTATCTTCGCTTCAATAAAACGCAGCACCCGGGCCGGATTTCCGGCCACGACTGCGTTGGGAGGGACATCTTTGGTCACGACGCTCCCGGCTCCCACAATGGCGTTTTCGCCTACGCTAAGGTTGCACAGAAGAGTGGCGCCGGAGCCGATCGATGCGCCCTTGCGCACGATCGTAGGCCGGACTTCCCAATCGACGGCCGTTTGCAGCGATCCGTTGCTGTTTGTGGCGCGCGGGTAGGTGTCATTCGTGAAGGTCACTCCATGACCGATGAAGACGTTGTCCTCGATGTCTACGCCTTCGCAGATGAATGAGTGGCTCGACACCTTGCAGCGCTTTCCGATCCGGGCATTCTTCTGAATCTCGACAAAGGCCCCGATCTTGGTCTCGTCTCCGATCTCGCATCCGTAGAGATTGACAAACTTCGACAGCTTCACGTTCGCGCCGAGCTTCACATCTGCCGCGACTGAGTTGAACTCGCTCATAGGCGGACAAACGCCCCCTTCTTGTTCATCGACTGGCTGGCGGCTTCAAGCATCCGGACCACCCGCAGTCCCGCGTGCCCGTTGTTGAATGGCTCCTGCCCGGT
Organism: uncultured Acidobacteriaceae bacterium; assembly: GCA_963835895.1. Lineage (GTDB taxonomy): Bacteria > Acidobacteriota > Terriglobia > Terriglobales > Acidobacteriaceae > Telmatobacter. The sequence goes on along the minus strand of CAWIHC010000007.1, from coordinate 9,523 downwards.
GGTAATGCACTCCACGAAATAGTTGAGTTCCTGGCGCAGCGCCTCAACCTGTTCCAACTGCGGCGACCACATGTCTCCTGACCGGTAACTCACCAGGAGCTCGTAGACGCCTTCGCGGCTGGTAATCTTGACTCCCTTGTCATAGACCTTTACTTTTTCGTCGGCCTCAAGATCGTTCCAGACGATCATTCGCTTCTCGCCGCCGATCAGCGTGGTTCTGACCTTGACCGGAGATAGCCAATTGACATTGATATGGGCGATGATCTTGTCGGGAAAGTAGAGCGTCATGAACGCCACATCTTCATGTCCGTTCAGATGCCCTTGGCCCGTCGCCACGACCGCTTCAGGGCTGGCCTTGATGAGATGGTCCATGATCGAGAGATCGTGCGGCGCCAGGTCCCAGAGCACATTGACGTCATGTTGAAAGAGGCCGAGATTGACGCGAGTCGAGTCATAGTAATAGAGATTTCCCAGCGCGCCTTCGTTGATGAGCTGCGCAATCCGCTTAACCGCTCCCGTGAAAAGAAACGTATGGTCAACCATCATCTTCAGGTTCTTCTGTTCCGCGAGGTTGACCAGCTCCTCCCCTTGGGCGACCGTGCTTGTGAACGGCTTCTCGACAAAGACGTGTTTCCCATTCTCCAGCGCGGCCTTGGTTAATTCGTAATGGGTCCAGACAGGCGAGACGATTGCCACCGCATCGATGTCCGGCGAAGTGATCACTTCCATCGCGCTGGCTGTTACGGTCACGCCGGGATAAGCCTTGCGCGCGCGGGCCTGCGCCGCGGGACTGACGTCCGAGATAGCGCGCACCTCGGCGCCATCAAGACCGGCAAGATTTCTGACAATGTTCGGACCCCAGTAGCCGTATCCGATTACGCCGAAGTCCATACTCACCTTGCTCCTTCTTCGTTCTCCGCGCTGCCGGGTTCTCTCGGGGAGCACAAGAATCGGTCTCGCTCTGAGTTCAACCAGAATCGCGTTGCGAAGGTCTTGTTTTCAGTGAATGAGTGCTGCAGGGCATCTGGTCGATGCCACTCACCGGTGCGCCGGCTCGAGAAGCTCGCGGCACCGATTCCCAAAGCGCGGGGCCTGGGAGGAGGGCAGCATTAAGGGTTTAATATGCTCCGGAACCTCGAATGACTGCACCCGGAGTGCGCAGCAGGATCTTCAGGTCGAGCCACGGAGTCCAGGTGGAAGCGTAGCGCAGGTCGAGCCGCACCATTTCGTCAAAGCGGATGCTGCTTCGACCCATAACCTGCCAAAGGCCTGTAATCCCCGGCTTCACTGCCAGCAGCCGCTGCCGGTGCCATGTTTGATAGGCCGCCAGCTCATAGGGAATGGGAGGGCGCGGGCCAACAAGCGACATGTCTCCCTTGAGCACATTGAAGAACTGGGGAAGCTCATCGAGACTTGTTCTGCGCAGAATTCTGCCCACGCGCGTGATTCTTCTGTCGTTGGTAAGTTTGAAGACGCTTCCGCCACTCTCTCTTTGTTTTGCTTCACCAGGCTTGCTGGCGATGAGCCGCGTGACAAATTCCTTATGCACGTTGCTGTCGTTGTTCACGAACATGGAGCGGAATTTGAGGAACGTGAAGGTCTGACCATAACGCCCGACTCTTTGCTGGCGATAGAACACCGGGCCTTTGGAAGTAAGTTTGATGGCGAGAGCGATGGCAAGAAAAAGTGGCGCGAACAGGATAAGCATCGTCGTGCTTCCGACAACATCGACCATGCGTTTGGCGATGAGCACCGTGCGGCGCCCTTTGTCATCGCTTACCAGGTCGGGATACAGGGCTGCATTGGTCGCCCGGCCCGGCTTGTCATGATCCCAATCATCGGGAAACAGGTGGAAGGATATGCGCACCTGATTGAACTCATCCGCGGTCAGCTCCTCCTGGAGCGTGGCGCTGACTTTGGCCAGAAAGGTGTCCAGGACGGCTCGCTTGTCATTCACGATGAGGCCCGTGAACAATGTGCCGACGATGGCGCCATCCTTGTACCAGCCAACCAGGTCCGTGTCTCTGCTGGACGCAAGCAAAGCAGTGGCAATGCGACTGAGTGTTACACCGCTGCTCTTAGGGCCACGATCGCTCACCGCCTCAAGCAACATTAGGACAAAGGGAGATTTCGAGCGTTCCGTACGCTTCCGCTCGATAGCAATCATGCGCTGGAAGGCCGTCTCGTCGAGAGGTATGCGATTGGCTGCGGGTGCAGCTTCCAGCAGCGGATCAGGGGAATTGGATAGTTTCGTTTGATGCAATCGTGTCACGAAATACTCCTCTCGTGCCATTGCCCGGCGTGCTCGTCATTGTCATTGCGTCGGATGAAATGCCCATGCATGGCCTGCCCATCACTGGTCTCGTCTAAAAACGGTACGCGAGCGGGGTGGGGACGCACCGGTTGCAACGGAATTCGGTTATTGCCAGGACGGTTCCACGCCGAAAGTAATGAATAAGCGGAGACCGTCAGGTTGAGTTTTCCTCTCGAGCCTAGTGAAGATTCGCTAGGAGGAAGAGGGCGAGTTGTAATAGTAACCGCTGTAGGCTGATGCCATGGCGCCATTGAGAAGCGCGCCGAGAAGTTTTTGTGGATAAATCGCTTCGAGTCCCTTTTGCAATTGCCGTTTCTGGGTCGTCCCCTGGCGAGTAACGAGGAGAACTCCATCGGCCATGCGCATCCAGATGCTTGTATCCGCCAGAGGCAGTACTGGAGGCGAGTCAATGATGATCCAATCAAAGTACGCAGTCAGTTGCTCCATCAGAACCTGCAATCTTTGCGATTGCAGGAGTTCGAGCGGGTTGCTGGGCGACTCTCCAGCCGGCAGAATCCACACGCCCGCATCCTCAAGACGGTAAACATCGTTGAGCTGGCTTCCCTCTTCCCGTATGTATTCAGAGATCCCCGGGGCGCTTCCGATCCCGAACATTCGCGACAGCGAAGGGCGGCGCAAGTCTCCTTCGATCAGCAATACGTTTTCGTCGGAAGCTTGAGCGAGGGCGCACGCAAGGTTGGCAGAGATCGTACTCTTGCCCTCTTGCGGGATGGTGCTCGTAATAAGCACTTTCTTGAGCGGCCGGCTTCGCCGGAGGTCTCGCAGCCGAACTCCCAGAAGTCGAAGTGCTTCGGCAGTCGGATTCTCTTTATCGGTGAGGCAAACCAGCCGGCTTTGCGCGGAAGGCGAGATCTGCAGCGAAGCGAAGCGCTCCAGAACCTCAGCACGCTTGTCTGCAGACAGACCTTCACCAGCACCCGGCGTAAGCACGATGCCTGCGGCCACTGCGATTTCAGCAAGCGCGTCATCTTCAACGCTCGTGGCTGCTTGAGATTCCGGACGGGGACCGTCAGCATCCCATCTCGCTGCGACCCGGCGCTCCGCGCGCCGCAGCAGATCAGGGCCCTGGGGCAGCGCGGAGGAGTCGCTTCCAGACCGCTCAGTTTCCGACCGCTGTAATGCATCAAAAATTCGGCTCATGAACCTTCCCTTTCACGGCAATACGGTCGATCAAGCCGCCTATGAATTCTCCTGCACAGGCACAAAAGCATCGAGACGGAATTCGGTCGCCACATCTTCAATGATTCGCGCCGTTACCGTCGACGACTGCCTGGCGTAGGCACTGATCAATGCGTTTTCGCATATGGTGTTGATGAGGCGTGGAAAGCCGCGTGAATAGGAGAATACCTGATCAACCGCTTGCGCAGAAAAGATCGGCGGCTGGCTTGAGTCCGCACCGGCGATCCGCAGGCGCTGGTCAATATACTCCTGTGTTTGCTTGGCGTTGAGCGCTCCAAGCTGCGTTCTGAGGGCAATCCGCTGCTTCAGCTGTCTTAATTCGACAGAATCCAGCTTCTTGTCGAGCTCCGGCTGTCCTGCCAATATGATTTGCACCAGCTTGTCTTCCGAGGTCTCAAGGTTAGACAGGAGACGAACCTCCTCCAGTGTGTCCGCGGACAGGTCATGCGCCTCGTCGACGATGAGAACACTGGTCATTTGCTTTGAACCACGCGTGACAAGAAACTTGCTGAGGTCCAGAAGGAGTTCGCATTTGTTCTTTCCTGAGGCTGGCAGCCCGAAATCGGAAACAACGTATTGCAGAAAGTCCGTCGGCGAGAGCCGGCTATTGAACAGGTAGGCGTAGGCAACATCCTTGCTGTTCTCCAGGAGGCGAAGGAGGCAGCGAAGCAGCAAGGTCTTTCCTGTACCCACTTCGCCGGTGACGACGACAAAGCCCTTGTGTCGCCGCACGCCGTAGTAGAGCGCCGCGAGCGCCTCATTGTGCCGCGGAGTCGGCACGAAGCAGTGCGGATCGGGCGTTAGGTCGAAGGGGTTGCGCTTGAGGTGAAAGAAGGCTTTATACATTGTCGTTGGGTCTAGTCATGGAGGAAACTAAGGACAGAACCGGCGAGGATTGTAACAACGACAAACGCCGTTGCGGCCCACTCCAACATCATCTTCTTCTTAGCATTCTGTTCATCGAGCGGACTTACAATCTCAGGAATCTCGGAGATGACCGCAATCGGCAAAAGCGATTTGATGTCTTTTTCGCTGTGCAGGCGGTCATCCAAGAACTCAAAACCCGCCACCACAAGCAAGCCTAACGCCAGACCCGCTGCCAAACCGATGCCGCAGTACTTAAGCCGCTTGGGAGAGTCAGGCCTGGAAGGCAAACTGGGAGGATCAAGCATGGTGAACCGCTCGCCTTGCTGCATCTGCTCCATGCTGGTGGCCATCCGGGACTCCTCCTTCTTTTTGAGAAGGTCGTCATAGTTGGCCTTGGACTGGTCGTAACCGCGGGTGAGCTCTGCCAACTGCTGCTCGGTGGAAGGCTCCAGGTTGAGGCGCCCCTGATACGAGTCGATCCTGGCTTTCAGGCTCTCGATCGAACTCTCCCGGTTGGCGATCTCCAACTGATTTGCCTGCAGCTGCCCCTGCAACTGGCCCCTGGCACTCAGCGCCGAATCCGAAGCTCGGGCGTCGCTCGGTTGCCGGGAGCCGGATCCCCTGGACTTCAAAGCCGCGACGATGTTCGCTCTCATTGCCTCGGTCTTCGTGATTTCGTCTTTCAGTCGCTGAACGTCGGGATAGCGATCGGTATATTTTGAACTCAGTTCTGCAAGCTGGGCGCGCAACGTATCGAGCTGCTTGTCAATGGTCGCCAAATCAGTCTGAGCCGGCGTGTCTGCTGAATCGGCACCTGAGTGAGATATCGACGATGAACCCTGCTCCTGAGCCAGCAATGCTTGAAGGTACACACGTTGCTGCTTTGCGGTGTTCAGAGCGTCCTGCTCGCCCTGCAACTGCGACTGCAGTCCGGCAAGAATCTGAAGATTGCTCGCTTGCTGTGTGGGCAACGCCCCTTCATGCTGGGCTTCGAACTGCTGGACCTTCGCCTCCTGTTCGGACAGGTTTTCACGGGCCTCCTGCAGTTGCTGCTCGAAAAAATTCGTGGTGCCTTCCGACTCCTGCTGGCGCACCCTCAGGTTGTCGCTGATAAAGAAGTCGGTGAGTGCCGCCGTAACCTGCTGCGCAAGGTGCGGGTCGCGTGCCAAATAGGAGATTCGGAATGCGGAGATGTCCTGTTTTCCCTGATCCCGCACGAGCTCGATTCCGATATCCTTGCGCATGCTGGCTACCTTTTGATCGTCGGTCAGCCTGCTTTGCGCTCCGCCATACAGGTGAAGCTGGTTAACGATGACCAGCAAGCGAGTCCGGCTGAGAATCTGCTCGGTCGTGCTCTGCAATCTTGTCTGCAGATCATCGGTAATATTCGGAACGACATAGTTCTGGGGCATCGACGGCTGCTCGACGAGGATCAAGGTACTCGACTTATAGCGCGGCGCAATCACCCAGCTCGCGCCCCATACCAGGAGCCAGCCCAGAAACAGCGGCACGAGGAAATGAAGGTTCCGGCGGCGGGCAATTCCGGCCAGGCGTTGGAGGTCGAATCCTTCTGTTGCCTGCTCTTCTTGCTCATCTGACATAGTCATTTCCCCAAGGGCTTTCTGAACTGGTAAGTTATAGTGACAAACTCGCGATCACTATCAGGATTGCGGGCGATGAACGGGATTCCCGGGTAATTCTCTTGAAGGCGGTCATATCCGCAGGCTGCGCTGAAGTGCTCGCCGATGGCGTGGTTCAACGAGGCCCCCAATGTGAAAGCGTCCCCCCCCTCATACCCATAGATCACGTTGACTAGCTGGGTCACAGGCGACGAGTTTACATAGGAGACCTCAAATGCTGCATTCCATGTACGAGTAAGTTTCCAGCCGCCGGATGCGCTCTCACTGTCGGAATAGAGGGCTTCATTGAAGCCTTCGCCAGCGATGACACTATGGAGATAGCTGAGGGCAAAATATCCGCGGTTGCCTTGCCACCCGATGCTCGCGGTACCGACGGGCGACCATGAGTCGAATGCTTGCACTGTGTTCAGCTGGGCAACGCCTACGCGCTGCATTCCGCCTGCAATGGATAGCAAAAACTTGGGATTGAAATAGATCGTATAAAAGGGAAGCAGAGTGTGTAGTTGAGTCTCAAAGGGTGCATTTGGGTTGTCGGTAATCACGTCGCGGAAGTAAACGTAGGAGAGGCCCGCATACTGCATACCCGACAAGCGGCGGCTATAAAATGCCGAACCGCCCTCGCCGTCCGAATTGGAAAGATTGCCCGCAGCCGTGGGATTGGGAAAACTGAAAGTCGAGTATGAGCCTCCGCCGCCAACCATGCTGTTTCTTCCGAATTGGTAGTCGATAGAACCGTTCGCTGTATCGGACATTTGCTCTACAAAAGGAACGATTAGGGCCGGAACTGGTGCCTGTGCTACACCGGTTAAATTTCCTCCTGCAAACGGATACGACTGGTCGAACACATCAGATGTCCTCAAGAAGTAATCCTGCAGGCTGATGGACAAATGAGGGCTGAGGCGATCCTGAAAGACGAAGGACGCGCTTTGGTCCACTGTGTCGAGCACGCTCGTGTGCTGATAGAACGAGAAACTCGGACTATATCCCAACGTGACTTTTTGTCGCGGTGTGGATTTACTGAGGGTAACGCTAGGGAGAATCCAATAGATTTCGTCGCTGACCGCTTGGGCGGTGATGCCGGGGACAATGTTGTCGCTATAAGCCGCATTTACGTTGAGTGAGGCGTCCAGATAATTGCTTCGCGTTTCCGTGCCGGTAAAGTTGGGATATGGCATTCCGCTCACCGGTGGCGGCGTCATCATCTGAGTGTCATCCAGCGTTGGTGTGGTGCCCCCAGTTGCACTCGGTTCCACCTGGGACCATGCAGGCATGGCCGCCGCTAATACGAGAAGCAAAGTCACTCTTGCAAACATATACACACAGTCTCTCAGGGCACCACGATGGTGTCATGTGGCTTGAGTTGAATGTTGTGGGCCGCGTGTTTCCCTTTCGCGTTTCTTCCTTTGATGAAATTCTCATAGTTGAAGCCGATTCGAATCTCCGCCCCGTTGGCATCCATGCGAACGATGTACATGGATTTCTTTTTTGCGAAGTCTTTGAATCCTCCTGCCAGGGCAATCGCGTCAACAATGGTGGTATCGGCGGTGAGCGGGTAGGAGCCAGGCTTGTTCACTTGTCCCAGAATGTTGAACTTCCGGCTATTGATCACTTGAACGATCACCGTCACCTGAGGATCTGTGATGTATCCCTTGAGGGCAGCCGTGAGGTCCTGTTCGAGCTGGGCCGGCGTTCGGCCCGCGGCTCGCATTTCTCCCACCAGCGGCAGTGAGATTCGCCCATCCGAGCGCACCGGAACCTCTCGGGTCAGGTCCGGTTCCTTCCACACATTGATCGACAGGACGTCATCATTGCCGATGACGTAGGTATCGTCGGCATGTTTGTTCCTGGCGGTCGAATCAGGCTGCGCCGCAGAGGCGGCCGTTGCAGCGTTGCCGGGTCCAGCGCCGGACTGGCTCGAAGTGGCAGCTTGCCCCCATGAGCTTGCGGAGAACGCCACACAGACTAGAAGGCAGAATTGGAGCGCCAGATTGCTCCAACGTTTGACGACGGCTTTCCCGAACCGCATTGGCCGGGGCGAACTTGCTGATGTCTTAAGATTTCCCATCGAAGATTTCCTGATGACGCGCGATAGAGCAAATGTGAGGCCCAGATGACAACCGGGCGTTTGAAACCAAACCGATACGATCGCAAGAGCGGGTATCGATTCCTAAAAAGCAGCAACCTGCAGTGAGTTTCCCGATTGAATTTGGCTCTGGCCCGTACACATCGTTGCGGAGTTCGTTTCCCTCCCCTGGTGATTGGAACTACAGGGTTTCACGTCGGAGGCATCGACCTCAACGGCCACGGACTGCGCAAGCATGTCCACGGAGAGGATCAGACGAAAGAGATTCTTCTTGCGAATGAGGATCCCTTCGACCCCCTCGAGGGCGCCCCTGGTGACACGAACACGCGTTCCGCACCTCAAGAAGGGGAATGGTTCGACGCTAAAATCGCCGTCCAGCGCCCTTTGAATCGCTTCAATCTCCTCATTGGGGACAATTGCGACGTGTTCGCCCCGGTTGAGAATCATATGGACACCTGGAGTTGTTGCGACCTGTAGTTTGCGATCGAGGCCGCCGCGAACGAAGAGGTAGCACGGAAACAAAGGCAGAGAAAGCACCTTCTTTCTGTCTCTCCAGCGACGGGTCGATTCATAAAGCGGCAGGAAGACCTCAAATCCCTTCGCTGTGAGCATCTCGGCAATGACTTTCTCGTGCTGGTGGCGGGTATAGACGGCCCACCAAGGCGAGGCATCAGGAATTCCGGATTCAAATGTTTCTGCGGCCTGCATTTCGATTTCCCTTGTCTTTTCGGCGAGCGGCAGCCCCAGAATCCGGGCATATCCAGACAAAGCTTCGCCCTGTGAGTCACATTTCGTGGCTCTCACTTGGCTCCACCTGCGGGTTCTTCATCCTCGATTTCAGTTCAAAAGACTCGCGTGTCAAATATCTCGACACAGAGGAGTTGCAAGTGTCTTCATCATCACGAGTTGCCCTCTGAGTGACAATACCCGTATTGTGCTAGGCTCTTGGGCTCCCGGTAACCTCGGAACGCGATCTCGAGTAACCTCGCGTCCTGAATTCCCGAATTCGCTCAATGCGCTGCGCTTGAAACTCTTCTGGCCCATTTCCGCGCTGTCTACCCCAGGCAGCTTGCTGAAATCAGCCGGGGAAACCCTCTTACCAAACTCGTCACCCAGGTCCCACGAAGCGGATGGGGTGTGAATCCCTTTGCCAACTGTCCCGCCGCATCCGGGATGACCCTCCGGGGATGAATTCAGCGGGGAATTCACTGCAAGTACGGAAAACCCCGCGGTCCTTTGCGCCGCCGGCTCCCACCAACGTCACGTAATTCACCCAGCAACGCCCGATAGCTCATCCTCAAGTCTTTGGCGGTCTTGCGTTTGTCCCAGTTGTTGGCCTGCAAAACCTGCAAAATCGCACTCGCTGCCGCCGTTGAAGCTGCTTGAGACGAGAGGTCCCTCAATCGGTCGCCATTCGGT
>CAWIHC010000006.1:0-354540 GCA_963835895.1 uncultured Acidobacteriaceae bacterium | reverse complement strand
GGGAGAAGACAGCAAGGTCGCCCAAATCCTGGCGAAGCGGCAGCCGGTGCCTGTAGTATCGGACGGTCCGGAAAGCGACGCGAAAAGAGGTGATTACTCCGCTTGCGTCTCAAAGCTCGCTCAGAAGAGGGAGCAATTGGATGCGCCGCATCTCCGTCTTTTGTGCTTTTGCTCCTATTCCACGGGTCAAGACGAAATCGTCATGGCTGCAAGTGGGGAGATTCTGAAGCAACTTCCCGCGGATCCGGAAGCCCTATACTGGCGGGTGCAATCGACCGAGCGATTGGGCCTTGCGGCGATTACGAGAGCCAGTGTTCTCAATCCCGACTCTGTCTCACTTCATGTGCTGACCGGAGACCTGCTTCAGGCCAAGGGCGATCTGACCGCGGCCGCTGGCGAATACCGCAAGGCAATTGCAATCAAGCCTTCGTTCCTGGCTGCTCATCTTGGCTTGGCGCGCTCCCTCAACTCCGACCGCAAGACCGGCGAAGCTGAGCAGGAGGTGCTGAGTGTACTCGATTTGAGCCCGGACGACGCGGAAGCCAATTACCTCATGGGAGAAATACTGGTAAACCGTTTGGCGCTGGCCAATGCTCTGCCATTCCTGCTGAAGGCGCTGCATGCGGCACCGGAGGAACTCCCGTATGTTCACGCAGACCTGGGAAAGGTGTATGAAGAACAGGGCGACACCGCGAAGGCTATCGCGGAGATGAAGCAGGCCGTGAGCGTGGATGTGGACGGGAGCTTTTATTACCGGCTGGCCCGTCTTTACCTGAAGATCGGAGACCGCAAATCGGCACAAGAAGCATTTGCGATGACGACCAAGCTGAGAAACGCAACGGATGCTGCGGCGCAGTTTGTGAAATAGACGCGTCTGGCCCGGCCTTCTTGCCCGCCGCATGGAAGTGTGTACGTGCCCACAGCCTATCCTGAACAGCGGCTCTGCGCCTTGGTTTCGACAATCGCTGCGCATTGGATTCAGGCGCAGCCTCAAACGAAAGGCATACGTATGCTCCACCTTTGGGTTCAACGAAGCATGGCAGTGTGGGCCGCAGTAACTCTGTCGGCCGGTTGTGGAGTGGTTTCTGGCCAACCGCAGGGTGCGGTAGTTGCAATCGATCTCGGAGCCGCTCTCGACCACCTGCCGAAGGCTGAGGCCGATTGGGATAGAACGCTGAAACTCGATCGTTTTCTGCCCGCAAATGGAGTGCTGGAGCAAACTACGCCGACTGCCGCATGGGTGGCGTGGGATGCCAAAGCACTCTATGTTCGCTTTCGCTGCGCCGACCCCGATCCCGTGTACCGCAATGGAATCCGGCTGCACCGCAGCGACCGCGTCGAAGTGGGAGTGTTGCCGCCCAGAGCTAATCAAGACGATCTTTGGCAATTTACTGTCGACGAATCCGGCGAAGGCTCTGTGACCCACGGTAAGAACAAAAGCTCAATGCAAGGCACAACTGTTGCGCTGAATAACACGGAGTGGGTCGCAGATTTTGTAATTCCATGGGACAGGCTAGGCGGAATGCCTAAGGAGGTCTTCCATATGCAACTCTCCCGTGTGCGATTCATCACGGGAGAGGTTCTGAGCCCTTCAGCGGTCGATTTCCATGATGGACCTGTTTCGACCGATCTCGCGCCCGCTGCAACAGACGAATTCATGGAAGTGAGATTGGGTGGCAACAGAAATGCGCAGACGGCGGACTTCGGACTCATTGCGTTGCCCTCCGGGATCCGGCGATGGGAACGGCGCGCTGCGCTGCGTCGCGCAACTGACGCGGAATTGAAGCAGATTCAGCGTCTGCAGCAGCAACTCGAAGCAGAGCCGACCTCTGAAACCAATCTTCCCGATCGGGTCCGCCTGGCTGAGATTTGGTACGACCTTCTCGATCAGGAGGGCTTCAGTTTCCATCCGGAAAGCGGCACGTGGATTCTCGGTTCTGGCGAGCTTGACCCTTGGACGGCGCGACATCGATTCAACGATGCGTTAGTGAATCGCGATGTCGCCGCGGCGTGCCGGATTCTCGATTCACTCCTCCGGCATTTCAGTCGTGTTTCGCAGTCGTGGTTTGCAGACGGCGCTCCGGGAGATGCGAGGGAGGACGCATGGACTCCGGTTGAAGCGATCGAGAGTGCGAGCAACACATCGGATCAAATTGTTCTGCGTGCTCGAGCAGGCAAAAAAGAGTTTCCGCTGTATGTTTCGTTTCCATCCACCGGAGGCGTCCGGCTGCATGGGCCGGATACAGGTTTTTTCTCTTCGCCGTCCTCCTTGCCGATCGAACTGACGGAAACAGCAGATGAGATTCATACCACCTCGAAGAGCTTATCCGCCAATATCGGATTGCATACGGATTGGCGCATCGATTTCTTCTCCGAGGGAGAGCGGAGAGCTTTCTGGAGTCTGAGAAAGGGTGACCTCCTTGTGCGCGAGAATCCTGACGGCCGAATGGAAGGCTTCGATTTGAGAGGCGGCCTGAGATCTGGAGAAAACATCTTTGGATTGGGCGAGCGCTTTGATTCTTTCAATCAACGTGGCAAGACATTGACCCTTTGGCAGTTGGATGCATGGGATTCGCTGTATCGTGGAGGTCTGGAAAACCAGGCGTACAAACCGATTCCACTCTGGCATAGCAGTGCAGGTTACTCCGTGTTTTGGAATTCAAGTTATGAGATCAGAGCAGACTTTGGCAGCGCGCGAGAAGACCGGTACAGAGTCGTTGCGCATGGACCGATCTTTGATCTTTATCTCTGGCCGGGCGACTACAAGAACGTCCTGAAAGAATACACGTCTCTCACCGGTAAGCCTTTGCTGCCCCCGGTGTGGGCGTTCGAGCCGTGGATGGGCGGCGGCGGCGAACGATGGGCAAGAGATCGGGAAAAGACACCCACAGAGACCATGCTGGATGTCATAACCGAATTCCGGAGACTCGATATTCCTCACTCAAGCATTTACGCCGAGGGCGACGGGAGTAGCGATCCTCTGCTCTATCGAAGACTTGATCCGCTGCAGATTCGCGTGTTCACGTGGGGACGCAGCCAGCCGCTCGGATGGACGAGTGAGCAGATCAGGCAGGCGCTTCCCGGGACGCCGGCTGACCGGCTTCCGCTGATGAAGTTGAGGGATGGCTCCGTATATGGCTTTCCGGCTGGCCATATTCTTGCGGGGCAATTCCCATATTTCGACTTCACTGATCCCGCAGCGCTCGATCTGCTGCGCGCGTATTGGTCGCAGCGCCTGGATCTGGGCGTGGCCGGAACCATGGTCGACTTCGGAGACCTGGTTCCGCGTAATGCGCTGTTTCACGACGGCAGCACCGGCGAACAGATGCACAACTGGTATGCCCATCTTTACCATCGGTACATGCACCAGGTATTCGAGGAACGGCGGGGTGACGATCATGTATTGTTTTCGAGAGGAGCTTCGCCGGGAAGTCAGGCCGATGTGTCGCAGATGGCCGGGGATCACGCGTCTAACTTTCGCGGGCTGGATGAATCGATCGCGGGTGGACTCAGCATCGGCGCTTCGGGGTTCTCGAACTGGGGTGCGGATGTTGGCGGATACGAAGGGAAGCCAGATGAGGAAGTGTACGAACGCTGGATCGAATTCGGTGCATTTTCTCCATTGATGCGTTTTCACGGAACAGAACCGCGCGAGCCGTGGTTTTACAGCGACGCTGCTATCGCGACTTACAGGAAATTTGCGTGGCTCCGCGAGAATCTCCTGCCATACATTTACGGATCGGCGCAGGATACGCATGCAACCGGTGTGCCACTGATGCGTGCGTTGCCTGCGTTGGCTGACGATGAATATATGTTTGGCGACGATTTGCTTGTAGCCCCTGTGCACACGCCCGGCGAGCACCGTGTTGTAGCCCTGCCCGAGGGGAGTTGGACGAGCCTCTTTTCCGGTTTGCCCGCGGCCAAAGGAGAATACGAAATGCACGTATCGCTCGATGAGATTCCCGTTTTTCTCCGCGCGGGTGCGATGGTTCCGATCCGTGTTGCTCCGGACTTCACGCTTGGGGAATCCATATCTGCCGGCAATGTCCCGGCTCTGCTGATCACACCGCCTGATGCGTACCCCACTTCGCACGCCTGGAAGCTTCCCGGGAACAGCGTCGAAACAAAACTTGAGAACAGTTGTGAAGGCACTGGGTTTCGAGTGACGATCGATGGATGGCAGGATCTCCGGTTCCTGTTAATTCTAGGCATCCAGGGGCACATCGAGAGTGTGACAGTTGACGGGCGCCTGCTACCGCAACTCGATACGCGACTGGCAGACCCATTCCCGCCGGGGTGGCGGCAGATTGATGCGGGGAGGGTCGTTGTACGTCTTCCTGAGGCGCCGAATCATGCAGTGATCTTTTCCAACCGAAAGGTGCAGAAGTAGCAGTGCGATATTTGGCAGCAGCAAAATCCCTGGAAAGAACGAGATCGAATTGCCGCAATACATGCTCCCAGTCTTGGATTGTAACGATGGTGCAATGGAACATTCGCAGGTAGTGTTTGAATGGTAAGTCCAGAGTTGTTCGTACTTTCGATCTTTCCTGTTACCTCGATTGTGGGGGACTCATTTTACTGCAGGCTCGTGGTCTTCTTTCCGGCATCCTGCGTGTTGCTTCAATTCTCGCTGTCGAGTGCCGCGCACAACAAGGCAGCATGGGCGGAATTGCCTCTGGAGCGGCAGCGGCCCCGGTGTACGACGCACAGAAGCGGCCCATCACCGCGGGCGGGTTCGTCGACAAAGGGCCGGTGATCTTCGAAGACGTTACGAAACAGGCGGGGCTCTCGGGCTGGCGTCACAAGATGGGCGTTCCAGAAAAGAACTTCATCGTCGAGACCAACGGTTCCGGCGTCTGCCTGTCGGACTACGACAACGACGGCTGGCTCGACATCTACTTGGTCAACGGCTCAACGTTCGATGCGCTTGACGGCAAGGAAGAACCGCCTCATGCGGCGCTATTCCATAACAATCATGACGGCACCTTTACCGATGTGACTGCGCAGGCCGGCGTGGCCAACGATCGCTGGGGATACGGATGCTCGGTGGCCGACTACGACAACGACGGCTGGCCCGATCTTTTCGTAGGCAACTACGGCAGGAACAGGCTCTACCACAACAACCACGATGGAACATTCACCGATGTGGCTGAAAAGGCCGGTGTACAGTTGGGCAACTGGTCGTCCGGCTCGGCATGAGGAGACTACGATGGCGACGGACTGCTGGACTTGTATGTCGCCGGGTACGTGCACTTCGACCGCGACAACCTCCCCGTAGGCGGCAGCAAGAGTGTGGGCTACACCTACTGCCAGTATCGCGGAGCATCGGTGAATTGCGGCCCGCGCGGCTTGCAGGGCGAGCCCGATCATCTCTTCCATAACAACGGCGACGGAACCTTTGAAGACGACAGCTACCTGTCGGGACTCGCGCTGAACGCTGACGGACGCGAGATCGCTTCCATGGGTATCGCTGTCGGCGACTACGAAGATAACGGCCTGATTGACTTCTTCGTCACCGACTTCGGCGACGATTACAAGGTGCTTTTCCACAATGACGGTGACGCCGGCTTTTCCGACGTGAGCTACAAGTCGGGCATCGCGCAAACCACCATCCCCTTCGTCGGATGGGGTGATGGCTTCATCGATTACGACAACGCTGGCTGGCTCGATCTGTTCATGGTCAATGGCCATGTCTACCCACAGGTCGACCAGCACGACTGGGGCACCACATTCGCGGAACGATCCTTGCTCTTCCATAACGTGCCCGATCAAAGCGGGAAAGGACGAAGGTTCGAATACGTTCCGCCGGTCGTCGGGTCGGGGCTGGCGGATGTGATTCCGGCGCGCGGAGCGGCCTTCGGCGACCTGTTCAACGATGGCAAGATCGACGTGGTCATCAATCCCATCGACGGCCCGCCGGTACTGCTGCGCAATGTGAACCCCGATCATCATCACTGGGTCGAGATGAAGCTCGTGGGCGGACCCAAAAGCCCTCGCGACGCGACTTGTGCCACCGCATATTTGACCGCCAACGGGATGCGCCAGCGCCAGGATGTGCTGGCCAGCGGAAGCTACATCTCCGCGAATGACCGCCGGCTCCATTTTGGCTTGGGCGACGCTAACGACGCAGGCTCTTTAGAGATTCACTGGCCCTCAGGCGCCAAAGAAACGATCAAACTGCCTGCCGTGGACCGTATTTATACGATCACTGAAGGAAAGGGGATCACGGGCGCGCTGTGCGGTGGCAAGTCCTGCGATGCGAACGCCGCTGCCGACAAGCTGGCAAACTGAAGCGGATGGTAAGGTCGGGCGGAGAGGTGCAATATACCTAGTTGAGCGCCATATAGACCCTGCCGGGGTGAACTCCTTCGTTGAGACGATTTGCGGTTGTTACTCCTGCCACGGGTTGCAAAGGCAAGTGTCTCATTTTGTGGGGTCAGTCCAGCTCGACGTACGTTAGACAACTAACGGCAGGAGTACAACTGCGAGCGTCCACACAGCTCGCCCGCCCACGGGACCCTGCCGAATTCAGCATCGCAATGGGCTATGGAGATGTGGAAAGCAAACGACGCTTTCTACATCTCCATAGCCCCGACGACGGCGGCGAGATATACTCGCCCACAATCCAAAACCGAGAACCTCCAGCTATCGCCGGCTTAGTTTTTGGGTTTTGGGTCAACCTCTGCTATCAGCGGAGTGTTCCAGGGCTACCGCAGGGCAGATTTTGAGGATGCTTGACTACGATACTGCCCACACCCTCCATTCAAACCGGAACAACCGGAACATCCGGCGTCATTATTGGCCAGAAAGTCGTTTTCGAAACCGGAACAGCAGCTTGCATGTTCCGGTATCTAAAAAGGCTCGTTCCCGCATGAACAAAGGAGTGTTCCGGTTGTTCCGGTTGAAGCGACAACAAAGGCCGGGGATTCATCTCCCCGGCCTTTGTTGTGTCAGGATCGCTCAGGATAGCACCAGCCGCTCAGACGCTGATGCTGTTGCCTCCGGCAACAAGTGTGCATAACGCGCGGCCATCGTGATGGTTTTGTGACCAGCCAGCACTTGTATTTCCTTCGTGCTCACCCCCGCGATTGCCAGCCAGCTACAAAACGTGTGCCGATTCGAGTGCCAGGTGTAGTCGGCGATCTTCGCTTCCCGAAGAGCGGGCTCAAACCACCACCGACAGTCGGACGAAGGACCCGGCCGCGGGAACACCACATCTCCAGGATCGTGTGGCACCTTCGCTTTCTGAGCTTTCAACGCGTCTAGAGCCACGCTGTTGAAGGGCACATTGCGCGCCGAGCCATTCTTCGTTTTCGTTAGCCTGGTCACTTTCCGCTTGAGGTCCACTTGCTCCCATGTCAGCGAGAACTGCTCGCCCCATCGCATTCCTGTGTAGACGCTCACCACAAATGCTGGCACCTGATCCGGATTGTCCCTTGCGATGATTGCCAGTACCTTTTTGTATTCGTCTCGGCTGAGAAACCGCAACCGTGCGTTGTTCTCCGTCCGCATCCGCACGAGTCGTGCGGGATTGATGCTCACCTTGCCGTTCTCGTTCCCGAGCCTGTAGGCGAGAGAGATGTATGCTCGATAGCGATTCGCCGTTGCATTCGTCTTGCAGTGCTTCGTGAGAAACTGGTCAATCTCCTGAGGCGTGATTTGATCCGCGGGACGATCCCCGAACGGCTCTCTCAGCGCCACGTCTTTAGCTAGGTAATCGTGCGTCGTCTTGAGGTGGGTCTTGGCGTGTTCCACGGCCATCTGTGACAGATGAGTAAACGTGACCACCTTCCCCGGCACCAGTTCGGGTAGTTTGAGCTTTCTCCGTGCATCGGCTTTACGTTTCTGGTAGAGCGCAATTGCATCAGACTTCCGGCCAGCTTTCTCCCTGTGCTGCTTCCCGTTGGCGTTGTAATTTATCCACCAAATGCCCGACCCCAGCGGACGCTCAAACAGTCCTCGTGTCTTCCTCTCCTTTTTCACCTCTCCCCCTGTGGTGCATGTTTTGGTGCATGTTCCGTTTGGAATTCGATGCAACTCGGTGCAACGCAGCGCAAGGATCGAATCACTTCTAAAAGTCTGTATTTACTACAGTTATGCCGCACAGTGCATCACTATGCGGCATCTTGCAAAAGCGCCCAAAATATGACTACGAATCAGTAGGTCGGGAGTTCGAATCTCTCCGGGCGCACCATTCAAGGCTAAGAAAACAGAGAGCTTAAAGGCCATCTGAAAGCAAAGCCCAGATGGTCTCTTTGCGTGCGGTGCATGTTCTGGTGCATGTTCTGCCAACCAGAAAAGCCCTACCAGTTTCCCGATAGGGCTTTCGTGTTTGGGGTCTCACTCCGGCCAGTACCGGCGATTTTCGAGTTGACAGTTCTGCGAGGCGGGATTTTCGAGCACTGCGCCGGGCGCTGGGAATCTTTTCACAGCGTTTGGCATGGTCTGGGCCGGTTCAGCCGCACGCGAACGCGTCTGCCGCCGCAGCGGCTTTGTTCATGTCGGCTTGCGTCCGCGGATCAGTCTGGGCGTCGTCCTCACCTGACGCCAACAAGTCACTGATCGAGATCCGGCCCTACCAGGCAGCAATTCGGACCGGTCCCATCACGAGCCGATCATCAGACTGACCAGAGCCGGCCTAGAGGAACGCCATGCAAGTTGGCAGAAAATGGAATGACTTCCGTGCCGGTGTAAAGTACCACACCTCGCACCCATTGTTTACCGGCGCTGGTTGCCAGGGTTTGCAAACCACGCACATCGTTGCCGCTCAGAGTTGCAGCAGCTTTGACCTCTACTCCAACGACCCTGCCTGCGCGATCTTCCAGAACGACATCCACTTCTTGCCCTGAAGCCGTGCGCCAGTAGAATAGTTCCGGCTGAGTCGCACTCCATGTGGACTGCTTGCGCAATTCCATGAACACGAAGTTTTCCAGAATCGCCCCGGTCAGATTGCCCTCTGTCTTCAGCCGGTCAACTGTCGCTCCCAGCAAGTAGGCAAGCAGTCCAGTGTCGTTCAAGTAAACCTTGGGAGTCTGAATAACCCGTTTTCCCAGGTTTCTCGCCCAGGGGCGCAGCAGTTGCACGAGGAAGGTCGCTTCCAGCAATGCAAAGTAGCGTTTCAACGTCGTCTGCGGCAGGGCAACGGATCTCGACAAATCGGCGAAATTAAGCAAACCGCCAGCGCGTGCAGCGACCACCGATAGAAGGCGTGGAACGGCCGTCACGTCGGCAATATCGGCCAGATCGCGAATATCGCGCTGAAGCATAGTCATGACGTAGGACTGAAACCAGGCATCGCGGCGCGTGGCGCTCTGACGGGCCACCGCAGGAGGGTATCCGCCTGCTACAAGAGTCTCCAGCAACTCTTCTCGCCGCACAGCGGCTGTCTTCCCTGACCATCCAACAGGCTTCTGAGAGAACAACGTGTCCACAAAGTTCTCTTGTATCCCCTGTATCTCGCCCTGTGAAAACGGCCAAAGGGTCATCACCTCCATGCGCCCCGCCAGCGACTCGGACAATTTTGGCAGGAGCATCACATTGGCCGATCCGGTGAGCAGAAATCGTCCAGGCTGGCGCTGCCGATCAATGGCGGCTTTGATCACCGGAAAGATTTCGGGAACATGCTGTGCTTCATCCAGCGTGACCGGCATATTCAGGCCGGCAACAAATCCGTTGGGATCGCGTTTAGCCGCGGCCAGAATGCCTGGATCGTCGAAGGTGAGGTACTGGCGATTCTGTTTCGCCAGCTCCGCCGATTGCACCAGAGTGCTCTTCCCGGTTTGACGGGCACCGTTTACCAGGACAGCAGGCGTGTCTGCCAGTCCATCGAGGAGCCGGTCGATAAGGTGGCGACGAAGCATGTCAGTATTATCGACCAGATGATGGGTGATAATCAACCACTTTGTGGACGGTTATCTGAACGACGTACTTCAGTAGGCGATCCATATGCGTCTCCATGCCGGAGGAGTACCAAATCCAATATAGATGTCAACATCTATATTGACTTTGGGACATGCTAACCGCCTAAGCGCGACCAGTTGAGCGTCAGAAAAGAGCATTCACCTTGCTCCCCGTACACCGGGCAGAGATCACCCCGCAAGCGGTTCTGGATGGTCGGCACGGGCATACCTCCGCAGGTCAGCCACCGGAATCAGAACACGCTTGCCAATTCTCCTGGTCGGCAGGCGCTGAGTGGCTACCAAATAATCCAGCGCACGCTGGCTAATGGAGAGCAACTGCGCGGCATCCCGCCGACTCAGGAGAAACTTCTCCTCAGCGCGAATTGCAGGCTTCTTATCAGCATATGGTTGAGAACGCGGAGACGATTCCATGGCTTTCCTTTCACCCTTCCGACTTGTTGAGTTCCACTCGATTTACGCCCGGCTTCACCGAACGCGCCAACCATACAGCTTCCCTTCGTCAGCCTTCGGGTAACACACCCCAGAATCCAATTTCCAACCAGGCCGATCGCAAGCACTCAAATGCTCCAAATCGCCGGCTTCCCAAAGCTCGTATGCCCGCAAACCATCCGCAGTGAGTGCCCATGACGCTACGAGATGCCCTTCGACACCGGCATTGAAGCCACGAGCACGACCGTGATCGAAACCCAGCCAATAGCCGAAACCAAAGACGGCCGCGAGCATGAACAACCCAGCCGCTGAAGCAATCGCAGCCCATTTCAGCAGATCGCGCAGACCCTTCTTCGCCGCCACGGACTCGGCCGCACCAACCACGGCATCCGTCAAAGACGCCTGCAAGCGAACCCTGGACGACTCTGCTTCCGCCGCGGCAGACGACCGGATTTTCTCCAGGATCCCCTGCACGGTTACGTTGATCTTTTCCGGAACGGCCTCGTACAGGTCGCTGTAGTGGCCAAGCACGATCATCAAAGCCCACACAGCATCTGTCGGCTCGATCCCGAACTTGTCGGCATGCGACCTCACCCGCTCGCGTTCCGTTTCGGACAGATCCGCCAGCAAGACGCTGTACAGATCGTCACTCGGCGGGATCATCGCCACAGACCTTGTCGAAGATGTTCAGAGCGCATTCCCGGCGCCACCGCTCGATCTCCGCCCGGCTCCCCAATGTCGCAGTTTGCCAGGCTCTTTCGAGCGTTAGGCGACTGCTCTGCACAAGGTTGGTAACGCGCGTAGCAAGCTGAGGAAGGTACAACGACAGTCCTTGCTTCGCCTCTATCGACTTGCGCAAAGGCGAATTGTCGTACAACTCGAACAGAGATGGAGCGATTCCGAAAAACTGATTACGAACCACATGAATTCGTCCGTGCGTCACCACGTTCATGTATTCGGTCAGCATTTCACAACTGTCTCGCTGCTGATTGATGAGAAACAGTGAGATGAAGGGCCAGCCAAATTCATTGAGCTTCTCATCGAACATTGAACCGTAGCGGATGACACCTTAGAGCATGCAAAGCAGCCTAAAACCGACAAACGGAGCGCGGATAGAGCGCGTTTTCGCGGCCTCTGTGCTGTAGGTTTCCTGCCTAATTCTTTTTGCCGCATGCCTGCCAACGGTTATGTTTGGCTTGTCAGAAGACCGAGCCTCTTACCTTCAATGTGCTTTCTCATCAGTTTCTCAAACTGGTACAGAATTTGCCGGGCACTCCATTCTTTCCGCTCGTTTCGAATGGAAAAGCAGAGCCACGCGGGTCGGCCTGCGATCCACCAAATAAGAGCTGTAGCAAGCTGCTCCATCTCCTCTCTTTCACGGTGAATCACAACCTCAACCTAATAACCTTTTTCAGTCCCAGGGAAGATCAAAAGTGCGAAAAACTCTGGATACTACCCAGTGAAAGTGGGTCCGAGAGCATTTTTTGCTGTCGAGTAATCCGGGAAGCCGAGGCGTCCGGAATCCTGGAGTCGCTGCAGGAAGAACGATTACCAGGCGCTGTTCCAATCAATGGAATCACCGGACCACTTCACCGGGATACGCGCCATTGCTCGCGGAATGCCATATACTCAGCTTTTAAAGCAAAGCGCAAGCGAACAGTGTCTGCGTTGCAGGAGATCTTTGCATTGACCTTTAGCCGACGTGGCTTTTTGCAGTCGCTTTCGAGAACCGCTCTGGTATTGTCGCTCGAGGATGTTCTCAGGCTAGCCAGGCCTGCGTTCGGAATCGCCAGCCAGCAGGCTGCTCCGCCGGAGAAACCCAAAGGTATGGCGCGCGAGACCTATTCGGCCGAGGAGCGGCCTGCGCCGACGGGCGTTTATTCGCCGGTGAGGGGCACACCGTTGGGTGTGCAGTTCGTGGATGTGGCTAAAGAGTCTGGGCTCGACGTGGAGACGATTTTCGGCGGCGAACACCGCAACAAATACCTACTTGAGACGACCGGCTGCGGGGCTGCCTTTTTCGATTATGACCAGGACGACTGGGTGGACATCTTTCTCGTGAACGGCTGGCGACTCGAAGGCTTTCCCAAGGGTCAGGAACCAGTGTGCCACCTCTTTAAGAACAACCGTGACGGCACGTTTACCGACGTGACGCTGAAGGCCGGGCTGGCGCGTTCGGGCTGGGGCCAGGCCTGTTGCGTAGGCGACTACAACAATGACGGTTGGAACGATCTGTTCGTCAGCTATTACGGGCAAAATGCGTTGTTCCGGAACAACGGCGACGGCACGTTCACAGAAGTAACCAAAGAAGCCGGGCTCTGGCAGGACCGCCTGCGCTGGAACTCGGGTTGCTCGTTCCTGGACTACGACAGAGACGGGCACCTGGATCTGTTCGTGGGTAATTACATCGACTTCGACATCAAGACCGCGCCGCTTCCCGAAGACGCCAATTGCACTTACAAGGGCATCCAGGTGGCCTGCGGACCGCCGGGATTGGAAGGCGGCAAGAACATCCTCTATCACAACAACGGCGACGGCACGTTCACCGACGTAAGCGAGAAGGCCGGCATGTGGGGCACGCTCGGCACCTATGCGCTGAGCTGCGGCGTGGCAGACCTGGACAACACGGGATGGCCCAATATCTATGTGGCCAACGACTCTACCTCCGCGACATACTATGTGAATCAGAAAGACGGAACCTTCAAGGATGAAGCCATTGAGGCGGGCGTGGCTTACTCGCCCGACGGCAAGCCGCAGGCGGGGATGGGAGTCTCCATCGGTGACTACAACCGCGACGGCATGTTGGATATTGTGAAGTCCAACTTCGCTGGCGACACAGACTCGCTGTTTCAGAATCTGGGTGACGGCTCGTTCGACGATCGTACCTATGAGGCCGGGCTTGGCATCAATACGCGGCTGCTCGGCTGGGGTGTCAGCTTTCTAGATATGGACAATGACGGATGGCTCGATATTCTGGTGGCCAATGGGCACGTCTACCCCGAGGTGGATGGAACAGAGGTGGATGCGGCCTATGCCGAGCGAAAGTATCTTTACCGCAACCTGCGTAACGGACAGTTTGAAGACGTGAGCCTGCAGGGTGGCAGCGGCATTACTACGCCTGCCAAGGCGCGCGGGTTCGCCATCGGCGACTATGACAACGACGGCGACATCGACGCCGTGGTGAACTGCGTTAACGCCCTTCCGCAATTGCTGCGCTGCGACTCAACGCTGAATCGTAGCTGGATCAAGATTCGCGTGGTGGGGGCAAAGAGCAACCGCACAGGCATTGGAGCGCGCATCAAAGTCGTGGCGCAGACTGGCACGCCCCTGCTGACGGCCAAGCCCGGCTCACCCCTGACGCAGATCGAGGAGGTGCGCTCATGCAATGGCTACTTCTCCGCCAGCGATTTGCGAATTCATTTCGGACTGGGTGACGCCAAGAAAGTAGACGTGGTGGAGATTCGCTGGCCGGCCTCCGGCACTAGTGGACACGCTGAAGGATCTCGACGTGAACCATCTCTACGTGATCGAAGAGGGCGGCAGGATCCTGAAGAATGAGAGCGCTAGTGGCGGCGCAAAAGAAAGCATGAAGCATTGGAGCGCTACGCTGCATGGGGCAACTCCTGGGCCGGCGGATACTAACCGAGGTCGGTTGCGTCACCATGTCTCAAGGAATGCACTCGCGATTAGGGTGTGCTGATGGAGTGCTGCACGTAACTCGCTCCCGCCTCGTTCTTCTGTCTGCGTTTTGTTTTCACTGCGCCTTCGAGAGCTCTGCGGCTTTGGCGCGCTCGGCGGCGGCATCTTCTACGCGGCCTTGGCGCTCGTAAGCGATGGCGAGCTGATTATGCGGCTCAGCAAAGGTCGGATCGGCAGCGATAGACTGCTGGTACCGGGTAATGGCGTCGGTAATCTGTCCGCGCAGCATGAGCTGGTTGCCGGCATTCAGCGCGAAGTTCGCTTGCTGCCGGCTGACGGCTGCACGCGACAGCACTGCAGCTTCGCGTCGCAACTCGGCTGCTTGGTCACGCAACTCCTTCATTTGGCTGCGCAACTCGTCGGCCGATTTCTGCTCGCCCGCGCCTTCAGCCGCATCGGCCTTCGAGGCCAGATTTACTGCCTCTTCGGCCAGCACGCCGGCCAGTGTCACGCGCGGTCCCGGCTGGCTTGGAAGCAGCGGGATAGCCTTCCTCAACGCCTCGGCGGCCTCGGGCAACCTTGAGTCCTGCTTAAGAGTACTCCCAAGGATGGCCCAAGCATCCCCGTTTTCCGGGCGCAGAGCCACTGCTTTGCGCAACTCGACGACCGCGTCGTCCAACTTGCCAAGCTGCATGAGCAAGATGCCCAGCGTGTAAGGCGGGTCCGGCAGCGTGGGATCCAGCTGGCCCGCGTGGGTCAGCTCGGTAATGGCATCGTTGAAACGGTCCTTGAATTTATAAGTCAAGCCCAGATCGTAGTGAACTTGGGGGTCGTTTGGGTCCAGGGACAGCGCCTTCTCGAAATCCTGGATCGCTTCGTCAAAGGCCGACAGCTGCACATGGGCTACGCCCAGGTCCTTGTAGATCACCGCATCCTTTGAGTTCAGTGCCAGTGCGCGCCGAAAGCAATCAAGTGCATCCCCTGCCTTGCCGGTGAGCGTGAGCGCCAGGCCCAAGTTTGTCAAGGCGCTTACGTTTTGAGGATCGAGCTGCACGGCCTGTTGAAACAAGGGAACCGCTTCCTGCTGGCGACCGAGCCGTTGCAGCGCCATCGCCAGATCCAATGCCGAGCCCGGTATCTGGGGATCCAGCTTCATCGCCTTTGTAAACTGTTCAACCGCCTGGTCGTCTTGACCGGCCACCGCGAGGCTCCGGCCATATTCCAGCACCGCTTGGGCGTTCGCTGAATCGACCTTATTGGCTTCTTCCAGCGTAGCGAGCGAATCCTCAAGATCATGCGCCTGTCGAAACAGGATCCCCAGGTGAATCCTCGCAGGCATGTAGGCACCATTTAGGGAAATGGCATGCTCGAAGCGTTCGCGGGCAGAGTCCCATTTCTCTTGCTGGGCATAGAGCGAGCCGATAGCGTCCTCCAAATCGGCCCGGCCTCCCACGAGTGTCTCCTCGGTCAGAAACTGGCTGATGGCCGCATCGGGTCTGCCCACCGCCGCCAAAGCGCGACCATAATAATCGAAGAAAGCAGCGTTCATCGGCGTCTGTCCGGGCTTTTGCGCCAGATGAAGCGCGACATCGAAGTGCGGAAGGGCTGTTGCAGGCTGCCCGGTTAACGCATAGGCGACGGCGAGATTGGCTTCGTTGCCCGCATCACGAGGATTCAGCTTCCCCGCCGCCTCGAACTCCGGAATCGCATCCGCAGGTTTGCCCAGCTCGACGAGAACCTCGCCCAGAGCCTCATGGCCCTCGGGAATTCCTGGCTCCCGTTTGACCACCTCAGCAAACTTTGTCCGCGCCAACTCCAAGTTCCCATTTTGCCGGGCGGCAAACCCCTCGTGAAATGCCGCGTCAGCCTTCCTGAGCGAACGCGGTTCTTTGGCTTTTGCTGGCTGCGCCACAAGCTCCAGCGGTGCCGCCAGAAGTGCGCCCATCAAACAAGCATCCAGCAGACGTAGGCCCAAGTGCATACGCTATTTCCCCGCCGACGTGGTGCTGCCCTGATTCTGCAGTTCTACGGTGGTCTTAAATTCGCGACTAGCCGCGGTGTGGTCACCGATTGCGGCGTAGGCCTGGCCCAGCAGGTGATGGATCACGTAGTTCGCGGCATCCATGCGCACTGCGTGGTCCAGGTAGTGGATCGCCTGGATCGGCTGATGCAACTTCAGAAGGGTCTCACCAAGAAGAATGAAAGGTCCCGTCGAGTTGGGCTCCAAAAGCACAGCGCGATCCAGTGCTTGCTGGGCCAGCAAATACTGGCCGATTCGGAGATAAGCATCGCCAAGCCGATCATAGATATCCGGGTCAAGCGGATTCAGACTGCGCTCGGCTTCCAGTTCGCGAACCGCTCCAGGCATGTCGCCCTTGGCCAGCGCCACTTCGCCCAGGAGTTCGTGGGCCAACGGCAGTTTGGGGTCGAGGGTCAGCGCCTGCGCCGCATAGACCCTGGCTTCGTCGCGCAGCTCGCGCCGCAGAAAGAGCCGGCCGGCCAGTAGATATGCCTCCGGAGAGTCGGGTGGAAAGCCAAACTGCACCGCGAAGGCGTGACGCGAATCGTCATAGCGCTGAACGTCGGCGTAGCAGAGCGCCAGCACGTAATCCGGATCGATATTCGCGCTTTCGACTGCAGTACGCGCCTTTTCAAGAAACGGAATCGCCTGAGGAGCATGGCCTATGCGGAAAAGGCTCACGCCGCGCATTTCGATCGATTCACGATCGCTTGGGTCTTGCGCCGTAGCCTTGGCAAAAGCATCGATGGCCTCTGGAACTGCTCTCCTGGTAGAAGATGATGCCCCGTAACCGCTCGACGCCGGCCGGTTCAGGCGACTGGGCAGCAAGCTGGTCAAGCTGGGCCATCGCCTGGTCCAGACGGCCTTTTCCAGCCAGTTCCTTGGCCGATTCGAAGGTGGGGGCGGGGGCAGCATTAGCGCCGAACTGCGATGCAGTTTGCGAACCCTGCGCTTGAACGGCCCCCGTCGAGATTGAAAAAACAACTGCCACTACGACAGCGCGAACCATAAAGACCTTGCATTCGCAGTTTAACTCTTTGTTGCAAGTCAGGTGGGCCTCGCCTCAAGCGGGCGAAGCGGTGCCGATCGTGCTGTAAGCGCCGCGCCGAGAAGGTGCGCGATGTACGAAAAAGTTAAGGGGAGCCGAAGCTCCCCTCTTTTTATTGCTGCTCCTTCGCGCAATTAGAACTGAATGCGACCGGAGAATTCAAGTTGACGAGGACCGCAAGTGGATAGGAGGGCACCGAGATTGCAGCCATTCGCCTGGCTGGTGATAGTGCCTGCCGACTCTATGGCAGCCGCTGGGTTGCCGGGGTTGATGTGGTTGAAAGCGTTGAAGGCATCGAAGCGGAAACTGGCGACCACGCTCTCGTGGATGGTAAACGCCTTGGTGATTGCCAGGTCCGCGTCGAAGAGCCCAGGGCCGCGGTAGTTGTTGTAGCCAGTGTTGCCAATGTTGTCGAGACCGGGATTCATAAAACACGTCCCGGTCACTCGACCGCAGCAGTTGGCGGCGCCCCCGGTGAGAGCAACATCGGCCGGGTCTGCTGTTGGTAGTAGCTACGGGTGCCCGATGCCGCTCGAGCCAGGTTTAAAGCCGGTGAGGCTGGTCTTCATGCGGCCAATCTCGCTCGGATAGTTGGGTGCGCTGCCCGGAACGTTGCTGGAAGCCTCGCCGTAGGAAACACTGAACGGCAGGCCGCCCGCCCAGCTCATCACGCCGCCAACTGGTAACCGCCGATGAGCAGGTCGAGCGCACGGTTGGCGTTGGGAACAAACTGCTTGCCCTTGCCGAAGGGAAAGTCGTAGCTGCCGTACAGGGTGACTTGCTGATCGCGGACGTTGCTATCACGCATGTGGGTGGCTGCCGCGTCCCAAGTCCAATAGGTTGAGTTTTCGTCGAACGCGGCTGCCCACTGGTAATTGACTGTGTACGCAAGCCCCTTGGCAAATCGCCTGGGACAAGGTTGACCTGCAAGGCATTGAATTCGGTGTTCTGGTTATCGCCCTGGTAAAAGATGGCTTGTGTCCAGCCGCACATGCCCGCTGTGACGTAGGGCTCGCTGGGCGTTGTGTAGTTGGGGTCTCTACAGGCAGGCAGCGACATGGCGTAATAGCGCTGCAGGAAGTTGGTAGTGGAGGTTCCGTTGTTAGCCGAGATCGTGCCGGCAGGCACGGATAGGATCGTAGCGCAAAGTCTGCCCGGTGACGCTGAAGCTGCCCGGCAGGTTGATCGCCGCCTCGTTGGGATTGGTGTTGCGGCTGTCGCCGTCGCCCAGGGTATGCGTTCCCTTGTTGCCCACGTAGGCCACGGTCAACGCGAGGGTTGGCGTAATGGCGCGCTGCACGCTCAGGTTCCAGGCATCGACGGTCGGGAAGGTGAGCGGATTGTGACGGCTCTTGGTGGTGACTGCCGCTCCCGGATTGGGCAGCAGGCCGTTGGAGGGAACCGTGGGAAACACATTCGGCGGTGGCCCCTGCGCCAGCGTGAATGCGGCGAGATAAGGCGTGGCAGCGGATACTTCCTGATTGGCCAGAACCGGCAGGTTCTGGGTAACGGTGTGGCCAAAAACCGAACCGAAGACGCCAATGTCGAAGCTGCGTCCGTAGCCGGCGCGAATGACGGTCTTCGGGTTCATCTCGTAGGAAACACCAATGCGCGGTTCGAGTTGCCTCCACTTAGCGATTTTCCAGCCCATGTCCGAGGGGATACTTCCAATCTGGGCTACGTGCAGATAGCCGTCGGCGAGGTTCAAGAGCGCGCCAGTGCCGGGGCCATTGACCGTCTCCGGGAAGTACAACTCCCAGCGAACGCCCAGGTTGAGGGTCAGCTTGGGGGTGGCGCGCCAACTGTCCTGCGCGTAGAAGAAGGTGCGCTTCTGGCGCTCCTTGGCGTTGCCTTCTACGGTATTGCCGACGTAGCGGCCGAAGGTATTGGTTTCAGCCAGGGTGCTGGCGACATAGGAGACTTCGCCCAGCGCGAACGTGGCAGGGCCCAGGCCGCCGGGGGTTGGAAGAAGTGGATCGGAGGTCGGACCGGCGCCAAAATTAAGATCTCCGTTGCGGTCCGTGTCGGAAGGAACACGCAGGTTGCGGCCGTAGCGCAGGTCGACGCCCTCTTTGAATGTGTGGTTGCGGACTATCTGGGTCCAGTTGTTGACGATCTGGCCCTGATCTTCGCGCTCGGTCAGCGGGCAGTTGCAGCGGTTGATCTGCAGGCTTTGCCCATATATGGTACCCAGCGTATCCGCCAGCCCCGCCCGGCAGGGTCTGGATGAAGAATCCGGAGGTGCCGCCGGAACCCGGATAACTGGGCAGGTTGATCCCCGGAATGCCCAGCGGCGAGGTGTCAAAATTGACGCTCCCGTTCAACTTGGCGTCGATGATGTTGTAGCGGTAGTAGCCCAGCCGGAAGTCGGTGAGCAGCTTGGGGTTGATGGCGATATCCATGCCCGCGGCCAGACTATCGTCGGCGCTTGTCGAGGTGCCGCCATAGCCGCCGATGCCGAAGCCGGGGCCGCCCATGTTATCGCCGTACAAGGTCGTGCCCGACAGGGTATCGGTCCAGAAGCGCGAGAAGCGCTCGAAGGCGTGGGCCTTCCCGCTCAGCGTGTAATCGAGGCGTTCGGTCCACTGGTTGCTGTTGAACAGGCCGGTTCCGGAGCCGTGGTAGTTGGAGTCCAGGTTGCCCACGTTGGCAGCGCCGGGGATGTAGGTGACGTTCGCGGCGTAGGGCGCGAGCAACGTCAGGATGTTCAGGAACTGAGGGGAGATCTGGGCCGTGGGAATGACGTTATTCGGGTAGGCTGTATAGGTTGTCACGCCCGCCGAGGTGGTCGGGTAGTAGATGATGCCCGCTGCGTGCAGTTGTTCTTCATACTCGCTGAAGTCGCAACCGGCGATACCACCTGCGCCTGAACCCGTAATTTTGCCCAGGCAGGATTGAACCACGTTGTTGGTGGGCAGGGTGCCAGTGGCCGCGGTGCCAACCTTCTGGCGCTGCGCCTCATAGTTGCCGAAGAAGAAGAACTTGTTTTTCAGAACGGGTCCGCCGATCGACCCGCCGAAGCGATTCTTGAGACCGGCGGGAATCGAGGGAAGCAGACCCAGCGGTTTTGTATAGGAATTCGGCGGCTGAGTGAAGGGATCGCGAGCCAGGTTGGCGTTGCCGGTGCGGAAGTCGTAGGCGGCCCCGTGGAAGTTGTTGGTGCCAGAGCGGGTTTGTGCCGTCATCACGGCGGAGACGGCCTTGCCCAACTCGGCGTCGAAGTTCTGGGTGGTGATCTTGGTCTCGGTCACCGCGTCCATGGCGGGTTGATGATGATGATGCCCAGAATCGGGTCCTGGTTGTCGGTGCCGTCCAGCTCGTATGCCACGCCGCCGAAGGCCTGGCCGTTCACCTGGATCTGCCTGGAGCCCTGCGGGTTTTCGTCAGACGCGTGGGCCCAGCCGAGAAGCTGGGCGCCCGGCAGCAAAAGTTGCAGCTCGGTAAAGTTCTGGTCGCCAACGGGCAGGCTGGAAACCTGCTGCTGGTTGAAAACGGTGGCAACATCGGAGCGGTCGGTCTTCAACTCCGGCTCTGTTTCGGCGTTTACTGTAACCGTAGCGGTTGCAGCACCAACCTCAAGGGTAGGATCGATGCGGGGCGCTGTATCGGCCTCGACCGGGATGCCTGTGGTCTCAAAGCTTTTGAAACCTTTGGCCGTGACCTTGAGGTTGTAAACGTCGGGGATGAGGTGGGGAACGGCGTACTCGCCAGTGGCGTTGGAGGTGACGCTTACGGAGGTGTTTTTGGCCACGTCTGTCACCGTGATAGTGGCGCCCGGAATGGCTGCCCCGGTTTTGTCGGATACAGTGCCGAAGATCGATCCGTAAACTGACTGGGCACTGGCTGGTGTGAGAAACAGCAAACTCGCGCAGGCAAATAGCCCCAGCGCGAGGGTTACACTCCAGTTCCTTTTCATCATGATGGTCTCCTGACTTTCTCCTAAGTTGTTCTGGCCACGGTCGATTATCGGCAGGGAGGCCCTGCTGTTCTCAGCTTTGTCGAGTCCCGTAGCCTTGTTTCGTCGATTTGTTTTTTGTCTGCCAGACGACCGGCAACTTTGGTTGAGCCGACCGTCCAGATTCGCCTGTTTTTTGAGCGAGTCAAGAAAGTCTCGCTAACGCTCTCTCGTGTGAGGAGCTCGGTGTTGAGTGAGAGCTAAAAAGCAGACTCACTCCCACACCCGAAGGAAACAATCAATCGGTGACCCCAGCTCGCAAAACTCGCTTCGCACTCGGCCCCATGATTTCTTGCACACAGTGATTGAATTTCCTCCCTCCTTCGGCCTAGCTCCGTTTTTCGGCTGAATCATTTATCCACCTTTCGATCTAAATCTGACTCCCACCGATAGGACGACTTTCATTTTTGCCAAATGAAATCGCTTTTCAAGGTGAAATACTTCCCGAGATCTTCAAAATACAGAAGAGAAGCACCAGAGCAGCACTTCTTCAATCCGCAAACACTCTAGGCCGCGTGTATGTCGCCACGCAACATTTTTGCGGTTATTTTGCGGCCTTCTGACTGTCAATTGACATGCCAGATTTCCTTAACTACACTAACAGCCGATGGATTTACAAGTTTCCACGCCAGAAACCGGAAACGAGGTCTCTCAAAATGACCTGTGGAGTCTGGTAGAGCGGGTCGCCGCCAGTCGGAGTTTCAGCTCTTCGGCCAGATTGAGAGATTTCCTTCTCTACATTGCCGGCTGTGCACTTAAGGGCACTCTTGATGAAGCAACCGAACAGCTCATCGGCATTCGAGTGTTCCAGCGTCCTCCAGGTTACAACTCCAATGAGTACAGCATTGTACGGACATACGCGGGGCTGTTGCGGCAGAAACTGGCCGAGTACTTCCAGAACGAGGGCAGGCAGGAAGAATTCGTCATCGAAATTCCAAAGGGGCATTATCTTCCGGTTTTCCATAGCAGAGTCAAGCCTGCCCCCCCGCAGCCTGCTGCACCTGCTGGCCCAAGCGATCATGTCGCCACCGAAAATCCCATCGGCGAAAAGCAGGACGGAAGGGCGCGGTCTCGACGTAAACTCATCTGGCAGGTAGCTGCCCTGGCGCTCTGCGCCTGCATCGCAGGCGGAACGTGGCTGGGCATACGTTGGCATCAGGCAGGGAACAACTCGGCGCTCGATCGCTTTTGGACTCCCTTTTGGAGGGGCGATCCACCTCTTGTTATCTTCAGCAACGCTCCTTTTATCGGCAACCAGTTTACTGGCATGCACTATGCGCTTTCCACGCCTGAACCAGACAGTGCAGACTATGTGGATACATATACGGGAATCGGCGAGGTGAGCGCCGTCCACGACCTGACCCGCCTGTTTGACAGCCATCACGCTGTTTTCACGCTGAAGCGTAGCCTCCTTGTTACCTGGGACGAAGCGAAGCAAGAGAATCTGATCTTTGTCGGGTCAGTCAGGGAGAACCCCGCCCTGCGTGTCTTGCCCGATGATATGGATTTCGTGATTACCTCCCAAAACCTTCCCACCATTGAGAACCGTCATCCACGACCGGGAGAGCTGGCGGTCTACTCCAGCCCTCAATATCCGCACACTGAGGACTATGCGATCGTGACCCTCATGCCAGGCCTGGAGCCGGGGCGTAAGGTTCTCATGCTAAGCGGCCTGACGACATTTGGGACCCAGGCGGCTGTTGAATTTGTCTGCCAGCAGGCGAGTTTGGAACAACTCTTACATTTTGCATCCGGCCCCTCTGGAACGGTTCGCCCATTTGAAGCGGTAATCGAAACAACCATAGGAGGAGGTGTCCCGCTTCAAAGCAAGCTTGTAACGATTCACGTTCATTAGTTCACATAAATATTCTGTTTTCCAATTACTGAATCTCGCTCAATAGAGTGACCAGGATCAAAAGAAAAGTCGAGTATGGTGTAAGAAGGAGAAGGGCAACGTGGATTGGCGTATCCGCTCCATGCCGCGGTTGCGCGACTTGCGCCGATTGAAGCCAAAAGTGAACTCATCCAGGTAGGCATCCAAATGCTCCAGGCTCACCTGTCAAGGGCAAAATGCAAGAGGCTTTGATTGTTCCGGAGTGAATCGATAAAGCTGTGGTGGGATATGTCACAGTTCAATTCGTGGCCATTCCCACCAAGCTAAAGGCCTGTCCCTTGAGGGCGATCGACGCCTCCGGCGAAGATTGTCTCCTACTCCAACTCCCCGATATAAACGCCGAACGGCGGGAGTTGGATCTGGCTGAGTGAGGGGGGATCAGCCGCTCCGGGCGTTTTGAGCAGTGTCTTCAGTTTGCTATCCGTGGCGGCACCGGGGATGGTGAGCTCCACCGACTGCGGCTCGGATGTGAAATTCACTGAGACCACAACATCCGGAGCGCCTTGAAGCCGGCGCACCCAACTGAGAACCTTCATGTTGGTTTCATCGAGCATCACGTTATCGCCCTTGGCCAATGCCGGGACGGTCTTTTTCAGATGGATAATGCTGCGATACCAAGTAAGCATCGAGTCAGGAATCGGCGCTCTCCGCCTTCACGTTCAGCGTAGCGGCGCTTGGCGGCACGGGCAGCCAAGGCTTGAAGGTGGAGAAGCCAGCGTTTGCCGAGCCGTCCCATTGCATGGGGGTACGCTCGCCATCGCGCCCTTTCTGTTTGGGCCAACCGGTGATGCCTACCGGATCTTTCACGTCTTCCTTGCGGGTAGGAGGAGTGGTTTTCATGCCGATCTCGTCTCCGTAATAGAAGAGAGAGGCGCCGCGAGAGGCGAAGAGTATGGTGGAGATTACACGCTGAATATCAGCGTCGTGCACGCCATCGCCATAGCGAGCATCGAGACGGGGGTCTATCGTGGTTGTCGAAGACGAGCAGTGGCGTGTTGCCGTTGATCTCCGTCTCAACTTCGTTGAGCTTGGTGCGGAAAGCGGCGACGTCAAGTTTATTGATGAAACCGACCTGCGTGTCCATGGGTAGCTGGAACTCTGGCTTTTCGGGTGTTCCGTACTCGGCGGCCAGTGCCGAGATGTTGCGATCGTAAGTTTCGCCGATGAGAACGCGGGTTCCTGGGAAATTCGGCGAGCTAAAAGTATCGATGTGGGCGCGCATCTCGGCCATGACCGTGTGGACGCCGGGGAGGAACTCGGTCTTAAGGCCGTCGACTTCGGGCTCGCCAAATGCGTTGATCACAGGTTTGCCGTCAGGGCCCAGGATGTAGTTTTCGTCGGCGAGAGAGGGGTCTTCAAAGAGCGTGGTGATGGCGTCGAAGCGGAAGCCGCCTACGCCTCGCTTGAGCCAGAAACTGATGATGTCCTTGAAGGCTTGGTGGACTTTGGGGTTATACCAATTCAGGTCGGGTTGTTGAATGTAGAACTTGTGATAGTAATATTGGTGCGTTTTCTCGTCCCATTGCCAGGCGGAATGGCCGAACTCGGATTGCCAGTTATTCGGGGGCTGCCCCTTGTCAGCGGCAGTTTCACCCTTGCCGTCGCGCCAAACGTACCAGTCGCGGTAGGGATTGGTGCGGGAGGATCGGGATTGAATGAACCACTCGTGCTTGTCGGAGGTGTGGTTCATGACCATGTCCATGAGGACGCGAATGTGGCGTTTGCCGGCCTCGGCGACGAGACGGTCGAAGTCCTTGAGGGTGCCGTAAGTTGGGGCGATGTTTTGGTAGTCTGAGATGTCGTATCCGAAGTCGACCTGCGGGGAGGGATAGACCGGAGTGAGCCAGATGGCGTCGACACCGAGTTCCTTGAGGTAATCAAGATGCTGGGTGATCCCGTTCAGGTCGCCGATCCCGTCGCCGTTGGAGTCCTGGAAGCTGCGAGGATAGATCTCATAGATAACGGCGTTCTGCCACCAGTTTCGCTCACTCTCTTGGGCGGTGGGCGATACGGGTTGGGTAGCTGCAGTTTGCCCCTGAGCGGTGAGCACTGCAGCCCCCAGCCACAGGGCCGCAGTCATGGCTGCGAGAGCTTGCATTCGTTTGGTCCAATGCATTGCGGTTCTCCTTGTCTCGATCCGCTGCTCGTGAACTCGGCAACGGTGTGACAACGCAAAAGCTATCACATCTCCCGTATGCTCTGGCGGAAATTTGAGAAAAGGAGCAACCTCGAACGGGCGCAAGGGAGAGTATGCAGGTTTTAGAGAGCGCCTCTTTTCGGTGAATCTTAGGGCTTTATGCATTGCAATGAAAGGGCCACGTGCTCGTTTCAGCTGAGGGCACACACATAGATGTCGGGCAAAGAAAAGCGCCCACAGGCCGATTCTGCTTGGATGATCCAGGTTTGATGATCTGTTGGAGCGAGGGGGATGCCATTGCATGAAAAATGAACTGGACGTGAACCAGATCTACTTTGTGGCAGAAAGCGCGAGGATCCTGAAGATGAAGGGTTACTAGAATGCACGAAAGAAGGTCAGATCTTTTGGAAGTGCCGGGGACGTCTTTGGGCCTTCTTTGGACTTAGAATTGCATTTTCTTATGAAGCGGAGAATTGTCGGTTGGCAGATGCGGGGAGGAGTCCTGGCAGCGGCTGTACTGGTCTTCTGCGCAGGCTGCAACATTGTACTTGCCGGCCAGTCGCAGTCCGCAGCGTCTATTGGCGCCCCAAGGGGCGCTTCGGCGGAGATGCCACAGGGGATGGATACAACATCAATGGCCCTGATTCGGGGCCGCTCCATCATGCAGGTAGCTATTTCTCCTGATGGCAAACAATTGGCCTGGATTGAGAGCGTCCGCGGTGGCACAGAGATCCGGGTGGCGCCACTCAGCGATCTCAGGAAGAGCTTGCGCATCACCGCCTCAACCGGCCGCCAGGTTGTGTGCGAGGAGTACGGCCTTGCCTGGGCATCTCATGTAAACGCGCTGGCGTTCTTTTCTGACTGCGCTCAGGCGGGAATGCAAGCTGATCTCTATCTCTCGCATCTGGATGCCAACCCAGCGCAACGCCTGACAACGCTGAAAGGGTACGCCGGAGATCCGGCGTTCTCTCCCGATGGATTGCAGATCGCATTTCTCTTTGTGGAGACGGCGGAGGGTGGAAAGCCTAAAACTGAAGAACCCAGAGTCGCAAACGGCGCAGCACAACGGATTGCCGTCGTTCGAGCGAATCAAGCGGACAGGCACGCGCCGGCCCCAGTGGCGGTGGTGTCTCCGGCTAACTTGTTCGTCTACGAGTTCGATTGGTCCCCGGACAGCTTGTCTATGGTGTATGTCGCCAGCGAAGGTCTGAACAAGGCGCGCGCATGTGGAAACCGCCTCTTCGTCCAGTCGCTGGCTGAAGCCGAACCGGCTTCTTCGTCGCTGGCCACGCCAAAGAGAGCACCAAGGGTCATTCTGAATCCCGGGGCAGTCGTGCCTCCGTTGCGGCTATGCCGGATCGCCGAACCGCGCTGGTCTCCGGATGGGCGCCTGATCGCCTTTCTCGGCGCTGGCGGGGGTGATTCGCCTGAAGCGAGTGTTTGGACCGTGGATGCGGAGGGGGGAACCCCACGCAACCTGAGCCAGGGCCGGCCAACTTCGGCAGGCTGGGTTGAGTGGGAGAGCCAGGAGCATCTCTTCGTCAGTGAGATGGCAGGTGGCAACACGCAGCTTCTTCGATATCGCTTGCCGGAGGAACGTCTGGGCTCGAGCAGCGCGGTGAGTTTTGGCGCTCCGATTTTCAGCATTCCAGGCAGCGTGGACGATGGGAGGATGTGTTTCAGCCTTTCTGCGACCGAAGATCATGCGCTCTTTGTTTTTCGCGCCAGTTCGATAGGAGGTCCGCTGGAGATGTACGGCGCCAAACCGGGTGTTGTGATGAACGCTGGCCTCGAAGGCATTTTGCAGTTGTCGCACTCCAGCGAGGAATCAGGCCCGGACAGGGACGGTCCGATTTTGACGTTGTGGAGCAGCGAGAAGTATCGCGCGGAAGAGTGGCGCTGCCGGCCGAAGGTTCCAGTGCGCAGAAGAATTGTGCGCTGATGTCCGACATCGGCGCTAATTCCAGCGATCTCCATTTGCAGTTAAGCCGACATTTCGAGAAGCGTGATCTCTCCTTCTAGCCGAATGTTTTTGAGAATCATCAAAACACGAATGACGTAGCCACGGATAAGCGCAAGCTCAAGGTTTTATACGTCGAGCCGATTTGTGGCACTGACACGTCCGTACCACAGCCCCGAGTCTTTTGCGGTGCGCTTCTGATCGCGATAGTCGACGTACGTGAGGCCGTAGCGCTGGCTGTACCCGTCGGCCCATTCGAAATTGTCTAGCAAGCTCCAGGCGTGAAAGGCGCGCACCCAGGCGCCATCGGCAATAGCTCTTGCGAGTTCGGCAAGCTCTTCCCGGAAGAAATTGATGCGGCGCGTATCCGGGACGCCGCCGTTCTCCTTGCCATAAGGGATGTCGAGATAACTGCAGCCACTTTCCGTGATCTCGATGCTGGGATCAAAAAACGTTTCCCAATGCCAAGAACAGGCGAGAGAGGCGTACAATGGTGCCGTTTTCAAGTTCAAAAAGGAAATTCCGGTTATTATGGTTTCACGTTCTGCATACGCGGGGGCAGAAGGATGTGCATACGGCTGTTATTTCTAGCTACATTGCTGTGGTTCCATCCGATTTTCATTGCGGCTCAGACCGCCAAGCTCGATCCTGTCCTTCTCGAGAAGGCCAACGGCGGTGATGCCCAGTCACAGTTTCTGCTGGGACAGGCGTACGCTTCCGGCAAAGGCGTCCAGCAGGACGATGCACAGGCGGCACAGTGGTATCAGAGAGCTGCCGACCAGAGTTTCGCGGATGCCGAGTTCGAGCTCGCTGTAATGCTCATAGCGGGACGCGGTGTGGAGCAAAACCAGTCCCGAGCCGTCATGCTCTTGAACCGGGCCGCAGGACAAGGCCTGGCTCGGGCTCAACTCACGCTGGCGGGTCTTTATGACCGCGGCGAGGGCGTCAAGCAGAACTACGCTCAAGCCGCAGACTGGTACCGTGAGGCCGCGTTGCAGGGCGTGGCCGAGGCCCAATTCAACCTAGGCATAATGTACGAGAATGGGCAGGGCGTACCACAGGATCCTTCTCAGGCCGCCGATCTCTACCGGCTTGCCGCGAACCAAGGCAATGCCGCAGCGCAGTTCAACCTCGGCCTCCTCTACGACAACGGCAACGGCGTGGAGAAGGACTTCGCGCAGGCTGCGCATTGGTATCGCAAAGCGGCAGAGCAGGGCCTCCCGCGCGCGCAGTTCAACCTCGGCGCCATGTACGCGCAGGGCGACGGCGTGCCGCGCAATCTCGTAGAAGCCTATTTCTGGCTGGACCTTGCAGCATCCATATGGAGCGGATCCCATCAGCAGGAAGCCGCCAACGCGCGTGACAAGGTCGGGGCACGTCTGTCATTCACGGATCTGACAGCGGCACAAAAGCGAGCAAAGGACTGGCTGGACTCCCGGGAGAAATGAGTTCTTCGAAACTCAGCTTTTATCTTCGAGCCCCGTAAGCATTGCTGCTTCCAATGCGAAATGGCTTTCGGAAGCGCTTGAACGGGCAAAAGAACGTGAGTCTGAAAACCCCTATACTCTGGATCTCGAATCTCGAATACTTGAGGTTATGTCTCTTTCCAACTACGGCTGATCGGAGAGGAATTCGCTCTCCATTAGAAGGTCGAAAAGGCTGCCATGCCCACATCCGAGATGGAGTAGCGGATCTCGCCCCGCCTTCGGTTGGAAACCCAGCAGAGGCCGCGCAGCCCCCTCAACAGCGATTCCAAGATCTCCATGCTTCAAAGAGAGCAAATCCCTGCCATTTGACAAGCGCCTGAATTGGTTCAGGCACCTCTGAGAATTACAGCAGACACTACCGAGTCCTGGCTCAGGCAAGTATTTTGCGGTAGAATGATCGCCGATGTTCAAGCGGTTGCGCTACCTCCGTGTGGCAAATTTCCCCGCGATGCAACTGGCGTTTGTGGTTTCGCTGCTGTTGGCGGGCAGCATCCACACGCAAGACGGAGGAAGCATATTTCGCAATACAGCACCCAACGTGGCTTATGTTGGGTCGAAAAGCTGTGGTGTTCCCGGCTGCCATGAAGAGATCACCCGCACCTATATGGCCACGCCGCACGGACAGTCAATGGCGCCCGCAAACTCTCCGACAGAACTCGCGCGCGTACCCAAACCTGTCACCGTCTTCAATGCCAAAAACAATCGCTATTACGTGGTTTACCAGGAAAACGGGAATCTCTACCAGGGCTTCTACGAATTAGGGAAAAACGACCGCAAAGTTTTTGGACCGTCTCACAAGATCGACTATGTTGTGGGTGGAGAAAGCGTTGGCTACACCTATCTATTTCGTGTCGGAGACTGGATTTTTCAAGCACCACTTTCGTTCTACGCGCCATCGAAAAGCTGGGAACTTTCGCCCGGCTATGCGGCTGACGATCCTGGCTTCACGCGCCTGATAACGACTGGCTGTCTGGTCTGCCATAACGGTCAGCCGGACCCTGTCGCCAAACACGACGGCCAGTATAATGAGCCTCTTTTCCGCTTTGGTGAACTGGGCATCAGTTGCGAGGCCTGCCACGGACCCGGCGAATTGCACGTACGCGAAATGCAGACGCAGAAAGGCCGCGTACTGTCAGCGAACGAAGTGGACACCTCCATCGTCAATCCGGCTAAGTTGTCACCACGGCTGGCCGATGACATCTGCCGCGAATGCCATCAATCCGGAGACGCGGTTGTCTTATATCCGAACAAGAGCTATATGGATTTCCGGCCGGGGACGCCGCTCACCGAAACCATGGCCATTGTCAAGCGTCCGATAAAGCCTGAACAACGCGCCGAGGCCGATCGCTTGGAGGTCAATCCGCCGATACGCGGCAGTCTGGAACAGCCGTTGTGGTGGAAAAACTCGACCCTGGAGCTGAGCCAGTGCTACCAGAAGAGCCATGGCCGGCTAACCTGCAGCGTTTGCCATTCGATACATCATGCTCCACGGCCAGAGGACGAGAAGGCGGCCTACCGCGCGGCCTGCCTCACTTGCCACAAGGAAACCAGCTGCAAGCTCAAACCCGACGATCACGCGCGCACCGCTGTTGGAGACTACTGCATCGAGTGCCACATGGAAAAGCGGGCAGTAGCCGGAATCCCGCACTCCAACGACACCAAGCATCGTATTGTGCGCTTTCCCGGTCAACCTTTGCCCGACTTTGCTTTCGAGCAACCTACACCCGACCTTCCCGGCCTGCTCTGGCTCAATCGCCCTCTAGGGAATCCCGAGGAGCGCCTCCCTGACTTAGTGCAACTGGAGGCTTACTGGACATCTACCCGCAGAGATCCTTCTCTTTGGTCTCTTTGGTTGAAGAAGCTCGATGAACTCAGCCACTCTGCACCCAATAACCCGCAGGTGTTGAATTACCTGGGTGTCCTTGCCCTAGCTCAGAAGAAAGACAATGTCACGGCTGCCAACTACTTTGCACGTGCCCTTGAACAGGGGTCCGAAGAGCAAAGTACTTTTCTCAATCTGGCGACCGCCCTCGAAGACCAAGGCAAAACGGAAGAAGCGCGCGCGGTACTGGAGCAGGGAGTAGCGGCCTACCCCTACTCAGGCGCTTTGGTGGCCCGTTTGGCGCTGCGCTGTAACGCTGACGGGAAGGCCTGGCAAGCACATTCGCTAATCGAGAACTACCGCAAGCTCTTTCCGGAAGACCCAACCGTGCGCGCAGCACAACAACAGATCGACGCCGGCGCCAATATATCTATTCCCTTCATGGGGACCGGGCCTTCAAATGGCCCAATCCCGTGATCACAAGACCTCGAAGGTCCTGCACAACGACTTCAACCAGCGCGGCAGGAGAAGCTGCGATGACAGGTCGGCTGGGATGTGCCCGGAACGACGATTCTGTCAAACACCAACCGGCAACGCTTGCGATCAAAATCGTTCTACGGATGCCCTTTCATAAAGACATCCGCTGGAACTAAGGGAACTGGAGGCTCTCCGTCGAGCGTGGCAGAACCGTGCTCGAAGGTCGCGAGTGCATCGTCGTCCGCGGCCAACGCCATCCAGCATACGGCTCCTTTCTTCAAAAGGGTACAGACTGTCTCCACTGAGTAGGAGCGTTGCGAGCCATCCTTGAGGGTGGCCGGAAAGCGAGCGATCCATGCGCTGTGGCTACCGAGCGAATATGTAGCTTCGACCGGCTCTCCGAGATCGAATTGCTGTTGAATCCCCTGCGCCGCTCCCCTCCCGAAACCCGGCAGATCCTTCGCGCTCATTTCTAGCCCGACGCATGAGGTCGGCAGCGCCATGGCCATAATCATGGAGGCTGGGGTGCCGTGATGTGCAGTCATCGCGATCTGCATACACCCCACACCGCGCTTTTCCTGGTTATTTCCCTCTGTCCCCTTGGCTCTCTCTTGTTCGGCCTGCAGAGCCGCGCTCATGTCCACCACTTCCCACTCCGCGGGCAACGTGTAACTGAAGCCTACATCGCTTGAGTACGTCTGCGTTGCAGCTGTCGAGGCAGGAACCTGGGCCATTTCCCGTGCGCCGCAAAGAATCAATAGAACGGCCAAGAATGAGGCTTTCATAACGCCAACAGTCTACCACCGGTGCTCAAGGCAGTGGGTCATTTCCTTCGAAAGTGGTGCCTGTGCAATGGCGTACGAATTTTCCGGGCTATGGCTGCAGGCCCATGCTGTCTTTGGTTATGGAGCGGTCTCGAAAGCAAAACGCTTGAAGCTTACGGGGTTGAGTTTCGATATCCCTTCCTTCACACGGAATGAGCGGTCGATGGCAACATCTGTAAAGACCTGCGTCGTGTTTGAGACAGGCCAGAAAATCTCGATCTTCTCGATCGATTCAGCGTTTCCCACACCAATGTGTTGCCGAAGAGGATTGCCTCCAAAGCTGGAGCCATAACCGACCGTTCGATAGACGGCCCGCCGCACTCCCTCGTCTGTGAAGGTAACGGCAATGCGCGCACCGAATGCGGCACGGTTGGTCTGGATACCTTCGAGCAGAATCGTGATCCAGTGATTGCCGTGTCCGGGATTTCGGAAAAGAACGCTTTGGTAGGCATCGCCCGGCAGATGACCGCCGATCACTTCAAATATATCCTCGTTTCCGTTGTTTTCGATGTCTCCGAATGCGATGCCATGCCCTTTCTGTAAATGGCCGAAGCCGCCGGATGTTGTTACATCCTGAAAATTCTTGCCTTGATCGTTGCGAAACATCCTATTCGGTAGAAGCGCCTCGTATGGAGGGCCTCCTGTTCCAAGATAGATATCCAACCATCCATCGTTATCCAAATCTCCGAAGTTTGCGCCCATCACCAGAATGGCGCGGTCAAGATGAACGGCCTTGGTAACATCGGTGAATGTTCCGTCGTGATTGTTGCGATAGAGCCGGGGCAACTCACCTTGAAAGGGCAAGCCCAACTCAAAGTTGACCATGTCCTTCCAGGATTCGAGCCCATGGCCCGCTACAAAGATATCGGGCCAGCCATCATTGTCGAAGTCGAAGAACCACGTCGGAAAACTATCGATCGGTTCCGCCACCCCCGCTTGTGCGGTCACATCGGTAAATCTCCACTGATCAGGCCGTGGATGCTGCGGGTCGCGCGGTCCGTCGTTACGGAAGAGATGGTTGGGCCCGTGCAACACTGAGATGTATAGATCAGGCCGGCCATCGTTATTAAAATCGCCCCACGCCACGCCCTTGACCCAGCCGAGATCCGCCAATCCATTTGGTTTGGCAACCTCAGTGAATGTTCCGTTGCCATTGTTGTGGAAGAGCTGCGAAACGTGGGGGTTGTCTGGGGTCGACTCCACGCCGACAAAAAGATCGAGCCAGCCGTCGTTGTCGTAGTCAGCCCAGGCCGCAGCCCCCGTGGGATGCATCGAAAGCAGCCCCGCTTCTTCAGTGACATCGTCAAATGTGCCGTTGCCGTTGTTTCTTAGCAGCGACATAGGATATTCGCCGAATTTGTGCATCCATCCGCCGCGTAGCACGAGCACGTCGGGAAACCCGTCATTGTTGTAATCCGTCAACACGATGTTCAGCCCGCCTATTTCACCCAGAAGTCCAGCCTCCGCGGTGCGGTCGGTGAACGTGCCATCTCCGTTGTTGTGAAAGAAGCGCAACTGATCTAAAGGACCGGAGGACGAGATCATCAGGTCAAGAAAGCCGTCCCCATCGAAATCCTCGAGAATGGCCCCTCCGGCATGACCTAACACGTCCACTCCCGCCTGCGCAGCTACATCCGGGAACAGGCCGATGTCGTAGTCGGATTTGAAAGTATTTTCCGGAATCAGCCATTTTCCCGGGATACTTTGCGGGTACTCGCCGAGTTGCATATAGGCGATGTTCAGCAGCCAGCGCGATAAGTCGTCATGCGGTCGCTCCTTGAGCATGTCGGTAAATTCCCTTACCGCTCCTTCAGCGCCGCGCTTGATGGAATGTACGCCCCGGCCGTGAATGGGAAAGATGTCGCATGTCTGCCCGCGCGTATTGAGACAGTTATCCTGTTCGCCCAGACGAAGATAGGAGAGAGCGATATACAGATGCAATTGCCGGTCTG
The DNA here is from genome assembly GCA_963835895.1 of uncultured Acidobacteriaceae bacterium. Taxonomy (GTDB): domain Bacteria; phylum Acidobacteriota; class Terriglobia; order Terriglobales; family Acidobacteriaceae; genus Telmatobacter. The sequence goes on along the minus strand of CAWIHC010000006.1, from coordinate 320,976 downwards.
TGTCACCTGGAAGGTGAATGCCGTGGTCCTGGCAATTTTTTGCCAACCCTTCAAACGCGTGCAGTGCTTCTTCATTTTCCCCGCTCCGCAATAGCTCCTTGCCCATCTCCAGCCAAACCGTCACTTGTTGTGTGAGCGTTAGCGGACTGCGAAGGAGAGAACGGTAATATTTGGCGCGTTCGAGCCGTTTTGTCGGGATCGGCCTTCCAGTCGGTCTGCTCGTAAATACGGCGCAGCAGCGCAGCCATTTTCTTTGTTCCCGCCGGCAGATACACGTCGCCCACTTTCGCTGCCTGCGGACAAGCGGCGGAGGTAAGGAGTGCCGCTGCGGCCGCCGCGCCAGTCTTCAGGAATTCACGGCGGCCTTGCTTCCAATTCGAAAACAGCTGCCCCCTGCTCATGAAGTCCTCCTTGGGTAACCGCGGCCTACTCGCAAGGACCGATAGTAAACCTGTCTTTCACCAGAATTCTATCCGGGGCGAAAATGTTTGCTCAAGACAGTTCAGTTAGGTCGAGAGATGTAGTGCCCGATTTGTCTAACCATCGATAAGGGCAGAAGAATTGTCAACCCGGATTTCCGTTTTGACCGGCGCGTCTGAAACCTAGCGTCGCTGGAAACGTCAATGTTTATGCGGGTGCGGCAGCGGTTCTCGCATCCCGGAGGCAGGAACCCAATGGGTGAAGGGCTAAGCGGGGCATACCAGCTCAGTTTCAATCCCTCGATTCGGGTCGCTTTCCAGGGTTCGACGGTCACATCCGACGGTGGCTTGGTGCTAGTGCGCGAGCTGGATGAGCGATTGGGCTTCGGCGACTGGTCGCCGAATGCCTGAGGGACACGCGGGCCAGAAACGCGCAACTGACGATTGTGGACCTGGTGCGCCAGTCGGTTTACAGCCGCCTGGCGGGGTACGAAGACATCAACGACGCGGAGCGGCTTGCCCAGGACCGCACGTTTCGGCTGATCAGCTCGGAAAAGGTCTGGGACCGTGGCGCCGCGCTGCCGTCGCGGCTGCAGAGTTTCGAGACCCAGATGCTGGCGGATGACAGCAACTTCGCCGGCTTGGCGCAGCTCAACCGGGCGCTCATCGCAAGGGCGGAGACGCTCGACCCACGCCGCCGGGTTGTGCTCGACATGGATTCGACGGAGATCCCGGTGTACGGCGAGCAGGAACAGAGCGCCTACAGCGGCCATTTCGAGTCCACCTGCTACCACCCGCTGCTGCTGTTCAACAGCGATGGCGACTGCCTGGCCAGCAAACTGCACCCCGGCGACTTACGTTATCTCGCGGGAGAACCTAATCAAGAACAAACTGGCTGCGGCCAAAGAACAAGATATTCTCGATGTCAAGCAAATCCAAAATGCAGCCGGCTACGCTTCCGAACAGCCGACACAAAAAGCGAGAAAGCCCATTCTCAAAAAGAAGAATCGCAACGAAATTGAACGCTGAAGGTCCCTGGTCAGTTCTCTTTTCTCCCGCCCCCATACGGTTCGATTCCTTCCGCCTGATTTGGTTTGAACCCCTTGCCTCTTCATGCAATGAACCCACTACTCCTTCGGCGTTCCATTCACTCGAACTCTTTTGGTTACTATCGGTAAGCGCATGGTCTTTATACTCATACATGTCTGCTGTAAGATACATTATGACAAAGGAAACCACATGCCCACTGCGAAGAAGGCCACAACCCGAGCGAAGCGCAGAGTCGTTGCTCCCGCAGAGAAGCGCACTCAGGTTCGGCTTACCGTTGATTCCAGATTTACCAAGAGCTATTTCAACCAACTTTTTGCCGTGCTGAAGATCCGGAACAAGAACGCCCTTGCTGAGCGCATCATCATGAATTTCAAAAGCAAGGCCGCTCAGACGCAGCTTCTTGCGTTCTACAACAACCAGTGGCTGAACATTCCATTTCAAAGTATCGACACAGCTTTCGTATTCCCTTTAACCTACGAAATTGCCGATGAACTGGAAAGAGTTGGCGGAGAAGTTCTCGGCGGAGTGAATCGGTCCAAGACATTCCGCGTGATGGTGGCCTACTTCGCCTCTGTTTACAAGCTAAAGAATCAAACACAGCCCACCCGCGCATAATCTCTACAGGGCATTTGGCAGCGGGTGACCGCATTCACGCGATGATCGTGGACGGCTTCCCGCCAATGGGCCATGGCGCATTGTTCACGCACTTCGCAGTCGATGGCGGATTTCCTCAGCTATGAGCTATCTGCCACCACGTTCGTTGCTGAGCATTCTGAAGTTGTTGCGTGATGCTCGATATGCAGTCTGCCGGAGTTGAGCAACCCGGCCGATGATCTCTTGCCGCTTCCCCTCGTGAATCGATACTTTGAAAGCCTGTTGGCCCGCGGAAGACCTGACAAGGGCGATTGTCAGGTTGCCGCCTACATTTGCCTTCGGTTCTGGTTGTTGCGATGCTTTCAGGATTTCGAGAAGTTGTCGGGACTGGGCGGCAGGCTGGAGACTTGAGAGAAGCAGGCGCGCATCTGCTTCGTCGGTGAAGATCAAATCCTCGGTTTCCTCAGTTCTGAGCCTGGTTTCGATGGAATGCAGCCGCGCAGCTCGGAGTTGGAGAGGATTCGCCAGGAGTTGTTCCTGGTGGAGGGCGCCTTGCATCTCCGGGTCCGTGAATTGGACGAATATGCCGTGTTTGACCGCACACATGGTGACCATCCGCTTCCACTCGTCGCTTCCAGTACAGGCGATTCGCGATCCGTATTTCTGGACGGCCATCTCCAACCCAAAGACAATTGCCGCCTCGTCCTGGTTGAGCACGGTCACAATGCGCCCGCGGTCGATGACGGAAACCCTGCCGTTCAGCATGTACGACACGTCGCCGGTCTTCCGGTTGATCGTCCAGATGCGTGTCGCAGCGATCTGATTGGCAAGAGCCTGTTGCTTTTGTTCGAGCTACAAGCCGCTGTTGTGCGAGGTCGGCCCAGTCGGCGTTGCTGTCGTCATCGGGAGATGGACCGATATGCAGCGCGTTTGATTCCAGCCTCGCGTTGAGCCGCCGCTGATTGCGTTGGTCGGCATAACGCCATCCGCGAAGTTGTGCGGCCGCTCGCGCGTCTCCTTCGTCGGCTCTGTCCGCGACCCATGAGCGGAGATCCTTCGGAAATGCTTCCTGCCGCCTCTGTTGAATAGACAGCTTCAGAGATCGTACTTCGAGTACCGATTGGGCCACAGCCTGGGAGAGCAGGACCTTCTTGTCCGGCCACGGCAGAGCGAATGCGTGAATCTCCCGCTTTTGTTGCCGCAAGACTTCAAGAAGATATTGCCGTGCCTTCCCTGCCGTCTGCTGTGAAGGCTTTGCACACTTCCCGTCGCCGATTGCGATACCGGTTATATTCATCCATCAAGGCGTCGCGGTCCTGCACGTCGTTGCGCCTTCCGTTCCTCCCTCAGTGCGCTATTACGAGCGTTATGTTGTGCCGCATGTTGTGCACCATGCTGGGCGTCCTCATAACCGGATGTTGAGGCGGGTGTCCAGGCCCCAAGAGCCGTTTCTGTGGCTTGGCGGTTGATCTTTCCCTGCAAAGTTGTTGCGGAATACATCGGACGCCTTTACCCGGATGTTGCAGTCAACGGCGAGGACCGTATATCCGCCCGATTCTCCCTTCTCCAGTCTGAGATGAGCCTTCGAGAGAAGGCGATGGAGGTCCTCCCACGTGACATTCTGTCGCGTCAGAAGTTTCCGGACACTCGGAGCCACTTCCCGCCGTACGTAAGTTTGGAGAGATTCCTGCATCGTGATAATGTTCAAATTGTGCAGCGGCTCCGGTCGGCTGTTCTCGGGCAGACCGGAGCGCAATGCGTTCGGATCTTGAAATGGGTACAGCCTGTTTCGATTCCTCATCCCATCGAGTCATGCCCGGTGTATGAGCCCAGCCATACTTCGCTTCGAGGAGACGTGCTGCGGCATCGAGAGCGAGCCAGTTGCGATATGGCGTGGGCGCTCTGAGTGTCTGCAGGATGAACCTTGTTCACCATGATGTGAATATGGAAGTGCTTTTTGTCGTCGTGTGCGACGATCATATATTGATGGTCTTCATATCCAAGTGCCTTCAATGTTTGTACTGCTGAGTCTGTCCATTGTGGTCGAGTCGGACGCTCTCCTGGAGGCCATGCCAGTTCATAATGGCATACTGCATCCTTGCAACGATCATTGAGAGAAGCAACCCCTTGCATCTCTCCTGCTGCTGTGTCGAAGCTCAGAAGATTCCACGACATGACCACATCGCCTCGCAAGACAAGTTCTCCAGTGTCGGCATCACGCTCCTGTGTAAGGTATTCATGAAGCCGCTTGAAGCTGCTGGAGTGCTTTCGAGATGGTTGTACCTTGACGATCATGTTTACTTTACTGCGACGGTGTTGAGCGTTCTCACTGCGCTAAGAACAGCGGACAATGTCGAATTCAGTTCCCTGCGAAGGCCTTCTTCATCCGGAAGACCCTTGATCTGCATGAGCAGGTGCTTCTGAAGTCCACCGAGTCTTGCAAGCTCTCCTAAAGCCTTTTGGTCCATCTTCGAAACGATTCGCTTGTTGAGCGAGGTCCTTCGCATGTACTCGCTCATGGTCAGGCCGGCTTTCTTGGCCTGGGCTTTGATGATGGCTTTCTCTCGATCCGTTGTTCTGATGAAGAGCCGTAGTGTGGCGCCTTCAGTTCGTTTAGGTCTTGCCATTGTTCTCTCCTGTTCTGTGGGGTCTCGGGGCGCAGCCCTGAGCAAGATGCGCAACCATTTCTCCGAGTAGCCGCAGGCGGATTGGAGAAATGGTGGTGGGTGCGCGGAACCCCGAAGGGGTTTCGTGCGCACAGCGCATTTCTTGCCGTGCCTCTGACCCGATTCCTTACTATTGTCATCATATATATTTGACATCATTACTGTCCATACTATACCATGCTTCTGTATGGAGAATGAGGCTCGTCGCAGGGCGCAGATACTCTCGTCGCACAATGTCGAGGAGCTTCGCACATTCCTCAAGGAAAAGGCGAATGAACCCGCGCCGCAACCCGCTTCGTACATGATTGGCGGGGTTGTTCGGGCGGTATTCCCTGAACTGTGTGCGTTGCGGAGAAAGGGACACACGCTCAATATGCTGGTTCGTATCTTTGAGGAGAATGACTTGAGAATCACCCCAACAGCGTTATCGGGCTACATGAAGAAACTGAACAGGGAAGGTGAAGGGGCGTCGGCAATCGAGGGTCGTAAAGGGAGAACACAGCCTTCGACATCTGGTTCGGAAGCGCGTAGACATTTGGCAATGAAGCCGGACGTACTTCTGTAAGAAAGGGCGATGTATGGCGCGAGTGGGCTTTGTGGTGGGCAGTAATGGCGGCATTGGTACTGTGCCCATCACATCTTCGACAAGGTTTGATGGCAATCGCAGGAAACCAAGTGGAGGAACTGCGTTTGTTTCTACCTCAAGACACGACATAACCGTCTACTCAACCTCCGGCTTCAAGCGTTGCCGGAACGAGAAAACAGGTTGACATGGAAACCGAATGGCTTACCGCAAATGAGGCTGCCCAATACCTGAAGGTCAAGCAGCGCACACTGCTCCAGTGGGTACGCGAAAGGAAGATCCCCGCGCACCGGCTATCTGGCGTGCGGCGCTGTGTCTGGAGATTCCGAAGGCATGAGCTGGATGCTATCCTGTGTGCGTCATCCGCTGACCCTGCTGAGGGGAGGCAGCAATGAGGGTCCAGCGACACGCAAGCGGGTCTGTGCGTTACGACAAACGGCGCAAGACCTGGAATTACCTCTGGTATGACGGCCCAACTCGCCGGTCAAAGCGAATTGGGACGAAGCAAGAATTTCCAACCAAGGCCGCCGCATGGAAGGAAGTCGAGAGCCTTGAAATCCAGCAACCGAAGCTACAGAACGGGGACACGGTGCGAAGCGTGATTACACGGTATGAAGCTGAGCGGATGCCCTCACGCCATTCCACGGCGCGGGTGTATCGCTCTTTCCTCAACAATCACGTACTGCCGAAGTGGGGCGATACGCGGATTCAGGACGTACAGCCCCGCCCGGTTGAATTGTGGCTCCGTGAGCTGCCCTTGTCGCCAAAGTCCAAAACGCACGTGCGGTCACTCATGCACGGGCTTGTGGAGTTTGCGATGTGGGCTGGTCTGTTGGACATCAGCCGCAACCCAATCTCTCTCGTCCAGAACACCGGGGCAACGCGAAGGGTAGGCAAGGCGCGTAGCCTCACGGCGGAGCAGTTCCACGCTCTGCTGAAAGAGCTACATGAACCATTCGCAACGATGGCCCTGCTGTGCGTCTGCTTGGGCCTTCGCATCAGTGAGGCTCTGGCACTGCGGTGGGCTGACGTGGATTGGCTAGGCTCACGACTGTGTGTCCAGCGCGGCATTGTCGAGCAGGTTGTAGCCGATGTGAAGACGGAAGGTTCTGCCCGGACCTTCAACCTCACGGGCGAAATGCTGGAGCGCCTGAAGACCTGGAAACAGCGCTCGGATTTTTCGGGAGCTGCGGACTGGATCTTCGCAAGCTCGATTAAACTTGGCAGGTTCCCGTACTCCTACACGGGCGTGTGGCGGGAACTGGAGCGGGCCGCAAGCGCCGCGAAAATCGGGCACCTTGCGACGCACTCTTTCCGGCACACTCACCGCTCATGGCTTGACGCTGTGGGCACCTCAGTGGCCGTCCAGCAAAAAATGATGCGTCACGCGGATATCAGAACCACAATGAACATTTACGGGGACGTTGTAACGGACGAGATGACTACTGCGGGAATCAAAGTTGCTCAACTGGCCTTTCCGGGAAACGGAGCGCGAGCAGAGCGCAGTGGAAGCTAAGTTATTGATTCTTTGGCTCCTCAGGTAGGACTCGTTCCCCGCAGCACTTTCGTAACATATTGAAAACACGCAAGTAGTTGAAAATAGAGAGAGGAAGATTTCGCCTATTTCGCAGGTTTCACCTGTTTCGCATTTTCTTAGGACAGTTTTAGGGACAGCGGGTATTAGGTAACCATGAGCATCTTCAGCCCCGACAAGATTCGCAACCTGCCTTTGATGCCCATCAGCATCGATTTCCCTCCAGGTCGCAAGCCCGACCTCCGCAAAGTGGGCAGAGACATCTACGAAGTGCTCACGAACACTGGACGCCACGGATACAAGCAACGGATGCGCAAGCGGACGATAAAGATTGAGGCAGACGAAAACTACGCGCCCGGCGAGGTCGCAGCGATCCTAAACGTGAGCTACGACGCCGCATCGCGGTTCATGCAGAAGATGAAGGGTGTAGTCGATTTGGGGACGCCGACGCGGCGATACAAGCGGGGCAAGAAGAAGCTGCGCATCAGCGGCAAGAATCTGTTGGCGTTCCTCAGAAGTAAGGCGAGAGACTGACCCGCCCGAAAAACTCCAACACTTGAATTCCAAGCGGACTTAGCATTTTCCGGCACAGAGATCGTGAAATGTAGTGCCAATGTAGTACAAAGGGCGTGGTCGGCACGTTAAGCTTTGAGGAATCAACAGGACAGGAAAATCTGGTAGCGCTACCGGGAATCGAACCCGGGTTTTAAGATTGAGAATCTCACGTCCTAACCCCTAGACGATAGCGCCACAGCTTGTGCGGAGGCGGCCCGCGGGCGCGGACTACTCCTTTACTTTAGCAAAAATCAGGCACCAAGCCAAAGGCGCGACAGTCGCTCTAAATCCCCAGCTTGCGCACTTCGTCGTTGTAGTACTTGCGGTACAGAATGTCCCACTCCTGCGAGCCTTCGAGGATGATCTTGCGCTGGTTGGCGATCTTCAGCCGCGCCGACATGTCGATCTTCGCCTCTTCGGTGAGCAGAACCTCCAGCTCCTTGCGCGCCTCCTGGCGGATCGTGTTGCGATCCTCGAGAAAACCCACCTGGTCGATCTCGGCCAGCGTATCCGCCACGGTGTGGGCCAGCTTGTTCAGCTTGTCGCGGCTGATCCTCATAGCACCGCCTTGTACTTCTTGGCCAGCTCGGTCTTCACCTTCTTGAACATCTCGGCGTATTGCGCGCCGCTCTTGCGCATCTCCTCCGAGTAGGCGTCCAGAATCACGCGCACCTCTTCGTTGATGCGGTCCTCGAGCGAAAGCTCCTCGAGCAGCGCCGCATTCACGCGCTCCTCCGTCACCTTCAAGTCGCTGGTGGTGATCATCTTGGCGTCGATCAGGTGCTTGACCGTGCGGCGGGCGAGATACCCAATGTAGTCGCGGGAAAAAATCATGGGCTAAATGTCAGAATACCGCACCGGCCTTGCCGATGTATACCGAATCCCACGCCGAAAACCCTCAGCTCCTGTGCGGGCAGCTCTTCGTGTTCAGGCACTCCTCGGCGATGCGCAGCCGCTCCACCGGCCGCCCGCCCACCAGGTGCTCTGCCACAATCTCCGCCGCATCCTCCGGCTTCACATTGCCGTACCAGACGGCCTCGGGATAAACCACCACCGTGGGCCCGTGCTCGCACTGGTCCAGGCAGCCGGACTTGTTGATCCGCACCCTGCCGTCCAAGCCCGGCCTCGCGGCCAGTTGCTGCAGCCGGTGTGCAGTTCGCTTTTCCCATCGCGCGTGCAGGAAGGCCGCGGCGCATCGGCGGGGCGGACGTTGTGGCAGACAAAGACGTGGCGTTCGAATGCGGGCAAGCGGGAATCCTCCCTGAAGTGGTCCTTGAATCAACCCCTTCCAGAGTAACAACTCCCCGCCGCATGCCAATCCTGCGCCTGCTTCCTGCGCGTCCGGCCGTGCCCCGTGCGACGCTCGCAACGGCGCCGGGTTTCACCCATCCCGCCCACTCGCGTCTAACCCGAAAAAGTTTTCCTGATCCCTGCCCCGCCCCCATCTGCGAGAATGGGTGTTTGACAATGAGCACCGACAATCTCCTCTCGCTGAAAGACGACATGGTGGCCTTCATCGAGGGCCATGGCCTGCACCGCCTCCCCGGCTACGTCACCGACGACATTCCTTCCGTCCTCTGGGAAGGCCGCGGCAATCCCGACGCGTGGAAAGACTTTGTGGAGATGGCCAAGCACGTGGGCGCTCCCTTTGTCACCTTCAGCGAGATGACGCTGGACCGCGAAGAGCTCGACGCCCTCATCGAAGAAGCCGGCGAGATGAACTTCCCCGACGAAGAAGCCGCGGAGACTGGTCGAGGCCAAGTGGCTGCGCAAGTACGCCGGCATGCTCGGCTACATCCAGCTCGGCTTCATCTACCAGGGCATCGTCTTTCTGCACGAAACCACCACCGAGTGGTACGAGCGCTACCAGTCGCTGCTCGAAAACATCGAGAGCTTTCACGACATCGTCATCGACGACGCTCACTCGCACGACGACGAGGACGAGTAAGCCGCAGTGGCCGATTTAGCCAACGCTCCGATCAGCGCTGCGGGGCCCCGGAACCAAACCACTGCAACTGCGCGCTCTGCCGCCCCAGCGCTGGCTCCTCGCCGAGCCGCACCCTGAAGCCATCCGCTTCCCTGGCCCGCGAAGCGCGCCTGCCGCTCGTGCTCGCCGAGCTGCTCGTCGCGCGCGGCATCGCCACCGCCGCCGAGGCCTTCGCCTTCCTCAATCCCGAGCCCGCGCACCTCCACGATCCCTTCCTCATGCTCGGCATGGCCGCCGCCGTCGAGCGCCTCGAACGCGCCATCGCCGCGCGCGAGCCCATTCTTCTCTACGGCGACTACGACGTGGACGGCACCGTCGCCGTCGTCCTGCTCAAAACCGCCATCGAAATGCTCGGCGGCCCTGGCGGTCTCGTCCGCTTTCATGTTCCGCATCGCCTGCGCGACGGCTACGGCATGCAGTCGAGCGTGCTTGAAGCGGCCCACGCCGAGGGCGTCCGCGTCGTCGTCACCGTCGACACCGGCATGCGCGCCTTTGCCGAAGCGGAAACCGCGCGCCGTCTCGGCCTCGACCTCATCGTCACCGACCATCACCTGCCGAGGCGCACGACAGACTTCCCGCCGCGCTCGCCATCCTGAACCCGAATCAACCGGGATGCCCGTATCCAGAAAAAAACCTCTGCGGCGCGGCCATCGCGCTCAAGCTCGCGCAGGCGCTGCTCGAGCGCCGCGATCCCGCTCGCGCCCGCGAGAAGACCCTGCCCAGCTTTCTCAAAATGGCGGCCATCGCCACCATCGCCGACGCCGTTCCCCTCCGCGGCGAAAATCGCACCATCGCCGCCCTCGGCCTGCGCGAGCTGCGCCGCCCCGTGGGCGCCGGCCTGCGCGCGCTCTTCGCCGCCGCCGCGCTCGATCCCGCCGCCAAGCAGCTCACCGGCTTCGATGTCGCCTTCCGCCTCGCGCCGCGCATCAACGCCGCCGGCCGCATGGACGTCGCCTCCGACGTCATCGAGCTTTTCTCCACGCGCGACTCGCACCGCGCCGCCGAGCTCGCCGCCAAGCTCGAGCGCCTCAATCGCGAGCGCCGCGACGTGGAAGCCGCCGCGCTCACCGCCATCGAAGCCCGCCTCGCATCCGACGCCGAAATCGCTGCCGACCGCCTGCTCGTCATCGACGGCGACGGCTGGCATCGCGGCGTCATCGGCATTCTCGCCTCGCGCGTCGTCGAGCGCACCGCCAAGCCGGCCATCGTCGTCAGCGTCGAGGACGGTGTAGCCCACGGCTCCGGCCGCTCCGTCGACGGCTTCCCGCTGCTCGCCGCCATCGAAACCTGCGCCGATCTCTTCACCCGCTTCGGCGGCCACGCCTTCGCCGTCGGCTTCGCCCTGCCCGCCGCATCGCTGCCCGAGCTCAAGCGCCGCCTGCGCCTTTACGCCGATGCGCACCTCGCCGCGCGCGAGCCCGAGCGCCTCCTGCGCATTCACGCCGAGCTGCCGCTCGACCGCATCACGCCCGTCCTCGCCGGATGGCTGCGCAAGCTCGAGCCGCTCGGCCACGGCAACCCCGAGCCCATCTTCATCGCCCGCTCCGCGCGCCTGCTCGCGCCGCCGCGCATCATGAAGGCTCAGCACCTCCGCCTCGAGCTCGCGCAGGACTCTGGCCCGCTCGCACAACAGCGTCACTCGAATGCTTCCTCCGCCGCAACTGCCCGTTTCCGCCGCACCCATCGCCGCCATCCGCGCCGTCGGCTGGAACCTGGCCGAGCGCGCCATGGAACTCCGCCTCGGTCAAGGCAGCCTCATCGACCTCGCCTACCGCATCCGCGAAAACGACCACCCCGACTTCGGCGGCCTCGAAATGGAAATCGTTGGACTGCGAGCGCCGGAGATGGTGCCCGCTTAGTGAAGAATCCGACGGTGCCTGCTGCCCATCTACAATCGCTCTTGCCGCCAACAAAAAGGCCCTCCTTCTTTCGGAGGGCCTTCTCATTCCAATTCAGTGAAGCGCAATCTTACCCCACCACTTCAATCCCCATCGATCGCGCCGTTCCCTTGATGCTCTTGACCGCCGCATCGATCGACGCCGCGTTCAAATCCGGCATCTTCTGCGTGGCGATCTCGCGCACCTGCTTCTCGGTCACCTTGCCCTTCTTTTCCTTGTTGGGCGTGCCCGACCCCTTCTCGATCCCCGCCGCCTTCTTCAGCAGCACCGCCGCCGGAGGCGTCTTGGTCACGAAGCTGAAAGTGCGGTCGCCGTAAACCGTGATGACGACCGGAATAATCAGCCCGGCCATCTCCTTGTTCTGCGTCCTGGCGTTGAACTGCTTGCAGAACTCCATGATGTTGACCTGCGCCTGGCCCAGCGCGGGGCCGACTGGCGGCGCGGGCGTCGCTTTGCCGGCCTCGATCTGCAGCTTCACGTAGCCGGTAATCTTCTTCGGAGGTGCCATGTTGTTCCTTCGGAACCAGCTCTAGCTTCTAGCTCTGAGCTACTAGCTGGTCATTTCCTGATACGAATTTTGGTGCCGAATCCTCAGCGTTCGCTCGCAACCGGCGGCTGCTAGATCGTCACGCCGGCTAGAAGCTGAAAGCTACTAGCTGAGAGCTTCGACTACTCAATCTTTTCCACTTTGCCGAACTCGAGTTCGACCGGCGTGGAGCGCCCGAAGATCGTCACCATCACCTTCAGCGTCTCGCGATCCTCGTTGACCTCGTCCACCACGCCATTGAAGTTGGCGAACGGCCCGTCGGTGATGCGCACCTGCTCGCTCTTCTCAAACTTGATCTTCATCCGCGGCTTGTCTTTGGCCGTCTCCGAGCGGAAGAGAATCGAGCTCACCTCTTCCTCGCTCAGCGCCACGGGCTTGTCGCCGGTGCCCAGAAATCCCGTCACCTTGGGCGTGTCCTTCAGCACGTGCCACAGCTCGTTGTCCAGCTCCATCTCCACCAGCACGTAGCCGGGCAAAAACACCCGCTCCACGGTGCGCTTCTTGCCGTTGATGATCTCCGTCACCGGCTCGGTGGGAATCATCACGCGACCCACGCGCTCCTTCAATCCAAACGCCTGCACGCGGCTCTCGATCGACTCGCGCACCTTGCGCTCAAAGCCCGAGTAAGCGTGCAGAATGTACCACCTGAAGCGCTCGTTCCTCACCGGCTCCGGCGCTGCCACGGCCGCTGGCGGCTCTGCCGCCGCTGCCGTCTCCGGCTGCGCTGTGCTGGCTTCCGCTTCTGCTGCCGGCGTCTTTTCCGCTGCCGGCGTCTCCGCTGGAGCCGCTGCCGGCGCCTCGACCGCTGCCGCTGCTTCTGCCTGCGCCTCTGCGGCCCCTGTCTCTGCGGATTGCTGCAACTCTTCCTTCATTCCACTCTCGATTCCGTGCCGCGCCGGCTACTGCAATCCGCCCAGCCGGCCAAGCAACCCATACACCGCTACTCTGAAGAATGCCGTCGACGATAAAGAAGAACAGCCCAAACAGGAAGACCGCGACGATCACCACGCCCGTCGTCACCCTCACTTCCTTCCACGAGGGCGTAACCACCTTGCGCATCTCCGCGCGCACATCGCGCAGAAAGCCGGTAAACTCCGTCCACTTGCTCAACGCGCCGCCGCCAAACTCGGCCAGTGCTCCCGGCTCCTGCCGTTTGGCCGACCGCTCTTCGCCTTTTTCGATTGCCGTCTTCGTCGCCATGCTTCCAATCCTTTTCAGAGATCAGTTGTCAGTGATTAGAGATCAGTTGCTGTCTTGCTGCTGCCATTCGTCGCGCATTTAGTCGCCGCGCATTCTGATCTCTGTTCTCTGTGCTCCGATCTCTCTTCCCAAACTGGCAGGGGCGGAGGGATTCGAACCCCCAAGTCCGGTTTTGGAGACCGGCAGTTTAGCCGTTGAGCTTACGCCCCTGAAAACAGTTCTCAGTTGTCGGTTCTCAGTGTTCAGTTCTTCCCTGCTGATGAAAGCCGATTCAGCTTCCGAACCGCTTCCGTAACTGACCACTGACAACTGATCACTGACCACTGTCTTGCTACTTCGATTCCTTGTGCACCTGGTGCTTGCGGCAGCGCTTACAGAACTTCTTCAACTCAAGACGGCCCGTGACGGTCTTCTTGTTCTTCGTCGTCGAGTAGTTCCGCTCCTTGCACTCGGTGCATTCCATTGTAATGATTTCCCGCATTGCCAATTCCCTTCCAGTCCCAGTTCTCAGTTCTCAGTTTTCAGTTGTCAGTCCCTGTCGTTCTCGGTCCAGCCCCAGCGGTTTCCTTGCCAATTCCCTAACTGATCACTGACAACTGACCACTAACAACTTTCACTTGATAATTTCCGTGATCGTTCCCGCGCCCACCGTCCGGCCGCCCTCGCGGATCGCGAAGCGCAGGCCCTTCTCCATGGCCACCGGCGTGATCAGCTCCACCTCCAGCTCCACGTTGTCGCCCGGCATCACCATCTCCACGCCCGCCGGCAGCTCCGCCACTCCCGTCACGTCCGTCGTGCGGAAGTAGAACTGCGGCCGGTAGCCCTTGAAGAACGGCGTATGACGGCCGCCCTCTTCCTTGCTCAGCACGTACACCGAGCCCTTGAAGTTGGTGTGCGGCGTGATCGATCCCGGCTTGGCCAGCACCATCCCCCGCTCCACGTCTTCCTTCGGCGTGCCGCGCAGCAGAATGCCCGCGTTGTCCCCGGCCAGACCCTCGTCCAGCTGCTTCTTGAACATCTCCACGCCCGTGCACACCGTCTTGCGCGTCTCGCGGAAGCCCGACGATCTCCACGTCCTCGCCCACCTTCACCTTGCCGCGCTCGATCCGGCCCGTGACCACCGTGCCGCGCCCCGAGATCGAGAAAATATCTTCGATCGGCATCAGGAACGGCAGATCCACCGCGCGCTTCGGCTGCGGCACGTACTTGTCCACCGCCTCCATCAGCTCGTCGATCTTCGCCTCCCACTGCGGCTCGCCGTTCAGCGCGCCCAGCGCCGACCCGCGAATCACCGGCACGTCGTCGCCCGGGAACTGGTACTTGGTCAGCAGCTCGCGCACTTCCATCTCCACCAGGTCGATCAGCTCCGTGTCCTCCACCGCGTCGCACTTGTTCAGAAACACCACGATGTAGGGCACGCCCACCTGGCGCGCCAGCAGCACGTGCTCCTTGGTCTGCGGCATCGGCCCGTCGGTCGCCGCCACCACCAGAATCGCTCCGTCCATCTGCGCCGCGCCCGGTGATCATGTTCTTGATGTAGTCGGCGTGGCCCGGGCAGTCCACGTGCGCGTAGTGACGGTTGGCCGTCTCGTACTCCACGTGCGCCGTGGCGATGGTGATGCCCCGCTCCCGCTCTTCCGGCGCGTTGTCAATCGAGTCGAACGAGCGAAACACGATCTTCGGGTTGTGCTTCTGCAATACCTTGGTGATGGCCGCCGTCAACGTCGTCTTGCCGTGATCGATGTGCCCGATCGTCCCCACGTTCACGTGCGGCTTCGAACGATCAAACTTTTCCTTCGCCATAAAGCTCCCAAATCCCTTTCATTGCTCTTACTGCCCGTTGCTCACTCGGAGCGCCCGCGGTCAGTGCGCGGCTCCAGCCACCAAAGCTACGCTATAGCCTCTGCTCAGTAATACGCGTACACCTTCAAATACCTCTGCCTTAGCTCCAGCGGCACCTTCTCCACCAGCCGCAAATACCGCTCGCGCGTCAGCGCCTGGTCTGAGACCGGCAGCGCCTTGTACAGCCCGGCCGCTTCCTTGCCCAGCAACCCGCGCTCCAGAATCCCTTCATAATTGCGGACCCGCAGCTTCGCCTTGCTCACCCGGTTCAGGAAGACTTCCACGTCGCGCGCGTCAAACGCCGCATCGATCAGCGCATGGAGCTTCGCATATCCCTGCTCATCCGTGACCGCAATCGCTGCCTGCTCAAACATCCTCTGCAACCCTCACGAACAGCCAAAGCAGCCAAACTCTGGAGCGGGAGACGGGGATCGAACCCGCGACCAACAGCTTGGAAGGCTGTGACTCTACCACTGAGTTACTCCCGCGAAAATCAGCGGTCAGGTTTCAGGGATCAGGTTCAGTCTGTCGGTGCTTATGGAATCCGCGTCGATTTCCTCGCCACCGTCCGAACTGATCCACTGATCCACTGATCACTGATCCACTGCACTTCTGGAGCTGATGACCAGGATTGAACTGGTGACCTCTCCCTTACCAAGGGAGTGCTCTACCAACTGAGCTACATCAGCCCTCAAACCCTGAAGCTTTCAGCTTTTAGCCTTTAGCCTTTAGCTTCATCTCGCCGGCGCAAGCCACATCGGCTCATCCAGCACGTCACAAGCTAAGAGCTAAAAGCTAAAAGCTGCAGCTGTCTTTCTCCCCGCCCTGCGAATCCTCTCCGCATGCCGGGCCAAAACCGTTCTCAACGCCAGCCCGCCAATCACAATCAGCGGAACCAGCCTCAACTCCACCGGCCTGCCAAACACGAGCACCGAACCATCGCCCATCGTCAGCCAAACCAGCACTGCCAAAACCGCGAACATTGCCGAGCGCCACCCAGAACTTCCGGTCTAAATCCGCTTCGGCACTCTTCACTGTCCACTGACCACTGAACCACTGTTCACTGTCCTGGTGCACAGGGGAGGATTCGAACCTCCGTAGCTCGCAAGGAGCGGCAGATTTACAGTCTGCTGCCATTAACCGCTCGGCCACCTGTGCCCAATAGCCCCCACGGACCAAGCACTCCGTCGCCGCGGCGCCCCGCAAACTACTCTGACCCCAACTCAACCCGCTCATCCCTCTTCCGCGCACGCCGCAACCTCCGGAGACCCTCCGGACTTCACGAGCCTTCGCCTGAAGTGGATTCTCCGCGGAGTTGAGGCCCGGCGCTCTAAAAACTCTTGCCCGCCGGTAAACTCTTGCCGCTTTCGTCTCCCGTTCCGGCTTCCGTCTTGTGGAGCTGGCGAAGGGATTTGAACCCCCGACCCTCTGATTACAAATCAGATGCTCTACCAGCTGAGCTACGCCAGCTCTTTACCCACCCGGAAACCCTCCCGGAGGCCGAATTGTGCGCGGACACACTCCAGCTTTCCGCGTACACGGCACAGAAATCAAGGTTAGCACACCGCCGCACCGCGAGCAAACGCCCGAGCGCCTCGAAAAACGCGCCAATGCACCCCAAAAACAACGCAATCCTGATCACCGCCGCCAGATCCGCGAGGCAGCGCAATTCCGGGTCCTCAGGGCGGTAAACCCACCAGAGTTGTATTGCAGAACCACCAAGCCCCAACGGAAGATTATGCAGGTATCCTGCAGCACTTTTCCCGATCCCGATTTTCTAAGGAGAGGCTTCCATGCGCAAGGCAATTTGCGCGGTTCTGTTTCTGGCGTTTTGCCCGTTCCTTATCGCACAGCAGGCGCCGTTCTTTATCGCCCAGCAGACGCCGTATCTCAGCGCCCAGCAGGGGCTGAACAACGACTCCATCATCAGGATGGTCGGCGCTCAGCTCTCCGACGACGTGATCGTCACCACCATCAACGCCTCGCCGGGCGCCTATGACACTTCGCCGGAAGGCCTCATCGCGCTCAAGCAGGCCGGCGTCAGCGACAAAGTCATCGCCGCCATTGTCGGCCAAAGGCACTGGCGCCGCACCTGACGCCGCCGCGCCTTCCACTCCCGATGCATCCGCGCCCGCCGCCCCGCTCCCGCCCGGCGTCGAAAACGTCGGCGCATATTACAAAGACAGCGGCGGCAACTGGCAGCCGCTTCCCTCTGAGGTCGTCATCTTCCAGTCGGGCGGACTGGTCAAGCACTTCGCCTCTGCCGGCCTCATGAAGGAAGACCTGAACGGCCTCGTCGGCGGCATGCGCAGCAGGCTGGTCGTCAGCACCCCCGTCACTTTCATTCTCCACGTGCCCCAGGGACGCACCGCCAACGACTACGAACTCGTTCGCCTGCACGTGGTCGGCAACAACCGCCAGTTCCAGTCCGTCGCCGGCGGTCTCATTCACGAATCCTCCGGCTCGCTTCGCGACGAGATCGATTTCTCCAGCACGCAAATCGGCCCCTCCGCCTACCAGATCGTCCTCGGCACGGAATTGGCGATGGCGAGTTCGGTTTTCTCGAGCCGCAGGATCACGGCCTCGTCCCAAAACTCCTGCCCAGCTCCGGCAAAATCTTCACCTTCGCCATCGTCAACTAGGCCGGTCCTGCAATCACCGCCCCGCCGCTCTCCGTTTCCAACGGGCCATGAGCACTTGTGCCTTTTTTCGCCCCTCGGTTCCGCAAACAAACAGTCTCTTGCGCAAATCGAGGTTTCGGTACATCATTCAGGTGCTTCCCTTGATGTCGATTTTGTCGTTTTGAACGACAAGGAGAAGCTATATGCGTAAGTGCATTCTTTCGCTTTTGTCCCTGGTACTTTGCTCTCTGCTTTCAGCTCAACAAACACCCGTCACTGCCGCTTCCGCGCGCCGGGTCTCCGGACCAGACAGCCGCTGCGCCAACCCGCCCGCCGCAGCCGCACACCTTGCTTGGATGGAACACCCGTAAAGCTGCGCCTCAGCCAGACGATCTCCTCGGCAGACGCCAAGGTTGGCCAGGAAATCCCCTTCGAGGTCGTGGAAGAAGTCAAGGTCGACGACGTCGTTGTGCTCCCCAAGGGAGCAACGGCAATCGGAACCGTCACCGATTGCAACGCCAAGAAAAGCATGGGCAGGGCCGGCAAACTGAACATCAACATCAGCTACGCGCGCCTTGCCGACCAGGAAAAAGTCGCGCTGAGGGCAACGCAGGACAACAAAGGCGGCGGCCATGTTGGCGCAATGACCGGGGCGATGGTCGCGACCTCGATCGTCTTCTTCCCTGCCGCGCCGCTTTTTCTTTTCATGAACGGGCAAAGACATCACAATTCCGCAGGGCACCGAGATCACCGCCTTTGTCGAAGGCGACATGCATCTGAACATGGCCAACTTCGGGGTCGCTCCCGCCGCGCCGCGACCGCCCGCCCCAACTGCTGCAGCCCAGGCCTCACTCGTCATCGACTCCGCCCCGCCCGGCGCGGACATCGAGATCGACGGCGCATTTGTCGGCAACACGCCTTCCACCGTTCCCGTCGCGCCCGGAAACCACGAGATCACCGTCAAGAAAAAGGGATTCGCGGATTGGACACGCAAGCTAAGCGTTACTGGCGGCAGCGTCCATCTCAGCGCTGATTTGGACCCTGTATCCGCGCCCGCAGAAGCGCCCGCCGCATCACCCGCGCCTTCCCCCGCCACATCACCCGCGCCTACGCCGGCAGCTACGGCCCCGGCCTCTGCGCCCGTGCCGGCGCCGCAGTAACCATCTCGCGCGATTCAGCCCGCCCCGGCCCACCGCGCTTCCAGGCGGCGTCGCGCCCTTTGCGCTTCCCGATCGCGCGCAATTCACTGTTCTCTTGCGCAAACCGGCGCCTAGGTAGATCATTCTGTTGCATTCCCGCAACAAGTTTTCTGGTTCGGAACGTAAGGAGAAGTTGCCATGCGTAGATGTATTCTCGCGGTTTTATTCCTGGTCTTTTGCCCGTTCCTCGCTGCCCAACAGGCGATGACCAACGACGCCGTGATCAAGCTGGTCAAGGCCGGCCTCTCGGATGATCTGATCGTCTCCACCATCAATGCATCGCCTGCAGCCTACGACACTTCGGCAAACGGCCTGATTGCCCTCAAGCAAGCAGGTGCCAGCGACAAGGTAGTCGCGGCAATCGTGGCCAAGGCAGCCGCCCCCGCCGCCACCGCGCCGGCTGCACCTGCAGCATCGGGCCGGCCGACGGGAATCGATGACGTCGGCGCGTACTACAAAGACAAGAACGGCGCGTGGACATCGCTCGAACCCGAGATCGTGAACTTCAAGACCGGCGGAGTTCTGAAAAACATCGCCTCGGCGGGCATGGTCAAGGGCGACATCAATGGCCACATCGTGGGTAAAGAGGCGAAAACCATCCTGACTTTCCCGGTCGTCCTCGCCGTCTACGTTCCTGAAGGAACCGACATCACCGAATACCAGCTTTTGCGCCTGCATCCGAACGGAAACTCGCGCGAGTTCCGTTCAGTTACAGGAGGAGTCCTTCACGTTTCCGGCGGCGCCACCCGCGACGCCATGGATTTTCAGCCCGAGAAGCTTGCGCCAAGGGTCTACCAGATCACTTTGGGGGCCGGCCTCGGCAAAGGCGAGTATGGGTTGCTGCCGCCTGGAGCAGTGGGAAGCGCAAACATGGGGAGCAGCGGGAAAATTTACGCTGTCAGCATTCCCGAATAGGCAGTGCGTCCGGCGCCGCCAATCAGCGGCGCCGGCTCCCCTGACTCCGCTAACGCCGCTCGCCCCTCTCGCCCCCGCGCGCCCCGCAAGTGTTACGCTCATTCCTGACGGTTCCTCATCGCCTACCAGAATGAGCCGACGCACCCGCAGAACGCTTCTCATCGTCGCCGCGGTCCTGCTTTTGCTGGCCCTGGCTATCTTTCTGCGCTCCAAGGCCCCGCCCGAAGCCGCGCGCCTGCTGCCCGAGTCCGACGGCATTATCTACATCAATCTCAAGGCCATCCGCACCCTCTCCCACAAGGATTTCAAGCCGCCCAATCGCGTCCCCGAGTACCAGCAATTTATCGACGCCATCGGCATCGACCCCGAGCGCGATCTCGATCAGGTGGCCATCGCACTGCACCGCATGCCCGACCCCAATGGCCCCAACGGTCCCGTGGCCTACTCCATGGTCCTCGTCGGCAAAATCACCGGCCAGCGCCTGAACGCATGGCTCGACTCTCACGCCACTTCGCGCGAGAGCTACGTCGGCCACACCATCTACAGCATCCCCTCCGAGGGCCGCACCGTCCGCGTCGCGCAAATCGGCTATGACATGGTGGCTGTCTCCAACACCCCCAACACCGAGCAGATCCACTCCATGCTCGACCGTCATCGCGCCGCCGCGCTGCCCTTTGCCGGCTCCTCGCTCCTCGAGCGCCACTATCACGAAGTGCCTCTGCTCTCGCTCGCCTGGGGCGTCGGCCAAATCGGCCTTCCCTTCTCTGAGAGCGGCTCCATTCACGTATTTGGCCTCGCACTTCCCCTCGAGCAGGACTCCACCATCATCGCCAGTGTCGCGCCCGCTCTCCCCGTTCCCGGCTCGTTTGCCGCGCTGCGCTTCAAGGTCGAGGAGATCGCCCCCAGCCAGGACAAAGCCGCCAGCCAAGCCGCCGATCTCGCCACGCTCGTCACTCTTGCGCGCGGCCTCGCCCAGCCCCTCGCCTCGACCTCCGCCAACGACGCCTTCAAGGAGCTGCTGAAGACCGCCGAAGTCACCCAGCACGGCGAGCGCGTGGTCGTCACCGCCACCCTCTCCGCCAGCGCCCTTGCCGGACTGTAGATCTCGCTTTACTGACCCCTAACGCCGCCAACTCCGGAGCCTCGCTGGCTCGCTGACTTGCTGACTCGCTGACTTGCTAACCCCGCCATCTCCGCTGACTCCGCTAGCTCCGCTGACTCCGCTAGCTCCGCGTTGTAGCATGGGACATGCCTGGAGAACTATGCAGAAACGCGTGTTGAGTAACTGCTCCTTTCTTTTGTTCATTGCAACCATAGGAATCATCACCGGATCGGCCGTCGCCGCTGCCCAGGACGCCGTCACCCCGGAAGACGCCGTGGCTCGGGAAACAGCCCGGCCGTGGATGAATCCCCAACTCTCCCCGGAAGAACGCGCCGATCTTGTCCTCAAGCAGCTCACGCTCGACGAGAAGATCGCCCTCCTGCATGGCAATGGAATGGCTCACCACGCGGGGTGGGAAGCATCTCTCACGCCTCTCACCAACGGCGGCGCGGGTTACGTCGAGGGCATTCCGCGCCTCGGCATTCCCTCGCTCGTCATCTCCGACGCGGCCTATGGAATCAGGGATAGTGGCGCCAACGGAAGATACTCGACCGCGATGCCTTCCAGCCTGGGAGCCGCGTCGAGCTGGGACGCGGAATCCGCTTGCGAATACGGCGGGCTGATCGGCAGCGAGCTTCGCGCGCAGGGCTTCAACATGACTCTCGGTGGCGGCGTGGACCTCGCCCGCGAGCCCAGAGACGGCCGCACCTTCGAGTACGGCGGGGAGGACCCGCTGCTGGCCGGAACCTTCATCGGCAATCTGATGAAGTGTGAACAGGCCCAGCATGTGGTCGGCGACATCAAGCACTACGCGATGAACGACCAGGAAACGGGCCGCAACTTTGTCAATGCCGTCATCTCCAAACGGGCCATGCAGGAGTCGGATCTGCTCGCGTTTCACATTGCCATCTCCATCGCCAATCCCGGCGCGGTCATGTGCTCCTACAACCGGATCGACGGCGACTACGCTTGCGAGAACTCCTATACGCTCCGCGATGTTCTGAAGAACCAATGGGGCTTCAAAGGCTTCGTTCTCTCCGACTGGGGCGGAACCCATTCGACGGAGAAGGCATCCGCGGCGGGTCTTGACCAGGAGCAGCCCCTGTCGAACTTCTTCGGGGCCAAACTACGGGAAGCCGTCGATGCCGGGCGCGTGCCGCTCGCGGAGATTGACGGCCATGCGCGCAGAGTTCTCTACGCGGAGTTTCTGTCGGGGATCGTCGACGATCCGCTGCAAAAAAGCGTGGTCGATGTTGAAAAGGGCTTCGAAGTTGCCGAGCGCGTGGAAGAGAAGAGCATCGTTCTCCTGAAGAATCGCGGAGCGGCGCTCCCGATCGTTCCGGCCCGTATCCACAGCATCGCAATCATCGGCGGACACGCTGACGTCGGCATGATCTCCGGCGGAGGATCGGCGCAGGTTGACCCGCCCGGCGGCAACGCCGTCTTGCCCCCCGGCAAGGGCGCAACACGCTGGCAGGAACACATCTGGTTCCCCACCTCTCCGTTCCAGGCCCTCCGCGCGAAACTGCCGCATACGAGAATCGATTTCGACCCCGGCACTGATTTGGATTCCGCCGTGAAACTCGCCCGGAGTTCCGATCTTGCCATTGTCTTTGCGTATCAGTGGGAATCGGAAGGCATGGACCTCCCAAATCTGTCGCTCCCCGACAATCAGGACGCATTGATCGAGCAGGTTGCAGCGGCCAATCCTCACACCGTCGTCGTGCTCGAAACTGGAAGCGTTGTGACCATGCCGTGGCTCGACAAGGTCGCCGGGGTCGTCGAAGCCTGGTACGCCGGCAACTCAGGGCACAAGGCTCTTGCCAACGTACTTGTCGGCGACGTCAATCCATCCGGCAAGCTCGCCATCACCTTCCCAACGAGCGAACAGGACCTTCCCCATGCGGTCATTCCAGCACCGCCGCCGCATCTTCGCGGGCAAGGATCAGCCCCTGTCAATGCAGGCGCCCCGCCTTCGAACTACGCTGTTGACTATGACGAAGGCGCCGAAGTTGGCTACAAGTGGTATCAAGCGGAGCACAAGGCGCCGCTGTTTCCCTTCGGCTTCGGGTTGTCCTACACCTCCTTCGCATATTCCGCTCTCAACGTCGATTCAGCGGCCAGAACCGTGCGCTTCAACGTCAGAAATACCGGCACACGGGCAGGCACTGAAATCGCGGAAGTCTACGCAACGCTCCCCAAAGGTTCAGACGAATCCTTTCAACGCCTCGCTGGCTTCGCGCGCATCACCCTCGCTCCCGGCAAATCGCAAACTGTCACAATCTCAATCGATCCGCGAGTCCTGCAGACGTTCGACGAGGCGCAAGCCCGCTGGAACCTCGCGCCGGGCAGCTACGAAGTCCTCGTCGGACCATCCTCTGGCAACACGCCCCTCACAGGCAGTCTTCTGATTCGCTGAAGTCCTTGCTGTCCTTCTAGCTCCGCCAACCCCGCTGCCCCCACACACACCGCTCCGCGCGCCGCCGCAACCTTCGCCACGGCGGCCCGGTGAGTCTCCGCAAGCCCACCCGATCTCCGGGCTTCTCGCTCCTTTTTGGGTTACCTCTTGATCGCCGCGATCACGGCGCCGGCATCCGCGTCTTCAAGGCACGGAGTCGTCTCAATCGGCAGCAGATCAGACCATTCCGCGCACCACGCGTACAAGGCCTTCGCATCCGTGGTCTCCACAACCGCAAATCCTTTGCCGCTCATACCGTGCCAGCGTCCAATCATCCTCGCGCATGCCGGCGGCAGTCCGCCTGCCTTCAGGAACCTTCCGTTGGCGGTGTTCAACGTTGCCTGGGGCAAACTCCAACTCACAATGAATTTCACGTGTCCTCCTGTTTTCTCGGGGGAGGCAATGGATTTTGTCGAGCAGCGGCGAACCTCGCAGCCGCAGCCTTCAATCAGCGAAGAACCTGCTTTCCCTGACTCCGCCAACTCCGCTAGCTCCGCTAACCCCGCTGCCCCGGCCTACTTGTACTCCCCGTTCCCTCGCAGCAGCTCATCGCGATGGGCGCTGTAGTCCACCATGGAATCAAATGCCGGACCAATTAGCGCATTGTCCTTCAGTGATTGCCTGATCGCCGCGCGCACCGTATCCACGCCTTCCGGTTGCGGTGTGTCGTAGACAATCGCAAACATCCCCGGCGCATCGGTGTGGATGGCCTCGGTGTCTACTTCGTATTCCAGAATCGTCCCGTCGGCCAGCATCTTCTCCATCAGCGGCGCAACCACGCTCTTGCTCAGCGTGCTCACCGCATCGTCCGGCGCGTCCGCCTTCAATTGATACTCCATCACGTTGATATACGCGCCCGTATAGGGGCCGGGCTTCCAGTTGTAATAGTGGCTCACGAGTACCATGTCCCAGTGTTTCGTGGCGCTCTGCAGTACCGGAGAAGTCGAATTGCCCAACAGCTGATCCAGCACCTTCAGCAACCCGGCCATCGACATCGACGACCACCAGTCGTCGTGTGTCTCGCCGTCCGGCGTGTGCACCAGATTCACATCGTTGCCGTAGCCCACAATGGTCCCGTCGGCCATCGCCTTGTCCAGAATCGCCTTGTCGGCGCCGTTTGATGCTTCCATTTCCGCCCAATGCGCCCGCGGAATCTGCCAATTGGCCACATACGAATACATCGGTGGTTTTTCTTTGACCTCCGTCGCCTGCGCGCCCGACGGAACGGCGCTCAGCGCGAACACAGCGACCCCGCACAGACCTGCGAAGACACTCCACACTCTTGTGTTCATCTGCTTTCTCCTGTTGTGATTTAGTCAGCGTTGCTCTGGGGAATAACTGACCACGGCAAGTCTACAGCAGCCGCCCTGTGTGAGCGCTGTGAATTTTTCGCGCCCTTCAGAATTCTTTTCCCACCTCACGCCAACTCCGCCAGTCCCGCTAACCCCGCTACCCCCGCTGACTCGCCAACCCGCCAACTGATGAGGCCCCACTCCGGGGCCTTTTCGCTAACTCGCTGACTCGCTGTCCTCAAAAATCTCCTCAATCCTCCTCCCAAACAGCCGCGCCAGCTTGAACGCCAGCGGCAAGCTCGGATCGAACTTCCCCGTCTCGATCGCGTTCACGCTCTGCCGCGACACCTCCAGCCGCTGCGCCAAATCGCCCTGCGACCAGTCCCGCTCCGCGCGCAGCACCTTCAGCCGGTTCTTCATCTGTACCTCAGCTTCACCAACAACTTGGCAACAGCGAAGAATATGCAGAACAGCGGAAAGACAAAGAACAGGCGCTGCGTCCGAACCACCTCGA
This sequence comes from uncultured Acidobacteriaceae bacterium, assembly GCA_963835895.1. Classification (GTDB taxonomy): domain Bacteria; phylum Acidobacteriota; class Terriglobia; order Terriglobales; family Acidobacteriaceae; genus Telmatobacter. The sequence goes on along the minus strand of CAWIHC010000006.1, from coordinate 296,000 downwards.
ACTCCACCAGAACTCCCCAGAATGTGATCAGAGTCAGGGTCGCCCCAATGGCCCAGAGCAGCGACTGGACGAGAAGACTGCGCTGAAACTCGTCTTCCTCTTCTGACAGGTACAAGCCGAAGATCACAATCAATGCGACATTTGGCAACGCGACAAGACTGGCGAGAAGCCACGCCACAACGCCAGTGGGATGGATATGGCGGTAGCCGAATCCCCAGACGGCCAGAGCGTAGACCAGAAGGATCGACGGCACGATGATGAAGAGAATGCGGTCTTCCATGCGATACTTCGCGGGATTATGGATTCGATCTTGCATGAGCGGTCTCCTCTTGTATTTCGTCGATTGCACCGTGCATTGTCCGAGCGCGCACGACGTTCATTTGTACCTCAGCCTCACCACCGGATACGACACCACAACGAACAGCCAGAAGATCGGATAAACCCAGATCAGATCGAGGTGCGGCGCGTGGGCAAAGTCTTCGAGATACCCCCAGATCGTCGTAGTGGCCAAGGTTCCCCCGGTGCCGCCGAGCAGGCATTGGACAAGAACATTGCGCTGGAACTCGTCCTTCTCTTCCGCCAGGTACCTGCCCATCTCCACGAGCAGCCACAGAATCGGAAGTGCAGGCAGCACGGCCACGGGATAAGCCGGTAGACCCTTCAAATGCCAAAGGCGAAACGCGGCGGCGGCGCCTACTGCGAGCACAGCAACCAACGCGGCGCTTATCCAGCAGGAGCGTACCCACCGGCGTTGTGCGGGACTCTTGATCGTGCAGAACATAATAAGTCTCCTTTACAAAATGACAAGGAAACATTACATCTATCTAGGCAAACTGTCAAGTGTCATCGGAATATAGTACTTGACACAGTTACTCTTTCCTGCTAGATTAAAACCATGAACTTGGCAGATATAGTCCGTGAGTTTCCGACCGAAGAGTCTTGTGAGGTGTTTTTAGCCTCTCAGCGTTGGCCAGACGGAGTTGAATGCGTAGCCTGTGGCTCGAAGAGAATCACGCGCACAACTCGCCGCGGGAAGGTCAACAAAAAGACCAACCATCAGAGCCCAGACCAGCGCCTCTATGAATGCGTAACCTGCCGCAAGCAATTCACGGTGAGGAATGGAACTTTGTACGGCGACACTCACATCCCGCTCAAAAAGTGGTTTATGGCGATTGCGATGATTTGCCAAGCGAAAAAAGGCATTTCCGCAAATCAACTCGGGCGCGATATTGGCGTCTCCACGAAAACCGCGTGGTACCTTTGCCATCGCATTCGTGAGGCTATGACAGACGAAAGCCCTGAGCCCATGGACGGACTCGAATACGAGATGGACGAAACCTATGTCGGAGGCCGTTATCGCGGACCAGACCCGAATCGATTCCATGCGAGCAACAAAGAAATCGTGGTCGGAATCAAACAGCGCGGCGGGGACGTGCGGTTCTTTCACGTCCAAGATGTGAGATCAAGCACGCTGGCCCAGTACATCAAACAGAACGTCTCGCCTGAAGCAACGTTGATTTGCACCGACGAACTAACGTCATATCCGGGGGCGGTCAAATTGTCTGGCGTGAAGGGACTTCAACATGAGACGGTGAATCACACGTCGCGCGAATACGTTCGCGGGAATATCACGACAAATTCTATTGAAGGATCATTCTCGTTGTTCAAGCGCGGTTTAGTAGGTTCTTATCATCGGCTGAGCGTGAAACATTTGCGGCGGTACCTGTACGAATTTCAGTTCAGACAGAACAACCGACGCAATCCGGCTCTGTTTCAGGATGTGCTGAAAGGCATCGCCTCTAAGCCCCGTCTTCCTTTGCGGACTTTGATCGACGGGCGGGGCGCGGAATCACAGAGCCTCGCTTAGTCTGCTTGCTTGCGTTGATGCCATTCTTTCGTAATGGCTTGGAGCGAAGCAACTTGGTTATGATCCGGTCGAAGTCTTTTTTCTCGAACTCGGTGTCTTGTGTCATAATTCGGTGTCCCATGAAAGTGTTACCGGCGCGTACCCAGTTTAGCTCTAGGCGCGCGCCGGGTGGGTTGTTAAACTAAAAGTGAACACTTGGGCAGTCTGACGTAGGTGTTCGGGCGCGTTGACCTTGGCCGGGATTCGCGCCCTTCCCATTTTGGTACTTGGTTATCGCCCGTGCCACAATCAGACCCGTTTTTCTATGGCCGGACTATCGTGTTAATTTCATCGACGTTTTCACCTCATATCAATGCGTTGTCTCCCGCGGGAGAATCCTGTTGTTGCTGGCGTGGAGCGCCCAACGTCCATCAGGCAGTTTGTCTAGCTCGCCGCTGTTGGTCATGCTGACCAGCCCGAAATGCACAACACGTCCGGGCTTTTTAATGCCAAAATCAAATGCCTTGGCGCGAAGGATTTCATCGCGGATTTCGTCTGTCGCAAGCGGCCTGTTCTTAGTCTTGATGACACTCCTGAGCACGGTCTGAAGATCGACCGATGTCACGACTACAGGGAATGGCAATTCAGCCCTGCCATTTGAAATCCCTTCCATGCGGGTTTCTTCCTCGTGCAGCATCGTCTTGACGCTCTTCTCCAAGGCCGTAATCTCATCGAGGCGCGATTGGAGCTTCGCTCGATCCGAAGCTAAAGTGTCGAGGCGGTCTTTCAAGTCTTGGCGAATATCGCGGAGGGCCATAACATCTTTAGAGTGCCAGTGTGCAGTCCAATTGTCAAATTGCTCGACTGCGCAACTGCGAACAGCAGTTACCAAAGTGTAGAATTACAATTGATACACCTTAGGTAACTGTGTCAAAGACTATATCCCTAGTGTCATTGACAGTTTTCCTTCAATCTCTGCCAAACCCGCTAGAACACGGCACTTTCCCCTTCCCCGCAGCTGGGCGGCCTTCGACTGCCCACCACCTCCGTCCGCTGGTACTCTCAATCCATGGGCTTCCAGGATTTCTTAGGCAACGCCGCCACCGTCACGCACCTGCGCGAGAGCGTGCGCGCGGAGCGGTTTCCTCACTCGATGATCCTGGCCGGGCCGCGCGGCGCCGGAAAATACACGCTCGCCCTCATGCTGGCTCAGGCCGTCAACTGCCTCAAGCCCACTGAATCCGGCGGCCTGCCCGACTTCTGCGGCGTCTGCTCCAACTGTGTTCGCATCGCCGCCTCCGCCGACCTCGAAACGCTGGTCGACGAAGCCATCGCCGCCCGCGACGACCTGCGCGAGACCGACAAGCGCGAGACGCGCATCCTCATCCAGACGCACCCTGACGTGCTGGTCGTTCCGCCCGACCCGCCGCAGCTCATGATCAAGCTCGGCCAGGTCCGTCAGGCGATCCACGTCGCTTACTACCGCCCGCCCGTCGAAGCCCGCCGCGCCTTCACGATCTTCACTTCGTCCGCCTTCATGAAGGAGGCCGCCAACAGCCTGCTCAAGCTTCTCGAAGAGCCGCCCGACCACACCACGCTCATCCTGCTCACCGAGAACCCGCAGGAGTTGCTGCCCACCATTCGCTCCCGCGCCGTCATTCATCGCCTCGGCGCGCTTCCCGCCTCCGATCTCGAAACCCTGCTCGCCCGCCGCCGCCCCGAGCTCAAGCCGCAGGACCGCGCTCTCGTAGCGCGCCTCGCTATGGGCGCAGTCGGCCGCGCGCTCTCGCTCGATCTCGGCAACATACCTCTCCAGCCGCGAAGACGCGTTCGTCATTCTCCGCACCGCGATCTGCGCGAGCCCGACTACTCCGCGCTCTTCCACGCCACCGAAACTTACCGCGCCGGCGCCGACGGCCAGGAGAAGACCGTCAGCCTCCTCCGCGCCCTCTCGAGCCTCATCGAAGACCTCCTGCTCATCGTGGCCGGCACTCCGTCGCTCATCCGCAACATCGACCTCGCCGCCGAACTCGCCCGGCTCGCTGAAGGCCTCACCGTCGACTGGATCGACTGCGCCGCCCGCGCCCTCGTCCAGGTCGAGCAGGGCATGCGCCGCAACCTGCTGCGTTCGCTCTCGCTCGACGCCATGGCCGTCGGCCTCGCCGCAGACAGCGGCCTCTAACCGCTTCGCACTGTCCACTGTCCCCTGTCCACTGTTCACTGTTCTGTCCCTGTTCACTGCCATGCTACTCCCAGCGCTTGACGCTCGATCACCGGAATGGCCCGCAGAATAAAAGAGCAACCCCCAATCGGACCCAGGCATCTTTTTCAATACGAGTACTCCCATCGAGCCCAGGGACGCCGGGACACGCATCTCCCGTCAATGCGGGACTGCTTTCTGCTTCACCTGGCTACGGGACAGGGCCCTTGGAACTTCTTAGGATTGCGGCTCAGGGCCGCATCTGCGAATTGGTAGGTTGAGTTTCCCCTGGGCGTCTTTGAGCGCTTGTCGTTTTTGCGGTTCAAGTTTTTTGCGGAGGATTCTTCCCCATGAGCATGCCGTCGACTCTCCCCGCATCGCGCGTCCTCGAACCCGGTCAAGCTCCGCCGCAGAGGAGAAAGAACCTCGCTTCACCGCTTCCCTTCCGTTTTCCGGCGCAGACCGCCGAAAGGGACGCGCCCAATCGCCACGCTGAGCTCTTCTATCTGCAAAAGCAGATTCAGTCGCAGACTCCGATGGTGATTGTGCTCGAAGATGGCGAGCGCGTCGACGGCTGCATCGAGTGGTACGATCGCAACTCGCTCAAGGTCCGCGGCCGCACCAAGACCCTGATCTACAAATCCGCCATCAAATACATGTACAAGCTCGGCGACAACGGGTAGAAGCAGGAAGTAGGGAGTAGCCAGTAGGGAATAGAAAAGACACCGGCGTGTCGAGAGTCGGATTATGCGCTTTCAATTCACTTCGATACCGAATCCCCGAGATGCTGCTCTCCCTACTCCCTACTCCCTACTCCCTACTCCCTACTCCCTACTCCCTACTCCCTACTCCCTACTCCCTACTCCCTGCTTTTTCCAGCCGGTCCCGTATCGCCGCGCCAATCCCCTCCGCCGGCGGCAGCGGGCACAGAATCACCGTGCACCCGGCGGCATCGAGCGCGCGCAGCCCGGCATAAAGTCCCTGCGCCAGCGTCTCCGGCACGTCCCACCTGCCCCACGGATAAATCTGAGCCCCCGCGATCTCTTGCGCCGTCATAATCCCTTCCGGCAGCATCACGCCCAGCCGCTCGCCACGCTCCACTCGCGCCGCATCCGCCAACCGCGCGCCTAATTCCGCGCCTTGCGCCTCCACAAGCACCACCCGCGCACGCGGCGCATAGTGCTTCAGTCCCACTCCAGGTGAAGGCAACGCCTCCACTGGAGGCTCCCGCAGCACCTCGCCGCTCCGGAATCGCTCCACCGGCCCCGCGATCTCCCCAATCTGCTCCGCCGTCACTGCGCCCGGCCTGTAGATCAGCATTGGACTCTTTGACGGATCGAGCACCGTCGATTCCACGCCGCGCGGTGTCGGCCCTGCATCGAGCACCGCGTCGATGCGCCCATCCAGATCGTGCAGCACGTGCTCGGCCGTCGTCGGGCTTACGTGCCCAAAGCGGTTGGCGCTGGGCGCGGCCACCGGAACCCCAGCGCGCCGGATCAACTCAAGCGCCACCGGGTGCGCGGGCATGCGCACTCCCACCAGCGCCCTCCCTGCCGTCACTGCGTCCGGCACGGCACTGCGTCCGCTTGAGCAGCAGCGTCAGCGGTCCCGGCCAGAACGCCTCCATCAGCCTATGCGCCGCTTCGGGAACTTCCTCGATCAGCCCGTTCAGCATCGCCTGCGACGCCACATGCACAATCACCGGGTCCCATGCCGGCCTCCCCTTCGCCGTAAAGATTCGCTCCACCGCCGCCCGGTCCAGCGCATTCGCTCCCAGCCCGTAAACCGTCTCTGTCGGCAGCGCAACTAGGCCTCCGCCGCGCAGAATCTGCGCCGCGCGCTCCAGCGTCTCGCGCGCTTCCTGCGTTTCCAGATTCTCCGGGTCCACGACGAGCCGGAGCGTCCGCGCTCTTGTCTCCGCGCCTCTCATTGCATTTCTATTCCCTATTCCCTGCCGGAGTCCCCGGCGAGCGGTCCTGGCTCGCTGGGGTGGCTACTCCCTGTCTTTCTCCATTCTCTCTTCCCGCAGCCACCCCATGCCACCGGCGTTATACTCGCTCCAACCCATGCCCCTCGAAACCGAAATCAAATTCCGCGTCGTTGACCTCGCCGCTCTCGCCGAGCGGCTCGATTCCGCGGGCTTCCGCCTCGAAACTCCCCGCAGCTTCGAGAGCAACATCCTCTACGACACGCCCGATCGCCAGATGCGCGCCCGCACCGAAATTCTCCGCATCCGCAGCTACGCGGGCCGCTGGACGCTCACGCATAAGCGCCTCCCCGGCACCGGAACGCCCAGGCGAAGACCGCCATAAGCATCGCATCGAAACCGAAACCCTGATCGCGCATGGCGACGCGCTGGCCGAGCTCTTTCTTTCCCTCGGCCTCGTAGCCGCCTTCCGCTACGAAAAATGGCGCACCGAGTGGACCGACGGCGAAGGCCACTGCGTCATCGACGAAACCCCCATCGGCAACTACGCGGAGCTCGAAGGCTCCGCCGCATGGATCGACCGCACCGCCCTCCGCCTCGGCGTCGATCCCGCCCAATACATCACCCTCAGCTACGGCCGTCTCTTCGATCAGTGGCGCGAACAGCACCGCAGCTCCGCCGAGGACCTTACCTTTGCCGCCGTTGCTTCGCTATCTCGCACCATTCGCGAATCGCGCTTATGATCCCACCCCTCTGCGGTACCACCGCCCTCATTTTTTGTCCCATCCCCGTTAAACGCTTGGCTTTCCTCCCGCGCCCATCCTTTCGTACTCACCCGAAAGAGTCATAGCAAATCCCATACCAGCAATGAGATCGAATAAAATAGGCAATTGGGAGTCGTTTGCTCGATGATGTCGCAACCCCAGAGGGATACTGCCATCCCGGATGAAACCACTTTAGCCGTAGCGCTTCTCGGACCCGACGAACAACGCCGCAAAGTTGTCGCCGGCGTTCTCACCAGGCGTCCCGGCCTGCAGCTCCATGAGTTCTCCTCTTTTCCTCCCAGACTTGAGGATCTGCCCAAAATGCTGGCGCAGGTCTATGAAGTCGTCGTCATCGACGTGGACAGCGAGCCGGACTACGCACTCGCTCTCGTCGAAAGCCTGTGCGCCAGCGGCCGCACCTACGTCATGGCTTACTCGGCAAACGCCGATATGAAGCGGGCTGTCCACTTCATGCGTGCCGGCGTGCGCGAGTTCTTCACTCTGCCTCTCGATCCGGCTGAAGTCTCCGCCGCTCTCATGCGTGCCTCCAAGCGCCGCGCGGCTCCGCCTCAGGAAGACAAGAAAACCGGCAAATTGTTTGTCTTCCTGGGTTCAAAAGGTGGATGCGGCGTGACCACTCTGGCGTCGAATTTCGCGCTTGCACTGGCTCAGGAGAGTGACGGCAACGCACTCCTGGTCGATCTCGGCCTGCCTCTCGGCGATGTGGCCATCAACCTCGGCATCGTCACCGAATACTCCATCGCCACGGCTCTCGAAAACCCCAACCGCCTCGATGCCAATTTGCTCTCGACCCTTGTCGTCAAGCACAGTTCGGGGTTGTCCGTGCTTCCCGCTCCGACTGATTTGACCGAGATCCAGGCGGCCAAAGATGCCGTCGACAAGCTCGTGAAAGTTACGCGCGATATTTATGACTTTGTCGTCGTCGACGCGGGATCGAGAATCGATCTGATGGATTCCACCTTGTTTGACGAGTCGGCCACCATCTTTCTCATCACTCAGGTGGGAATCTCGGAAATGCGCACCGCCAACCGCATGATCGGGAAGTATTTCGCCCGGCGCGGCGAGAACCTGCAAATTATCATCAATCGCTTCAAAACCAGCGACGCGCTCTTTGACGAAGCGCAGATTGTCAAAACCTTAACCAGGCCCGCGCAGTGGAAGGTTCCAGATGATTATGCCGCTGCGCGCAGAACGCGCGAGACCGCCACTCCGATGGTGATGGTTGACTCCGCGATCTCTCAGACCATCCGCCTGATGGCCAAGACAGCCGCCGGCCTGCTCCCTGAGAAGAACGGAAAGAAAGGCTTCTTCAGCTTCCTGCGCTAAGCGTCGCGGGTCCCAGAACTGGTTGCATAAATCCAGCTTTGAAAGGGCACGACTTCGGTCGTGCCGTAGAAGGCGCACAGCATCTGGGGCTTTAGTGTCTGCGTGAGAGCCCGATTTTTGACAGGGTTGACCACAATATATTGGGTCTCAGGAAGTCGTCGATTCCAATATGTGGCCGTCAAAGCTAGTTCTCACGCAGACACTTTAGGCCCTGAGGGAAAGTTCTCTCAAACTGACTCACTACCAGCAATTCGCGGGTGGCCCACCTTCGGCGGTGCGCGCCAGCGCGCCGGCTACAGCGGTTCTGCAGTTACTGTGTCCTGAAGCCATGGCCGCCAAGTGGATTTTTCCTTAACCGGGGTCCCCACAGACAGCTCTTCGTCTGTAGGTGGAAGTAAAATCCACCCTGGACCGAAGCTGGAAACGGCTACAACAACTGCGGAACCGCTCCAAAGTTGGATATTCGTATCGATAGTTCTTTATCTCTTTCTGTTCCCTGTTCCCTGTTCCCTGTTCCCTGCCTTCACGCCCCGTGGCACCTCTTGTATTTCTTGCCGCTGCCGCACGGGCATAAATCGTTGCGGCCCACCTTTTCTCCCCTGTGCCGCTGCGTGGGCTGGCTTGAATCTCCGCCACCTTGCCGGCTGGCCACCGCAAGCTCCCGTTCCTTCTTGCGGTGGAACTCCTTCTCCAGTTGGTCAATGGTTGTCGAAGCCGCGCGCGTATGAATCTCAACCTCACGCGGCGCTCCGTCGCCGCTCATCGACTGCGCGGCGCTGGCCACCGGCGGGGCCTTGGGAACGATGCCGCGCGGCCGCGGCACCGCATCCACGGGCTGCCCATCCGGCCCCAGAATCTGCATCCGGAAAAGGAACCGCGCAGTGTCTTCCTGGAACTTCATCATCATCGCTTCGAACATGTCGAATGATTCGCGCTTGTATTCCACCAGTGGATCGCGTTGCGCATAGCCGCGCAGCCCGATGCCCTCTTTCAGGTGATCCATCGAGAGCAGGTGATCCTTCCACAGCCCGTCGATCACGCTGAGCATCACCATCCGTTCGTGGTAGCGCATCGTGGCCGCGCCCAGAATCTTCTCCTTGGCCTCGTACGCTTCGGTCAGCTTGGCAAAGATCTCCTCGCCCAGCTCGTGCCGGCTCAGTGTCTCTGGCTTGATGCCGGAGGCGGCGAGATTGAATCCAAAATGATCGACCAGTTTCTCTCCCAGCCCCTTGAAGTCCCACTGATCCGGCCGCACGCGCTCGTTGGCGAACTCGTCGAGCAGGTGGGAAAGAATTCCGCCCACATAATCTTCCAGAATCAGCTCGCGCTGCTCCACGCCTTCCAGCAGTTGCCGCCGCAGGCCGTACACGGCCTCGCGCTGCTTGTTCATCACATCGTCGTATTCCAGCAGATGTTTGCGCGCCTCGAAGTTCTGCGCCTCCACAGCCTTCTGCGCGCCCTCGATGCGCCGCGAAATCATCTTCGACTCGATGGCTTCGTCTTCCACCATCACTTTTTGCATCACGGTATTCGCGAATCCGCGCGCAAAAATCCGCACCAGGTCGTCCTCGAGTGAAAGATAGAATCGCGACTCGCCGGGATCGCCCTGGCGTCCGGCGCGCCCGCGAAGCTGGTTGTCGATGCGCCGCGATTCGTGCCGCTCCGTGCCCAGGATGAACAATCCTCCCGCCGCGATCACCTCCTCGTGCTCTTTCTGAGCAGCCGCGGCGTGCACCACATTGCTCTCCGCCCAATCCGCGTCGGAGATTTCGAACTCCTGGCCCTGGTAGTAGAAGCGCAAAAATCCTGCCGGCGCCATGGGGTTGATCGCGCCCTCCGCCACGCTGATGGCCCGCGCCTTTTTCTTGTCCACCAGCTCCTTGCGCGTCATGAAGTCCGCGTTGCCGCCGAGCAGAATATCCGTCCCGCGGCCGGCCATGTTGGTGGCGATCGTCACCATCCCCTGCCGCCCCGCCTGCGCCACAATCTCCGCCTCGCGCTCGTGGAACTTCGCGTTCAGCACCACGTGCTTCACGCCCTTGCGCTGCAGGATCGCCGACAGCCGCTCCGATTTTTCGATGGACACGGTGCCCACTAGCGCTGGCTGCCCCTTCTCGTGCAGCTCTTCGATGTTTTCCGCTACCGCCTTGTACTTTTCCTTCTCCGTGCGGAACACCACGTCCGGATTTTCCAGTCGCCGCAGCGGCTTGTTGGTCGGGATCACCACGATCTCGAGCTTGTAAATCTTCTCGAACTCGGCCGCTTCGGTCTCTGCCGTTCCCGTCATGCCGCTCAGCTTTTGATAAAGCCGAAAATAATTCTGGAAGGTGATCGTCGCCAGCGTCTGGTCTTCCTTGCGGATGGTCACGCCTTCCTTGGCCTCGATCGACTGGTGCAGTCCGTCGCTCCAGCGGCGTCCGGGCATCAGGCGGCCGGTAAACGTGTCCACGATGATGACTTCGCCGTCCTTCACCACGTAGTCCACGTCGCGCTTGTAAAGCGCGTGCGCCTTGATCGCCGTCTCCACATAATGCTTCAGTTCCCAGTTTTCCGCGTCCGCGATGTTTCCGATCCCCAGCGCCTTCTCGATCGTCTCCCATCCTGAGTCTGTTACGCCGATCGTCCGCTGTTTCTCGTCGACGAAATAATCGCCGCTCATGTACTTTTCGCCTTCGCTCAGCCGGATGCCCAACTGTTCCTGGCGCAGCGTGTCGCTCCATTCCACCTCTTCGCCCATTTCCAGTTGCGGAATAATCCGCCGCACGCGCGCGTACTTGTCCGTTGTCTGGTCCGTCGGGCCGGAGATGATGAGCGGCGTCCGCGCCTCGTCGATCAGAATCGAGTCGACCTCGTCGACGATCGCGTAGTAGTGCCCGCGCTGCACGCAATCCTTGATCTCAAACTTCATGTTGTCGCGCAGGTAGTCGAAGCCGAATTCGTTATTCGTGCCGTAGGTAATGTCAGCGCCGTAGGCGGCGCGGCGCTCGTTGTCGTCCAGATCGTGAACGATGACGCCGACCGTCAGCCCCAGAAACTCGTAAATCTTGCCCATCCACTCGGCGTCGCGCTTGGCCAGGTAGTCGTTCACCGTCACCACGTGCACGCCGTGGCCGACCAGCGCATTCAGATAGCACGCGAGCGTCGCCACCAGCGTCTTGCCCTCACCGGTCTTCATCTCGGAGATCTTGCCCTGGTGCAGCACCATGCCGCCGATCAGTTGCACGTCGAAGTGCCGCATCTGCACCGCGCGCCAGCCGGCCTCGCGCACCACCGCGAAGGCCTCGGGCAGAATCTCGTCCAGAATCTCCCGTTCCGCCGCCTTTATTTCTTCGGCGTCCGTAATTCCTTCGAGGCGCGCCGCAATCCGCGCCTTGAACCCGCCCGTCTTCGCCTTCAGCTCCTCATCCGAGAGCTTGTTGATCTCCGACTCCATCGCGCTGATTTGAATCACGATAGGCCTGAGCCGCTTGAGTAGCCGCTCATTCGCCGTGCCGAAGATTTTCGTCAGAATCTTATCGAAAAACACTGGTTTCTCCGCTCTCTAGTGTAAATGGCGAGGGTTAAGAGGCGATGAGCGGCCGCGGGCAACGCATCTGCGGGCGGGGCCGAGAAAACGGCGACTCGCGGGCCATCCGGTACGGACGTGCCCTTAGACGTTACTAAAGAATCTGCGGGAGGTTTCGCTGAATTCGAGTAAGCTTCTTAGCACATCCTTTCAAGAGGTGCGCAGATGGCTGAGCATGACCGGCTTCTCCGGGCCTTGTGTGTGGGGCGGAGGTCTGTCGCCCTTTTGTCCGCAGCGGGAATTCTGACATTCACTGCTGGTTGCGGGGGTGGGGGCGGAGGTTCCAGCACTGGCGGCGGAGGCGGGTCCTCGCCGACGATCACCTCGGTCAGCGTCTCCTGCTCGCCTGCCTCCATCCTTATCACGCAGACCTCGACCTGTGCGTCAAACGTCACGGGCACGGGAAATTACAGCTCGTCCGTGACGTGGTCGGTCAGCCCTGCGAGTGTCGGCTCCATCAGCAGCGCAGGAGTTTTCACGCCGGCGGCTGCGGGAACGGCGACCATCACTGCAACGTCGACCCAAGACTCCACGAAGTCTGGCAATGGATCGATAACAGCCGCAAACACGACCGCGCTCGCAATCTCCATCATCGATTTGCCGACTGGCACTGCGGGATCCGTCACTGTGACTGATCCCAATGGCCAAATAACTCAGGTGACGGCCAGCGAGATTCTCACCGCGATTCCAGGCAGTTATACAGTTACTGCGGTACCGGTCGTCGTAGGAACCAGTACCTATCACGCTACTCAAACAACCCAAACCGCGACCGTGACTTCAGGCTCTCCAACCGCAGCGGTCGTGGACTACTACAACATCATCCCAAATACAACAAAGGTTCTGGACCAAACCGGGGCCCAGAGTCTGGTAGTGTCTCCGGATGGCAGCACTCTTACAATCAGCAGCGCAAGCGTAGTCGCCCAGTCGCTGAAACCAGGCGATGTCCTAGCGAGTGCGCCGGTGCCTGCTGCCCCAGGCGGATTGCTTGTGAAGGTTGTTACTGCCGCGACCAGCGGCTCAACGATTACCGTCACGACGACTCCGGCGACTCTGGCGGACGAAATCACCCAGGCGCGGTTTGGCGTTGACATTCCTTTTGTTCTGGCCAGCCCCTCAGGCGAGTCGCAGCGAGAGGCTGGGGCCGGCCTGCTTAAAGTCGCCCCTGGAAGAGCCGAAATTGTATCGTTGGCGAACCCCTGTAGCTCAGCGGCACAGGAACTTTCCCTCTCCTTTTCATACTCCCTCCCGCCCGATCCAAACCAAAACACCCTTACAGCTTCGGGAGAACTAGACGTTTGCAGTCTGCATGTCGACTTCGACATCCGGCCCCTGAGCACCTACGCAAGTGTTACTGCAAACGTCCAGCAGTTTGCCGAAGTCTTGGTGGAGGGACAATACTCAGCGTCCTTCCAGTGGACGGAGCCGCTCGATCTTGAAGCTCTGGAAAACCAAGTAGTTTGTTTGGGAAACGAGCCCTGCCAGAACATAGTAGGGCTAGCGGAGAGCGTTGGCAATGGCATCGCGGTGATCTCTCCGGATGTTACTCCGTTTGTCGGAATGCAGGGATCAGCAGCAGGTGGTGTGTATCTTGGCGCCGAGGAGAGTGGACCTGTTCAGGCTGGTGCGTCAGTCCAGGGAGCGGTCATATCGCCTGTCTTTAGCAGCACCCTTCAGGAGCAGCCGTTTCCAACAGCTTTGGATGGCGCGGGAGATATAAAAGGATATTTTGGAGTGACCCTGGGATTGACGTTGCTCGGCTCAGCGACAGCTCACGTTGATCCGAGGACATACGCGGAACTGAGTGCGGACACGGCCACGAACCCATGGTGGACCCTCTCCGCAGGAGAGGAGGCGGACGCCGGCCTGACACTCAGCTTTCTTGGATTCGACCAGCACGAATACGACACACAGGAGTACACAATATTCTCTGCGCAATTAGCGCAGGCTCCCGGAGCCTACGCCGGGCAGCCAACACTGGTATCGCTAAATCCGGCCAGCGCATTGGCGGGCAGCCCCGCGACGACTCTTGCGCTTTCGGGAAGCAACTTTGCACCCGGATGCGAGGTTGAATTCAACGGTTCGCCGCTGGCAACGACCTATTCGGATCCCACCTCGCTGACCGCAGTGTTGCCCGCCAGTCTCTTGGCCAATGCTGGCTCCTATCCGGTGGCCGTCGATAACTCCGACGTGACCGGCACGACATCAAATGCCCTGTCATTCACAGTCATTCCTCAACCTGTGTCGGTCACGGTCACTCCGGCGTCAGCGCAGATTCCCATAAATGGGGTGCAGCAGTTTGCTGCGACGGTGGCCAATACGTCGAACACGGCAGTCACCTGGAGCGTGAATGGCCTAACTGGTGGCAATTCCACCGTCGGCACCATCAGTTCCGCAGGGTTGTACACGGCCCCCGCAACGGTCCCAAGTCCAGCCACGGTCACGGTAACAGCGACGAGCCAGGCGGACACCACGAAGAGCGCCTCCGCGACTGTCACCATAGGGCCCTACACCACGAAGACGCTTTACTCATTCACAAGCCTCAGCGATGGGGCTGCGCCGTCGGCACCCCTAATCGAGGCTACGGATGGCAATCTCTATGGGACGGCACAGGTTGGCGGCACCTATGGCGATGGCACGGTCTTCAAGGCGGACTCTGCGGGAAACGTCACGACTTTGCATGAGTTTTCGGGCAGCGACGGATGGGGCATCAACGGATCTCTAATTCAGGCGAGCGATGGCAACTTCTACGGAACCACTGATTGGGGAGGAGCATACGACGAGGGAACCATCTTCAGGATTGATTCGTCCGGGAATTTTACTTCGCTCTATTCATTTACAGGCGGCGATGACGGAGGAGAGGTACTTGGCAACCTGATCCAAGCGAAAGACGGCTTCCTGTACGGGACCACATTCCAAGGAGGGACCTCGAACAGCGGCGCGGTCTTCAAGACAGACCTGTCGGGTAACCTGTCAACCTTGTACTCGTTCACCGGCGACACAGATGGATATGGTCCGGCTGGGCTGATCCAAGGGACCGACGGTTTCTTCTATGGGGGGACGCAGAACGGAGGAGATTTCTCTTGCGGGGCTGGACCAGGATACGGTTGTGGAACGATCTTTAAAATCGATTCTGAGGGCGACCTCCAGACGCTATATACGTTCACAGGCGGCCAGGACGGCGCGGAAATAGACGAGTCACTGTTCCAAGCCAATGACGGCTATTTCTATGGAACATCTGTGTTCGGAGGAGACCCCTCCTGCACCGTATCCACCTATACAGGCTGCGGCACGATCTTCAAGATCGACTCGTCTGGCGATTTCACGTTACTCCATGACTTCACGGGAGGAGCCGAAGGCGGCGTGCCATTTTCCTCTCTGATCCAAGCGGGTGACGGTGACTTTTACGGAACCGCAACGGCCGGAGGTGATCCTTCCTGCTCAGTCACCGCGTCCGGCGAAAACTATCCGAGCTACATTGGATGTGGAACCGTCTTCCAAATGGACTCGGCGGGAAATGTCAACGCCTTATATTCCTTCAAAGGCAGCCCTAACGATGGCTCGAACCCGTTTGCCGCCGTCGTAGAGGGTAGCGACGGCTACTTGTATGGGACGACTCGTTGGGGCGGAACAGCGACCTCATGCCCCTACACAAGCGACGGCGGCTGCGGAACGTTCTTCCGCGTAGCTGGTCCCGGTGGACCGTTGCCCCCGACCAGCGCATTGAAGCCGAGCAACGTCTTGCCTGCGGCAATGGTGCCAGCGCCAACAGCGCAGAGTAAGACAACCGCGTTTCCTGCATCGAACACTACACCCCGGAGCCCACAGCAAGAGTCCGTTCCGCTGACGGGATTGAGGAGGCCCGAGTAATGAAGACGTAGCGCTGCAATGCGCGGCGCAGCAGGTGATCAGAGACTCCGAGCGTCGGAGCAGCGCGCGAGAGAATTAAGCCGCCGCCACGATGGTGCTCTTCCTGGGCCGGCCTCCAAGCCGGCCGTTTCGCTTTGCCGCGGTTGCTTTGGCGGCGCTCTTCGATTTGCCGCCTTCCACACCAAGCCGGCTGGCCATCCATTTTCGGGAGCCCAAGAACCCTTCAAGGAGCGCGGGCAAATAGAGGTCCGCATCCAGCGTGGGAAAGTGGATGCCAAACCCCGAAGGAGAGATCTCAATCGCATTCAACTGCGCAGCCGTTGCGTTCTCAAGTCCCTGCGCATCGCGCGGCGAGAATGCAACGTCCAGTCCTGTGGAGAGATGGATCACGATCCGTCCGATGCGGCGGTCGTACCGCGCACTCACGGCGTGCGGAAGCACGGTCCGAAGTTCGCGTCCTCTCCGATTCGCTGCTTCGAATTGGTCATTCCGTTCCATGGATTCTCTCCCATTCGCCTAAGAGCTCAGCCAGGTCCCGAATCAGCGCCCGTTCGATGGCTCCAATCTCACGCCGCGTGAATCCGTAGTTCTCGCGAAGCGTAACAATCCCATCCCTGCCATTCAATTCAAAGACGGCTTCATGTCCCCGCCCGATCACGTGTACATGCGCCGGTTGATGGTCATTGAGATAAACAACGACCCGCAGCCCGCCAAGCCTCAGAACGGTTGGCATGGAAAGAGTATAGCATAAACCGAAGCGGTTAGGTTTCTGGCTATTTTGCGCAAACAAAAGCCCCCGGCAGTTTTGCCGAGGGCTTCTGGTTTCGATCGGATCGCCGGTCAGTTGCTGAACAGCAGCACCCCTGCCGCCTTTTCCTCGCTCACGCTCTCGTCCGCGCTCACCGGCCGATAGAAGAGCTGGTTCGCGTCGAGATAAACCTCGAGAAACGCCGGCCGCTCCTGAATCTGCCCGGCGATCAGCGCCTCTGAGAGCGGATCTTCGACGTACCGCTGCAATGCGCGGCGCAACGGGCGCGCGCCGTAGCTGCGGTCGACCAGCGTCTTATCGAGAATCCACTTCTTCGCGTCGTCGGTCACTGAGATGGTGATCGACTTCTGCGCCAGGTTGGCGTTCAACTGCTGCACCAGCAGCTCGACAATCTGGATCAGGTCGGCATCGTTGAGCGACTGGAAGAGAATCACTTCGTCGAGACGGTTCAGGAACTCGGGGTTGAAGGTCTTCTTCACCTCGTTCTTCACCAGCTCCTCCACCTTTTCGCTCACGATGTCCTCGCGCTCGCTCTGGAAGCCGAGCCCCTGCTTCTTCATCAGGTGCCGCGCGCCGATGTTCGAGGTCATGATGACGATGGTGTTCTTGAAGTCGACGGTGTTGCCCAGTCCGTCGGTCAATTGCCCGTCCTCAAACACCTGCAACAGAATGTTGAACACATCCGGGTGCGCCTTCTCGATTTCGTCGAGCAGGACGACCGAATATGGCGAGCGCTTCACGCGCTCGGTCAACTGGCCGCCCTCCTCGTAGCCCACGTAGCCCGGAGGCGAGCCGATCAGCTTCGACACCGAGTGCTTCTCCATGAACTCCGACATATCGAAGCGGATGAGCGCCTTGTCCGATCCGAAGAGGAAGTTGGCCAGCGTGCGCGCCATCTCCGTCTTGCCCACGCCCGTCGGCCCGAGGAACAGGAAGCTTCCAATCGGCCGGTGCGGCGACTTCAATCCCGCGCGCGACCGCCGGATCGCGCGCGCCAGCGCGCTGATCGCCTTGTCCTGCGAGATCACGCGCTTGTGCAGCTCTTCTTCCACGCGCAGCAGCTTCTGCGTCTCCTCTTCCTTGATGCTGGTCACGGGCACGCCGGTCCAGCGGCTCACCACGTCCTCGATGTCCTCGCGGCCCACGATTCCTGCCGCGGAGTCGTCGAGGTGGTACTTGTCGCGCAGTGCGCGCAGGTTCTCGCGCTCCTTGCGCTCCTCGTCGGAGTAGAAGCGCGCCTTCTCGAATTCGTGATTCGCAATCGCCGAATCCATGCGGTGCACGATGAACTTGATCCGCTTCTGCACCTCGGTGATCTCTTCCGGCAGCGAGGTCTGGCGCAGCTTCACGCGCGCGCCCGCCTCGTCGATCAGGTCGATGGCCTTGTCGGGCAGAAAGCGGTCGGGAATGTAGCGATTCGAGTGCGCCACCGCGAACTCGACCGCGGCATCGGTGTAGCTGACCGCGTGGAACTTCTCGTAGCGGTCCTTGATGCCCATGATGATCTTGATCGCGTCGGCCTCGTTTGGCGGCGGCACCTTCACCGCCTGGAAGCGCCGCTCCAGCGAGCGGTCCTTCTCGATCGACTTGCGGTACTCGGCCGGCGTCGTCGCGCCGATGCACTGAATCTCGCCGCGCGACAGCGCCGGCTTCAGAATGTTCGCCGCGTCCAGCGATCCTTCCGCCGATCCCGCGCCCACCAGCGTGTGCAGCTCGTCGATGAACACGATCGAGTTCTGGCTCTCCATCAGCTCTTTCATGATGGTCTTCAGCCGCTCCTCGAACTGCCCGCGGTACTTGGTTCCCGCCACGATCAGCGAAAGGTCCAGCGCCAGCACGCGCTTGTCGGCCAGAAAGCTCGGCACCTCGCCGTCGGCGATGCGCTGCGCCAGGCCTTCGACGATCGCCGTCTTGCCCACGCCCGGCTCGCCGATCAGCACCGGATTGTTCTTCGTGCGCCGGCACAGAATCTGCACCGCGCGCTCCAGCTCGCCTTCGCGTCCCACCAGCGGATCGAGCTGCCCGTCCATTGCAGCCTGCGTCAGATCGCGGCTGAACTCGGCCAGCAAACTCGACTCGCGCTGCCGCTGCTGCGGCGGCGCCTTCTCCTGCGTCACGCGCGCCAGCTCGTCGCGAATCTGCGCCAGCTTCAGGCCGCGCTCCTGCAGAATCTCCGAGGCGAAGCACTTCTCTTCCCGCAGCAGTCCCAGCAGCAGATGTTCCGTGCCGATGTGCTTGTGCCCCAGCCGTTCCGCTTCTTCCGCGGCATAGGCCAGCACCCGC
Source organism: uncultured Acidobacteriaceae bacterium (assembly GCA_963835895.1). Taxonomy (GTDB): domain Bacteria; phylum Acidobacteriota; class Terriglobia; order Terriglobales; family Acidobacteriaceae; genus Telmatobacter. Next base: position 277,432 of record CAWIHC010000006.1, on the reverse strand, counting down.
TTGCACTCGTTCGAAAGCGGCAGGTCGACGCTGGTCGACACCTTCTCGCGGATGGTGGTGTGCGCTTCAATTTGCTTCCGGATCGACTCCACCGAGGCGTGCGAGCGCAGGAAGCGGTTGGTTAACGCCTTGTCCTCGCGCAGCAGGCCCAGCAGCAAGTGCTCGGTCTCGATATAAGGCGAGCCGAACTGGCTGGCCTCGTACCGCGCGAAGAAGATCACGCGCCGTGCCTTCTCCGTATACCGTTCGAACATGATGTGCTCCCCCCCGTTATCGGGGCTTGTCCCAGGCGCTCGCTTGAGTAGCCGTCCGGTGGTTTTCCCGGCTTCGGCCCAGCCCGCGCGCGCCCTTCCTGTTGCTTCGCCGCCGGAGGCCTTAGAAGAGATAATCCCCCGCTCCGAACAGCTCTTTTGGATGGTCTTGGGTTCACATCTCAACCCGGCGTCCACCGGCGCCAATTCCGCCGCCGACTCCCATCCCGACCTCTGCAGCCTGCATCGGAGAAACTCCCTTGTCAGGCCGCTACTTAATAAGACTCAAAACTCGGCAAAGCGGTGCTTTTTCTAGGCTAGGTTTCCAGCTTGCAACGGCTTCGCCGCAACGTCTGTGATCTGCGTCAGCCTTCCGTTTTCCAGCCGCAGGGTTCGCGTGCATCGTACGGCCAAATCCATATTGTGCGTTACCAAAATCGACGTCAGCCCGTGACTCGCGTGCAGCCGCTCAATCAATTCAAAGACCCGGCCGGCCGTCACGCCGTCCAGGTCGCCGGTGGGCTCGTCGGCCAGCAGCAGCCGCGGACGGCAAACCAGCGCCCGCGCCAGCGCCACGCGCTGCTGCTCGCCGCCTGAAAGCTCGCCTGGCCGATGGTCGCCGCGATCCTCCAATCCCACCTCTCTCAGCCACTTCTGCCGCCGTCCGCCATGCCTCGATCTTCGCCATGCCCCGCGCCAAAAGCGGCATGGCCACGTTCTCCTGCGCCGTGAACTCCGGCAGCAAATAATGGAACTGCCAAACGTAGCCAATCTCGCGATTGCGAAAGGCTGCCGCCTCTCGCGCGCTGAGCGACGCCACGTTGGTTGACGCGCAGTATACCGTTCCCGCGGAAGGCGCATCAAGCGCGCCCAGAATGTGCAAAAGCGTGCTCTTTCCCGCGCCCGACTGGCCCACAATCGCCACCATTTCGCCGGCCTCAACTTCGAGATTGAGATCCTCAAATAGATCCAGCGCGCCGCGCGCCGTCTGATACGTCTTGCGAAGGCCCTGAACCTGAATCACCGGAGATTGGTTCTGGACTGGTTGTGATTCCGGACGCTCGCGACTCCGGCTCCCGCGCGGTGCGGGATGCCTGGGGAGCAGCCGCTGAAGGGGTTTGCATCATCCGGTTGCTCTCATTTTACATGGCCGCGGGCTCGTTCCTGCACAATCCCCCGGACGGGGGATGCTGGATGCCACGTCGGACAGTTACCACTCAGCTCCGCGCGCGTCCTCGCTCCGCCCGCCCTGCATTCGCGGCCCTTTGTATCGCCGGTCTCCAGACCGGCTGTCGTGCGAGAGCCTGCCCTGAGCGAAGTCGAAGGGTCCTCGCCCGCACACGTTGAAATCTCGCCCAAACATACGAAACGGGAGCCGTCCTTCCAGCTCCCGCCTCATTGTCTCTCGCTTTCAGCCGCCGTGTCTGCCAGCGCCTCAGCCCCACTTCTTGCCCAGCGCATCCAGATCGGCCTTCGCCAGATCCTCGGGCGTCATAACGACCCTGAACTTCACCTCGGCGTTGAAGTTGAGGAACCACGGCTCGGCCAGTCGCGGCACGTCAGAGGGACTTTCAAGGTTGACGATCAGAATGCCGCCGCGCCTGCCATCGCGCTCGCCGAAGTACGCAGCCTCCGGCTTGGCGTCGTCGAGAATCTTCTTCATTGTGGGTCCCGCCGTTCCATTGCGAACTGCTGTGTTGAATGGTTCAAGCGGCATTTCAACCTGCATCATCATCCGCATCTTTGTACCTCCGGGCGCCTGGGAATTGCCCAGGGGCTTAAATGAATTCCTGCTCGCAACGCAGTCCCCGGGGAAAGTTCATTTGAGACTCTGGTGCTAGGCGCCGATTCCCGGACGCTACACGACCCGAGCGCGCACAGTCAAAACAATTTTCTGTTTCCCCTGTGCCGCCGGTGGCAATTGGCACGCAGCGCACTCTAACACCGCTATCTCCGCTAACCCCGCTCACTCCGCTCCCCTCCCGCTTGCTATCATCAAATCAAGGCCGCCGCGTCTCGCGCCGCCGCACACTCTTCCTCGATCCCATGACTCCTGCCTCCCAAGCCGCCGCTCCATCCGGCCTCGCCGCGTCCCACGTCGATCCCGCGCCGCACGCCATTCACGCCCCTGCGCCCGGCGCCACCGCCACGCTCATCCACGACCTGCGCGAGCTCTTCAAAGTCAAGGTCGTCGGCCTCGTGCTCGTCACCGGCTGGGGCGGCTTCTATCTGGGATCGATGCAGTCCGGCATCTCCACCCTGCAGCGCGGCCTGCTCGACACGCTGCTCGGCATCGGCCTCATCTCCGCCGGCGCCGGCGCGCTCAACCAGGCTCTCGAGCGCACCACCGACGCGCGCATGAAGCGCACTGCCGATCGCCCGCTCGCATCGGGCCGCTGGCCGCTCTCCATCGGAATTCTCGCCGGCCTCGGCGCCATCGCCCTCGGCGCGGTCTGGCTCGCGCTGCGCACCAACCTCCTCACCGTCTCGCTCGCCCTGCTCACCGCCTTCACCTACGTGGCCATCTACACGCCGCTCAAGCGCGTCACCACCATGGCCACATTCATCGGCGCGTTTCCCGGCGCCATGGGCCCCATGCTCGGCTGGACCGCCGCGCGCGGCCGCATCGAGTGGCCCGCCGTCGCGCTCTTCGCCATCCTCTTCGTCTGGCAGTTCCCGCATTTCATGTCCATCGCCTGGCTCTATCGCGACGACTACGCGCGCGCCGGCATCCGCATGTTGCCCGTCGTCCAGCCCGACGGATGGTCCACCGTCGTCGAAGCCCTCTTCTACGCCGTGCTCATGATTCCCGTCAGCCTCGCCCCGTGGCGTCTCGGCCTCACCGGCGTCGTCTACGCCGTCCCCGCCGCCGCGCTCGGCCTCGTCTATCTCGCCTACACCATCCGCTTCGCGCGCATCCTCCGCGCCAAAACCGAAGACGAAAGCCGCATGCTGGCCCGCGATCTGCTCAAAGTGAGCGTCCTCTACCTGCCGTTGCTCTTCACCACGCTCATGCTCTGCGCCCGCGCGAAAGGTTAGCGATCTGATGAATAATCCTGGCAGAGCAGTGGTTCGTCGGTCGCCGCATTGGCGGCAGCTAACAGCCAGCCTTTTGCTCATCCTGCTCGGCGCATTTTGCTTCTTGAAATACCTGGGTTGGGCTTGGGTGTTCAGTGGTAACTATGGACTCCCCTCTCATGCAGGATTAGTGCTGGCCGCGCGGCAGCAGAGCCTAACCTATTTTTGGGCCGGCATTTTGGTTGAAGCTGCTCTCATAGCTAAACTGACGATCAATATTCGCTTCGAGGATACGGAACTGGACGGCGTGCCCAAGGCCTTGGCCCGTCTGCTTAGTGCGCTTGCAATAGCCGTCATCGGGACGATGTCAGCTGCATTTCTACTGAGTTGGATCGGAGAACAGGCTCGAAAATGACCATCGCCGCCCCAGCCTCCGCTCCCCGCTCCGGCGCCGCCCCGGCCATCGCCGCGATTCTCTTCATCAGCGCCGCCGCCTCGCTCTTTCTCTTCTGGCTTATCTATATTCATCCTGCCGCGGCCACGAGCTCCCAATACGCCTTCCTCCCTGCCATGAACGCGGTCTTCAACGGACTCGCCGCCACCGCTCTCCTCATCGGCTACACCTTCGTCCGCGCGCACCGCATCAAGCAGCACCGCGCGTCCATGATCACGGCCTTCGTCTTCTCCACGCTGTTCTTGCTCGGCTACATCGCGCACCACGCGCTCCACGGCGACGTGCGCTATCCTCTCCACGCCGCCTTCCGCACCTTTTATCTGTGTCTGCTCGCCAGCCACATCGTTCTCGCCGTCGTCGCTTTGCCCCTGGTCCTGGTCACCTTCTTCTTCTCGCTCTCAGGGCGTATCCCGCAGCACCGCCGCATCGCGCGCTGGACATTTCCCATCTGGCTCTACGTCTCCGTTACCGGCGTCATCACCTACGTCATGCTGCGCCTCGCGCCCGGTAGTTAATCGGGGCATTGGCCCGCCGGAGGGAGCAGGGGCCTTTGGGCCCCGGAAACCGATTTCCACAACTCGAGTAGCATTGAATCGAGCCCATGCCCTCAATCCCGCCAATCCCCGACCCCAACCACCCCACCCAGCCCGACGACGGCACGCGCCAGCTCCTTCGCTGGGGCGGCTCCATGGTCGGCTCAGGCCTCCTTGCCGCCCTTCTGCTCGTCACTCTCCTCGGCGGCTACTCGCGCACCGGCGCCAGCACAAACGCCGGCTGGTTCGCGCTCATCGTCGCGCTCATGTGCATTCCCTTCGGCCTCATGCTCCTCACCCTCGGCCTCGCCAAATGGCTCCACAACCGTCGCGAGTCCCGCGAGACGAACAACAGCCGCTAGCCCAAGCCTCAATCGGGCCCCCTGCGCGATAATCAACATAGAGCGCCCATGATCGCGAGCGCCGCACTCATGTCGTTCTTGCATCCGGATGAGCCAGCAGTCGGCCTTTTGCCTGGAAAGGCACCTTGAAAATCTCTCGGCCACATTGTCGTCCCAGAATGCTCAAGCAGCGTTTGCGCCTCGTCGAGTCGGTCGTCCTCGTTCTTTCGCTCGCAGCCATCGCCCCCCGGTCAAACGGACAAGCGCCTCCGCCCGGACAATTGCCTCAGCCCTTCCCGTCCGCAATCGATTCGGACAAGGACGGCATGAGCGACGACCTGGAACAATCATTATTGGTGCAGTTCGCTCCCAGGTTTCTCGTGGGCCAACATGACTGCTCCAACATTCCCGCTGAATTCCAGGCCGGCGTCTCCACTCCGATTGTGAAGTCTGAGAACGGGACAATCTACGGGCAGGTGTTTCCGGTGGGTGACCCGATCAACGGCGTTCCGGCTGCGGAGATTCACTACTACCATCTTTGGCGAACCGACTGCGGACCTCACGGCCACCCTCTCGATGCCGAGCACGTTTCCGTCCTCGTCCGCGCCTCCAACCCCGATCTCCGCTCCGCAACCTGGAAGGCCCTCTACTGGTACGCCGCTGCCCATGAGAACACGGTTTGCGACGTGAGCCAGATCGCCCATGCATCCACTCTGCACGCTGAAGATGCCGGTCCCAGCATCTGGATCTCACCCGGCAAGCATGCTTCTTATCTCAACGAAGCGCTCTGCCAAAAAGGCTGCGGAGCCGATCGCTGCGAAAACATGACGGCCCTTGTTCCCGCAAAGCTCGTCAATCTCGGCGAGCCGGGTCATCCCATGAACGGTTCCGTGTTCATTGCCTCCAACGCCTGGCCGCTCGCCGCCAAAATGTCCGAGACGAACTTCCCACCCCCGGCTCTGGCGCGGCTCGGTGAGCTTCCCGATTCCGAGATTGCCTGGTTCAACCAAGGCAAGCATCCCGCGCAAGGTGTCATTGCCATCAGCAGCACAACCGGACAAGCGATCGCTGGCGGCGGTCGCGATACGATGTCCGGAATCTCCACCGCGGCCGGCGCCACTGACAGCTCAATCTCGGTCACCGAAGGCTCCAGCGGTAACGCGATCCAGAAGAGCTATCGGCACACAGCCCACGCGCTCGGTACATCCGTTCGGCACATCGGCAAAGCCCTCGGCCTTCAGAAACACCCCGCCCCATCCAAACAGCCTGCTGACACGAAGACTCAATAACCAAGGGCGACCATCCCTGGCTGCGCGAACTCCGCTCGCCGCTCGCCCCACCTCAGCCCGCTTCCGCGGACGATCAAGAACCGGCTGTGCGCGGGTGTCCACCCGCCATCGGCGAGTCCCGGCAGGATGGTTTAGGAGTATGCTGTCAGCGTCGCAAATGAAGAGTGATGCTCCGTCCGCGAATTCCGTCCTGTGAGTTTCGTGATTTTTGCCGTCACGCTCCCAGCCCGGGCCCGTCCCCGTCGGCGATCCTGCCCTGCGGATCGGATAACGCGGGACCGCATCCGGCTTCCTCACGTCTGAGCTTGCCGGGCGCAGCCGAACCGGCGCCGGAACTGGAACTCCCGGAGTGTCGCCGATGAACGCGAGTCACTCACGGCGGAGGGCTGCGTTGCATGTAAGTGCGGCGTTGCTTCTGATCTCCTTGCAACTTCCGGCCTTGGGCCAAAGCGCGACATCGGGCGGAAATCAGGCCACCCAGGCGCCGGCAAGCGAAAGGGGAAACGCTGCCGAGGTCCCGTTCATTCTCAAAACGACAACTCGCGAGATTGTGGTCGGTGTCGTTGCAATCGACAGCCACAACCACCCCGTCAACGGCATGAAGGAGAGCGAGCTCGAGCTTTTCGTGGTTCCGGGTTGGCGGCAGAAGTCACGGAGGGCAATTACCTCATTTCAGGCTGTCGATGCAGCCATTCCCAGGCCGCACATCGATTCGCCTTCGGGCGGTTTCCAGGTTGCCTCGAGTGAGCGTTGCGCGATTCGCAGATCCTCCCATTATGAAATTGCATTTCATCCCAGCCCCCTCGACTGGACCGGCGGGTACCACGAAATCCTTGTCACCACCAGCCGCCCCAATGTGAAGCTCTCGTATCGCCGCAGATATTTCGTTGGCGAGACCAGGACGCTCTCGAAATCATCGCTGCCGGCCGATACGAACGTAGATGCCTTATTGCAGCAGGCAGCCTGCTACCACCCGGCCACGCCTCCCTCGATTTCGCTCGCTGCCCAGCCGGTTGAATCGGGGAGCACCGGCTCACTGCGATATTCATTCATAGTCCAGGCCGACTCGCTGGCCTTTATCTCTCTTTCCAACGAGGCGCGGCGGGTCCAGCTTGACCTCGGCGTCTGCACCTTCGATGCCGAAGGCATCCCGCTCTACTTCTTGCACACATCCATCGAGCGGGAACTGACGCCATTGGAATACGAGCGAGCACTCGTGCTTGGCTTCCAGAAGCAATTGGAGTTCCCAAAACAAGGAGATCCCTCCCTTGTGCGCTTCGTGGTCCGTGACCGAAGGACCGGCAATCTGGGCACTCTCTCCCTTACGACCGCGAATCCGGCCCGGGACGGCGTGGCAAATGAGCAGAAGGAAGCTACACAGACACTAAGGGAGAGCCAGGCGGAAGAGGACCGGAAAAGGGAAAGCAAGGACTATATCTATGCAGCAAAGGGGCCCATTCGCTCTTTTGGAACCATCCTTCCGCAACCGGGCGCAATGTGCGGCAACGTCTACGAACTGCCTGAAGGCGCCAGGAACTTGCCGGATTTCTGGAATCACGATCCGATCGGCACGGTGTACACATACGAGCTGAATGTTCCGCCTCAGAACATCATGAGTTCCAGCGCGATTCCGGGAGTGACAAAGACGGTTGAGTGGTTCGGCATTGACTACTACGGAGAATTCTGGATTGATGCGCCCGGAGAATACACCTTTCAATTGTTTTCAGACGACGGCGCAAGACTCTACATCGATGGCAACCAGGTGGTCGACTTAGACGGCCTTCATATCGTGTTGAATCGCGAAGTGCAGATCCACCTCGATGCGGGCAGACATACCCTTCATCTCCCTTACTACCAGGGACCCCAGGGACTGGCCCTGATGTTGTTGGTCAAGCCGCCTGGCGGACAGTACAGGGTGTTCAACCTTCAGGATTTCAGCCCGCCCGCTGAAGCGTTTTGAAATTGCCGGCTGCACTGCGAGATCGGGGACCTGCATTTGTCCTTCGTGACCTTCGTCCACCACAAGAATGGGCGCCCCATCCTTGATCCGCTAGCGCCGCTAACACCGCGAACTCCGCTCGCCTCTCTCAGCGCGTGTTCAGGGCCACAGCGGCGCGGATTAGAGCTTTCAGAGCCTTCTCGTTCACCTTGTCGCCTTCGCTGAAGTCAATGGCGCGCCTCACTCTGCCCTCGAGACTGGAATTGAACAGACCCGAGGGGTCATCCAAACTGGCGCCCTTGGCGAATGTCATCTTTACGACCTTCTTGTAGGTCTCGCCGGTGCAGATGATCCCGTCGTGCGACCACACAGGGATCTCCCACTTCCACTCCTCCACGACTTGAGGATCGGCTTGCTTGATCAACGCGCGCAGCCGCGCAAGCATCTCTCCGCGCCAGTCGCCCAGCTCCTCGATTCTCGCGTCGATCAGTCGAGATGCAGATTCGACTCTCGCCGATTCGACTCTCTTGGCGCCGCTCTTTTTCATGAAGCGTGCTCGCTTTCCCCCTGCACTTCTCTTCCTGGCCTTTTAGGCTGCTTTCTCCGCCATATTCTTGCGGAAGTATGTATTTTACGCAAGGGGGAGCCGATGAGTCCGCACTCAACCCTTGGGCGAGCAAAATTGAACAGGCGCGAGCTTGGAATCCGGGTATTCTGTTTGCCATGGCTGAGCAGCTGGAAATATCGAACGTTGAAAAGGATGGCGTGGACGGCATCATTGTCACGTTCTCAGATGGAACGATAGCCGGATATATTGCGGAGGAGCTGGTATTGCTTCGACCAATCAGAGAAAGAGTCGAAGAGCCGAAGGCGCGGAATCCCGGACAATGGCCAGTAGCGCACTCTTAGGACACCACCTTATTTCGGCCATCCCTTTGGCGTTCTTTTCTTAGATAGGGACTTCTTTATCTTCTGTAATTAGAAACGAATCTCGAAAAGGGTTCGCGGGTGCCCGTCCTAACTCCGCTAGCGCCGCTAACTCCGCCAACTCCGCTAGCTCCGCTAACCCCGCTGCACCAATGTCAACCCCCTCGCCGCAGCCCTCCCGCCGCAATCCGCTGAAAACACTCCGCAAATAAACTCCGCGAACTTTGCCGGTTATTTCTGCGCAATCTCTACACTTGTCTTAAGTGGCAAATCCGAACATGCGATAGGGCGGCGTGGTGATGGCGGTGCCGAGTGACGGCAACAGCGGTTCCGCAGTTACTGTGTCCCGAAGACTTGGACGCCGAGTGGATTTTCCCTTAGGAAAAATCCACCCTGCACCGAGGCTGGAAACGGCTGCAACAACTGCGGAACCGCTCCGGCATCCCTCGCGCTGCCCACTTTTTTCGCAGACGTTCCTCTCGGCGTGTTGCACATGAAACGGTGCAGGAAAGGAGAAAGACGAGATGCAAGGCGCAAAAAACGCCCCTAACTCCTGTGAATCAGTACGTTTGCGGTATGCGGCCCTGGAATTTGGTATGCCAGGTATGGGTGAGGTATGAGTAAGGTATGGGTCGGCCCGTAAACCCTTTGTTATCAAATATGGAGGTAAGGCATACGGGGGAGGGGGGATAGATACTAAAAGGCGAGATTATTCACTTGACACGTGTTATAAAGTAGTATATGCTCACGGAAGATGAGGCTAAGTCTTAGGTTTTCTTAGTGATCCTAGCCATTGCCTCAACGGGAACGATCCGTTTCTGATCGAGTTCCTTCAAAACCCGCCTTACGAGAGTTTTGAGGGGTACACGCTCAAGCGGTCTACCTGTTTTGGCCTTCTTCTTTCGAGGTTCTGCCATGACACTCCTTGAACTGACTCAGCAATACTCGACAGACGATACCTGCCGTGAGATTCTAACGCGCTTGCGCTGGCCGGATGGCGTCAAGTGCCTGCGCTGCTCGAATCCGAACGTCTGGTGGGTCGAGTCTCGCAAACAGTTTACATGCAGTCAATGTGCATATCAGTTCTCAGCCCTTACAGGGACCATCTTCCATGACTCCCACTTGCCCCTTCCGACGTGGTTCCTTGCCGTCCTGCTGATGTGCGAGGCAAAGAAAGGTATGAGCGCCCTACAACTCAAGAGAACGCTTTGGGGAGAGCACAAGGGAAGCTATAAAACGGCGTGGTATCTCTGTCACCGTGTCCGCTCGGCGATGGCCTCAGCGGAAAAGGCAAAGCTAAACGGCACAGTGGAAATGGACGAAACCTATTTGGGCGGGAAAATTCACAATAAGCATTGGAAGCGCCCGGAATTTAATACCAAAGAGGTCGTGGTCGGGATCAAGCAGCGGAGCGGAGAGCTACGCTTTTTCCGGGCGGAAGATGCCAAGCAAGGGACGCTGGCGAAGTACATCAAAGAGAACGTGGCGGGAGACGTGGAAGTGATTATGACCGACGAACTGCCAGCGTATCCCGGCGCGATTGAACTGGCCGGACACTCGCGGGGGAAGCATAGGACCGTGAATCACTCCGTCAAGGTTTACGTCGAAGGCGACATTACCACGAATGGGATTGAATCGGCTTTTTCCTTGCTCAAACGTGGAATTATCGGAAGCTGGCACAAGGTGAGCGCCAAGCATCTCCCGGCCTATTTGGAAGAAATGACGTTCCGGTTTAATCGCCGGGGACGTTCTGATCTGTTCGTGGATACGCTGCGCCACATGGTCACGGCGGACCCTCTCACGTTTGAGGAGTTGACAGCTTAAAAAAAGCGCAGAGTTGACTATTCACGCGCATTCGAGCACGATGGAAAAAAGAATCCAGAACCGGGAGTCTGGACATCAGGAGTTTACTCATGTCACAGACCTCGAAGACAGAACAGCCAAAAACCACGCAGCTAATGAACGAAAAAAACGGACCTTTCGTCGCGTTGAAACAGGACACGAAGGGCTCTTGGGTGACATTGAACGGAAAGCAGGCCAAAGGCCAGCACTACGAAGATGCGTTTCATCTTTCACCCCGATAGGTTGTAGCCGTCAATCGCGCGGCGGCTGCGGTTCTATGCCGAAGTTCTCATCCAGTTCCTTGCGGGATTCCTCGTTGCGTTTGCGGGCGAGTTCCTTGAGTCCGGCCAAACTTCCAGTCTTGTACGTCTGAAACGCCTCGACCACCTTTTCTTCCTCGGTTTGTTTCTTGCTTTCCATAACGGAGGTATTATAGAGGGACAAACGAAAACCCCGCCTGCCAGGGCGGGGTTCCTATAGTTCCTTGAGATGTGATTGAGGCGCTGCGCGCAACCCCATAGAGCGGATATTACCGCACAGGGGTGATGTGTGCAAGTCACGGTTACGACTCATAAGGCGAGCAATCCATATTCACAATCGAGGCAGCGCCGATCTCTGGGAGAGCTTTTAGAAGTCGCGGCATTTCGCCTTTTGGGTCAGCGTCTTTGGGACAAGTTGTATATATTACTTTCCGCGTTTCGGTGTTTCCTTGGACATTTGTGTACGCAACTCGCAAAAGATCAGGCATCAGTGAGTCTGGGACCGGCACTGGAACTGCATTGTCAATCATATCGACCGAACGGGCGAACACTTGCCCGCAAACAGGGCATAGAAAAGTTGCGGGCCATTCATCCGTGGGCCGATATGCAAACTCTTGAAATCTTCCTAGAGGGCTTTGATGCGGGAGAACTATGGGCTTACGACACCTCGGATTCTCACAGTAAACCTGATCCCTGCTTACCTGAACGCACATCTGATCTTCCCCTTTGAGTCCCCGCAATTATAGGGCGCTGCTCGATACCTCCATTCTGCCCCTTTCCACTACATGCTTCAAGTGAATAATCTCGCTAAAAGGTAAACAGCCGCACTCACCCGGCGGCGCGCACAATCGCCTCCGCAACCTCTTCCGGAGTCAGCGTGTCGACATGGATGGAGACGTGCGCCATGCGGTAGAGCGGCAGTCGCCGCTCATAGCGGCTGGCAAGATTCGCCTCATCGGCAAGCACCGGCCGCAGATGCTCGGTTCCTCTGCAGCGCGCAAGCGTCGTCTCGAGTTTTACTTCGAGGTGCACCACCAGCGTCTCGGGCATCGTGAGCAGCAGCATGCGCGTTTCTGCATCCTCAATCGCCCCGCCGCCGAGCGCCAGCACAAGCCCTTCGCCGCCTGCGAGCCGCGCAATCGTCGCCCGCTCTCGCCTGCGGAACTCCGTCTCGCCCTCGGTGCGAAAGATCTCGGGAATCGTCGCGCCGGCCTCCGCCGCGATCACGTCGTCCGCGTCGACGAAACTCCAGCCCAGCCGCTCGGCCACCAGCGGCCCGACAGTCGTCTTTCCCGAGCCCATGAACCCGGTCAGGACGATGCGGCGCTGCGCAGCAATCCGCGCATCTTCGGCTTTCTTCGGCGCTTTCATTCGTTCCAGTATAGGAGAGCCGCTGTTCTCTGCTCGCGGTACTGTCCACTGTTCACTGTTCACTGCGCTCTGTTCACTGACCACTGAATACCATCACCATCGCGCCCGCTGTAATCAGCACTCCGCCAACAACCGCCGCGGCATTCAGCTTCTCTCCCAGCAGCAGCCACGCGAACACCATCACCAGCGGCACGCTCAGCTTGTCCAGCGGAGCCACGCGCGAAGCCGGTCCCAGCTGCAGCGCGCGGAAGTAGCACAGCCACGACAGTCCGGTCGCCAGTCCCGACAACGCCAGAAACAGCACCGTGCGCCGGTCAAGCGCGCGAATCTCTCCGTGCTTGCCCAGCGCCAGCACGATGCCCCACGCAAACACCACCACCACGCTGGTGCGCAGCGCCGTGGCCAGGTTCGAGTCAACGTGCGCCACGCCCACTTTGGCCAGCAGCGCGGTGGCCGCGGCAAACGCGGCCGAAAGCAGCGCCCATCCAATCCAGCTTCCATCCAATTCGTCGTCCAGCTCATGGCCATCAGCATACGCGCCCGGCCTCAAGCTGCTCACGTGTGGGATCGCCAGGCTCGCCGCCGCTTGTATCAAGCCGCCCGCTCGGCCGGCGCCATCATCTCGCGAGAGACTGGCCGCGGGATAGAATGGCGTCATGCGTCCGCCCGCATTCCTGCCCGTCGCTGCTCTCTCGGCCGCTTTCTCCCTGCTCAGCCTGAGCGGATGCGGCTATCACACGCTGGGCGCGGCCACGCATCTTCCACCCGACGTCAAAACCCTCGCCGTGCCCCTCTTTGCTACGCGCACTGATGCCAGCGGCGCCGAACAGGCATTAACAGAGGCCGTCATCCGCGAGTTCGCCACCCGCACCCGCTTCCGCGTCACCCCGGATGCCGGCGACGACGCCGACGCCGTCCTCCACGGCACCATTCTCAAGCAAACAACAACCCCGCTCACCTACAACTCCGCCACCCAGCAGTCGTCGAGCTTCGTCATCACCATCGTCGCCTCCGTCACCCTCACCGCGCGCGACGGCAGAATCCTCTACGAGAACAAGAACTATATTTTCCGCGAGCAATACCAATCCACCACCAACCTGCCCACATTCATTCAGGAAGACCCGGCAGCCATCCAGCGCCTCTCGCGCGAGTTCGCGCGCCAGCTCGTAGCCGACGTGCTCGAAGGGTTCTGAGATTGCCCCAGGGGCCGCTCTTGATTTGGTTCCTGCCTGGATTTCCGCGCTGGTCACCGGCCCTAAAGGCCTGTATTCTGTAGCCGCATGATGGATCCGGCGTTCGAGCGCGCGGAAATGGAGCGTGAGCTTTGAGCGGCTCACGCTGGGGTGCAGGATTCAGCTCCGTCAGCCGCTTTGTCGCGGAGATCGAAGCTGCCGCGGCGGGCACGGGCAAGCTGCGGCCCGGTTACGTGCTGGCCGGCGACGAAATCTTCCTCCTCGACCGCTGCCGCGCCGCCGTGCTCCAGGCCTTCGTCCCGCCCGACTCCCAAGACTTCTGCCTCTCCGATCTCGATCTGACTTCAACCTCGATCTTCGAAGTGCTGGACCGCGCGCAAACGCCTTCGCTGATGGCTCCATTCCAGGTGATCTTCATTCGCAACGTGCGCCAACTCTATACGCGCGGCGCCAAGAATGAGGAATTCGCCGCTCTCGACCGCTACTTTCAATCGCCCAATCCGCAGGCGCTCCTCCTCTTCATCGCCGACTTTCTGCGCATCCTTTCGGACACGCGCCGCATGGACCTCGACGACAAAAATCGGTTCGAACGGCTGACCGAGACTCTCGGCGCGCATTGCGGCATGGTGGAGCTGGCCCGCGTGAACGAAGAAGACGCTATGCGCTGGGCCACGGCGAAAGCGCAGGAGGCGGGCCTGCGCCTGGAGGCCGACGCCGCGCGCGAGCTGGTGGACGCGCTCGGCGCAGACATGATGCTGGTTTCATCGGAGCTGGAGAAACTGCTGCTCTATACCGCAGGACGCGGCCGAATCACGCTTGGCGACGTGGAGACCATGGTGCTCAGCGCCAAGCAGCGCACGCTTTACGAGTTGACTGACGCCATCAGCGCCCGCGACCGTGTCCGCGCACTGGCCTTATTGCAGGGCCTCCTCAACAGCTCCGATGCCGGCGAGGACGCAGCCATCGGCCATCTCTACATGCTGGCCCGCACCTTCCGCCAGATGCTGGTGATCCTCGAAAAGAATGTGCGTGACTCGCGCGCCATCTGGCAGGCGCTGTGGCAGGGCTTCCGCATGCCCCCCTTCGCAGCCGACGACCTCATCCGCCAGGCACGCCGCTACAAAAGCCGCCGCGAGCTTACGCGCGCTCTCCGCCTGGTGGCCCGCGCCGATCTCGAGCTGCGCTCTTCACCCCCCGACAAGCGGCTGGTGCTCGAGCGTCTTGTCTACGAGCTTGCTTCCGAACCAAAGCCCTCCGCGCCTGTGTGGGCCTCGGCTCAACTATCCTTCGAGAGCTGACGCCGCGTGCGCATTTGAGCGCCGCTGGATCTGTCAGATCTCGGGAACAATCAACAGATGCCGCGCTCGCGGAGCCACGGACTGTACTCCTGATCCATCCGTTCGATGTGCTCCAGAAACCCATCGTGCAGTTGGCACAAGATGGGGCGCAAATGCAGCGCCTCGCCGTATTGCAGCCGGTGCGCCGCCTGCAGGATCTCGGCCAGCATGCGATGGTGTTCCGCGCGATGCTCCTCCAGACCGGCAAACCCGGTCTGCACCATCAGCTGCTCCTCGCTCCAAAAGTGCATGCGCGTGAATTCGATGAATTGGTCCAGCAGTGCGCAGATCTTTTCATGGCCGCAGCCGCGCACCAGCGCCAGTCGCAGCTCGTTAATGGCGTCCATCAGGATGCCGTGCTGATCGTCCATGGCGCGAACGCCCACCGAGCAGGCGTGGTTCCACGTGAGAAGAGTCACATGAGCCTCCGCGAATGACCAAAGGAGGTATCGGCACAGCGCCCCGCGCCATGACAACCGACCACCGCAAACTTGTGACCAAGGTTTCGTGCGCGGCGCCGGTCTACTCTCAGGAGCACAATGGATGTACCGTTTATGTTCACTCACGCCAACCTGATCGCCGCGCTGCTCACGCTGGTCCCATTTCTGGCCGTGGCGTTCTTTCCCCAGGCTTGTAGCCCACGTGCGCAGTCTCCCTGTCTGGGTGCAGCTCTCGTTTCCGGCCCTCTTGTGCGTCCCCTATCTGCTGGTCGCGTTGGCGCCGGCAGCCTTCCGCTGCAGTGGTTCGCCTTGTACGCCTTGCTCCCCGCCGCTATCGCCGTCCTGCTCTGGCAGGCCGCACGTGCCGATCGCCGATCAGCGCGGCAACTGGCGCGACTTTCTGGTTCTTGCCGTGCTGGGCCTGGCCGTCGATCTGCGCTGGTTTGAGGGCGCATGGCCGCCGCATCTGGCCATCTTCAACAAGATTCTTCTTCTCGACGCCGGCATCTACGGCTTCGTCCTCATCCGCCAGCTCGATGGAACCGGCTTCGACCTGCGCCTGCGCTTCAAAGACCTCGGAATCGGCCTGCGCGAGGCCGCCATTTACACGCCAATCGCTCTGGCGCTTGGTCTGAGCCTTGGCTTCCTGCACTTACACCGGGTCTGGCCGGGGCTCTGGGCCGATATCCACCGCCTGGCTCTTCACTTTCTTCTTCGTTGCCGTTCCTGAGGAGCTGTTTTTTCGCGGCTGGCTGCAGAACCTGCTGGAAAAGCGCATGGGACGCTATGGCGCTTTGCTGCTGACCGCTTGCCTCTTCGGCCTGGCTCACTTCAACAAGCGCACCACGAGTTTCAACTGGCGCTACGTGCTGCTGGCCGCGATAGCGGGCATCTTCTACGGCCGCGCATGGCGCGCGCAGCGCCGCGTCGGCGCATCCGCCATCACCCACGCTACGGTCGACGCCATCTGGTCAATTTGGCTGCGATAGTAAATGCAAATGGTGCGCATGCATGTGCGGGCGATAGGTCAGGTACGCCAGTCCGACACGCATGTTATGGTCCACGGTTCCCGGAATCGTCATGGCCACGGTAATGCCCAATATGGCGTGCGCAATCATGAGTGGATAAAGATTGCGGTAGCGCAGAAACAGGAGACACGCCACAAAGCCCCAGATCAACGTCACCGGCACAAGGAAAGGATTGGGCACATGTGCTGCGCCAAACAGCACCGCCGCCGCCAGCGCCGCCTGCCACGCCTTCGGCATCACGCGCAGCAACCGCAACAGAAAGAAGCCTTGCAGCAAAAGCTGCTGCACCCCGGTCCACACGCCATACGCACAATAGGCCCCTACAAAAACGAACGGGCCGTCCGGCAGCAGGAGCGTGTGCCTCCATGCCGCAACCACGATCGCCGCGCCGGCCAGCAACAACGCCGCCCCCGCGATCCATAACGAGCGGCCGAGATTCGCCTTGCGCAGACCCATCGCCTTCCAGCCATCAAATGATCTCCAAAGGATGACGGCGATCCCAACCGCCGCCACGATCCAAAGGATTCGTTGCCATGGCCGTGGCGTCCACTCCACCGCCATGATCAGCAGATACGCAATGCCGATCTCGATCCAATCGCGCCGCTTGCTTCGCATGGCAACGGGGTTCTTCTGCGCGGGCGACAAGCTGCGGCCTCATCCATGCCACCGATGCTATCGCAAGCTCATGAAGCTATTCCAGGATGACCGCGGGCTCCGGCTCGTGGCCGCGCGTTGTCAGTGTGATGGCCGCAACAAGAATCAGTGCGCCGCCCAGCCACGCATAGGGACCCAGCTTTTCGCCCATCAGCTCCACGCCCAGAATCGAGCCCAGTGCCGGCTCAATATTCAGGAATACCCCTGCGCGCGAAGCCGGCACGTGGTGAATGCCCCAATTCCAAAGCAGCGTAGTCGTGGCCGTGCACAGCAGTCCGCTGATGGCCAGCGCAATCCAAGCGGTCAGGCTTACGTGAGCGAAGGGCATCGGCTCTACGCTCCGGTGCATGAGAAACGCAACCGCCCGCGTGCCGGCTATCCAAACTACCAGCATCACTGTTCCCGAATAGATGGTGTACGCGGTCACCACTGGCGGGCTGTGCGTCTCCATGAGCTTCTTGCTCAGCAAAATCCAGGCCAGCGCCGAAATAAGCGAGACAATCACCAACAGATCGCCCGCAAGGGTGGGCGTCTCTCGCCCGGTTGTGACGCGGTTGCCGCCCAGAACCACCATTGCCGCGCCCACCGTCGAACCGCACAGGGCCAGCCAACACAACCAATCCAGCCGCTCGCCCGCAAACAACATGGCTGCCGCCGCAAGTAACACCGGCATCGCGCCCACCATCAGCGAAGCGTGGCTCACTGTGGTCAGCGCCAGACCGTGAAACTGCAGACAGGAACTGAATGGGGACACCGAAGACCGCCGCAAGCAGTAGCGTCCGAGTTTCTCCCGCCGTCAGGCGCACGCGCCGCGTGATCATCACCGGCGCCATGCCCACGCAGGCAAACAGAAAGCGGTAGAGCACCATGTGCCCCACGTTCATCTCGTCCAGTGCAAGCCTGCCCCAATAGAACCCCGTGCCCCAAAGCGCTCCGGCCAGGGCGCAAGCGCCGTAACCCAGAAACCCGAACCTACCGCCGCTTGATCTCGCGGCTAAGTTCTCCCGGCGGTCGTGCACTCTTCCATCTCTCCTTTACTGTCGCACACGCGGCGCGCGCAGGGTTCCGTTCTCCAGCACGCTTCATCTCGCGGCCGCCGCGCGGTTCTCTCGATTCAATCGCTCAGTGTGCAGTGTGCAACTTCGGGCGCTCGATCCAGTTCGCCAGAAACAGTCCGGCTATGACGATCAACGAAGTCGCTATCGTAAGCACCACCAAAAACGGACATGTCTGGGCAGTCCCCACCATAGGTAAAGCGCCGTCAACAGTGCATACACAACCGCGCCAACCCACTCCCATCTCCAGGCAGCGACCAAGACCGCAACAACGATCAATGCCGGAACAAGATCGATTGAAAATGCGAGCGCCGTACGCCAGAAGCCATGAACTTCGTTGAAAACTTCCAGCGCGAAAAGGCCCAGGAAGAGGCAAAGGCAATGGCGAGAATCCTCGGCGACCAAAAGAGCAGCCGGGCAGAAACGGCTCATACGTTTCACCTCCTTGGCTGGGAAAACGTGAGCTCAGGAACATTAGAGCCTTGCGGACTTTCGCCGTCAACCCCGCATCGGCGAGAATACTCATCGATGGTGAACAAGCGCGGAATTGTGCGGTTGAGTCATGGGCGCGGCGCTTTCCTGAGGCGCGCCGCAGTGGTTCTTGCCGCTGCAATCGCCGTGCCCGCGACGGCGCAAATCCCAAGCGCACCGGTGCCAATCCCGGCCGCCCCCGCGCAAAACGGAGCCGCGCCCGAATCTCAAGCCTCGCCTTCGGTCAAAGAGCGCTTCCTCATCGACCGCTTCCCCGACAAACCCTCTGTGCCGCCCTCGTTCACCATCCCTATCGAGCCTCTGGGCTTCACCGCGCCCGGCCCCATCTATTTGGGCGCACGGAATACGATGGCCTCGCTCGATTTCCTCGACGAAAACCGGCTGCTCCTCACCTTTCGCGTGCCCGGCTTGCTGCACCGCGATCTCCCCAACGGCGAGGAAGGCGACGAGCGCCAGATTCGCGCCATAGTCCTCGCGCTGCCCCAGGGAACTGTTGAAGCCGCGGCCATGTGGACCGTTCACGACCGCGTCCGCTACCTGTGGCCGCTCAAGAACGGTCACTTCCTCTTCCGTGACCGCAACAATCTGTTCGAGGGCGACGCCACACTTACGCTGAAGCCTTATCTCGAGTTCCCCGGCGCGCTGCTTTGGCTTGAACTCGATCCCGAACAGCATTTCCTCGTCACCAACTCCCGCGAGCCTGTTACGAAGCCTGCCAATCCCGGGGCCCCCGCGGACCGGTCTTCGTCAGCAGGGTGGAATCCCGGGGCCTCCGCGGACAGGTCTTCGTCAGCGGCGTGGAAGCCGGAGAAGTCTCCAGCCCGTCGACCGCTTCAGCCACCATCTCTCCCGGACTGGACTCCGCTAACGCTGAAAGCGACCTTCCCGATCTTGTGGTCCGCATTCTTCGCCGTGACTCCGGTGAGGTCATGCTGGTCAGCCGTGTTCGGACCGCCGTTCATCTGCCCATCAACTCCGTGGGCTACCTCGAGAACCTGCGCGGCCGCGGAACAGAGTGGGTGCTGAACCTCAGCTACTTCACTGGCGGCAGCAAGATGCTTGGCCGCGTGGATTCCACCTGCGAGCCTGACAACAACTTTCTCTCCGAAAAGGAGATCCTCGCTACCGGTTGCGGCCCTTCAGGCGAGAACGATCTTGTGGCCATGACCACCGGTGGCCGAACCCTCTGGGAGTCGCAGGCGCCGCCCACCGAAATCTGGCCGCAACTGGTCGTCGCGGCCAACGGCTCTCGCCTGGCGTGGGAAACGCTCGACACCACAAACTCCATCTACGCTTTTGCGCCCATGGATGCAGATCAAGTCAAAGAACAGTCCGTGACCATCTTCGACGCCGCCAATGGAGACATTTCGTTGGTCTCGCCCGTCAGCCCTATCCTCGACGCCGGCGGTAACGTCGCCATCTCCTCCACCGGCCGCCGCGTTGCGCTGCTCAACGCCGGCGCCATCCAGGTCTTCGACCTTCCCCCGCCCCCGCCGCTGCGCGCCGATTCAACCGCGCACCCCTAGCGAAAGCCCGCTTCCACATCGATCCCACATTTCGTATCCTCACATCTCGACTATCGTGATTTTTTCCTGTTTTCCGTTCCCGGCGTCTCCATGTTCATACATCCTTTTACCCCTTATTCCTTTGGTTCCCCAGTACCTTAGTTCCTGTGCGATTCCTTTCTCTCCACTCCCCAGCCCATGTTTTTTCGGTACACTGAGCGACGGGGGTTTCTTTCTTGGCAACGGCTGTCGTCCACTACACGGCCGCGGCGCTTAGCGACCGCGGCCGCAAGCGCCCTTCCAACGAGGATGCATTCGGTTATTCCATCGAGCACGGCGTGTACGTAGTCTGCGATGGCATGGGCGGCGCTGCCGCAGGTGAGGTTGCCAGTAACCTGGCCGTTGCTGAGATGATGCAGTTGCTCACCAACCGGCCTGGCGTGAATTCCCTCCCGACCGATGCCGAGCAAGCCGTCGCCGCCGCCAATCAGGCTATCTTCTCCCGCTCGCAACGCAACCAGAAGCTTAGCGGCATGGGCACCACTCTCGTGGCCCTACTGGTGGAAGAGCGGCACGCCTGGATGCTCAATGTCGGCGACAGCCGCGGCTACCGCCTGCGCAACTCACGGCTCGAGCAAATCACCCTTGATCACTCCCTGGTCGAGGAGCAGATGCGCCTGGGCCAAATGAGCCAGGAGGAAGCTAGTCGCTCGCCGCTCAAAAACGTCATCACCCGCGCCCTGGGCACGCAAAGCAGCGTCACCGCCGACATCTTCGAACTCGAAGCCGAGCCAGGCGACATCTTTCTGCTCTGCTCCGACGGCCTCACGCGCGAACTCACCAACTCACTTATCGAATCCCTGCTGCGCCTCGATCTGCCGCTCGAGAGTCTCTGTTCGCGCCTGGTCGCCACCGCGAATCAGGCCGGTGGCCACGACAACATCACATGCCTCCTCGTCCGCGCCGGCGCGTAGCCTCCCGCTTCCCACCATCAATTCCGTTCGCCGCCTACTCTCCCGTCGTCGTCCGATCCGCTGTGGATAGGCGGCGCGTGTTCCGCTCGGGCATTTTCGAAGAACGTGCCTTTGCAACACGCATTTTGGCGGGCGCCGCTGCGCTAAGAAGTACCGGCCAACGCAATGCCGGCGCCCGGGGCGTACGATTGGCTCTGGCGATCGCGAGATCCGCCACCTGATCCACAATCCACTCGAAATTCTCCGCGCCCACCGAGTGCACATCGGCGTCGGGCACTGGATTCAAGAAGTCGATGGCATAGGGGATTCCGTTCTCCACCGCGAATTCCACTGAGTTCAAGTCATAGCCAAGCCCGCGGCTGAGCTTGAGCGCATCTTCTTCCATGCGCCGGAAGAGCAGCTTGGCGCGGAGCGTCCTGGCCCGCGGAACGCCTTGCAGGTAGCGTTCGGCGTGCGGCCGCCGTGGATCGTAAGGCATGATGCGAACTTTCTTCGGTCCCGCGACGAAGCAACGGAAATACTCTGTGTACTCGATGGCCTTCTGGACCACCATGCATAAGTCGCGCGACTGGTCGTAAGCGCGAAAGAACTCTTCGCAGCCGCGCACTTCGTGCACATCGCGCCAGCCGCCGCCGTGGATCGGCTTCAAAAAAACATGCTCGCCGATGGCCGCAAACACGGCGTCCCAATCGAGCGGGAATTCCAGGTTGCGCAGCGACTTCTCCGTGGTCCCGTTTGGATGCTCCTTGTGCGGCAGCAGCACCGTGGGCGGCACGGCCACGCCCAGCCGCGCGGCCAGCGTGTAGTTGAAGAATTTGTCGTCAGCCGAGCACCAGAAAGGATTGTTGATGACCGTCGTTCCGTCTAACGCGGCTTGTTTCAGGAACGCGCGATAGAACGGCATCTCGTGGGAGATGCGGTCGAGAATAACGGCGTAGCGTGACTTTTGATTGAGATGCAACGCGCCCGTCTGAACAAACTCCGCCTGAATGCCGGAATGATTCCGAGCGTTGATCCGCTCGACCAAGGCGCTGGGGAAGCTGTTCTCCACGCCGAAGAGCACGCCAATCTTCTTCATGCGCTGTCCTCCGCGCGCTGCGCGATACGCAGCAGGCGCGCTGTCGCGCCCGGGCTCGGCACCAGTGTACGTCGTCAGCCTGTGAACGACTCGCGGCCAGCAATTCGACGCAGCTTCTCCAGGTGATTCAGGTCGTTGACGGTCGTTGTCACAAGTATTGCTGCGCCATTCGCTGCCAAGCCGGCCAGTCGTGCGAGTTCGGCACATCCCAAACATCAAACTGGTGCGGGATTTCCTTCTCGTTCAGGATGCGGTCGAGATCCTGGTTCTGGCCGAGGCACTGGTCGTCCCAGCCGGTAGCCAGCACATACTTGTTCCGCCGGAAGCGATCGAGGAACCACGGATCGGTGAGGCGGGGCAGATAGTGGGTGGGCAGATGAAAGTAGCAATCCTGGTCGTAATAGCCGTCGAGAAAGCCGGTCAGATCGAACGTGCCCGACAGCGATACAAATCCACTGAAGATCTCCGGATGGCGCAGGGCGATGTTCACCGCGTGATAGCCGCCGAAGCTGCATCCGAACGCAATGAGGCGCGCATCGCGGTTCTTTTGCCGGATGAGCGGCACGACCTCGTGGAGCAAAGTACTCCTCATACTGCATGTGGCGGGCGATGCGCTGGCGCGGCGGCGCCTGCGGTTGTACCAGCTTTCGTCATTCACTGAGTCGACGCAGAAGAACTGCAGCTGGCCGGCATCGAGCCTGTCAGCGACAGCCGCAATCATGCCGCGGTCTTCAAACTCGTAAAATCGGCCGCCGGAGGTGGGAAAGACCAGCACGGGCAAGCCCGCGTGGCCGAAGACGAGCAGCTCCATTTCGCGGCCCAGCCGGCTGGATCGGCATTTGTGATACTCGCGGTTCATGATCTTCGGTTCCGGCACCAGTCTTCCGATTTCGCAGACTGCGATAATCGGCGGCTGGTTCTGCCATGATAAGCGAGAGCCGCGCATGCGCCGGGTGCGGGACGGGGAATCTCGCGGCGATGCGGGACTTCGCGCCTGTCGCCAGCGCGGATTTGCCTCAAAGGCCCGGTTTCGGCGATACTTAGGTGTTGTGATGTGTGCGGCCGGGCGCATCTGTCCGGCCGTTGTTGTGCCGGAGACCTGTGCGCTTGCCCGCTCGCCGGGCGAACGCAGGACCGGAACCGGCCGGGAAAATCCCCAAAGCACCCACACAAGCTCTGGAAGCCGAAAGGAACCGTATCACCGTGGTTATGATTCGTTTGGCGCGTGTTGGCGCCCCCAAGCAACCCTATTACCGCATCGTCGTGATCGAGAAGGACCGCGCCCGCAATGGCCGCTCGATTGAGGTGGTCGGCACCTACAATCCCCGCACCAACCCGGCCAGGTCGACCTGAAGCACGAGCGGATCGCCTACTGGCGCAGCAAGGGCGCGCAGCTTTCGCCCACCCTGGAAAAGCTGGTGGCCAAGAACCCGGCCAGCTGCGGCAGAGCCAGCGGCCGAGACCGCGGCCCAGAGTTACGGACCCGGCCGCAGCCTGATTCTCCACCCTGCGCGGCATGGCGACGGCCCGCACGGCGCAGAGTCGGCTGCACAAGTCTTTGCTCACAGCGGGTATGCGTGTTACTATTCGCGCACAGTTTCAGAGTCGCCAATTCTCGAACGTAGATGGTCAGAGGCAAGATCATGACCCAAGCTGAAATGGTGCAAGTAGACGAATTGGTCCGCGAGATTGCGCGGGCCCTGGTGGATGAGCCGCAAGCCGTGGAAGTGGAAGCCGTGAACCGGGATGAGAACACCGTCCTCAGGCTCCGCGTGGCGGCGCAGGACGTGGGCAAGGTGATCGGCAAGCAGGGGCGCACGGCGCGCTCGGTGCGCACCATCCTGGGCGCGGTCAGCATGAAGCTGCACCACCGCTACACGCTCGACATCCTGGAAGAGGACGACGAAGGTCTAGCATGGCTTCGGCTCGACGGCCCGTCGCTTCCGGAGCCGGAGGTAGCCGTGCCGGAAGCGCCCGAAGCCTGGGTTTGGCTGGCGCGGATTCGCCGCCCGCAGGGCCGCAAAGGCGAGGTCTTCGCCGAGATTCTCACCGATTTCCCTGAAAAGTTTGCTGAACGGCGGCAGCTTTGGCTGCTCACCGCGGACATGTCCGCCGCAATGGCTGCCGCGGGCGGCTGCGCAGTCGCCGCGCGAAGTGGAGCTCGACCAACCACTGGCTGCACAAGGGCGGCATCGTGCTGCACTTCGCGCGGCGTGGATTCGATCTCCGCGGCCGAAGACGCTGGCCGGACTGATCGTGGCCATTCCGCGCGCGGAGCGAGCGCGCGCTCGCCGAGGACGAGGCCTACATCGGCGACCTGATCGGCTGCACGCTGGTGGATGTGGCCGGCGCGGAGCCGGTCGCTGTGGGCGAGATCGAGGACGTGGACCGGACGCGCGGGGCCGGCGCCGCTGCTGGTGGTGCGCGGCGCGAAGCGGCGAAGTGCTGGTTCCGTTCGCGAAAAGCTATCTGCGCCGGATCGACCTCGAAGGCAAGCGCGTGGAGATGGCGCTGCCGGAAGGACTCGTCGATCTGAGCAAAGCCGAAGAGGCCTAGAAATCAGTAGCAACAGGCAAGAAAATCCGGAAGTGCAATCCCTCAGGGGCTAAAGCCCTCAATTTTATTGGCTTTTCTCGGCACGACTGAAGTCGTGCCCTTTCAAAACCGGAACTTAATTCAGTGGTTCCCCAGGGCTACGCGGCACGCGTTTATTCAAACGCAAGCGGCTTCCAGGCGCCGTCCTGCTTGAGCGCGAGTTGGAGTGGGCGCGGCGGGCCTTTGGGCGGGACGGTCACCTCGATCCACAGTTCCTGGCCGGGCTGGAGCGGCAGCGGGCTCTGCGCGGTGTCGGCGATGTAGAAGTCGACGCCGTCGGTCAGGCGCATCTGGTCGCAAGGCGCGCCCGGCGTGGCAGAGATCTCCTCGCCCGCCGTGGAGTCTTCCTGGCCCTCGATGCGCACGGCAACGAGCTTGTTGTTCTCGACTTTCAGGTTGGCGCGGAAGTCGACCGGCTGCGGGCGCAGAACATACGGTCCCGACTTGATGGCGCCGTTGACGTCGCGCGGGAAGGTGGCCAGCTTGGCCGAGGGCAACGTGCTTTGGCAGCCGTCGACGGTGAGCTGCAGGCTGAGGTAGCGGCCGCGCATGGGCAGGCTCGGATCGATGGCCGCGGCGCGCGTCCAGACGCGCGGGCAGCGCCAGCGCTGGTAAAGATACTTGCCAGCGATGGAAGAGACGATGAGCAACTGGATGATGAGCAGCGCGACGGAGACACCGGAGAGCGTGAAGCGCGAGATCTTCATTGCGCACCTCCATTCGCTGCGGCGGCAACGCTTGCTCGGGCGGCTTCGGCGGCGCCATGCGCGCGAGGATGCGGCGACGCATTTTCTCAAGCGCCCAGCCTCCGGCGAGAAAGAGAATGCCCAACCCGATGAGGCCGAGCGAGCGATTGACCTTGCTCATGATGTCGCTGAAGTAAAACCAAACGACGGCGGCGGCGAACCCTACAATGCCGAGGTTGACCAGCGCGCGCGAGACGAGGCGCACGCCCCACCAGCAAAGGAAGACGGCAAAAGCGGCGACGAGCAGCGTGCGCCAGAAGATTCGGCTCGGTGCGAACGAACGTCACGTTCGTCCTTGCGCCATAGGCGAAATACGATTCGGTCCAGGTGCGATAGCACCAGGGCAGCGCGAGGCAGAAGGCGATGGAGGCGGCAATGGGAATGAGGCCCTTGTGGCCGTGGAATGCCGCGATGACGAGCGGGATGGCGGCGATTGCAATCCAGGCCCACACGCGCGTGCCAAAGGGAATGAAGCTCTGATCGGCCGCGAACGAGACCCAGCCTGCCAGCATGGCGACGACGCCAACCACTGTGCCGACGACGCCCACGGCAAAGAGGATTCCCTGCACCACCTTGTGCCGCGAGGCGATGAAGAATGTGATGTAAAGAATGGCCCACATGAAACAGAGGCGGCCCATGTAAATGTCTTCGCCGATGTGGCCGCTCATGCGGAAGCCGAGCTCGCAGAAGATCCATGCGGGAACGAGGAGCAGCGCGAGCGTTTGCTGCGCCTGATCGCGGAGAAGCGCCCAGCCGGCGAGAGCAGCGAGCGCCCAGAGAAGCACAGCGGCGGGCCAGTGCTCCTGAATGTTGAAGATCTGGCCGACGAGCGCGATGGCTGCGCCGGTGGCGACGGTTCCCACGGCGTGGAGCGCTGTGGAGAGGCCGTGGAAGCCGGGCCGCGCAAGGCCGCCCGCGATGTGGAAGACGGCGACCATGGCGATGACGAGCGTGTAGCGCGCGCCGGGGCCGAGCTCGTCCCAGTGCGCGGAGACGAACAGCACGACGCCGCAGGCCAATAAGATGGCGCCGAGAATGAGCGCGGTGATTCCCTGCCATTTAAGGCCGGAAGGCGCGGCGGCGGAAGTTTGTCCCTCGTGCGCACGGATGCGGGAAGCAGTCTCCGCATCGAGGACGCCGGCCGATTGCCAGCGCGTCAGCAGGGTTTCAATGTCGGGCATGACGTTTGGCTGAAATCATAGGTCGCGAGAGGCCGTTTTGGGGCGAAAAAGGGCTGGTTTGGTGCACAAAATCGAACAAATTTGAACACGATTTTGAGATGGTTCTGTTGATTCCAAATGAGTTAGGTGGCATTTTTGAGCTTTTGGACCCCCAAATTTTTTCTTTATTTATTTTCGCCTCCATTCGAAGGTGGCGGGACAGCAAGTGAGCGAGTTGGCGGGCCTCGGCGCATTGGCTCATCAGCCCACTTAAGACAAGTGTAGAGAGTTGGCGGAAATAACCGGCAAAGTTCGGGGAAAAATTTGGGGCGGGCAACTTGAGTGATTGCAACAGTTGCGGCGTGAGGGCTGCGAGGGCTGCTCTTGACATGAAATCGGGGGGGCAGACCGGTCGCTTGGTGAGTCTGCCTTGTTGAGGGGTGGGGACGGACCGCCTTCCCTCCGCCCCTACGGGGCAGAAGATCTGTTTGGAACGGTCTCCCCGAATTGCGCTGCGCTTAATCCGGGGCTATTTTCCCCCTCCCTACGGGAGGGATAAGAGGGCCGGCGACGAGCCAGGTTTGTGATAATGGAAGGCCGAGTATGAATCAGGAAGCGTCAGCGGCGGCATCGGGGCGGAATGCGCATGCGCGGCAGGGCGCAGCGAAGCGAATTGAGATGATTGGAGTGCCGCTGGACCTGGGACAGCAGCGGCGCGGCGTGGATATGGGGCCGTCGGCATTGCGCGTGGCGGGGCTGGAGGCCAAGCTCGAAGCGCTCGGCCATGCCGTTACCGATCGCGGCAACGTGCAGGTGCCGGTGGCGGAGACGATGCGCCGGGGCGATGCTCATGCGCGCTTCCTGAAAGAAATTGCCCAGTGCGACCAGGAGATTGCCGAACGCGTCGAGCAGGCGCTGGGGCGCGGCGCCAGGCCGATCGTGCTGGGCGGGGACCACTCAGTGGCCGCAGGCACGGTCGCAGGCGTGGCCAATCATTTTCGCGCGCTGGGACAGGCAGTAGGGCTGATCTGGATCGATGCGCACTCCGACATCAACACACCGGAGACATCGACTTCAGGCAATGTTCATGGCATGCCGCTTGCAGCCTTGCTGGGAATGGGCCCGGCCGAGTTGAGCAATCTGCTCGGCTGGTCGCCGAAGGTGCTTCCACAGCATACGGTTCTGGTGGGCGTACGCGATGTAGACGAGGCCGAACGTGAGAACATTCGGCGCGCCGGGATTACGGCTTACACCATGCGGGACATCGACGAGCTGGGATTGCGCGCGGTGATGGAGAAAGCGATTCACGCAGCGGCCAACGGTACGGCCGGCTATCACGTGTCGATGGACATGGACTGGGTCGATCCCGAGGAGGCGCCGGGCGTGGGCACACCGGTACCGGGCGGGGCAACCTATCGCGAAGCTCATCTGGCGATGGAGATTCTCGCCGATCACGGGGGGATGCTGAGCCTCGAAGTCGTTGAAGTGAACCCGATTCTGGATGAACACAACCGGACGGCGGAGCTGGCCGTGCAGCTGATTTGCTCCGCGTTCGGCAAGAAAATCTTCTAAAGCCGCAGAGGAAATGCAAAGTTACGTGCTATCCCAGGTCTCAGAATCGAGACCTGGGGCATCCATGTCTATGGTGAGTTTGATTCTCTGAGAACCGAGATCCAGCTAGGGGGTGGCGGGGGATTGGGCGAGTTCGGAGAGCAGCTCGGCGTCGAGGGCGGGGCTGGGCTGGCCGTCGGAGGTGGCAATGAGTTCCCTGGGCACGAAGAGGATGGTGGGCAGGATGAGAGCGAAGACTGCGGTCATGGCAATGACGCAATAAAGGAAGCCATGCGTGGGGCTGAGGCCGTAGATTTTTGTGCCGAGGACGTTGCTGGCGCGAGTGGCGAGATTGTTGACAGCGTCGGCGGCCATCATGAGGGTTCCCTGGAGGCCGGGCGGGCAGGAGCGGATGGCGAGATCGTAGAAGGCGCACTGGCCGAGGGCGCTCATCATGCCCATGACGCCCGCGAGCAAGAGAGCCTGGCGGCCGGAATGAATGAAGGCCAATGGGATCATGGAAGGGATTCCCACGGCGGCTCCCCACCAGAGAAGCTTGCGCAGAGGAAAACGCGTGCAGAGAATGCCGTAGAGCACGACGATGGGAATGTAGGAGCCATAGAAGATGCAGTTGAAGTCGGCGTAGACCGAGTCGGGCGCGTGAAGCTGGTTGGAGAGATAGAACTGCATGGGCGTGCTGAAGCCGGGCATGAAGTTCCAGATAAGGATGATGAGCACGGCGGGATAGACGGCGCGATGCTTCGCGAGGCGCTTGAGGTCGCCGAGGAAAGATGCGCCGCGCGCGTGGGGATTCTCGTAGGCGTGGCTGAAGACGGCGCGGGGCTTGAGGAATCCGTAGAGGCAGAGCGGGAGGGTGACCGCGGCGGCGAGGATGAAGGTCTGGCGGGGCGAGAGGTGTTCGGTGATGAAACCGGAGGCGAAGTAGGCGACGATGAAGGAGATGTAGCGGAAGACCATCCAGAGGGCGCTGAGGCGGCCGGACATGAGCTCTTCCTGGCCAATGAGGCTGATGAGGCCGGAGTAAGCAGCCATGAGGAAGCGGAAGGAGATCATGGCGAGAAACATGCCGATGACGAGACCCGAGTAAGAGAGGTGCGTGAGAGCAAGCCAGACGAAGACAAGCACGGCCATCGGGCCGAAGAGACGGAAGTATCCGCGATCACGCCAGCCAAAGGGATCCCAGAGGTCGCGGGTCATGCCGAAGATGAAGCCGACGTACATGGGGATTCCGGTGAGCAAGCGGAAGAGAGAGACCTGCGAGGCCGTGGCGTGCAGGTGGTTCTTGAGCATGTAGGCGGTGGGAATGTCGAGAAGGATGTCGGGCGCGACAGCGAAGATGATCAGCGTGAGCGTGCTGAAGTAGAGGAAGAGCCGCTGATTTTTTGAAAGGCTGACCATGGAAAGGGAAAAAGGGGCCGGGGTGGCCGTAGTGTAGCACGGAATTCAGAGAGCAGAAAGACAGCGGGGCTAGCGGAGTTGGCGGAGTTAGCGAAGTTAGCGAGACGGTGGTGGATCGGGGTTTGTGCTATCCCACCCTTGCCGCAAAAACAAAGACGCGGCAAGGATGGGGCACCCCAAGTTAGCGAAGTTGGCGGAAATAGAAGCGCTCCGCCAGGGCAGAGCGCGGGCGAGGCGGCAACGGGTCGACCAGCATGATACAAGACATTCACTGAACGATCATCAGGTCAGTCGAGGAATCCAACGTGGGAACAGTTATACCGCTGGGAGACGCATCGCGACGGACGCGCGGCTTTGCGTGGGTGACGGCGCTGATCATCGCGGCCAACGCGTACGTGTTTCTGCGCGAGCTGGCGGAGGGCGATGCGTTTGTGAAGCGGTGGGCGGTGATTCCCGTGCGGATTGAGCACGGCCACCACTGGATCACGATCGTTACCGCGATGTTCATGCACGCGGGCTGGCTGCACATTCTGGGCAACATGGTTTTCCTGTGGGCGTTTGGGCCGGCGATCGAGGACGCGATGGGCCGGTTTCGCTACCTGGTGTTCTATCTGATGGGCGGCGTGGTGGCGATGCTGGCGCAGGTGGCGGGAAGCCCGGGTTCGAGGATTCCCTGCCTGGGAGCGAGCGGGGCGATTGCGGCGGTGATGGGCGCGTTCATTGTGATGTATCCGCGAGACCGGATTCGGTCGGTGGTATGGATTCTGATCTTCATCCGGATGACGTATATTCCGGCGGTGCTGCTGATCGGGTTCTGGTTTCTGATTCAGTTGCTGAGTGTGGGCTCGGTGGCGACGGTGCAGACGGGCGGCGTGGCGTACCTGGCGCATGTGGGCGGATTTCTGTTTGGGGCGGTGACGGCGCGGGTGTGGGTGCGAAAGGCAGGGATTAGGGATTAGAGCTGGTTGCATAAATGTTGCTCGATCAGCGACAAACCATCCCTCGGGGGCTAAAGCCCAGATTTTATGCGCCCCTGGCGGCACGGCTGAAGCCGTGCCCTTTCAAAACATCATTTATGCAACCAGTTCTAGGGAGTGGCCGGTAGCTTGAGGCGTGCGAGTGCGGGCGCCGGAGTAGACTCTCTTTCGGGGGGTGAACCATGCGGTCGCACATCGCTGCAGTGTTGCTTATCGTTTGCTCCGTTGCTTTGGTCTCTGCGCAGAAGACTCGGTTCGGACAAGGGCCTCCGAAAGCCAAGGAAGGTGTCGATTATCCGATCAAGATCCACGTCTCAGGAATTCATCTCAGGAAAGACTGCACTCTTAGCGAGAAGAGCGCAACGGGGTACCCGACGTGCGATGACGTAATCTATGCCGATGCGCAGCTCGCCGGGCAAAAGATCGAGTTGAGGGGATTCCAGATCTGGTATCCGGGACACGCAATTCTCCTGGTTGCCGCGGATTACCAAGCTCGACTCTTGAAAGCGCCACATCCCGAAGGCCCGAACCCAATCGGCACGGAATATGAGTTACTGATGCCGGATCGCACGGTCTGGCGCTCGACGGTGACCGGTATTTCCGAGTAACCCAGCCACTGCGGTGTGATTGCCCGAAGGTGCGCTGCCTGCCTTTATGATCGTCGGTATGCGGTTCGACATTGTGACCATCTTTCCGGGGTTCTTTGAGAGCGTGTTTGCGCACGGGATTGTGCGCCGGGCGCTGAAGGAGGGATTGGTGACGGTAGAGACGCTGCGATCTGCGGGAGTTTGCGCACGACCGGCACCGCACGGTGGACGACCGCCCGTTTGGCGGCGGCGAGGGGATGGTGCTGAAGCCGGAGCCGCTGGCGGAGGCGCTGGAGGCTCTGGGGGTGAAAAGCAGGGATCAGAGATCAGAGATCAGAGATCAGGGGACGAACCGCAGGTCCTTCGACTCCCTCCGCTCCGCTCCGGTCGCTCAGGATGACATCACAACTGGAAGCGCGCCAAACTCAGCTCAGGATGACAAGCCTGCGGGCGGAACGCGGGTGATTCTGCTGTCGGCGCAGGGGCGGCTTTTTACGCAGCCGGTGGCGCGGGAGCTGGCGGGAGCTGGAGCGCGTGGTGCTGATCTGCGGGCGATATGAGGGCGTGGACGAGCGGATCAACGAGATCTATTGCGACATGGAGCTTTCGATCGGCGACTACGTGCTGAGCGGAGGCGAGCTGGCGGCGGCGGTGGTGGTGGACGCGACGATGCGGCTGATTCCCGGCGTGCTGGGCAACGAGGCTTCAGGCGAGTTTGAGAGCTTTGGCGCGGCGGACGCGGAGATCGACGTGGATGTGGAGGGGGTTCCGCGATCGCAGCACGGAGCGGGAGGGCTGCTGGATTATCCGCAGTACACGCGGCCGGCGGAGTTCGGCGGACTGCGCGCGCCGGAGGTGCTGATGAACGGCGATCACGCGGAGATCAGGCGCTGGCGGCGGGAGCAGCAACTGCGCAAGACGCTCAAGAACCGGCCGGAGCTGCTGGAGCGGGCGGCGCTGAGCGCGGAGGACGAGCGGATTGCTCAGAAGCGATTCGTGGCGCGGAGAAGTTGTGAGACCGAAGGGATGCTGAGCTGAAGGTGCAGCTTTCCCGAGAACGAACCGGTTGGCTCGATCACAGAAGCTTTCAGGCGCAGCATCCCGACGGGTTGGTGGCGCGGGGCTTAGCGGGTGATGTTGACGGTGAGG
Organism: uncultured Acidobacteriaceae bacterium; assembly: GCA_963835895.1. Classification (GTDB taxonomy): domain Bacteria; phylum Acidobacteriota; class Terriglobia; order Terriglobales; family Acidobacteriaceae; genus Telmatobacter. The sequence continues at coordinate 245,267 of CAWIHC010000006.1, read as the reverse complement.
TTCATGTCGACGGGCGTGGGTTGGTTGTCGACGGTGCCGGGCTTGAATTGGAACTGGCGGACGGTTTCGATGACGCGGGCGTCCCAGAACGGGCTGTAACGACTTGGTGACCTGGATGTTCTCAGGCTGGCCCTTCTCGTCGATGGTGAGGGAGAGGCCGACCTGGGCATCGTTGGGGATAGCGTTGATGGAGTACCCGTCGGGAAGCGCGAGGGAGGCGGAGTTAACGAGGACCGGCTCAGTGACACCGGTGCTGACGCGAATGGGGGTTGGGGCAGTGGCGTCGTCCACGGGCGTGCTGGCAAATGCCGCTGCGGGGAGAGTCAGCGAGGAGAGCAGAATGCTGGTCGCGAGTATACGGCGCATATAAATACCTCCATGGCGACGATAGTCACCGTTATCATTTTTAACCGAACAATATACGATTGTCAAGTAAAATCGCGACGATTTTAATTTTCAACCAGTTAAGTTGATTAGAATTGCCGAATTGTTACAAAGAATTCTGAAATGGATTAATTTTCCACAGGGCGGGCTAGAGGCGCGCAAGGATGACCGAGTCGCGCTGGGCGAATTCAGCGAGGATGAGGTGGCGGGATTTTGGGGCGCGCGGGAGCCCGGCGCTAGAAGGGCTTGACGGGTTCGGGCTGGACGGAGTTGATCTGGCCGATGGCGATGGCGGCGACGTAGAAGTTTTCGCCGCGGGTGGGCGAGCCGGCGAGGCGGCGGAGCATGGCGAGCTGGCCGGCGTGGGTGAGGGCGTCGGCGACGGGGCCCTGCATGAGGCGCTCGATGGGCGCCTGGACGGGCGAGGATGAGGCGAGATAAGCGTCGAAGGCGGAGAGAGCGGCGAAGAAGCGCTGCTGCTCCTGGGGCCAGGCGAGGGGTTGGGAGTTGTGCCAGGCAGGGTTGCCCTGAGCCATGGAGAGCGCCCAGTGGAGCAGGTCGCCCATGTGGGCGAGGATCTGCACGGGCCGGCGGCCAGCGCTGTCGAAGTTGGCGAAGGAGTCGGGGGCGTTTTCCAAGGCGCGAACGGTGCGATAAGCCAGTGTGGCAAGGGTGTGGCGGAGAAGATCCCGTTTTTCGTCCATGGCGGAACTATAGCGCATGGGCCGAGGCCGGAACACCTGTAAAAATGAGGGGCTGGCGCGCGAGGCAAATCGCGGCGATCTTTGATAAACTAAACATTCTGACTTCAATCGCAGGAAACTACCATGTCAATCCATCCCGTAATGCAGCGCCTGGCTGACAAGCTGAAGCGCACCGATTTGCCGGCGTTTGTGCCCGGCGACCAGATTCGCGTTCAAGTGAAGATCAAGGAAGGCGATAAAGAGCGGCTGCAGGCCTTTGAGGGCCTGGTGATCGCCGTGAACCGCGGCCCGCAGGCGACGTTTACCGTGCGCAAGATGAGCTTTGGGCAGGGGGTGGAGCGCATCTTCCCCTTCAACTCCAAGGTCGTGGATAAGGTGGAGGTGGTGCGCAGCTACAAGGTGCGGCGGGCGAAGCTGTTTTATCTGCGCGGGCTGCGCGGCAAGGCGGCGCGGCTGAAGGAAGTGGACCGCGCGACCGGCAAGGTGCGGGCGTAAAGACAGGGACCGAGTGACCGAGGAGGCCGCAGTCAGGAATCGGTGGTCAGTTGGTCGCGAACGAGGTTTAATTGGAGTGCAAAAAGAGCCCCGGCTTCGGCCGGGGTTTTTGCTGCGCGCAGGACAGCGGACAGTGCGCAGTGAACAGTGGACAGAAGAGAAGCGGCGCGAGGTGGGCGCGGCGCTCTGCGGGAGCTCTGCAGTTCTATTCGCTCGTTGTGGGATCGAAAACGGAGCGAACGCGCGCAATGGAGTTTGCCGGAAACCCTCCCTGCCGGGCGTGCTCGCGGATTGTATCCTCATCCGGAGCGATGTAGATGCAGTAAATCTTGTCGTCGGTGACATAACTTTGGACCCACTGGATACGGGGCCCAATGGATTGCACCACTCCGCAGGATTTCTGGGCAATGGCATGCAGTTGATCCGGGGTTAGCTTTCCGGCGCCGGGAATCTCCCGCTCGATGACGAACTTCGGCATGAACAATGACCTCCTGTTTTGATAAGTCAGGCTATCATCTTGCCGCGCGTCTTTGTCCATATACTGGTTGGCATGGCGATTGCAGCAACACCGGCGGCACCCTATTATGCGGTGATCTTCACTTCCCTGCGCACGGAAGGACGACAACGGCTACGGAAAGATGGCCGAGGCGATGGAAAAGCTGGCCGCGACGCAGCCGGGATTCCTGGGCATTGAGTCGGCGCGAGACGGGCTGGGAATCACGGTGTCTTATTGGGAAAGCCTGGAATCGATTGCGGCGTGGAAGCAGAACTCACGGCACCTGGTGGCGCAGCAGACGCGGCCGCGACACGTGGTATGAGGAGTTCAAGGTGCGGGTGTGCCGCGTGGAGCGCGATTACGGGTTCGAGCGCGAATGAGCGGTTGACGTCCGGCTTTTCCACCCGATGATTCCGCGAGAATTCTTATACTGTGTGCATGACCAAGGCTCCGGTGTGCGGATTTGCGCTGGAGAACGCGGCGCGGCGGGGCGGAGCGGTGCGCATTGCCGGCCTCGACGAGGTGGGGCGCGGGCCGATGTTCGGGCCGGTGGTTGCGGCGGCAGTGATCCTTCCTGATGGCTGCCGACTGCCGGGGCTGACCGATTCAAAACAGCTCACGGAAAAACAGAGGAACGAATTTGACGCGATGATTCGCGTTGAGGCGGCGGCGTGGGCGATTGCGGCGGTGGATGTGGAGACGATCGACCGCATCAACATCAGGCGGGCGTCGCTGCTGGCGATGCGCATGGCCGTGGAGCAGTTGGCTGGTCGGCTGCCGGATTATTTGCTGATCGACGGGCGCGACACGATCGACTGGCCGTGCCCGCAGCAGGCGGTGGTGGGGGGCGACGCGCGGAGCCTTTCGATTGCGGCGGCGAGCGTGCTGGCGAAGGTGCGATCGCGACCGGCTGCTGGTGGAGCTGGACGCGGTGTATCCGGGGTACGGGCTGGCGCGGCACAAGGGCTACTGCTGCGCCGGAACATATGGAGGCGCTGAGGCGGCTGGGGCCGACGCCGCTGCACAGGAAGAGCTATCAGCCGGTGGCGCAGAGGATGCTGGAGTTTGGGTGAGGCAGTAAGTTAGCAGGTCAGCGAGTCAGCAAGCTAGCGGAGTTGGCGGGGTTAGCAAGTTAGCCGTCCGCTGCGCGGACGTGTTCGCGAGTTGGCAAGTTAGCGGAGTCGGCGGAGTTGGCGGGGTTCGCGGCGAACTTTGTTTTTTTCGGAAATGGGTGGGTTTGGCCGGGTAGTCCGTTGTTACTCGACCTTTGAAAGCTGGAGCGAGTCGAGCAGAGCGATCATTTGCTCGACGTACTGACGCCAGCGGTCGCTCTCGCTCTCAAGATCACGCATCTTCCGTTCGAGCCCATCCATGCGCAGCGCCTGCCGGGTAATTTCCGCTTCAGCATGAACAGCGCGCTTCTGGGCAACCAAACAGGCTTGCCGCTCCCGCTCCACCGATTCAATCACTTGAGCTACGCGTTCCGCGAGGGCAGAATAATCGTTTGCAAAGAGGATCAATGCCTCGCCCCCGAGCTGCGGCTTATGCGCGACTGCCTGCTGCTCGCGATTTTCGATTTGCAGCGCTGTGGGCGCTGTAAATTCCTTGAGGGCCGAAAAATCGTCGGCCGCCGGGGCGGATGCCAGGAGATGCATCCTGGATTGAGTGGCGCTCTCCCCCTGTTCCAGTTCCATCTCTCGCAGCGCGGTCATGATATTGGACATTTTCAGATTCTCCATTGAGCATCCGGCCCAGCCTTTTCCCGACTGCTCCGGAAACTCCAACTTAGGTCCGTTCCTTCTTATCTGGCCCTTCGACTGGTGAATATCCAATTGAATAGATTCACTGTAGGTCCGCGTTCAGTATGGTTTCAATCACCTTTGCCCGGTTCTTCCTGACACGAAAGTTGCACTTTGCGGAAGCAGTGGAGGCTCGCGCGGGCCACCCGCGAAGTGGGCCACGGCGACATTGCCGTGGTTGATGCGGAGCAGAACCACCCGAGCACGCCAGGCAGGGGCAACGAGGCAAAGCCCAGTTCCGGTGAATTCCGAAGATCTCTCGCAGTGACTGCTTAAGAAGATGCGGCGCTCAAACGGAGGCGGCGGCGCGGGCTTTGCGGCGCTGAAGCCAGGCGAGGATGGGGCGAGCGAGGAGAAGCGCGGCGATGACAACGGTCATGGCGAGCGGCGTGAGGACGCCGGGCTTCATTTGCCACCAGTAGTGAACCACTCCACAGAGTGCGGCGAAGTAGATGAGCATGTGCAGGCGGTTCCAGTTTTTGCCGCCGAGCTTGCGGATGGACCACGCGGTGGAAGTGAGCGCCAGAGGCAGAAGCGACAGATAGGCGGCCATGCCCGCGGTGATGTAGCGGCGGCGGGCGACGTCGGCGAGCATGGTACTGCAGATCGAAGCTGTTGTAGAGCGCAACCCAGGTGAGCATGTGCAGCGTGGCGTAGAAGAAGGCGAAGAGGCCGAGCAGGCGGCGGAACTTGATGAGCCAGGCGAGGCGCGGGAGCAAGCGGCGCAGCGGCGAGATGGCCAGCGTGATGGCGAGCAGGCGCAGCGTGGTGCGGCCGGTGGCGAAGGCGATGGCGCCGGTGGCGTCGGGACCGAGGTTGTTGGTGAAGGCTCCCCAGACAAGCCAGCAGAAGGGCGCCAGGCAGGCGATCCAGACGAGAGTCTTGAGGACGATGAGAGTGGAGCGGGACATTGTTAGCGAGTCAGCGAGTTAGCCGTCCGCTGCGCGGACGTGTTAGCAAGTTAGCGAGTTGACGAGTTGGCAAGTTAGCAAGTTAGCGGGGTTAGCCGCGCTTCGCGCGTGTTAGCGGGGTTAGCGGAGTTGGCGGAGTTAGCCAGCCGCCGCCATGGCACAGAAATTACCACAGCATTTTTGAAAAACGGTTCGACTCGCGCAGATCCTCGCCGAGCAGGGGCTAAAGCCCTCTGTTTCCCTAGCTCCTTTCGGCACGACTAAAGTCATGCCCTGATGCAAAACCGATTTTTGAAACATTGTTTAGCTCCTCCGGCCACGCGAACACGTCCGCGACAGCGGACGGCTAACACCGCTGGCGCCGCTTCAATAGTACTTGCGCAGGTCCATGCCAGCGTACAGCGATGCCACCTGATCGGTGTAGCCGTTGAACATGAGGGTGGTGCGGCTCTGCGCGTAGAAGGGCAGGCCGATGCGGCGCTCGGTCTTCTGGCTCCAGGGGACGCGGTCCACGTTGGGGTTCACGTTGGAGTAGAAGCCGTATTCGTTGGGGGCCTGGTCGTTCCAGGTGGTGGGCGGCTGCTTGTCGAGAAAGCGCACGGTGACGATGGACTTGGCGGATTTGAAGCCGTACTTCCAGGGGACGACGATGCGGACGGGCGCGCCGTCCTGGTTGGGGAGGGTTTCGCCGTAGAGGCCGAAGGTGAGCAGGGTGAGCGGGTTCATGGCCTCGTCCATGCGCAGACCTTCGGAGTAGGGCCAGTAGATGGACGGGATCCTCGCCGGCCCACTTCTCCACTTGCCAGTTGTAGTAGGAGAGGAACTGGACGTATTTGGCGCTGGGCAGCGGGTTGCACTGCTTGATGAATTCGGAGAGCGAGTAGCCGACCCAGGGAATGACCATGCTCCAGGCCTCGACGCAGCGATGGCGGTAGACGCGGTCTTCGAGCGGGCGCAGCTTGAGCAGGTCGTCGATGTCGAAGGTGAGGGGCTTGGCGACTTTGCCGTCGACTTTGACGGTCCAGGGGCGCGTGGGCAGGCCGCCGGCGTTCTTGGCGGGGTCGCCCTTGTCGACGCCGAACTCGTAGAAGTTGTTGTAGTGGGTGATGTCGTCGTAGCTGGTGAGCTGCTCGCCGGTGGTGGTGAGGGGGCTGGGGACGGTCTGGAGCTTGGTGCCGGCGCGGACGGTGGTGCGCGGGGAGACGAGCTGGCCGAGGCGATCGGCGGCGAGGGCCGCGACGCCTGCCGCGGCCGCGCCTTTGAGGAAGCGGCGGCGGGTGAGGTAGCGGAAGTAGGCGTCGCGGGAGGTGATCTCGGAGGAGGGAATGTCGGGCGGTTTGCCGATGAGCATGTGTGACCTCAGCAAGGGGAAGCTTGCGGCTGCACTTATTAGACACGGTGGAGGGGGGAAGAGTTACAGGGAATATGGGAGTAGACAGGGATCAGGGAGCAGAGCCCTTTCGTGCGGGTGTGGGGATTGGCGGTGGGTGCGGGCTGGTGCGGCTATTCGGGGTTGGCAGACGCGAACGGCCATTGGCGGAGGCGGTGGGCGCGGAGGAGATAGATGGCGGTTCCGCTGATGGCGATGGCGACTGGCTCCATAAAGTTCGAAAAGGCCGCTGCCTCCTTTGCCTGGGCGCGGCGCGGATCGAAGAGCATGAAGGCGAAGCCGGCCATGGCGGCGAGCGGCGGGAGCGGGTAGAGCGGAATGCGGAAGGGGCGCGGGAGATCGGGGCGGCGGATGCGGAGGAGGATGACGCCGACCTGCTGCAGCGAGAACTGCAGCAGGATGCGCGTGATGACGAGCATGGTGATGACCTGCGTGAGCGAGAAGAAGCAGAAGAGTGCGCCGACGAGGCCGAGGGCGACGAGCGAGCGGTGGGGAATGCCGTGGCTTGGGATGGACGGCGGCGAGGAAGCGGAAGTAGTTGCCGTCGCGGGCGGCGGCGTAGGGGACGCGGGAGTAGCCGAGCAGCAGCGAGAAGACGCTGGCGAAGGCGGTCCAGACGATGAGGGCGGCGATCAGGTAGCCGGCCCAGCGGCCGAAGGCGGAGCTGGCGATGTCGGCGACGAGTTGCACGCGGAGGGCGGCGGATTCGGCGGCGTGCGATGCGGCCGTGACGCAGCGAGGGCAGCGCGGCCAGGTTCATGACGACATAGAACGCGGCGACGAAGAGGACGGAGAGCAGGATGGCGCGGGGGATGGTGCGCTCGGGGCGGCGGACTTCGCCGCCGAGGAAACAGATGTTGTAGTAGCCCCAGTAACAATAGGTGGCGAGCAGCGTGGCCTGGGCGAGGCCGCCGAGAGCAAGCGCGGTGGAGAGCGCGGGCGCCTGAGGCATGTGCCAGCCGCCGGTGGCTGCGGCGTGGGCGAATCCGGAGACGATGACGCCGGTGAGGGCGGCGATGACTCCGGCAAAAAGCACCCAGGCGAGGCGCGTGATGGAGCTGAGGTTGCGATAGAGGAGCGCGGTGACGAGAAGACACGCGGCGGCGGCGGCGAAGTTGGAGTAGTGGAGCGCGGGAAGAGCGGCGATGGGCGCGGAGTCGAGGTTGGGCCAGAAGACGGCGAGAAAACCGGAGAGGCCGATGCAGCCGGAGGCGATGGAAAGCGGCGCGGTGAAGCCGACCTGCCAGACGTAGAGAAAACTGAGCCAGTTGCCGGGGCCCTTCGGGCCGTAGATCTCCTCGAGGAATGCATAGCTGCCGCCGGCGCGCGGAAAGGCTGCGCCGAGCTCGGCCCAGACGAGGCCGTCGGCGATGGCGATGACGGCGCCCAGCACCCAGGCCCAGACGGAGAGACGGTAGCCGGCGGCGGCGATGACGAGCGGCAGGGTGATGAAGGGGCCGACGCCGATCATCTCAAGCATGTTGAAGAGGACGGCGGAGCGGAGGCCGATGCGGCGCTCAAGGGTGGCCGGAGTTTGAGGAGGACGGGATCATCGGACGGCTGGTGATCAGCTTATTACGGCGAGGCGCGAGACTGCGGGGTCTGTGAGTGCGGGTCTTCACCAACGAGCCAAAGCAGGCTCGTTGGGGGCCCGGTCTACCACCCCAACGAGCCAAGAGCAGCTCGTTGGGGGCCCCGGTCTGGAGACCGGCGCTACGTGCGGGCTAGGCATTGACGAGTGAGCGTGCCGTTCGAGGAGACTGAGTGCTACCAGTACACGTGTGCAATAAGGGGTTTGGGGATGTTGGAGAAGGACAGGGGCAATGCGGCGCGGATTGCGCAGGACCGGCGGCGGGCCGTCGAGCGCCAACGGCAACCGTCGATTAAGGACATTGCGCGGCTGGCGCGCGTGTCGCACCCGACGGTGTCGCGGGCGCTGCAGAATAGCCCGCTGGTGAATCCGGCGACGGCGGCGAAGATCCGCAAGATCGCCGAGGCTGCCGGGTACAGGGCCAGCGCGGTGGCGCGCGGCCTGGTGACGCGGCGGACGCGGACCATTGGGCTGGTGGTGACCACGGTGGCCGATCCATTTGCCAGCGAGGTGGCGTGCGGCATTGAGCAGGCGGCCAACGATCACGGGTATGCCGTGTTTCTTGCCAACTCGAACGCCGATCCGGAGCGGGAGCGCAAGGTGGTGCAGGAGCTTGCCGAGCGGCGCGTGGACGGGATCATTGTGACCTCGTCGCGCGTGGGTGCGGATTATCTGCCGATGCTGGCGGAGCTGAACGTTCCGATGGTGCTGGTGAACGACCAGTATCCGGGCGAGTTTGTGCATTCGGTGATGATCGCGAACCAGGAAGGAAGCCGCGCGGCGACGGAGCACCTGATCGAGCTGGGCCACCGGCGGATTGCGTATGTGGGCGACCGCAGCGGCTATCAATCGGATGCGGAGCGGCTGGCGGGCTACAAGCAGGCGCTGGCCGCGGCGGGAATCGAGTTTGTTGCCGAGCTTGCCGTCGAGGGCGACGGCCGGCCCGAAGCGGCAGTCGCAGCCATGAATGGGCTGCTGAAGCTCGCCGATCCGCCGACGGCCGTGTGCTGCTACAACGACATGACGGCGCTGGGAGCGATGCGGGCGATTCGCGCGCGCGGACTGCGCGTGCCGGAAGATGTGTCGGTGACGGGATTCGACGATCTGTTTTTTGCAGAGTATCTTGAGCCGCACGCTGACCACGGTGCGGCAGCCGATGCGGCGCATGGGAGAGATGGCGATGGAGAATTTGTTGAAGCTGATGTCGGGAGAGGATTCGGTGGCGCAAGTGAAGGTGGAGGCGGAATTGATTGTGAGAGGTTCGACAGCGAAGGCAAATGCGCGGAGTGCGGGGCGCCGAAATGGGTGAGACGGGAGCAAGAAACGGAGGGCCGGCGCCGCTGACGCCGCTGAGCGTCTTCTGCAAGGAGACGCCGATCATCCCGGCCATTCGCAAGCCGGAGCTTGTGGAGCAGGCGATCGCCTCGCGCAGCAAGCTGATTTATCTGCTCACCGGCGATCCCGACAACGTGGAGTCGATGATCCAGAAGATTACCGGCGCGGGCAAGATCCCGATTGTGAATCTCGATCTGCTGAATGGATTCTCGCGCGACAAGTACGCGGTGAATTATCTGAAGCGCGTGGGGGCGCAGGGCATTATTTCGACGCACCTCGACCCGCTGCGCCACGCGCTGGCCATCGGACTGTATGGAATTCAGCGAACGTTTCTGCTGGACTCGGGAGCGATGGACACGATTTCGAACCAGCTGAAGAATACGCCGGTGCATGCGCTGGAGATTCTGCCGGCGCTGGTGGCGCCGAAGATGCTGGCGCGGGTGCGGGCGATCTCGGCCGATCTGCCGGTGGTGGGCGGAGGGCTGATCGAGAATATGAAGGAAGTGGAAGAGCTGCTGGCCCAGGGGCTGAGCGCGGTGTCGACGAGCAACCCGGTGATGTGGATTAAATAGCGCCACTACTCGGTGTCGGGGTTGGGGAGGATGATGTCGCGGACTATGGAGTTCATTTCTACGACGGCGGAGATGAACTGGCGGAGGGTACGGCGCGTGGATCCGAAGGTATCGAACTCCGCGGGCGTGAGGCCGTTTTCCGTGTAGGCGCGCTCGAAGTCGGGGAACTTGGCGAGGAGCGTGTGGACGATGTGCGGGTCGACTGGATTATCGATGCGCGGAATGACTTCGATGTCGCTCTCGTTGTAGCGGCGCTGCCAGGCGCAGGGCGGCGAGATGACGACGTCGCCGCCGATGAACTCGCTCCAGTGCATGTGATTGCGGAAGGCGGCGGAGAGAAGGCGCAGGCGGTAGCCGCGGGCTTTGTAGATCTGATAGGCCTTTTTGAAGACCGCGACTCCGGCCCACTCTAGATAGCCGGGATCGACGGAGAGATTGTGCTTGTCGTGGAGGACCTTGAGCCAGTCGTCGAGGCGGCCGACCATGAGCGTGCAGATGGGGCCCATTGTGGCGATGGAAAGGCCTTCGGCTTCGCGGCGACGGAGGCCGCGTTCTACAGATTGAGCCACGGCGATGGCCTGGGGGAGGGTGAAGCTGACGGTGGCGTTGATGCTGATGCCGCGATAGGTGGCTTCTTCAATGGCGGGAATGCCGGCGCGGGTGGCGGCGATTTTGACGATCATGTTGGGCGCGAGCTGGCTGAAGTGGACGGCCTGCGCGAGCATCGCATCGGTGTTGCGGTAGTTGCGCGGGTCAGTTTGGATGGAGAGGCGGCCGTTGCGGCCTTTTTCGCGCTCGAAGATGGGCAGGAGCAGGCGCGCGGCGTTTGCGGAGATTTCTTCGACGATGCGCCAAGAGAGATCGTCTTCAGTAAGGTTCGATTCGGCGGCGGCGAGCGAGAGGATGCGCGGCTTCCAGACGGCGAGCTCGTGTTTCAACACGGTGACCGCGATTGAAGGGTTGCAGGTGGCGCCGACTGCGCCGTGCGAGATGGAGTAGGTGAGCTCTTCAACGGAGGCTGAGTCGTTCCACAGACAAGTGGGGGTGGTCTGGGTCATTTTGTGGAGCGGGCTCTTGTAATGGACCGTGGGAGCAATGGAAGCCATGCATCCTCCGGGAGATGCAAACGTGTGCAGAAAAACCCTACCACCGGGGAAAGTTGGAGGTCAAGGAGGGTGGCGCGGGAAACTTTTCCAATCCAATTTGACAGGTGCGTATTGGGTGTAGATGATTCTAGAGGTGCACACGTGTGCACCATCGGTGTTGTTTCCTTGTTGCTGCACTTCCATCTGGCGCCAAAAAACAAGCCGGCGGTTTGCCGTTGCTGCGGTTGCATTTTTCCCAGGAGAGATGATGAGTGAGTTGCTGGTCCGGCCGGAGAAATTCCGCAACCGGACTGAAGATTTTGGTTATGAATTTTTATCGTTTGAGACGCGCAAGTTGGAGGCGGGCCAGAAATACCGGAGCGAGACGGCCGGACGAGAGCTGGCCTTGGTGGTGCTGGGCGGCGTTTGCTCAGTGACAAGTTCGCGTGGCGAGTGGCAGGGGATCGGCCAGCGCGCGACGGTTTTTGACGGGCTGCCGTACACACTGTATCTGCCGATCCGTTCAAGCTTCACGGTGAGCGCGGACACGGCGTGCGATTTGGCGTTTTGTTACTGCAAGGCCGAGGAGGAGTACCCGGCGCGTCTGGTGACTCCGGCACACGTGGGGATCGAGATTCGCGGCGGTGGAAACGCCACGCGGCAGATCAACTCCATGCTGCCGCCCACGTTTCTGGCGCAGCGGCTGATGGTAGTGGAGGTGTTTACGCCGGGGGGCAACTGGTCGAGCTACCCGCCGCACAAGCACGACACGCACAACCCGCCGGCTGAAGTGGATCTCGAAGAGATTTACTATTACCGGATTGAGCGGCCGGAAGGGTTCGCGATGCAGAAGGTGTACACCGCGGACCGGCGCATCGACGAAACCATGACGGTGCGCGACGGAGAGCTGGTGCTGGTTCCGGAGGGATACCATCCGGTGGTGGCCGCGCACGGATACAACGTGTATTATCTGAACGCGCTGGCGGGGTCGGCGCGGTCGATGGCCTGCTCGGACGATCCGCACTACGCGTGGGTGAAGAGCAGATGGAAGGAAAAGGACCCGCGGCTGCCGATGGTGAAGAGATAGGAATTAGGGAGTAGCGAATAGGGAGTAGGGACTGAGGGACAGCCGCGGCGGGATCGAAGTGCAGCGGGGTTGGCGCACCCCACCCTAGCCACAAAAGCGTGGCGAGGGTCCACCCCACGGACGAAGACCTGTCCGCGGGGGCCCCGGGGTGGGGCACCCAGAGGGGTTGTGCGGGAGAGCGGGTATGAAGACGCGGCGCATGACGATGGCTCAGGCACTGATCGAGTTCCTGAAGCAGCAGCATGTGGAACGGGATGGCCGCGGGCATGCATTCTTTGCCGGGGTTCTGGGGATCTTCGGCCACGGAAACGTGGCCGGGATCGGCCAGGCGTTGCAAGAGAATCCCGACTTTCCTTACATCCTGGTACGCAATGAGCAGGCCGGCGTGCACATGGCCGCGGGATTTGCCAAGGCGAGCAACCGGCTGCGCACGTTTGCGTGCACATCGTCGATTGGGCCGGGCGCGACGAATATGATTACCGGCGCGGCGCTGGCGACCATCAACCGGCTGCCGGTGCTGCTGCTGCCGGGAGATATTTTTGCGCGGCGCAACGTGGCGCCGGTGCTGCAGCAACTGGAGTCGCCGGCCACGCAGGACACGGGCGTGAACGACTGCTTCAAGCCGGTGTCGCGCTACTGGGATCGCATCTACCGGCCGGAACAACTGATCACTTCCCTTCCCGAGGCGATGCGCGTGCTGACTTCGCCGTCGGATTGCGGCGCGGTGACGCTGGCGCTGCCGCAGGATGTGCAGACCGAGGCCTACGATTATCCCGAAGAGCTTTTCCGCAAGAGGGTGTGGCTGATCCGGCGCGGCGAGCCGGACCGCGAGTCGCTGGAGCGCGCGGTGAAGGCGATTCGCGCTGCGGAGCGGCCGCTGATTGTGTGCGGCGGCGGCGTGCTGATGAGCGAAGCCTCGCAGGCGCTCGGCAATTTTGTCGCGCAGACCGGCATTCCCGTGGCGGAGACGCAGGCGGGCAAGGGCGCGCTCGCGTGGGACCATGCGCAAGTAGTGGGAGCGATCGGCGCGACGGGGTCGCTGGCGGCGAACCGGCTGGCGCACGCGGCGGATGTGGTGATCGGGATCGGTACGCGGTATTCGGACTTCACGACGGCGTCGATGACGGCGTTCCAGAATCCAAATGTAAAGTTCGTGAACATCAACACCGCGGAGTTTGACGCGTACAAGGTGGGCGCGATTCCCGTGGTGGCCGATGCGCGCGTGGCGCTGGATCAGATTGGCGCGGCGCTTGGCGCGCACAAGGTGAGCGCGGCGTACGCGGCGGAAATCGCGAAGATTAAGGCGCAGTGGGACGCGGAGGTTGATCGGCTGTTCCACTTGAATAACCCTGGCAAGCCGGCGCAGAGCGAAGTGATTGGCGCGATGTGGGAGGCGGCGGGCGAGCGCGACGTGCTGCTGTCGGCGGCGGGCAGCCATCCCGGCGATCTGCACAAGCTGTGGCGCACGCGCACGCCGAACGGGTATCACATGGAGTACGGCTACTCGTGCATGGGCTACGAGATTCCCGGCGCTATGGGCGCGAAGATGGCCGACCCGAGCCGCGAGGTGTTTGTATTCCTCGGCGACGGAACGTATTTGATGGCGCCCTCGGAGATCGCGACTTCGGTACAGGAGGGGGTCAAGATCATCATCGTGCTGGTGGACAATGGCGGATTCGCCAGCATCGGCGCGCTGAGCCGTTCGCTGGGGCAGGGCGGGTTTGGGACGCGCTATCGCGTGCGCAACGGAAAGACAGGACAGCTCGATGGCGAGACACTGAAGGTGGACTTTGCGGCTAATGCGCGCAGCCTGGGCGCTCATGCGGTCAAGGCGGCTACGCTGGATGAACTGAAGAGAGCCCTGCAAGAGGCAAAGGCGATGGACCGCACTACTGTGATCGTGGTGGAGACGGATGTGACGGCGGGTGTGCCAAGCTACGAATCGTGGTGGGACGTTGCGGTTGCGGAAGTGTCTGAGATGGAGAGCGTGCGCGAGGCCCGGGTACGCTATGAAGAGGCGCGCAAGCGCGAACGGCATTACCTCTGAGGAGAAGAGCAGGATGGAGCGGTTGCAGAATTTCATCGAAGGCGCGTGGCGCACGTCGAGCGCGAGCGAAACGCTGAACGTGATCAACCCGGCGTCGGCCAACGTGCTGGCGGAGGTTCCGCTTTCGCCGGCGGCGGATGTGAACGCGGCGGTGGAAGTGGCGGAGCGCGCGTTCATTGAGTGGCGGCGCACGCCGGTGGTGGATCGCATCCAGCCACTGTTCCGGCTGAAGACGCTGCTGGAGCAGCATCGCGACGAGCTGGCGCTCTCCATCACCGACGAGTGCGGCAAGACGCTGGCCGAGAGCAGGGCAGAGATCCTGCGCGCCGTGGAGAACGTGGAGACGGCGTGCGGCATGCCGATGCTGATGCAGGGGACCAACTGCGAAGACATCGCCGCGGGCATCGACGAGCACATGATCCGGCAGCCGCTGGGAGTGGTGGCGGCGATTGTGCCGTTCAACTTTCCGGGGATGATTGCGTTCTGGTTCTTCCCCTACGCGGTGGCGGCGGGAAACTGCTTTCTGCTGAAGCCGTCGGAGCGCGTGCCCATCACTTCGCAAAAACTGTTTGCACTGATTCAGGCCGCGGGGTTTCCGCCGGGCGTGATGCAGCTTGTGAACGGCGGACGCGAGACGGTGAACGCGATTCTCGATCATCCGGGCATCCGCGCGGTGAGCTTTGTGGGATCGACGGCGACGGCGAAGTACATTTACAGCCGCGCGGCGGCCAACGGCAAGCGCGCGCAGTGCCAGGGCGGCGCGAAGAATCCGGTGGTGGTGATGCCGGACGCGGATATGGAGATGACGACGCGGATTCTGGCCGATTCCGCGTTTGGTTGCGCGGGACAACGCTGCCTGGCTGCGTCGGTGGCGATTACGGTGGGCGGCGCGCGGCCAAGCTTTACCGAGCAGATTGCGGCGGCGGCGAAGAACCGCAAGACGGGCTACGGCGCGCTGCCGGGCGTGGAGATGGGGCCGGTGATTTCCGCCGAGAGCAAGGCGCGGATCGAGGGACTGATTGCAAAGGGCGAGCAGGCCGGCGCGCGCGTGATCGTGGATGGGCGGGGAAAGAAAGTGCCCGACTACGAGGACGGATATTTTGTGCTGCCCACGGTGCTCGACGACGTTCCGCCGGATTCGGAGACGGCGCGGACGGAGATTTTCGGGCCGGTGCTAAGCCTGATCCACGCGCAGACGATTGAAGAGGCGATCGCGCTGGTGAACGGGCGCAGCTACGGCAATATGGCGTGCATTTTTACGACCGACGGCGGCGAATGCGCGGCGCTTCCGCTACGAAGTGAATGCGGGGAACGTGGGCATCAACGTGGGCGTGGCCGCGCCGATGTCGACTTTCCCGTTCAGCGGATGGGGCGAGAGCTTCTTCGGCGACCTGCACGCGCAGGCGCACCATGCGGTGGAGTTTTTCACGCAGACCAAGGTTGTGGTGGAACGCTGGCCGAAGGAGTGGAGCCGGAAATTCTAGAGGCAGGGACTTGGGGACGTAGGGGCCAGGGATTAAGTAAGGAGAACGTATGAAAGAACTGTTGGTTGGGAATGCGCCCTGTTCGTGGGGCACGCTGGAGCATCAGGATCAGAGCCAATCGATTCCGTTTAACCAGATGCTGGACGAGCTGGTGGAGACGGGCTACACGGGAACGGAGCTGGGCGATTGGGGTTACATGCCCACAGACGCGGTGCGACTGAGCGAGGAACTGGCGAAGAGAAACAACGTGGTGATGCTGGGCGCGTATGTGCCCGTGGCGATGAAGAATCCTGCGACGCACGCGGCGGGCGTGGTGACGGCGGTGAGGACGGCGAAACTGATCGCTGCCGTGGCAACCACGCAGGCGCCTTATCTGGTGCTGGCCGATGATGCGGGCACCGATCCTGCGCGCACAAAGCTTGCCGGGCGCGTGACAGCGAAGGATGGATTGACGAAGGACGAGTGGAAGACCTTTGCGAGTGGCGCGGACCGGATTGCGCACGCGGTCTTCGACGAGACGGGCCTGCGTACGGTGTTTCATCACCATTGCGCGGGCTATGTGGAGACGCCGGACGAGATTGCGACGCTGCTCGATATGACCAACCCGGATCGGCTGGGACTGGTTTTCGACACCGGCCACTATGTGCACGGCACGGGCAGTGAGGATGGCGACCTAATGCCCGCGCTCAATCGCTTCAAGGAGCGCATCTGGTACATCCATTTGAAGGACCTGGAGCCGAAGGTTGCGCGCCGCAGCCGCGAGGAAGAGTGGGACTACTTCACGGCGATGCGGAACGGCCTGTACCCCGAGCTGGGCAAAGGGTGCATCGACTTCCCTGCCCTGTTGCGCTGGCTGGCCGCGCGCGACTACAAAGGATATGCTCTGGTGGAGCAAGACATCCTGCCCGGCATGGGAACACCCAAGGAGAGCGCGGCGCGAAGCCGGAAGTATCTGCGGTCGATTGAGGCGAATTTCACAGGAAAACAGCTCTTAGCTATTAGCTCTTAGCTTTTGGCCCGCGCATTGCTGAGCCAACAACGTGCGTTCTTGCGCGAATAAGCTAAAAGCTAACGGCTAAGAGCTAGTGGCTGTACTTCGAGGACAGAATGAGCGGAAAGAAATTGCATTTCGGAATCATCGGAGCGGGGCGCATCGGGCGGGTTCATGCGGAGACGCTGGCGTTCCGCTTGCCGGAGGCGGAGATCGTCTCGATCGCCGACCTGAATCGCGAGGCCGCGGAGGCAGTAGCGGCGCGGTGCGGCATTCCCAAGGTCGTTGCGACGGCTGAAGAGGTCATCGGCGACCCCAAAGTTGATGCGGTGCTGATCTGCACGCCCACCGGGACTCATGCGGATCTGATTGTGCAGGCGGCAGCAGCGGGAAAGCATATCTTCTGCGAAAAGCCGATCGCGTTCAGCCTGGCCAAAATCGATATGGCTCTGGCAGCGGTGGCGAAGGCCGGCGTGAAACTGCAGATCGGGTTCAACCGGCGATTCGACTCGAACTTTGCGCGCGTGCGGCAGGCGGTGGCCAGCGGCGAGATCGGCACGCCGGCTCTTCTGCATCTGATCAGCCGCGATCCCGCGCCGCCGTCGATCTCATATATTCGTTCCTCGGGCGGCATCTTCCTCGACATGATGATTCACGACTTCGATATGGCGCGATTCCTGATCGGCGACGAGGTGGAAGAGATGTACACCGCGGCGGGCGTGATGGCCGATCCCGAAATCGGCGAGGCCGGCGACCTGGATACGGCGGTGGTGGTGCTGCGCTTCAAGAGCGGCACGATCGGCACGATCGATAACAGCCGCAAGGCCGTGTTCGGGTACGATCAGCGGGTGGAGATTCTGGGCAGCAAGGGCAAGATCGCGACGGAAAACCGCTTTCCGAACGAGGTTGTGGTGAGCACCGGGGAGTCGATTTACAGCGACCTGCCGCTGAACTTCTTCATGGATCGCTACACGGAGAGCTTTGCGCTGGAGCTGCAGGCGTTTGTGAAAGCCGTGCTCGAGGGCAAACCCACTCCCGTCACGGGCGCCGATGGCCGTGTGCCAGTGGTCATGGCGCTGGCGGCGCGCAAATCGTTTGACGAGCACCGGCCGGTGAAACTCGCAGAGGTGTCGGCTTGAAGCGCTCTGCGCTGATTTGCATTTTGACCGACGTGCACCTTTGGGTGCCCGTGGTGGTGCTCATTCTGGGAACCACGCTGCTGATGATGCTGAGGTGAACCGATGAGCAAGACGACGGCCACCGCGGCGGCGCGGTCCACGTATTTCTCTGCACAAGCTGGGCGTGTTCTGCGGGCTTTCGGCGGCGGTGTGGCTGGGAAGCGCGGAAGCGCCGACGAAGCTGGTGAACGAGGGCTTCTCTCCGTTCCTGATCTCGATGGGGATGGTGATGGGCGCGTTTGTGGCGCGCTGGACGATTCCCACGATGCTGAAGGGCACGGGATTCGTGTTCGACGATCTACGCGAAAAGCCGCACCTGATGGTGTGGGCGCTCGTAGGCGGAATGCTGTGGGCCGTGGCCAACACGCTGACGATCTTTGGCGGTGCGCAACGTGGGTCTGGCGATTGCGTTTCCGCTGTGGAACACGAATAGCCTGGTGGGGCTCTTCTGGGGCTGCCTGCTGTTCAAGGAGTTGCGCGGCTCAAGGGCGAAGGACTGGGCCAAGGTGATTGGCGGCGCGTCGGCGATTGTGTGCTGGCGCGGCAGTGCTGGCCGTGGCTACCGCGCAGCAGAATGCGGGCACACCGGGCAAGGCGGCCATCGGCATCATCGCCGCGCTGGGCGCGGGCGTTCTGCTGGGCACGATGTACATTCCCTACCGCAAGGCGTACATCAGCGGCATGAACCCGCTGTCGTTCGTGACGATTTTTACGTTTGGCGAGTTGGGAACGGTGTTTCTGCTGGGGTGGATTTTCTACGGCGGCACGGGGCCGCTGCTGGCCGAACTCAATCGCGCGCGGCCCATGCTGTTCTGGCCGTTTGTCGGCGGCTTCTGCTGGGTCATCGGCGACCTGTTCCAGCAGTACGCGGCGAAGTACATCGGCATCGGGCGCGGCATTCCGCTCTCCAACACGAATCAGCTTTGGGGACTGGCGTGGGGCGCGCTGGTGTTCGGCGAGTTTGTGGGATTGACCACTGGCGGGAAAGCTGCTGATCCTTACGGGATCGAGCATCATGATTGCCGGCGCGGTGTCGATCAGTATGGCTGCACCGCCGCCCGGGGAGATGGAGAACTGGAACGCGGCGATGCATCGCGAGTGCGACCGCTATGGACTCGATAAGGAGAACGTGGCCGCTGTGGTGGGAGGCGACGATCCGCTGGCCGACAACAAGCACCCGCGCCGGTGGTGGGAGGTGCTGATTGTTTGCGTGGCGAGCGGCATTTTCGTGTGGCTCGCCGTGGGCACGCGCGCACAGCACATCTTCGTGAACCTGCCGTGGATGATTGTGCTGATTGTGGGCACCATTATTCCGCTGGGACTGTGCGGGACGCTGCTGTGGAGAAGGACGCGGTTCTCGTAGACGCACACTCGAAGCGAACAGCTTGGCTTACAGTTGAACTGCCGGCATGGGTATGCCGCGCCGAATGTTTCTGTACATGATTGAATAACTTATAGTTACGTTTCATTTCCCGCCGATAACTCCAATTTCTCCGGCCGTCTGCCCGCTCTGAAAAAAACGGCTGGTCGCGGACGACGACGTTCCATTCTGCAAGCGCGAAAAACCCATAAAAACCGGCGGCTTTCCTTGGGTTGTGAAGAGTGAACCTTGTCACATCTGGAGCCGGCTCACGGGGCATAGAATGACGGCGGTGCGAGGAAGGTGATCTGCGCCTTGCCGGTTGTGGCCTTCGGGCACTCGCAGAATTCCCCAGGTGCGAAGATGGCGACACAAGTAGAAATCGAGAAAAAGAAGACGATTGGCGACAAGATTGCGGAGTTGGCGGCGAAGCGCGCGGAGCTGGAACTGGGCGGCGGCCAGGAGCGCATCGAGCGGCAGCACGCGTCGGGCAAGCTTTCGGCGCGCGAGCGCGTAGAGCGGCTGGTGGACCGCGGCAGCTTTGAGGAGATCGGGCTTTTTTGCCGGCATCGGGCGACGTACTTCGGCATGGCCGACAAGGAATTGGCCGCCGACGGCGTGGTGACGGGCTGCGCGACCATCGACGGACGGCTGGTGCACCTGGCGAGCCAGGACTTTACGGTGGCGGGCGGGGCGGCGGGCGAGACGCACTGCAACAAAGTGGCCGACATGATGGCCATGAGCCTGAAGACGGGCAGCCCGTTTGTCTTTATCAACGATTCTGGCGGAGCGCGGGTGCAGGAGGGGATCGACAGCCTGGCCGGATACGCGCGGGTGTTCTATCACAACGTGATGCTTTCGGGGACGGTGCCGCAGATTTCGCTGATCTGCGGGCCATGCGCGGGCGGCGCGGCTTACAGCCCGGCGCTGACGGATTTTGTGATCCAGACCGAGCACGCGCGCATGTTCATCACCGGGCCGCAGGTGATCAAGCAGGTAACGGGCGAAGAGGTGAGCGCCGAGGATTTGGGCGGGCCGCAATCGCAGATGCATTACTCGGGCGTGGTGCACCTGATCGCCCGCGACGACGATGAAGCGATCGAGCTCTGCCGGCGCCTGCTGAGCTTTATGCCGTCGAACAATGTCGAGGACCCGCCGCGGCTGCCTTTCAGCGGGCGGTTGCGCGCCGATGCGGAGATGAGCGGGACGGTTCCTGTTGATCCGAAGGTGGCCTACGACGTTCGCGACGTGATTGTGCGCGTGGTGGACAATCAGGATTTCCTCGAGATTCAACCAGGGTTTGCCGCGAATATCGTAATCGGGTTTGGCCGCCTGCAGGGACGGCCGGTGGGCATTGTGGCCAACCAGCCGTGCGTGATGGCCGGCGCGCTCGACATCGATGCGTCGGACAAGTCGGCGCGGTTCGTGCGCTTCTGCAACGCGTTCAACATTCCGCTGCTCACGTTCGTGGATGTGCCAGGGTTTTTGCCGGGCGTGGAGCAGGAGCGCGGTGGAATCATACGGCACGGGGCAAAGCTGCTGTTTGCCTACTCGGCGGCGACGGTGCCTAAGATCACCGTGGTTCTGCGCAAGGCGTACGGCGGCGCGTACATTGCCATGTGCTCGAAGGGACTGGGCGCGGACCGCGTTGTGGCGTGGCCGACGGCAGAGATTGCGGTGATGGGCGCCGAGGGCGCGGCCGAGATCGTCTTCCGCAAAGAGATCGATGCGGCGGAGGACCAGGCGGCGCGACGCAAGGAACTGGTGGACGAGTACCGCGAGACGTTTTCGAATCCGTATGTGGCGGCAGGGCGGCGGCTGGTGGACGACATTATTGAGCCCGCGGAGACGCGGCGGTACTTGGCGCGGGCATTGGAATCGCTGCACGGCAAGCGCGAGCTGCGGCCGCAAAAGAAACATGGGTTGATTCCGCTATGAGAGGAGGCGGAGCGTGAAGATTCACTGGACGGAATGGGCGATTTTGACGGCGTTGGTGGGTGCGGCCTGCGTGGCAATTTATGCGGGATTGACACGTGCCATGCGGCGCGCGGTCGCCGAGAAGCAACGGGAGACCGATCGCCAGCTGAACGCTATGGCCACGACTGTGAAGGCGCTGCAAGCGCGAGTGGCGGAGCTTGGCGGGCAGGAAGCTGCGCCTGCCGAGCAGGCCGAGAGCACAGCAACCTCCGATGTGGCGGAAAACGAAGCCGGACAGAAACAAGAATCACCCCAGCCGGAGGTTGTTGCGGTGCTGACCGCGGCGGCGACCACGTTCCTGGGCAAGAAGGCGCGCATTCGCTCGGCGCAGTTGGCGCCGGCGGAGCAGAGCAGCGCGGGCGCCTGGGCGCAGCAGGGGCGCGTGTCTGTGCAGACTTCGCATAACCTCCGACCAAGAGGATGAGCGCGGCAACAGGTTTTGAAGGAAAGGAAGCGGCACGTTGAAGCTTCAGATCACGATTGACGGAAAGGCGTACGAGGTTGACGTAGAGGTTCTGGAAGACGAGGAGAGCGCACCGGCGCCGGGTTACGCTTCGCACCAAGCGGCGCATACGGCACATGCGACGGGCTCGCACGTGCAGGGCCACTCGGCCGCCTGGGACGGCGAGGGGAAGATTTGCCACAGCCCGGTGATGGGTTTGGTGATCAAGGTGAACGTGAAGCCGGGACAAGCCGTCGACGCGGGAGAGCTGATTCTGGTGCTGGAAGCGATGAAGATGGAGACGAACGTGACAGCGCCGCGCGCGGGAATGGTGAAGAGCGTTCACGTGGCGCCGGGCGATCCGGTGAAACTCAACCAGGTTCTGCTTGAATTTGAGTGAGCGTGTGCAGGGCGAGTCCGCGAGAGACGGAGCAAAGAGTCGAGATGAGCGATGTGCAGGAGGAGTTGAAGGCGGTTCCCGGGATCAAATTCGTGGATCACGTGGCGATCGCAGTGAAGCAGGGCGAACTGGAGACCCAAGTGAGAGCTTACGCGCGGCTCGGCTTCAGGGAGATTCATCGCGAGGAAGTGCGCGGAACGGATCAGGTGCGCGAGGCGCTGCTGCAGATTGGCGAGGGACCGAATCTGATCCAGTTGCTTGAGCCGCTTTCCCCGGACTCACCGGTGCAAAAACTCATCGACAGGAATGGCGGGCGCGGCAGCCTGGCGCATGTGGCCTTTCGCGTGGAGAGCGCGCAGCGCGCATTCGACGCGATGCAGGCTGATGGCTTTCAACTGATCGACAAAGCTCCACGGAAGGGCTCGCGGGGTACGACGGTATTCTTTGTTCATCCGAAGTCGCGGGCCGACGGCGCATTCGGGTTTCTTATCGAGATGGTGGAAGACCCTGAGGGCAAGTGAGAGAAGGTGGCGATGGACCATTTGCTTGAGGAGTTTCCTCCGGTCAGCACAGCGGAGTGGGAAGCGGCGATTGCGCGGGACCTGAAGGGCGCCGACTACGAAAAACGGTTGATCTGGCGCAGCGGAGAGGGGCTGGCGGTAAAGCCGTACTATCGCGCCGAGGATTTAAAGGGACGGGCGAGCGTGGATGCGGCGCCGGGAGCGTTTCCCTGCCGGCGCGGCGGGCGCACGACAGGCGATTGGCAGATTCGCGAGGAGATTGACACAGCGGATGTGGAGAGCGCGAACTGTGCGGCGCGTGCTGCGGCTACTGCCGGCGCCGAAGAGATTGCATTTAGCGGGCTTTTGGTTGAGCGTGCAGGCGAGTTGGACGTACTACTCGCGAATCTCGATGAGATTCCCATTCATTTTCAGCGAGCCGACGAGCGGCTGGTACGGCTGCTTGTCGAATGGATCGGGAAGGGGCGAAATGCAGCGCACATTTCAACTGGATGCGACGCGCCGGCGAGCATCGAATTTGCGGCGGCGGTGATCGGCGGCGTGCCGGATAGGTTTGTGCCGTTCACCGTTCATGGCGAGGCATTCGAGGAGGCCGGAGCGACGGCTGTCGAGGAAGTTGGATTCACGCTGGCGGCAGGGGTGGATTTTCTAGCCGCCATGCAGGAGCGCGGCGTGGATGCGACTGGCGCGGCGGCAGCAATCGAGTTCAGCTTTGCCATGGGCTCGAACTATTTTTTCCAGATTGCCAAGCTGCGCGCCTTCCGCATGGTGTGGGCGCGCGCGATTGAGAGTTTTGGCGAGACACGCTCAGGGGCCAGAACGCGCATCGCGGCGCGCACTTCGCGTTGGAATAAGACCGTCTACGATCCGCATGTGAACATTCTGCGCGCTACTACGGAAGCGATGGCCGCGGTGCTGGGCGGCGCGGACTCGGTGACGGTGGCGCCGTTTGACGCGTGCTACAAACAGCCCGATGAAGCGAGCCGAAGACTGGCGCGGAATACGCAGCTCCTGCTGAAGCATGAGGCGTGGATGGGACGCGTGGCCGATGCGGCCGGCGGATCGTATTACGTGGAGGCACTGACAGACTTCCTGGCACGCGAGGGCTGGAAGCGAATGCAGGAGATCGAGACGCGCGGGGGCTACCGGAAGGCACAGGCCGACGGATCGCTTGCGCAGGCGCTGGAGCACTCGATGGCGGCGAAAGAGAAGGCTGTTGCGTTGCGCCGGCGCGTGTTGGTGGGAACAAACCAATTCGCGAATCCCGCCGAGCGTGCGATGAGCCGCTGCGAAAGCGATCGAATGAGCGAGACGAAGCGCGGAGCGCACGCGTATGAGGAAATGCGCCTGCGCACCGAGCGGCACGCCGCCTTGAGCGGCCTGACGCCGCGCGTACTGCTGGCGGAGGTTGGCGACGTGAAGATGCGCACGGCCCGCTCGAATTTCGCGGCCAACTTTTTTGCCTGCGCCGGACTCGAAACGGTGACGCGGCGGTTCAGAAAGGCCGCTGAGATTGCGGCGGCGGAAGGCGACCTGATCGTGCTGTGCAGCGCCGATGTGGAATACGCAGCGATTATCGCGGAGTTGATGCCGAAGCTGAAGGAGCTGGGCCGCAATAACGCCGGTGATTGTGGCGGGGAATCCCGCGGACGCGGAACAGCTTGCGGCAACGGGGATTGCGGATTTTGTGCATGGGCGCAGCAATCCCGTGGAAGTGTTGACGAAGTGGCAGGAACGGATGGGGATCAAGAGCTAACGATGCGGCCTGACTTTACAAAGATCGACTGGAAGCCAGCGCAGGCAGCACTCGCGCCGCCAGAGGCTAAGGAGTGGATTTCTCCGGAGCGCATCGCGCTGAAAAGCTTTTACACGCGCGAGGATTTGGCAGGGCTCGAGCACCTGGAATACGCGGCTGGCATTCCGCCTTATCTGCGCGGGCCGTACACGACGATGTATGCGATGCGCCCGTGGACGATCCGGCAGTACGCGGGGTTCTCAACCGCGGAAGAATCGAACGCGTTTTATCGCCGCAACCTTGCGGCAGGGCAGCGCGGGCTTTCGGTGGCCTTCGATCTGGCGACTCACCGCGGCTACGACTCCGATCACGAGCGCGTGGCAGGCGACGTGGGCAAGGCGGGCGTGGCCATCGACTCGATTCTCGACATGAAGATTCTGTTTCACCGCATACCGCTGAACCAGATGTCGGTGTCGATGACGATGAACGGCGCGGTGCTGCCGATCATGGCGTTCTATATTGTTGCCGCGGAAGAACAGGGCGTGACGCCGGAGGAGTTGAGCGGGACCATCCAGAACGACATTCTGAAAGAGTTCATGGTCCGCAACACGTACATTTATCCGCCTGCGGGATCGATGCGCATCATCGGCGACATCTTCCGCTACTGCGCAGCGAAGATGCCGAAGTTCAACTGCATCAGCGTAAGCGGATACCACATGCAGGAGGCGGGTGCGACGGCCGATCTGGAGCTGGCGTACACGCTCGCCGATGGGCTGGAGTACCTGCGCGCAGGCGTGGGCGCCGGGCTGGATGTGGATGAATTCGCGCCGCGGATCTCGTTTTTCTGGGGCGTGGGCATGAACCATTTCATGGAGATTGCCAAGATGCGGGCGGCGCGCATGATTTGGGCGAAGCTGGTTGGTAGCTTCGGCGCGAAGAATCCTAAATCGCTGGCGCTCCGCGCGCACTCGCAAACATCAGGCTGGAGTCTCACGGCACAGGATCCGTATAACAATGTGGTGCGCACGTGCGTTGAGGCGCTGGCCGCTGCCTTCGGGGGCACGCAATCGCTGCACACGAACGGGCTCGACGAAGCGCTGGCACTGCCCACGGACTTTTCCGCGCGCATCGCGCGCAACACGCAGCTTTACTTGCAACTGGAGATGGGAATCACGCACGTGGTGGACCCGTGGGCCGGATCGTACTATGTGGAGCGGCTGACGCACGAGCTGATGCATGCGGCATGGGACCTGATCCAGGAGATCGAGCGACTGGGTGGAATGGCGAAGGCGATCGAGACGGGCGTGCCAAAGATGCGCATTGAGGAGGCGGCCGCGCGGAGGCAGGCGGGCATCGATGCGGGACGCGACGTGATTGTGGGTGTGAATGCGTACCCGGCGCCGGAGGAGCCGGAGATTCCCGTGCTCGATATCGACAACGACGCGGTACGCACAGCGCAGGTAAAGCGCCTTGAGCAGTTGAAGCGCGAACGCGACATGAGTGCGGTGCGAGAGGCGCTGGAGCAACTGGAGCGCTGCGCGGGAAGCGGCGAAGGCAATTTGCTGGAGTGCGCGGTGGAAGCGGCGCGTAAACGAGCCACGCTGGGCGAGATTTCGTTGGCACTCGAAAACGTGTGGGGACGTTACGAGGCAGCGACGCGCACCATCGCCGGCGTCTACTCCGCCGAGAGCGCCAATGGCAAGGAGTTCAAGAAGTCGCGGCGCATGGTGGAAGAGTTCGAGCGCGAAGAGGGACGGCGGCCGCGCATTCTGGTGGCGAAGATGGGCCAGGATGGGCACGATCGCGGAGCGAAGGTTATTGCGACGGCGTTCGCGGACATCGGATTCGATGTGGACGTGGGTCCGCTCTTCCAGACGCCGTGCGAAGTAGCGCGGTTCGCCATGGACAGCGACGTGCACGTGGTGGGCGTATCGAGCCTTGCCGCGGGGCACAAGACGCTGGTGCCGCAATTGATCGATGAGCTGCGCGCACTTGGCCGGGATGACATTCTGGTGGTCGTGGGCGGCGTGATTCCGCCGCAGGACCACAGATTCCTGTATGACGCGGGCGTGGCGGGAATCTACGGGCCGGGCACGGTGATTCCAGTGGCGGCGCAAAAGATTCTGGAGCTGCTGAGCGCGGCCGTGATCGGCTAGGACCATGCGATGAAGAGTGCGTTGCGTGAACTACCGGGATGCGAAACGCCGAAAGCGCCGACGGCCGCAAAGAGGCCTCGGCCGCTCTCGCGCGCAGAGTACGTCGACGGAATTCTGCGCGGCGACCGCACTGTGCTGGCGCGCGCCGTGACGCTGATCGAGAGTGCCCGCGAAACGGATCGCGAGCTTGCCGAGCAGATTGTCGAGGATTGCCTTCCGCACTGCAGCGATTCCATTCGCGTTGGAATTACCGGCGTGCCTGGTGCGGGCAAGAGCACGCTGATTGAAGCGCTGGGCGGATATCCTGATCGCGGGACAAAAGGAGAAAGTCGCAGTACTGGCGATCGATCCGAGCAGCCAAATCTCTGGCGGAAGCATTCTGGGGGACAAGACGCGCATGCCAACGCTGGCCGCGAGCGAGATGGCGTTTATCAGGCCGTCGCCTTCGCGCGGCATGGCCGGCGGCGTGGCGCAGCGGACACGCGAGGCGATGCTGCTGTGTGAGGCGGCAGGTTACCGGAACATTTTGGTAGAGACCATCGGCGTGGGCCAGTCAGAGACGGCAGTGCACGAGATGGTGGACTTTTTTCTGCTGATCACGCTGGCCGGCGCGGGCGACGAGCTGCAGGGAATCAAGCGTGGTGTGATGGAGCTGGCTGACCTTGTGGCTGTCAACAAGGCCGATGGCGCGAACGCGGCCGCCGCGGAGCGTGCGCGCGCCGAGGCGCAAAATGCGCTGCACTTTTTCCCGGCGTCGGAGTCGGGATGGACGCCGCGCGCGGTAACCTGCTCGGCGCACACGGGCGCCGGAATCCGAGAGTTATGGGAGTGCGTGCATGAGTATGCGTCGCTGACGCGAGGCAATGGATGGTTTGCCGCGAGCCGGCGCGAACAACAGCGGCGATGGATGCACGAGATGATCGATCAGTCCCTGCGGCACCAATTCGACGCGCATCCTGCGGTGCGCAGCCGGATAGAAGCGCTGGAGCGCGATGTCGTCGAGGGACGGACAACTTCATTTCGCGCGGCGCGGACTCTGCTCGCAGCCTATTGCGATCCTGAGCGCTCCTGAAGACAGGCGATCACTTCATCGAGAGCGGACTGCCACGATGGAAGCTCCATGCCAAAGCGGGCGCGGAGTTTGGCGTTCGACAGGGCGGAGTTGCGCGGGCGCGCGGCGGGGGTGGGATAGTCTTTGGTGGCGATTGGTATGAGCTCCGGCGGTTTCACGCCGAGATGCTCGGAGGCGCGGGCGAAGATGGCCTGAGCGAAGCCGAACCAGGAGACGGAGCCGGCGCAGGTCATGTGGTAAAGGCCGCACCAGTCGTGTGGTTCGCCGAAACGGCCTGCCAACACGCCTGTGACGATCGCGTGAGTGGCGCGGGCTAGCTCAATCGAGGTTGTTGGCGCGCCAATCTGGTCGTCGACGACCGAGAGCCTGCCGCGCTCACGCGCCAAGCGGAGCATGGTGAGCAAGAAATTGCTGCCGTGTGGCCCGTAGACCCAACTGGTGCGAAAGATGAGGTAGCGAGCGCGAGAGTTTTGGATGGCCTGCTCGCCGGCCAGCTTGCTGGCTCCGTAAACGCTGAGCGGCGCCGGAGAATCGTCTTCCGTCCATGGCTCTGGCTTGCTGCCGTCGAAGACATAGTCCGTGGAGTAGTGGACGAGGAGGGCGTTGCGTCCAGCAGCCTCTTCGGCAAGAACGCGAGGAGCAAGAGCGTTGATGGCGTGGGCGAGAGCCATCTCCGACTCAGCGCGATCGACGGCGGTGTAGGCGGCGGCGTTGAGAATCACATCGGGCGCGGCGCGGCGAACAAGGTCGCGCGTCTGATCGGAATCGGCGAGATCCACGGATTCGCGATCAACGGCGATGATGGGTCCGAAATCGACGAAGATCCGTTCGAGCTCACGGCCGAGTTGGCCGGCGTTGCCAACGATGAGAATGCGAGGATTTCCTGACGAATCGGCGGCAGCTATCCGGGTGGGCGAATCCGTCATTCGAGAGATCTCCGAAAAACGTGGGAGTGCACTTCCCGCATTCTAAACGGGCGAGGAGCCGTGCCGTTATGCGGCGGCAGTGAATCAGTTTGATTGAAACCGTCCCTCAGTGGCTAAAGCCGCCGTGTTTTTTGGCTCTATTGGCACGACTGAAGTCGTGCCCTTTCAAAATGGCATGGCGCATAGGACGTCTCAGCAAGCCGCAACTTTTCAAGACACCCGAGACCGAAGCGCGGCCCGTGCGTTGAGCGGCACGGTTCGCGCCGCCGCACAATTCCCCGTACAATTTAAGGCAGGAGCGCTTCCCCGATGCGACGGGTTTATTGCGATGCGAATGCCACCACGCCTCTGCTGCCGGAGGTGATGGAGGCGATGCGCCCGTACTGGATGGAAGAGTTTGGCAATGCGTCGTCGATTCATTTGCAGGGCCAGAAGGCGCGAACGGCTGTGGACCATGCGCGTGAAGCGCTGGCGCGGTTTTTCCATTGCCGCGAGGCCGAGGTGGTGTTCAACTCCGGCGGCACCGAGGGCGACAACACGGCAATCTTCGGGGTGCTGCGTCCGGGCGATCACTTCATCACTACGTCGATTGAGCACTCGGCTGTGTTGCGCGCCGCTGATCGAGTGGCGGAGCGCGGCGGGGAGGTGACATTTGTCGCGCCACGGGCGAACGGGTTGATCGATCCCGAAGAGATACGGCGCGCGATGCGGCCCACGACGCGGCTGATCAGCGTGATGCTGGCGAATAATGAGACGGGCGTGGTGCAACCGGTGGAAGAAATCGGCAGAATTGCCGCGGAGGCCGGGGCGTTCTTCCATATCGATGCCGTGCAGGGCGCGGGAAAGGTTGCGTTCGACGTGCGACGCTTCGGCTGCCATCTGTGCTCGATCAGTGCGCACAAGATACACGGGCCGAAGGGCGTAGGAGCGATGTACGTGCGGCGCGGAACGCCGCTGGAGCCGCTGATTGTGGGCGGCAGCCATGAGCGCCGCCAGCGCGCCGGAACGGAGAATGTGCCCGGCATCGCAGGGCTTGGCAAAGCCGTTGAGCTTGCGATGGAGAGCGTTGAGGATGGGACGATGGAGCGCGTCGCCGGCTTGCGCGACCGGCTAGAGGCGGGGCTTCTCGCGATTCCCGGCACGGGCGTGAATGGAGCAGGGGCGCCCCGCGTGGCGAACACGACGAACATTCACTTTGAGCAGGTGGAGGGTGAGGCGCTGGTGATCGCTCTCGACCTGAAGGGCGTGGCGGTAAGCGGAGGGTCGGCGTGTCACTCGGGATCGACCGAGCCGAGCCACGTGTTGATGGCGATGGGACTGGATAAGAACGCGGCGCGGGCGAGCTTGCGCTTCAGCCTGCTGAAGACGGCGACGGATGAGGATGCGGACCACGTGTTGCGCGTGGTTCCAGAGGCTGTGGAGCATTTGCGTGCGCTTGCTCCGGTGGCTGCAGGAACATTTAGATAGGATTTATTTTTGACGATGAAGCAAAGCACAACCATTGCGGTGGCGATGTCCGGAGGGGTGGACTCCTCGACGGCGGCGGCGATCCTAGCGCATGAGGGCGGCGGCTCTTCCGTTTCGCACAACCCAGTGGTTGGGCTGACGCTGCAGCTTTGGGATCAGACGCGGCTGGCGGGACGGCACGGGATTCCCGATGCGCCGAAGGCGGGCCGCTGCTGTTCGCTGGACGATGTGTACGATGCGCGGCGCGTGGCCGAGCACCTGGGAATTCCGTACTACGTGGTGAACCAGGAGGAGCGTTTCGAGCGCGACGTGGTGCGGCCGTTTGTCGATGAGTATCTCGCCGGACGCACGCCGATTCCCTGCTCACTCTGCAACAACCACATCAAGTTCGACCAACTGCTGAAGACGGCGAGGAGCATTGGAGCCGAGCGGATCGCGACGGGACACTACGCGGTGAACGATTTCGACGAGAAGCGCGGGCGCTGGATTTTGAAGCGGCCCGCGGATTTGGCGAAGGATCAGACGTACTTTCTCTTCGGCCTGACGCAGGAGCAACTGGCGCGCACGCTGTTTCCGCTTGGGCACATGACCAAGCCGGAGGTGCGCGAGACGGCGCGGCGGCACGGATTGATGCTGGCCGAGAAGCCGGATTCGCAGGAGATCTGCTTCGTTCCGGGCGGCGACTACAAGCAGTTCATCACGGCGTATCTCGAGGAGCAGGGCGAGGCGATGCCCGAAACGGCGGGCGAGCTCGTCGCAGCGAACGGCGAAGTGATCGGCCGTCACGTGGGCATCCACAACTTCACCGTGGGACAGCGTAAGGGACTGGGCGTGGCAGGGCCGGCCCCGTTCTACGTGCTCAACATCGATCCCGCGAGCCATCGCGTGACGGTGGGCGCGGACGCCGATGTGGCTTCGCGCGCGCTGCGCGCGCGGCAGCTGAACTGGATCAGCATTGCCGACCTGACCGGCCCGATGCGCGTGCGCGCGAAGATCCGGCACCGTCACGAGCCTGCGTGGGCCACGCTGGAGCCGGCAGGCGCCGACGAGGTGCTGGCCACATTTGACGAACCGCAGCGCGCCGTCACGCCAGGCCAGGCCGTGGTTTTCTACGACGGCGATGAAGTAGTGGGCGGCGGCTGGATCGTCTGACGGTGGCGCGCCTCACCTCAGTGTATTGAGCATTCTGTTAAAAGAGATCCGCTGGGAGTGTGCTCTGTTACTTCGGCCTCCGCATGTCGAAGCGGTCGTGGGTGCGGACGTACGTAGGCCCGCCCATGCGGCCGATCGCATTGA
Organism: uncultured Acidobacteriaceae bacterium; assembly: GCA_963835895.1. GTDB lineage: Bacteria > Acidobacteriota > Terriglobia > Terriglobales > Acidobacteriaceae > Telmatobacter. Next base: position 214,366 of record CAWIHC010000006.1, on the reverse strand, counting down.
GCTTGTCCGGATCGATCTTGTAGCCGTCGAGCAACGAGTCGAGCACATGGAAGCGCAGGACCTCACCGAGCACCAAGATGCCGCCGCCGGGCCTGTCGCTGACCGGCACGATCTGGAGTAAGCGGCACTCCATCTGCGCCTTGCTCTCGGCTACACGAGGCGGCTTCACGAGATCGCTGGCCAGCGGCGTGAGGCCCGAGAGCGCGAATTCGTCCACCTCGGGAGGAACTTCAGCCGAGCACATGTTCATCTGCGCGGCAAACTCCTCGGACACGATGTTGACGACGAACTCGCCGGTGGCTTTGACGTTTTCAAGCGTGTCCTTGTACGGACGCGGGCCGGAGCGGACGGAAGTGGAGAAGCAAACCACGGGCGGATTGGAGCTGCACGCGGTGAAGTAGCTGAAGGGAGCGAGGTTTCTGACGCCGGCCGCATCGACGGTGGAGACGAAGGCGATGGGCCGCGGCACAATCATGCCGATCATGAGCTTGTAAATGTCATTGGCCGCGATCTGGGCGGGATCCAGTGCGCGCATTCGTCAACCCTATATCGATCCGGCTCGGCAGCGGCCTGGCGCCGCCTGAGAGGCGCGCGCGAGCCCTAAACAAACATGTCGTGATCGCCGTGCGCCGGATTGGACTGCGAACCAGGCGCGTGCTCTCCGCTGCGCAGCGATTCGATGACCGCCTTCACCGAAGCCAATATCGCCGAGAGTTGGCGCATGGGCTTGTTGACGGCGTCGGTCATGAAGTTGCCGGTGCGCTCCAGGGTGTCGAGAACGTGAGTCAGCATCGCGTCCAGGCGGCTGGCCTGGCTGCGCGCGCGCGCAATGATCTCGTTGGCCGCGTATTGCACATCGGCGGTCTGCACGCGCAGGGAATGAGCAAGGGCGGACAGGTCGTCAGCGGTTTGTTCGATCTTCGGCGTCAGGCTCGCAACAAGCGAACGCGTATTGTCGATGAGCGGAGTCACCGAGGAGCTGAACGCCTCGAGCTTCTCGTCCACGGCGCGCGCCGCCTTGCGCATGGCGATGAATGCGGCGAACAGAACGATAGCCTGGACCAGCATGGCCAATGCGACCAGTGCGATCAAGGCGAGTTGAATGGTCTGATTGTCTAGCTTTGGCATGGTGATGATCTCACGCAGGAACTCTGCGGGCTTGCAGCTGAACTGCTGAAGCACGCTCCCTTCGTGAAGGGAGCGGCTTTTCTCCCGGAGCCAGCGCGGGTACCCGGTTCGATCGCCCTCGCGTTCAGCGCCGGAAGGGGTGATGAGACCTGAGGCCGGGCGTGGACCCGTTGGAAACCGCCGGCTCTCAGTACTCGTGCGTTTCGGGCTCGGTGCTCGGCCGACTTGTACGCCTGACGGCCAGCGTCCACGGCCGCGGAGACACGGGTGGTCTGGTCGGCGACCAGATTCTTGCCGCGCTCCACAAACTCTTCCCACTGCGCCCGTCCGCGATCGACGGCCTCGCGGCCACGATCGACGTATTCGCCCACCTGCTCCTTGCTCGCGATCGACAATGGCGCTTACCTGCTCCTTGCCGCGATCAACGATGGCGCTGACGTTTCCGCAGCCTCGCGCGTGCGGGCACGCAGATACTCGGCGCTTTCGCGGGCTCCCGTGGCGATGTCCTCGCGCGTCTCCTGGCCGCTCTTGGGAGCATAGAGAATGCCGACAAGAGCGCCAACGCCTAATCCGGCCAAAAACCAGGCCAAGCCGTAAGACTTGCTTTCCTCTGCCATGACGAAACCTCCTCTTTACACTGCTTGACGAATGCCTGAGACTACCAAACCAGTCCAGTTTACCGCAAACCGGCTGCCGAGGCCAGGCAGATTGCATCCGCTGGCCGTGAAAGCGGGCGGGTCAGGTTATCCGCCGCAGCGCGCAGGTGTGGGCAAGGACTTCAGCGAAGTGGAGCGCCGTGGCGTGAGGACAACTGCGCGATCTGCTCGCGGCAACTGAAGCCGTCGGCGACGATGATGGTGGTCGGGCCGGCGGATTGAACGGCGGGGAGCAGGCCCTGGTTGGCGATGGTCTTCGAGACTTCGAATTTGTCGGCTTCGAAGCCGAAGGGGCCGGCCATGCCGCAGCAGCCGGCCTGGATGGGTTCGACCGTGGCGCCGGCCTTGCGCAGGAGCGCGATTTCGCTGGCCGGGCCGCCGAAGACGGCCTTGTGATGGCAGTGGCCGTGGATGAGGATGTGCGCGCCCTCAAGCCGGCCGGCAGCAAATTCCGGCGCACGATGCGGCGAGCCAGTCGGCCAGGAGCCAGACCTGCTCGCTCAGGCGCCTGGCGCGGGGATCGTTGGGGAAGAGTTCCAGCAGCTCGTCCTTGAAGACGCTGGCGCAGCTTGGCTCGAGAAAGATGAAGGGCAGGCCGGCGTCGATTTGCGGCGCCATGCGGTCGAGGACGCTGCGCGAGATAGGAGCGGGCGGCGCCGAGACAGGCCGAAGTCGTAGAGCGGACGGCCGCAGCAGATGTGCCCTTGGGGGGTTTCGACCTGAAAGCCGGCCTGGGTGAGGACGGTTTCGGCGGCGGCGAGCGATTGCGGATGGTAGTAGTTGTTCCAGGTGTCGGGCCACAGCAGGACTGTGCCGTGCAGGCAACTGCGCTTCGCGCGAAGAAGTGCACGCTGAAAGAGCCCGGCAGTCTCGCGACTTTCTGGTAGCTCTTCGCTGCCAGGCGTGGGCAGTTGGCGCTCGCGGGCTACGCCGGCGATGCGCTTGACGAGCGGGCTGGTGAGCGGGCCGGTGAGGATGGCGTTGGTGAGCGCCGGAGCGAGCGAGCCGTAGCGGGCGAGGCGGTCGGCAAAGCCGAAGATGTAGTGGTGCAGCGGGTGCAGGCGGCCCTTGTAGCGCTGCGCCAGGAACTCCGATTTGTAGGCGGCCATGTCCACCTGCACCGGGCACTCGGATTTGCAGGCCTTGCAACTGAGGCAGAGGTCGAGGGCCTCGTGGACGGCGCGGCTCTGGAAGCCTTCCTCGCGCAGAGCTCCGGCGAGCATCTCCCACAGCAGGTGGGCGCGGCCGCGGGTGGAGTGCTGCTCCTCGCCGGTGGCGCGGTAGCTGGGACACATCACGCCGCCCTCGGTGTTGCGGCAGGAGCCCACGCCGACGCAGCGCTCGGTGGCGCGCTCGAGGGAGCCGCTGTCTCTTGCGAAGGCGAAGTTGGGTCTCCCACCCTATTTGTCCGGCGTGGGACCCACGCCGGCCAAATAGGATGGGGCACCGGCTGGGAGAGCGTAGCGGAGATTCTCCGTGGGATCGTAGACGCGCACGGCATCGGAGAGCTTGCCGGGATTCATGCGGTTGTCCGGGTCCCAGAGCGCCTTGAACTCGCGGAAGGCCTCGATGAGCTCGGGGCCGAACATTTTGGGCAGCAGAGCGGCGCGGGCCTGGCCGTCGCCGTGCTCGCCGGAGAGCGAGCCGCCGAAGGAGAGCACGATTTCGGCGGCGCGCTCGATGAACTCGCGGAAGTGTGCGAATGCCTTCGGAGTTGCGGAAGTCGAAATTGATGCGCGTGTGCACGCAGCCCTGGCCGTAGTGGCCGTAGAGCGGGCTGCGGAAGCCGTACTCGGCCATGAGGCTGGTGATGGCGCGCAGATAGTTGCCGAGCTGCGCGGGAGGAACGGCGGCGTCTTCCCAGCCTTCCCAGCGGTCGGGCTCGCCGGGAACAAAGACCATGGCGCCGAGCGCGGATTCGCGCACGTGCCAGACTGACGCGGCCTCCTCCGGCGTGCAGATGTGGGCGACCGGCGGGGAGGGCCAGGACTGCGAGGCGCGCGCGAGGGATTCGGCCTTGGCGTGGGCTTCTTCGGCGGACCAGGCGCCCATTTCGACGAGCAGAAAGCCGACGCCGGGCGGAAGCTGATCGAGACTCGCGCAGCGCCAGGCCCTTGCGGCGCATGAAATCGACCAGCAGATAATCGAAGCCTTCAAGGCCGATGGGCTTGTGTTCGAGGGCGAGCGGAACGGCGTCGGCGGCGAGAAACGGATCGCTGAAGCCGAGCACGGTGAGCACGCGGAAGGGCGGGCTGGCGGTGAGATTGAGCGTGGCGGAGACGATGTTGGCGCAGGTGCCCTCGGAGCCGACCAGCGCGCGGGCGACATGGAAGTTGTTTTCGGGCAGCAGCTCGTCGAGGTTGTAGCCGGAGACGCGGCGCGGAATGCGGGGAAACTTTTCGCGGACCAGGGAGGCGTAGCGGTCGCGGATGCGCGCGAGGCCGGCAGTAGATTTGGCCCACGCGGCCGCCGGCGCGGATGAGCGCGTCGAGTTCGCTCTGGCGGCGTGGCGCCGACGGTCATGCGCGTGCCGTCGTAGAGAACGATGTCGAGCGATTCCACGTTGTCGACGACTTTGCCGCCCAGCAGGCCGTGGACGCCGCAACTGTTGTTGCCGATCATGCCGCCGAGGGTGCAGCGGGAGTGGGTGGCGGGATCGGGCGCGTAGGTGAGGTGATGCAGCTTCGGCGGCGTCGCGCAGGCGGTCGAGAACGATGCCGGGCTCGACGCGGGCGAGCTTCGCGCCGGGATCGATCGAGGTGAGCGCGTTCATGTAGCGCGAGTAGTCGAAGACCACGGCCACGTTGACGCACTGGCCGGCGAGGCTGGTGCCCGCGCCGCGCGGCAGAACGGCAGCGCCCGTGGCGCGGCAGGCGGCCAGCGCAGCTTCAACGTCGGCCGCATCGCGCGGAAAAATGACGCCGATGGGCAGCTGGCGGTAATTCGAGGCATCGGCGGCGTAAAGCGCGCGCGAGCCGAGATCGAAGCGCACCTCGCCGCGAAGTGATTTTCTCAGCAGGGCCTCAAGCTCGCGGTGAGCGGAAAAACCCTCATGGCCGAGCGGTGTTGGGTTGGAGAGGATGGAAAACGTGGAAGTGCTCACGCTGCAATGGTAGCGCGCCGGGGACAGTTGTCAGCGTGCGCCCACGCGCCCACTCTTCGCTTGCGCCTTCCGCGTCCAATCAGCCGCCGTCAGCCGTTCGGCCAGATTTCCTGAACCCGGGCGACAAATAGCTCATAGTCGCGGAGCGGGACAAAACCAAGGTTGATTCGATTGGAGAGGAATGTGAACGTGAAGCTGAGCGCCAGAGTAACGAACTGAATGAAGATGATGGCCAGCGGCAAGAAAGAGCGAGAAATCGGCGATCTTGCGAAGGATGTTTTCCGTCCGTTCGGACATCGAGCGGAAGGATCGCCTCGCCGGGCCGGGCGCGAGCCTGGCTCCAGAAACAGGCACCCGCGAGCCGAATCGTTGAATAGAGGAGATCATTTCACTCGCATCAGTATTCGTATTTGCGAAACGCGATTTTGTAGGCGCCGGACCAGCCGCTACCGGCGGCGTCGAGGCGCATACTGCGGGCTCTTTCGTCTTCCCGCAAAGGCTCTGATGGGTTAAAGAGGCGGGCGAAGCCGTCGTTGTCAGTGATCAACGGCGAGACAAAGAACCCTGTCTCCATCATGCCGCGAATGACGCGATAAGTGACTCTCCTGTTATTGCCGCAGGTTAGTGTCAGTTCCAGCGGCGGCAACTTGTAAAGAAGCGCCAGCAGCCGCCCATAGAAACTGGGATGAACTTCGATTTGCACGAAGACGGGGCCGCCGCCCGGCGGCAGAGCCACTTCCTGGCCGAGTTGCGCCGACGCCGTTCCCAAGGGCGTAAAACGGCTTTGTGCCCGTAGAGGTCCGGGGTTGCGGACGAGGTGTACCCAGTTGCCGGAGACGTTGGCGACCCGGTAGTTGTCCAGCATCGCCGGCCAGCTCAAGCCATCTTCCAGCGACGGCAGGTGGTCGTCGATCGGTTCCAGCCGGAACACAATGTGATCAGGAGCTGCAGAGCCACGCAGGTGGCGCTCGTTTCTCAGTATCAACCCCGGAGTGTAGGCCGAGTAGCTCTGAAAAACCGGGCGAGGGTCCCACTTATAACCGCCAGAAAGCAGCTCAGACTGGTCGTAGGAGTAAACATCAACCGTACCCGCCAGATCAAAGTCCAGCTGTGAAGCGGCAAAAATATCCCGCCGAGTATCGTCGAACCGTTCGCGCCACGCCCAGCTTTTGGCGTTCCAGGGGCCGAGCACTTCACCGTTTGGTTGGGGGGTAAACCCCAGCTTTCGCAGCATTCTACTGCCCAAATCGGTGCTCATCTCGATCATGGGAGGCCGCGAGTTCAGTCCAACATCCGGACCGGGAACTCCGCCGCCGGCCTGCAACGAATCATCGTAGTGGCGCCGCCACATGAACCCGAATGGCACCAGGGCGATCAAGAAGACAGTCAAGCAGAGAGTCACGTTAAAGCGGCGCCTTTGCGGCGTCTGCAATAGCGTGAGCGACAGACATCCCAGAGCCAATCCAGCCTGTGCGTAGGGAATATGCGTATCGTCATGGCGAACAAATCCGTCCTTGAAACATATCAGCAGGTAGAAGCCGTAAACCAGCAACAGAAAGGCCTTTTGCTGGCGCTTCAACCGGCGGGCGAAGACAATCAAAAGCACGAGCCCCAGCGCGCCAAGCAGAAACGTCAGCACTTCCCAGCGCGATCCATCTGCCGACATCGCATCGCTGTAACCGGAGACGATTGGCAAATAACCGGAGAACAAATCAGGCAGGTCCGATATCCTTTGGCCAGCGCCCACCCAAAATAGCAGCATCCCTGCAAGCGGCGCCAGCAGATAGATCAGCGCCAATGTCCATTGCCGGCGCAACACCAAAAAGGAAAAGCAAAGCACGCAGAAGCCCAACGCCATTACCGCAAAAGAGGCTTTGATCAGCGGTAACATTCCGGCGCAGCCAATCAGTATCGCCGCCCGGAGCAGAGTCACCGGCTTCCTGGGCTCGTCCAACGCTTCGTCCTGCAGGCGGAAAACAAGCAGTGCTTCCAGAAGCAAAAGGAAAAAGAAGAAGGCATCGGGTCTGGCCAACGGAGTGATCAGCAAGGCCGCCAGGATCAGCGGCCACGACCATTGTGCGCGGCGCACCAGCCAGACGAAGCAAAACGCATAACAAAGGTCGAGCAACAAGCCGCCGACAAGCATGATACCCACCGTCGCCGGATGATAGGCATGGGTGTAAACCGAAGCATAAGGACCAAGTGTGAAGATGATATCGCGGCCAAATACCATCCTCTGCGCCACGGCTTGATTCAGGGCGTAAATCCACGATTCGTCCAGACCGACGCCGGGCATTTGGGGACGAAAAACGCCAAATGAGTTGAGGAACAGTACGCCTAAAGCGCACCATGCCGCAAGGCGAAGCCAGCTCCCTAGTCGCGATTTCCAGCCGGATTCCCTAGACAACCTGCCTCCTCTCCAAACGCCTTGCCCGCTTCGTCAGGCTCCCCTCTTATTGCCGCGCGCTAAGCCCGCCGCTTCGCTTTGCCATCTTGCGGAGCTGGCAGGCATTCGCCAAAGACAGGCGACGGCTCGATTCGGAACTCTCGCCTATTCCCCTGCCTTCCTGTAGTCCCCGCGGCTCAGATGTTTCTCGAGCCAGAGATAAAGACAGATAAAGAGGTAGCGGCTGCCCATCTCCTGGATCTTGAGCTTGGCCACGCCGGTCCTGCGATTGCACCAGGTGATGGGGATCGCGGTCCAGGAGTAACCGCGAATCATCGTTTTGAGCGGAAGCTCGACGGTGAGGTTGAAGTGCGCCGAAAGCAGGGGCTTGCATCCCTCGATCACGGTGCGCCGGTAAGCCTTGAAGGCGTTGGTGGTGTCGTTGAGCGAAACCCTGAAGAGCATGCGGATGAAGAAGTTTGCCAGCCTGTTCACGCGCAGCTTGAACCAGGGATAATCGATGACCCCGCCGCCTTTCATAAAGCGGGAGCCGAAGACCGCGTCCCATCCCTCGTTCAGCTTTTTCCAGTAGCGAACCACGTCGCGGCAGTCGTCCGACTCGTCGGCCATCATCACTACCGCCGCATCTCCGTTCATCTGTGCCAGTCCGGCAATGACGGCATGGCCGAAGCCATGCGGAGGCCCATGCGAGAGCAGGCGCGCCTCGGGGATATGTTCGCTCAGTTGCTTGACGATCTCCGGCGTGCAGTCCTTACTTCCATCGTCGACCACGATGATCTCGTGCGGGATGCTGCTGAGCCGCAGTTCCACGTGGAGATGCTCGACTGTGGAGGCAATGCATCCCTCTTCGTCCCGCGCGGGGATCACCACCGAGAGCAGCTTGAGCTCAGCCGCGGGAACAGGTGGCGGGGGGCTTTTCATGCGCCGCACCTTTCCAGCCAGTCGGGATGTTCGGTAACATGCACGGCGATTTCCGAGAGAATCGCGTCGATGCCGATGCCGGGCCGCCAATCGAAAGCGTCTTTCGCCTGTGCCGAGTCCAGAATCAACCAGGGCACATCGTAGGGGCGCTCGGATCCGTCGGCGACGGGCGCATGCGGGCCGAAGCGGCGATCGCACCACGCCGTAAGCTCGGCCAGCGACATTGAGTTCTCCTGACCGCCCGAGACATGTTGCAGCCCGCCCTTGCCGGGCTTGCGTAACTGGAGATCGACCAAGCGCGCCAAATCCCGCGGATGCAGCGCGTCTCTCACCTGATAGCCGTGCCCGCCGAAGCCGAGATACTTCAAGGTTCGCCGCGCCGCGTGCGCGTGCAGCCAGTAGGAGAAGATGCCCTGCTCCGCGGTTCCGAACTGACCTGCTCCCGCCAGCACGCCGCATCGATTGATCCACACCGGGACGCCGAAACCCGCGGCGTACTCCTGCGCCAACTGCTCTGAAGCGAGCTTCGACGCGCCATACAACGAAATGGGAGCCGCGGTGCTGAAGGCCTCCGTCACGCCGGCGGCGCTCACTGCCGCGGGCCATGGCTGCTTTGGATCCAGCACGTACCTTGAGGAGTCCACCACCAATGGCAACTGTGCCAGCGCTGGAATGGAATACACGCGGCTGGTGCTCAACAGGATGATGCCCGCCCGCGAAGCTCGGCAATATTCGAGCAGGTTGATGGTGCCCAGCAGATTATGTTCGAGCAACTGGCGTGTGCTTGTTTTGCCGTCGCGGCCCGCCAGAACGCTGGGCTGCGCCGCAGCATCGATCACCCAATCCACTGCGGGAAGCGCGTCCACATCGCTGGCCATGCGCAGATCGCCGTGCAGCAGCCGCACCCCGAGCTGCTGCAGCGCCAGCCGGTTGGTTTCGCTTCCCTGGCGCGCAAGATTGTCCAGGCCGACAATTTCGATTCCCTCGTGCGACTCGAGCAGGAAACGCGCCAGATGGCTGCCTGCAAATCCGCAAACACCCGAAATCAAAACTCTCATACGGCGATTGGTCCCTTCAGCGGCAGCCCAAGGCGCTCCCCGCTCGCGAGCTGCCGGCCGGCTCCAGCGCGGCGCAACGAGTGAAGCCTGTCTTTTGATTAGATCAATCTTAACCGCATCGCGCGCCAGCCATCATTCAAAGTTGGCGTTGACGTGCATCAAGGAACAACGGCATGGGCAGGAGCTCAATGTGCGGGACCGGTGCGTTCACCGCGCGGGCCACTCTTCGACGACGACGCCAAGGTCGTTAAGCTGACGGATGACGGCTTCGACGTTGCGGCGCACTTTGGGCCGGTCGCCGGGCGCCGCGGAGGGCGATTCTGCTACAGCAATCACGCGGCCATACGGCCACGCGCCGGCGGGAATGGCGGCCACTGCAGAGTTCAGGCCGGAGAGGCGCAATTGCAGCTCCTGGCGCCGTGCGGCCTCAGGGCGGAGCATGGTTCCCTGCCCCACCGGGCTGGGATTCGCGTCGGGCAAAAGAATGCGCAGGCTGATTGTGTCGGCCCCGACCGCGAGAAAAGGATTGGCCCACTGCGCGGGGTCGTGAATATCGATGTACAGGCTCTTGGTGGACAGCGGAATCTGGTCGAGCTCGGCGCGCTGCTGATCGCGCTCAGTGGCCGCTGCCTGCGCCTTATGCTCGGCCTTCTCGGCGTCCTTTGCCACGCCCGCAACCGCCTGCTCTTCCTTGTGGCAGGCTGCGAGTGCCAGGGCGGGAAGCAAGACCAGCACCAGCATTCCTTTGTGGCAAGTGTGCGGAATCACGAGATAAAGGATAGCAGGGCGGCCACTGTGCGTTGCGTCAAGAAACCGGGGAAAACGCTCAGGCCAGATCGCCGGCTGCGCACTGTCGATGCTTCATTGCTTGCCGGCGATCACGCTTCGTGCGATGGAGTCCAGCACTCCATTGAGGAAGTTGATCGACTCGGGGGCGCAGTAGCGGCGGCCGATCTCAAGCGCCTCGTTGATGACCACCGGAAACGGCGTGGATTTGACGCCGACGAGTTCGGCCACGGCCATGCGCAGCAGATTGCGATCCACGGCGGGCATCCGTTCCAGCCGCCAATGCGCCGAGTGCTCGGCGATCAGGCCGTCGATCTTCGCCTGCTGCTCCTGCGCGACCTGGAAAAGATCTTCGGCGAATTCGCTCACTTCGGGTTCGACGGGATCGCCGGCCTTCCAGAACGTAGCGCGAACCTCGTCGGGAGTCTGATGGCCGATGTCGGCCTGAAACAGCATCTGCATGGCGAGTTCGCGGGACTTGCGGCGGTGGCGCGAAGTCAAGCTGGGCCGCCTTGCTCGAGTTTTCTGCGCAGGCTCACCATTTCGATGGCTGCGGCGGCGGCCTCGAATCCCTTGTTGCCGCCCTTAATGCCGGCGCGGTCGAGCGCCTGTTCCAGGGTCTCGCAGGTGAGCACGCCAAAGCTGTGGGGAACGCCGGTCTCCTGCTGCGACTGACCGATGCCGCGCGCGACCTCGTTGTAGATGGCTTCGTAATGGGCGGTTTCACCGCGCAGCAGGCAACCCAGAGTGACAACGGCGTCCACGCGACCGCTCGCGGCACAGGTGCGAGCCGCGGCGGCAATCTCCCAAGCGCCGGGAACGCGCACGATCTGGATATCGGAGCGGTCGGCGCCGCTGCGCATCAGACCGTCCAGAGCGCCTTCGAGCAGCCGGTCGGTGACAACGGCGTTCCAGCGCGAGACCACGACGGCGAATTTCATGCCCGCGGCCGAAAGATCGCCCTCCAGGGCCACCGGCTTGCCCTTCACGGGATCGGACCAAGCCCAGAAGCTGAAGCGGAAGCCGGGTTCCGGCTCAACGGTGAACAGGCGCGAACGCCAATGTGTCTCGGCGATGGGTGAAAGTTGCGAGACCGCCGCATCGCCGGACTGGCCCGGAACTGCATGGGCGCGGAACCAGGCTTCCGCCGCCTGGTGGACGGAGTCGAGCGAGGTGACTTCGACAAGGACATCGGCGGTGGATGGGAACCTCCCGTCGACAAATTCAAGATTGCCGAGCGGCGCCAGAAAAGACGCGCCGCGGGATCCCTCTTCCTGCCAACCCTTGCCCGGCGCAAAGCCAAGCGCGGTGAAGAAGGCAGCCAGCCGGTCGTATGCCGCGGCACTCCCCGCAGGTCGCAGAAAAGAGATTCCCTTAATCATGAGTCGATTGTAGAAGACAGGGACCAAGCGACCAAGGGATCGAGGGACCAAGGGGGAGCTTGTGGCTTCCAGGTCCTACCGGACGCAGGGCACCCGGCTCGTTGGGGACCCCGGGCCGGAGATCGCCGGTAAAGGCAAGGCTATGTGATGCTGCGCGGCTTGACGGTAATAACCGTCGCGGGAACCACGGTGGTTGGGCTCGGAGCTGTCGGATAGAGGCAGCCGGCATCGTTGCCGCCCGCGGAGACCGGCGTGCATGCCGGCAAAGCGGGGCTCAACTGCTGCGAATCGGTGGGTGGCGAAGTGAGGCTCAGGTTAGGCGGAATGCTGATGAAGTGAACTTCATTGTCGCCCGCAGTGGAGACGAAGAAGATCGAATGGTCGGGCGAGAATGTGCCGGCGAGCGGCGCGGTGGGCGGCGTGGAGGACGAACTGCCGGCAAGCGTGACGTAACCCACGAGGCCGGTGACGCCCGGGGTCGATTGCGGCAGATAGTAAGGAAGCGTGGCTGCCGTTGTGGAGGTGCCCGGCGTGCTGTAGGTGACGAAAGCGATGGGACGGCATTGGTCACCGAGGCCGTAGTGGGCGCCGTGCCAGTAACGACCTGGTTGATCGCGGTGGCATTCGTTACACCGGTCAGGTTGACCGATCCGTTAAGCGCGGGGTTGGTGGAGAGCGGCGTAAGAGTTTGTGTCGTGCCGGCCGTGGTCACCGGACATTCAGCAGCGGGATAGGCGAGTGTGGGCGGAATATTGACCCCGATGTCATTGAGCGTGATGCTGGAGCCGTTGAGGGATGCACCGAGAATGTGCTCACCGTCGGAGGTGGCGCCTAAAACGCTGGTGGGGATGGGGAAGTTGATCGAGTCGGTTAAAGTTGCGGGTAGAACTGAATGGTGGCGTTGTTGCCCACCGTGCCGCTGGGGCACCAGGTGTGGGCGACCGTTGGATTGCCGGCTGAGATAGGCGCCCAAGCCGGGAACCGTGATGGCAAGATTCTGTGCGCCGCCGGATGCACTCAGGTCGTAGGTGCTCCAGCCGGAGTTGGCGTCATGGACATAGAGCGTGTTGGTATGATTGCCGCCGAGCGCCGCACTATCGACGATATAGAGAGTATTCGAATCCTGTGTCCATGCGGCAGCGGCTCCCATGCCGCCGAACGTGGAGATCGTGCCGCCAGCCGTGTTGTAAAGGTAGAAGAGGCCGCGCACCTGATCGTTGATGAGCAGATAGGAGGAGTTCGGAGAAGCGGCAAGCACCACGCCGGGAACTGAATTGTCCTGTTTGCTGAGGTTATTGCTCTGTGTCGAGTAGATCATCAGCTCGCGGGACGAGCCGAAATAGAGACTCGTTCCCGCCTGGTCCATCACCATGGAATTGGGCACGTAGGGCAGGCGCACCGTGGAGCCGGGCGTTCCGGTGAGCAGCTCGACCGAAGAAAAGTATTGCGACTGGCCCGGCGCCCCGAACCAGACAAAGTCGCTGGTGCTGCCGGGAACGATGACGTCAACAGGGTTGGAAGCGATGGACAGTCCGGTCCCATTCAAACCGAGTTCGTTGATGGGAGCAGGATTGCAACCTGGAGGTTTGCAGAGGGCGGTTAACGTAGCAACGCCGGGGAAAGAGGGAGTGATGGAGCCGGCCCCCGTGGAGGTGACATCAATGGGGTTGGTGGACTCGTATTCCAGCACAAGGCCGGTGATGGAATTGCCCTGGATATCGGTCACCGTGGTAGTGAGGTTCTGCGAAACGCCCTGCGTGACGACGCCTCTCGTGCTTCCATTGGCCAAAGTGAGATTGATCGATTTGGGCGGACAGGTGGAAAAGTATCCGGCCGAAGAAGCCGATTGCGCAATGGTCGCGGTGATGACGGTGGTGCCAGGTTGCTGCGCGGTGATGATATTGGTTGTCGGGTCGATGGTTGCGACGGCGGAGTTGCCCGTGGCAAAGCTGAGCGTGCCGATGGAGGAAGTGCACTCGGGAACCGACGTGACGCCTGGCGCCAGCCCGCCCGGACATGCATAATTCGCCGCCGTCACCGAAGGTGGCGCGCAGAATTCATATTGCGTACCGTTGCTCACATAGCATCCCTGGGCGTCGAGGTTCGCCTGCTGGTTCTGTGAGTAGCAGCCTTGCGAGGAGGAGCCGGAGCTGGGGGTGGTCACCAGGCTGATGCTCGAGATGGGGGCGTGGATGTAGACCGTGACGGGGTTGGATGTGATCGAGTCGGCCGTGGCCGTGATGTACGCGATGGAGTAGGGCAAGCTTCCCGTCGAAGGCAACGGATTGGGGTAATTGCAGTAAGTGTAATCGGCGATGCCGCCGCCGCTGTTGCGGTTCCAGGTGCCGGCGCAGATGCCGCCACCCGGAGAGATGTCGACCAACTGATTGTTGGTGGTGCCGTAGCTAAGCCCTCCGGAAGGGATGGCAGCCTGTGCGCCTTTGCAGGTGGTGGCGCTGGGCGACTGGATCTGGGTGGTCTGCCCGTAGGCAAGCGAAATACCCGCTATCTGCGGCTGGAGGGTGAGATTGGCGACGTCGGTGTCTTTCAGTCCGTAGCCCAGGCCGTTGCAATAATTGCCCGCAGGATTGCGGACGCAGCCGGAGATGGAGATTCCGGCCGGCAAGGCCAAGCCAAGCAAACAAACAAGCGTTAAGAACCGCCGCATGAATCCTCCCCGTCCCGCCTTAGAACCGCGGAACGGATTTGAAAAAACGCGAATAAGAATGAGTGATTACCGCCTCTGTCGCATGCTCCCGATAAGCCAGCGCCGGGTGAGTCGCACCGCGACCGCCGGATCCCTGCGGCACACTGCCGCATGCGGCCGGAGGGACGAAACACACACTGAATACTCCAAGAAAAAAGTGTATCAGGATGGGCCTACCTCTGGCGTCGGACGGGATTGCGGGGTAGTGTCTCAGTTTGAAATCCACAGCCCTTGCGCCGTGCCGGAATCGGGCCGCATACTTGGTTCATGGCAAAGCGCCCGCGTGACCCGAATCAACTCGCCAAGCTGATCGTAGACATTGCGACGGGTGATGCCCCTGACGAAGTTTCTCCAAAAAAGAGAGCCACTTCGGTTCGTGGCCGAAGTGGCGGTCTTAAGGGCGGCAGAGCTAGGGCCAAAAGCCTTACCGACGCGGAGCGGGCAGACATAGCCCGGATCGGCGCTCAGGCTCGCTGGAAGAAGAGCTAAGCAGATTTGCGCGTGCTCTCTTCAATAGGCGCATTTTGACGCCAATTCACATCGTCCGTAAGGTCCGTGTCGAACGGAAGCTCCTCTTGGTCGGGATTGTTTTTGTTCCAGTGCTCAGCGGTGTTCTTGCCGATAAGGGCCTCTCCCACCATCTGCTCCCGGTATAAATGCAGCCCCTTAAGCATCCGGTGACGTGGTGGGTTGTCATCCACGTCAATCCAGAGCGTCATCTGCTTGCCCTGTCGCCGCTCAGTAATAGCGAGATTGGCCTTGTAGACGCGCTTGGATTCCTTTTCTGTGCGAGTTTCCTCGCCCGCTGCTTCCGAAAACTGCTTCGCAAGCATCTCTAGCGGATCAGGCGGGACGGGCATCTTCCAGCCCATCTTTTTGGCCATCTCCGCGACTTCTTTCATGTTCACTTCCAACGCCCCAGTCTGACGCTTGTAGTAGCGTATGAACGCTTGGCGTTTTTCTGCTGCTGTTGCCATGGCTGTTCTCCTTATGTGCCAACCGGGGCCACGTCCCCCCAACCGTCCACTGTGCTTCCAGGGGTGACGATTGATCTAATTTTCACCAGATGATTGCGGAATAAGTCGTACCGGCCCGTGCTGCGTTGTAGCTGTCCGGCCACAAGGCCGGGATGAATCCCAAGCGTTTTTGAAAATCCAAGAATGTCCCGCTCAGCAAAATAGGGGGCCTTCTTTGCGATGAATTTTTGCAACGATGCCTGCGGCACGCAGAAATCCGCTGCGGCGGCGTCGGCAATCAGCTCTTCCTCTGGAGTCGTCGCATCGCGCGTTGCTCTGTCTGTTTCCATGTCAGTGTCCAAGAACGCCGCTGTCTTTCCGTGCCCACGCAGAACGTGCTCAATTTCATGGCGGAGTACGAACCAAAAATTATCGATGCGATCAAACCTTAGCGTCATGCCGATAACTGGGGAGCGATTATCCAACCAAAAACACACGCCATCGATCTTCGTGGACGGCAGAGCCTCCACAAACACCAGTCGCACCCCACACTCGGTCATGATCCTTGAAACCTTGCGAGCCGCATCCGGCGAGACGAGAAGCGCGCGCAGCTTGTCGAGCGCCACACGGAGAGCCGCTTCACTGTACTTCGCCACCAGCATGTCGTCGGCAATTTGCTTCACTCGATAGAGCCAAGCGAGTTGCGCTGGCGTCGCGTTACCGAAGACATCTGTCTTCTTCGCGGCGTGCGGAAGCACTTCGATCTCATCCACGCTCGCGGCCTGGAAGAATCGGCACAGCGCCGCTTCAACGTCATCTACTCGACGCACATCGCTAGCGCCCTTGAGCCATCCGCGCTTAATCATCTCCGAAACCGGCAATTCCCCGAAAAGGGTCGCACGCATTGGCAAGTTTGGATCAGGCCGAGCTAAAAGCCGGGCCATCGCCAAGTCGTACTCCTTTTGGAGTTCCAAAATGGCCTCAGCGGGCACATCGAAAATCTGGCTCAGCCTGAGCGCCAAATCCGCATCAACCGGTCGTTTCCCGGCGACGATCTTGTTGAGCCCCGTCTCGTCTACATCGAGTACGATGGCGAGAACGCGCTGTGACCAACCGCGAGAGTCGAGCAGCGCCTGGATCAGTTGTCCCGGCGTCTTATATTCATTCCCAAGAATGTTCACGCTTCCTAGCGTAGACCTATCGATGTAATTCTGTCAACAGGCAATCCGGCTTTTTTGTCAAACTGAACTTTGTGCTTGACAAAGGCGCTAAAGTTCACTATGCTTTGTTTATGAACAGGTTGCCGATTGCGAAGCGGGCACAGATCATCCAGATGCTTGTGGAAGGCGCAAGTCTCAGAGCCACCAGCCGGATGGCGGATGTTTCGATCAATACTGTCACGAAGCTGCTTCTGGACGTTGCCGACGCTGCCCATGCCTACCATCATCAGGCTGTGCGGGACGTGCGCTGCAAGCGGGTCCAATGCGACGAGATTTGGTGCTTTGTCGGCGCGAAGCACAAGAATGCCTCACCTGAGCAAAAAGCGCAGGGATGGGGTGACGTTTGGACGTGGACGGCGATAGACGCGGACACGAAATTATGTGTCGGCTATCTTGTTGGCGGTCGCGATGGGTGGTGGGCGAACGAGTTTATGCAAGACGTTGCCAACCGCATCCGTGGCCGCGTCCAGTTGACCACAGACGCCCATAAAGCGTATCTGGAAGCTGTCGAAAATGCATTCGGGGCAGATATAGACTTCGCCACCCTCCAGAAGATTTATGGCGCATCGGATGAGCCAGAGAAGCGTTACAGCCCTGCCAAGTGCATCGGTTCTGACATGAAAGTCGTTTCTGGCAACCCCGATCCGGCGCATGTTTCCACCAGCTTTGTGGAGCGCCAGAATCTTACGATGAGAATGTCCATGCGCCGGTTCACGCGGTTGACCAACGGCTTTTCAAAGAAGGTTAAGAACCATGCGGCAGCGGTCGCGCTTCACTTCATTCACTACAACTTCGCCCGCATCCACAAATCGCTCCGAGTCACCCCGGCGATGGCTGCTGGCATTGCCGACCACGTTTGGAGCTACGAGGAGATCGCGGCACTCGCAGTATGATTAACACATGAACATCGCAGTGAGGGATGCCAACGGCATAATCATCGCGACCGGCATAGTAACCGAAATGGGATCGCTTTTCTCGACCCCGATTCCCCAAGAGGTTCAGCTCGGCTTCAACCGGTACGTCTCAGAGAATCCTCAAATGCAAGCAGGTGTCTGGGAAGCAGAGGCAGACGGAAAACGCTACATCATTCAATATTCAAACTGAGACACTACCGATTGCGGTCAGACCCTGCCAAATAGACTTTCGCGGAGCCGGTTGGGGAGCGAGTGAGGCGTCAGGATCCGGGCGGCATGTACCGGGCGAACCATTCGACCGCGCGTTGCAGCGCGTCGCGGCGGTCCGCCGGGTCGGAGAAACCGTGGCCTTCGTTGGGATAGACGACCAACTGCGCGGGAACGTACAGATCGCGCAGGGCATGCCAGAACTCGAAGGACTGCGGCGCGGGGCATTCGCCGTCGCGGTCGCCCACGACAGTGAGGGTGGGGGTGGAGACGTTCTTGATGAAATTGATGGCGGAGCTGCGGGCATAGACCTGTGGGTCGTCATAAACGGAGGCGCCGAAGTACGGAATCATCCACTGGTCGATGGAGTTTTCGCCGTAGTAGGAGAGCCAGTCGGAAATGCCCGCCCCAGCAACCGCGGCACGGAAGCGATGGGTCTGAGTGACGGCGAACATGGTCATGAATCCGCCGTAGCTCCAGCCGGCGATGCCGACGCGATTGGGATCTACCGGGTATTTGGCCAAGAACGGTATCGACGCCGGCAAGTATGTCCCGCAGGTCGCCGTAGCCGAAGTCCTTGCGATTGGCCTGGGTGAAGGCTTCGCCCTGGCCGTAGCTGCCGCGGGGATTGGGCATGAGGACGAAGTAGCCGAGAGAGGAAAAGGCCGTAGCGCTGAAGCCGCCTGCGCCGCCGTCCCAGCGCGAGGGGACCGACGAGGCAGGGCCGCCGTGGACTTCGACGAGGAGCGGATACTTCTTCGCCGGATCGTAGTGCGCGGGCAGCAGCAGCCAACCCTGAATGTGGAAGTTGTCGCTCTTCCATGAGAGCGAAACGGAATCGCCCCAGAAGGGCTTGACGCCGTCGTTGAAGTGGGAGAGCTCAAAGAGGCGCGCGGTGTCTGCCGAGTGAACGGACGGAGGCTGCCTGGAGCCCGCGGCGAAGATCTCGGGCGGCGTATTGAACGTGCTGGCCGTAAAGACGAAGAGAGAGCGATCGGCGGAGGCAGAGAGGCTGGGATCGTATTCGCCCGAACCCACATCGCCGGGAATGGTGAAGACGGTTTCGCCAAAGGTTGCGGCAGCGCCGGCGGTTGCGGGGATTTGCAGACGAATGAGCCGGTCGTCGCCTCCGGCAAGTTCGGCAACGTAGAGGGACTGGTCGTCGTCCCAGCCGATCCACTGGGCGGAGGTGGGACGGTTGGGCGTGAGGTCAACAGCTTGGCCTCCGGCGGGGGGTTGGCCGCCGGCGGAGGGGACGACCCAGACGTCGCCGCCGATAACGCCCTGATCGCTCATGAGGCCACCGATGAAGGCGATGGATTGACCGTTGGGCGACCAGCGGGGAACGGCGATCTGCAGGCCGTGTAGCGGGCCGGAGACGTCAGAGGGACTCAGGATGGCGGTGGGCTTGGCACCCGCGGTTGCGGCAACGGGTTGCGTGTAGAGTTTGGCGATCCACCAGTTGTTTTCGCCGGGAGGGTCGGCGGCAATGTAGGCGAGAGACTTGGAATCGGGCGACCAGTCGAACTCGAAGACGTGAAGGTTGGGCGGCGTGACAAAGCCGGGAGCGACGGGTTGAGAGGCGCCGGCCGGGACGATGGCAACGCGCTGAATTTCGATGTGATCTTCTCCGATGACGCCGGAGGGCGGGGTCTGGGCGGCGAGCGCATCTGGAGGGCGTGTGGCGCCAGCGACGTAGAGAAAAGCGATGAAGGCGGAGTCGGGCGAAAATGCCGGCGCGTCGACGTAGCCGTGGAGATTGGTGATGCGGCGCGCGGGATTGCCATCGAGATGAGAGAGAAAGAGATCGGGCTGCTCGCCGGGGTCCTCGCAATCGGAGAGGAAGGCGACGGCGGTGGAGTCGGGCGACCAGACGAGATCGGAGGCGTTGCAGGACTGGCCGGGCGCGGCGCCGGTGACCGGCTGGCTCTGGGCGAGATTGTCGAACGGGGCGACGCGAATCTGGCTGGCCTCAAGCCAGGCGACGCGCTTGCCGTCGGGAGAGAGGTCGACCTGAGCGATGGTGCGAACGTGGCTTTGGCTGGAGAGGATCTGTTCGAGCTGGGCCGGGGACGGCGAGACGGTAGTCTGCGCGGGGGTGGGGGGTTGCGCGTGAGCGAGTGCGGTGGAGGCCGCGCAGAGAGCCAGAAAGAGAGCAGCAAATCGGCGGCTGCGAGGCGAGAGCGGCATAGAGAAAATGTTAGCAGCAAGGCAGCGGGGTTAGCGGAGTCAGTGGAGCGAGGGGGGTTCCTCCCCAGCCTAGCGGCAAAAACGAATGCGCCGTGCCCAAAGGGCGCCCAGGTGGGGCACCCGCACGGCTGGCGGAGGGAACGAGACAGAAGGCGACGGAGCTGAAAAGTGACGACCTGCCGGTGGAGGAAATGCAAATTTGGGAGCGAGGGAAAAATCGTCGCATTGCGAGCTCGCGGGAAATATGACCTGCAGGTCGACAAAATGGCGAAAACCTCGACCTGCAGGTCGTTGGAAACCTAAAAAATATTCGCATTTCTGTTTTGAAGTTTGCCGATTAATTCGCGGATCTGCGTAGAGTGGTAGTCAGAGAGCAGAGGCCAGCGGAGTTAGCGGGGCTAGCGGGGTTGGCGGAGTTAGCAGAGGCAGCAGGCTGGCAGTCTTTCAAATCAATGACTTAGCAGGTTCGCAGGTTGGCGTGCGCGGGTGCGCACGTGGGCGGGTTGGTGCGCCTGCGGAGCGGCAAGGTGAGCAGGCGAGTTGAGCAGGCGTGTCAAGAGCGGTTAGCGGGGTTAGCGGAGTTAGCGGGGTTAGCGGGGCTGGCAAGTCAGCGAGTCAGCAAGTTAGCAAGTCAGCAGGCTGGCGGAGCGGCGATGGGAACTTAGAGATCAGAGAGCAGAGACCGAAGACCAGGGGCCAAAGGCCAGAAAGAGAGAGAAACAAAGATGGAAAACGAGGAACGGGTATTGGCGCGGGCAAGGTTGGACATGGAGCAGCGGTACTACAGGATTGCGGCGAAGAAGGCGCACTATTCTCCGCAATGGCTGAGAAAGGGTGCGGCAGGCGCTGGGCGTACATGCGACGGATATGGCGCGAACGCTGGATGTGAAGGTGTCAGTGATTTACAGGCTGGAGAAGAGCGAGGACAAGAAGTCGATCAGCCTGCGGGCCATGGAGAAGGCGGCGGAGGCGATGGAGTGCAAGGTGGTGTACGCGATTGTGCCGCGCGGGGGCAAGACGCTGATGGAGTTGGCGGAGCGGCAGAGGTGGAGGAAGAGGCTGGGGGGTGGAAGCTAGGTTTCAGGTTTCAGGTTTCAGCCTGGGTTCGTGGTATCCCATGTCTCTCCGCCGCGGCGGACGAGACATGGGGCACCCGGCCGAATGGCAGAGAAGGGATGAGCGACAGGCGCGTTTGCCAGTATCGATCCGGTTCGCAGGGCTGGATGAGTGAGTTGGGCTGTTCTCGGAAGTTGGCTCTTAGCTTTTGATTCGCGGTCATTCATGGGTAGTCGGAAGGGAGAGCGACTGGCACGCCGAGGATTCGAAACCGGCCGATGTCTCAGCGCCAATAGTTCTCATCTTCAAAGGCCCCTGAATTCCTCGTAGGCACAAGGTTGATAAAGAGCTGGAAAATCCTGGAGAAAGGAGGATACTGCGTGGCCCAAAAGTGCTGATTCCAGGTCCGCAAGTGCAGCCTTTTCCTGCCGCGGCCGCGAAAGAGAAGAATCCAGCTCAACTTCCAGGCCTCGTGGTGCCAGCCGTATCTTGTGGCCCGCTCCAGATTCCTAAGAGCTCTCCCTTCTTGTTCCGCAGTTAGACGCCACGAACCTGACCGAATCCAGTCCCGCTCAACTATGGCATGCATGGAGATTAAACCGAGACTGTCATAACCGCTCCGTGTTGGCAGCGGCAATGCATCGCTCCTCGCGACGCCGATTCTCTCTGCATTCTGCTGCAATGCCTCCAACCTGCCCCACTCACCCAACTGCTGAAGGGTTGTTAAGGCCTCAGCGTACAAAGAATCCGCGGCTTTCTGGATGCGCACGAGAAGTCGGTCCAGGCGCAAAGCACGGGCGATCTGTGCGCCGCGCATGTACATCATCATTCTGACCTCGATGACGAGCGTGCGGAGATCCTCTGACGCTGAATCTGCGGAAAGTTCTTTGCTCACCTCATTGAGCATTCGCCAACCTCGGAGATGTTGGCCGTAGATGAATTTAGCGCTTGCAAGATGAATCCTCTGTCGCAAACTTTGTTCGACAGAACTATTAGAAGATTGCGATTCACGCTCCAATTCACGAACTGCGTCTCCATATCGACCGGACTGTCCATAAAGCGCAAGACGAAGGCTCGATTCACAACTTGTCACGTCTTTAATTGATCTAAGCAAAAGACTAGGGCAAGCGATCCAACTTAGCACATTCACTCGCCACTCGCCAGTAAGAGCTGGATTCGAAGACGCTCAGGTCAACTTCCCTTGCTTCGGATGGTGGCAATTTGATCTTCTCGTTGAGGTTGAGGATGCGTTCTAAGAACTCGACCAAGTCCCCAATTACGGCAATCCCCCTGGTGCGATCCAGGACACGTCTTGAGTTTGGGCGAGCTTGCCCTGGCTTATGTTGTAGCCAGACTGTGTGCGCTTGTTTCGTAAACTCAGCTAGTTCAGGGCACAAGTCGAAATCCGAGCCACTATACCCGATCAAGATCAAGGCACGGTCGCAGACCATCTCGCGCAGCAACTCTCGCTTCCAAGGCTCGAGCCATCCTTCTGCATTTAGATCACATACGATCGTGTTTGAGTACCCGACCGCCGAAGTTCCATGGATTTTGAAGAAGACCGAAGGAGGGGCGGCCAGCGTACTTTTTGCAGTGCGAAAAGAAGCAAGTCCTCGATCGTCTACGGCGGTGATTACATTTGGGCTCCCTTGGAGCACCGAATCGAACGCCAGGTCGTAGTTCGTGGTTATGAGACCTTTCGCCGTCCCGGATTGCAAGGATGAAACCAAACATCTATGAACCTCGTTCGGCCTCTCCTCGCAATAGAGCTTCTGAATAATCGGTCTAACTGCACTTTGCTCCGGATAACATTGCATGATCGCCTCGAAGGGCACATTCTCCAAGTCAGCGAAATCCTTTCCTAGGCAATCCTGATCTGATGGGCGCAGGATTCTGTTCCAAAGCGCCTTGGTTGTGGCGATTCCCGTAGGTAGATTCGTTGGTGCGAAAGTTGAGACGAAAGAGCCGACCAGGAAAACGATGCCTGCGTCTCGCCATATTTCGATAGTTCTGTCATCGAGATCTAGAAGCGCGACAGACCTATGTGCCATCGAGACTCCGCGCGTGAAAAAAGGATCGGACGCTAGGTGCTACTGATTATAGAAGTGGTGCCCAAGTCCCAATGTGTTCCATTTTCCCGGGCGCGGGCGAATCTGTTCTTTGCGGGTGCACGAAGGCCACATACCCCTTTTGCCTTCGATTCTTGCCAAATCGCGGAGTCACTCACCGAGGCGGATCAGCAACGGTAAGGCGGCCCTGGCGGAGGCGACCGGGAAGTGGGCTTTGATCGGATGGCTTGGCGCCGGCAGGTTACGCGTTGCCGGTCCGGTTGGAGGTGGGCGGCTTAAGCCGGAGGAGCGACCCGGCCCCGTCACGGCGGGCCGGGTTCCGTTCGAGGTGTTTTCGCCAGAGGAAGCCCGAATGGCGGGCGGGGGTGTTTTTTGTCAACGGTGGGCGAGAGCGGGTTTGAGTTTGTCAACTGTCCGCGGGGCTGATTTTTGCGTAAGTGGCTGAAAACACGGTGAAGATTTAGGTATGCGAAGTTTGCAGGGAATTTATGCGGTTTGCGGTAAGCTGGAAGCAATCGAACAGAAATGATTCTGACTGACGGAGAAGCCGAGAGGCTTTTCCGATCTTCTTCGGGCCATCACCGCGGAGGGCGCGGGCACGAGGAAAGAAGAAGAGAGCGGAGGGGCGACTCGATGGGCGAGTTGCCCCTTTTCCTTTTCCGCGGCAAACAGCGAGACCGCGCGAATGGGCGATCGGAGCCGGTGCGAGGAGCGGGGATGGAAGTGAGGATCCGCTTCTCGCGCGGGGTCCGAATCGCGCGGTCCCGGAGCAAGGGAAGGACCGTGGATGGGTGGCCGGAATGGTGGAGCAATGGGAAAGAGCAAGTTGGACCAGGAAAAGCATGACAAGAAGAACAAGGTGGTGACGATGGCGCAGGAGGACAGCGGCAAGGGCACGGAGGAAGGCGGAAAGGGCAAAAAGAAGGCCGCGGGGAAGGCCGCGAAGACGGGCGGGAAACGGGAATCGAAGAGCAAGGAGGAAAAGGGGAAGGAGAAACAGAGGGAAAAGGAGAAGAAAGAGAAGGAGGCGGGCAAGGGCGCGAGAAAGGCGCTGCGTCATGCGGTAAAAGCCGTGGTGAGGACGGGTTGCACAGGGTTTGCGGGCTCGTTGATGAATCAAGCGAAGGACGGCAACGTGCGCAGCACAGAGATCATGCTGTCGCTGATGGAGAAGAAGAAGAAGGACGGCGAAGACGATGATGGGGACGGCGGATTGAGCCTGGCTGAGCGGCTGGCGGCAGAGCCGTCGTGGGATGACGTGCAGGAAGCGAAACGGAAGGCGAAGGAGAAAGAGGCGGGGACGGAGGCGGCGTAAAGACAGCTTTCAGCTATTAGCTATTAGCTTTTGGCTCTTAGCTCTTGTCTCGAAGCTCGTAGCTCTTGGCTCGGGGCGTGCAGCTGTCAGCCGCAGGCAACTGAAAATTCGATTGGTGTTTTTTGTACGGCTGGGGCAGACCGATCCGCTGCGGTGGGCCCCAGCAAACAGAGTTTGGCAATTTGCAGTGAGAAGAAGGATGCGATGGGAATGAAGCTCATGAAGAACGCGTGGTTGCGGATGGGGCGCGGGATCGCGGTGTGCGCGCTGGCGATGGTGCTGGCGGCGACGGCGATGGCGCAGGCAGTGAGCACGACGACGGTGCAGGGGACGGTGTATCTGGCGAACGGGCAGCCGGGCGCAGGAACACTGGTGATCAGCTGGCCGGCGTTTACGACCGCGGCGGGGCAGGCGATTGCGGCGGACTCGACGACGGTGACGATTGCGCCGGACGGATTTGTGAGCGTGAACCTCGCGCCGAACGTGGGAGCGACGCCCGCGGGAGAGTACTACACGGCCGTGTACTACATGAGCGACGGGACGACGAGCACGCAGTACTGGGTGGTTCCGGCGGCGGCGCAGGCGAGCCTGGCGCAGGTGCAGGCGCAGGTGATGCCGGCGGCGCAGGCGGTGCAGGCGGTGAGCAAGGCGTATGTGGACCAGGCGATTGCACAGGCGACGCAGAGCAGCGGGCTGACGGCGACGGGCGGAACGCTGACGCGGGCCGCTGTATTTGAGCGGGGATCCGACGCAGCCGCTGCAGGCGGCGGACAAACACTATGTGGATACGCAGGTGGCGACGGCGGTGCCGCTGGCGGGCGGAAATATGACGGGCGCGCTGACAGCGCCGGCGGTGAACGGAGTGCAGGCGCCGGCGGCGGCGAGCGCGCAGACGACGCTGCAGGCGGCGATGAACGCGGCGGGGACGAATGGGGCGATGGAGATTCCGCCGACGTATGCGGGGACGGATACGTTCACGAATCCGAACGGCGTGAAGGTGACGGATTTGCGGACGGGTGTGGCGCAGCAGACGGAGCGCAGCGTGAAGGAGTTCGGCGCGGTGTGCGACGGCGTGACGGACGATACGAACGCGCTGCAGGCGGCGCTGAACTATGCCAACGCGCACGGCGTGGCGCTGACGATTCCGCGAAGGGACGTGCAAGACGCGGGCGCTGAGCTGGCATGGGGAATCGATTGGAGGATTGGGCAAGCAGGTTTCGGCGCTGATGGGATTTCCGGGGCAGGATGTGCTGGCGAGCGGGCCGGACGCGACGAACATGCTGAGCTACACGCGGCTGCACGATTTGACGATCTATGTGGACCAGAGCGTGGATGTGTCGTGCACGCCGGCGGAGGGCCGCGCGGCGGCGGGAAGCTGCCAGGTGAGCCGGCCGATGGAGAAGAATTCGATTTTTTCGCCGGGCGGGAACGGGCTGACGGGAACAGCGGGATCGGGCGCGGCGTGGTGGGTGGGCAATTGCGCGATTGCGATGCAGGCGGCGACGGGCGCGGGCGGCAACGGGCTGCAGCGTGGCGGAGATCGAGAACGTGGAGATTGCGGCGACGGGCGTGGATCCGATGGCGGCGCAATATCCGGGCGCGCACTCGACGCACACCTGCGGGATGTATCTGGCGCAGTGGCCGCAGTGGAGCGAGTTCCGGAACATCGACATTCGCGGGCTGAATACGGGCGTGGCGATTCCGGCGCTGCCGGTGACGGCGCCGGCGGGATTGAATGCGGACTCGAACCGCTGGCAGAACGTGACGATCCAGGCGACGCACGCGTTTACGGCGGCAGCGGGATCGAACAACGTGCTGGATAACGTGGTGGCGATGGCGGGAAATTCGTCGGCGACGGGCGAGCCGCCGACGGGCTTGGTGCTGGACCTGAGCGGGAATGCGCAGGGATGGACGGTGCGGAACGCGGTGGTGATGCCGGCGTGGAATGCGGTGCAGCCGGCGCTGACGGTGACGGCGGCGGGCGGCGCGGTGACGGCGGTGACGGTGGGCAGCGAGCACGGGCTGGGATGGGATCCGTATGGGACGAGCGTGCCGGTGGCGTTCAGCGGAGCTTGCACGGCGCAGGCGACGGCGGCGGTGAATGCGAACGGATCGATTGCAAGCGTGACGCGTGACGCAAGGCGGAGTGGGCTGCTCGGCGACGACGACGGCGAGCGTGAACGCGGCGGGGACATGGGATACGGCGGCGCCGGTGAACCTGATCGGCGGGCAGAATATGACGTTCTTTGCCGGGAATCTGCTGAAGGGCAACGGCGGATACACGGTGTGGAACGCGGCGAGCTCGGCGAGCTACGGAACGCAATTGGATGGCGGAGGCGGAACGCTGCCGGGCGGCGGCACTTACGCGGCGCTGGTCGGAAGCAGCAGTGTCGGGTCGGCATTGCAGGTGGATCAGTTTCCGGGCGCGGATATCGGGGCGAAGATCCAGGCGTGCGTGAACGCGGTGAATGCGAGTTACGGCGGGACGTGCGACGCGCGGAATTTTACGGGCAATCTGACGATGGGATCGAATCTGACGATCTCGACGGGGAATGTGGCGATGCTGCTGCCGTGCGCGACGATTACGACGGCCAACCAGATTGTTGTGACGGCGGGGACGCGGAACGTGGCCCTGCGCGGATGCGCGCTGCGCGGCGGGACTGCGGCGAGCGGGAGCCAGGGCGGAACGGTGTTTGCGTACTCGGGGACGGGCGCGATGGTGCAGGTGGGCGACCCGACTTATGCGACGGATACGCCGGGTTTCCACATGGACAACGTGGTGATCAATACGACCGGGGCGACGAGCGCGACGGCGCAGGGATTGGTCGCGTACCGGACGCAGGAGATGGACTTAGAGAGCCTGTATTTCCTGGGTAACTCGAACCAGACGGGCATGACGCTGGACGGGACCGGGAATTACACGGGCGGAACTTTCCTGGATAACCAGTTCAGCGGGTTCGGGACGGCGGTGAATGCGATCGGGCACCAAGTTACGAATCCGGCGACGACGGATTGGATGAATGCGAGCACGTTTGTGCGGCTGCACATCGATTGCCCGACGAGCAGTGGAAATCCGATCAGCGGGACTTATGGGATCAACCTACAACAGGGCGATGGAAACACGTTTACCGGAGGAGACGTAGAGGGATGCTCGACGGCGCTGCACTTAGGACCGAATGCGCAGAACAACACGATCGTGGGACTGCGGAACGAGAACTCGACGAACCAGGTGGTGGCGGACGCGGGCAGCGCGTACAACAACTGGATGACCGGCGGCACGATGTTCACCGGAAAGCTGACCGACAACGGCACGCGCAACAGCTTCCTCGATACGTTTCACCGGAGTTTCAACGGATTGAATGGTGACTGGTACGGGAGCCAGCAGGACGCGACGCTGACCAATCACTTCCGGCTGGGAATTGGATTGGGGAACGAGCGCGGACTGCTGAACGAGATCCAGACCGACTACGGCTACCGGTGGCTCTACGGATTCAGCGACGCCACGGGCGGGCAGCAGCTCTACCAGATGCAGGACCTGCTGAACAACGTGTACCGGCTGCAGATCCAGCAGTGGAATCCAGGGCAGAGCAGCACCAACAACCAAACCGCGCTGAACGCCGCGGGGACGGGCAACGTCTGCTTCAATTGCTCGACCAATTCCGGTACCGGGGGCGTGACCTTCGCCAGCGGCGGAACGTCGCCGGCGGCAGTGGCTACCGTCGACAAGGCTGGAAATGCGCAGTTCGTGGGGAATCTGCAGGTGGGCGGGACGACGCAATCGGCGGGAACCATGACGGTGCGCAACAACGCGGATGCGGAGGTGGATTACTATCTCAGGCCGGGACTTACGGCGAGCCAGAAGGGATCTTTCACTTACAAGGACTGGAACGGAAACAGCCAGTGGTACCTGGTGAAGGATGCGAACAATAACTGGGCGCTTAACTCGGCGACCGGCGGATTGGACAGCTTTAAAGCGTACCAAAGCACTAACAGCGGAGATACGTACATTGATGCGAGTAACTCGACGGGGCATATCCGGCTGAATTACGAAACCGGCTCCGGAGCGGAGACAGATATCTATTCGGGAACGAGTTCGAGCCTTGACGCCGCATTTGTTGCGCCGAATGCGATCAAGTTTCCGGGTCTGGCGGCTTCGTCGGGAGACTTTTGTCTGCAAATCGATAACTCGGGGTATATCACGAACACTGGTTCGCCCTGCGGAACCGGATCGGGGTCGGGAGGCGTGAACGGCACAATCAACTCGGCCAGCTCAGGGCAGATTGCATACTACACCGCGAACGGCACGTCGATCGGCGGCATGCCGGCAGTTCCGCTCACATCGGGAGGGACGGGGGCAACGAGCGCGAGCGGCGCGCTGGCAAACCTAGGAGGTCTTTCCGCTGAAGCCACAACTCCGCAGACTTTTGCAAGCCCACTGACCGGGCCCTCGCTAAATGCCAGCGTCAATACGAGAATCAATGTAATGGCGCCGCCGTACAACGCTAAGGGCGACTGTTCGACCGACGACCAGGCGGCGATTACTGCTGCTTTCAATGCAGCTATGGCTATCTCTTATTGGGCCACAGTCTATTTTCCAAAACCCCCAGGCGGCTGTTATCTGACAAGCACACTTGATTACAAAGGCGCACCGCTCGAAGGGCAACCGGGGGGGTTGAACAACGGAACGATAATCATTCAGGGGAAACCGGGTCAGGATGTGCTGCACATTGATGATCCAACTACAACAGCGGCGCAGGTATGGAATCAAAATTGGTCCATCGAGAATATCCAATTCAGAGTGGATAACTCTGTAGCTGGCAGCTTTCCTCACAGGTGGCCGGGGCGCTGGTTTGATGATAGTGGAATGACAGCAGGAAGTGCGGTTCTTACGACAGCCAACGGTGGTATTGCTTGTGATGATATTGGGCAAGCAATTCAGGTCAATGGCGCAGGCCCCGGCGGGGTAAATCTTGTAACGACTATTGCCAGCGTTACACCGTGTTGGGCAAGCTCAGGCAACACTAGCTGGACCGTGGTTACACTTGCTGCCGCTGCCTCCACAACAGTGAGCAACGCCCACACATATCTTTCGCTTTTGAACCTTCCGGTTACAACCAACATCGGCAATTGTGCTATTGCATTCGACGATTACGACGGAAACCCCGCAAATTGGGCAGTTCCGAACAACAACCAGATTGGAAATGTGTATAACACTCTTCACAACGTCTCGTTCACAACAACCAACGGTGTAGCGAACAACGCCTGTGGTATTTACACCGAGGGCGCTTGGGGATTCTACGGGATTGATGCGCGCAATTTTGAGTTTCGAGGACAGACCTTTGCAATCGTGCAGGGTACATCGGAACTAAACTCATGGTATCAGTCTTCCAGCAATGATTACCAGAAGTGGGATCACGGCTCGATGGAGGTAGTCACTGACCCTTGGATTAGTTACAACGGTGATCAGTTGAAGCTGGAAGACATAGAGTTGACATCTGATAACGGGCCGCAGATTCTCAGCAACGGTAATAGGTGGTCTGACGTTGCGGGCGCGGGGTATATCAATATCCCTGAATACGAGGGCAATGCTGGCCCGGTTGGGTTCCGTATCCGAGGGACGGCATGGACCATCGTGAATACAGCTTTGACGGAGAGTCCCACACAGCCTGCTTACATTTATACGCAGTCATCCAATTGCATTTCTTGTTCAGTCAGCAATCTTAGTATGGGTGGCTCGAACAACACGATGCAGTTTTCGGCCGATCTTTCTGGTGTGACAATCAACGACTTAGGCCTGGGGAACAAGATCACTAGCGATTACTCGGCTAATCCACTGTACGGTATTCCTACGCGGGAAACAAATTGGTCCCCGCGAAAGACATACTCCAACACCGTGGGAGAGCTATCGAGTGATTTCATTGCAGATGGTAACTACACAACCCCGTACTCCAAGGATGATCTATTCTTCTTGCCCACCGATCTGCTTTTTAATGATTCTGGTGTTCCGGGGCAGTGGAACAATCTTGTTGCGAAGGATTCTACTTCTCCAACTGGATACTATTTCATCTTTCCTGGGAGCGGGTCTGTTGGTGCCTGGCAACAATTCGGTGGTGGAGCTGCCGTTGGCACACAAGTTCCGGCTGCACCCGCCACTGTCGTGTTTATGGCGAAGTGCCCGAGCGATACGACATCAGCGACGTTCACGGTCGGCATCGCTGGTGGCAGCTACGGGTATATAGGGATCGCATCCAGCACGGTATCCTGCACGACTTCCTATCAGACCCACTCATTGCCGGTTAATTTCACCAGCTATCCGGGCGGGACGGTGTTCTTTAGCAGCACTACCCTGTACGCCGCCTGGATTGCAATCCGGCCCTTCCAGAACGACTACAACGGCCAGCAGCCGGTGTTGAGTTCGACGCCAATCAGCACCACCGGCGGCGGCGCCGCGGTTCCTACCGGCCCAGCAACTTCCGCCTCCGGCGACCTGGTTACTTACACCGGCACTTCCGGCCAGGAACAAGATAGCGGCGTGTCGCTTTCGAGCCTGACTGCAAAGGCGGGGACAAGCTCCTGCCCCACGGGCCAATACGAGACGGGAGACACGACCGGCGGTCCATCGTGCGCGCAGGTAGCGTACTCGCAGATCTCGGGCACGCCATCGGGGCTAGCTCCAAGCGGCGCGGCCGGCGGCGATCTTGGGGGAGCTATCCGAATCCCACCGTTACCCAGATCAACGGCGGATCGGTGCCTGCAAGTGCGGCCGTGCTGGCCACGAACTCTTCCGGTCAGCCGATCATGGCCACGGCGGCGCAGATTGTAAGCGCGATTGGGAGCACGGCGGTGAGCAACGCCACGACTGCGGTTAACTTCTCCGGAAGCCTGACGGGCGACGTGGCGGGAACGCAGGGCGCGACGACGGTGAGCGGGATCAATGGCGGAGCGGTTCCGGCTTCGGCGAGCGTGCTGGCGACAAACGCGAGCAGCCAGCCGACAGCGGCGACGGCGGTGCAGATTGTAAGCGCGATTGGGAGCACGGCGGTCAGCAACGCCACGACTGCGGTGAACTTCACCGGAACCTTGAGCGGCGATGTGACGGGAACGCAGAGCGCAACGACGGTGAGCGGGATCAATGGCGGAGCGGTGCCGGCTGCGGCCAATCTGCTGGCGACGAACGCGAGCAGCCAGCCGACAGCGGCGACGGCGCACAATGAGTCGGCGCCGCGCTCGTGCACCACGACGAACAGCGGCAACGCATATAGTTGCTCGGCCTCGCCTGCATTCACGCCGGCGGCCGGGGATTCCATTTCGATCGACTTCAATGCGGCGAATACCGGATCGGCGACGCTGGCGGTGAACGGGGCTGCGGCGGCAACGATCAAGAAATGGGGGAACAGCAGCAGCCTGGCGGCGAACGATGTGCTGGCCGGGCACTGGATCAGCGCGACCTATGACGGGACGTACTGGCAACTCGAGGGACAACTGGGGAATGCCAACGCGACGCAGATCAACGGCGGAGCGATGCCGATGAGCGCGACTGTGATGGGGACCAACAGCAGCGGGCAACCGGTGAGCGCGGCGACGACGGGAAGCGGAAGCGTGGTGCTGGCGACGAGCCCGACGCTGTCTGCGCCCACGGTGAGCGGAACGTTGGCGGGGGCGTCGGAGACGCTGAGCGGAACGCTGAGCGTGGGCGGAGCGACCACCATGCAGGGCAACGTGACGTTGCAAAACGGAGCGAATGCGAATCAGACGCTGACTATCCAGCCAGGATCGAGCGCGGAACAGATTGGCGCGGTGCAGTTCAACAACTATTCGGGCACCGCGGAGTGGCAAGTGCGCAAGGACGCGAGCAACTACCTGCGGGTGACGGACGCGGTGAATTCGATGGACCGGATGATTCTTCCGCCGAATGCGAATACGACGATTAATGCTGGAGCCGGCGCGAACGCGGTGGTGATCAACAATACGAGCGGGTCGGGAACGGGCGGGTTCATCGTGTATGAGGGCGGGTCGAACTCTTCGACTGCTGCGTTCCAAGTGTCGGGCAGCGGGAACACGACGGCGACGGGCTACTTGCAAGGCAAGTTCATCATGGGGACGGGCACGATGGGCGTGGCGGCAGGCGCGGCGGCGGGGTCGGGGCCGACCATTGCGTGCGCGACCAGCCATGTGTGCGACGGCGTGAGCGGAACGGTGACGCTGACCACGGGGACGAGTCCGACGACGGGAACACTGGCGACGCTGAACTTCCCGAACACGCACTCGAACCAGGCCAACTGCATGGTCACTACGCTGAGCGCGACGGGAACGATCACCAGCAACACGTGGACGGAGAGCACGACGGCGATCACGATTACGGCGAACACGGCGCTGACGGCTTCGACGGCATACACGATCAAGTACTGGTGCGGCGGGTATTGAGAACACAGGGACTTTGGGACGTAGGGACATAGAGCTGGTTGCATAGATGGCGTTGGGGCGTTAGAGGAGATTCCCTCAGGGGCTGAAGCCCGCCATTTATGCGCTTTTCCGCGGCACGGCTGAAGCCGTGCCCTTTCAAAACTGGATTTATGCAACCAGTTCTAGGGACTAAGGGACTGAGGGACTAAGGGACTTGGGGACTGCGGCGGCGAGGGTGCGGTACCCGCAACAAAGACAACACAGATTGATGGATCGAGATGGGAGGTGCGGTTCGGGGCGGAGCTGCGCCTTCGCTTGGCGCGCGACCTGGGCAGTCGCGCGCCAAGCCTGCAAGGGAGTGCGCGAAATCAACGGGAACGATGCGGCAGGAGGGGACGAGTGGCGGCAACGGATGAGGCAGGTGCGCTTGAGGCGCAGTGGTTGATGGCGCAATTAACGAAGCTGGGCAAAAAGGAGTTGGTGTATCTCGGGAACAAGCTGGATGAACGGCCGGCGAGCATGGGCGGGCGGACAGTGGAAATCGCGCTGGCGGAAGAGCTGCTGGTCGTACGGTCGCGCAATGGGAGGGCGGTGCAGCTAAAGGCGAACGCGGTGCAGGAGGAATTCGAGCGGCGGCGCGGCGAACGGAACATTGTGCTGAAGGCGCGGCAGATGGGACTGACGACGTGGGTGGCGGCGCGATTTTTTCTGAAGACGATCACACACCCCGGAACGCTGACGCTGGAGGTGGCGCACACGCAGGAAGCGGCGGAGGAGATTTTCAGGATCGTGCACCGGTTTGTGGACTGGCTGCCGGACAGGGTGCGCAAGGGAGCGCTGAGAACGGCGCGGTCGAACGTGCGGCAGATTGTGTTTCCGAAGATCGATGCGCAGTATCGGGTGGTGAGCGCGGCGGACCGGAACGCGGGGCGGGGACTGACAGTGCAGAACCTGCACTGCAGCGAGCTGGCGCGCTGGCCCGGGGATGCGGCGGAGACGCTGGCGGGGCTGCGCGCGGCGATGGCGCCGGATGCGGAGATGGTGCTGGAGTCGACGCCACTGGGAGTGGGCGGGTGCTTTCACGAGGAGTGGCTGAAGGCCGACGAGACGGGGATGGTGCGGCATTTTTTCCCGTGGTGGATGGAGCAGAAGTATCGCGCAAAAGCAGTGGACGAGGCGAGCCTGACGGAGGAAGAGCGGGCGCTGATGGCGAAGCATGAACTGGATCTGAAGCAGATCGGGTACCGGCGGCAGATTCGGGCGGACTTTCGCGGGTTGGCGCGGCAGGAGTATGCGGAGGACCAGGACAGCTGCTTTTTAGCGCGCGGCGAGAGCGTGTTTGAGCTGGCGGCGGTGGAGGCACGGATGAAGACGGCTCCGGAGCCGGTGAAACGGCGGCAGAATGGGGAGCTGGAGATCTGGCTGCCACCGGTGAAAGGCAGAGAGTATGTGGTGGCGGTGGATCCGGCGGGAGGCGGGAGCGAGGGCGACTACTCGGCGGCGCAGGTGCTGGAGATGGAGACCGGCTTGCAGTGCGCGGAGTTTGCCGGGCACCTGGGCGGGCTGGAGCTGGCGCGGTTTGTGACCGATCTCGCGACGGAGTACAACGGCGCGTGGTTGGTGGTGGAGCGGAATAACCACGGGAGCGGCGTGCTGGCGCTGGCGGAGACGGCGTGCAAGTACGGGCGAATTTACCGGCAGGGCGGGCAGGCGGGTTGGCTGACGACAAGCGTGAGCCGGCCGGCGATGCTGGGACGGCTGAATGCGGCAATGGTGGAGGAGCCGGAGCGGTTCCAGAGCCGGCGGCTGCTGGGGGAATGCCGGAGCTTTGTGCGGCAGGCGAACGGAAGCAGCGGGGCCCAGGCGGGGACGCACGACGACCGGGTGATGGCCATGGCGATGGGGCTGGCGGCGAGGGCGGAGCTGGTGGGGAAAAGGTCGAGGACGGCAAGTTAGCAAGTTAGCGAGTTAGCGAGTCCGCGCTTATGCGAAGAGCCGGAAGCCCGGCGGTGGTGGCTCCTGCTTCTATTTCGCGGCCCGCAGATGGGAGCCCGGCTAACATCCCGCAGGTCAGCCGTCAAGAGCAGAGCGCTGCATACGAGATGACCAAAGTCACGACTATCTTCTTGATTTACTAGATTACATTTAAGTCATTTAAGTCATTATTGACATTCTAGCCATTGACATTTCGATTCGACGCGCCATAATGTCTTGCGTAGCTTCCTCGTCATTCTTGCGCAATTTCTTCATCTTTCTCATCGTAACGACGCTATAATTGACCAATCTGAAGCTTGGAGGGTGTATGTCTTGCAAGGGGTTTCTTGTCTCTGCCTCGATTCTGGTTGCGTGTGCGAGTCTCTCAGGCTGCGGCGGCTCGCCGGCGGTCGGTCCCGTCACGGCGACGGCGGTGGCGGCCACTGTCGATGGAACAGATACAACGACTCTGACCGCCACGGTCACCAACGACCAGAACTCGGCGGGGGTCACCTGG
Organism: uncultured Acidobacteriaceae bacterium; assembly: GCA_963835895.1. GTDB lineage: Bacteria > Acidobacteriota > Terriglobia > Terriglobales > Acidobacteriaceae > Telmatobacter. The sequence goes on along the minus strand of CAWIHC010000006.1, from coordinate 179,397 downwards.
AGCACGAGCGCTGGAACCCTGTCAAACACCACCACGACTTCGGCCACGTTTACGGCCCCAGCGGCTACCAGTTCCTCACAGACGATCACGATCACCGCAACCTCGGTTGCCGACACCACCAAGACCGGCACGGCAACGATCACCGTGCCGGCTGCTCCGGCGATTACCAGCCTCACCAGCGCCCAGCAATCGGTGGCTGTGGGCACGGCGTACTCGGTGACGCTCGCCGGGACCGGCGGCATTTCCCCGTACAAGAACTGGGCCTGGCCGGCGGAAGCGGGCACTCTTCCTTCCTGCCTGAGCCTTAACTCCGCGGGCGTGCTCTCCTCGCCCTCTACCCACGGCAGCCTGCGTGGGCGTCTATAGCAACATCGTCTTCTCGATGAAGGATTCGGGCACGCCCACCGCGCTCACGGCCACCTCGTCGGCCCAGACCATTACGGTGACCGGACCGACCATCGCGTTTCCCAACATCTCTCGCGGCCGGCCAGGTTGGCACGGCCTACTCGGCGAGTGTTGCAGCCACCGGCGCGCTGGGCACAACGATGTATAGCCTGGCCAGCGGCGCGCTCCCCGCCTCCGGCGATCTCGCTCTCAACGCGAGCACCGGCGCGATCACGGGAACGCCTATGGCCGCCGACGTGGGTACGTTCACATTCAAGGTCTGCTGTGAGCGACCAATACGGCGACACGGCCACCTCAGGGACGCTCAGTATCACGATCACCGCGGCGACCCTCACCTTCCCTGCATCGTTGCTGGGCGCAAATGTGGGCGTGGCCTATAGCGCCAGCGTGGCGGCCTCGGGTACCGTCGGCACCACCACGTACAGCCTGGCCACGGGCGCGTTGCCCGCTTCGGGCCATCTGACGCTGAACGCCAGCACGGGCGCGATCACGGGAACTCCCTATGCGGCCGACGCAGGCACCTACACCTTCACGGTCGGCGTGACGGATCAATACGGCGATACCGCGACCTCAGGGAGCCTGAGCATCAAGGTCACCGCGCCCACCCTCACCTTCCCTGCATCGTTGCCGGGCGCAAGCGTGGGCACGGCTTATAGCGCCAGCGCATCGGCCTCGGGTACTGTGGGCACCACCACGTACAGCCTGGTCACCGGCGCGTTGCCCGTTTCGGGCGATCTAACCCTGAACGCCAGCACCGGCGCCATCACCGGCACGCCCCATGCCGCGGACGTGGGTACATACCCTCTCACGGTCAAGGTAACGGATCAATATGGCGACACGGCGACGTTGGGCACGCTGAGCATCGCGATCGCAGCCGCGCCGGCGATTACCTTTGGCGCCGCGCCCACTGCCACCGCGACAGACGGCGTAGCCTATTCGAGCAGCTTGTCCGCTTCCGGCGGCGCGGGCGCGCTCACCTACGCCATCACCCTCGGCTCCTTGCCCACCGGGCTGACCCTGAATACCAGCACTGGCGCCATCACGGGCTCACCCACGGGCACCGCGCAAGCCTATAACTTCACGGCCCAGGCTTCGGACAACTTTGGCGACACGCCGGCCACGCAAGCCTACTCGATTACGGTCAGCCCAGGCTCGGCAACACACTTCGCAGTTGCGGTCACTTCCTCGACGACCATCACCGCTGGAGGCACAGTGAATTTCTCTGTGACAGCGCTCGATGCCTATGGCAATACGGCGACGGGCTACGCGGGGACGGTGAAATTCACGAGTACCGATACCCAGGCGGCGCTGCCGGCGAATTCGACGCTGACCAGCGGCACGGGCAGCTTCGGGGCAACGCTGAAGACCGCGGGGAGCCAGACCATCACAGCAACCGACACCAACACGCTGACCATCACCGGAACCTCGGGAAGCATCACGGTGAACCCCGGTTCGGCAACGAAGTTCCTGGTTTCGGCGCCCTCCGCGGCCACCACCTCCGTGGCGTTCAGCTTTACGGTCACAGCTCAGGATAGCTATAACAACACCGCGACGGGTTACGCGGGGACGATCCATTTCACCAGTTCGGACGGCGCGGCAACGCTGCCCGCGAATTCCGGCCTAACGAGCGGCACCGGCAGCTTCCAGGCGACGTTGAACACCAACGGCACCCAGACCATCACGGCAACCGACACGGTCTCAGGGATCACCGGCACTTCCGGCAACATCACGGTTTCGACCGCGTTGATCATCACCACCAGCAGTCTGAATCCGCTGAACGTAGGGCAGACGCCCACGCAGGTACTGGCGGCGTCTGGCGGCTCAGGCAATTCCGCGAATTACAGTTGGAGCTGGACGGCACAATCTGGATCCAGCATTCCTCCGGGGCTGACCCTGAGCACGGGCGGCGCCATCCAGGGCTCGCCGACCACCGCGGGCACCTACCAGGTGACGGTCAAGGTGACGGACTCGACCGTGAGCCAGAACTATTCCAGCAACTTCACGATGACGATTGACCCGGCTCTGTCGTTGCCCTCACCCGATCCCGCCTCGCTGCCGTCCACCGCATACGCAGGGTATGCCTACAACAGCGGGAACGGAGGAACCATCACCGGCTCGGGCGGCAGCGGGAACCTGTCGATCTCCGTCACCTCCGGACTGCCGGCAGATGGGTTGAGCGGGTCGCCCAGCGGAGCCACGTTGACCGTCAGCGGAACGCCCACGTCGGCGACTACCGTAACATTCGGAGCAAAGCTGACCGACAATATCACGAACAACAGCATCACGCAGAACGGCTATAACATTACCGTGAGCGCGCCGGTTGCCGTATCCTTGCAAGCGCCCAGCTCATCCGTGCCCGGCTCGGCCACCGTCGGCCAGAGCTACACCGGGTCGATCCAGGCCAACAACGGCGTGCCGGGTTACACCTGGACGGTGAATGGGAATGCAACCACTGGCGCCGGCTACTCTCTGGGGAACGGGACCCTGGTAGCCACCAGCTCCGGCGGCAGTACGTTGTCGTTCAGCGGAACGCCAGCAACGGCGGGGACGGTCGGGCCGTTTACCGTCGAGGTGGTGGATAACGAGAGCCCCACGACCAACGCTTCGAACAGCTACAGCATCGTGGTGAACAGCGCCGGCGGGCAGATCAGCGGTCAGTTCAACTTGAACAATGTCTGCGGCAGCGTCACTCTGCCCACCTTCACGGTTACTATCAACACCTCTACTCCGACGCAAGTACAGACCAACAGCAGCGGCCAGTTCACGTTCCCCAGCGTTCCGGCCGGCACCTACAACATCACTCCATCTATCTCTGGAGCGACAAGCTCACTGTTCTATCCCGCCAGCTATGCCAGCGTCGTGGTTTCCAACGGTTCCAACATTACCGGCGAGAACTTCAGCGCGGTGGTGGGCTACACGGTGTCGGGAACCGCTAGCTACAGCGGCGTTCAGACCGGCGGGCAGATTTACCTGACCCTCACTGGCAGCAATTGCGGCGGCCCAAGCAATCCAGGCACGAGCGTTGCCTATCCCTTCACTTCGGGAGGATCGTTCTCGATTGGCGGCGTGCCGCCGGGAACATACGGCCTGTCTGCATTCATGGATCCCAGCAGCCTGGGCCAGGGCGCGCAGAACTTTATCGATCCCACAGGCACCTCGTCGTCCAACTACAGCACAAGTAACGCGAATTCCAGCGGCATAATCTCCGGGGCCAGCGTTGCTTTGAGCGATCCCACGTTCGCCACGCCGCCCAACAACCCGTCGTTCCAGGTGATACCGACCAACGGCGGCTGGCTGCTCTACTACACACCGCCGACCGTCACTGCGTCGAGCGGAAACTCGGAGGAAGCGGCCAACGAGTACGAGGTGCAATGGGCCGAGCCAAACGGAACCGATAGCGACGGCTCATATTGCCCACTCGGCGGCGGCAGCGACTTAAAGCAATTCGCAACCTCCGACCCCGGAGTCGGCAGCCATACGTTCTCTGCGATCGGGAAGGGAGGCGCGACATTATGGCTCCTGAACAACACGTCGATGGGCGCAGGTACCTTCACCAGCGGTGCGTCCTACTGCTTCCAGGTGCGGGCCTTTGACACGTTGGCCAGCACGACGCATCCATCGGGCGCGTGGGCAGGCTATACCAACAGCGACGGCGATCCGGAGCCCGTTGCTCCGGGAACATCGACCACCTTCTGCACCAGCAGCGTGCACCACGGTCTCCGGCGCGGTGACCATTCCTTCCGGAGTGAGCATCAAATCGGGTGCGCCGCTCTACATGGGCTACTACCAGCAGAGCAGCAACGGCAAAGGCCCCTCGGCCATTTACGCCACGGAGGTTCCCTATGCCAACCTGGTTAGCGGTGGTTCGGGCAACAGCTACTCACTGACCATCCCCAATGGGTCCGGCTACACTCTGTTCGGCATCCTCGACCAGAACAACGACGGCATGATCGATGCCTACGACGTGACCAACACCAGGAACAACAACTCGAACGGCGTCACGTTCCCGGGTGCCCCGACGACTCAAAACCTGACGCTGCCCAGCACCAACAGCACGGCGACGGTGCAGACGCAGTTCCAGCAAAACACATCCAACAACCCCGTCACCTCCAGCTACGCGCTCAACCTGGAGCTGTATGAGGCGAACAAGCTGCCGGTGGACGTTACGCTCACGTCGGGACCCAACGTGATCTCCCCAGTGGACATGGGCGCGTGCATCTCTTGCGGAAACACGCAATTCGATTACTCTGCCACGCTTCCCGGCGGCACGCCGAACGTAGGCGACAGCTACAGCTTCACGGTCACCTACAGCGACACGACCTCGGACACCGTGACCGGCTTGGTGACCGCGTTCGGAAGCACGGGCGGGGTGGTGATCGCGAGCGATGCTCCCAGCAGCCTCTTGCCCGACTCGAGCGGCGCCGGCACGTCGCCCACGTTCACCTGGACCGATTCGTCCAACGCCCTGGGCAGTGGTTTCTACTACAACTTCTATGTCTCCCTATCCACCGGGTGTTCGGGCTCGTGCAATATCTGGCAGATACCGGGCCAGAATTCCAACTCCAACGGCTTCTCCAGTACGTACACGTCCATCACCTGGCCCAACGATCCGACTGGAGGTAACAGCTCGCCCACGGGCAGTCTGACCCCCGGTGACCAATACAACTGGGGGATCACGGTGCAGGACAGCAACGGCAACCAGGCGCAGACGTCCGTGAACTTCGCGCCGTAAGACAGAGCAACTCGATTCAGGAGGGCGACCGGTCGCTAAGCCGGCCGCCCTTTTCATGTTGCGCGTTACGCAGGGGTGCGGTCGAGGGATTTTCATTGAAGCAGCGAGTTAGCGGGCGCTCAAGCGCACGTTAGCAAGTTAGCGAGTTTGCGGACGGTGTTCGTGCGATCCCGAGCTGCTCTTCAGGCCTTCCCTGCCCTCAAGATTGCGCGAGAGAACAAATCCCCCTACAATAAAGAGAGAAGAATTGCAGGAAAGGTCTGTCTATAGATGCCCAAGGAAAAGATTCATCCCAATTACGCCGCGGTGCGGGTGATGTGCGCCTGCGGAAACAATTTTGAGACGCGGTCGACCCACAAGGGCGACATTCACGTGGAAATTTGCTCGGTTTGCCACCCGTTCTTTACGGGCAAACAACGGTTGGTCGATACGGCGGGACGCGTAGAGCGGTTCCGGCGGAAGTACGCGAAGAGCGACGCGGCGATTGCGGCGGCGAAGTAAGCCGAGGCGAGGAGTTGGACGCAGTGGGCCTCCGCCACGGCGGAGGCTCACGTTTGTTTGGGGTTGTGGAATCCCAACTTTATAGCCAGGAGAAGGCAAATATAGGGCTTGAGGATATTTGGGAACTTGGTTATGCCAAATTCCGCGCGGCCAATGAGGAGGGGATAACACCATGCATCAGATGCTGACAGACTCCGCGATTTGGGTAGCGCTTCTTGGTTTTGTCTTTTATTTCATCCGCAAGCTCTGGGAGAACAGTTCCGTCAACAAGGCCATCCTCGCGGAAGCCGAAAGGCTCCTGTCGGTAGCCAAGCAGCACAAAGAATTCTGGCAAAACGTGTCACCGATAACACGACCAGCCATCACCCCCTCATTCCGTTTTCCCACGTCGTCTACGACAAACAGGTGAAGAACGTGGGGGTGATCAAAAGAGGGCTGGTTGCGAAGGTTGTCCGCTTCTACGGCTACGTGGATTACATCAACAGTTTTCAGGCGCTGCGCAAACAGTATGAGGATGCGGGCCATGCCGATGAGTTCAACACGATGTACCTGAGGACGCTTGAGACACTTGTTGACACGTTTTCCGACCTTCGTTGAATTGATTTGAAGAAACGGACAAATCATGGCTAGGCGCGGCTTTACCGTGAAGAAGAACTGGGACAATCCGGTGGAGCATGCCATGCCCGCAGAGGCGCGGGTTCCGGCGGAGGTGCGGCTGGGCGCGGTGGTGGTGCGGCCGGCGACGGTGCTGGCGCCGATGGCCGGCGTGACGGACACGGTGTTCCGGCGGTTCATCCGGCACGCGAGTCTGTTTTCCAGAGATCAGAGAACAGAGATACAGAGATCAGAGATCAGAAAACAGGGAACAGGGATCAGGGAACAGGGAACAGGAAGACCGCAACGGTGGAAAGCGTTGAAAGCGCCATCAGCAATGTGGAGGTCGGGTGCGGGCTGCATGATGACCGAGTTCACGTCGGCCGATGGGCTGGCGCGGATGCGGGAGACGAAGCGGCGGCGCTATCTGACGTTCTACGACGATGAGCATCCCATTGGAGCGCAACTGTTCGGGTCGAATCCCGAGACGCTGGCGGAAGCGGCGCGCATTGTGGAGGAGACGGGCTTCGACACGGTGGATTTGAACCTGGGCTGCCCGGCGAAGCGCGTGGTGGGGTGCAACGGAGGGTCGGGCCTGCTGCGCGATCTGCCGAAGATCGGCGAGATTTTCCGCGCCATCCGCAAGGCGGTGACGATTCCCTTCACCGTGAAGTTCCGCATGGGCTGGAACGACGCGCAGATTGTGTGCGTGGAGCTGGCGCGGATGGCCGAGGCCGAGGGGCTGAACGGGTTGGCGCTGCATGCGCGGACGCGCGAGCAGGGCTACAGCGGACAGGCGCAGTGGCACTGGATTGCGCGGTGAAGCAGGCGGTGGGGATTCCGGTGATCGGCAACGGCGACGTGCGCACGCCGGAGGACGCGGCAGCGATGGTGGCCGAGACGGGCTGCGACGCGGTGATGATCGGGCGCGCGGCGCCGGCGAATCCGTGGATCTTCAGGCAGATTGCGCAGTACACGGCGACGGGCAGCTACGAGCGGCCGACGAATGAGGATCGCTACCGGATGATCCGCGCGTACTTCGAGATGCTGCTGGCTGAAGCCGAGGCGACGAAGGATCTGCCGCGCGACGCGCGGATAGGCGATCCGGCGGGAAAGATGAAGCAGTTCGCCACGTGGTTCACGCACGGCGTGCCGGGCGGGGCGAAGCTGCGTGCGGCGATCTACCAGGCGCGCACTGGCGCCGATGTGCTGGGCGAGGTGGAGCGATTCTTTGTGCCGCGGATCGAGGCGGGCGAGGCGTTTGAGGCGGAGCCCGGCGTGGAGGTTGACGCCGCAGGGCAATCGATGCCGGAAGCGGAATTAATCTGCGACTAGGTCTTGCGTTTTTCCTCTTCTCTTCACGCGCGACTGTCGGCGGTTCAGGCTTTGAAGAGAGCCGGCAGCGAATCATTTGCATTGAGTGAGCCACATTACGTTTGTCATGCAATTTTCTTCGCGTTCCACCTTTCCGGCCGTATGGTTAATGCATCTAACAAGATCAAAAGGAGCGTTATGAACGGCGAATTACGCTCTATACCGTATCGCCTTGGTTTTTGTTTTTCGCGATTCTTGCCTGCGCTTGCGCTTTCGCTGGCTGGGTTGTTCGCCGCGGGTTGCGGAGGTAGCAGTGGTAGTGGGGGGACGGGGACGACATTCAGCGGAAATACCACGGTGGTTGTTCTCGCATCCAGCACCGCGAACGACCAGTTGTCATCGTTTACGGTCATGATCCAGAGCCTGACGTTAACGAGCAAATCCGGTGCAACGATCAATGTGCTTGCGACGCCAGTGAGCGAGGAGTTCATTCACCTGAACGGCCATGTGGAACCGATAGCGACGCTAAGCATCCCGCAGGGCGACTACGTTTCGGCCAGCGCAACTTTTGAGTTCTCCGATTCTGTTTGCAATGGGCAGGCCCCCGGGATGGATATGACCGATTGGTTAACTGGCGGGCCGAGCGGAACCATTAACCTGCCGCAACCCATCACGGTGACGGGCGAAGCCATGGGGCTGGTTCTCAACCTCCAGGTGAACGAGTACCCCGAAGCATGTCCGACCCCGACCGAATACGTGACTGCTCCGCCGGTTACGGCTACATTCAATCTGGCTCCCTTGACTATTGCCGCACAGCCCACCAATAGCGCCAACGGCCTGGCAGTTGGCCTTGAGGGAACGATCGCCTCGATGGGCTCGGGCGGTAGCGGGATCAATGTGGACGCCTTGGTAGATGGTCAGACGCCGCCGGTGTGGCAGGTTAGCTTCAACAGTAGCACCCTCTTTCAAGGCGTCAGCGGCGCTTCCCAGTTGACTGCCGGCCTTCCCGTGAATATGGATCTGGCCATTCAACCCGATGGATCGTTCCTGGCTACGAGGGTGGAGGTGATCAGCACCGACATTACGACCCTGACGCTGGCGAGCGGGGCGCTCATGAATGTGGTGAACTCTCCCCCGGTTGGATTTTTTATCGACGAGTCCCAGACGGGTTATCTTCCCTGGGGAGGGGTCGGATCTGGATTTGGGTCCGTGAATTTTGGCAATGCGCAGTTCCAGATTTCGGGTCAGTTCGAGAATCTGGCATCCCTTCCCTTTACCGCCAGCTTCAATGTCGCGAATATGGTTGCCGGGCAGAATTTCACGATCACGTCACAAGCTACTACCGTTGAAGGAGGCCCGACTTATCTACCAGTCACCACGATGACGCTCGCGCCGCAGACGATTGAAGGTACGGTAAGCGCAATTTCCAGCGAGGGCAATTTCACGACATACACCGTAACGCTGGCGCCATACGATCTTTTCCCTCAATTCGCAGTGCAGCCGGCGCAGACGACGCTGTTGACGAACCCGAATACGGTTGTGGTGTATGCCGACAGCAGCACGCCGATGCTCAATTCGAGCACGATCGGCGTAGGCGGCGTGTTTCGCTTCTATGGATTGGTGTTCAACGACAACGGAACGCTGCGCATGGACTGCGCGCAGGTGAACGACGGCGTGGCTGAGTAAAGCCTTTACAGGCGCACCTACCAGAAGAACCCAAATGCAGCAGGCTGAGCGGGGCGGCGCTGCGTTTCGCAGCAGGCCGGCGCATTTTCCACATTCAGGCACGTGGTGTGCACCGGGTGCGCGTGAGGGCGAGTGCGCTAGGCTGGAAAAACGATATGACGGTCTGCACGATTTGCGAAGGGGTGGGCCTGGTTCGGGTGATGGATGCGGCCGGGAACTGGGTGAGCCGGCCGTGCGAGTGCCAGGAGGCGGAGCGGGAACAGCGGAGGATCCGGGCGGCGCAGATTCCGGCGCGGTACAAGGATTGCACGCTGGACACGTTTGAGATTTACCACGAGGCCGACCGGTCGCTGGCCGAAGCGCTGCTGACGGCAAGGCGATTTGTGGATGAGTACCCGGTCGACACCGCTGGGAAGGGACTGCTCTTCACCGGGCCCATGGGTGTGGGCAAGACGCATTTAGCCGTGGGCGTGCTGCAGCGGCTGGTGCGGGAGCGGGGTGCGAAGGGGCTTTTCTGCGACTATCGCGAGCTGCTCAAGAGCATCCAGAACAGCTACAACCCCGAGGTGCGGACGACGGAACTGGAGCTGCTGAAGCCGGTATTTGCCGCCGAGGTGCTAGTACTGGACGATCTGGGCGCGCAAAAGCCCAACGAATGGGTCTGGGACACGGTGGCGCTGATTCTGAACACGCGCTACAACGACCGGCAAACGACAATCATTACGACAAATTATGTGGACCTGCCAGCGGGGGGCGGAGGGTTGAGCGACCCGGAGCGGGCGGCGCGCGAGCCGACACTGGGTGACCGGATCGGGGACCGCATGCTGTCGCGTCTGGCCGAAATGTGCATTCAGGTGAAGATGCGCGGGAAAGACTGCCGGCAGACGGAGATCAAGCGAGCCCGGTTCCCAAGGCTTTAAGCTCTTAGCTGCTCGCTCATGATTGGCTTGTCAAGGCTTTTGGCTTTTCGCCCGCAGGCTATTCACAATCCGCCCGTGTGTTGCCGCTGGGAGATGCCAGCACGCTTTCTCGGGGCAAAACTACCAGAACAGCATGAGGCTGGCGAGAAGCAGGAGCATGGCAGCAATGGTGAGGCCCTGGTAGGCGCGTTCGGTCAACTGGTTGGGCTGCGGGGAGTCGCTCGTGTGGGTGGGCGGTGAGGGAATTGCGTGGCACGGGGAGGGATGCATTGGCTGGCCTGCCTTTCAAATGCATTTCAGTAAGATCTACGCTGCGATCGTTTCTTTGGTTTCCTTCTTTTGCGGTTGCGGTTCGTGGTTCGTGAGGATTCCTGGCTTCCGCCGGCTTTGAATGGTTGCCGGTGAAGTCTCTGTTGCCAGCTTAGAGCTTGTTATTAACTTTCCCACGGGCGGCGCTGGGAGCCAATTTTTCTCAGTTCAAGAAGCGAGGAGCGACGAATATGGAGTATCTTCGAGCGACGAGCGACGATGAAATGGGGAAAATTGGCCCCAGCCCTCCGGGTTGCGGCGCAAATCCGGGGTCCCCGGCGACGGGTCTTAGTCGCTGGGGCGGAAATCGGGCCATACTTTGTTGTCGTCCTCGACTGTGGACCCGCCACAGCCTTCGAACTCCGCCTCGTCTAGCCCGGTTTTCGTCCGCAACGCCGCCCCGCGCGAAAGTTAATAACAAGCTCTAGACGCGCGAGGCCAGCGCGGGATTCAAAGAGAGATGGAGATTCGATGAAACGTTTGCGGGCGGAAGGGACAGGCGGCGCGACGGCTTGCGGCGGGGGCGCTGCGGATGGTGGATGGGCCGCGAGGCCAGCGAAAACGGGTGTACAATCGCGCTCGTGAGCACAGGTCCACATCTTGTACGTCCCGACGCGGCGCAGGAGCGCAACTGGCTGCCGGTAGCGATCGCTGTCGGCATTGTGCTGGCGGTAGTAGTTGGACTGGTGCTGATCTTTGGGCACGGGAAGAGCGCGCCGGCGGTGACGCCAATCTCCGCGGTCCTCGATCCCTACGCGGGGAATCTGCCAATCAGCAACCTCGAGATGAGCGAGTCAGCGAACCTGGCTGGCGGCAAGGTGACCTACGTCGATGGGTCGATCAGCAATACACGGCAGCCGGACGGTGACTGCGATCACCGTGCAGGTGCTCTTTCGCGATCCGGCTCACGAAGTGGCGCAGAACGAAACCCAGCCGCTGAACATCATTCGCACGCGCCAGCCGTATGTGGATGTGGAGCCGGTGTCGGCTTCGCCATTGAAGCCCGGCGACAGCGCAGACTTCCGTCTGGTCTTCGACACGGTTGCGCAGGACTGGGATGGCGCTTTCCCTGAGATCCGGATCATCCGCGTGGGCTCGAAGTAGGGCACGTGAACTCGAAGTAGGGCGAGGATTTCGCGGCAGGGTAGAAAGTACGCAAACGTGCAAAATTTACCCGCAAACAAGGGTATACAGTGCACGAAACCGGCCGATTCCGCGCTAAAGTCTCGCGATCGAATGACTTTACTTTCAACTAGATAGGTCTTTTCCCAATCCCTCTCCACCTTTGGCACCGGTATTGCTCTTACCAAGGCGAGCAGACAGCAGGCTCAACCCGCGGACGCAACTTTAAAAGCCGCGAACCAAGAGGGATTGAACCCATGATGAAATCTGCGAATGAAGTGAGATTGTTCCCCCGCCAGTTGGCAGTGATTGCGCTGGCATCTGCGATCGCGATTCCTGTTTGGGCACAGCAATCGCAACCTTCGACAGCGGCTTCCCCGAACCCGGTTCCTTCGGCGGCGGATCAGCAGCCCTCCCCCATGCCCATGACCGAACAGCCGTTGAGCGCCCCGAAGGAAGGATTCTGGGGCCGCATCTATCCTTTTGCCCGCAAGAAGTGGGTGAAGAGACAGACCGATCCGATCAACGACCGGCTGAGCGAACTGGATGATGTGAACGCCAAGAACGCGCAGTACATCAAGGATGTGGATGCGCGGGCGCAGGCGGGCATCCGGAAGGCGCAGTCCGCGGCCGAAGCAGCGAACCAGCTGGCGATGGCCGCCAACACGCAGGCGCAGAACGCCAACGGCACCGCCCAATCGGCGTCGACTCACGTGGATGAGATCAACACCACGGTGAGCGGCCTGGATCAGTATCACCAAGCGACGGACATTGAGATCAAGTTCCATGGCTCAAGCCCGACGCTGACTTCGGATTCGAAGGCTGAGTTGGATCAGCTGGCCTCGAGCCTCACCGGGCGCGAAGGCTACATCCTGGAGATGGAAGCGCACTCGCCGCAGGCGGGCAGCGCAGGCATACAGAGTTCCGAGCGCCTGGCGGAAGCAGTCAAGCGCTACCTTGTAACGGAACATCAGATTCCCGTCTACCGCATGCACTCCGTGGCCCTCGGCAACGAAGTTGAGATGGCCTCAACCGCAACCGGCGATCAAGACCAAAAGCCGGAACGGGTACGGGTCAGCAGCGTGCATTTGCGGTTGATGGAAAACAGTTTGGCGGCCCGGGCAGGAGCGTCACCCCAAAGCGCTCCCGCCGCAGCTGGCGCAGAGCAGCCGTAACATAGCGGCCAACTCCTCCCCCGAGGCTCTGCTCATGCGCCAACGGCCACCCCGCCGTTAGGCCGCCAACCAAGCTCTCGCAACGCGAGAGAACCAAGGCAACTTGGCCCCCGCTGAATACGGGGGCCGTTTTTTGTCTGGATATGTGAAATCTCGGGGCTGCGCGGGGTTGGGTCGCCGATCGCGCTGCACGCTACAATGCTTCCATCGCATGCATGGAGGCACATATGACGAAATTGACGCGCAGGATTGTTCTCGCCGCGGCGGCATTGGCGTTTGCCGCGGGCATTGCGGGGCCGCTGGTGGCGCAGGGTGCGCCGCCGCAGTCGAGCGCTGGTGAGCCGTACACGATCGAGTACTACTACAAGTGCCAGTGGGGTCATCAGCAGGAGTTTCTCGACCTGTTCATGAAGAACCATTGGCCGTTGCTCAAGAAGATTCAGTCGACAGGGCGAATTCTGTCCTTGAAGATCGAGTCGCCGGCCTACCATACGACCGAGGACGGGCGCTGGGATTACCGCGTGACGATCGTCTACAAGAACTCGACGGTAGCCACGAGCTCGAACCCGGATGAAGAGGCGTTTATCAAGGAGCTGTGGCCGGACCAGGACACGTACAAGAAGGAAGAGCAGCGGCGGTTTGAGATTCTGCTCGGGCACTGGGATCTGCCGGTGACGGATATTACGCCGAAGTAGCGTAGGCCGGGGTCTGAGATCAGTGGTTAGAGATCGTCGCGCGCGCGCCATTGGCGGACGAGGTCGGCGGCGGCTTCGGGCCAGTCGGGAAACTCAAACTGGAATCCGGCATTGAAGGAGGCGGCCGGGAACGGCGCGGCGGCTTTTGAGGACCAGCTCGGGCTCGGTGCGCAGGAAAAACATGCCGATGGCCATGAGAAGCGCTGGCGCAGGCAGGCCGTTGGGCATCTCCCAGGCCTCGCGCAGCGCGGCCATAAACTCGCGGTTGGGCAGCGGATTGGGCGCGGCGAGATTGACGGGGCCGTCGATCTCCTCGTGGTCGATGAGGAATTCGAGGGCGCGGGCAAAGTCGGCCTCGTGAATCCAGGAAACATATTGGCGGCCGTTGCCCTGCGTTCCGCCCAGGCCGGTGCGCACCAGACGAGACAGCACGGCAAAGACACTGCCCGGCGCGGGGCTGAAGACGAGCGAGGTGCGCAGCGCGATCCTGCGTGTCCGTGGCGTGTCGGCGGAGAAGAATGCGGCCTCCCAGTCCTTGACGAGCTGGACGGTCCAGTTCCATTTCGCGGGGGCGCGGCGGCGGGGCGAGATCCACTCATTGCCGCCCAGCTCGCCCGTGGCTTCGTCCATGGGGCGATTAAATTCCGTTCCCTGGGGTGCGTGCCGGTAGATGGTGGCCGTTGAGGCGTTCATCCAGAGGCGCGGTGGATTGGCGAGCGTGGCGAAGGCCCGGTGCAGCAGGCGCGTGGGCCCGATGCGCGAATCGTAAAGCTCGCGGCGGTTGCGGGCGGTGTAGCGGCAGTTGATGCTGCGGCCGGAGAGATGGATGCAGACGTCGGCGCCTTCGAGGGTCTCAACCCAGGGGCCGAGCTCGATACCGTCCCAATGCACCGTTTGCCAGGGCGCGGTGTATGGCCCCCGGGTGAGCACCGTGACGTGATGGCCGCGATCCTGAAAGAAACGCGCCAACATGCGGCCCACCTGGCCGCTGCCGCCGGGCAGAACGATGCGCAATGGGCGAGAACTCCAATGGCCAGGATTGTCCATGCCAACAGCGTAACGCGCCGTTGGGCTTTTGATGGGGATTATTGCCGGGGCGGAAGCGGGTAGCTCTGCGCGAACCGGCGCTCGCGATGAATACGGATCTCGTGGACGATGATAAAGATCACGAGGAAGATGACCAGCAGCGGGCCGAAGAGGATCCAGGGCGAGAAGATGACATGGTCTTTGCCGATGGAGACACTGGCCGGAGTGTGCACCACGCCGAACATCGCGACCAGGTCTTTGGCCACGGTGACGTTTTCGCCCAGGCGCACGGAGCCAAAAAACGAAACCAGGTCGCCGCCAATGGAGGAGTTGTCGGCGGCCGTGACGCGACCGAAGAAGTCGACCACGTCGTGGTGGGCCTGGCCATCGAGCCGAACGTTGCCGAAGAAGACGACGATGTCGCCTTTCACCTCGCCATCGGCGTGGACGCTGCAGAAGAAACAGACGGCGTCGTGCACGGGGGCATCGGGGGTGACTTCGATATTTCGGAAGAATTGGACCGCATCCTCGTCAGCGCGAGCCGGTGCTGCGGCAACCGCCAGAGCGGTGCCGAAGAGACAAATGGCGAGAAATCTCCTCTCCATAGGCGTGTGATCCTCGCTACAAACCAATATACGCGGACGGGCAGCTGGATGTTCCTGTGAAGTTGGGTCGGGAGAAGAGCTTCATTTTGTGCGATTTACGCTGGACTCAACGCCTGTGCCCACTCGGCGGCGGTGTCAACGAGCACGTCGGGAGGGGTGTCCAGAATATTCTGCGGGCCGAAGCCAAAGGCGCAGCCGAGGGACCAGGCACCAGCATTGCGGGCTGTCTGCACGTCCACCTGGCTGTCGCCGATCATCACGGTCTCCTTGGGCGTGGCGCCGGTTTCTTCCATGAGCGAGCGGAGGCCTTGCGGATCGGGTTTCTTGAGGGGGAAGCTGTCGCCGCCGTAGATGTGGAGGAAGTAATCGGCGAGACCCAGCCCTTCGCAGATGCCGCGCGCTGGACGCACCGGCTTGTTGGTGAGCACGGCCATGATTCTTTGCGGGCCGCCGGGGGCGTCATGCAGCTCGTGCAAAGCCTTGAGCGCATCAAGAACGCCTTCGTAGGCGTAGGTGAAGTCCAGCTTGTGCTCGCGGTAGTACTGCAGGAAGAATGCGTAGGCCTTGGCGAAGAGATCCTCGTTCACATCGTTGGGAGCGATGTTGCCAGCGAGGGCCAGCGAGCGGCGCATGAGCATGGGCGCGCCGTTGCCGACAAAGCCGGCGATCACGGGGTCGGGCAGCGGGCCCAGGTTGAATTCCCTGAGAGTCGCATTCACGCTGTTGCACAGATCCTGCGCCGAGTCGATGAGCGTGCCATCGAGATCGAATACCAGCAGCTTCAACCGCTCCACGGGAATGGGGCGAAAGACGCGAATCATCTTCTTCTCAGTTTAACGGGCGGACTAGAGCCTGTTATTAACTTTCCCGCGGGCGGCGCTGGGAGCCAGATTTGCCGAGTTCGAGAAGAGAGGAGCGACGCATACCGGGTGTCTGCTAGCGACGAACGACGAAGAAATCGGCAAATCTGGCCCCAGCCCTTCGGGTTGCGGTCGAAATCGCGCCATACTTCGTTGTCGCCCTCGACCTTGGAGCCACCAAAGCCTTCGGGCTCCGCCTCGTCTGGCAAGATTTCGACTCGCGACGCCTGCGCGCGCGAAAGTTAATAACAGGCTCTGGGCGCATTGTTTACACTGAGCAAGCAAAGGAATGGAAAGGAGTTCCACATGGCGAGCAAATGTGCGACCATTCTGTGGGCGCCGCTCATTCTCGCGATGGGGCTGGCGATCGGAATAAGCTGTCTTTCTGCACAGCCGCCGCAGCGCCCGGCCTTCAGCACCGACACCGCAGCGGAGCGCATCCCCAACCTCGGCACGCTCAAGACGGAACTGGAGAGGTACCACGATTGTACGTGCAAGTGCGGCTGTTACGCGCGCGATATGGACGTGCAGGCGGATCGCGCAATCGCGTTCCTGGGCCAGCGGGCCGCACACCGCCGCGAACACGAGAAACTGGCACTGATTCTGGACATTGACGACACCGCGTTATCGACCTACCAGGAGATGTTGGACGCGGACTTCGCGTACAACCCGACCGTCTTCGATCAGTGGCTTGAGACCGCACAAGCGCCTGCCATTCCCGGCACGTTGCGGCTCTACAAGGAGGCGCAGCGGCTGGGGGTGAGCATCTTTTTCGTTACGGGCCGCAAGGAAGCGCAGCGCGCCGCCACGGAACGCAATTTGCGCGCGCAAGGTTTCGACAACTGGAAACTGCTCGTAATGCTGCCGGCGGATCACGGCACACAGACAATAGGGGCATTCAAGGCTGTGGCGCGCGGGCAGATCGCCGCGGCAGGTTATACGCTGGCCCTTAACCTGGGCGACCAGTGGAGCGACTTGAAGGGCAAGCCGGAGGCGGAGTATTCAGTCAAATACCCCGATCCGTTTTATTTCATTCCTTAGTCTGCCGTTAGTGGACGCGGATGTTGCCTGAGCCGGTTTCGACGCGCACCGTGGGTCCTCCGCCGCCGATATTACCCTTCACATGGTGGCGGTCGATGGCTCCTTGCGACATGATCTCGCGGTCGCAATGAACGTTGCCGGAGCCGGTTGAGGCGTCCAGTGCCAGCCCCGCATTACCGGTCCAAAGCTCGACGCTTCCCGAACCCGTGTGAATGCGCCACGGTGCTGCCGGCGTGCCGTCCACCTTAATGTTGCCCGATCCGGTTCCGGCGCGCAGCCCACCGTGCAGGTTCTTCAGCTCGATTGACCCAGAGCCTGTTTCGGCTTTTACGTCGCCTGCGCCAATTTGCTCGGCATCGATGTTGCCCGATCCAGTTCCGACCTTGAACCCGCCTCGCAAGCCCGTGGCATGAATCGATCCCGAGCCAGTGCTCAGCCTGGCATTTGCGCCCACTCCTTCGTCAGACACGTTGCCCGAGCCGGTGGCGGCATCCAGATAGGCGTCGGGCGGCGCCTGAATCTCGTAATCGATGCTGATGTTGCCGAGATTCTGATGTCCGGCTCCGATGCGGACAATGTTGCCCGTCTGCTGGATAGGAGGATGCGCCGCGATCTCCTGCACCCTTTCATCGCTCGAGCCCCAGCCCGACTTTACGCGCGCAAAAACGTGGATACGGCCCGCGGGACCGCTGGTGAGATGAATCGATCCTGAGCCGGTGGTGACTGTGAGATCGACTCTGCCGCTCACGGTCAGGTCGCGCTCGAATGTTGCCTCAGCGGCCCGCGCTGGAACCGTTGCCATGGACACAACTGCCACACATGTGGCGACTGCTGCACAAAAATGCTTCATCGCGCGCCTCACTTTGCCGCCTGAATCCTTCTACGCACCCAACGGCGGTCCAGTTCCACGGAAAGGCATCAAGTAACGCGGATCTCTGACATTCCGCACACCGTGCAATGCTATTCTCTCAGCGAGATGCACGAGCTTCTCCTTATCAAGCCGGTCGCCGTGGCCATGCTGATCCTGGCCAACGCCTATTTTGTCGCAGTGGAGTTCGCGCTGATCTCCGTCCGCGACACGCGCGTAGAGCAACTGCTGGCCGCGCGGGTTCCGGGAGCGCGAGCGGTGCGAAGCCTGCAGCGCAACCTCGATGACCTGCTTCCCGCGGTGCAGCTCGGCGTGACCCTCTGCTCGCTGGCGCTGGGCTGGCTGGGCGAGCCGCTGGCCGCACAGATGCTGGCGGGGTGGATGGGCGCGCTGCCCCATGCGCAGATCTACGGTCACGTGGCGGCCGTGGCTCTTGGCTTCGCCATCATCACATACTTTCACGTTGTGGCCGGCGAGCTGGTGCCCAAAGCGCTGGCCCTGCGACGGGCCGAGGCGCTGGCTGTGGCCGTGGCGCCTCCCATGCTGGTGTTCATGGCGATCACTCGGCCAGCAGTGCGCTTGCTCAGCCGTTCGGCGGGAGCCGTTCTGCGCGCGTTCGACATCCCAGCCACGGAGCGCGCCGCGTCGGTCCATTCCGCAGAGGAGTTGAAGCTCATCGCCACGGCGGCACGGCGATTGGGCCTGCTGCCCGAATTTCAGGAGATGCTGGTGCACCGCGCTCTCGAACTCGGCGACGTGCCGGTGCGCGAGATCATGACGCCCCGCCAGAAGATTTTCTCCTTGCCGTCTAACATGCTTCTTGAAGATGCATGCATGCGCGTCTTCGGCCGCAATCACTCGCGCATTCCTGTTTACGACGAGGCTCGCGGTCCCGAGCACATCGTTGGAGCGGTGTATGCGCGCGATCTGGCGCGGCTGTTTTACTTGCGCGCGTCATCGGCTGCGCCCGCGACGCCACAGGGCGAGGTTCGACTTAGCCAGATCATGCACGAGGTGCTGGTGGTGCCTGAGTCGAAATCGGCGCTGGATCTGCTGCGCGACTTCAAGCAGAACCGGCGGCACCTGGCCATCGCGGTAGACGAGTATGGATCGACCGTGGGCCTGGTGACCGCTGAGGATGCGATCGAACAGCTTGCGGGCGAGCTCGAGGACGAGTTCGACGCACCCTCGCAACCGCTGCTGAGCAGCGCCGGAGGCGCGGTGGTGATGGATGGCAGCGTGAATCTGCGCGACCTGGAAACGCAGATGCACTGGAGCCTGCCGCGCGACGGCGGCGTGGAGACGCTGGCGGGATTCGTGCTAGCGCGCCTGGGGCACATTCCCAGAGGCGGGCGAATCGGTCGTGTTTGAAGACCGGCGTTTGACCGTGGTGGAGATGGACGCGAGGCGCATCGCGAAGATTCGCGTCGAGCCGGTGCAGCAGAGATCACCTGCATCGGAATAGCTTTTGTCAGGCTGAGCGCCGGAAATCGCTAGAAGAAGCGGTGTGAGTCTGTTCGCGCGTGTACATCATCCATTAACCTCGCGTACGTGCAAACCCGGTCTGCATGGAAGAGAATAGAATTGGATGAATCCCGCAGACGGCACGAAGAAACGATTGGGACCCACAGAGACTGATGCTCACCCATGGACCGCAGACGAGTTTGAGCGGCTGGTCTTCGACTGCAAGCCCAAGGTCGCGGTGTTCGACTGCGACGGAACCCTCTGGAGCGGCGACGCGGGGTACGGATTCATGGCCTGGTCGCTGGAGCAGGGGCTGGTGTCGCGGTCGACGAACGACTGGATCGATACGCGCTACCGCGCCTATCGCACGGGAGCCGTGAGCGAAGCGGATATGTGCGGCGAAATGGTGCAGATGTACGCCGGATTGCGCGACAGCGAACTGCGGGACGCCGCAGCGCGTTATGTGGACGAGTTCGTGCGCGGGCGCGTTTTTGCCGAGATGGCGGCGCTGGTAGAGAAGATGCGGCGGGCCGGGATCGAGATCTGGGCTGTCAGCTCGACGAATCGGTGGGTGATCGCGGAAGGCCTGCGCGATTTCGGCGTCACGGAGGAGAGGATTCTGGCGGCTGAGGTGCGCGTCAAAGACGGCATCATCACCGGCGAAATCGTCGATGTGCCAACGGACGAAGCCAAGGCGGTCGCGCTCAAGCGCGTGGGATTGCCGGCTCCCGATGCCGTCTTTGGCAACTCGATTCACGACCTGGCGATGCTGGAGATGGCACGGCGTCCGTTCCCGGTGAATCCGTCTCCTGCACTGCTGGAGGCGGCTGCGAAGAGAGGCTGGGGCTTCTTCAGGCCGCAGTCTGCCGAGGGCGTTGAAGCGGCGGTGGGCGGGGAATAGATTTGGGATTGCCGGGTCCCCGAATTCCTGCAATTGTTACGGCTGCTGAAACTGGCTTCTGGCGCGCTGATTCTTCAGTTCGCACGCTCTTTTCTGTCATTTACACTGGAATGCGTGACGGAGAGCCCGCCCAAGCCGAAGACGCATACTCCCGGTCCCGCGCTTCGTTTTGTGGCGGCCGCGTTGATTGTGCGCGACGGCGAAGTGCTGATCGGGCAGCGGCGGGCGGACCAGCCGATGGCCTCGCTGTGGGAGTTTCCTGGCGGAAAGATTGAGCCCGGCGAGAGCCCTCAGGAAGCGCTGGCCCGCGAGCTGGTGGAAGAGCTGGGAATTCGTGCCGAAGTTGGCCCAGCGGTGACCCGCATTCGCCACAACTACCGCGGCGGCGGCGCCGTGGATTTGCAGTTCTTCGCGGTACGCAACTTTGCAGGCGACATCGACAACCAGATTTACCAGCAGGTGCGCTGGGTGAAGCTTGAGGAACAGCCCAGCTACAAGTTTCTTGCCGCGGATCGCGGGCTGATCCGGGATTTGGCGGCGGGGAAGCTGCTGTAAGGCAACTGCTAGCTTCTGGCTTCTGGCTCCTAGCTTTTATACTTCAGCTCTCGGCTCTGGACCTTGCTGCCCTCAGTGCCCAGGAATCATGCCCCAGAGCATGGCGAAGGTCATGCCGATGACGATGATGCTGGTGGCCCAGGCGATCCAGTTCCAGAGGCGCGAGTTCTTGTGCTCGCCCATGAGGTCGGTGCGGTTGATGAGCATCAGCATGAGGATGATGACCACGGGCAGCAGGACGCCATTGAGCACCTGCGAAAGAATCGCAACGTTGATCAATTGCGCGTCTGGCAGAACAAGTACTGTGATGGCTCCGCCGACGATGAGCAGCGCGTAAAGCCAGTAGAAGAACGGCGCTTCCTTAAAGCTCTTGTCCACGCCCGATTCCACGCCCAGGCCTTCGCAGACGGTGTAGGCCGTGGAGAGCGGCAGGATGGAGGCCGCGAAGATCGATGCATTGAAGAGCCCGAAGGCGAAGAGGATGAAGGCGTAATCGCCGGCCAGTGGGCGCATGGCTTCGGCGGCGTCGGCGGCGACCTGGATGGCGCCCATGCCGTGCACGAAGAGCGTGGCCGCGCAGGCCACCACGATGAACCAGGCGATGAGATCGGTGAAGAAGCAGCCCACGATCACGTCGAGGCGCGAGGCGGCGTAGTCCTTTACGCGAATGCCCTTCTCCACGATCGACGATTGCAGATAGAACTGCATCCACGGGGCGATGGTGGTGCCGACGACGCCGATGGCCATGTAGATGTAGGCCTTGTCGCGCCAGACGGAGTTGGCGGGCAGCTTGACGGTGGCCCAGAGCGCGTCGTGCCAGTTAGGCTGCGCGAGCACGCCGGCAAAGATATAGGCGATGTAGACCAGCGAGGCCACGAGGAAGATCTTCTCGGTGCTTTTGTAGTCGCCGCGCAGCACCAGCGCCCAGACCAGACAGGCGCAGAGCGGCACGGAGATGAATTTGGAGACGTGGAACAGGTGCAGGAGCCGGCGATGCCGATGAACTCGGTGACCACGTTGGTGTAATTGACCACCACCAGCAGCACCATGAGGACGAAGGTGATGCGCAGGCCGAACTCCTCGCGGATCAGGTCGCTGAGGCCCTTGCCGGTGACCACGCCCATGCGGGCGCACATCTCCTGCACCACGATGAGCGCGATGGTGATGGGAATCATGGTCCACAGCAGCGTGTAGCCGTACTGCGCGCCGGCCTGAGAGTAGGTGAAGATGCCGCCGGAGTCGTTATCGACATTGGCGGTAATGAATCCGGGGCCGAGAACGGCCAGAAAAAGGAGGATCCGGATTCGCCAGCGCTTCCACATGGCGGTGCGAGTTCCTATGGTGGGTTCATTGTGGTTGAAGATTGCGAAAAAACTTTCCTCACTGACCATAACAGGCCGGAGCCGAATGCGTGAACCCCGCGCGGGAAAAATCGATAGCGAGACCGGAAGCCCCCGGACCTCTCAGACCTGCGCGCGGTCCGCTGCTGGGCCGGATTACAATACGCTTTCACAGCTGAAACGCCTAAGGAGGAATCGCATATGCAGCCGATTGGATGCAAAAGGAAACTTCCGCGCCCGGCGCAGACTGCTGAGGCACGCTGGCCAGCGGCGCGTCTGTCGCGCCGCGCTGCTGGGCATGATTCCGCCAGCGCGCCGCAGTTGCCGCGCCGGCTGAGTTCGAAGCAGTAACGCCGGAGGAGCTGTTTTCGCTGCCCGCACTGCGCAACTACAAGAATCACCGCTCCTCAAGCTGGGACCGCACCGGCGGCAACGCCGATTGGGTTGTCGTGGAGCCGGGCCAGACGGCCACGCTGCTCGACGTGCAGGGCGCCGGGCGTGGTGACGCACATCTGGTTCACCATCAACTCGCCCGACCCGATGCACCTGAAGAATCTGGTGCTGCGCGCCTGGTGGGACGGCGAATCCTCGCCCTCCGTCGAGGTCCCCATCGGCGATTTCTTCGGGCTCGGCCTGGGCGAGTACTTCGTCTACCAGTCGGCGCTGCTGGCTGTGGCGCCCATCAAGGCTCTGAACTCGTATTTCCAGATGCCGTTTGCGACCGCGGCGCGCATCACGCTCGACGAACGAGGGCCCGGCGCGCGTCCGAAGCCTCTACTTTGCCATCGACTACGTGACGCTGCCCAGCCTTCCCGGGGGACTGGGCCGTTTTCACGCGCAATACCGGCAGGCCGCGCCGTGCAAGGGCGTGAGTAAGCGACGGCAAGAACCTGAAGCGGCGGCGAGGACAACTACGTGTTTCTTGAAGCCACGGGCAAAGGGCATTTTGTCGGCGTCACGCAGGCCGTGCTGCAGAACGAAAATGGCTGGTTTGGCGAGGGCGACGACATGATCTTCGTGGACGGCGACATACTGCCGACGATCAACGGGACGGGAACTGAGGACTACTATAACGGCGCATGGGATTTCGGCGGTCAGCCCTTCGCCAATCAGCATCAGGGCGCGCCGTACATCGTGGATCCAGAGCGCATGGGTGGCCGCTACTGCCTGTACCGCTGGCATATCGAGAGTCCGATCGCGTTTGAGAAGTCGATCAAAGTGACCATTGAGCACGGTACGGCCAATGACCGCTCGGATAACTTCTTTTCGACAGCTTACTGGTATCAGACCGAGCCGCACGCGGCGTTTCCCGCGCTGCCCGCGGCGGCGGACCGCGTTCCGAGGGCGTTTGCAATGGGCGGAGAAAAAGGACAGGCTACAGTAGCGCCCTCCGCTAAGCCCTAGCCGCAAGCACCGGCTCTGTCTGCCGCATCGTGTTCGCGCTCCAGCCGAGCAGGCACTCCACCACGTCTGCCGCGCTGTAGATGCTGCGCCCCGGCGCAAGGAACTGCGCAATCGTATTCAGGTCGTCGCCCACCGTCACCAGAGCCGGTTCAACCGAGCCATCCTTGCGCGTCTGCGCGTGCCCGATATTCGCCAGCAGCGTATTGCACAGGCACTTGCGCCCCACTGTGTCCTCGATCTTGCCGCCCTTGGCCACGTAGTTTTCCACGGGCTCCGCCGAGCAACGGTAGCCGATCTGGCCATCGCCAACAGCGTACGGCTCGCGCAAATAACCCAGATCGCAGATCCGGTTCCGCCCTTCGTAGACTTTGGACTCCGAAGAGGTGCCCGCGAGCTTGCGCCACCTTGAACGGAAATCCCGTCGGCGAAGCCAGCGGATCGGTAAACACTTCGCCGGCGCCCGCTATCGCCTGCTCGATCAGCCGCGTTTTCAGGTCGGCCCTCATACCCGATTCCCGGCTGAAGGCAAATGCGGTTCCCACCTGCACTCCTGCAGCTCC
The DNA here is from genome assembly GCA_963835895.1 of uncultured Acidobacteriaceae bacterium. GTDB lineage: Bacteria > Acidobacteriota > Terriglobia > Terriglobales > Acidobacteriaceae > Telmatobacter. The sequence goes on along the minus strand of CAWIHC010000006.1, from coordinate 155,320 downwards.
CTGGTCCAGCGCTTCGCGCAGCTTCGTCGGGCTGCCATACCCACCGGCCAGCCAGAAGGGAACACCCAGCGATCTCAACTCCTCGATGTTCACCCGGTCGCGCTCGCCATAGAGCGGCTCCCCGGCAGCGGTGAGTTGCAGCTTTCCCCGCGGCGGCGCATTGTGCCCGCCCGCGGTTGGGCTTTCGATCACCAGACCGTCTACGCGCCCGCTGGCCCGCCGCAGCATGGTTGCAGCCAGCGTGTTCGACGAAACGATGGCCAGAAATCTTGGCCGGTCGAGCACCGGCAGCGGTCCTTCAGCATATTCGGCCGGATCGAGCCGCATCAGCGCGTCCAAATTCGCAAACTGCGCCTGCGCGACGCCGGTCACGGCCAGGCGGTACTCAGCCGGTTGGTGCGCCGCAAAGGCGTCCAGCACTCCGGGAATGTGCAGCGGGATTCCCGCACCCATCAGCACATAGCCCACGCCCGCCAACATGGCGCCGTAGATTGACGGCAAATGGGGGATCTGCACTTTCTCAAGATAGTTGATGCCCACAGGATTGTTGTGGCCTTCCTTAGCCAAGAAAACCTCAACGAAGTTGCTCACCATGCACAACTCGATGAGCTTGCGCGAGTCGTGTTTCTGGTGCATGGGCAGCGCCCTATATGGCGCGCCGGCAGCCTTGCCGCCATACACGAAATACTCCTGCCAGATGCGCTTCGCCATCTCCGGAAACGGAAACGCGTCCAGTCCACGGCGCATATACCCGCCCTGATCGCCGTCCGCGAGGCGGCGCACAAAGACCGAATCCAGTGCCGTGCCCGACACGACACCCAACTGGCCGAGTTTTGAGACGGCCTGGGCCAGGCGCCAATTCGACACACCGACGCCCATTCCGCCCTGAATAATCTTGGGAAATTGGATCATGTATAGATTGTTTCACAGATTCCGTTGCAGCCGCGGTCAAGGTCTCACAGTTTTTCGCGGAGAAAGCTGATAACGCGCTCGGCCTGCACCACGCCAACCATGCGGCCCTGCGAGTCAACGACGGGAAGCGCGTGAAGGTTGTACTTGTCGAACATCTCGGCCAGTTCGTTTTGTTTCATGTCAGGCGGGCAAGAGATGACGCGGGGCTCGGCCAGGACGCTCAGGCGCGATTCAGGCTGAGCCATGACCAAGCGCGCCAGCGGAATGGCACCGCGAAGCAAGCGCTTCTCGTCGAGCAGAAAGACTTCGGTCACGCCCTCCGGATCGCCGTCGAAACTGCGCAGCGCCTGCACGGCCTGCGCAACGGTTGCATCCACGCCCAGGTAGACGAATTCCGTGGTCATGCAGCCGGCTGCGGAGTCTTCGTCGAACTCGAGCAGCTCCGCGACCTCCTGCCGCTCCTCCGGCTCCATCTCCTCGAGGATGGCGTCGGACTGTTCCTCAGGGAGTTCGGAGAGCAGATCGGCCGCGGCGCCGGGGTCCATTTCCTCCACGATGTCGGCAATGCGCTCTTCGTCGAGCTTTTCGAGCAGCGCCTTTTGCAGCCTGGGCTCGACCTCTTCCAGCGTCTCGGCGGCCACCTCTTCGTTGAGCGAGGTGAAGACGGCCTCGCGTTCGGCGGGCGCCAGATCTTCCAGAATGTCGGCCAGCTCCGAAGGGTGGATGCCAGCCAGGCGCTCGTGCTCAATGCGCAATTTGACGCGCCGCGCGGGATCGGGCTCGATGACATCGACAAACTGCCAGGGGATGGCGCGGGCGCTGAACCGGCGCGAGACGGATTCGAGGCGAGCGCGCGGCAGAACACCTTTGAAGACCCTGCGAAACGCACCGCGCAGCCCGACCTCGACTTCAGCCACGCGCAGATGATGGGCCGCTCCCTGGTCGGTCCACTCCAGGTCCACATCGTTGACGCGGACTACTTTTCTGCCGTTGATGTCGATGATCTGGCGGTCGACCAGATCCCGCTGCAGAAAGAGAAAGCTACCCTCGTCCTTAAGGGGAGCGATCGCCTCGACCGAATTCAGTTCGAGCGTGCCGGCGGGAGTCTCCATCACTTCCTGCGAGGGCACAATGGAAAGGCCGGAGCGGGTCTTGAGCACAATACCGGCCACCCTGCCGCCGTCCGGACCCGTGGTCACCACAATATCCTTGAGCTTGCCCCTCAACTGTCCATGCGCGTCTGTCACCGGGGTGCCGAGAAGCGCCGTCAGGCTGACGCGGATTGGGATGCGCTGGTTCATGCGCGGCTCCGTGAGTTGAGAGTCGACCTATGGACCGCAGTTTACTCCCTAGGGTGTATCGACATATACGGGCGCGCAGCGACGGGAGCCATTTTTTCTCAGTTCAAGGAAAGAGGAGCGACGGATACCGGGCGTCTCCTAGCGACGATTGACGACGAAATGAGGGAAAATGGCCCCGTCCCTTTGGGTTGCGGAGAAAACCCGGCCATACTTTGTTGTCGTCCTCGGCTGTGGACCCGCCACAGCCTTCGGACTCCGCCTCGTCTGGCCGGATTTTCGCTCGCAACGCTGTCGACCCGTATATGTCGATACACCCTAAGACGAGGCGCATGGCGGCGAGAATCCGCGCCATGGCCAACGAAAGTAATCCTCTTGCCCGCTTGACACAATCGCATCCAGACTTGAAACTGCCAGCTAGGTTGATGGAGCGCGGGTGGCGATTGCGGCGCGTGCAGTGGAGGCAGAAGGCAGCCCGGTGACTGGACCGAGTAGAGGACGGCGTAGTTTCCGGCTGAACTCCACCATGGAAAGCGTGAGCGAGGTGGAAGCTGCCGCGGATCAGTTGGCCACCGAGGCAGGGCTGGACGAGGATCAGCGCTTCCACATCGGCATGGCTGTCCGCGAGGCGGCCATTAACGCCGTGCTGCACGGCAACGAATACGATCCCGCACGCCAGATTGCCGTTTCGCTGGAAAATACGGGCAAGGACCTGGTCATCGTGATTGCCGACCAGGGTCACGGCTTTAATCCCGACAAAGTGCCCGATCCGCTGGCAGCCGAGAACCTTCTCCGCGGCACTGGCCGCGGCATCTTTCTCATCCGGTCTCTGATGGATGAGGTACACTTTCGACAATTGCATCCCGGGACCGAGTTGACGCTGATCAAGCATCTGGCGCCAGCGGGCGAAAACACTTAGCATGGTGGCGAGAGCGCGGGGACCGTTGAATCACGGTTTTTCGCGCGAAGGGGCCGGGCGCAGAGATTTCCGCAAACCGGCGGCGGCAAAGATGCTATAACCAAAGTACCGACAAGGAGGGATTTTCCGTGGCACTTGCGATAGCTTCCCGTGAAGTGGATGGCGTCACTGTTCTGGAACTCAGCGGGCGGATCACACTCGGCGAGGGCAGCGTGCAGTTGCGCGACGCCATTCGCGACCTGATCGGCAAAGGACAGCGCAGCATCCTGCTGGATCTGGGTGAAGTGAACTATATCGATAGCTCGGGCCTGGGTGAACTGGTGAGCGCCTACACCACAGCCAGGAACCAGGGCGCGAGCCTGAAACTGCTCAAACTGACCAAGAAGGTCCACGACCTGCTGCAGCTGACCAAGCTGTATACCGTCTTCGACATCTACGATGACGAGGCCAGCGCCATCGCTTCCTTCAAATAGCCTCATTCGGCGAACCTCTGAGACGAAGAAGGCCATTCCGCTGGCGCGGAATGGCCTTTTTGCGTTTGCAGCGGTCATGCGCGAGTTTCTAGAACTGCACCGAAGGCACGGTTTGCGCCGCCGGGCTGGCGGTGAAGTAGGCATTGTTCTGGTGGAAGCCGGCAATCCCAGCCCAGATATTGTTGGGGAACTGCAGCACGAAGGTGTTGTAGTCCTGGAGCGCGTCGTTGTAGCGCTTGCGCGCCACGCTGATCCGGTTCTCGGTCCCCGAAAGCTCATCCTGCAAGCGCATGAATTGATCGCTGGAGCGCAGTTGCGGGTAGTTCTCGGTCAGGACGAGAACCTTGGCGAGGGCGCTATCGAGCTGGCCGTTCGCGGCGATCTTGGCTTCCGGGGTCTGGGCATTCATCAGTCCGTCCCGGGCCTGCGCGATGTCGGCGTACACGCTGCTCTCCTCCTTGGTGAAGCCCTTCACGGTCGACACCAGGTTGGGAATCAGGTCGGCGCGCCGCTCCAGTTGCACGTCCACCTCAGACCACGCAGCCTTTACTACCTGATCCTTGGCCACCATCTGATTCCTGGCGCTCACGAAGCTGCCAAAGACCATGAAGACCACGAGAAGCAGGACGGCCACAACGGCCAGCGTAATTCCAAGTCCACGGCTCATACAGTTTGATTCTCCTCCGGCTTCTATTTGCGAGAAGCCACGCAAATCTTTTGGCTCTTACCAACTTCCTCCGGCGCCGCCGCCACCAAATCCGCCGCCGCCGCCGCCAAATCCACCAAAACCCCCGCCACCCCCACCACCGCCGAAACCACCGCCGCCAAATCCGCCGCCACCTATCCACGGACCGCCATCCCAGGCCCTCCGCGCCAACCGCCTCGGCCCCAGCCGCCAAAGAACAGGCCCGCGCCGAAGAGCATGCGAAGCAGCGAGCCTCCGCCGAAAAAGAGGAGCACAAGGATGAGCAGGATGAGTTTTCCCGCCCCGCCGCTGCTTTGCTGAACGGGTTGAGGCGCGTCTGTGGGCTGGTCCTGGTTCAGCGTGATTTTGGCGTCGTCGGCGATGACCTGGGCCACTTCGCCTACCGCGAGCGTCACTGCGCCGTCATAGTCTCCGGCCCTCAGGTCAGGAACCATCTCGCGGCCGATGTCGCCGGTCTTGCCATCGGGCAGGATTCCTTCCAGACCGTAGCCCACCTCGATGCGGTATTTGTGGTCGGCGACGGCCAGCAGCACCATGGCGTAGCGATTCAGGCCCTTGTTGCCCATCTTCCACTGGTCTTCAAGCTGATTCGCGTAGTCTGCCGCGTCGTCGCCGTTGAGGTCGTGCACGGTGACGACGGCGATCTGCGCATTGGCCTGGGAGTGGTCGAGCTGGGCGCAGATCGAGTCCAGGCGCGCGATCGCCTCAGGGGAGAGCACATGGGCGAAGTCGCTTACGTAATCGGTGGGTTGGGGCAGACTTGCGACGGGCTCGGCGCGCGAGGGATGGGGAGGAATGCAAAAAGAGCCGCCAGCAGTGGCGGAAACACGGTCAAACGCGCGCGGCGAAGGCCTTCCATTCCTCCACCATTGTACGTGGGCGGGGCGCGGAAGGTTCCCGAGGCTGCAGGCTCTACACTGGGATAGAAATGAGCCAGAATCCGCTTCCTTCGCCCCCAATCGCACGCAAACGCCACACCGAAACACAAATGCACGGAGTTGTCCTCGCCGACGACTACGCCTGGCTGCGCGACAAGGAAAACCCCGATGTGACCGCATACCTGGAGGCCGAGAATGCCTATGCCGACGCGGTGATGGCGCCTCTGGCCGGCCTGCGCGAAACGCTCTACGAGGAGATGCTGAGCCACATCAAGCAGACCGACGTCTCAGTTCCCTACCGCGATGGCGCCTGGTGGTACTACTCGCGCACTGAGGAGGGGCTGCAGTACGGCATCCATTGCCGCAAGCGGGGCGGGGCGGCGGGACCGGACGCAGGTGCAGCAGAAGAGGTGCTGCTGGATGGAAATCAGTTGGCGCAGGGGCAGGCGTTTTTTGCGATCGGCGACACCGACATTACCGATGATGGCCGCTGGCTGGCTTATACGACCGACACCAAGGGCTTTCGCCAATACACGCTGCGCATCAAGGATCTCGAGACCGGCGAGACTTTGGCGGGCGAGGTAGAGCGCGTGGGGTCCGTGGTCTGGGCGGCGGACAATCGTACGCTGTTTTACACCGTTGAGGACGAGCAGCAAAAGCGGCAGTACCAGCTATGGAGGCACGTACTGGGGGCGCCGCATGCCGACGACGCATTGGTCTATCAGGACGACGATGAGCGCTTCAACCTTGCTGCCGGGCGGACGCGCGATGGCAAGTACATCGTGGTGGAGTCGGCCAGCCACACGACGAGCGAGGCGCGGGTGCTGCGTGCGGACGAACCGGCAGGCAGTTTCGCCGTCATTGCCCCGCGCGAGGATGAGCACGAGTACTCAGTCGACCATCGCAACGGGCTGTGGTTTATCCGGACGAACGATCGCGGGCGCAACTTCCGGCTGGTTACGGCGCCCGTGGCCACGCCGGGCCGCGAGCACTGGACCGAACGGATCGCCCACCGCGACGCTGTGATGCTCGAGGACGTGGATCTGTTCGCGGGGTTCTTCATCGCCTGCGAGCGCGAGGACGGGTTGCCGCGGCTGAGGCTATGGAACTTCGCGGGCGAGGGCGCGGAGGCTGCGCCCGCCGGCGAGATTGCCTTCCCTGAGCCGGCCTACAGTGCGCACCCGCACATCAACCGCATCTTCGAGACCGCGACGTTCCGTTACGCATACCAGTCGCTGGTCACGCCAAGCTCGGTGTACGAGTACGACGTGGCGACGGGCGCGTCGACGCTGCTCAAGCAGCTTGAGGTTCCCGGCGGATTCGACCGCACGCTCTACGCCAGCGAGCGGGTCCATGCGAAGGCGGCGGATGGGGTGGTGGTTCCAGTTTCGATTGTGTATCGCATGGACAAGCGCGCTGGGAACATCTCAAGCAGGAAAGGTTCAGCGGTCTCCCAGGTCCCAGAAGCGGGACCTGGGGCACCCAACAATCCACTCTATGTGTACGGCTACGGATCCTATGGCTACTCGCTGCCGCTCGGCTTCAGCTCCAACCGTCTGAGCCTGCTCGATCGCGGCGTGGTGCTGGCCTATGCGCACATTCGCGGCGGCGGCGACCTGGGCGAGCCATGGCACGACGCGGGAAAGATGTTGGTGAAGCGCAATACGTTTACGGATTTCATCGCCTGCGTGGAGCACCTGACCGCGCAGGGCTATGGCGATCCGAGGCGCGTGGCGGCTGAGGGCGGGTCGGCGGGAGGGTTGCTGATGGGCGCGATCGTGAACATGCGGCCCGATCTCTTCTGCGCCATCGTTTCGCACGTTCCGTTTGTGGACGTGATGAACACCATGCTCGACGCTTCCCTGCCCTTGACAGTTCCCGAGTATGAAGAGTGGGGCGATCCGAACCAGGAGGAGTATTTCCGCTACATGCTGAGTTATTCGCCGTACGACAACCTGCGTGCGGCGAATTATCCCGCGATGCTCATCAGGACGTCGCTGCACGACAGCCAGGTGATGTATTGGGAGCCGGCGAAGTATGTGGCCAAGCTGCGCACGTTGAAGACGGACTCGAATCCACTTCTGTTGGTGACGAATATGCAGGCCGGACACGGCGGCGCGAGTGGCCGCTATGACTACCTGAAGGAGATTGCGCTTGACTACGCGTTTCTGCTGAGGGCGCTCGGCATTGTCGACAGAGGCGGAGCTTTGCAGACGATCTGAAACCGTACAGAGGGTGCACTGGAAAATTCCATCGAAAACCCGCCAGTCCCGTGCTATTTTCATAGTCGGGCTCCCCACCACTTCCCCTTCCAGCATGGAGGATTTCATGAGTCAGCTGGCCGATGCTTTGGGCACCGCAGAGCACAATGCGCGCAAACCGAAGCGAGGATTAAATGCAAAAACAGGTCTGTGGACCGTTCTTTGGCTGGCGATCCTTTTTGTCTTCATCACCAGCGAGGTCCTGCTGCTGGCCGACTATCCGCTCTACCACGCGTACCGCCTGCAGCTCATTGCGGACCGCTACCTGCTGGCCCCACACGCCATCTGCGGCGCGCTCGCTTTGCTGAGCGGCCCGTTTCAGTTTTCTGCGCGCCTCCGTCAGAAGTACCTCAGGCTGCACCGGGTGCTCGGCCGCATCTATGTTTCCGCGGTCTTCATCGCCGCTCCAGTTGCGATGGTCATCTCCTGGGGACGGACACTGTTCCCGGGAACCGCGTTCCAGGCCAGCGTGTGGATGGTTTGCACTGCGATGGCCTTTATCACGGCAAGAAACCGGCAGATTCAACACCACCGGGCGTGGATGATGCGGTCTTATGCGGTGACTTTTACTTTTATTTCGCTCCGGGTGCTGAATATCTGGCCGGCCTACTGGAATATGAGCGACGCGGCCATCATCTACACCATCATGGCTGTGACTTCGGCGTCGGTGTTGGCAGTGGATATCGGGCTGAGCGGGCGCGAACTCGTCACATCGCGCCGATAGACCAGCGGATCCCGTCCTTCAGCCTTGGTTTCGGCGGCGCGCAGGTTCTCGCGTCAGGCTGCCGCGCCCTTGACCTCGGCGAGCGTTCTTTCGAGGCTCGCGGCATCTTCGACGTTCACCGACTTCAGCTCGGGATCGATTTGCTTGAGCAGGCCGCAGAGCACCTTCCCGGGACCAACTTCGATGAACACGTCCGCGCCCGCAGCTTTCAGCGATTGCATGCACTCGACCCAGCGCACCGCGCCGGTGACCTGGCGAATGAGAGCGTCGCGTGTGGCGTCGGCCGTGGTCACCAGCCCGCCGGTTACGTTGGCGGCCACGGGAATCCGCAGGGCCTGCATCGTGATGCCGGAGAGCACGCGCGCGACCTCTTCTTGAGCCGGCTGCATGAGAGCACAGTGGAATGGAGCGCTGACCGGAAGCAAGACGGCGCGGCGCGCGCCTTTGGCTTTGCAAAGCGCCGAGGCTTTCTCGACGGCTGCGGCAGCGCCGGAGATGACCGTCTGCCCCGGCGAGTTAAAATTTGCAGCCTGCACGGCCAGCCCGGTTTCACGCACAGCCTCTGCGCAGGCCTCGGCCACCTGTGCGGCATCGAGCGCCAACACAGCGGCCATGGCTCCGTGTCCAGCCGGAACCGCCTGCTGCATGGCATGGCCGCGAGCCTTCACGCCGCGCACCGCGTCGGCAAAGGAGAGCGCACCGGCGATGACATGCGCCGACCACTCGCCCAGCGAATGGCCGGCAGCGAGAGCCGGCGAAACGCCGTGTTCGGCGAGGACGCGCGCCGCTGCCACGCTGACCGTCATGATGGCCGGCTGCGTGTTCTCGGTCAGGCGCAGATCTTCTTCCGGCCCCTCGAAACAGAGCCGCGAAAGCGGAAAGCCGAGCGCCGTATCGGCCTCGGCGAAGGTTTGAGCTGCAATGGGAAATCGCTCGGCGAGCTCGCGGCCCATTCCCACTGCCTGCGAGCCCTGCCCCGGAAAGAGAAAGGCAATCTTGTTGGTCATTCCAGTGAGATTTTATCGCGCCGCGTGCGAATGCTGTCCCAACCTGCAAGTTCTCTCGGACGGCCTACCGTCAGTTCCAGCGTTTCTTGTCGTCGGCGTCCTCATCGATCCGGCGTCCCCGGCCGTCGAACTTCACGGTGCGGCCCTGCGAGCGCATGTAGACTTCGAATTTGCGGGCCGCGCGCCGGCGCTTCCAGCGATAGTAGCGGTTGCGCACGCCGTACCAGCTTTCGCTGAGCATGAAGGAGATTCCGCGCCGCGGCGCCATACGAACAAAAGCGAGACCGGCGAGGGCTCCGCCCAGTTGCGCGAAGGCATACATCCGTTCCTGGCCAAAGAGCATGGCCACGGCAACGAGCGCATAGATCATAACCAGGTAGCGCGCCTTGATGCCGATGACGAAGAACAGAAGGAACTGCGTGTCACCGTAAAGGAGTCCAATGGCAACGAGCAATCCGAAGATTCCGCCAAAGCAGCCGAAGAGCGGGTTGACGCTGGTGAGCAGCGAAGGCGCGAGCGTGCTCGAGACCAAATAGAGGACCATCGCGGCCGCGGCTGTGCCCAGCACCGATACCGCGTAGAGGCTCATGACCCAGTTGGAATCGTGAAAGGCCTCGAGGAATCCGGCAAGAAACCAAAGCGACAGGAGCTCAAAGAGCGTTCCAAGAATCATTCCCGGGGGATGGATGAGGCTGTAGGTGAGCGGTTGCCAGAGGGCCCCGTGCATGAACGAGTAAGGATCGAAGACGAGCCAACCGGCGATCCTGCCCGCCGAGGAAGACGCCATGCTCGCCACCAACAGCACAAAGTATGCGGCCAGGTTGATGAGGATCAGCCGGCGCGTGGCGCCCTTGAAGTCAGGGAAGGCGAACGGACTGGAGCCAAATCTCGGCATCGTAGTCAACAGGGTAAACGCTCAACCGCGCCGGTGTCATGGCGACCTGGGCGGAGCGCGAAGGAGCGCTCGGGGTAGTCTGCACCATGGATGGGGCACGGCCAATGATCCTCCCGAAATGCGCATCGTCTAGGGAGTATGATGGGCGTTTTCCCGGCGAGGAAAATGCCGGCTTCGAGCGCCCCGTTTGGCTCTTGACCTGGGGCCGGGTTCTCACTAAAACTAGCGATGGTTGTCGAATGAGGGTGATCTGGGCGGTTCCGCAGTTGTCTTAGCCGTTTCGAGTCTCGGTGCAGGGTGGATTTTTCTTGAGGAAAAATCCACTTGGCATCATTCGCTCCGGGATAAGGTAACTGCGGAACCGCCGTTATCCCGCAATGCGATTCGGTTTGGAAAGTGAGGAGGCTGCCATGCCCAGCTGCCCTGAATGCGAAACCGCCCTGGACATTGAAGTCGACGAAGTGGAAGAGGGCGACGTGATAGCCTGCGAGGAGTGCGGAACGGAGTACGAAGTGGTTGGCGTCGAGCCACTGGAGTTGGCGCGCATCGAAGAGGGCCTCGAAGAGGAAGAAGACCTCCTCACCGAGGATGAGGAGGAGTAGGAATGAGCCGAGCCGGCATGCTGGCGGCGACTGTATTGAGTCTTCTTGCATTCGGAGCGCTTCCTGCCGGGCCGCGGAATGCGTTCGTTTCTTCCGCAGCATGGGCCCAGAATATCGGCATGCGCACCGTGTCGGGCACGGTGCTGAATGCGAACTCCCGGCCCGTTCCCAGCGCCACGGTTTTCCTGCAGAATGACAAGACAAAGACCATTCGCAGCTATGAAACCACGGCCGACGGCCACTTCCACTTCGCGCAGGTCGACATGAGCGTAGACTTCGATTTGTGGGCGGAGAAGGACGGCAAAAAGAGCGCCATGAAGACCGTGAGCTCGTGGGACGCGCGCAAGGAATTCATCTCTGATCTGAAATTGAAGTAGGCCGTCGCAGTCTGCGTTGTGCGAAGTGTCGATGGCTGGGCGCCGCGGCGTTGGGGCCGAGTCAGCGCCTCGAGTTTCAGCCCTCCAGCTTCTTCACTACCAGTTCATTGAGCAACGCCGGGTTAGCCTGGCCCTTCGATGCGCGCATTACCTGGCCAACAAAGAATCCCGCCATCGTCTTTTTGCCGCCGCGATATTGCTCCACCTGCTTTGGATTGGCGGCGATCACTTCATCGATCAGCTTTTCAATCGCCGAGGCGTCGGTAATCTGCTGCGGCTTCTCGCGCTCATAGACGACTGCGAAGTCCTCGCCCTTCTCAAAGCACACGTCGAAGAGCTGCTTCATTTGCCTGGAGCTGATCTTGCCCTCATCGAGCAGATCGGCGGCCTGCACGATGCCGGCCATGGTTACCGGGGATTGATCCAGCTCGAGGCCGAGAGCTTTCAGGCGTCCGCCTACCTCGCTGAGGAGCACGTTGGCCACGCGCCGCGGATTGCGCGCCGTCTTTGCCGCGGCCTCGAAACGGCCGGCGAACTCGCGCGAGGCGGTCAGCGTGTGAGCATCCTGAACGCTCAGGTCGTACTCGGCAATCATGCGCTTGCGGCGCGCCTCCGGCAGTTCGGGGAGTTTTTCCCTGGTTTCGGACAAGAGTTCAGCGGACACGATCAAGGGCGGCAGATCCGGCTCGGGAAAGTAGCGATAGTCGTGCGCTTGCTCCTTGGAGCGCATGGAGTAGGTGCGCCCCTCGTTGGCATTCCACAGCCGCGTCTCCTGCATCACACGCCCGCCGGATTCGATCACTTCCACCTGCCGCTCGATCTCGTACTCCAACGCCGCGCGAATGAACTTGAAGCTGTTGACATTTTTCACCTCGGCCTTCGTGCCGAAACGCTCCGCGCCTTTGAGCCGGACGCTCACGTTGGCATCGCAACGCAGCGAACCCTCCTCCATGTTGCAATCGGAGACGCCGGTGTAAAGCAGAATCTCCTTGAGCCGAGTGAGGTATTCGAAGGCCTCGTCGGGCGTGCGGATGTCGGGCTCGCTGACGATTTCGATCAGCGGCGTGCCGCAGCGATTCAGGTCGAGATAGGTGCGCGTTGCGGAGTCGGAGAACCCCTCGTGGAGGCTTTTGCCCGCGTCCTCTTCCATGTGCAGGCGGGTAATGCCGATGCGCTTAGCCGAACCATCTGCTGTAGGAATCTCGATCCAGCCGTGGTCGGCCAGCGGCTTGTCGTACTGCGAAATCTGGTAGCCCTTGGGCAGATCGGGATAGAAATAATTCTTGCGCGCGAAGATGGAACGCTCGCGCACCTGGCAGTTGAGCGCCAGCGCGGCCAGCGTGGCGAATTCAACGGCCTTGGCGTTGAGCACGGGCAGCGCGCCCGGAAGCCCCAGGCAAACGGGGCAGATGTTCGTATTCGGGTCCGATCCGAAATGGTTGGCGCAACTGCAGAACGCCTTGGTGGCTGTGAGCAGCTGCACATGGACTTCCAGTCCAATCACGGGTTCGTATTTCGTCAGAACATCAGAGGAGACGGCTGTGGCGGGCATGCACTGATTTTAGCGTGCGCCAGGATTACAACGGCGCGATCAAGCTATCGCCGAACGATCAGAACCCGTCATCCGAAGCGTCCGAAGCAGGGTCGAGAAGGCTCACGCTACGAATCCCACTGTTCTTCGTCAGCAGGATGCCGGAGCCTGGAATGGGAATCGTGTTGCCGTGCAAATCGACCCAGGAGGCGTCAGTAAGATAGATCGATGCGTCTTCCGCGGCGTCGGAGTAATAGTGCAGGAGGCCTAGCACGCTCCTGCCGTCGGCCAGTTCGACCTGAAGCGGTTGGCCGCGGATTGCTTCGCTCTCAAGGACATCGTTCCAGATTGAGTTGCGGGTTGTCCGTTCGGTGAGACGAAGCCGTTGAAACAGCTGGTTGCCGTCGAATCGAACATATGCGACCGCGGCAAACGCGAATACGACGGTCACGACGGCTAGCCAGCCTAATTGAGCCGGCTCCCAAACGACCGTAGTATCGCCTTTGCCGTTGGGATCGGGAACCACGTGAAAGGGCAACTTTCCGCTGTTTAATGGAATATAGCAGACGTAAATGACGAAACTGAAAACCAGCGCCTCAATCACCCGCTCGAGGTCGGACTGGGAGCGGCGAGTGGCAAGTGCCTGAACAACGTATGCAGCCGAGAATCCCGGAAGGAGTATGAGAAAGACCTGCAGTGCGAGAAGTGTTACCGGCATCTTAGACGGCTCCTCTCACACTCTCCTCATTGTTGCTCGGCTGAGCTCGACGGCGCCGCAGGGGGCGGAGGCGGAATTTTCACAGGGCGCGGAAGTTTAACCGGGAGCTTTGGCAACGGCTTTGTTGCGTCGTACGCCCGTCCTCGCTCCCCGTATTTCGAACTCCCTTTCCGCAAAACATATCCCATGCCACTTCACCTCTATTCATTATCGTCTAGTTTTCATACAAAGTCCACGGCGATCGATGAAGGCCGAGCCATGCAAGCGGCGAAGCCCTCCTCTGCATTCCGTCGAACTTCCTGTGCCAAGCTGTCTGAACAGACTCAGGGCGCGCATCGTTTGAGTTCTGCGGATCGAAGGCCAATCCTTCAGACGCGGTCAGGCAGCAGGTGAAGGCCCAGGCGCACACCTTCTCTAGACGGAGAACGACGAACCGCAGCCGCAAGAGCGTGCGGAGTTCGGATTGATGAAGTTGAATCCCTGACGGATCAGCGTCTCCTCGTAGTCGAGCGTCATGCCCTGCAGATAGACGAAGCTTTTGGGGTCGATGAAGACACGCACATCGTCGAAGGTAAAGATGCGGTCGCGCTCTCGTGGCTGCGCATCGAAGCCGATGGCATAGGAGAGCCCGGAGCAGCCGCCGCCTTTGACGCCGAGGCGCAGGCCGCCCTCTTCGGGCGAGATGCCCTCCTTGGCGAGGATGACGCGAATGCGGTTCACGGCGCTGGGCGTTACTTGCAGACCGTCAGAAGCCACCGGCTGCGCTGCTACAGCGTCCGGTGAGGGATTCGATCCGATGGAAACGATATTTGCCATAGTTTCGGTTTCGCTCAGCAAAGTCAGAGTGCTTTCTATTTGATTCGGCTGGAGCGGCTGCAGATTCTTCTCCTTAAGGCTTTGCGCTTTGCGCGCCCGCCACCTTCGCGCCTTCATCCCGCTCACGGCGATTGTGCATGGCCATGCCGCGCACGAATAGCACCAAAAACAACGCCACGAACGGGAGCAGAATCGTCAGGAGGAGGTGATTCACCAGGTACTCCCAAGCCCGGCCTCCGCCCACGAAGCGCAAAGCAAGAATGACCAGCAGAATTGCGATCCATCGCGCCAAACTCAATTTGGCTTGATTCGTCATCGCCAACTCCATCACCCCGGGAGTCGAGTGGGGTCGCGTCCGCGACCGCCGCTCTACAGCGTCAGTGAGACCAGCCCATGCGTGTCGTGGGCTTTCCCAGCCGCATGCTCCTGTTCCGCGAGGTCCTGGATGCTGATGCTCTTCAAAACTCCGGCGATGGTCTCGTTGACGCGCGCCAGGGGTTCTTTAATGGTGCAGCTCGGGGTCAAATCGCAGGACTTTGCGCCCTTGAAGCAGGAGGTGATGAACAACGGCCCGTCGATGGCGTGGATCACCTCGAAGGCCGAGATTAGACGCGCATCCCGAGCAAGCGCGTACCCGCCGTTCATCCCGGCGTGAGAACGCAAAAGCCCTACCTTGGTCAGCCGCTGCAGAATCTTGGCCAGAAGCTGGGCAGGGATGCCGTAGGCGTCCGCGACGTCCTTGGCGCTCAGGGCAGGCGTTTCTGGGTGCTCGGCAAGGTACTTGAGCGCCATGAGCCCGTAATCCGCTTTTTTGGTGAGCTTTAGCATGAAATATGCGACTTCTTCGGTCCGTATTTAGTATACGTCCGCTTGAATTCGCCTTCAAGTCGGTGATTGGCGGTTCAAAACGCGGTTAGTTCCGGGCGCCAAGCCCCCGGATTCATCAAAAAATCGGTTTGCAATCGGCAGAAAGACGGCTACAATCTGGCGGAAAGAGCACCTATAGCGATTCCCGAGCGGCCATACCCGAAAGCCAGCACTCTCAAGTGGAAACAGCCACGAGGGAGCGGCGGCCATCCACTCATCTGGTGCGGGAACAGCTGCTTTGGAATCGGCGGAGGAGTACCAGGCTCGAAGAACGATGGCAACCGCCTGCAGACACCCCAAGGTACGGATCGTTTCCCGGCACGACGACACAGAGTATGTCGAGTGCCTGGAGTGTGGCGAGATCTTCGACTCGGAGGAGTTTCGCGATATGGAGATTGAAGACACCGCTGGAACCGAAGACTTGCCGGACGATTCCTAGGGGCTGCAAACAGCTCCCAAGCGAGCGGGAAGATCTCTCATCCGCTCCGCGGGAGCAGGGCCATTGATCTATTTGGCGCCTGCGCCATTGGCTACTGGATTGCCTGTGCGGCGCGAAACCAGCCATGCATAATGCAGTCCCGACGCCACGGTCAGCCCGATGGTGGCGGCGAGCGCGACTGCCCGAATGACCGTGACCCAGTACCACGCCGGTGTGACCTGGTGCAGCAGCACGGCCGCAACGGCGCCGATCTGGGCGAGCGTGTTGGCCTTGCCGAAGATGCTGGGATGAAACTCCCGCCGGCCCACAGCAGCGTAAAGAATGGCCGCAACCAACAGGATTCCCACGTCTCTACCGAAGACCAGGACGGTCACAGTCCCCGGCATCAATCCCTTGTAGAAAAGCACCAGAAACAGCGTGCTGAGCAGCAGCTTGTCGGCTACCGGGTCAAGATAATGGCCGAGCATCGAACGCTGCTTGAGCACCCGCGCCAGCAGGCCATCCAGCGCGTCGCTCAGTCCCGCGGCCACAAAGAGGCTGAAGCTGAGGAGATAGTGCTCCTCGAGGATTGCGGCCACCAGGAACGGCGCCAAACAGATGCGCATGAGCGTGAGCAGATTGGGGGCGCTGCGCAGCGGGTTCAATCGGAAATGCTGGTCTTCTTGCATGGCAGACGGTCGAGCGGTGGGCGCCCGGCCGCATGGCGGCAGGAAGCGCAGGCCCGTCAACGATGGTAAAGCATCGTGGCCACGGGACGCAGTTCTGTTGCGAAGGACCGACGCAGCCCGATGGCAAGCCCGACCGGCTTCTTACACCTCGACCGGCAGCTCCGCCGAGAGGATGTTCATGGGAGTCAGGCCGCGCTGACGCATGGCACGGAGGCTGAGCGCATCATGGCGCTTGGCCAGCCGCCGGCCGTTGTGGTCCACCACGAGCCGGCAATGGTACCAGGCGGGAGGGTCGATGCCGAGAGCGCGGAAGAGCAGAATCTGGCGCGCGGTTGACTTGAGCAGGTCGGCGCCGCGCACGACTTCCGTGATGCCCATGGCCGCATCGTCGGCCACGCAGGCGAGCTGATAGCTGGGAACGCCGTCGCGCCGCCAGACGACGAAGTCGCCGAAATCCACGCCGGCCACAAAGCGCTGCGGACCGAGGTTGAGGTCGACGAACTCGATGACCTCGCCGTCGGGAACGCGGAAGCGCCAGTTCGTGCCGCCCGGGTCCTCGAACTCGCTCGCAGTGGGACCAGGAAGCTGCGGCGTGCCACCCATAAAAAGCCGGCAGGTTCCGGGATAGAGAGGCTCATCGTCCACGCTGTCGAGCTTGCCGCCGCCACCTTCTGTCTGCACACGCTCATGCGGAGCGCCGAGCGCGCTCGCCAGATCCTTGCGCGAGCAACGGCACGGAAATAGGCGGCCGGTGCGCAGCAGCTTGCGCCACACGTCGAGGTAGAAGGCGCGGCGCCTGCTCTGCACATACGGAGCGAACGGCCCTCCCTTGTCCGGGCCCTCCTGCCAGCGGATGCCCAGCCAGCGCAGATCGTCGAGCGCGGCCTCGGCGTAGACGGGGCGGCAGCGATCAGGATCCAGATCCTCCATGCGCATGATGAGCGTGCCGCCGGCCTCCCGCGCGCGCTGGAATGCCGTCCAGAAGGTGCGCGCGTGGCCCACGTGCAGATAGCCCGTGGGCGAGGGCGCAAGGCGCCCGCGATAGCCGGATGATGGTGCGCGATCGCCTGATGTTGCGTTTCGAGTAGAGCTGCGCCATTCTTCAGAGCGGTTCCGCAGTTGTTGGAGCCATTTCCGGCCTCGGTGTAGGGTGGATTTTTCTTAAGGAAAAATCCACTTAGCGACAACGCATTCTGGACATAGTAACTACGGAACCGCTGTAGATGAGTGTAGCCAGCGGGCGCGGCGGAGCATATACCGGCTTTGGTACCTACGGCAGGGAACAAGGGACCGAGGGACCAAGGGAACAGGTGACGGCGAACTTCGCGCTACGTCTGCGGTCTCCAGCGCAGAATCGGCTTTCGCGCCGCCTGCACTTCGTCCAGCCGCGAGACGCGCGTTGAGTGCGGCGCTGTCTTCACCAGCTCGGGATTCTCCTCGACTTCGCGCGCGATGGACCGCATGGCCGCGATGAACAGGTCCAGCTCCTCGCGCGATTCGCTCTCCGTAGGCTCGATCATCAACGCGCCGTGCACGATGAGCGGGAAGCTGACCGTGTAGGGATGGAAGCCGTAGTCGATCAGCCGCTTGGCGATGTCGCCGGTCTTCACGCCGTGCGCCGCCTGCCGCTTGTCGCTGAAGACTACCTCGTGCATCGAGGCAGTCTTGTAGGGCAGCTCGTAGACGTCTTCAAGCTTCTTGCGAATGTAGTTGGCATTCAGCACCGCGTCTTCCGTGGTCTGGCGCAGGCCGTCGGGGCCGTTGGCCAGAATGTAGGCCAGCGCGCGGATGAACATGCCGGTGTTGCCGTAAAAGCCGCGCACGCGGCCGACGGATTGCGGGCGGTCATAGTCCCAGCGCAACGGGCCGCCAAACGGATGAAGCGATAAGGGCTCTGTGTCGCCGACTCGCTCGCCGTCCGGCTTGAGGACTGGAGCGCGAAACAGCGGTGGGCAGCCATCGGCTGTCGGCTCGGCATTGGTGTCTTCCCAATCTCCCGCATCCGGACAGGACTCCTCGCCCTTTTCGCCTCGGACCAGAACCGGGATCGGAAGGAACGGCTCAAGAAACGCCTTGCACGCCACCGGGCCGGAGCCAGGCCCGCCGCCGCCGTGCGGCGTAGAGAAGGTCTTGTGCAGGTTCAGGTGCATCACGTCCACGCCAAAGTCGCCTGGCCGCACCTTGCCCACCAGAGCATTCATGTTGGCGCCGTCCATATAGAGCAGCGCGCCCTTGGCGTGCAGAATTTCAGCGATCCTGGCTATCTGGTGCTCGAAGACGCCGAGCGTCGAGGGGTTGGTGAGCATGAGCGCTGCGGTTTCCTCGTCCACTTGCCGCGCGAGAGCGTCGAGGTCGATGCCGCCGTCGGCGTTCGACTTGAGATTCTCGACTGCGTAGCCGCAGATGGCCGCCGTGGCCGGGTTGGTGCCGTGAGCGGAGTCGGGGATGAGAATTTTTTTGCGCGGATTGCCCTGCGATTCGTGCCACGCGCGCGTGAGCAGGATGCCGGTGAATTCGCCGTGTGCGCCGGCGGCCGGTTGCAGCGTGATCGCAACCATCCCGGTGATCTCGAGCAGGCAGCGCTGAAGGAGATCGAAGATTTCGAGGATTCCCTGCGCCAGCGATTCGGGCCGGTAGGGGTGCGCCTCCGCCAATCCCTCGATGCGCGCCACAAACTCGTTCACGCGCGGGTTGTACTTCATGGTGCAGGAGCCGAGCGGGTACATGCCCAAGTCAATGGCGTAGTTCCAGGTGGAGAGGCGCGTGAAGTGCCGGATGATCTCGATCTCGCTCAGCTCGGGGAGCGCTGGCTGGTTCTGCCGATACGCTTCTCCAAGACGAGAAGAAAAATCAACAGCGGGCACGTCGAGCGGCGGCAGCTTGTAAGCGCGCTTGCCCGGCGAGGACTTCTCGAAGAGCAGCGCCTCGTTCTGCGTTTGGTGCGGGCGAACTTTGCCCAGGGTGCGGGGGCCGGGAATCTCAGGATTAGTTGCCATTCTTCGTTCCTCATTGTCTTGTTTCACGATGATCTTGATTCTCGCCTTGTCGTATTTAAGAACGCCATGCCGATCACGTTGAATAGCGACGCTTTGAAAAAGGGCACGGCTTCAGCCGGGCCGAAACGCTCCAGACCTCAATCTTCTCCGAGCCCGGCGCAATTGGATCTTCATCTCACGTTCCGAGCTTTGTAACAAGGGCACGGCTTTAGCCGGGCCGAAACGCACAAGAAAAACGGGCGGGCTTTAGCCCCTGCCGATCTACGTTGGGCCCACAAGGTTCCTTTTCTTCCGCGCCAGGCTGCAAAAACAGTACGGGTACTCCTCCGTGGATGCGGCAAGCCCAGCTTTGACAGGGTTCTCGGCGATATACGCCCGATGAGTCTCAAGGTTCTGCTTGTTCATGACTTGCACTTCGGTGAATCCGCGTTGCCAAACTTCGCCTTTGTAGCCGAGTTCATGGGAAAGCCGATGGGAGAACCGGCCCTTGATGTATTGCATGGCCTTTTCGATTGTCATATCGTTGCAAACCTCGATCAGAAGATGGACGTGATCGGGCATGATTACGAAATCGTGCAGCTTAAGGCGATGCTCGGCGACAAGCGAACGCAGTACCTCGATGAGAAGGTTGGCATTGCGCTCCGATTGCAGCAATCGCTTGCCCATGCTCGTTTTTGTCGTCGCGAAAAAGATGCGCGACGGGTTCAGAATGTTGGCCGGAGCAGCATTGCGGGCTGGATGCGCCATGGCAGGGGCTAAAGCCCTACCCTCCTCTCCGTTACTGTTGCGGCCCGGCTAAAGCCGTGCCCTTGTTACAAGGCTCGCTTCGGCCAAGGTTATCTGCGGCCCCACGCTTCGTCGTCTTCTCGAACATCAGCGCTTCGTTCTGCGTTTGATGCGGGCGAACTTTGCCCAGGGTGTGGGGGCCGGGATTCGATGCTTCTGCTGAATTCATTCTTGTTTTCTCTCGTCTACCGCCTGGTGAGCGATGTCGCGTTCGGCCGCTTTGTTGTCGATAGTGATGTCGTCGAGTGATCTTTGAGTTCGGGTCTCTTGCGAATCTCCGTCCAGTATTCCTCGCGCACATCTTTATCAATTTCGACCGGCCAATCGCTCTTGTAGAGCCGATCGGTCCCATCGCGCCTTGGCCCCGAAATCCAATACTGCTCGCCGGTTTCCGTATCAAAGTAATTCGCCTTGAAACCGCTCCCCTTCAAACTCTGGAATGATTTGCCGTTGTAGTGTAAAGTCGCGCCCGTTCGACTGAAAGTCACCCTGCCAATTCGCGCCGAGCCATGCAAGCCATTACCCTTACTCACATTTCCTCCATATTCATGAAAGTCGACAAAACCTCCGCCTTTGTATTCGATATACATAATTCGCGGTGGAAATTTCTGCTGGACCATGGCAATTCCTCTCGAATTTATGCCTCCACCTCAACGCCCGCCAGCACCTTGGCCGCAGCGTCGATCTGCTCTCGCGTGACCACCTCGGTCGCGCACCAGAGGGTGCAATTGTGCAGCTCGGGATACCATCGGCTGAGTTCGATGCCACCGACAATCTTGTTTTCAATCAGCCGCCGGCTCCATGCCGCGGGCGACTCCTCGGTCTGCAGCACGAATTCATGGAAGCGCGGCGCGCCGCTAAAACGCAGCTTCGCTCCGGGCTGACTCCCGAGCGTCTTCGCCGCATAGTCAGCCTTCGCCAAGTTGTGCTCGGCCAGTTCGCGCATGCCTTCCTTGCCGTAGACGGCGAGAAAGATCGTGGCCATGAGCGCGACGAGCGCCTGGTTGGTGCAGATGTTCGAGGTGGCCTTCTCGCGGCGGATGTGCTGCTCGCGCGTGGCGAGCGTGAGCACAAAGCCGCGATTCCCTGCCCCGTCGACGGTCTGGCCGGCGAGCCGGCCCGGCATCTGGCGCACAAATTGTTCCTTGGCTGCGATGACGCCGCAGAACGGGCCGCCATAGCTGAGCGCTACGCCGAACGACTGCGCTTCCATGGCGACGATATCGGCCTCAATGGGCGGGCGCACGATGCCGAGTGAGACAGCTTCCGCGATCGACACGATCAACAGCGCGCCTTTGGCGTGCGCGATGGCCGCGATGGCTGGAATGTCTTCGATGACGCCGAAGAAGTTCGGGCTTTGCACGAGTATGGCGGCGGTCTCTTCGGTGACGGCTGCGTCCAGCGCAGCCAAATCCGCGCGTCCGGTCTCGGCGTCGTAGCCAACCAGCGCCGTCGGCAGGCCCTGATGTTTTGCGTAGGTGGCCAGCACCTCGCGGTATTCGGGATGAACGGTCGAAGCAACCACGGCCTTGTGGCGGCCGGTCACGCGGACGGCCATCATCACCGCTTCGGCCGCGCCGGTTGACCCGTCGTACATGCTGGCGTTGGCCACGTCCATGCCGGTCAGCTCGGCGATCATGGTCTGGAACTCGAAAATGGCCTGCAGCGTGCCCTGCGTGATCTCGGCCTGGTAGGGCGTGTAGCTGGTGAGGAACTCGCCGCGCTGGACGAGCGCGTCGATAATGACGGGCCGGTAATGGCGATAGGCGCCCGCGCCCAGAAAGCTGGCGTAATCCGGTCGCAGTTCTTCTGCGCCGGCGGCGCGGAAATATTCGACGATCTCGCTCTCCGCCTGCTGGCGCGGCACGGCGAGGTCGCGGTCAAGGCGGTACTCGGCCGGAATGCTCGAAAAGAGATCGTCAATCGATGCCGCGCCGATCTCGGCGAGCATCTGCCGGCGTTCTTCGTCCGATTTCGGAAGGTAGCGCATGGTTTAGCTTCTAGCTCCCCGTTTCTTCCGCAATAAATGCCTCGTATGCCGCGGCGTCGAGCAGCGTGTCGCAGCTCGGCCGGGTTCGAGAGCTCAACCTTGATGATCCACGTGCCATGCGGGTCCTGGTTGATCTTGATCCGGCGCGGTCTTCAGCTCTTCGTTCACCGCGGTCACTTTGCCGCTGACGGGCGAGAAGAGGTCGCTGACGGCCTTGACGCTTTCCACCGAACCGAATGTGGCATTGGCCGTGACCGCATCGCCCACCTTGGGCGCATCGACATAAACGATGTCGCCAAGGGAGTTTTGCGCGTAGTCCGTGATGCCGATCGAGCCGATGGCGCCATCCACTGAAATCCATTCGTGCTCGCGAGTATAGCGATAGTCCGTGGGGTAAGGCATAGCGAGTCTGCTCCTTATCTAAGACGACGAAACTCCAGTCTAAGCTGAGCCGGTGAACGATGGTGAGGAAAAGGGGGGAAGACAGGCGGCAGGTGTTTCCTATTGCCTGTTCTCTGCTGCTACCCCATCACCACCACCGGCTGAAACAGCGTTCCTGCCACCCTGCGGGCGATTCCGACCAATTCGCGCGGCCCGGCAAAGACCTTTACCAGCGGCGCAGCCGAGAACTCAGGCAGATTGGCCTGCGCCCCGTTGCGCAGCCTGCCCAGCGCCAGGCCGTCGCCGGTCACGGCGGGCATCTCCGGCAGCAACGTGCGCGGGTGAACACAGACTTCCTCCAGCGCTTCTGCATCCCCGGCCAGCGCCTCCAACTCCTCGAGCGTGTGCGCATCGGCCAGCGTGAACGCGCCTGCCCGCGTGCGCCGCAGGCGGCTCAGGTGCGCTCCGCAACCCAAGTCGCGCCCCAGCTCGTGCGCTACGGAGCGCACATATCCGCCCGCGCTGATGTCGATCAAGAAGCTGGCATCGGGGCCCTCCAGCGCCTCAATCACAAAAGCGTCGATTCGAACCCGAGCCGGCTTCAACTGCACCGGTTTGCCCTCGCGAGCCAGCTTGTATGCAGGCTTGCCGTCGATCTTTTTGGCCGAAAACGGCGGCGGCATCTGTTCCATCTCGCCATGGAACCGCGCGGCGGCCGCACACGCCTGTTCGAGCGTCAACGTCTCGGCCACTTCCGGCCATCGGTCCGGTCCTGCAGGCTCGCCCTCGGCGTCATAGGTGTCGGTCGCGAAGCCGAAGCGAATGCATCCCGTGTAGCTCTTCTCGGCCGCAGAGAAATACTGCGCGAGGCGCGTAAACTTGCCCATCAGCAGCGGCAAGACCCCGGTGGCCATGGGGTCCAGCGTGCCAAGGTGGCCAATCGATTGCTCTCCAGTGATCCTTCGCAGGCGGTTGACCACATCGTGGCTGGTCATCCCGCCCGGCTTGTCCATCACAAGAAGCCCGTTCACATCATCACTTTAGCTGCCGCAGGTTCGCCTTGCCAACCCAGGCCGGAACGCCCCAATCTAATGAGAGATGGCAGAAGAACTGGAACGCGCACGCAAGGCGTTGCGGGAGCTCAGCAAGACTCTCAAGAGCTTGACCTTGGACCCGACGCCCAACGAGGTTCACAAGCTGCGCACGGCAACGCGGAGGGTGGAGGCAATCGTCTCGGTGCTGGCGCAACTAGAGGGCAAAGAATCGCGGCGCCTCCTCAAGTCGATTGAGCCGGTGCGGAAGGCGTCCGGCGGCGTGCGCGAGATGGACGTGATGATTGCCAACGCGCGCAAGCTGGCGCGCTACGCGGACGGCGATTCCCTCGCCCGCCTCCTCGAGCATCTCCAGATCGCCCGGCAGCAAAGCGCAGTGGAGTTGCGGCGCGCGCTCAGCAGGCGGCGCGACGCGGCGCGGGAAAATCTGAAGGAGTACTCCAGGCTCGTTCGCGTCTGCATTGGCGCGCGCCAAACGGCCTGCATCCGCCAACGGATCGCTCCTCCACCCGCACGACGGGATCCACACCGCGGCGATCAACGTTGTTCGCGAGCTTGGCGAATGGCCGGCGCTCAACGCAGAGAACATCCACGCCTTCCGGCTCAAGGTGAAGGAGCTCCGCTACATTCTGCAGCTTTCCGCGGATGCGAATCCAGGTCTGTCCGATGCTCTGGGCAACGTTCAGCGGCGCATCGGCGACTGGCACGACTGGCATCAGTTAAATGAGATCGCGCGGGAGGTCCTGAATCCGGAGCGGGATGGCGCGCTGTTGGCGCGCATCCGCCAGACCACCGGGCGAAGGTTGAAGCAGGCGCTCGCGGCCGCGAACGCTCTTCGCGGGAGATATCTGACGGTGCCGTTTGCCCAGGGGGTTTGAGGCGCGGGACACATTGAAGAGGGTCGGCCCGCTGCGTGTGCGTCAGACGATCCCGTTGCCAGGTTGCCGCACCAGCGACAGGAACTCCGCGCGCGTCTCCTTCTGGCGGAAGCAGCCCACCATGGCGCTTGTCACCGTGGACGAATGCTGCTTTTCAATGCCGCGCATCATCATGCAAAGATGCCTCGCCTCAATCACCACGCCCACGCCCTGCGGCGCGATGGCTTCCTGGATAGAGTCGGCGATTTGGCGCGTCAGGCGCTCCTGCACCTGCAGGCGCCGCGCGAAGACTTCGACGAGCCGGGGAATCTTGCTCAGGCCGATGACCTTGCCTTTGGGAATGTAGGCCACGTGTACCTTGCCGAAGAAGGGCAGCATGTGGTGCTCGCAGAGCGAAAACATCTCGATGTCCTTGACGATGACCATCTCGTCGTAGTCCACCTCAAACATGGCTCCGCGCAGAATCCGCGCCGGGTCCTGGTCGTAGCCCTTGGTGAGGAAGGCCAGCGACTTTTCAACACGCTCCGGGGTCGCACGCAGGCCATCGCGGTCAGGATCCTCGCCCAGGCGGCCGAGGATTTCGCGATACATCTCCTGCGTGCTGAAGCTGCTCAGCCCTTCGCTTGCCTCGATTGCCCCACGAACGGATTTACTCACCGCAATTGGATGCGCCATTGTCTTCTATCCCCTCGATGAACACTCAAAGAAATTGTTTTCCGTCTCTTCCACGCGGACATGCTCCAGCTCGCCCGCCGGCAACGCATCGCGCAACAAACCGAAGATCGTCTTACAAAAATTCTCCGTCGTTGGCACGCAATCGGCAAACAGCGGATCGAGATTTAGATTGGCGTGGTCGAACCGGTCCAGCACGCGCGTCCGCACCGCCTCATCCAACGCCACCAGATCCACCACCATCCCCGTCTCCGCATCCACAGCGCCGCCCACCAGAACCTCGACGAAATAATTGTGGCCGTGGCCATGCTCGTTGTTGCACTTTCCGTACGCCGCGCGGTTTTGCTCGGCCGTAAGCGCCTGCGCGTGCAGCCGGTGGCTGGCGCTGAGCAAATAGCGGCGGCCGAAGTACGCTTTCACGCTTCACCTCTGTCCTTCACCCCACGAACGGAGACCTGTTCGTGGGGACCCCGATACTCGGCAAAGATCTCCGGCGTCTCATAAACACGAATGCGGCTCAGGCGCGCTCCACCTGCCGCGGTCACCACCGGTTCCAGCCGTTTCCACGCCGCAATGGCGATGTTTTCCGTGGTCGGAATGGTGTGCTTGAACTCCGGCGCATCGAGATTCAAGTGCTTGTGATCGTAGGCAGACAAAACCTCGCGCTCCATAGCGTCCTTGAGCCACTTCAGATCGACGACGAAGCCGGTCACCGGGTCAGGCTCACCTGCTACGGTCACCTCCAGCGTGTAATTGTGCCCGTGCCCGTTGCGATTCGCGCAGCGCCCGAAGACACGTTCGTTCTTCTCCGCGGGCCAGGACTCATTCCAGTAGTAGTGCGATGCGGAAAACGTCGCCCGCCGCGTTAAAAAGATCATTCGTGCCCTCACCTAAGAGATTCCGGAACTGAGCAAAGGTTTCACAGAACCAAGATGAATTTGCGCGGGATCGAAAAATCCGCTCTCGGTTCACGACCCGCTCAAAAGTCCTCGCCAGCCCTGTCTCCTACGAGGCGTAACTCCGCCCCTTCCAGCTTACGCGCTTGAGGATGCGGTGCTGGAACCAGCTTCGATAGAGCAGCGCCACAAACAGCGGCAGGCCCAGAGGCGCCAGCGCGCAATCCAGGAAAGGAAAGTTCGACTTTGCAACACGCGAATAGAACCGGAACAGCGTGCGCAGCCACAGCAATGCCAGGACCCATCCCGCGCCCAGCCACTCCAGCCCGTGTGCACCGAGCCGCGCGTTCCACAGTTCGTAGGCCAGGATCGGCAGCCCGAAGAGCAGCGCAATATCCAGGGCCCTGAAGACCGCCAGCAGAAACGCATTGTCGAAGAGCAGCTTCAGGTTTTTGGTCCAGCCCTCGATCATCGCCGCGGTGCTGCGGTACATGCGCGCGGAGACGGCGTCGTCGGCATAGCGGAAGCGCAGCCCCACCTTGCGCCGCTTCGCCAGGAACGCGAGCTCCACGTCTTCGAGGACTTTGCCGACTACGCTGGGATGCCCTCCCAGCCGCCGATAAGCCTCCCTCTCCACAAGCAGGAACTGGCCGTTGGCCGCGGCGATGCGCTGCGCCGGGTCGGAGACCTTGGCCGGCGGATAGGCGAGCGCCAGCTCGCAAAAGACCAGGGGCATGAGCGAGCGCTGCGCCAGCCCGCGCACAACTTGCCGCGGCGAATAGCTCAACATGCCCACCTTGTACCGCTCAGCCTCGTGCATCGCCCGGCGCAGGTCGCCCGGCTCGTGAATCGTGTCGGCGTCAGTAAACAGCAGCCAGCGGCCCCGCGCGCGCCGCGCCGCCGTCCACGCGGCGTTTGCCTTCCCCGTCCATCCCGGCTCCAGCTTGCCCGCCTCGAGCAGCGTGACACCGGCAAAGCCGCGCGCGATCTCGGCCGTCCGGTCGGTCGAGTGATCGTCGACCACGATCAACTCCCAATCGCGACCCAGCGCGAAGATGTCCTCTGATTGACTCACCAGCGAATGCAGGCATTCGCCCAGGCAGTCTTCCTCGTCCCGCGCCGGAACAATCACCGTCAGCTCGATCAGCTCATCAGGCTCCGGCTGGTCGAAGACCGTTCCCGGCACGGTCTTGCCGGCCCAGTCGCGCCAATCCGCCGCGGGGGCCGCGCTCTCCGTCGCATCGGCAAGACCGAGCACCGGCTTCCAGCCTCCGGCTCTGCCCTGCTCCGGCTCATCCCTGGTCATCGCGCCTCACCGTTTTCTTCCTGCCCTTTCGCTCCGTATTATAAGGATGTGCGGTTTCCTCGTTGCCTCATCCTGGCGCTCCTGCTTCCTTTAGCCCTCCTGCCCGCGTGCAATCGCGGCTCGCATCCCGCGCAAACCGGCAAGGCCGCTCCCGACTTCACCGTCTCCGACGGCACCTCCACCGTTCACCTGGCCAGCTACCGCGGCCACGTCGTCCTGCTCAATTTCTGGGCCACCTGGTGCATGCCGTGCGTCGAGGAGATGCCCTCGCTCCTCGAGCTCCACCATGAGCAGCCCAATCTCGTCATTCTCGCCGTCAGCATCGACGATGATCCCGCCGCCTACTCGAGTTTCATCGTTCGCCATCATGTCGACCTCATCACAGTGCGGGACCCCACGCAGTCGGCCGCGAAGCTCTATCAAACGGATATGTGGCCGGAAACCTATGTCATCGACCGTCAGGGCATCATCCGCCGCAAGTTCGTCGGCCCCCAAGAATGGACCAGCCCCGAGATTGTCTCCTATCTGAAGAGCCTTTGAGCGCGAAAACCCTGGGCGCCCGCACCTTGCTATCCTGTTCTCATGACCACGATCGACATCGTCTATCGTTACGCCACGCCGCCCACGGAGCAGGTAGCCCTCGCTCTGGCGCGAGCGCGCGATGTCTACGGCATCCGGCAGCTGAGCTTTGATCGCGCTGCCCGCACCCTCCGCGTCGAATACGACGCCACGCGACTCAACGCCGCCGCAGTCACCAAGCTCGTCCACGCGGCGGGGCTCGACATCGTCGAGAAGGAGCCGCAGCTCCCCACGCCCGCGCCGGCCGCAGCGCTCCCGCCAACGGCGTAGCCCCGTTGCGCCGCCGCTCCAACCTTGCGCAGCCGCTCTGGCCTTGATACTCTGACAAAGGTTCGTCCCATGGGCTTCGTCCTGAAGCCCGCGCGTGTGCGCCCGTAGCTCAGCTGGATAGAGCGACTGACTACGAATCAGTAGGTCGGGAGTTCGAATCTCTCCGGGCGCACCACTAAGCCAAATTTAATCAATAAGATATAAGAAGGCAAAATCGCAAGAGATTTGGCTTCACGTTCATGCAAGCACTGTGTCAGCACTTTTCTGATGGCTGCCTCAGCAGCAAGGGCTCCGCATGTTCCCAGTGCGTTTCTGCTCCAGGCAGTAATTTCCGATGAACGGCTTTACCTGGGATGTGGGCCGCCCACAGTTATTTCTGGGTCGCAGCCAGCACGCGCGGATCTGCGTAAAAGGCCTTGATCGCGTCAGAGCCAGACACTTGAGCGGGCGACAACAGCATCCACCGCCAGTTCACCTCTCGTGCGAGTACGTCCGTGGCCGGTACGCCCGAGGCGATGCGAACACCGAAGGGTTTGCCGCCGGCAAACTGCGACACAAGGCGATCAAGGGGGAAGCGGCGTCCGCCAAGCGTATCTGCATCAAGCGTGATCGCGTCGATGTACAACGGCCCGGGAAAGAAATCTTCCAGCCCATTGTTTCCTCCGGGATTGAAGCTGGGAGGCGCCGCTTCCCAGACCCACGCAAGGTTGTGGAGGTTGCCCTGGCCGGTAAGGCGCTCATAGAGCCTTCGGTACAACTCCTGCGAACCTTCAGGCCCAGGGTGACCTGACCACCAATTGCCGTCGCCGTTCAGTGCCGGATATGGGCTCCAGAGCACGGCGAGATGCGCCCCGGCGAGCGGGCGCAGCAGCGCGGCTGCAGCGTCTGCCTGTGCTGCCCAACGATGATTCAGGTCTGTTCCCGGCTCAAGCAACTGCTGCCATTCGAAACTCGTGAGTACGCCTGTAGCGGCGCCGTCGGTTGGGCGAGGCGGTGTCCAGCGCAATGCGACCAACTCGCCCTGACGCGTCGCCTCCCGCACCTGCGCGAGAAGCGTTGCCGGCTCCGTGGCTCCGGTCAGATCGATTTCGACGATCGCCGGTTGTTTGCCGGTTGCGCCAAGTACCGCCTGCACCTCGGGAAAAGTTATGGCGGCGGATTCGACGACGCTCTGTCCGCCAAGAACTCCCTTTCCCTTCGCTTCAGCTAATTTGTCGAGCAGGGCGCGCACCTCAGCACCCGCTTTAACGTCTCCCGGCGCCGGGGGCGTGGTCGGAGCCGCCATCGATGCGGAAAGGCGTGAATCGCCTCGATTAATAATGTTCGGCGCATGAAAAATCGTCTGCAACTGGTCGGGGCTATTAGCGCCTTCTGCTAGACCACTCCACATCATGAAGTATGCCCAGCGGGGCTGTTCTGCGAATGTCGTGAGCGTCGGCATGGCTCCGACCTCGGCCAGGGCGATCGGCTTATGAAGGGGACCGGCAAGCGCCACCATTTGGTCATAGAACTCCTGCCGGAACGGATCGTAGATATCCATCGTGAGCACGTCAGCATAGGCGGAGCCAGGAAAGTAGTCGGCAACAGGGCCGGCGCTCGCATTGGGGCTGTTTACGTTCCACACCCAAACGAGATTGTTGAGATGATGCACGTGCACAAAGCGGTCATAAATCTGGCGGTAAAGTGCCGCCGAGCCTTCCGGGCCGGGACGGCCGCCCCACCAGAACCAGTTGCCGTTCATCTCGTGGTAGGGGCGGAAGAGCACAGGCACTCCTGCGTCCTGCAGTTCTTTGAGGTAGCCCGCGATGCGGTCCACCTGCCGGCACCAGCGCATATGGAGATCGGTACCGGGCGTAAGGAGTTGGTGCCACTCCCAGTCAGTCAGGTGCCCTTGCACGCTGTCGCGAAAGGTGACGGGTTCGTCTTCCGTCGGCCGCACGGAGTGCCATGTGAGTGCGATCACGGCGCCATTGCGGTACTGGCGAATCACTTCCTCGATCATGGACGGACGCCCAAGCGTGGAGTCCTTATCGTCTCCGCCCGAGAAGCCAAAGTCCTGTCCGAAGATGCCGGGGTATTCGCCAGTCAAATCGTAAACGCGGTCTGAGTAGCGGGAGACAAAGTTAGGATAGTTATGCTGGCCGCTGATCGTGGCGTGGCCCGTGATTGTGTCCAAATCGTGCAGGAGGGCCCGTGCGGCCAGTGTTGCATCCGGGTTGACCGGCTGAGCGTCGGGCGCTTGCGCAATTGTGGCGCAAGTCG
Organism: uncultured Acidobacteriaceae bacterium; assembly: GCA_963835895.1. Taxonomy (GTDB): domain Bacteria; phylum Acidobacteriota; class Terriglobia; order Terriglobales; family Acidobacteriaceae; genus Telmatobacter. The sequence continues at coordinate 125,161 of CAWIHC010000006.1, read as the reverse complement.
TGCAGATGCACACGACGGATGCGAGAAACAAGTGCCGCATCATAGCGATCCGCAACCCGGCCCGATCGGGTGCCGAAGCATGTTGTGCGGAATCATTCTTTGCCATGTCCTGCCTCCTACTGATGCAAGTCTCAGGTGCCGTTCGTCGCAGCTGCTTCAGCCACAGTTAACGTTGATTCGACCAATGGCTTCAAACAGAGTATCTCCTTTGCATGTTCTGGACTGCCGCCGGATGCATCAAGCAACTTCTCCCCTCCGACAGTTCATCCTGCTGCAGGACCTGGAATGACGGCGCTCACCCTTTCGATGAAGTCGAGCGCTGCCAGTCGTCGCCCGACATCGTTTCCGCTGCCGCCAGGATCTTCAGTGGCTCTGGCCTTGTGCTGGAGGGGATTCAGGAGTGCCGACTCTGCCGGGTTGCATTGCTCGCCGTTTTGGGCGCGTTGAGCCTCTTCGCCTTTGTAAGGATGCGGCGGTAGCGGCTCTGGCGGGCTGACCGATTCTTCAAACGCCGCTGTACGCCGAGAAGCCGCCGTCGATGGGAACCACCACGCCGGTGACGAACTCCGAAGCCGGCGAAAGCAGCCAGAGCACCGCGCCGAACAGGTCACTGGGCTCGCCGAAGCGCGCCATGGGCGTGTGCCCGATGATCGACTTGCCGCGCGCGGTCAACTCGCCCGTGTCTTTATCGAGCAGCAGAAAGCGATTCTGATTGGTGAGGAAGAATCCCGGCGCGATCGCGTTCACGCGAATCTTCGGCGAGTACTCCTGCGCCATGTGCACGGCCAGCCACTGCGTAAAGTTGCTCACCGCCGCCTTGGCCGCCGAATAAGCCGGAATGCGCGTGAGCGGCCGGAAGGAGTTCATCGACGAGATGTTCAGGATGGTGCCGTAGCCCTGCGCCGCCATGATCTTTCCGAAGGCCTGGCTGGGCAGAATGGTGCCGAGAATATTCAGCTCGAAGACCCAGCGCAGCGCGTCGGCGGGCAGATCGAAGAACTTGAGATCGGGGCTCGTCGTGGCCTGGGGCTTGTTGCCTCCGGCGCCATTCACCAGGCAATCCAGCTTGCCAGAGCGGCCGGCGACTTCCTCGGCGGTCTTGCGCCACGCTGTCGCGGTTGAGCACGTCGCACTGGAAGACCGACACGCTGCTTGCCGTGCTCGCCCATCCGATCGACCGCGGCCTTGCCCGCCTCCGGATTCACGTCGAGGATGGCCACCTGCGCGCCGCAGCCGGCCAGCGCGCTGGCGATTTCGCTGCCCAGAATGCCGGCGCCGCCAGTAATGGCCACCGTTCGCCCGGTGAAGTCGTACATCCTCGTCAATTCCGCCAGGTCAAACGAAACCCGATGCGCAATCTCTGCCTCGTGCGCAGCTTCAATCACCGCCGGTCCTGCCATATCGCACCCTTTCCTTTGTCCCTCTCCGAACCCAGGCTCATCTGCGAGCCGAAGGGACGCTCGAATGATAGCGTTTCGCGTAAAGGGCCTTGATCTCGGTGAGTGGTGTCACACGCGCGTGTATGCCAAATCACGGTGTTGGGCCGCCGCACGGTGTATCAGCTAAAGAGGAAGACTACGAAGGAGATATTTCCATGCTTCTCGAGTTGAGCGTGCTGCCCAAGGGTAAGGCCCATCAAGCAAGCGAAACAGCCGTCGACCTGGCCAAAATCATCGACGCCAGCGGCCTCTACCATCAGACGAAGAACAAGGGCGACGGTCCTCGAGGGCACCTGGGATCAGCTGATGGCCGTGGCCAAGAAGTGCCACGACGAAGCCCTGAAGACCAATCAGAAATTTGTGACCGTCATGCGCGCGGTGGATGGTCCCGACGTAACCCCTTGCTCACAAGCGCCGGCCGATTGCGCCGCCATGAAGGAGCTCCTGGAAGACGACGGCGACTGGCTGATTCCATAAGAAAAGCGGAGCGACCTGCGCTCCGCTCCTCCATTCGCCTGCAAAGATCTCACGTCGTCAATACAGCCGGAAATCGACCTCGATGGTGATCATCACCGGCACCGGCGTCTTGCCGTCCTTCATGGCCGGCTTGAATTTGTACTTGCGCATCGCTTCGATGGCCTTCTCGTCCAACCCCATGCCCAGCGCCCGCACCACGTGGATATTCTGCGGATTGCCCTGCGCATCGACGATGAGCGAAATGAGGCAAACGCCCTGGTACTTGGCGCGCCGCGCCTCGTCGGAGAACTCGGCCTCCACGCTGTGGATCGACGACCGGCGCGGAGATCCTGCCGCCGACCTGGTAGACCCGCCGCCCGCATTGCCGCCGTATCCGGGCCCGTATCCGTTCCCGTATCCCGAGCCCATGCCGCCGCCGCTGCCCGTTCCCATGCCCGCGCCGTTCCCGGTTCCGGCCGAGGCCAAGGTCACATTCGTCGACTCGTGCATGCCGATCATCGGCATATTCATGTTGTCGGGCAGTTGAATGTCCTTTTGCACGTTGATGGCCGGAGGCTCGGGCAGCTTGGGCTTGCTCGATCGTCTGCGGCTGCGGAGGCGTGATGGGGTCCTTCGACCTTCTCGGCAGCTTGCCCTTGTTGGCTTCGATGATGCTCCTGTCGCCGCCGCCGCCGCCGCCGCCGGCCTTGCGTGTCGGACTTGGGCGCGTTGTAGTCGCCCACATCGATGTTCGTCGCCTGCAGGGCTGGATTCACGATGTTGTTGACCACGCGAATGCCCAGCCAGATGGCCAGCAGCAGGATGGCAATATTGAAGGTGGTCGAGATCCCGATGGCCCAGGGATTCGGCTTCACGGCCATCCGGTCGGGCACCGGAATGGGCGTGGAGGTCAGCTCAAGAGGCGGCAGCTTGACCGGGAAAAACACGTCCCGGATGCTCTCCCAGAGGCCCACCCAAATGGGCTTCTCCTCGAAAGCTTTCCCGAGGAAGGCATCCAGCTCGTGGCCGGTCCCTGGAGGCGCACTTCCTGGTCGAGCTTTTCGTTCCGGTGTCATGAGTGATCGTCTGCCATTCTGCGCCGACTGGCGCGGTTGTCGCTGGCTGTTCGGACGCGAGCGGGCCCGTGAACAGGCCCATCGATCCATTATGCTTGACCGCGCCCGTCCTTGTCTCGGCTCCGCGAACTCAGATCCAGTCGCCGGCTCCGGCCTCCGTATTTCTCATATTCCGTGAGCTTCAGGACTTCCATAAACAATAGACGGTGAGCGGGTTCGGTTTGTTACCGGGAAAAATGTCACTCCTCCGTTTACACTGATCTTTGAACAAGTTCGCATCCTCGAACGGAGTCCCGATGTCCCCTGCGCCGGAGTTGAAGGCGACCCTCACCCTGCCCCAAACCGCCTTCCCGATGAAAGCCAATCTGCCGCAGAATGAGCCGCTTCGGCTGGCTCGCTGGGCCTCAGCTCCGCCTCTACGAAGAGCTGCGCAAAGCCGGCCACGGGCGGCCCGTTTACCTGCTTCACGACGGCCCTCCCTACGCCAACGGGCCCATCCACCTGGGCCACGCCCTCAACAAGGGCCTGAAGGACTTCGTGGTCAAGTCCAAGACCATGGCCGGATTCGACGCCCCCTACGTCCCCGGCTACGACTGCCACGGGCTGCCCATCGAGATCAAGGTCGACGAGAAGCTGGGCCACAAAAAGCTGGCCATGCCGGTGCCGGCAGTGCTGGAGGCCTGCCGCGCCTACGCGCAGAAATACGTCGACCTGCAGACCGAGCAATTTGAGCGCATCGGCTGCTTTGGGCGCTGGCAGAACGCCCTACAAGACCATGGCGCGCGGCTACGAGGCCCGCACTCTGGAAGCGTTTTACGGCTTCCTCGAAAAGGGCTTTGTCTATCGCGGGCTGAAGCCGGTTTACTGGTGCATCCACGACCGCACCGCCCTGGCCGAGGCCGAGGTGGAGTACGAGAACCACACCAGCCCGTCGGTCTACGTGCGCTACCGGCTCACCTCCGATCCGGCGGCCATTGCGCCCGCGCTCGCCGGCCGGCGAGGTTTCCACCATCATCTGGACCACCACCCCATGGACGCTGCCCGCGTCGCTGGCCGTCGCCTTCCATCCCGACTTCGAGTACGTGGCGCTGGAGTGCGAATCCGGCGAGCGTCTACATCGTCGCCGACGACGCTGGCCGGCAAGTCATCGCGGCCTGCAAGCTCGAGACGCACGCGAAACCGAACTTGCCCGCTTCAAGGCCGACATCGTCGCACGCTTCAAGGGCGTCGCGCTCGATCGCGTCACCTTCCAGCATCCGTTCCTGGAGCGCTCGATCCTCGGCGTGCTGGCCACCTACGTCACCGCCGACACGGGCACCGGCGCGGTCCACACCGCACCCTCGCACGGCGCCGACGACTTCTATACCGGCCAGCGCTACGGCCTCGACCCCACCAGCCGCGTCGATGCCGGCGGGCACATCCACGTCGATCCCGATTCCTGGCACAGTGCCCAGCCGCCGGCCTTCGACGGCATGAACGTGTGGAAGGCGAATCCCGTCATCGTCGCCATGCTCGAAGAGCGCGGCGCGCTGCTGGGCGGCTCGCAACTCGAGCACTCCTATCCGCATTGCTGGCGCTGCCACCATCCCGTCATCTTCCGCGCCACCGAGCAGTGGTTCATCTCGCTCGAAACGCCGATGAAGCGCGCCGACGGCTCAGAAACAACTTTCCGGCAGCTCGCCATCGAGGAGATCGACAAGGTGGTGTGGGACCCGGCGTGGGGCAAGGAGCGCATCACCAACATGATCGCCACGCGCCCCGACTGGTGCATCAGCCGCCAGCGCATCTGGGGCGTGCCCATCGCCGTTTTCATGTGCGAAGGCTGCAACCAGCCCATCATCGACGCGGCTCTGAACCGCAAGATCGTCGATCTCTTCGAGCGCGAGGGCGCCGAGGCCTGGCACACGACTCCGCTTGAAGCGCTTTTGCCGGCCGGCGCCAGAGTGCGCGCATTGCGGCGGCACCAGCTTCCGCAAAGAGACCGACATTCTCGACGTCTGGTTCGACTCCGGCGTGAGCTGGCTGGCGGTCTGCGAGTCGGATCCGGACCTGAGTCCGGCCTATACGCCTTTCCAAAAGGGCAACGGACACGGAGGTCCTCTACCTCGAGGGCGGCGACCAGCATCGCGGCTGGTTCCACTCGTCGCTGCTCACCTCGGTTGCGCTGCGCGGCCGCGCGCCCTACTCGCACGTCGCCACGGCCGGCTGGACGCTCGACGAGCAGGGCCGCGCCATGTCGAAGTCGCTCGGCAACGGCGTCGATCCCGTCGATATCGCCAACCGCATGGGCGGCGAGATCGTGCGCCTGTGGGTCGCGTCCGTCGATTTCCGCGAAGACATGGCGGCCAGCGAAAACCTGATGCAGCGCTGCGCCGAGCTCTACAAAAAGCTGCGCAATACCTTCCGCTTCCTGCTCGGCAATCTGGACGGCTTCGACCCGGCGCGCGACCGCGTCGCCGAGGCCGAGCTTGTTGCCGCTCGACCGCTACATGCTGGCCCGCACGCGCGACCTGACCGAAAAGATTCTTGGGCCGATGGCAAACGGCTGGTACGAGGCCTTCGAGTTCCATCGCGTCTATCAGGCCGTGAACGAGTTCGCCATCGTGGACCTGAGCGCCTTTTATCTCGACGTGCTCAAGGACCGCATGTACACCTTCGCGCCCACGAGCCAGGCGCGCCGCTCCGCGCAGACCGTTCTCTGGCAGATCACCGAGGCGCTGGTCCGGCTGGTCGCGCCCATCCTCACCTTCACCGCCGACGAGATCTGGGAGCACCTGCCCGCGGTCGAAGGCCGCCAGGTCAGCGTTCACCTCGCGCTGTTCCCCAAGCCGGAAGAGATCTTCTCGGCGATCCTGCGCCTGTTGCTCGACGAGTGGAAGACAGCTCTTTGCGGTTCGCGACCAAGCGCTCCGAAGCTCGAAGAAGAGCGCCAGGCCAAGACAATCGGCAAGGGTCTGGAGCGCAGAATCACGATCGCCGCATCCGGCAGACACTGAGTCTCGCTCTGAGCGCCACGCAGCCGGACTCAAGGAGATTACTCAATGTCTCCAGCGTCGAGATTGTCAACGCAGAGGGGACCATACTGGCCGAGTATGACCGGGCATCCGAAGACGTAATTTCGTCTGGAAATACGCTTCTAATAATGGACGCTGCGGTTAACGCCTTGGCCGCCGCCGGCCACAAAGTGCGCCCGCTGCTGGAACTTCATGCCCGATGTCACCAGAGCTACGGCATCTGGCACGACGTTTGCGCGCGCTGCCAGTCGGCCTTGCGGGAGATGGGCATCGAACCGCCCCGAATCGACGCGCCGCAACCGGAGGCCGCACAGTGAGCTGGCTAACAAACTGGCCCCGGCCTCGCCGCCTGCCCTGGCTGCTGCTGATCTCGGCGCTGGTCATTGTCGCCGACCGCCTGACCAAGAACTGGGTCTCCGCGCACGTCCGCCTCGGCGGAGCCATCCCCATCATTCCGCGCGTCCTGCGCATCACGCACTGGACCAACGAAGGCGCGGCTTTCTCGCTGTTCGCCAACACCGCTTCGCCCAACGCCGTGCGCTGGGTGCTGGTCGCATTCACGCTCGCCGCCGCGCTTGCCATCCTGGTCGTCTTGCTGCGCCTCGGCAACCGCTTCACGCTCACCACCGTCGCTCTCGCGCTCATCCTTGGCGGAGCCCTCGGCAACGTGCACGACCGCATCGCTCTACGGCTCGGTCGTCGACTTCATCGAGGTCCACATCTTCACCTATCACTGGCCCGACTTCAACGTGGCCGACTCCTCGGTCGTCATCGGCGCCTGCCTGTTGCTGCTCGATTCGCTGCGGCCGCATCGCAAGGCCGCCCGCGCTGACGCTGCCGCCGCATTGCGGCCGCGCTCAAGGCTGCAGTCTGGCCGGTATAATTGGTCGGACCACTACAGCGGTTCCAGAATCTGCTGTACCCCGGAGGAGCCGCACGAAATGACCGCACAAGGTTCTGAATCCATCGCTTCTCCCGCGAACTTGGCTCCAGCGGGCAGCATGTCGCACGAGCGCTGGTTGATTTGCGCGCTCTTGTTCTTCGCCACGGTGATTGCCTACGTCGACCGGGCTGTGATCGCAAATCTCAAGAACACTCTCGAAAACGTTATTCCGGGCCTGAACGACTTCAAGTACGGGATCATCACCGTCGCATTTCAGCTGGCCTACGGCATCGCCATGTTGGTGGCCGGCGGGCTTACTGACAAGCTGGGCACGCGCAAGGCGTTCGCCATTGCCATCTGCCTGTGGAGCGTCGCAGCCATGCTGCCGAGCGCGGCGTTTTCTGTCGCCAGTTTCGCGCTGGCAATGTTTCTGCTCGGCCTGGGCGAGGCCGCGAACTTCCCGGCTTGCATCAAGACCGTAGCCGAGTGGTTTCCCAAACGCGAGCGCGCCTATGCAACCGGAATCTTCAACTCCGGCGCCAATGTGGGCAACATGGTGGCGCCGGTTGTGGTGACGGCCTTTGTGGCCTTGTTCAGCCGATGGAGCTTCTTGGGGCCGGCAAGAGCCTGGCGTGGCACCTTTGTTGTCGCGGGCTCTTTGGGCTTTGTGTGGCTGGTGTTCTGGCTCATTCTCTATCGCCGGCCGGAAGTGCACCCTCTCGTCTCCAAGGCTGAGCTCGCACTGATCCTCAGCGATCCCGGCGAAAAGATCGAAAGCGTTCCCTGGAGCCGCGTGGCGCCGTGCAAAGAAGCATGGGCATTCGCCGCCGCCAAGTTCCTCACCGATCCTATCTGGTGGTTTTATCTTTTCTGGATCCCGGGCTACCTGCAGACCACTTTTCATTTGAGCCTGTCGCAGATCCGGATTCCGGTGATGCTGGCGTACGCCATATCGATCATCGGCAGCGTGGGCGGCGGCTGGATATCGGGAGCCCTTATCAACCGTGGGATGACTCCGAACAAAGCCCGCAAGAGCACGATGTTGTTTTGCGTCCTCTGCATCGCGCCCATCTTTGCCGCACCGTTCGTTCATCACCTGTGGGTCGTGGTAGCGCTGCTAGGTCTGGCCACCGCCGGTCACCAAGGATGGTCGGCGACCCTGTTCACGCTGCCCTCCGATATGTTTCCCAAGGCCGCTGTCGGCAGCGTAACCGGCATCGGCGGCATGGCGGGGGCGGTCGGCGGAGTGCTGCTGCTGTTTAGCGCGGGGGCGATCGTTCAGAAGACGCACAGTTTTGTGACGCTGTTTATCCTCGCCTGCCTTGCGTATCCGTTGGCCCTTCTTGTCATCCATGCCATCTCGCCCCGGCTGGCGCCGGCGCGGCTCGATTAAGGCATTTCTCCTTCAAAAATAGCCATCTTTGTTCTCGTGCAACGTGGCGATTTCTTGAGGAAATCGCCACTTGAGCATATTGGCTTCGGTGTGCGGCAAAAGGAGAAATGCGTCAGCGCGCTGTGAAACAATCTACATGCGGGCCACTCGACGATTTACCGCGGGGGCCGAACCCTAGTGTCGCCTGCAGTCGAGTGAAGAATCGCCCTGCAGCTCCGCGTCACAACCTGCGAGGATTTTCAATGAGGATTTCGCTTTCTTGTTTTTCCGGGCGCGCGGTTTTCGGCGCCGCGGTTGCGCTTGTCGGTCTTTTCTGTCCCAGCTCCGCCATCAGCCAGCGCCTGCCCAGCACAGTCGTACCGACGCACTACACGCTCAAGCTCACGCCTGACCTCACAGCCGCTACCTTTTCCGGCGAGGAAGCGATCGATGTAAACGTCAAGCGAGCCCACGCAGACGATTACTCTCAATGCCATTGAGATCGCATTTCAGTCAGTGACCATCGTTTCGGGCGGCTCGCAGCAGACGGGCACAGTGAGCCTCGACGCCGATAAACAGCAGGCCACGTTCACGTTTCCCAAAACCGTTCCCGCGGGCAACGCCACCATCAAGATCCGCTACACCGGCATCCTGAACAACGAGCTGCGCGGCTTCTATCTATCAAAAACTGCGCGCCGCAACTACGCCGTTACGCAATTTGAAGCCACCGACGCGCGACGCGCCTTTCCCTGCTTTGACGAGCCGGCCTTCAAGGCCACCTACGACATCTCGCTGATTATCGACGCCGCCGACACCGCCATTTCGAATACCGCCATCGCGGCCGATACGCCGGGGCCCGGCACAGGAAAGCACACTGTCGTGTTTGGCACCACTCCCAAAATGTCCACCTATCTCGTGGCCTTCCTGGTAGGCGACTTCCAGTGCACCGGCGGGCGCCAGGACAACGTGGACATTCGCGTCTGCGCCACTCCAGACAAGGTCGCCCTCACGCCCTACGCGCTCGAAGTGGCCAAATTCGCGCTGCACTACTACGACGACTATTTCGGCATTCATTTCCCGCTCAAGAAACTTGACTTCATCGGCATTCCCGACTTTGAGGCCGGCGCCATGGAGAACTTCGGCGCCATCACCTTCCGCGAAACCGCCCTCCTGATCGATCCCAAGACTGCCTCCATCTCCACCCAGCAGAACGCGGCGCTCGACATCGCGCACGAAATGGCCCACCAGTGGTTCGGCGACCTCGTCACCATGCAGTGGTGGGACAACATCTGGCTCAACGAGGGCTTTGCCACCTGGATGGAAAACAAGCCTGTGGCCGCGATGCATCCCGAGTGGAACATCCCCGAGCTGGTCGCCGGCGATGAACAGGACACGCTCAATACCGACGCGCAGCCGACCACGCGCGCCATCCGCGCCAAAGCCGACACACCGGAGGAGATCAACCAGATGTTCGACGGCATCGCTTACGGCAAGGCCAGCGACGTGCTGCTGACGGTGGAGAACTACCTGGGCGAGGAAACCTTTCGCAAAGGAGTGCACGCGTACCTGGCCGCGCACGAATACGGCAACGCTACGGCGGAAGACTTCTGGAACGCGCAGACGGCCACGAGCCACAAACCCGTGGACAAAATCATGGAGTCGCTGGTGGCGCAGCCCGGCGAGCCCATCCTCACCTTCGGCGCGCCCGCGGATGGCAAAGTCTCCGTCGAGCAGAAGCGATTCTTCCTCAGCCCCAGCATCACGCCCGATCCCGCGCAGAAGTGGACACTGCCGGTGTGCTTCAAGGCCGCCAATGCCCAGCACTGCGAGCTTGTGGCGCCCGAAACATCCACCGTGAAGGTGCCGCTCGCCGGCCTCTTCTTCGCCAATGCCGCCGGCAAAGGCTACTACCGCAGCGCCTACGCTCCGGCGCAGTATCAGGACCTGGTGACTCATGCTGAATCGGCCTTGACGCCCTCTGAGCGCATCAGCCTCGCCGGTGACGAGTGGGCCCAGGTGCGCGCCAACAAAGCCACCGTGGGCGATTATCTGAATCTTGTGGCTGCGCTCAAATCCGATCCAAGCGCAGAAGTTTTCTCGAACTCCGCTGGGAGGCTGGGAACCATCTGCGACCGAGTAGCCTCGACAAAAGAAGAGCGCGACGAGTTGGCTGTGTGGGTACGCCACAACTTTGCTCCCGAGTACGCGAAACTCGGCCCTGCCGCGCCCGGCGACTCGCCCGACAAACGCGAGCTGCGTGCGCATCTGCTCGCCCTGCTCGTCGATCATGGCAACGACGCCGATGTCTCCGCCCAGGCGCGTCAGATTGCCGATCGATACCTCGACGATCCTGCTTCAGTCGATCCGACCCTCGGGCAGGCCGCTCTTGAAGTCTCCGCGGAAAACGGCGACGCCGCGCTCTTTGACCGGCTGCAGAAGGTGTATGAGACGTCAACCGATCCGGAGCTGCAGGAAACGGCATTACGTCTGCTGGTTCAGTTTGACAATCCTGCGCTGCTTGAGCGAGCTCTCGAATACTCGGTTTCAAGCAAGGTACGCAACCAGGACGCCGCGATTCAGTTGGCCATCGGTCTCCAGATCCCCGAGAACCGCGATGCGACGTGGAACTTTGTCAAGACGCATTGGGACCAGGTGCAGGCGGATTTGACCACCGAAATGGGCTCGATTCTGGTGAGCTATTCCGGCAGCTTTTGTACCACCGAGGCGCATGACGACGTGAAGAACTTCTTCACCTCGCATCCCGTGCCTGCCTCCGACGTGGCTTTGAAGCACGCCCTTGAGAACATTGACGGCTGCGTTGAGTTGCGCCGCCTGCAGGAGCCGAATCTGAAGGCATGGCTCGCCGCACATGCTGGGTCTTAGACAGCCTGAGGTGAAAGTCAGTTTTGTGAAAGGGCACGACTTTAGTCGTGCCGTAAGACCAGCAATATCAACGGGGCTTTAGCCCCTGAGGGACGCCGTTTGTGGCGATTTTGACTTTCACCACGGGCTGTTAGTCGATGGAGAGTTGTGCTTGCGCTCCGAGCTTCCGTGCCCGCTCGCAGCCAAAGTCCGCGCGGGCATAGTATCTTGCAGGAAGAATCGATGCACGAGCTTTCCATCGCGGCCAGCATTGTTGACGCGGTCACCGAGTCGGCCTCCGCGTATCCCGGCGCTCGCGTTAAAGCAGTGCGGCTGCGCGTGGGCGCGCTGGCTTCGGTCATTGAAGATTCGCTTCAGTTCTGCTGGGAGCTGGCCTCGGAAGATTCACCTCTCGCCGGAGCCGCGCTTGTCATCAACATGCTGCCGGTGATCGTGCACTGCGAAGCTTGCGGCGAGGATTCCGAAATCGAGGGCGTGCAGAGTTTCCGCTGCCCCCGTTGCGGCGAGCTGGCGGCCGATCTTCGCCAGGGGCGCGAGCTGGAGATCGAGTCGATTGAGCTGGAAGAACCGGAGACCGGAGAGCCGCGAATCGGCGCGCCGAATCCGGTCGAGGAGCACATATGACGACCCGGATTGTGGAGCTGCGGCGGGGAATCCTGAAGAAGAACGACGAGCTGGCGGCGGGGCTGCGCCAGCGCTTCACGTCGGCCGGGGTGCTGGTGCTGAATCTCGTTTCGAGCCCCGGCACGGGCAAGACGGCGTTTCTTGAGCTGACTCTGCGCGAACTGCGCGCTCGCGGCGCAAAGGCTGCGGCGCTGGTGGGCGATCTTGAAACCGACAACGATGCGCGGCGGCTGGCGGCGAGCGGCGCGCCCGTGCGCCAGATCAACACCCACGGCATCTGCCACCTCGACGCGGAGATGGTCACCAAGCACCTCGAAGGCTGGGAGGAAGTCTCGCTCGCGGGGCTCGAATTATCTCTTCATCGAAAATGTCGGCAACCTGGTGTGCCCTTCGAGCTACGACCTTGGCGAACGCATCCGCGTGGTGCTGCTGAGCGTGACCGAGGGCGAGGACAAGCCGCTCAAATATCCGGGGCTCTTCAACTCGGCCGACGCGGCCGTGATTACGAAGATCGATCTCGCCGTTCCCTGCGGCTTCGACCGCGATCTCGCCCTCAAAAACATCAACGAGATTCGCCCGGGCATCCGCATCTTTGAGACCTCGGCCAAAACCGGCGCCGGAATGGATGAGTGGCTCGCCTACCTCGCGGAGCAGGCGCAGACTTCCTGATTCCTGCCCGCGAACCCGGAACGCAATGAACCATCTCATCCATGGCGTTGCCAAGGCGCGGCCCGGATCTCTCCCGTGCTCCGCAAATCACCTCTTGACCGCCCGCAGCGCAAGCCGCGCCGCGTGGTAGCCGCACATGCCGTGCACGCCTCCTCCCGGCGGCGTTGACGCCGAACACAGGTACAGCTTGGGCGCGCCCGTCGCGTAGCCGTTGACCGTCGGCCGGAAGAGCATCTGCCGCATGGTCATCGCGCCGCCGCTGATGTCGCCCCCCAAAAGGTTTGCGTCCATCGCTTCCAGCGTCGCCGGCGAGGAGATGTGCCTTGCCAACACGCAGTCTCGGAACCCCGGCGCAAAGCGCTCGATTTGCGCTTCAATGCGCTCCGTCATGTCGACGGTTGACCCATTCGGCACATGACAATACGCCCACAGCACATGCTTGCCCTCTGGCGCGCGCGATGGATCAAAAAGCGTTGGCTGTGCCACCAGCACGAAGGGCCGTTCGGCTTCGCGCCCGTTGGCCACGGCATATTCGGCCTCCGCAATCTCCTCAAATGTTCCGCCCAGGTGAACTGTGATCGCCCGCCGGCAATCCGCGGCGCGCCACGGGACAGGCTGCGAAAGGGCATAGTCGATTTTGAACGCGCCCGGAGCGTGCTGAAACCGCTCCAGAGCGCTCTTATACTTGGGCGCAAGCCGTTCCCCTGCGATTGCAATCAGTTGCCGCGGCGTGGTATCGAAAAGCACAAGCTCCCTGCTCGATTCCAGCTCGCGAAATGCACCCGCATCGATGCGGCAAGAGGTGTGCACTGTTCCGCCCAGCGACTTCAGGTGGCCAATCAGCGCCTGCGGAATCGCCTGCGCGCCGCCGCGCGGAATCGGCCAGCCCACCGCATGAACGCTGATGCCGAACAGCCATCCGATGGTCGCGCTCAACGGCTGATCAAAGCTCAGGAACGAGTGACCCGCCAACCCCGCGAAGATGGCCCGTGTGCGCGCGCTGACGAAGTGGCTCTTGGCAAAGCCCTGCGCCGATTGGATCGCCGTCAGCCCGAATCGCGCCATGCGCAGCGGATGATGCGGGATGCGCAGCACCGGCCCCAGCGCGTCTTCGGCAAACTCATTCCAGTGGTCGGCCGCAGGCTGCATCAAGCCCCGCCACAGCTTTCCGTCCGCTCCCAGCGCGCGCTCCGCATGTTCCAGGTCGCGCTCCAGCACCACAGCCGATCCATCGTCGAGCGGGTGCGCCAGCGGCGCTTCTCCGTGGATCCATTCCAGTCCGTGATCCCCCAGGGGCAACGTGGCAAAAAACGGCGACCCAGCCGCGAACGGATGCACGGCCGAGCCGAAGTCGTGCAGAAATCCCGGCAACGTGAGCGGAAGCGTCCGCGCCGCGCCGCCCGGCTCGGCTTCGGCCTCGAAGACCTCCACGCGCATTCCCGCCTGCGCCGAGCACAATGGCCGCGGCCAGCCCGTTGGGGCCCGATCCAATCACGCATGCGCGGCTCATCGTTTCATCGTCCTCCGGGCAATCGTTCCTCAGTCGTGGGGCGGCAGTTCCTCAGGCCATTCCACCGCGGCAAAGCGGCCATCCGCGGTCATCGTCAGCTCCGGCGCGTACAGGCCCAGATACTCGCGCCGCCACCAGTTGCCGGTTTGCCGCTTCTCATCCATCGACGTAAACCAGTATTGCCACAGCACCGCGCGCACATAGCGCGGCGGAATCTGCGGGAAGGGATTGCCGCGGAACAGCGCCAGCACATCGCCGTCGCCGAGCAACAGGCGCTCCTCCGTCAGCGGAACGATCTCGTTCTCGCGCCAGTCGCCGAGCGAGGCAAACCACAGGTTCCAGTCGAAGCGCGGCTGATAGGGCGCATAGATTCCGGGCGCTTCGTTCAATGCCTGCGGCTTGTTCCGAAACGGATAGGCAATCCAGTTTGTGCCGTCGTTGGAGCCCTGGAATTCGATCTCGTAGCGTCCGCGCGTCATCACCGCGAAGAGACCGTACTGATTGGCGATGCGAAATGGTTCGAGTGCGATGAGCGGCTTGACCGGCAGCGGAATCTCGCGCAGCGGAATCCCGATCATCTCCGCAGTCGTGTTGTAGGCGATCCATGTGAGCATGAAAGCGGTAGCGGCCAGGCGCGCGACCCACCACGAAAATCCAAGATTTTTGAGAAATGTGCGACGTTCTGGGAACCTGATTGCGCGACTCGATGTCCGTCGTCGCCACGCTGGCCTCGCCCACAGCCAGAATCGATAGCGGCTGCTCCTCGTGCGGTTCCGGCGCCGGCGCTGCAATCCGCTCCGGCTCGTGTGGGCGGAAACGCGCGGGGACAAATCGGAGCAGAAACTTGTCATCGAGCAGAAGAAAGCCCAGCGACAGCACCAGGTAATTCAGGAACGCGTAGTTCGCGGTGAGGATGACGCCGATCTCCCACGGCGTGACGATGAAGAAACAAGATCAGCCGCACCCTGCGCGGAAAGAACATCATGAACACCAGGCCCAACTCGAGCGCCAGGGTTCCTCCAACTGTGGCCGCATGGAACCAATGCGGCAGATGCTCGACGTACCATCCGATCCACGTGGGCAGCGGGCCATTCTGGTAGTACTCGTCCATGGCCGTGAAGTTGCGCCATTGCGGGTCGCCGCTCGCCAGCTTCACCATGCCGGATTCGAAGTAGATCCGGAACCACTCCCATTGCAGCAGGAACCAGCTCATGCGCGAGGGCGGATCGTGCTCGCCCCAACCCGGCCAGAGCCCGCGCGGCGCGAACAAAAGCGCCAGAAATCCTGCTTCGAGCAACATTCCGTCCGACTGATAGCTCGAGAATACGCTGCTCGCGCCGACGAACGAAAGAAAACACACGAAGCAGACGAAAAAGCTCAGGCGGGGCCACACGTTTAAGAAAGCAATCACGGCCGCGATCAGCCCGATCCACGTCACCGACATCATCATCGTGGAGCTAGCCGAGAACCAGTAAAGCGATGGCGCGTACCAGTAGCGCTCCAGGCCCAGCTGCTGCGCGATGTCAGCCAGATAGTCCTGCGCGGGAAGAATTCCGTCCGGGCCGATCAAACCCTTGATCTGAAACAGCAGCGAATAGAACGCAGAGAAGTAGATCAGAGCCAGCGCGCGCAGAAAGATCCACCGCGGAACCATCTGTCCACGCGGGCCGCGGCGCCCGTCGAAGAGCCACCGGAAGACGTCAACCAGCTTGCTCCACCGCATGTCCCGAACAGGATACCGGCTTGGCGGCGCTTCATCCTAAAGGTACGTGCGCGCCGCGCGCGGCTCGCTTCCAATGTGGTTGACGGGCCCGCGCCGGCGGAGTATCAAAGCATCGTCACGGCTCGAGCGGCAGTGCCATAACGTCCTTTGCGGCCCGTCATTCTTCGCCCCGAACCCTCACACTATGTGGCATTTATGTTATAATTCGAGTCGCGAATAAATCCTTGAAATCTCCCTCGTTTTTTTGCCTGGACTGGGCGGCGAAAATCGATTGCAGTCTCTTTGTTTTCGTCTTGCGGCCTGATCCGTGAGAATATCTCCTCGATGCGCAAAACCTTATTCGATTTGTCGGGCAGAGTAGCCGTGGTGGCAGGTGGAACCACGGGCCTGGGCCGCGCCATGGCCCTGGGCCTGGCCGCCGCGGGCGCCGACGTCGTCTCCAGTTCGCGCCGCCCGCAGGAGGTGGCGAAGGCCGCCGCCGAGATCGAAGCCTTGGGCCGCCGCTCCCTGCGCGTGGTCAGCGACGTCCTCGCTCGCCCCTCGATTCAGGCACTGCACGACGCAGTCCTCGTGGCCTTCGGCAAAGTCGACATCCTTGTGAACGCAGCCGGCATCACTTTGAAATCCCCAGCGCTGCAGACCACCGAGTCCGACTGGTCGCGCATCATCGAAACCAATCTCACCGGCACCCTGCGCGCTTGCCAGATCTTCGCCGCCACCATGGCGCGCGCCGGCTACGGACGCATCATCAACGTCGCCTCTCTGGGCTCGTTTGTCGCATTTCGCGGAGTCGCGCCCTACTCGGCCAGCAAAGCGGCCGTGGTCTCATTAACCAAGACTCTCGCCATCGAGCTGGCGCCCAGCGGAGTGAACGTGAACGCCATTGCGCCGGGCGTCTTTTCTACGGAATTGAACCGCTCGCTTGTGCAAGGAACCCCGCGCGGAAAGGAACTGCTGATGCGCACGCCCATGCACCGCTTCGGGCAGGCGCATGAGCTGGCCGGGGCGGCTATCTTCCTGGCTTCCGAGGCCGCTTCATTCGTCACCGGCGAAGTGATCGCCGTCGACGGCGGATTCCTCGCCAGCGGCGTGAATCAGTAGTTTGAGCGGCGTCGCTGTGCTCATCCTCGCCGCGCGCAGTCCCTCGCTAAGACTCAACCGGCACGATCTGCACCTTTCGCCCTTCGGCACACGATGTGTAGATGCTCCGCACCAGTTGCAGTGCGCGGTAACCATCCACTCCTGAAGACGCCGGCGGCCGGCCTGAGGTGCATGCGTCGCTGAAGTCAGCCAGTTGGCGCTCAAAGGGAGTGAGAGAAATTGCCATCGGGTCCGATGCGCCCGACTTGGCTTCGAGCGAAATTGGCGCCGGCTCGCCCTCATCGTCCCGCACGTCCCACGTCGTCAATTGGTCGCCGGTCACCGTGGCGCTTCCCTTCGTTCCGTGGATCTCGATCCGCTCCGGATAGCCCGGCCACAGCGCTGTCGCGGCCTGGATCACGCCTGTTGCCCCCGATGCAAAATGCAGCACCGCGCTCACCAGGTCCTCCGATTCGATCTTGTGCATGGCGCCCAGGTGCCAATATCCAAAGACCTCATCCACCGCACCAATCAGATGCAGCAGCACGTCCACCTGGTGAATGGCCTGGCTGATCAGTGCGCCGCCGCCCTCGCCGGCCCAGCTCCCCTTCACCGGTCGCGCGTAATACTCATTTGTACGGTGCCACTTCACGTAGGCATCGGCCTCGAGGATTCTGCCCAGCCGTCCCGCCGTGATCGCGCGTTTCAGGAACAGCGTCGAGTCGTCAAAGCGATGCTGGCTCACCACGCCCAGTTGAATCCCCGCTCCGCGCGCTACCTCGATCATGCGCGCCGCGGTCTCCAGGTCCACGGCCATCGGCTTCTCCACCAGCACAGGCTTGCCCGCCTTCGCGCCCAACTCCACCGCCGCAAGCCGGTAGGCAGGAAAGGTGCAAACATCGAGGCAATCCACGTCCGCGCGTTGGCAAAGCTGCTCCGGCGAGGCCACAAACTCCGCGCCCCATGCATCAGCGAACTTGCGGCTGCGTTCTTCTGTCCGATCCGTAACCGCCGTGATCCGGCAGCCGATGTTCTTATATGCCTGCGCGTGCTTTTGCGCGATTCCGCCAGCGCCGATGAATCCCACTCTCAGATGCAGTCTCCCGCATTGTTCCTGCCCATCATCATACGGACCGCTGAGCATTCTATGCGTGTACTGGGACAGGTTTGGAGCTGGTTCGCTCGCTTCCACGCACATGGCGCGGCGCAAAGTCCACTTGGTGGAAGAGTACCTTGTGCAGGACCAGCGCAGCGGCGCCGCGCAACCGCGCTGCGTCGCCATCCATGGCCGCCACCACACGTGGCGTATGCGGCGTAAACGATTTGGCGATCAAGTGGCTCTCCAGTAGGGGGCAGATCCGCGGCCAAAGCGCCGTGCAGTCGCCCACAATGATAATCACCTCCGGCGCCAGGCCGGCTGTGAGCATCGCCAGCCCTCGCGCCAGATAGGTCATCATCTTGTCGATCGAACGCAGCGCGCGAATGTCGCCCTTCAGTGCCAAATCGAGCAGTTCCTGAAATGAATTGAGCGTGCTTTCCGGCGCCAGCTCACGGTAGTACCGCAGCCCGGCGCGGTTCGACGCGAAGGTCTCCCAGCAGCCCACGTTGCCGCAGCCGCACACGGGACCGGATTCCTCAATCGGCATGTGGCCGAACTCGCCCGCCATATCGTCTCTGCCCCGCACGACCCGTCCATCCACCAGCATCCCTGCGCCGATGCCCTCTGAAACCGATATCGCAAGCATGTTCGACGCATCGCCGAAGTTGCCAAACCAGCGCTCTGCCACCAGGCAGGCGTTGGCAGCGTTCTCCATTTCGATGGGAGTCTCCAGAACTCTCTGCAGCTCCGCGTAGAGATCGATCTGGCCCCAGGGCGCGTTGGGCGAAAAGAGCAGGCGGTGCGTCCTCTGGTCTACGCGCCCCGAAACGCTCACGCCCAGACCCTGAAACACACGGTCTCCGTAGGCCGCGCGCAGCGACCGCGCCGCCCCCGCAATGTGCGCAATGACTTTTCTGGCATCTTCCGCCGTGGAGCCGGCCTTGATCTCGCAGATGACAATCTCCTGGCCAAGGATCTTTCCGTTGATGTCGACCACGGCCAGATTGGCCTTCCCGGGCCGCAGATCGATGGCCAGCGTGACGTGCTGGTCGTTGAGCGTCACAAAGGTCGGCCTGCGGCCGCGTGGCAGCCGTCCCAGACTTCCTGGCACCACCCATCCCTCATCGATGAGCTGGCCAATGATGGCTGAAACCGTGCTGGGCTGCAGGCCCGTCAGCCGCGCTAGGTCAGCCCGGCTCACGGGCTGATGCAGATGGATGGCGTGCAGAATGATGTCGCGGTTGATCTCGCGCGCAGTTTCGCTCGAAGCCACGGCGCGGCGCGGTCGTGCGGATTTGTCAGTCACATGCATTTCTCAGGACTTTCGCGAACTGGAGAACGGATGAATTGTTGAGTTCTCTTTTGCGTTCCCTGTGGTGACGGCTACTGCCATCACTATAATCGAGCCGCCACGGCACACGATGCGCCGTTGGACTTCGCGGGGAAGCGCAAATGTTTGTGCTCAGAAAGCGACGCGGCAGCCCCAAAGGAGCTGCCGCGCCAATCGATCCGGAAAACGGTTAGAAGTTGAACTTTCCGCTGAACTGCATCGAACGTGCACCCTGCGTCTGGGAGTACGGCGGACCGAAGCTCGTGATCAGACCGAACGTTCCGTAGTTGCCCGCGTTGACGTTCGCGGTCGAGGGTACGGTGGCGCCCGGGCTGTTCAGGTTCAGATACGGATGATTGAAGAGGTTGAACACTTCCACGCCGAGCTTGAATTCGCTCTCACGGTATATGCGGAAGCCCTTAAACATGCTCGCGTTGACGACTCCAGTGCCAGGCCCGCGGAACTGGTTGCGATGGGTGTTGGCGAATACCGGCGAGGCGATGGTCGTATTTGCTGTGCTGAACGCCGGCTCCACTGGGTTGGCAAACGAGGCCGGATTGAACCATGGCTTGCCGCCGGAAACTGCGGTGCTGCCGAAGGTCACGGTTGTGGCCGTGCTCAACCTGATATGGCGCAACCAATTGGGCATAGAGCGTGCTGCCCGGCGCATTGAGCGTATTGCTGTTGGCGGTGACTGAGAACGGCAGGCCACCGAAGTAGCTGTACTGGCCGGTCACCTGCCATCCGCCCACGATCTCTGCAATCAGACCGTGGTTCAGCCATTTCTGGCCGTAGCCGAAAGGCAGTGTGGAGATGCCCCAGATCTGCACGTTGTGCTTCTGGTCCTGACTGGCTTGCGCCCGGTTCATCTTGTAATACCCGGGATAGTTGAACGACGGGCCTGTCGATCCCGTCCCGGCGCCGTTGTCTGCATAGTTGAAGGCGTGTGAGTAGGTGTAGACCAGGCCGATCGAAGCGTTCTTTCCGGCATTGCGCGTCACTTGCGACTGCAAGCCGTTGTAGTTCGCGCTGAATATCGGCCCGTTCATGGTAATGCCGCCGGTGTTGTATAAGCCGGCGCTTGTAGCGCACGTTGACCAGCCGTTTGCGGTGCAATTCTGCAGTGTTGATGATTTCGTTGGCGGAGGTCCCAAAGCTTGTGCAGCTGCCGGTTAAACCGGTAAGGGCAGTGTTCCATTGTCCGTTGGCCATGCAAGGCGTACTTGCGCTGGGCAGCGGCGCCGCGTTATACGGACTGACGTTGGACTGTTGGCGGACGAACAGATCGCCTACGTAACCGACGTTGGCCACGAAGCCGAGGCCGAGATCGCGCTGCACAAAGAGGTTCCAGCTCTCGATGTAGCCGCGGCGGAAATTCGGCCACAAGGCGTTGGTGCCTTGGGCGACCGGCAACGCCAGGTAGCCTGAGGTATAGTTGGGTGCGACTGGAATCGGAATGCCGTAGCAGGCCGTTGAGCCGGACACGCCGCAGCCACCAATGGGCATGGCCGCGTTGCCATTCGCCGGATCCACCGCGATGGTTCCCGCTCCGGTCGAGGCGTAGTTCGGCGCCTATATCGAAGGGGTATTCGTCGCGCAGCTCGCGCATGCTGTCCGGATCGACGGTCATACCGGCGCCGGTGCGAATCACGGTTTTGTTGTTGAGGCGATAGGCGAAACCGACACGAGGCGCGAAGAATCCGTACCCCGTATCCACGCCGGCGTTACTGGGGTTGCCCATGATGCCGCCGATCTCGACGTTGGATGTCTGAGGCCGGTTCAAATACACCTCAGAGATGCCGGTGTGGTCGCGATACGCCGCCGGATAGCGCTCGAAGCGCACGCCGTAGGTGATGGTCAGCTTGGGAGTCACCGTCCACTGGTCCTGCGCGTAGGCGCCAAGTTCGGTCCAGCGCAGCGAGTTGGGATCGAAAATTTGCTGCGCCTTTTGCATGGCGTTGCCCGTCCCGTTGGAATTGGGCAGACCCAGCAGGAAGTCGGCCAGATCGTTGTAAGCGGTAGACGCCGCACGAAGTAGCCGAGCCGCCGCAAGTCATGCCGCCCGCGAACAGGAAGCCGCCGTGCACGTTCGAGACGCCGCCGCCGGTGGTGGGCTGGAAGTGGTTCAGGTCGAAGTGATAATAAGTGAAGCCGGTCTTGAACTGGATGCTTGCCCCTCAGACTAGCTCAGGTTCACGTCGCCGGTAAACTGGTTGTCGCGGAAAAAGAACGGATTGGCGGTATTGGAGTTGCCGATCGTGCTGAAGGTGCTGTTAAAGCTCATGATCGGCTGGCCCCAATAATCCGGGTCGGAGGTGTTGGTGGGGAGGTTCGTTCCCGGAATCTTCAGTACGTTCAGCCCATAGCTTCCATCTGCGAGATCGAGTACCGACTCCGCTCCCGACACCTGTCTGGTGTAGCCGAAATCGGCGTCCATCACCAGGCTGGCCGTTGATCACATGGCTTATGCCCATGCCGATATTCTGGATCCTGCCGTGCCCCGCGCCCGGCTGGCCGCCATCGAAGGTGCCGCCGCCCGCCGCGCCCAGTTCCTGCGGATCGAGTACCTGGAACGGCTCCACGCTGTATTTGCCGAAGATCTGCGTACTGTCATTCGGAATGTAGGTAATCTTGGCATCGTTGGTGGTGCGGGCGTAAACAAAGGGGGCGGAGCCGTGGTAGTCGTTGTTCATGTTGTTGCTGAGGAACGACGTGCTCGGCGTTCCGATCGAGGCCGCGATCGAGGCCAAATTGGCGATCATGACCATCGGCGCTGAGGTCGATGGCAGGCGGCTTGAAGGAATGGTGTTGACGCCGCTTCCCGTCTCGCCATATTCGGAGGTGAAGCTCGGGCGGCATGGATAGTTGAGATAGCCGGCGGTGTAGACCAGTGCCGGGCAGTTGGTGGTGGGGCTCCATGCACTGACCCAGGCGGCGGTGGGCTGCGGATCGTAAATCGTCGCATACGGCGCAGCCTCGGAGAAGTTGCCGTTGATCATGTTGGTATCCGGAACCGTCAGCGATACACCGTTGCCGATCAACTGGTGCCGCGTGGTGCGCTCCCAGTTGTCGAAGAAGAACAGCTTCTTCTTGCCGGTGATGACCTTCGGAATGTAGACCGGGCCGCCGATGTTGAAGCCGTATTCGTTGAAGACGTTCCTGAGAACCGCTCCGTTCGGATCGATGGCGCTCGTGTTCGCAGCCACCGTCGCAAGGTACGACCGGGCGTTCAGTCCGGCACTCTGGTAATACTCCCATGCCTCGCCATGGAAGTCGTGCCCGCCGCTCTTGGTGTTGATCTTGATGGAAGCTCCGCCCGCCTGGCCCTGCTCGGCGGTGAAGTCGTTGGTGGTGACGCTGACGTTCTCGATCGAGTCCACCGGCGGAATGTAGGCGATCAAATAAGGCAGCCAGCCATAGTAGTTGACTGCTCCATCGATACGCGTGGTGTTGCCGTTCATGCTCATGCCGTTCTCATTGATCGACATGGCGCGCGCGGGATTGGAAGCGGTTGAGTTTTGCTCCTTTACCGACGCCGCGCCGGGTATGAGCGTATAAAGTGCCTCAAAGCTGCGCCCCTGAGAGGAGGTTTCGGGCATTTGGCTGAGCTGCGTCTGGCTGATTTCGGCGTTTACCTCTGCCGTCTCCGTCTGCAGTTCGGGCGCAGCTTCGGTCACCATGATCTGCGTCGACACCGACGCCGGCTGCAGTGTCACGTCGATACGCACTTGCCGGTTTACTTCGACCGCAATGTCCTTCTGCGTAAACCCGCCAAAGTTGCCCGACTGCGAGATAGAAAGGGTGTACGTTCCAGGGAGCACGTTCAGAATGCTGTACGTTCCCACTCCGCTCGCCTGAACGCTGCGCGTCGCTCCTGTCCCTTGATCGGTGAGCGTCACCATGACATTCGGAACCACCGCGCCGGTCTTGTCTGTGACCGTCCCGGTCAGCGATCCGTAGAGTATTTGCGCCTGGGCAGCGCTGCCTGCCATCAGCAGCGCAAGAAGCGCGATCGCCGTCGCAGTGATTCTGATCGCGCATGCATGAATCATTGAGTGAGGTTCTGGCCTGCCTGACATAGTTACCTCCAAAGGTTTGTTGATGTTGCCATCAGCTTTGCCGAACTTCGCACGTTGGGCAAAGTCCCTACGCTTCCTCCGGTCGAGGCCGGCATGGGCGCACAGCAATTCGATACACGCTGGAATATGCCTTTATTGGCGATCCGAACTATATGGACCTTTGTGCACCGTTGTCAAGACAAAAGAATGGCCAACTTCCTGGATAAAGCGATTTATTTCGCTGCCGAGAACACATACGAGCAGGTCCCCTCCACAAACCAACCGGGATCTGTATTATTTTCTTCAGTTTACGCGCTCCTCCTCTACCGGCTGAAGCTGCCCAACCTCCCTCCAACCGAACTCTCCTGCCTTTATTTGATATGCGAAATTATTCGAAGAAAAATGCGCTTCCAGCCCGAATAATTCGGGCATTTCCAGTTTTCCCGCATGATGGATTCGGCCGCCCCGCGCTCCCCGCAACATTCTTCCTGTGTTTACGCTCTCCGCCGTCCGTCCCGCTACACTCTAATTTGGTTATTCATGCTGACCCTACGCTCCGCATCGCGGCCCTTTCTTTTCGGCCCTCTTGGTCTCCTTCTTTTCTGCGTGCTGATCGCGCAACCGTCTGGTGCACAGGCCCCCGTCCGCGACGCCGACTTGCAACTCGTCATCGTACTCACCCGTCACGGTGTTCGCGCGCCCATGGCCCAGCCCGAGCTTTACAACAGATTCTCTGCAGCGCCCTGGCCCGCGTGGGATGTCGCGCCGGGCCTCCTCACAGCACACGGCTACCAGTTGATGAAGCTCTTTGGCGCCTGGGATCGCGCACAGTTTTCCGCCGATGGCCTTCTCTCTCCCTCCGGCTGTACCGACGCCAAACACGTCACGATCCTGACCGATGTCGACCAGCGCACTCGCGAAACCGGCAAAGCGCTTGCCGAGGGGATGTTCCCGGATTGCAATATTGATGTTCACTCGCGTCCCGACGGCGCGTTCGACCCGCTCTTCAGCCCGCGCAAAGCCGGCGTCGGCCATCCGGATGCAGCACTGGCCACGGCAGCGATCGCAGGGCGCATCGGCGGCGACCCCGCCAGCCTGACAGAAACCTATCGCCCGCAGTTGGCCGCACTCGATCGCATCTTGTCCGGCTGCGGGCGCCTGCCGGCCAATCCGCAGCGCACCTCAATCTTCGACATTCCCGCCAGCCTCAAGCCCGGATCAGGCGATTCTCCCGTGGCGGCGCACGGTCCGCTCGTCACCTCTTCCACGCTGGCCGAGAATCTGCTCCTCGAGTACACGCAGGGCATGAATGACGCCGACACCGGCTGGGGATGCCTCGACGGCGCCACGCTGCGCTACGTAATGCAAGCCAACATTGCGGCCTGGGACTATGCCGATCGCACGCCCACCGTCGCGCGCATCTACGCCTCCAACCTTCTCGATCACATTCGCCGGACTATGGAGCAGAGCGTCGCAGGCAAATCCGTTCCCGGAGCGCTCGGCAAGCCCGGCGACCGCCTCGTCATTCTCGTCGGCCACGACACGAACATCGTTACTGTCGCCGGCGCTCTAGGCATCGATTGGATCGCTGATGGCCGCGTCGACGATTCCCCGCCAGGCGGCGCGTTGGTCTTCGAACTTTGGCGCTCGCCCAAGGCCGGACCTTTCGTGCGCGTCTCATTCACCACCCAAACTCTCGAGCAGATGCGCAACGCCGAGCCGCTCACGCCCGCCAACCCGCCCGCAGAGGCGCCCATCTTCGTCCCCGCATGTAGCGGCCCGGATCTCTCCTGCACCTGGGACGGCTTTTCCGCCGCCATGCGTCAGGCCACCGATCCGGCCTACGTCAGCGCGCTTCCGTAGAGCCGAGACCACGTCAGGCTTATAGAATTGCCTCGGCGCAATGGTTCGCGCTTCAGAGGGAACGCGCATGAGTGTCTTGTTGAAGATTGCCGCCTCGGCCTTGCTTATTTCAGCTGCAGCCGCCACCGTATCCGCTCAACAGGATTCCTTCAGCAACTGGCCGCCGGGGCGCTCTCCGCAGGAAGTCGGAAAGGCCCTGGCCGAGCACTTCGTCACCAGCCCGCACCAGTACACCGCCACGATTCATTACTCCGAGGTGGGCGCATGGTACGGCGCATTGACCTTTGCGGCGTTGACCCACGACACCGATCTTCGTGACCGGCTCATCAGGAAATTCGACCCCATCATGCCCGGCGGCGCCGAAGCCGAGCGCATTCCCGTCCGCCGTCACGTGGACGATGAGATCTTCGGCATCGTTCCCCTGGAGATCGCCATCCAGACCAAGGACAAGAAATACCTCGACTACGGGCTCTCATTCGCCGACCGCCAGTGGGAGAATCCTCAGCCCGATGGTCTCTCGGGCGAGACGCGCTACTGGATCGACGACATGTACATGCTCACTATCCTGCAGCTCGAGGCCTTCCGCGCCACCGGCGACAGGAAGTATCTCAACCGCGCCGCCAACGAGATGGTGGCTTATCTCGACAAGCTTCAGCAGCCCAACGGCCTCTTCTATCACGCGCCTGACGTGCCCTTCTTCTGGGGCCGCGGCGATGGCTGGGTGGCCGCAGGAATGACCGAGATGTTGCGCGACCTGCCCGCCGATCATCCCCGGCGCGCACGCATCATGGCCGCCTACAAGCTCATGATGGCCGCGCTCCTCAAGTACCAGGCCACTGACGGCATGTGGCGTCAGCTCATCGATCACGACGAGGCTTGGGAAGAGACCTCCAGCTCCGGCATGTTCACCTTCGCGCTCGTCACCGGCGTCAAAAACGGCTGGCTCGACGCCGCCACCTACGGGCCCGCCGCGCGTAGGGCTTGGATCGCCCTGACCGGCTTCATCGATCAGAACAGCGACATGACCAGCGTGTGCGAAGGCACCGGCAAGAAAAACGACCTGGAGTACTACCTCGAGCGTAAACGCAGGACCGGCGACTTTCACGGACAGGAGCCTGTGCTCTGGGCTGCCTCAGCGCTGCTGCGGTAAACGCGACACTCCGAGCTCGCGCTGACCGCCCGCAAACTCACCAGCTTTTTGACTCGCTGACTTGCCAATCCGTCCGCGCAGCGGCCGGCTGATCCCTGTTCCCTGCTTTTCTCAGTCCAGCCGCGTCAAATACGCATCGCCCTCCGCCGGCTCCACGTGCCGCGAGATATACTCGGCCATCGCGCGGTCGTCGCCCTGCGGCCGGATGCGCACCCAGTAGCTCTTCTCGCCGGGAAACTCGATCACGTTCGATCCCGGATAGCGGCTCTGCAATTTCTCCTTCAGCTCGAGCGCCGCGTCCTCATCGTGGAATGCGCCAAACTGCACGCACCAGCGCCCGCCCGTCGCGATCGGCTTGGGTGTCTCGTACACATCCATGCGTACCAGCGCCAGGCCCGTACGGTAAACGCCCACCGCCTTGGCCGAAGCAATCGTCAAATCCAGCATCCTGTCTTCCACAAATGGACCCCGGTCGGTGATCCGCATGGCGCTCGATTCGCCGGTCTTCAGATTGGTCACCACCACCAGCGATCCCATGGGCAGCGTACGATGTGCAGCCGTCATCGCATCGTCGTCGAAAACCTGCCCGTTGGCGGCGCGCCGCCCTTTGTAGGGCGCGGTGTACCACGTGGCGTAGCCAACCTCGCTCAACATTGGCCTGTGCGTCGCAACAAATGCGAGATCGTCCTCGCTGACCCCTCCCGCCGGCACGGGCGTTACCGGAATCCTTGCCGGCGCCGATGCACTTGGCGCCGTGGCAGCCGGCTCGGCCTCCGGCG
Source organism: uncultured Acidobacteriaceae bacterium (assembly GCA_963835895.1). Classification (GTDB taxonomy): domain Bacteria; phylum Acidobacteriota; class Terriglobia; order Terriglobales; family Acidobacteriaceae; genus Telmatobacter. Next base: position 98,153 of record CAWIHC010000006.1, on the reverse strand, counting down.
CCAGAGCCCGCGGCGGAGCCACGCGCGTGTTCTCCCGGTGCTTGCACCCGCTCGCCCCCATCAATAGGCTCGCCAGCAAAGCCGCACTCACCGCCTCGCGCCAAATCGCGCCGCGCCAGGCGCCGACGGCTGTCTCACTTCTACCCAGCAAGCCTCCAACGCTCAAGAGCGCGGCTCCCGATCTTGGTTGTTCGGCGCGTTGGGCGCTTGGCCGTAGGGCTGCCTCGCCGTCGGGTTGCTCTGCTGCTCAAAGCGGTCGGCCAGGCTGCGCAGCGTGTCGGCTGCCGTCCGCATGGCGGCGATCGACTCCCTCCGAACTTGAGGAATCACGGCGTCGTTTACATAAGTAATGGCGTGGCGCAACTCCATCTCGATCAACTCCAGTGCTTCGTCAATCCGCTGGCCCACGGTGGGCGGCCCGCCCCATCCGGGCATATTTGGTGCGCTCATACAATACGTCCCTTCGTGAATAACCTGTCCAAAGTCTGATGGATGCCGCGTGCCGCGTCAATGCCTCGAACGTCCATCGGGGACCGCCAGAATTACTATGGACGCATGCACGCCGCTTTCGCATGAAGACTTTAGATGACATTTGGACGAGATGCGGCTTACCTTCCCGATGGCTGCGCGGGGTGCGTTTCTTCAGCCTGCCTGTCTACGCATTGGCGCTGGCCTTTTGCGCCTGCGAAATCGCCGCTGCACAGACGAAGACTGACCAAGCGCCGGCTGCAAATCCAGTGCCCGTGCCCGCGCCTCAACCACAAAACGCAACCCAACAACCCGGCGCGACCCCATCCGCAACAACAACGAGTGAGCCGATAGAGAGTCCTCCGTCTCAGACGCCCGCCAAACCTTCCGAACCCATCCCGCCTTGCGAAGTGAAGAACGCAGGCGCACCCGCGGCGGCCGCCGGCAGCTCGCGCGCAGCCCCCGTCCCCAGCGCGAGCAACACCGCGAGCAGTGCTGGTTCAACTCAGGCCCAGTCGAAGCCATGCGCCGAGCGCACCGGATTCTTCAACTGGTACGCCCGCTTTGTCAGCGGCCCCGCAGTCGTGCGCTTTTCGCCCGAGCAAAAACTCCGCCTGGCCCTCGATAACCTCATCAATCCCTGGAACCTCGCCACCGTATTCGGCGAGGCAGGTATCGAAGTCTCGGCCAATTCGCACACGGCGTACGGTCCGGGCTTCCCCGGCTGGGGCCGGTTGTCAGGGGTCAACTTCACCCAGGACATGACCGATCAGTTCTTCGGCACCTTCGTCGTTCCGACCATCACCCACACCGATCCGCACTACCATCGCCGTCCCGACCTCAGCATCCCGCGCCGCGCCCTTCATTGCGTCGGCCAGATCTTCTGGCAGCGCGCCGACAACGGCCGGCACACGTTCAACTATTCCCAGATCGTCGCGCCCATCATCGACATTTCGATCTCGAACCTCTATGTGCCCGGCCAGCAAACCCATTTCTCAGCCGACGCCGAGCGCTACAGCGTCGACCTGGCCACCGCGCCCATCGACAACCTCATCACCGAATTCGTGCCCAGCATCGCCAGCCACATTCACGTGCACGTCGTCTTCGTCCAGCGCATCATTAACCATGTCGCCACCAACCCGCCGTAAGCCAAACTGTCGCCGGCCGCACCACGCCCGCTCCGCGCGGTCCGCCCACACCGGAAACAAAGCGCAATTGGCTGCAGCACGCCCGTGAGTGCGTCACCTGCTCCCTCAGAATTCCACGGATTTCAATTCACCGTGAGCGAGATGGTGGTGGTTTGCTGAATTGAGCCGGACGTAGCGGCCACGGTCACCGTCGAGGTGATCGGCGAAGACCCGCCGCCACCTCCACCACCGCCGCCGCCAGTTCCGCCGCCTCCGCCGCAGGCCGAGATCAGCCCCAATGCCGCAAAAGCCCCAACAAGCAGAAGCACCTGGCAGCCACGCCGCCGCTTCTTCCAGCCGACGAGACACAGGGCCACAGCCAGCGCTGCGGTGGGCACGAACGGTCGGGAGGGGCGCCGTTGATTCGCGGCCTGCGCGCTCACCGAGATCGTGAGTTGGGTCGTCGCCGCGCCTCCCGGCGGCGTCACCGTCGAGGGATTAAACGAGCAGGACGCTCCGCCCGGCAGCCCTGAGCACCCAAAATTCACGGTTGAGCTGAATCCATTCTGCGGCGTCACCGTCAGCGTCACCGATCCCTGGCTTCCGGAATTGACGGTAAGCGAAGATGGCGAGGCACCGAGTGTGAATGTCACCGGCAGGTTGATGGTGTAGGTAGCCGAAGCAACACTGCTGTTCGCAAATCCGCTCGCCACGGCGATGGCCTCAATGGTCTCGCTAGCCGACACCGTGATCGCCCCGCTATAAACCGTTGAACTTATCGTCGGCGTAGTTCCGTTTGTGGTGTAGTAGATTGTCGCGCCTGCCGTCGAATCGCTGATTGTCACTGTCTGCGCCGACGAGTACGTCCCTGCGGGCACGCTAAAGGTTGGCGTAGCCGCTGCAGGAAGATTGATCGTGTAGGTGGCTGATGCGATCGCACTCACCGCACTCCCAGTGGCTACTGCGACAGCCTCGACGGTCTCTGTATTTGGCACCGGAATCGGCACACTATAAATCGGCGAATTCGCATTCGGTGTTGTTCCATTCGTTGTGTAGTAAATGGTCGCACCAGCGGTCTGATCTGAAATAGTCAGCATTTGCGCCGAGCTGTAAGTCCCTGCCGCCGGGCTAAACGTCGGCGTCGATGCCGGAGATGGTGGACGGACAGTTGGCGGGCCGGCCAGGTCGTACTCCCACAGATCGTTTAGGCCTCCCTGCGTGCCCTGCGAATCGACTGCAGCGCCTCCAAAAAGCCAAAGATTCCCGCTGGTGTCGGTCCAGGCAGTACCAGATTCGCGGCCTCCCGGAGTATTTCCGGGAGCTGGAGTTCCCAATGTTCCGTACTGCCCAGGCACCCCCCAGGTACCGCTCGGAGCTGAGATGCTGCCGCCCATCCACGCCCACTGGTTAAGCGAAGGGTTGAATTCCCAAAGGTCGTTGAGCCAGCCGAGCGTAACGGGTTGCTCATTTACCAAACCCGCGCCCCCAAGCACCCAGAAGTTACCCCCGCTATCGGTCCAGCTCGCGGAAGCGTAGCGCTGTCCAGGAACGTTTGACGGCGAAAAACTTCCCAGCGTGCCATAGACACTCATAGTGCTGCCGCCCGGAGCACCTCCGCTGTTGGTGCTGGTAAAGGCCCACTCATCCAGCGAAGGATAAAACTCCCACATGTCATTCAAATAGTTGCCGGCCCCGGTATCATCCACGCCGAGACCGCCAAAGAGCCAGAGATGACCTGCGTTGTCGGTCCATGTGGAAGAAAGCGTGTAACTCCAGGGAAGGTTCCCGACGGCCGGCACTCCTATTTCGCCATAGATCCCCTGATAACCGGTCATGGGTTCATAGCAGGTTGGATAGCCGCCCATCCATGTCCATTGATTGGCAGATGGATTGAATTCCCACAGGTCATTCAGATAACACTCGAGATCGATGTTGTCTTCACCCAGACCTCCAAACATCCAGAAATTGCCATTCTTATCGGTCCACGTTAACGCCTCGGCACGTCCCCCAGGGGAGTTTGCTGCTGCCGGTGCGCCCAATGTTCCGTAGACTCCTGGCGGCCCGCAAGCAAGACAGGCAACAGAATCCCCGCCTCCCATCCACGTCCACTGATTTGAAGAAGGTTCGAACTTCCAAAGGTCATTGAGAAAACCGAGGGTACCATTGGCGTCAAACCCCAGTCCTCCAAACAACCAGAGATTCCCTTTTGCGTCGATCCAGCTCGCCGCATTTTCACGTGCGCCAGGCGAGTTTTTCGCGGATGGTGTACCCAGCGTGCCATAGCTTCCCGGTTGGCCGCAGCCGTCAGCCGATGTGCACACCGGAACCGTGTTGCTTCCCCCCATCCAGGTCCATTCGACTGTTGCGGGGCTGAACTCCCATAGGTCGTTGAGATAACCCCCGTAGTCGGCCGAATCCGCCCCCTGACCGCCAAAGAGCCAGAAGTTCCCTTTGCCATCGATCCAGTTTGCCGCAGCCCCGCGCGCTCCAGGCACATTCGCCGCGGCTGGCGTCCCCAAAGTACCGTACCATCCCGGAACGACGCAGTTGCCCCCATGAGAGCAGCCCGGCGGAACCGTGTTTGTCCCTCCCATCCATGCCCACTCGGCTGGCGGGTTCGAGCCGATGTTATACGCTGCAACCGCAACGGCGCTGTTCAGGTAGTTCTCTGCGACCGCATACGCCTGCAGAGTTTCGGAGGAAGCAACAGCGATCGGGCTGTTGTAGAGAGCAAACGGGGCTGTGGGCTCTGCTCCAATCGCGTAGTAAATGGTTGCTCCGGGAGTTGCGTCGAAAATGGTTACGCTCTGCGCGGAAGAGTAACTTCCCGCCGCGACGCTGAAGACCGGCGTTGTTGCGGTCGAAAAATTCGCTTCGTAACTGGCGGTTGCAATATTGCTGTTTGCGTGTCCGCTGGCGCCTGCGATGGCCTCGATGGTCTCCGACGAGGTGACGGTGATCGGAGTTGTGTACTCGAGAGCCGGTGTGATCCCATCGACGAGATAGTCGATGGTTGCTCCCGAGGTTGTGTCGGTGATCGTCACCGTCTGCCAGGAACTAATCGTTCCTGAGACTGGCGTAATCTGTGGCGTTGCGGTCACCGGCAGTCCGTTTGTGTTGGGCTGGAACTCCCAAAGGTCGCTCAGATAGCCATCAAGATAATTGGCATGGACGGAATTACCTTCGGCGTCGAAGCCGTCCCCCCCGAAAAGCCAGAGGTTTCCTTTGCTGTCGGTCCAAGTCGCGCCACCGCTTCGGCCGCCGGGAACGTTGCCGAGCCCCGGGCTTTGCAAGACTCCAAACTCCCCAACTTCGCCGCACAAATTGAAGTACGATGCGCAGTCGTTGGGGACAACCGAACTTCCTGCCATCCATGTCCAGTCATTGCTCGATGGATTGAATTCCCAAAGATCGTTCAGCAAAACATAACTTCCAACCGAGTCGTACCCTTGTCCTCCAAACAGCCACAGATTGCCCGCGCCATCGGTCCAGGCGTCCGCCCCCGTGCGAGCTCCCGGCACGCTTTTCGGAGACGGGGTTTGCAACGTGCCGTAAACGCCGGATGGTCCCGTTTCAAGCTCCTCAGGCGCGGTAGTGCCGCTGATCCAGGCCCATTCGTTTGAGGAGGGATTGAACTCCCAAAGATCGTTGAATGAGGAACCGGTAGGATTTCCAGGATTGCCATCGGCGCTGGTGCCACCAAAAAGCCACAAGTTGCCTTGATGATCGGTCCAACCGGATGAGGAGTTACGCGCCCCAGGCGTGTTTCCTTGGGCCGGAGTCCCCTGCGTCCCCGGAACGTTCGCCTGGCCCGCAGTTTCCGATCCGTTCATCCAAGTCCATTGGTTCGTTGTGGGGTTGTACTCCCAAAGGTCGTTGAGGTTTTGCAGCGCGCCTGTGGAATCGTACCCATCTCCACCAAACAGCCACAGGTTACCTTTGCTGTCGGTCCAACTCACTGCTTCATATCGTGCTCCCGGCATGTTCCCGGCCGCAGGCTTTTGGTTTGTTCCATACACACCTTCCTGATTTGCTTGGTTCGAACCGCCCACCCAAGTCCATTCGTTTGTGGTGGGGCTGTACTCCCAAAGATCGCTGAAGTAGGCGGAATCGGCGTAGTTATAGCCGCCAAAAAGCCAAAAATTCCCTTTAGAGTCAACCCAGCCCGCTGCCCCGAAGCGGCCTGGAGGAACATTCCCAGCGGCGGCGACCCCTAATGTGCCGTATACTCCTGCTCCCCGGCTGAAATTACTTGGGAGAGAATTGCTTCCGCCCATCCACGTCCATTCATTGGTGACAGAATTGAATTCCCACAGGTCGTCGAGGAACCCATAATAGGCCTCGGGTCCAGATGCGATCCCGAACCCGCCGAAGAGCCAGAAGTTGCCTTGGCTGTCGGTCCAGCTCACTGCCCCATATCGACCTCCCGGCACGTTCCCGGAAGCCGGCTGGCTTAATGCACCGTACACTCCCAGAGCCCCTTGCGTGAGGCTCCCGCCCATCCACGTCCATTCATTCGTCTGCGCGGCGGCAGACACGCAAAAGCTCGCCAGCAGGATCAGTAATCCTGGACGAAATTGCTTACTCAGGCGGGTCGTTGCGACGCGGCGGCTCGCGGGGACGAAATCGTCCGGGTTGGAGGAATCCTGAATTGCGTTCTTCATGGAACAAGGGCCTCATACAACGTTGAAAGAACCCCCTGAAGGGAAGGAAGGATTGCTGCGGATTTGCGCACAAGTATAACCCTGTTTCTCGCGCCATTCCGTGGCTTTTTCCATTCAATTAAGAGAGTTGGTGCCCCCAGGTCACGGCGGTCCAGCCGCAGCCCACCCTTTCTCTTCGAGGAGCCGCCCGCTCTAACCCCTGCCTCGCCAATCACTTGCCCCGGCCGTGCCCGCCCTTTCGTTGCCCTCCGTTCGCCGCCCCCAATTCCCCATCCAGCCCCCGATTCCGCCATTCGCTGCACCCCGCTTGGGTTGACCGCAATTCCCGACTACCCTCGTAATGACTTCTTAGCCTTCGCATTTCTCTCACGAAATCGCGGGGCCTGAGCCGGGCAACACTTTGATTCCCGGCGCCTTCAATCCCATAGAGGAGACCGCATTCATGTCCAAAGCTGTCAAGTACGTCGAGAAGGCCGCCGTCTACGCGGCCCAGGGAGCCTGGGTTGTTTTTGAGCGTTTGAACCGCATCAGTCCTAACGCCTCCTTTACGCCCAAGTGGAGCGACAAGCCTCTTCTCAAAAGCTATCAAAAGGAGAAGCCGCCCCTCGGCTGGCCGCGCACCACTGACTCGCTTTGTCCCAAGTGCGTCCCCGAGATCCGCAAGCAGATTCTCGACGGCAAGCTGCCCCACGAAGTCCTCCTCAACGAAAAAGTCGGCGAAATCAAGGCCCAGATCATCGAGCGCGACGGCAAAATCCTCATGGTCAAGGACTGCCCCAAGCACGGCCACTTCGAAGACGTCATGTCCATCGATCCGGTCTTCTTCAAGCACCTTGAAGAGAGCTTCCCCGGCCGCGACATGCGCGCCCACGGCCAGGGCGATGAGAAGCTGCACAACCACGGCACCTCGACCGTTACCCACGGCCGCGGCTCGGTGCTCACCATCGACCTCACCAACCGCTGCAACATGATGTGCGATCCCTGCTTCATGGACGCCAACCAGGTTGGCTTCGTCCACGAGCTCACGTGGGACGAGATCAAGACCATGCTCGACAACGCCATCACCATCAAGCCCAAGCGGCAGATGAGCGTGCAGTTCTCCGGCGGCGAGCCCACTCTGTCTCCCTACTTCCTCGACGCCGTCGCCTACTCGCGCAAGGTTGGCTACAACTCCGTCCAGGCCGCGTCCAACGGCATTGAATTCGCCAAGTCGAAGGAACTCTGCCGCGCCGCCGCCGAGGCCGGCCTGCGCTACGTCTACCTCCAGTTCGATGGCATCGGCAACGCAGCCAACTCGTCACCGCAAGGTCGGCAACCTCTTCGACGTCAAGCTGCAGGCCATCAACAATCTTCACGAGGCCGGCGTCGAAATCGTTCCCGTCACCACCATCATCAACGGCATCAACAACGAGCAGGTTGGGCGCATCATCGAGTTCGCGCTCGATAACCCGAAGAAGATCAGCTTCCTCAGCTTCCAGCCGGTCAGCTTCACCGGCCGCGACGAAGACATCACCGACGATCGCCGTGTCGCGCAGCGCTACACGCTCTCGCACATGGCGCACGACGTCAAGGCGCAGGTCGGCATGGGCGAGCCGGCGCGTGACTGGTTCCCCATCAGCTTTATGAGCACATTCTCTGACTGGGCCGATCTCGTACACGGGCCCACTGCCGAGTGGGGCCAGCTCTCCTGCGGATGCCATCCCAACTGCGGCATCGGCATGGCTGTGATGATCGACAAGGAAACCAAGGAATCCGCTCCCGTCACTGCCTTCCTTGACATGGGCCAAGTGGCCAAGGATCTGGCCAAGGTCAACGATGCTGCTCGCGGCAAGTTCCTCTCCGTCCTGGGCCTCGGCCTCTCGCTCCTGCGCAACTACGATCCGTTCCAGGCGCCCACACACTTCAAGATCACCGACATGATGAAGAAGATGGACAAGACCTTCAACGCCACCGGCAAGAACTACGGCAGCGTCAAGGGCGACCGTACCATCGAGGACATCAAGATTCGCCGCCAGGACCGCTGGAACTTCCTGTTCATCGCCGGCATGTGGTTCCAGGATCTGTTCAACTACGATTTCCGGCGCACCGAGCAGTGCATCATCCCCTACGCCACGCAGGAAGGCGAGATCAGCTTCTGCGCTTACAACACCGGCATCGGCTGGCGCAACATCATCGAGAAGATGCACATGACGGCGACCCTCACCAAGTGGTATGAGGAGCACGGCCGCCACGAGATCTTCGCCGGCGGCAAGAAGGTGGCTATGAACCACGTCGGCCACGACCTGCAGCTCAACATGGAGCACGTCAACGCCGAAGCCAACCACACCCTCGACAACCTCGGCATCGCCAAGAACGCCCGCGAAGAAAAGATCCGCGCGCGCGACGAAAAGCTGAAGCAGGAAGCCGAGAACGCCCGCATGGCCAAGCTCTACCGCGAGCATGTCCTCGGCGAAAAGCCCGTTGAAGGCCTTGTCTCGCTCGACTCCATCCGGCCAGCCTCGAACAACGCCGCCTCGCCCATCAACCGGCATCAGCAGGAAGGCGAGCTCGTCGCCGGCGACTAAACAAGTTCCCTCCCTTGGTTCTCTCCAACAAGCGGGCCGCTCAGCAGCGAACTGAGCGGCCCGTTTTTCTGGGCGAATGCATCGTATCGGCGAGCACCTCCGTTGCGATAACGTCGAAGAACGAGCAATAATCTGAGTCGCCAGCATTGACGATTCGGGGGAAGACAGTGGCTGTCATTGGTGACGTTGCGTCGGCTGAAATGGACGTCCAGCGCGATTTCGCGCTACGGCTTGGCCCCTTCTTCACGCTTGCAGATCAGACTCGCGCGCTATTTGAGCGCTCACTAGAGTCTGTCGCGGGGCACCCGCGTGCCGACGAGAATGCTGTTGCGTCAACTAAAGTTTGCCTGATCCTCGCCGCCCGCTTGCAAAATGACCTTCGCGCGTGCTGCATACTGAGTCGCTGCGGCTATGGTCTGCAAGCCATGGGCTTGGCGGCCTCAATGTTGGAAATTGCAGGGGCCCTGTTTTATGTGGGCCGGGACGAGAAGCGAGCAATCGAGTGGGCTACGCATTCGGATCATGGGCATTCTTATCCCCGGACGATTGAGGAGCGAATCCGTGCGATCGAGTATGGCGCACCGCAGCATATGGCTGAAGCCTTGGGCCGTCAATATCGCGGTGTGTACAAGGGGCTTTGCATGGCCAAGCACTCCAATCCGCAGCTTGCAATGGAACAAGGACTGCGCACAGAGCTTGATGACCCCGAACTTGACGACACATATTTCGCGGTCGGGCCTGACGCTTCTCGAATCGGCGTCAAGAACGCAGCTTATGCATTATTCTGGGCAATCGACTTCGCCCTATTGGGACTCAGGGCACTTTGGGAGTGTTGCTCCGATGTGGTCCTGCGAGCACAAATCATTGAGGGCGTCGACGGGCTTGGCCGCCAACTCTGCGACTTAGAACCGAACTTGGCCAAATTGATGTCGCCTCGCACAGTTGTCCGGCCCAACTGAAGTGAGGCATCCTCTCGCAGCCGGCCATCGGCTGCCCTACCACACTTCCAGCTTGAAATCCCGATACTCGCGGATCAACTCGAAGTCCGCGCGGTTCGGCGTAATCAGCCGCGCGCCCTGCAGGACGATCTCACTCATCGAGCCCGGCAAAGGAGTACTTTCCGCCGTATTTCTTCATCAACGCCTTAAAGCCCTCCAGCCGCCTGGCTTCCAGCTTGGACATGCGCGCCTTCTTTACGCGCGGTTTTGCGCCGGCCTTACGGACGGACTTTGTGGCCATTTTGGCAGTTGCACGGGCCGAGGCTGCTTTGGCGGGCATAGCGGATGCTCCATGAATCATCATGCCCTCGAAAAAGATGAGGGTCAAACCCGACCTAGTGGCCCTCATGATTTTCCGCCTCGTCCGCTCCGAATCCGCCGAACTCCCCTCGAAACCTGAATGGAAGCAGCCCCGTCCTCTGTCAATCGAAGCGGCTGCGCCTCGATCGTTTTCAGCTATCCCAAAGTCGGATTGTTCCCCGATCCTGATCGAATATCATGGCACCATGGACCCCGAAAGTTGTGGGAACGGTCTGAATAAGGTTCGCGTCCGTGTGCCTGAACCCCTCAGATCGGGCATTGCAAAGCGCCACGATAAGACCGCCGTGCACCTCTCCGGTAGGTCTTGTTGCCTGAGGCGATTTGCATTCACAGCATTTCTCGTCTTCTCCATCTCATCGCAAGCCCAGCCGGCAGCGGCTCCGGTCGCCTGGCAGGGCACCCTCAGCGATGCCTCGAATTCTCCGATCGCGCAAGCCATCATCCGGCTGACGGGTAACGGAACCAGCGCCGAAACATTGACCGGCCCTGATGGCAGTTTTCGGTTTGCGGCACTGGCCGCGGGACAATACAAACTCACCGTTGCAGTTCGCGGCCGCGAGGTTGAATACCCCTCATCGATCGAGATCATGCCGGTCGCTCCGCTCGCTGTGCTTACGCTCTCAGGCAGTGGCCAGCTCTCGGTCGCTGTTCTGCAGCAGATCAACGCCACCGGAGGCGAAAAGCTCTCCAGTGCTGCCGTCAGCGAACTCCCGCTGAACAAACGCGACTTCAGCCAGTTGCTTCTGCTTGCAGCCGGCACCATGACGGACGCCAACGGCGCCACCAACTTCACGCAGCAGTTCGCTGTCAACGGGCAGCGTGGAGTCGAAGCGACCTTCGCCATGGACGGCGCAGACATCAGCGATCCGGAGATGGGGGGATCGACCTTCAGCAACTTTAACGTCGATGCCGTTGACGAAATTCAATCCAGCTCAGGCTGGATGCCCGCCGAAATCGGCCGTGGCGCCTCCGGTTTCACCAACATCGTCACCCGCTCGGGCGCTGCGGGTTTTCACGGATCGTTCTTCGAGTTCGTGCGCAACTCCGCCTTCGACGCGCGCAACTACTTCGACCACGCCACTCCCGTCTATCCCGGCCGGATTCCGCCTTTCCGCCGCAACGAGTTCGGTTTCACCAATGGCGGCCCCGTGTTCGTCCCTCACCTCTACGACGGCCGCTCGCGGACCTTCTACTTCACCCAATTCCAGGGATTCCGCCAGATCCTCGGAACCACGCAGGTGATGCCGGTGCCCACGGCAGACGAGCGTGCGGGCCTCGACACCTCTGCCTTTCCCGGCGATACGCTCGAAGTTCCCGTCGATCCCGGCATCGCCGCCGTGCTCAAGCGCTATCCCTTGCCCAACTACCCGCTGGGCTCCTTTGCAGCGCACACCTATGCGACCCCCTCGAACGTGATCACCAACGCCAACCAGTTTTCCCTCCGCCTGGACCACAGCTTCAGCGCCAAAGATCAGTTCTTCGCTCGCTTCAATATCGATAATCTGACCGGCCCCACCACGAATCCCGACCAGACAGCCATCGATCCCTCCTTTGCCACTACGTACATCGACCGGCAACGCAATGTCGTGGGCACCTATACGCGGACAGTTTCGCCTCGCCTGGCTCTTGTATCTTCGATCAGCATCACCCGTTCCACTCCCGGATTTCCCACGCCCAATCACACCGATCCTGCCGTCAAGTTCAACGACGGCCTCTTCGAGCCGTTCGACGCCGCCGCAGGCGCGGTGATGCAGGCTTACGGAAACCTCTTTCAGGGCCGCCAGACTCGTTACCTTCTCTGCCGGAAGGCACGCATTCAAGGCAGGATTCGAGGCACGGCTTAACCGCGACACCACCTACTTCGGCATCAGCCCCAACGGCGAATACGACTTTGGCGGCGGCGCCGCCTACGCCACCGAGTTCATCCCGTCGCAGAGCGGCACGCACGATATTCACCCCGGCGATCTGTTGCCGGATACGCTTTCAGGCTTTCTCTCCGGCAGCCCATTCGTCTATACCGTGGGCATCGCCCCTCCGTATTTCTCCAACGGCGCGCACATCGGTCCTGCCGCCATCAACCGCAATAACGTCAGCTTCTTCGTGCAGGACACGTTCAAGGTAAATAGCCGCCTGACTCTCGACTACGGCATTCGCTGGGATCTCTACACGCCCATCAGCGAACGGGCGCATCGAACATCCACACTCGTTCACCGCCAATGGCGCGCAGCAATATGTCATCAACCCGCAGCCCGGCTACAAGACAAATTGGAATGCGTGGCAGCCGCGCGTACAAATCGCATGGCAAGCAACTCCCAAATTTCTGGCGCGCGCAGGCGCGAGCATCATGACCATCCCTCCCAACATCTGGCAGGACAACTTCCTCACCGGCTCCACGCCATTTGCCGTCTATCCGCGCCTGCTCTCCGCTCCCGGTGCGCCCATTCATTATGGGTTTCAGATCACTCCCGCCGAAGTTCCCCCCGTCTACTCGACCTCCGGCGCAAACATCTTTCCTGCCGACAATCCCAAACAGGTCGCTCCCAACACGGTGATGGATGTGAACCGCTATGAACAGGAACTCGCCGCGCTCACGCCCGGTGGTCCCGTAAGCGATTTGTCCCTCAGCGGCATCGACCCCTCTTTTGGCAACGCCACGCTTTACACCTGGACTGCCGGCTTGGAACGCAAACTGGGCGGCCTCACTGCCGATGCAACCTATGTGGGCACGGCCAGCGAAAAGCTTCCTGCCGTCAGTTTTCCCAACGCCTATTCCGGCGCCAGCCCCGCCTTCGCGCGCTATACAACGTTTGACGCTGCGGGCAATGTCACAGGCGGCTTCGGCATGGAAAACGTCATCGTGGCATCGGCGCACTCCACCTATCACGCTCTTCAGGTTTCGCTCGCGGGAACCCTGCTTCACGGAGGGCCGGGAATTCAGGCGGGCTTCACGTGGAGCAAATCAATCGACAACAACAGCAGCGTTATCGGGCAGTGCGGGGTCCCTGCCGTCTCCTCAGAATCCCTTTGACTATCACGCCGAAAAAGGTCCGTCGTCTTTCGACGCAACCGCCTCCTTCGGTCTCAGCGCGGCCCAGGACCTCCATCTCGACAGCTCCCGTTTTCTGCGTTTCGCCGGCCGCAAGCTCACCTACGGATGGGAGCTTTTGAGCATCCTCTCGCTCAGTTCCGGCTCGCCCTTCACCGTCTACTCCGGTATTCAACAAACCGGCGCCGGTTCCAATGGCGTCGACCGGCCCGATCAGATTGCCACGCCGCATCTCTCTACCGCGCGGAAGGTGCGCGAGGATTACTTCGGCGAAGGCGCGAATAATGCGGCCGCTTTCTTCTCCGTTCCCATTCACATTGCCGGAGGTACCGGACCGAACCAGGGGCGCTTCGGCACACTAGGGCGCAACACCTTCCGCGGGCCGGCGTTTTACAACCTCGATCTGGCCACGATCAAAGACACACCGTTTGGCAGCTCGCAAGAGCGGCGCCGAACTGGTTGATCTTCAGTTCCGTGCGGAGTTCTTCAACATCTTCAACATCGTCGATATGGGTCTGCCGGCAAACATCATCGCCGGCTCCGGCTTCGGCGAAATCAGCCAAACCGCCGGCAACTCGCGCCAGATTCAGTTCTCGCTCAAGCTCATCTACTAAATAAACAAAGTGAGGCGAACTTCGGAAGCCCTTTCTGCCGCTTGTTCGAATGGGCTTCTTGCGAAGCCGCTTACTTGCAATACAAAACTTTCGTCATGACTCCAATGGACCACGCCCGCTGCTTCGCGCCAACACACTTTGCTGTACAATCCCTACAGGTCTCCGCGGCTTGTCCGTTACTTCCAGCAGGCCACTGGAGTCAAACGTATCCAGGTGTCCCAATGACCGTGACCCGCGACAAAAACGAGCCGCGCAAGCTGCCCATGATGCCCATCCGCGACATGGTTATCTTCCCCTATATGATGACCCCCTTCGTGGTGGGCCGCGAGTCCAGCGTGCGCGCTCTCGAGGAGGCCCTCAGTGGCGACCGCAAGATCTTTCTCGCCACCCAGCATGACGCCTCCATCGACGAGCCCAAGGCCAAGGACATCTACCAGGTCGGCTCCATCTGCAACATCGTGCAAAGCGTCAAAATGCCCGACGGCAACATCAAGGTCCTTGTCGAGGGCGTCGAGCGCGCCAAGTCCATTGAAGTCACCGACCGCGACGGCTTCTTCGTCGCCACCGTGCGCACCGGCAAGCACGACTTCGAGATGACGCCCGCCGCCGAGCAGCTCATGCAGCGCGTCACCACTCTCTTTGAGAACTACGTCAAGCTGCAGCAGTCCCTCAATTACGAGACCATCATCGCCAGCGTGCGCATGGACGAGCCTGCCAAGCTTTCTGACACGATCGCCGCCAACTTGCAGGTCGGCATCGAAGAAAAGCAGGAGCTGCTCGCCATCTTCGACCCCGCGGCGCGCCTGGCCCGCCTTGCCGACGTTCTCGACGTTGAAATCGAAAAGCTCGACATCGACCGCAACATCCAGTCCCGCGTCAAGCGCCAGATGGAGCGCGCGCAAAAAGAGTATTACCTCAACGAAAAAATCAAGGCCATCCAGAAGGAACTGGGCCGCGGCGAAAAAAGCGAGTTCGACGAGTTGCGCAAGAAGATCGAAGCCGCCGGCATGCCCAAGGAACGTCCTCGAGAAGTGCGTCCAGGAGCTCAAGAAGCTCGAAGCCATGCCGCCCATGTCGGCCGAGTCCACCGTCAGCCGCAATTACATCGACTGGCTCCTCGCCGTTCCCTGGAAGAAGCGCTCCAAGGAAACCCGCTCCGTCGACTACGCCGAGAAAGTTCTCAATACCGACCACTACGGCCTCGAAAAGATCAAGGAGCGCATCCTCGAATTTCTCGCCGTCCGCCAGTTGGTCAAGAATCCCAAGGGTTCCATCCTCTGCTTCGTCGGCGCTCCCGGCGTCGGTAAAACCTCGCTCGGCATGTCCATCGCCAAGGCCACCGGCCGCAAGTTCGTGCGCCTCTCGCTCGGCGGCGTGCGCGACGAGGCTGAGATTCGCGGCCATCGCCGCACCTACATCGGCGCCATGCCCGGCCAGATCATCCAGCACATGAAGCGCGCCGGCACCAAGAATCCCGTTTTCCTCCTCGACGAGGTCGACAAGATCTCTTCCGACTTCCGCGGCGACCCTGCCTCCGCGCTGCTCGAAGTTCTCGACCCCGAGCAAAACGTCACCTTCCAGGACCACTACCTCGACGTCGACTACGACCTCTCACAGGTTCTTTTCGTCGCGACGGCCAACGTGCTGCACACCATCCCGCCGGCGCTCCAGGACCGCATGGAGGTTCTACGCCTGCAAGGCTACACCGAGCAGGAGAAGCTCGAGATCGCGCGCCAGTACCTCGTCAAGAAGCAGCGCCAGCAGACTGGCCTCAGCGAGAAAAACATCGTCTTCAACGACGACGCCATCCTCGAAATCATCCGCTCCTACACCCGCGAAGCCGGGGTCCGCAATCTCGAGCGCGAAATCGGCAACATCTGCCGCAAAGTCGCCCGCAAGGTGGTCAAGGCCGGCGTCAAGCACAAGGAAGAAGTCACCGCCGCGAACATCGCCGAATTCCTCGGCGTGGCCAGGTTCCGCGACTCTGAGGTCCACGAAAAGAGCGAAGTCGGCCTCGTCACCGGCCTCGCCTGGACTGAAGTCGGCGGCAGCATCCTCACCACTGAAGTCCAGGTTCTCGACGGCAAGGGCAAGCTCACCATTACCGGCCAGCTCGGCGACGTCATGCAGGAATCGGCGCAGGCCGCGCTCGCCTACATTCGTAGCAAGGCCCAGGCCCTCGGCCTCTCGCGCGAGTTTTACCGCAGCGTCGACCTCCACCTGCACGTGCCTGAAGGCGCCATCCCCAAGGACGGTCCCTCCGCAGGCATCACCATGGCCACCGCCCTCGCCAGCGCACTCGCCAAAATACCCGTCCGCCGCGACATCGCCATGACCGGCGAAATCACCCTTCGCGGCAAAGTGCTCGCCATCGGCGGCCTCAAGGAAAAGCTCCTCGCTGCTCTCCGCGCCGGCATCTTCGAGACCATTCTGCCCCGCGCCAACGAGAAGGATCTCTCTGAGCTGCCCGACAACATCAAGAACGCCATGAAGCTCCACTTCGTCGACACCATGGACGAAGTCCTCGCCCTCGCCCTCGAGCGCCCGCTTCCCGCCGCGTTGCCCGCCGAAACCGAGACCCTCGCCGCCGTCCCCCCGCCGGAAGTCTCCAACAACCTCCCTGCCCCACAGTAGCGGCCGCAGCGTTTTTCCGAAGCGAGGTTTTGTATCAGGGCACGACTTCAGTCGTGCCAAAAAAGACCAAAAGAGAAAAGGGCGGGCTTTAGCCCCTGCGGAATCGCGCCATCAGATTGTCAGATTGCCATCCTGAGCGATTCGCCGCAGCGACGAGTCGAAGGATCTGCGGTTGTCTTTCCGATCGCGCGAACGCCGCGGCGACGGCTGGCAACAACCCGTAGAGAGTCTCCCTGTTCTCTTCGTCCCTAATCCTTAGTCCCCAGTCCCTAGTCCCTTGCTTTCGTGCAGCTCCTCCAGCGCATCGCACGCTGTCTTCACTCCATTCTCCCGCGCCACTTCCTCGGCCACGGCGCGCGCCCGCTCTTCGAACTCCGGCTCCGACAGCATTGCCCGCATCCTCCGCGCCACACGCCACGGTTTGTAGCTTGCCCGCTGGATCACCCGCGCCACGCCTATGCGCCGCATGCGCCGCGCATTATCCGGCTGGTCGTGCGAGTAGGGCATGATCAGCATCGGCCGTCCCGCGCGCAGGCATTGCGCCGTCGTCCCCACGCCGCCCTGGTGCACCACCAGCGACACGCGCCCGAACAGCTTCGAGTATGGCGCGTACTCCGCCACGCAAATCGAATCCGGTAATTCACCCTTCGGCCGGTTTCTCGCGTCCGCCCCGATCAGCAGCACCGCGCGCACGCCCAGCTTCTTCGCAGCCCGCGCCGACTGCTCATAAAAGTCTCCCGCCGCCAGCACCGCCGCCGACCCCAGCGTAAACACCACTGGCGCCTCGCCCGCGGCCAGAAATTTTTCGAGCTGCTCCGGCAGCGCCGCATTCCCCGCGTCCGCATCATAAAAACAAAATCCCGTGATCAGCGTGTGCTCCGGCCAATCCTTCTGCTCCACGCCTAAAACATGCGAGAAAAGCGCCAGCACCAGGTGCGGCGAATGTTTCGCGTCGAAAATAGGATTCTTGCCCTTCGGCAATCCCAGCTCGCGCCGCAGCTCATAGACCGGCTCCGGCCATTTGCGCGTGACAAACCGAGCCAGTCGCCGCATCGCGCGCCCCATCCCCTTGATCTTGTCCGCCCGCGCCAGCCTGGGATACGGCGGCAGCACCGGAGGATCGAACGCCGAGAAAAACGAGAACGGCGCCAGCACGTAGCTAGCCCACGGGATCCCCGTTACTTCCGCCACAATCGGACCCGCGTAGTTCAGCTCACCCAGCAGCAGCAGGTCCGCGCGCGCTGGCTTGGTCGCCGCATCCAGCAGATCGTCGTAGGTCTGCCGCAGCACCGGAAACAGAAACTCCCGCAGCCCCGTCTCCGTGCCCTTCTTCACGTCGTAGATCATCTCCACGAGCAGCGTGTTTGTGGGATCGATGTCCGGTCGCAGCGCGTGAAACTCGAGGCCTAGCGGCTCAATCTTCGGCCGGTAGACGTTGGGCAGCGCCATCACCGGCACATGTCCGCGCCGCTTCAGCTCCAGCGCAATCGCAATCAGTGGATTGATGTCCCCAAACGTCCCAATGTTCGACAGAACAATGCGCAATCGCGGGCTCCCCAACGCGTGATAGATTCGCAACTTTGAGACTAATGCATGAGGCCGCGATCGGCGGTTTGCGCCGCGTAAATCGGAGTTGCTTTGAATGGTTCGAACGTCGCGGGCCAAGCGGTTGCTGCGTCCGTTAGTTTCTCTTCGAACTACATCGACCGTGCGCGGGCCAGTTCCACAATCTTGTCGATCATCTCCGTGTACGAGTAGCCGCCCTTCTTGGCTGCCATGGCGAATTCGGCGGCGCTGGCGAGCCACGGATTAGGGTTGGCTTCGATCACGTACACCTGGCCCTTTTTGTTCAACCGCATATCGATGCGTCCATAGTCGCGCAGCTTGAGGGCGCGATACGCGGCCAGCGCGGTGTCCCGGAGTTTTTTCGTGGTCTCTTCGTCCAGGTCCTCTGCCGGCGCCGATTTTGTCACTTTGTAGGCCTCGGTCTCCTGATCGAACTTCACGTCGTGGCCGGCGATCCGCGGAGTTCCCTTCGGTAGCTTGGAGAGGTCGAGTTCAATCAGCGGAAGGACCTCGGCGTCGTCGTTGCCGAGAATGGATGCGTAGATTTCGCGGCCTTCAATGTATTCCTCAATCAGCGCGGGACTGTCGAATTCCTCGTGGATGTAGTGAATGCGCTCCATCAGCTCTTTCACGCTATCGACGACGGAGCCTGTATCGATACCGATCGATCCGTCTTCGGCGACGGGCTTCACGATCAGCGGAAACTCGATATCGTGCGAGTGATCGGTGCGGCCTTTATAGGAGGTTGCAAAGTCCGGAGTCTTGATCTTGTGAAAGTCGAAAATCTTTTTTGCGAGCGACTTGTCCTGGGCAAGATAGAGAGCCTGCGGGCCGCCGCCGGTATACGGAATATGCAGCAGCTCCAGGTAGGCGGCGATGTTCTTGTCCATCGTGTCGTCGCCGGCATAAGACTCAGTGAGGTTGAAGACGAGGTCGGCGCCGCACTTTGCGAGTGCAAGCAGCGATTGGTTCTTGCCATCCAGGACGTGATAAGAAGGCTCGTGACCGAGCTTTGTCAGCGCCTCGAAGATCTCTTCGCGGTCATGCAGCGGATTCTTCTTCTTCCGGCGTTTGGCATTCTTGCCGCGCGGCGCCTTCACCGGCTCCGGCTCAGGCTCAGGCGGGCCTTCTTCCCAGACGTCGTGCAGGATCGTTACTTTCAGGCTCGCCATGATCCTCCTGCTCTTTCTCGGTGTAACCCGCGTCTGCCGCCAACGGCAGATGGCCGGCACCCATCAGGGCAGAATGAACTTGCCCCGAGTGATGTAGTTCATCGCCAGTGCGGTCGCATACACAGTGACTTCGGTCAAGTATTCCCGTTCACATTTTATGTCGGCATACAGGCCAAGGTCGCTGACTTTTGCTTCGATGGTTTCCACTAACTTCTTCACCAGCGGTCGTTGAACGCCCGTCCAATAATTCACCTTGTCGACGAGGACCTTGCGATTCTCGCGAAGCAAATCGACCGCCGGGCGAACATTCCTTCTGCGGCGCCTGGATACGTTGAAAATGTCGCGCAGATCGGTGTCGAGGGGAAGCTCGCCGGGCGTGAGCTGCTGATCGAGCGCACGCTGGTAGAATTCGCCGACCGTCACCGCCATTTCGTCGACGGTAATATCGGTGTTACCGTGCGCGACCACAGGATCGGCATCGCCTAGCTTGCGGCCAATGCGATCCATGTAGAGCAGCTTCTTCATCGCGCCCCAGCCTTTGTACCGCTTCCGCCAGTTGGAGCGAGGCGTCAGCCATACCGCGAATGTTTCAGCGAAATCTTCATCGGGATGCTTTTGCGCATACCAGCCCTCCATGTGCCGCACGAACTGGCGCGAGAAGGGAACCGGTTTGTAGTTGTCCCGGTAAGCCCGCCGGAACGGTCCGAAGACGGTCGCGCCATTCCGGCGTTTTATAGAGCGCGTAGGCGTAATTGAAAGCGTGGCCGGCCTCATGGCGCATGTACATCATGATCTGCTGCGCATCTTCAATGTCGTTCATCTCCGACTCGAGGCGCTGCAGTTTCGGATCGGCCAGGTAAAACGGAATTCCGATGACGGGCTCCATGTTCGGGCAGCCCCACTCATCGGTCAGGTAGCACTTGGGGCGGAATCGATGGAGCCCCTTGGCATCCAGCTCTTTGTAGAGTTGCTGGACGAAGCGTTCGAGGGGAGAGCCTTCCAGCTTCAAGCCGAGTTGCTGAATCGGCTTGGATAGGATCTCCTGGACCTCGGCCGGCGCTTTTTCGAAATTGGCCACAGATGGTCGAAGCGTAGCACAGGCAAGGCAGAGTTCGACCGGCCACTAGTGACCTTCTGGGTAACAGTGAGGCAACAGCCGAAAGATTTGCAATCTCTTAAGGTCCGCCGCTACTGCGACTGCTTCGCCCCAGCATTCACGCACACTACCGGAGTGTCCTTCAGCGTCGGCTGCAAATCCGGCCAATAGGGACTCGTTTTCAGCAGCGAGCAGAAATCCCCAAGCGTCGGCAGCGGCTTCTGCTGCGCTTTGGGCCCCAGCGCGTCCACAAACTTCCAGGCCAAATCCGAATGCCCGCCGTAAATCAAATTCAGCACCGTTTGCCACATCGTCGTGCCGATGGAATCGGCATCGCCCGCCGCTACCACCTTCTGCGCTGCGCTCAGCTGCTTGTTCCATTCCGTAGTCGTCGGTGCTGGCGTCTGCATCTTGTCCATCGCCAGATGAAACCCTCCGCCCTTGGCGTCATCCGTCCACCGCACCGTCACCAACTCTGACGGCGAGCACGCAAAGCACGTCGGCCAATAACCAAATGTCCAGTCCGCCGTCACGTAGTAGTAGTGCCCATCGGCGGCGCGCTCAAAGTGCGCTAGGTCGTCGTCGGCATCGTTCAGCGTGGCCAGCAGTTTGAACTGCGGCTCCAGCTCGAAGACATAGTGACTCATGCAGCAGTGCGCCCCGCCGGTGTAAGCGGAAACAATCATGTCCGGCCGGCCGCGCCCCGTCACGTCGGCGCCGTTTGCGACTGCCGGAATGTTGTACTGCGGGTCGGCCTGCTGGCCGAGGGTGAAGGCTTCCAGAAATTCCTCCGTGCGGCGAAAGATGACCTTGCCTTTGCTGATCACTTGAAGACACGCCCAATCGCCCGTCCGATAGTCCTTGAAGACGAAGCCCTTCACCGTCACCGCATCATGCTGGTTCTTGATTGCGCACGCCTCCGCACCATTCTCCGCCGGCCCCTGCGCGAACACTCCAACCGCCGCGGCAATCCACACCGCCGCCACCAATCCGCTCCGCATCAACGCTCGCTTGCTCGCCATTCGCTCCACCTTGGTTCTGTCCAAGATAGCACCAGCGCTTATTCACATCGCCATCGTTCGATTCATTCGCCCCCTTGGGTTCATCGCGCATTGATCGGGCATGCAGCGCCCGCGTGCTATCCTTGCCCCGTCAGAATTCGATCCGGAGTTCCTCATGTCCCGTCCGCATTTTCCCCTCATCGTAATCACGTTCCCCGCTGCACTCATCGCCATCATCGCAACACCGCCCCTCCTCGCCGCGCAACAGCCGGTCACCCCGCTGCCGCGTCCTCGTCCGCGGGGCCGGCTCAGCCCTACCACGTTATCGACCGCTGGAAGATCGGCGGCGAAGGCGGCTGGGACTATGTCATCGCCGATCCCGATGCGCATCGCCTCTACCTCGCCCACGGCACGCGCGTCGAAGTCATTGACACGACCACCGGCCAATCCATCGGCGCCATCACCGGCCTTCACGGCGTCCACGGTATCGCTCTCGATCCCTCCGGCAAGTACGGCTACATCTCCGACGGCGGTGGCAACGCGGTCGTCGTCTTCGACCGCTCAGCCCTCGCCATCGTCGCCACCATCCCCGCCGGAACCAACCCAGACTGCATCATCTACGAGCCGGCCACCAAAACCGTCTGGGCCTTCA
This sequence comes from uncultured Acidobacteriaceae bacterium, assembly GCA_963835895.1. Lineage (GTDB taxonomy): Bacteria > Acidobacteriota > Terriglobia > Terriglobales > Acidobacteriaceae > Telmatobacter. Next base: position 76,230 of record CAWIHC010000006.1, on the reverse strand, counting down.
ACGGCCGCTCCAGCAATATCTCGGTCATCGACCCCACCTCGAACACAGTCATCGCCACCATCCCCTTGCCCGGCAAGCCCGAGTTCGCCGTCGCCGACGGCCAGGGCATGGTCTTCGACAACCTCGAAGACAAGAGCGAGATCGTCCGCATCGACGCGCGTACCAAAGCTGTCACTCGGCGCCTGGCCCGCCGGCTGCGATTCCCCCTCCGGCCTCGCCTTCGACGTCGCCGGCCACCGCCTCTTCCCGGTTTGCGACGGCAAGAAGGCCTCCGTCATCGACTCCTCCACCGGCAAGCTCCTCGCCAACCCCACCATCGGCGACGGCCCTGACGCCGCCGGTTGGAGCGCCGCCCACTCGCTCGCCTTCGCCTCCAGCCGCGACGGCATCCTCTCCGTCATCCACGCCGCCGCCCCGGGCTATCCCACCATCGAGAGCCTCACCACCCAGGCTGGCGCGCGCACCATGACCTACGACCCCAGCACCGATCGCGTCTACCTCATCACCGCCGACCTCGGCCCGCGCCCCGATCCCACTCCTGCGAACCCGCGCCCGCGTCCACCCGTCATTCCCGGCACCTTCACCGTCATCGTTGTCGGCCGCTGACCACTGTCCACCGCTTTCGTTTTCGTTTTAGTTTTCGTTTTTGCTTTTGTTATTGGCTTTGCTTTTCGCTTCGCCTCTTGGTCACTGGTTTTCGGTTTCTGGTTTTTTCAATTCGCTGATCTCTGCCGGTTGTCCGCCGTTCCTGCCAGCCGTCCATACTTCACGAGCCACTGACCACTGGCCACTGATCTCTGACCACTTCCTTTATGAAAGTCCTTCTCGTCATCGCCGCCATCTTGATCATCGCCGGCTCGTTCTATGCCGACTACAAATGGCGCCAATGGATGGCCCGCCACAAATCGAAGCGCGACTGACCCGCCACCGCGACCGCAATGAGCGCCCCCCGATCTCTGATCTCTGTCCCTGTTCCCTGTTCCCTGTTCCCTGTTCCCTGTTCCCTACTCCCTATTCCCTGCCGTCCCCATCCCGCCCGTTACAATGGATTTAGGGAGCCGTCCAAACGCTATGCAACGTTTCCTCAGCCTCCGTTTTCTCTCGCGCCGTCCCGGCGGCCTTGTCCTCACCCTCCCCTGGCCTTCGCCGCCCTGCTCGCCGTCCCCGCCCACGCCCAATTCGGCGCGCCGCCCACCACCCAGGTCCACGACCCCTCCGCCCTCAAGCCGCCGCCCGGCGCACGCGTCGCCATCATCGAATTCGAAGACCTCGAGTGCCCCGACTGCGCCCAGCGCCAATCCCCTCCTCAAAGAGGCCGCCGCCAAGTACAACATCCCCTGGGTCCGCCACGACTTCCCGCTCCCCCAGCACACCTGGAGCTTCCAGGCCGCCGTCAACGCCCGCTTTTTCGACACCAAGAGCAAGACCCTCGGCAACGACTATCGCGACCAGGTCTTCGCCAACCAGATCTCCATCGAGACCCCCGCCCAGCTCCAGCAATTCACCCAGCGCTTCGCCTCCGCTCACGGCGTCGCCCTGCCCTTCGCCATCGATCCCATGGGCCAGCTCTCGCAGGAAGTCAAAGAAGACTACGCTCTCGGCCAGCGCATCGGCATCGAGCACACCCCTACCATCTGGATCGTCACCAGCGCCGCCCACGCCCCGCCCTTCGTTGAGGTCGTCGACCGCAGCCGGCTCTTCCAGCTCATCGACCAGGCTCTCGCCGAAGCCCGAGGCCACTAACCCCGCCGCGCACCGATTCCAAGCCCCGCCTCACCGCCGCGCCCGTCAGCGGTCAACGCCGCCAACCCGCGCTCTCAGCCCAATTGCATCCAGGCGCAAATCGCTGCCCGCGATTTGCGCCGACCGCATCCCTCCAACCCCCAAAACAAAAACGGCGTCCGCACCCGCGAACGCCATCCCCATCCCACTCACTCAATTTTCCTCAGCCCGCAGCGCCGACTCGCTGACTCGCTGTTCCCTACTGGCTACTCCCTACTCCCTGTATTCTCACCAGCTCCTGCCCGCCCGGCGCCACCATCCGCGTCTGCGGAGCGCGCCAGTGGTCGATATAGCTGATCCTATGCACGCAACCCACGGTGCAATTCGGCGCGCAGCTCTTCGCCGTCACAAACTCCCGCTTCAAATCCGCCTTCGTATACTCCGCCACCGGAACCCCCGGGTATCCCCGCTGCTGCGAGCAGTAGTGCACCAGCCCGTCCTCGCACACATACAAGTACCGCGACCCCGCCCGGCACCGCCAGTCATTCGCGCGCCCCTCGGCAATCGCCTCCTGGAACTTGTCGAACTGCGCGTAGTTGGTCTTCTTGCGCGCCTTCATCTCGTGGTACACCCGCGCCTCGTCCGGCTTCAGCGGCTTCAGTTGCCCGTCGCCGTCGTGGATCATCCCGATCGTCGACTCGAACCCCAGCTCCAGCGCCCGCCGCCCGATCACCAGCGCGTCGTTCGGATTCTTGATCCCTCCGCCCACCACCGAATTGATGTTCACGTGGAACTCGGCAAACTCCGCCAGCATCTCCAGCCGCTTGTCGAGAGTTTTAAGGGATTTCTTCGACACCTCGTCCGGCTCTAAATTGTCGATCGAGATCTGCATATGGTCGAGTCCCGCCTTATTCAGCCGGTCGATCCTTTCAGGACTGAGCAGGAACCCGTTCGTGATCATCCCCGCAATCGCGCCCGTCCGCCGTATGCGCCTAATAATCTCGTCCACTTGCGGGTGCGTCAACGGCTCTCCGCCGCTGATGCCGATCATCGCCGTCCCCAGCCGCCCCAGCGCGTCGATCCGCCTGTACATCTCTTCGAGCGGCACCGGCTCGCTCACCTTGTCGTATTCATTGCAGTAAGCGCAGCTCAGGTTGCAGAATCGCGTGGGAATAATCTGCACCAGCACCGGATGCCCTGTGTCCACGAGCGCGCGCACCACCATGGCGTACTCGCGCACCTTCCGCCGAGCCGTAATCCACCGCCCTCTCAGCGTCGATCTCCGGGAAATGCCCATCCTCACTATTGAATCACAAGAGAGTTGCGAACCGAGAGCTTGAGCGCTCTGGGTGCCCGGACGACTCAGGTTTCCAAAATCGACACCGGCCGGAAGAACCCCTCGATAGTCTCCGTAAGCGAGTCGTGGCGGATAACCCTCCGTGATCGATCATTCACACCAATTATCACGTTCCGCGCGTAATTCGCGACAACCTTTGGCACCTTTGCATGCGTGTCTTCAATTCGTTTGTCAACTTTGTTCGCGAACACAAGGAGGGCCTTTCTCAAAGCTGGCTGCCGAGAACTGAGAAGTATCCTGCCCTTAAGGAGCTCTGCTAGCACCACAAACAGCGAGTAAAAGTCCGTCCGATTCCTCCAGCGGGTCTTTCGGATGTCGGGGAGCAACGCCTCAACCAGATCCAGCGTCTTTAGGAACCTCCGTTTGAAGGACTTCTGCTCTGGAAACTCCTCGGAATACTGCTCAAGCTGCAAATAGTATTCGTCAAGAATCTTGGCCGTGCTGCCCTGCGGCCCGTGCATAACCCCAAATAAGAGCTCGCTGACGAACTCCATATCCTTCATGCGCCGAATGAGCGCTCCTGAAACGACTCCGTTCTCAGCCCAGTAATCATTGTCGGCTAGCTCTGCGACGAGCTGAACGAGCGGCCCGGAGTAGGTTGCGTTCCGAAGTTCTTGGTCATTGAGTTTGGTCAGATACCTGTTCAACCGCCGAAATAGGTCCCGCACCTCCTCGTCGGTCGCATTAGTTAGCTCACGAACCGCCATTCGGTGACCAAAGAACTGCTTCTTCTCGTCGACGGTCAGGCTATTGAATGTTGCGCCTCTCCAATCTGAATCCTTGGCAAGATCCTCCAGTTCGAAACCGTTGGCCTCACCCTCGTCCTTGTCGAGCCCAATGAACTGAAGAATCGTCCGGACTCGCTGCTGCCCGTCCACCACCGCATAAGTGGTTGCGCCGTTCTCATCCGTCACAGTGTGAACATAAATCTCCGGCACGGGCAGCCCTAGAAGGACCGACTCGATTAAATTCGACTTCTGCCGTATTGTCCAAACTGGTCGGCGCTGGTACGGGGGCCGGATCTCCAAGTTGCCTTCGAGGTACCGATCCCTGAACCATCCAAGTGCCTGCTGTGTCGCGTCGTATTTCATCATCCTCACCTCGCGAATTTCGCTGCGATGGCCTCCAAGCTGTATTTCTGATGCGCCCTCACATGGTCCCACGTCCGATAAAGACGGCCGTTGATATCGCGCCCGCCGAGTTCGCGGATTCGACCCCCGACCTCCCGAAACACGTTGAACCAAAGGGTCGAAAGGGACACAACCCCAGGCAGCTCTTTCGGCACAATAAAACCGAAGAAAACGTTATTTCTCCGATGCTCCTCGAACGCCCGCTTCACCTTTTGCTCCAGCGAAAAGCGCTTACGGCCGAGGTTGTAAAGCTGGTACCACGCCGTGTCAAACATTGCGGCATTGACGATAATTGTATCGAGGTCAGATGCCACTCTAAACGGCACGCCGTATTTTTCGGGATCCAAGCTGAACCCAATTCTTGCACTGCCAATGATCGAGATGTCTGCAGCGGGAGTTCTGAATTGCGCGGAAAGTGTTCCCAAAAAGTCCTGATACTTTTGGGGCGCATCTTGGAAAACAAAGGGCAGCCCCGCGATCAAGTGCTCCTCAATCAGACTCCTTTTGCCTTCGGTCCCTGAGCATCGCCAGAACTTCTTGCTTCGTTAGGTATGGCATCGCAGCTCGGTTTTCACCCAAGCCCTCTCCTTTGCAGGAACCAAGGCACACATAGCAAATGCGGTCTTATTCCTCTTTGTGCTCGATGTGAGGATCTAGACCTAATAAGCCGTCTCGCCGCCTAGCCGTGCTTATTACTCGGCCGTCCGGGCCGGTAACCTCAGTACGCGGGTCCAGCCCGAGAATGCCCTCTCGTTCCCTGCCTTCAGCTACCTTGTGCCCCTCTGTGTCGGTGTACTCGGTATGCGGGTCGAGCCCCAACAGGCCCTCCTGCTGGCGACCCTCAGCGATTTTGTGCCCAGTCGTGTCCGTGTACTCCATATGAGGGTCAAGACCCAGGAGCCCCTCTTTCTGGCGCCCTTCCCAAACCTTGTTGCCTTTGTCGTCGAAATGTTCGACATGGGGATCAAGACCCATGAATCCCTCTCGATGTCGAGTAGTTCCTGAAGACGAGAGGCGGGCCCACGATCCCGCCGCCTGTTCGGTCCCGCCGCCAGACGAATCGCCGAGCCAAACCTTAAAGACAATCCAAAGCACGAGAACAACGACGCCAATAAAGATTAAGATCGCAATCGAGATGTAGGCTACGAAGCCAGCCACGGCTAAGAACGCGCCAAAATAATAAATCAGGAGCGTCAAACGTGTTGCTGCTCGGGCATTTTCCAGTGGAATCTTTTGCGTGATCCCGTGCACAACAACGCTCCCCGACCACAGAGGCGCAGAGAAAAACCTCGCAAACTTTCCGCCTTTTCCTTTGGCGCGCTCACGTCGCGAAACTAAGAACGAGTCGAGCCCTTCGACTTTGGCGATCCAATTGGGCAAATTGATTAGAGGGATTAGCGCTCCGATAGCAATAGGCAACAACAGAAATCCAAGCGGGCCGGATTCATACCAAGCCAAAATGTCCAAAGCTATCAAGACGCCACAGCAGGCCCGTGTCACCAAAAGCGTGCGGTCAGCATTTGGAGTTAGCGTGCTTCCTGGCTCAGAGACACCACCGAGATTTCCCATAGGCCCTCCTAAGTTACATTTACCGACGGTTTCGAAGTTGACTGGGAGAGGCAGGGACATACTAACACTCGTACCTCGCTGTCGGGATGGGCAGGGAAAAGCTCCCGCAGGGAGCGCAAGAGGTTAGCCCAGGACAAGTCGCCATGGCCGGGGTCCCCAGCGAGCGACTTGTGCTCGTTGGGGTGGTGTGGCGACGCAGTCCTGGGAAACCCGCCCCAATGATTCCCCAGCCCCGTAGGGGCGAAAGAACTCAGGGACCTAGTAGCTAGCGGCTAGCAGCTGTCTTTCTCCGCCGCTCCGCCTCCATCAAATTCGCCAGAATATCCCCTCTGCGCGCCCGCGCCTGTCCTGTCCGATCCGCGTCAGCCGCCCCTCGCCCCCGCGCCCGGAAGCTGCCCGCAGCCAATCCAGCACCTCCGGATCGAGACGCACGCCCACCGCCAGTCCCGCGGGAGTATTCTGGGACCTCCGAGGAAACCATGAATCCAACAACGCTGCAATACGTGTCAAGGGCGGCGCAAAAGGGGACCACTGGGGCGGAGTAAAAGGGAGCCAGTAATAGGCTGATGAGCAGGGTATTTCGGGGGAGAAGGGGCTCTGGAGCGTAGCGGAAGAGCCCCTTCTCCCCCGAGGCGCGTTTGGGGGGGCGAGTTAAACCTGGTTCCGTTTTCGACGGCTTTGCTTGAGGCGATAGCTGTCGGCGTTCATCTCCAGGATGTGGACGTGATGGGTGATGCGGTCGAGCAGGGCGCCGGTGAGCCGTTCTGAGCCGATTGAGATCAGTGAATCCGCTCCTTATCCCAGCCGGAGAGCTGCTGCTCAGCGCAACATCGAGATGACCAGCAGGGTCAACCCGCTGCAGAAGAAAACGAACATGGCTGCGATCATGAACTGGGTTCCTCGCGACGCACCTTTGGTTTCTTTCCAGACGAAGACTCCCCAGACGGCGGCGATCATCGTCCCGCACTGTCCGAGGCCGTAGGCGATCGCGGGGCTCGCCATCTTCGAGGCAACGAAGTTCGAGGTGACGCCAATTCCATTGATCACCCCACCCAGAATGCCAATCGCATGATAATTCAGTGTTCCGCTGCCGAAGTACTCCGAGTACGTGACCCTTGGGCCCTTGATTGGATGAGACATCAAATAGGTGTTGAAGAACAGGTTCGAAACAAACGATCCGGCGCAATACACCAGCACGGCAGCGTACGGCCCGAACTTTCCAGGAGCGAGATGGCTGAAGTTCAGCGAAACCGACCTCTGCACCAGGAAATAGAACAAGCCCATCAGAATGCCGCCGGCCAGTGCCAGCGAAATCCCGGTTCGCAGTTCGCCTGGTCCGCTCGTCTTACCCTGGCAATTGCGATAGACGAGTCCGTCGAGAATAATGGCGAACATAATCAGGGCGACACCCCCGAAAATGAGCGCCGGGTTGCCTTTGGGCTGGGCGATGTAGTTGATCAGCACTCCCTCGACGAGTGCGATCCCGATCGCAATTGGGTAGGCAACCGCCATCCCCGCAAGATCCAGAGCTGCCATAAAAAGAATGTTGGCCAGATTCCACACAACCCCGCCCAGGATGGCCCATTCGTAGCTGCTCGCGCTAGCTTGTCGGAGATCGGCGAAAAGGCTTCTCCCCTCGGTTCCGAACGACCCAAAGGTAATGCCTATAATCAGAGGCAGGATCAGGTAGCCAATGGCCTGATCCCAGTAGAAAAGCCCGAACCCATAGGAACGGGGCTCCATCTTAAGTGTGTTGGCCCACGATCCCCAGCACACCATCGTTACCACACAAAGTGCCACAGCAATTGCGTACGAGTGGACAATAATCATTGGGGTTGCTCTACACCTTTCACGAACTCTCTCACGACAGTTATCCCTTTACCAATCAAATCACCGGTGTGACAAATCCCGGATTCTCAGCCTGCCAACATCATCACGCCCGCTGTAACCATCGCCGGGGCGTGTTCGCAACGCAAATTCCCTTCAACCTGAATCTCATCAAGATCGCCGATGCTTGTTGATGGATGAGGTGGACATTCCGGATCTGGCTTGACGCTTGACCTGCCCCAAAGTCTGATGTGCTCGGGTACGGGGCTGGACTTTTGCGCTCACGGCTCGGCCACTCTCAGTTGGCTCCTTGCGAGACGACGGCCACGGCAAATGGCGCAAGCGGGATTTGCGGTCCCTTCACGTGCACATTCCGCGGCGGCTGTTCCCCTGAATCCTGATCGACCACTTCAGTCACGAGAGCCTGCTCCTTTAAAGGCGTTCGCGAGGTCCACCGTGACAGTCTGATTACTTGTATTGACCAGCAGAACCTTGCGACCGGACGGTGTGATGGACGCTTGTGCCACGACATCGGGCGAGGACGATTCCGTTCGGGTGAGCTTGTCTCCAGGCCCGAAGCTATTATTGATGAGCTTCAAAACCCAGTAATGCGCGTTCGGGTGCGCCGTATCCGAATTGACCATTGAGATCGAAGGGCATTGAGTCGGATAGCCAAGCATTTGCGACATGCTGATGAGTGGGATGCCCAGGTTTTCTGCCGTAATGAAATTGACCGCCCAGTTCGCCCCTATTGCATTCCAATAGAGGGTGTTATATGCGTGATACGGCTCCGGCGCCTGGCATGCCTCCTCGCCGGGCTTGACTAGATTGAAGGTTCCGAGTTCATCGATGATGACCTTGGTCTTCGGGGAAAGCTCATCGCGTATTCTGAGCACCTGACGAACCCTGTCGATAAAGGCTTGCGCTGAGGTGCCGTCCGTATTACTCGCGGGGGGAGGACCAGTGAAGAACGTGGCCTGCCATGTCGAGGGGTCATTGTTGGCCGCCACATAGTTATGGAACGTAAACCATTGCACCGGCAGTGCATTTGGGTTGTGGTTCTTCGGGTTTAAGAAGTATTCCGCCCACGGAACTTCAGCACCCGCGACCTCGGGACCAAAGAACTGAACATTCGGATCGATCTTGTGGATCGCCGCCGCCACTGCGTCGTAAATCCTGGTGTATTCCTCTACTGTGATTTTGTTCTCAAAATCCGGCTCGTTCAATATACCCCAGTAATCGATCTTGTAGTGATGACCGGACTTGTGATATTTCCCGATTTCATCAGTAAAACCGCCCTGAGTGAACCACTGGTAAATGCGCGTTTGATACTCCGCAAACTGCTGCCCAGTAGGATCCTTGAGCAAATCCCCTTTCGTCCCCTCCGTGTAGCGATAGAACGAGGCTGCCGGATCGCTAGGAATCTCGACGGGGGGCACGTTGAACATCCAGCGCGGGACTGTACCAATATTCACGTGATGCTTGCCGGACGTGTTTGCGAAGAAGTCGCTAATCAATGGGTCGATGTACTGGAAGTTCCAGAACGTCTGCGTGGCCGTTGGTTCCTTCAGCTCTGGAACAGCCTGGTTCGTGACTGAGTACCAGAATTGCAGCCGTGTATCGTTGGTGTGCAAATCCCGCAACGCCTTGAGCAAAGGCTCGTGCAGCGGGTTAGTCCGCAAGGTATACGCGTGAGCTAGCAGTTGCGTTGTTGGAACCGTCTCCGACATTCCTACGATCTCGTTCCACCTGGCGCTAACCTTCACCGCATTCGTCTCCGCTGGCGTGGTCGCGGCAAATGTCGAAGCGGCAGAGAAAGCGGCGACAATCGTAAATAAGATACCTATGCCTTTGCGCATTGTTCTCCTGATTTCCTAAGGCCAGCCGCTGTTTGCCTTCCTTTTCGGGTCGGCCGGAATACCGAGGTCCTGTCACCGCGGTTGGCCATACATCTGGCACGCTTGCCAATGTTGAACGGCTATTTGCCTGGGAGTACTCGTAATCGTGCTTCATGATGGGTCGAAGTTCCTGTTGCAGCAATGGTGCAGCGCCCAAACACAGTGAGTGTTCCTCGTGTAAACCCAGATAGATCAGGTCAAATGAAAGAGATTCGACGGAAATACGTCATGCCATGGCCAACGTCGCGTGCTGCCCACCATCGCAATAAAATGCACCGTAGGCGCGCGCTGAATAGCGGACATTCATTTGCCATTCGACGGAAGGATCACCCCTTTCTTAATAAGTATGCAGCCATAAACGCGTTGCTCACCAGTGGCGAGCACCGCATAAGCTCTGCGCGCGCGTTCATAAAAAGCTTCGCGCGTGATTCCCGCGATCGCGACATGCTTCCCCTCGGAGTCATCGATCATCTTCTGGCAAATCTGTTGCACCTCGGGAATCTCATCCGGAGCATGCACCTGGAGCATGCGCAGAGCGGGCTCGTCGACAAATGTATCGAGTGGGATGAGTTGCAGACACGCCGCCAGCGCCGCTGGCAGGTCCGCGCCGTCCAAGTGTACTACCCGCTGTGCCACAGAGGCGGCCGGAAAGTTGCTGTCTACAAGTGCAAGTTCATCGCCGTGCCCCATCGAAGCCAGAGCATGCAAAAGCTCCGGCGTGTGCAAAACACTCAAGGTCTTCAACATACTTTCACTCCCCTGCCTAACATATGGTCACCTCCTCATAACAACCACTAGAAAGAACTGCATCTGCGATGCTCCACACCAAAGGTCCATACACCTCATGCGGCGTGGCTAGCCTAGAACTAAACCATTGCGACAGCGCGCTCTCCTCGCGGCATCCAGCAGTGCCTTCGATGTCTCCTCCACCGTCGCTCCGCTTCCTCATCCAGTTGCTTGCGAATGCTTGCTTCGCTGATGGGAACCGCCGATTCCAATAGCTGCTTCAAACTACTCGCCAACTCTCTTCTTTCTTCCATGATCGGTTGCATCGTTTCGTATCAGAGGTTTCGCTCCCTAGCGAAACGTCCCAAGCTTATCGTCGATATCACCGCATGTCGATTCTCCTATGTGTTCCGAAGTCCCTCGATCAATATTGACAAGAGGTGAGCTCATTGGGGGCTGGTCGAATCCATCGTTTGTCCCGTCACGTCTTCGCTTCCGCGTTGGTGCCCATCCTGAGACTCATGCTGCCCGCGCAGGCGCTGAAAATGCGCGAGTGCCTCGCGTGCATCGGCATCGTTCCCAGGAGACTCATAAGCACGGGCGAGCAGGTAATAAGCTAACGCGTCTTCGTGATCCGTCTCCACCGCCTTTCTGAGATACGGTATTGCGATTTCCGGCTTTCCAGGTTTTACAAACACTCCGCCCAGTCCTAGCTCTGCTTCTTCAAGCTCCGGGTGATACCTTAGGGCTATCTCGGAATATTCTTTCGCTTTATCCAACTGGCCGGCTTTGCTGTAAATTACCCCAATTTCGTATGCGGCATCAGCGTTTGAAGGGTCAATTTGCAATTCCTGCTCGAACTCTTGTCGAGCCGCTTGAATGTCATCGGCCGAAGCCGTCTGCTGCGATCGCGATTCAAGGATTCGAGCGATACGATAATGGATACCGGGATGGTGCGGATCCATCGCGAGCACCGCGCGATACGCAATCAGTGCTTGGTCGAGGTTCCCAGTGCCCTCAGCCGCTTCTCCTGCAGCCATCTGCCTCCAGATAGAATGTGGAGCGACTTGCGACAGTCGATTCATTGTCACGAACGCATAGTTTCCGTACACTCTTCCCGTTTGATAGAGGATTTCCGCATCATCCGGAAAGGCGCGATTGAGTGCAATGCCGACTTCCACTGCATCGCTTTCCCGCTGTAAATTATCGTACGCGCGCATCAGCTCCAATCCGCACATGCGCTTGATATTCGAATCTGTCGAATCGTGGAAGGCTTTTTCCAGGCCGGGCAATCCATCACTGTACCGCCCAAGCTCTGTTAATGAAATAGCGAGAAGTGCGCGGGTGGCGTCCAAGGTTGGCTTGATCGCGAGGGCTTTGCGACAAGAGGCGATGGCTTTCTCAAGAAGCCGCTCGTGAAAATAAATCAGTCCGAGGTTGGCATGCACTTCTGCAATTCCTGGCTCAAGATCCCGCAGCTTTTCATAGGCATGTTGCGCCTCATCATATTTGCCTGCGGCAAGCGCTTTCTGACCTTCTTCGGAATATTGTTCCGCAGTGATTGAGTTTGATTGCGCGACTGCTATTGGTCCCAGGACAATAAGCAGGGCAATGGTTCGAACACAGTGTTTTGTCTGGCACTCCATAGTCACCACGGTCTATTGGTCGCCCATCATTGATTCATGCGGAGAACGCCACTCACGGTCTTGAGAAACCGATCTGCCTGCCATCTCTGACGACAGGCAGATCCAATTCACGCAGCGAATCACTCCGTCCTTAGAAGTATAGTTTTCCACCGATCTGAATGATACGCCCAGAATGAGCGATCAGCACATGCCCATACTGGCTCCCACCCTCGACATTGCCTACAAGTGTCGTTTGGTAGTTTAGCGCTGCCTCCTGGTTTGGGTTCGAAGGATCGAGACCGTATTCGGCGGGTTTAACGCATTGAAAGCCTCTCCACGCAGTTCAAATCTGTAGCGTTCTGTGAAATTGAACGCCTTGAACAGTGAGAAGTTCACATTGTCATATGTTGGAAGACTGAGAATGTTCCTACCCGTAGTCCCGAACGTATAGTCAGGGGGCGCAACGAATGCGCTGGTATCGAACCATTCACTCATCGCCTTATGAAACCCGTGTGGGTAGGGGTTTCCCACCTGGTTCGCCCGAATAGGTGTTCCTTCTGTCTGCAGAACACCCAGATTGTCATAAGAGGTTACGGAGAACGGATAGCCGCTTTGCCAGTTGTAAATGGCGTTCACCTGCCAGCCGCCGACTGCTAGATCGGCTGCCTTGTTGGCGCTGCCAAGAAATTTCTGCCCATGGCCAAAGGGCAGTGGGTATAACACGCTGGCAACAAAGCGGTGTGGTAGATCGTAATCGGATCGCCCATAATCCGCCCTTGGATTATGGTTGTTCTGAAAACCTTGCCACCCGCCGCTACTAGTACCTACCGATGCGGCTGCGGACTTGTCATCCAGGCTTTTCGAGTACGTATAAACCGCTGTAACGGCAAGATCGTGCGAACGATGCGTCAGCCTCGCAGTCCCCGCATTGTAGTTCGAGTACCCTTCAAACTGTCCCTCGACGTACGCACTGAAATTTGCGAACGGTTCGCGATCGGCAACTGGGCAACCGGGCGCGCTATGATTGGCCTGGCAAGCAGCCGGGTTGGCCGCCGGATAGGCCTGCGCGATGTTACTCCGGATCAGGTTATGAGTTCCTTTGTTGCCAATGTAGTTCACTTCCACTGACGTATCCCGACCCAGCTCCCGTTCGACAGACAGCGAATACTGCTGCACATAGGGGTTATGCAATTCCGGAGGAATGACATTGTACGTGAACAAAGTATTACTTGCGCCGAAACTGCAAGTAGGACTTTGCACCGGGAACAGGTTGTCGGTGGTTATAAGAGGAGCAGCCTGACCCGCCGACTGATTTACGTTAACCTGATTGGAAAAGGGGCACAGATTCTGTGAATTGTCGAATTCTCGACCGTCGAAGTTGTCGAAGAATATTCCGTAACCGCCGACAATTCGGCTCGATCGGCTCACCCGGGAGCAGATTCGCGCGTACATCATTGCTGACAATAAGCTGGCCGAGAACGCCGGCTGGGATAAAGAAATTCTCGCGATTGAATTCCAAGAGCTCCTGGCGCTCGACTCCGCTGACTTCGACGTCGCGGTTACCGGATTTGAGATTCCCGAGATTGACTCGATCCTGGAGGAGGCAAGCGCGGCAGTATCTCCCGAGGGTGCGTCGCCGGTGCCCAACTTCGATCAGGATTCGGTTACGAAGCCCGGCGACCTTTGGCAACTGGGCAAACACCAGATGCATTGCGGAAACTCGTTGCACGGCGATAGTTATCGGAAACTGATGGGTATCCATATCTACGGCTCTTTATAGCTTGCTACTCCCTATTCCCTGCTTTCTCTCCGCCTCCATCAGGTTCGTCAGAATATCCCTCAGGCGCGCCCGCGCCTGTCCTGTCCGATCCGCGTCAGGTGCCCCTCACCGCCCGCGTCCGAAAGTTGCGTGCAGCCAATCCAGTACCTCCGCATCGAGACGCTCCGCCCCCCGGCCAGACCCGCAGGAGTATTCTGGGACCTCCGAGGCAAGTATGAATCCAGCAACGCTGCAATACGACTTTGCGACTCAGATCCTCGCGAGCAAGGAATTCTTCGAGCGTTCAACCCGGGTCCTGGAAGAGGCCGACTCCAATTTCCGCCCGCGCGAAGAGATGATGACGGCGGCCCAGCAGGTTGCGCACGCCGCGCAAACTCTCGACTGGTTCATCGATGGCGCAATGCGGCCAGAGGGCTTCGACCTGAACTTTGAAGAACACGCCAAGGACCTGCAAAAAGTGAAATCGCTCGCCGAGGCGCGCCGCCGCTTCGATGTCGCATGTCAGCGGGCCGTCGACTTCCTGCGCTCCAGGACGCCGGACGAGCTTGCACGCCCGCTTCCGCCCGGCCCCGTGATGGGCGGTCAGCCCGTCAGCGAGATCGTGTGGTCCATGGTGGAGCACACGGCGCACCATCGCGGCGCCCTGACCGTCTATTCGCGGATGCTGGGCAAAGTTCCGCCCATGCCGTACGGCGGTTGAGGCGGGTGACCCGGTCCTGGGGGAAGCAACCTCACCCAAAGCAGGGGACGCCTGAATCCTGCCCGGCGGCGCGAAAGCTGAGCAATTCGAGCCCAAATCAGGAAATTCACGAAACAAATGTGCGGCGCGTGCGCAATGAGCGTAGTGTGAAAGTAGGAGTGAGCATCGTCCTCCTCTTTCAGGTCCTCTGAACTAAGGCAGTTTATCTGGAGTATCTCCCCTCTTAGCCCACGATTCGCATCGAGGGTTTTCTATGATCGTTTCAAAAGTTCAAAAACAGCCGAAGCTGAACAAGGTTGTCGTTGTCGCCCCGCAGGCGTCTGCCGCCACATCCGCCAAGTCTGCCGCACTTGCCGCTTCTGCACCGCGAGCCCAGGCCTCGCAACGCCGGATCAGAGATCGGGCCTTTGAGATCTTTGAAAAGCGCGGCAGCCAGCACGGCCACGACCTCCAGGACTGGTTCAGCGCCGAACGTCAGGTTCTGGCGCGCTAAGAAAACCGCACTTCAACTGCTGATTGTCCGGCCGAAAGGCTGGAAGGGGAAGTTGTGGGCTGCTCAAAATGCTCCTATCTCGAATGCGCGCTTGAGAGCAGGCACAGCGAATACATCACGGCTTGTTCCGGGGCGCTCCGTCGCGTCAGCTTAAAGTTTGCGGCCTACGGCTTTGTCGAGATGGAGCGCGCCCGCAGCGAACTGGACATGCACCGCTCAGTTTGCGTCTCCGCCCTCGCCGCGGCAACCGCCCAGCGTTCGCTGGTCCCTGTTCCCTGATCGCGGAGCCTGTCCGGAGCAAAGTCGAAGGATCCGGGTCCCTGGTCCCTAGTCCCTACGTCCCTGTCTCAAGCGCCGCCCGATCCCACTTCGCGCAAACCGCCGCCGCCTCATACGTGCTCTGCAAAAACTGGAGCAGCGCATCGTCCGGGTCCGCCGACTGGCGCATTGCCTCATAGGGAAAAATGAACTCGCCGAAATTCTTGTCAAACTTCGCCTGCGCGGGCCCAATCGCATACTCCCGGTAGCCGGGCGGCTCCGGATAGGCATAGCTATAGAAAAACGGCTCGATACTCGGGTCCCGGCAGCCCGCGCTCCCGGCCAGAATCCGCAACTGCTCACCTCGTGCGAATACGCGTCGCGCGTCACGCGATCCGGCAGCCCCGGCATGCTCGGATGCTCCGGCGCCGTGCGCCCTGAAAACCGCGTGCACGCCAGATCCATCGCGCCCCAGAACAAGATGAATCGGGCTCACCTTGCCCCGGAATCGCGCGCGAAACACGGTGAACACCCGCGTCGTTTGCAGAAGCACCCGCCAGAACCGCTGCGCATACTCCGGGTCATACGCCTTGTGTACCTCGTCCTTCTTGAAAGGAATCGGCTCCGCCACTTCGCACGGCACCGGCCACATGTTGCACAGCGCGTCCAGGCTCTCGAGCGCCGTCATCAGCCGCCGATAAAACTCGGCCACCGTCATGGGCTCCAGTCGAATCGTCCGCGCCCGCCGTCGCTGGTCTCCACCACCAGCTCGTGCTCCACAAAATCGAAATCGATCTGCACCATGCGCGTCCCGTGCGCCATCGGCATCGTGGTCAGCCCCCGGATCGTCGGATAGAGCGTCACGTTCCAGCAGTGATTGATCGCCGGCACCAGCGCCAGCCTCACCTTGCCCACCATCTGCAGCCACAGTTGCAGAGTGGCGCATGTATCGCTCCACGCGCTCTGCGGCAGCGTCGGCCAAACTTCGTCGTCTTTGTCTTTCCGCGCGTCGCCCTTCGTCACTTCGCGATCCGTCGTCATCATGGCCTCCACGCAGCCCCATCATAAGTCCCAACCCCGTTCCGAGCTCCCGTTCCATGCTTTGCTAACTTGCTCCCTTGCTCACCTGCTCGCTGCCTCTATACTGTCCCCGTGCCCCTGCCGCCCAATGAACTCGTCGCCCTCATGATCGCTGTCAGTTTCGCGGCCGGGCTCAACGTCTACGCCACCGTGGCCACCCTCGGGCTGCTGTCCCACACAAGGTTTCTCGACCTGCCTCCATCGCTGCATCTGCTCTCGAACTGGGGCGTCATCGCCGCCGCTCTCGTCCTCTTCGCCGTCGAGTTTTTCGCCGACAAAATCCCCGCCTTCGACCTCGTCTGGAACGCGCTGCACACCTTCATTCGCGTCCCTGTTGCCGCGCTCCTCGCCTTTCAGGCCACAGCCTCTCTCTCGCCCGGTGAGCAACTCGCCGCCACACTCGCCGGCGGCGCCATCGCCTTCATCGCCCACGGCGGCAAAATCGCAGTCCGCGCCGCGGTTACTCCCACGCCCGAGCCCTTCTCCAACATGGCGCTCAGCCTCGGTGAAGACGGCCTCGCCATCTTCCTCACCTGGCTCTCCACCTTTGAGCCCTACATCGCCGCGGCCATCGCCTTCATCCTCATCCTCATCACGCTTCTCCTCATCCGCTTTGTCTTCCGCGCCCTCAAATCCCTCTATCGCCGCACCAAACACGCACTCTGATGCCTCGTTCCCAATCCACGCCGGCCCGCTCTCGCTCACCGCGCAAATCCTTCACCGCGCTCCTCGAGCCCGACGGCACTACGCTCAAATGGGTCATCGCCCGTATTCCTTTTGACATCGCCAAAGCCTGGCCGGTGCGCAACGGCCGCCGCGTCCGTGGCGAAATCGCCGGCTTCGCCTTCCGCACCTCGCTCTTTCCCGATCGCAGCGGCGCTGGCCACTTTCTCCTGGTCAATAAAAAGATGCAATCCGCAGCCAATGGTCGCGTCGGCTCGCGCGTCCACATTTGGCTCGAGCCCGATCTCGTCGAGCGCCCCATCCTGCTCCCGCCCGAGCTCGACAGCGCCCTTAACTCCGATCGCCGACTCCGCCGCTGGTTCGACCGCCTCAGCGACTCCATGCGCCGCGAGATCGGCAAGTTCGCCGGCGAGCCCAAAACCCCCGCCACCCGCCTCAAGCGCGCCGAGAGGCTCGCCGAGCGCCTCATGCTCACCATGGAAGGCGAGCACGATCCGCCTCCCATCCTCCGTGCCGCCTTCCTGCGCAACCCTGCCGCCCGCGACGGCTGGTTCGCCCTCACTCCCAACCAGCGCCGCAATCACCTGCTCGGCATCTTCTACTACGAAACCGCGGATGCCCGCGAGCGCCGCGCCGCCAAAGCCATCGACGACGCCCTCCGCGCCGCCAGGCGAAAATCCGCTCCGCCTCGCGACGGATAGCAACGCCGTCCGCCACGAATCCGCTCCACCTTCATTCCCGGGCAGTTACCGCCGCCCGCAAGGCAAACCCTCCGCCAACCGTTCCGCGTCGCCGATCCGCCCGCGCGGTCACAAGCCGTCTAAAATTGCAACTTTTCACTCCGTTTCCGTGTTCAACCCAAGTAACAGGAGGGCGGACGGTAAGCCGCGGTCCCCAATTCAACTGGCAATCACCAGAGGTTTTATCGTCTAATTGACTCAGATGACACTTGCTTCCGTTCGGACACTCTTCCCAAAAGCATCTGCCGCGGTAGCCGACGATCAGGCGCGGCAGGAAAGCCTAGCCGTCGCCGCTGGCCTCAAACGTCAGAAGGCCGGCCTGCTCGAGGAACTCATCGTCCGCTACCAGCACCGTCTCCTGCGTTACCTGCTCTTCCTCACCGGCAACCGCGACACCGCCGAAGACCTCTTTCAGGAGGTCTGGATGCGCGTTCTCGTGCGCGGCGCCCAATTCGACGGCCGCGCCCGCTTTGAGACCTGGCTCTTCACCGTCGCCCGCAACCTGGTCATCGACCAGCGCCGCAAGCGCACCATGAACAGCCTCGACGAACTCATCGACGGCGTCACTGAAGACGACCGCTCCATGCAATTTGAAGTCGTTGCCAACGAGCCCACTCCGTTCGACCGTGTCTCCAACCTTGAAGACCGCGAGAAAATCGCTGCCGCGCTGCTCCAGCTCGACACGCTGCACCGCGAAGTGCTGGTCCTCCGTTTCCACGAGGAGCTCTCGCTTGAGGAGATCGCCAAGGTCACTCGCGCACCGCTCTCCACCGTCAAGTCCCGCCTCTACCGCGGCCTGGCCATGATCAAGCCCCGGCTCGGCTATGCGGCAGCGCGCTTCCAGGAGGCTCTGTGAGAACGGCTGAACTGGCCGGCAATCCTGCCGCCAACCCGGCTTCGGGCGCCACTGCGGGTGCCGACCCCGCCAAATCCGAGCTCCTTGCAGCCCTCTCCGGCAAAAACGCCTCCCGCGACCGCGCCGTCGCCGAAAGCACCCGTCGCGTCGTCATGGCTTCGCTCGGCGTCATGCAGGATCAGCAGGCCGGCCGCCGCCGCACCCGCTCCCTCGTCCTAGCGGCCCTTTTGCTCGCTCTCCTTGCCTTCGGGCCCTTTGCCTGGCGCGTTGCCGACGACCTTATCGGCGGCGAGCACATCAGCGACATTGCCACCCAAACCAGCCTCTGGGCCTGCATCCTTTGCCCCGCCGTACTGGCCGCATTTCTGTTCGCCGCCTGGTCGCGCAGCAAGGAATAACGCCTACTGGAATTCCTCTGAAATTGCCTCCAGTTTCGCCTCCGGAAGCAACTTCTGCCGCCTCTTCTCCGTCCATTGAAAAAGAGGCGAACGTGTCTTTGAACGCCTTTGAGTCACCCAACCGGGGAGCAACGGCCCATGCCTGATCAGAATCCCATCAGTATCAACGAAGAAGAGCGGCTGATTCCGGTCTGGGCTATCGTCGCCGCCAGTCTCGCGTTTGTCCTTGTCGAATACTATTTCTGGATCGTCGCCCCCGAGCAGCGCCATCATCCGCCGCAGCCTCTTGGCCTTCGCATCTACTTCAACATCTCCTGGGGCGTCGTCGCCTCTCTCTACTTCCTCATGGTCGGCTACATCAGCAAAGACGCCCCGCGCCGCGCCATGAGCCCGCGCTTCTGGATGTTCATCTGTTTCGTCATGCCGGCCGGCATCGGCGCCGTGCTTTACTTTCTCCTGCGCCAGCCACAGGTCTCCCGCTGCCCCGCCTGCGGCACCCATGTTCAGGGCGACTTTCACTTCTGCCCCCAGTGCAACTACCAGCTCTCGGCCAACTGCGGCACGTGCTTCCGCACCGTCCGCGCCAGCGACCTCTACTGCACCAACTGCGGCCACGAACTCGCCAATGACCACACCCCCGCCCGCCTCCGCGTCCTGAGCGACGAGCGAGGGAGCTGACGGCTGACAGCTAACTAACTCCGCTAGCTCCGCTAACCGCGCTAACTCCGCCAACCCCGCTAACTCCGCTAACCCCGCTTTTCCCGCCTGAATTACAATCGTTTTTTCAGTCCCATGTCCATCTCCGCGCTCATCATCGACGACGAACAACTGGCCCGCGACGAGCTCAAGTACCTGCTTGACTCCGTCGGCGGTGTCGATGTCGTCGCCCAGGGATCGAACGGCATCGAGGCCGTCAACCTCATCGACGAACACCATCCCGACCTTGTCTTCCTCGATGTGCAGATGCCCGGTCAGGACGGCTTTGCCGTCATCCAGCGGCTCGTGGACCGCAACCGCGCCCAATCCGCAAAAGCGGGCGCGGAAAAACACGTCGCGCCGCTGCCTCAATTCGTCTTCGCCACGGCCTACGACCAGTACGCCGTCCGTGCCTTCGACGTGAACGCCGTCGATTACCTGCTCAAGCCGTTCGACCGCGCGCGCGTTCTTGAAGCCGTGGAGCGTGCCAAGGCGCGCATCGCCGCCGGCAGCCCCTCCGCGATTGGCGCGCCCGAGCCCGGCATCGAGTCGCAGATCGATCGCCTTTTGCGCCTCCTCAATCACCCTCAAAGCGGCGAGCAGGGCCGTCCTCCCGCCAAGCTTATCGTTCAGGCGCAGAGCCGCCTCCTGCTCGTCGATCAGGCCGACATCTGCTTCGCCGCTATCGACGAGGGCGTCATTCGCATCGTCACTCGCGCCTTTGAGGGCCAATCCAAGTGCCGCACCCTCGAGGAGCTTCTCGAGCTCCTCGATCCTGCGCGCTTCTGGCGCGCCCACCGCGGCTTTGTCGTCAACATCGACCAAATCCGCGAAGTCATGCCCTGGTTCAAGTCCAGCTACCAGCTCCGCATGAATGACAAGCAGCAGACAGAAATCCCCGTCAGCCGCGCCCAAACCAAGCGCCTCCGCGAGCTCTTCAATCTATAGCGAGTGCCGCTGTGCAGACGCGCACGCGCCCTAGATCATCCCTCCAATTGAAAGACTCAATCTCGGATCGTCTGATTCGCAGGCTTGAGCTTCGCTGCGCAAGCGCATGAAGAGTCGAGCCTTGCACTCAAGCGCATGACGAAAACTTCATCCCCTCGAGCGTTTACGCCTTCGCGCCGCTCGCGTCCATCAAGTGCCGGAAGCGGGACCCCACTCCTCCGGATCGGCTTTCGCCTTTGGCTTGTCACGCTTGCCTTCTGTTGCCGGATCGCGGGGAATCTTGATCTTTCTTTTTCATCACATCCGGAGGATCTGGCAATTGATTCGAAGAGCGCACGGAAGAAGGCGGTTGCAAACGGAGCGGCTTTCACTTTGCCAATCGTGCACCACCGGCGGGCTTCGGCGCGTGTGCACCATTGCTTTGATTGCAGCCGTCTGCGTCCCGCTGGCCGCTCGCGCCCAACAAGCTCCTGGCACGACAAACGATCGGAGTCTACCCGACGCGCCCGGCATGGAGGCAGCCGCTGCTCCACCTGACCATACCGGAATTGCAACCAACGGATCGGCAGTCATTTCCGGCACCGTCTTGGATACGAACGGATCTGAAGTTCAGGACGCCCACGTCATGCTGAAGAGTCTCCCCGGACCACAAACCCGCAGCGAGCAATCGGACAGCAATGGCGAATTCACCTTTACCGGCATGCCCTCTGGCAACTTCGAGCTCGTCGTCAGCGGTGAGGGCTGGGGAACCTTCGTCTCACCGGAAATTCAGCTTCATCCCGGCGACTTCCACATCGTCCCCAACGTTGTTCTTCCCCTCACTGCGTCCGCAGTGGTGCGTGTTGTCGCGGACCGCGATCAACTTGCCGAGGAGCAGGTCCACATCGCCGAGCAGCAGCGCGTCCTTAAGATCTTCCCCAACTTCTATAGCAGCTACGACTGGAACGCACCGCCGATGGGGACAAAACAGAAATTCCAGCTCTCCCTTCGCTCCCTAACCGATCCTGTGACATTCGCTGGTGTTGCTGTCACTGCTGGGTTCGAGCAGCAAGCCAATCTCTTCCCTGGCTACGGGACCGGCGCGCAGGGCTATGCCAAGCGATTTGGCGCTGCCTACGCTGACGACTTCACGGCAAACCTACTGGCCTACGCCGTCTTCCCCTCTGTGTTCCATCAAGATCCCCGATACTTTTACCGTGGAACAGGTAGCTTCGGCTCCCGCGCTCTCTACGCAATCTCCGCTGCCGTCATGGCACGCGGCGATACCGGCCGTTGGGAGCCGAACTATTCCTACATTTTGGGTAGCTTCGCCGCGGGTGGAATCTCCAACCTCTATTACCCGGCCAGTGACCGTGGCGCAAAGCTGACAGCCCTCAACGGACTCGTCGATATTGGCGAACACGCTGGATCGAATCTCATCCGTGAGTTCGTTTTGAAGCGGTTCACCAGCAGAGCTCGGGGCGATAGCGCCGGACAAAACTAGGCTATATCGACAGAGAGCGGCCGGGTGCCTCACCGTTGCGATCCGCCGCACCCACCCGATCGCGCTCCAACCCGCCTTAGCGGGCGAAAGACGGCAGCCCCAGGCGTGAGCCTGGAGACAGAGACCAAATCCGAAGCCGCCAGCCCCGAAGGGGCGAAAGAGCCCTGCGCCGTGATTTGTCGGATTTCGGTCCATGTCAAGCCCTCTGTAACCCATACGAAGAGGCTTCTATCGCCCTAAGTCGTTCCTTTTCTGATCCCTGACCCTTGATCTCTGATCTCTGCCAAGTTTGCCGATCATTTCGTGTTTTTGGCGCACAATGGTTTTGGATGGGGAAACCGGAGTGACTCCGCAGAGCGGTAGGCGCTGGAAGCTTGAATCTCAAGTCTCGCGATGTGGGAATTACGCAGCCGCAGGAGCCGGAAGCCTCCCGCAACTTCTTTGTTGTCTAGAATCTACAAATAACAGTTTTAGAATCAACCACGTACAGCAAACATCACGCCCCAAGCTGCTGTATATAAAGGAGTTATTTGCACAAGCCGGGGGGGGTTACCGATGCGTACTGTCGTCGTTCCGGGGCCGCCATAAGCCGGGCGGGCGACCATCCAAGCTCCACTTGGGCTGACTCGCTGACTCGCCGCCCTGACACCTGACCCCTGATCGCTGTTCCTCAGTCGTACCGCTCGAACACAACTTGCTTCTTGTGCCAGCCGTAACCCTCAAGAAGCTCGCGCACGCCTGACACCATGAAGTTCAGCCCGCAGATGTAGCAGTAGATGTCGAAGCGCAGGTCCGCCGCGGGAATCGCGGGATCGACGGGCGGCGCGGGCAGCGGTTGGCCCAGCCGCTTGGCGCGCTCTTCGATGATCTTCGCCACGTGCACCTGCACGTGGCCGCGCAGGCCGGTCCAGCTATCCAGGGCGCGGCTCAGCGTGGGCAGGTAGTGGAAGTTGGGCACGCGATTGGCCAGCGCCTCGAACTCGTCCTTGTAGTAGATGTCGGTTTCGTGGCGCGTACCGTAGACCAGCCAGATCTCTTTGCCCTGGCTGCGGTCTGCGCCGTCGGCCGGGAACAGCCATTGCAGGTAAGCGCGCATCGGCGCCACGCCGGTTCCGGTGGCCACAAAGATCGAGTCGGTGATCGGCTCCTGCAGAACGAAGTGCCCGTGCGGGCCGTGAAGCTCGATCTTCGCTCCCACGGGCAAATCGGGCAGGTCAGCGAGGTGATTGGAGAAGAATCCGTTCTCAACGCGGTTCACGCACAACTCGAATTTGTTTCCGCTCGCCGCCGACGCAATCGAGTAGGCGCGCGTCTGTTGCTTGCCGTTCTCGTCCGGGGCTACGGCCGAAACAAACTGGCCCGGAAGGTAGTTGAAACTGTCACGTCCCTCAATTTCAAACAGGAAGTGATAACACTGTGCAACCTCTGAGATGCAGTCTTTGCGTGCAAGTCGCGCCGTATAAAGCTCGCGTGCCAAGTTTTTCCTCGCTTAGGGAAGTTAGGGAGCCGCGTCCCTGCTCGGATTATAGGTCGCCAGGGTCTGGTGCTGCCATGTCTGTCGCGGATTCTGCTTGCGCTCGGTCGCGCACGCTGTCGCTACTGCGCGCTCATCACCGGCATTTCGATTGCGGAATCGTGTCCCGGTCCGGAATAGATTGTGATCGTCGCGGCTTTGTAGTCGGCTGGCTTCGCTTTCATGATGTTCGGCACAAACGTCTGAGGGTTGCGGTCGTAGAGCGGGAACCAGGTGCTCTGAATCTCCACCATCACCGTGTGTCCCGCCTTGAACACATGGTCCACGTCGTGCAGGCTGAACTTGTACTCGTGGATCGATCCCGGCACGAGCGCGGTGGGATCGTCATATCCCGCCAGATACCGCCCGCGAAAGATCTCGGCGTTGGTCATCAATTGGTAGCCGCGCATCGTCGGGTCCGCGTCGTCAGCCGGATACTCATCGATCAGCTTCACCACCAGGTCGTTGTCCGTTCCTGTTGTCGCGGCAAAGATGTCGGCAACCACTTCGCCGGTGATCGTCAGATCCTTCGTGAGCACCGGCAGCTTCCACACCGCCAGGTCTTTGCGATCGGTCACAAATCGCTGGTCCTCGGTCAGCCAGTTGTACCAGTCGGAGCCGTCGTTGTACGTCGGCTGGATGGGCCGGTGCCTGTACGGAACCGGATTGGATGGATCGCTGACATACGACGTGGTAGCCTGCGCCCCCGCCTCCGAAGTCGACGCGCTCCAGCTCAGCAGTCCCGCGCCGTCGAGGTAGAGAGCCGTCGGCCGCGACTCTTTTGGAGGAAAGTGCGAGTAGTACTTCCAGGTATTCGACCCGGTCTGGAAGCTCGCCGTATCGCCGAGATCGAAGCCTGGCTCGTCTTTGAGGTAGTGCGCGTAGAACTTTGCCTCGATTTGCCTGCGAAACTCAGTGCCGATCGGCTCTCCGTAGTCCAGGTTGCCCAGGCGCTGCGACGAGGACGACCAATAACCGTGCCGCCACGGACCGAGAACCAGGAAGTTCTCGTGCTTCGTGTCGTGCGGCTCGAGCTTCGCGTACTCCTCCTGCGGCCCGTACATATCCTCCTGGTCGTAATAGCCGCCGACGCTGAGCGTGGGCACGGTGACCGAATCCAACGCGTACTCCACCCCGCGCGACGACCAAGCCGAATCGTAAGCCGGATGCTCGAGGAAGAGCTTCCAGGTTGGAAGCAACTTGGACCCCGACTCCTTCATGTCCTCAGCAAAGCTGCCGCGCTCTGAGAAAATAGTCGAAACCATCAATCGGTTTGCCGCTCTTGTCCTCACCGTAGCTGACTTCGGTTTCCGTCTTCGATAGACTCCAGCCACATCACGTAGTCGTAGCCATAGCTCTGGCGGAAGGCCCCGTTGTGAAAGAAGTCGTCGCCGATCCACACGTCGATCATCGGCGCCTGCGGCGAAATCGCCTTCACCGCGGGATGCGGGTCGATGCCCGCCATCATCGCCAGGAATCCCGGATAGCTGGTTCCCACCACACCCACCCGGCCGTTGTTCCCCGGCACGTTCCTGATCAGCCACGCTACGGTGTCGTAGGTGTCGGTGCTCTCGTCGGTCGCGTTCGGATTGTGGTGATCAGCGAGCGGACGCATCATCACGAATTTTCCGTCGCTCTTGTAGCGCCCGCGAATGTCTTCAGCCACGTAGATGTAGCCGTCGCGCGCCAGTTCAGGGCGCTGGGCGAAAAACGACGCGCGGTCGGTTCCGTCCACGCCGTACGGCGTGCGCTGCATCAGGATCGGCAGCGGCGTCGTGATGTCCGTCGGCCTAAGAATCACTGCATGAAGCTTGACCCCATCGCGCATGGGAATCATCGCCTCGCTGCGCACGTAATCGTGGAAGACGTGCCGCACCGGTTCGCCCGTTCGACGGTAGACAATATTCGGTTCGGCGGAAAAGACAAAGCTTGCGCCGTGTCCCAATGAATCGAGCGAGAACACGACGGTTTTGTCGAGAGCTGGCACGCTGAAGACAGTTTCGGACACCGGCACGAGTTCGGTGGGCACCGTCCGCGCGGATTCAAGGATGAGCTTTCCATCCTGGACGCAGATCGTGTAGCCGCCGCTCGACTCCGCGGGATCGGAATAATCACCGGCAAGCGCTGCAAGCTGCGGTGTGGCAGATTGTTGTGCGGATCGTGCGGCCGCACATGCCAAAGCTGGAAGTATTGGAAGGAGCGCCAGGCAAATGGCTGCACGAAGCACGCGGCAGGAAATCAAATCTCGATCCTCCACTGGCCGGTTCCGAGACGAGCCAAAAGCCAGCTCACTTCATCGCGCATTCAATGCGCATGACCGTGATGATGGACGTGCCTGCCGGCCATCTCCTCGGGAGGCGTGACGCAACCCTCCAAAGCCTCGCAGCCGATATGCTCGAACTGGATGGTCGTGTGGCTGATCTCGAATTGCCCGCGGAGCAACGTCTTTGAGCTTGGCCAGAATGCATACGCTCTCCGAAGGAGGAATGTCGGCAATCGTCACGTGGCAGGCGAGGGCGCGTGTGTGCGATCCCAGGCTCCAGACGTGCAGGTCGTGGACATTGACCACGCCCTCGACCGCTTCCATGCCGGAGCGAATCTGGTGCAGCGAGACGCCGCGTGGCGCGCCCTCGAGCAGGATGTTCAGCGTCTCGCGCACGATGCCAATGCTCGACCAGAAGATGAATGCGGCGATGAGCAGTGACAGAACCGGGTCGATCCAGTTTTGGCCAGTGAGCACAATGCCCGCGCCGCCCGCGATCACCGCGGCTGTCGAGAGCGTGTCCCCTGCCATGTGCAGAAAGGCGCTGCGCAGGTTCACGTCGCGGGCCACGCCCCACAGCAGGGCGGCAATCGCGCCGTTCATCGCCACACCGGCCGCAGCCACGATCATCATGATCTTCGGCTGCACCGTCACCGGAGAGCTGAGCCGGTGTACAGCCTCCAGGGCGATCAACAACGAGATGGCGATCAGCGTCGCCGCATTGATGAATGCGGCGATCACGCCGGCGCGCTGATATCCGAAGGTTCTCGCGTGGTCTGCCGGCCGGGACTGGAAGTAGACCGCACCAAAACTGAGCAGCAAGGCCAGGAAATCCGAGACGTTGTGCCCCGATTCAGAGAGCAGCGCGAGCGAATGAGCACGCAGTCCAGCGACAAACGTGACCACAACGTACGCCAGCGTGGCCGCCATCGAAATGCGGAGGACCCATGCTGTCCGAGTGGCGCCCTTGCCCGCCTGCGCTGCGTGAACCTGCATATCGATAGTCTAACCGGGGGTCGGCATCGCGTGCCAACACGTGGTTCTACCCTTTTCCGGGCCTCAGGTGGCTCATATCCAGAGGGTCGGGATCTTCGAAAGAAGGCAGTTGCGGAAGCCCCTCGCGCAGCCCCGACCAGCCTTCCCCCACAACAATGCTGTTGTGCGGATTGCCGGGCTGATAGCGTACCGTGCACGGAAATCCGGCTCTCACCTCGGCTGTGTTCACCACGTCGCGCATCGCGGTGATGTCCTGCGAGCATTCGTAATTCACGCCGGCGATGCGGTAGTTGAACAGGAGCATGGTGAGCGTCCGCCCGTCCTTCGCTTCCACTTCATAGATGTCGAGCAGCATGCCGTCGACGAGCCGCCCTGATTGCACAAGGAAATGGCGCCTCCCGCGTTCCACTTCCTCCGCGCTGGGACGCTTGCGCAGCACCAGCCATACGGCAGCCGCTGCTACCACGGTCGTAGCGGCGAGCCCGGCAGCAATCTCCCAGTCATCTGTGTTGAATAGGGTCATTCGAGGCTGGGACTCCGCCACATCCCAAATCCAGAATAGCCTCACCCAGGGTTCGATATATTTGAGTCGACGCGAAGATCAGAAGCGGCGACCTTCATGGGTCCGAAAGAAAGAGCAATTCTGGTGTTGCCGTGAGGGTCCCAAATTGAGGATACCGCAGGCAAAATCCACCCTGTGATGCTGATCCAACCGTACGGTGCCTCGACAATCAACCTCGGCTGGAGTCCGCTCCAGGCCCGTACAAATGACCTATACTCTAGGTTGCAGTAAGACGCAGGATTTCGTTCTGCGCGGCCGTTTGTTTGCGGTTTATTGCCGGCCTTGGACAAGGGAATTCAATGAAAGAGTCTTCCATTATTCGTTCCACCACGGTTATTTGCGTGCGGCGCAACAGCCAGGTTGTCATGGCTGCCGACGGCCAGGTGACCTTTGGCGACCATGTGCTTAAGCACTCTGCCAAGAAGATCCGCCGCCTCTTCCAGGACAAGATTCTGGCCGGATTTGCCGGTTCCACGGCCGACGCCTTCAACCTCTTTGCGCGCTTTGAGACCAAGCTCGAGCAGCACGCCGGCAACTTGAACCGCGCCGCGGTCGAGTTGGCAAAAGATTGGCGCACCGACAAGATGCTGCGTAACCTTGAGGCCTTGCTCCTGGTTGCAGATAAGGCGCAGACGTTCCTCATCTCCGGCTCAGGCGACGTGATCGACCCCGATGAGCCGCTTGCGGCCATAGGATCCGGAGGCAGCTACGCCACCGCCGCCGCTCGCGCACTGATGGAGAATACCGACTTGAGCGCCCGCGAAATCGCCGAGAAAGCCATGAAGATCGCCGGCGAAATCTGTATCTACACCAACGATCACGTCACAGTCGAGGAGCTGCAGGGTTAGCGGAGGGTCTCCGCAGACATTCGTCCATGGCCATCTACCTTCCCGCATCCGCCGAAGAACAGGAGCTCGCGCTCGACGAGTTGACGCCGCGCGAGATCGTCGCGGAGCTCGACAAGCACGTCGTCGGCCAGCGTGCCGCCAAGCGTGCCGTAGCGATTGCCCTCAGGAATCGCCAGCGGCGGCAAAAGCTGCCGCCCGATCTGGCCGACGACATCATGCCCAAGAACATCATCATGATCGGCCCTACCGGCGTGGGCAAGACCGAGATCGCGCGGCGCCTGGCCAAGCTCACCAATTCGCCGTTCCTCAAAGTCGAGGCGTCAAAGTTCACCGAGGTGGGCTACGTCGGCCGCGATGTCGAGTCGATGATCCGCGATCTGGTCGAAATCGCCATCGACATGGTCCGCGAGGAGCGCCTGGAGGAAGTGGAAGACAGGGCCGAGATGAATGCCGAGGAGCGGCTGCTCGACGTGCTCCTGCCTCCGCCGCCTGCCGCGCCCCACGCCCAGGAGGGCCAGCTCTCTTTGCCGGGCACCGAAAGTCACCAGCGCTCGCGCGAAAAGCTACGCCAGCAGTTTCGAGAGGGCAAGCTCGATGACCGGATGGTCGAACTCGACGTGCGCGAACGCAATCTGCCCCAGTTCGGCATCATCTCCAACCAGAGCCCCGAAGACATGGAGATGAACCTTAAGGATATGCTGCCGAACATCTTCGGAGGCGGCACCAAAAAACGGAAGATGAAAGTCACTGACGCCTTCGATTATCTTGTGCAGGAAGAAGAAGGCCGGCTGATCGACATGGATGCGGTGAATCGAGCGGCCGTGGAACGCGTTGAATCCAACGGAATCATTTTTCTGGACGAAATCGACAAGATCGCCGGGCGCGAAAGCGGACACGGACCGGACGTTCTCGCGTGAGGGCGTACAGCGCGACATCCTGCCCATCGTCGAAGGCACCACCGTCAATACGCGCTACGGCATGGTGCGTACGGACCACATTCTCTTTATCGCCGCCGGCGCTTTCCATGTTTCGAAGCCAAGCGACCTGATTCCCGAATTGCAAGGCCGCTTTCCCATTCGCGTCGAGCTGCAGTCGCTCACCGTCGACGATTTCCTGCGCATCCTCACTGAGCCCAAGGCCTCGCTCACCAAGCAATATTCGGCTCTCCTTGAAACCGAGGGAGTACGTCTGGAGTTCGCCCCAGAAGCCTTGCGCGAAATGGCCGAATTCGCATACAAGGTGAATGAACAAACCGAGAACATCGGCGCGCGGCGCCTGCACACTATCATGGAGCGGGTCCTCGAAGATGTCAGCTTCCTGGCTCCTGACGTGGCCCGCCGCGCATCGGACGGGGCGGCCGCTTCTGCGCTTTCCGATGCCATCAGGAACGAAGCCACCACACCGCTCCCTTATCATGAGCGCATGACCGCCTCCGGCCCTGAAAAGGTCTTCCTCATTGACGACGAGTACGTCAGGCAGATGGTCGCTTCGATCGTAAAGGACCAGGATTTGTCCCGTTATATCCTCTAGCCTTCCGTGGCGATCGCAATTCGTCCTCCGCGTTTCGGGTCTCCGCGAGCGAGTCGCGCAAAAGGTCGTGTTGTTCTCGGGAGAGGACGCGTCAAGGAACCCGTCGAATCAGCCCCATCAACCCTACACCCGTCAGCTTTGCCCAAACCCAGAAAATTGCGTAAAATTACGGTCGCTCAATTACTTAGGGCTTTTCTAGATTACGCTAACATTCTCTTTATTATCAACAACTTACAGCGTTGCGGCTCGACTCATAATCCCTTGGTTGGGGGTTCAAATCCCTCCGGGCCCACCAGCCTTCGCCCGCCACGGCGGGCTTCGGCTCGGCGTGCCAGCTCCCATTGGGGAGGAGACCCAGCTAGCCGAACGAACGCCACGGCGGGCTTCGGCTCGGCGTGCCAGCTCCCCTTGCTGAGGAGACTCAGCTAGCCGAACGAACGCGAAGGCTGTCGCGCCGGCGCTTTAGCAGAGGCGTACTCATGATGAAATACGTCTACATCCTGCAGAGTCTCGCTAACGCAGAGCATTTCTATACGGGCATCACTGACAATGTCAGAGAACGCCTTTCTGCGCACAACTCCGGAGCAGTGACCCACACTGCCAAATATCGTCCCTGGTGCATCAAGAGCTATGTGGTGTTTACGGATAAGGCTCGCGCATTTGCTTTTGAGAAGTATCTAAAGTCTGGATCGGGCCGCGCCTTTGCCAAAGCAAGGTTGTAGCTCGGTGCGCCGGCTATCGTCGCGCAAAAGAGGTACTCGTCCACTGGTCTTAAGGCAGGACGGAAATGAGGGCCCGCCTACAGCGTGATTATGCAAAGGCCAGGTTCACGTTGTCGATGGCCTCGTCGATCTCCGCTGTGTTCTTGTAGCCGACCGTGACGCAATCAACGCCCGCGTTCCTGAAGGCGAATCGCATTGCTTGCTGCCGATCGGCGCGGTTGGTGAAGGCACCCTCACCGATCAGCTTCATGCTGATGATTCCCATTCCTGCGGAGCGCGCTTGCTGGACATGCGTGACGACTTCGCTGACATTGCCGGGCACGCCCCAATCGTCGTTCTCGTTGTCCATCTTTGTGCCTTTGTGATTCACGCGGATCATGGCCACATCAAGCCACTTGTTTCCAGGTACCTGGCGCAACGCCGGTAATCCGTGAACCGAGGCGCCGTGAGTGACGATCGTTTGCCTGTGCTGCGCTTCAAGAATTGCGTCCTGCCAGCGCCCGGTATCGGACGGCCAGGTTCCGGTGTGCTGCCAGTGAAGCAGCATAATGTCGAAATAGTCAGTTTGGGAGTTCCGGCGCAGCTCATCGAGCTTTTTCAGTGGATCGCCCGAGTCTTCTGTCGTCACCTTGGTCATCAACTGATAGCTGTCGCGCGGGATTCCTTTGAGCGCAATGCCCAACATCTGCTGCGAGGCTCCATACGACTCGGCGGTTTCGAAGAAGCGGACTCCGCGGTCATAGGCGTGGCGCACAAGCCGCGTGAACCCCTCCTGCCCCAACGCCTGCTGGATCTGCCCGTTGTGGCTGCCGGTTCCGAAGGCGAGGCGCGTGACCTTGACGCCCGATTTGCCCAGCGTGACCAGATCGGAAGCGGTCGCGCGCTCGGCATGCAGAGGCAAGCTGCCCAAGCTTGCGATGGCACCGGCAGCAACGCTCGTCCTCAGGAAATCTCGTCTGGAAATCGGCATGATGATTTTGCCCTCCGCCCCTTGAAAAAAGGGGTTGACCAGTTGGCCGAATGGTAACACAAGCCTTGACGAGTACGCAGCTATTGCAGCCCCGCGTCGCATCCGCCATTCAGCGGGGAGCTTTCGGTCAGCCATTTCCGTGACGACGGTCCACTGAAATCTGCTCTTTACCAGCTGTGCAGCCACTCTGCGTCGCGGCCGATCCGGACCGGCGCATGAAACAGTTCGCTCAGGCGCGATTCGGTCAGCAGTTCCTCTCGAGTCCCGTCGGCGACGATGCGGCCATCGCGCATGAGAATGATGCGCTCGATCTCCGGCAGAATATCGCCCAGATGGTGAGTGACCATTACCAGCCCCGTTCCTTCGCGCGCGAGGCCGCGCAGCGTCTCGCGCAGCTCGCGCTGAGCGGCGAGGTCGAGTGCGTTGGAGGGCTCGTCGAGAAGGAGTTGTTGCGGCCGGTGCACAAGCGCGCGGGCAATCAGGATGCGGCGCTTCTCTCCCGCCGACATGGCGCCGACGAGTTGCTGGGCGAGATGCGTCGCCTCCATTCGCGCCAAAGCCTCACGGGCCCGAGCGCGCATTTCATCGGTCACGTGGAGATTGGGCCACAGCGTGGAAGCCGAAAAGAAGCCTGCGATCACCGCGTCCAGTCCGCAGGTAAACGCCGTGCGCTCTCCGGGCAGGTCAGCGCCCGTGGGCCCGGCGGTCACAATACCGAAGTGGCGGCGCAGCTCGGTCAGATCCCAGCGCTCGCGGCCGAAGATGCGCACCTGCATGCCCGGTTGAACGATCGGATAGAGCTGGCAGGTCATCGCGAGAATGAGCGTGGATTTGCCGCAGCCGTTCGGTCCGAGGATGGCGACGTGCTCGCCGGTGCGGATGCTGAGATTGACGTCATGCAGGACCACGCGGTCGCCGCGGGCAACGTTGACCGCGCGCATCTCAAGAAAGGTTTGCGATTTGATTTCGTTCTCACCCATGTGCTGACGCCGATGCGCCCCTCACCTGCTAGATTAAATGGGGTTGACCGCATGAGCGATCTCAAGAGCAACGCAATCCCGCGAGGATTCCGATTTGGCGCCATCAAAGCCGGCCTGAAGGCCAGCGGACGGCCCGACTTCGCCCTGATCGTGGCGGATGCTCCGGCCAGCGCGGCTGCCGCATTTACTTCCAACCGCGTGATCGCCGCGCCGATCATCGTTGACAAGGAGCATCTGAGCGCGACTGGCGGGCGCGTACGCGTGGCAGCCATCAACGCGGGCAACGCCAACTGCGCAGCGGGCGAGGCAGGACTGCGCGCCGCGCGAGATACCTGTGCCGCCGTCGCTCGCACCTTCGGCTGCCGCGAGGAGGAGGTCTTTCCGTCGTCGACGGGGATCATCGGCGTTCCGCTGCCGGCAGAGAAACTGATCGCCGCGCTGCCGGATCTGGCTGCGAGTCTCGGCAGCGAGGCGAGTCATTTTTCGGAAGCGGCTCATGCGATTCTGACGACAGACTTAGTCGAGAAGACGGCTTTCGCGCGGCTCGATTTGACGGGCAGCGACGGAGCCTCGCGCGAGGTGCGCGGCGAAATCCGCATTGGGGCGTTTGGAAAAGGCTCGGGCATGATTCATCCGCAGCTTGTGCCGCACGCCACAATGTTGGTTTACGTGCTCACCGACGCAGCGATCAAGCCTGCCGATCTTGATGGCTACCTGCGCGCTGCGGTCGAGGTGAGCTTCAACCGAATCTCGGTCGACGGCGACACATCGACGAACGATACCGTGCTGCTGCTCGCGTCCGGCGCGAGCGGCGTGCCGATCGGCGCGGGCGACGCGGCCTTTGCCGCCGCGCTCACTGAGGTGTGTACGTCGCTTGCGAGGCAGGTGGTCGCCGACGGCGAGGGCGCATCGCACGTGGTGGAGCTGCGCATCGAGGGCGCGGCCAGCGACGCCGACGCGCTGCGCGTGGCCAAGGCCATCGCTCACTCGCCGCTGGTGAAGACGGCATGGGCAGGCTGCGATCCGAACTGGGGCCGTCTGGCTGCGGCGATCGGCTACTCCGGCGCGCAGGTCGATCCGGGGCGCATCGACATTCGGTTTGGCGAGCTGCAGATTTGCCGCGACGGCGGACGAGCGGCGGAGTTCGACGAAGCCACGGCTCATGCTTACATCAGCCAGCGCGAGTTCTCGATCTCGATCGAGCTGCACCAGGGCCAGGGTTCGTGCATCTTCTGGACGACGGACCTGACCGCTCAATACATCCATATCAACGCGGACTACTCGACGTAGGACGGCTGACAGCGAACAGCGATCCGTTGTCAGGGGCCGGGGTCGAGGCCGGCAATTCGGCAGACGAAGTCGAGGTATTCGCGAGCGTCGATGTAGTCTTTGTGGTTTTTGACGTCTTCGACGGTGAAGGCGGCGTCTTCTTCTTCGCTGTCACCGGGCTCGGAATCTTCGCTGCTCGATTCTTCGGCGGGCGAGGCTGTGTTTTCGGCGCTGACTGCTTCGCCGACCTGGACTTCGAGGTCCATTCCGGCGCCGGCGTTGGATTCAGCGGCTTGCTCTTCTTCGGCGACGGGTTCGCCACTGTCACGAGCCGCGCCGGCATCATCCTCGTTCCCTTTGTCTTCGGTGGCGTCTTCGGCATCGCTGCTGGCGTCGGCGTTTTCGTCCACTGCGTCCTCGGTATCTTCTTCTTCGCCGGTGTCGTCCTCGTCGTCTTCGTCGGCTTCGTCGGCGATGATCTTGCGGTCACACTCGTCGTAGTAGGGGCAGGTTTGGCAGTCTTCGTCGTCATCGCAGACGAATTCCTCGGGCGCGAGATCGTCGCCGTCTTTGCTGCGGGTGAGCGATTCCACAGAGTCTGAATCTGCGTAATGGGAAGTGTTGTGCGCGAATTGCAGGTTAACCTGCAGGGCATAAATCATGCGGCCGGCACGCTGCGGGTCCATGCTGCCGGTGGCGAGCGCGCGAACGACATGGGAGAGGGCGATCTGAATGGAGGCGCGATCTTCCAGCGGAGGGAGATCGAAGAAAACGTCCGACGAAGATTTCTGCTGATGGATGGCGTGGTGCAGGCGGTGGTGGAAGTAGCAATATGGCTTGCCTTTAAGGGCGGGAGCATCGCACTTGCTTCCGCCCGCCTTGATATGACGACATTCCCTATACATGGACAAGACTCCTTTGCGCGCGGCTCGGCAAGGGCTGAGCCGCGGTGAAATAGATCCGCCCGGCCCCCAAGGAGGGGCAAGAGCGGACTGTTTACTCCTGGGTTACGTACCCCCGGGGGTTTGTGTAAATAAATGGTGTGGAATCAACGGTTTGGCGACCTTTCCCCGCCGCAAGCGGTTGATTTCAAGGCACTTATTTGTAGATTCCTGGCAGCAAAGAAGTTACGGGCGCTTTTTTCGGCTCTTGCGCCGTTTTGTGGTGCAATGTGGCCGAAAAACGGTGGGCGGCCCGAGGGAGGCCGGAATCCCCGCCAGCACCCCTCGGAACCGCCCACCAGCTCTCAAAGAGGAGAAACGCTCTGTTTTTGCTACCTAGGAACAGGGTAGCGAAATGAACGAATTAATCGGCAAAGTTGGGAAGAAAAGTGAGGGAGTGAGTAAGTGACGGAGAAGGCAAGGGGTTAGGGTGAGTTTGACGCGTGCGGTTGGGCGATTGAGGGCTTGACAAGGCCAGAGAGGCAGCGGGGTTAGCGGAGCTAGCGGGGCAAGTGGGGCGGGGTGGGGGCGGCGGGGAGGACAACGGGGCGAATGGGTTCGTGGTATCCCACCCTAGAGCGGTTCCACAATTCACGTGCCCTTTCCGGCGTCTTGCAGGGTGGCTTTTACTTCCACCCCACAGACGAAGACCTGTCTGTGGGGACCCCGGTTGCTGAAAAAGCCACTCGGCGGTTGCGGACCTGGGTATAGCAATTGTGGAACCGCTGTAGGCGCAAGAACAAGGACGCGCCGAGGATGGGGCATCGATTGTTCGTGGTGGACGGAGGTCGCGAGAAGCGGGTCCTTCGGCTTCCCCCAGCGGCCTCAGCCCCCCAGCGTCGGGCCGCTGCCCCTTGATCGCGCTGCGATCACGGGGCCCCAGACGCGCTCCGTTCAGGATGACACAGCATGGGTGGGTGCAGGGGCTGAGGCCGGGAAATGATGGGTAACTTCCGTGAGCGCTGTGATTCGTGCCCGGCCCGAAGCCTTGAAGCAGTCGCGAGACAGGCACATGCCGACTCGGGCGCGGAGTGGGATTCAGAGGCACACTTCTCCAAAGAGGGGGAGGCGGGCGCCTGGATATGCGCAAGACGGACCCGAACTCTGAGCTTGCAGACTTGAGGAACTCCTTTTTGTTCACTCAGCCGGTGGTCGATACCGGATTCCCAGCTGGTCAAACAAGAAACTGAATACGTCGGCGCGTTCCTCGATCTGCTCATCGAGCGCCGTGCCGATGCCGTGACCGGCGCTGGCCGTGGTGCGCAGGAGGATTGGATAACCTGAAGCGTTTGCCGCCTGCAGACGAGCCGTCATTTTGCGCGATTGCATGGGATTCACGCGATGGTCGTTTTCACCGGTCAGGAAGAGAATTGCGGGATAGTTGGTCCCGTCCTGTACGCGGTGATAAGGGGAGTATGCGTAGAGCGCCTTGAACTGGTCAGGATCTTTTACCGTGCCGTATTCGGTGGTGTTGAAGGAGCCGTTGGGATCGAGTTCGTTGCGCAGCATATCGTAGATGCCGACGTAGGACACGACCGCGCGGAATAAGCCGGGCCGTTGGGTGAAGGCCGCGCCCATCAACAGGCCGCCGTTGCTTCCACCGAGGATGGCGAGGCGGGAGGGCGAAGTGTACTTGTGCTGAACGAAATATTGGGCACAAGCGATGAAGTCGTCGAAGCCATTCTGCTTGTGAGCGAGCATTCCTTGTTTGTGCCATTCTTCACCGTATTCGCCACCGCCGCGGATGTTGGCGATCGCCCAGATGCCCCCCTGATCGAGCCAGACGCGCGTTTCAGATCCGACAAAATAAGGTTGCAAGCTGATGCCGAAGCCACCGTATCCGGTGAGGAGCACAGGGTTGGCGCCGTCAAGCTTTGTGCCTTTACGGCGGATGATACTGATGGGCACGCGTGTGCCGTCTTTGGAAACGGCGAAATCGCGCACAACTTCGGCATCGTCGAATTTGACACGAGAGGTTTCGGAGATCGCAGTGCGCACAGACTTGCCGCTGGCGGCGCTAAAGCTGTACCAGGCAGGCGGATCGAGATAAGTGGCAATGTAGAAGAGCGCATCGCCCTGGCCGACATACACGACCTGGTAGACGGCTGAGACGGGCGGGAGAAGCGGGGCGGTGAGCGGACGGCCTCGATCATCGAAGACACGGACGCGGGAGGGCCCTCCTGCGATGTCGATCACATAGAGATGCCCGGGAGTCGGGAAAAAGTCTTCGATAGAAGCACCGGCGCTCTCGTCCTGGCCGGAGCGAGAGCTCTGCTGGCACGATCACCCTGGCCAGGGAAAGATCGGGATGCGCGAGAGGCAGGCGCAGAATCTGGCCGCGGGGAGCGTCTTTGCGCGAAAGAAGGTACAGAGAGTCATCCGGGCCGATCTTTGCCGAAACGACTCCGTCGTCGAACCGCGTGACTTGAGTCCAGCGGCCGGACGAGTCCATGATGAAATGTTCGAATTGGCCACCATCACCGTTGGCGACGGCGGCAAGCAGCCAGAGGCCGTCGTCGCTGGTTTGAAGGTGAATCTCCGCGATGCGAGGGAAGTCTTTCCCGATAACGTAGGTATCCTGTTTAGGGTCGGCGCCAAGTTTGTGGAAGTAAACCTGCTGGTAGAAGTTGAGGTCTTCTGCGGGACGTTCGCTGCCCTGGGGATAGCGCGTGTAATAGAAGCCGGTACCGTCGGCATTCCAGTCGATGCTGCCCCCGGCGGTGGCAAAGTTGACGCGCGGGACAATGTCAGGGAGTTGCTTTCCTGTAGCGACATCGAAGACGTAAGCGGAGCAATCCTCGGAGCCACCTTCAGAAAGCGCGACCGCGACGTACTTTCCATCGAGCGAAGGGGTATAGAACTCGATCGAGACCGAACCTTTGGCAGTCCCGGCATTGGGATCGAAAACGATCTTCGCACTGGCGGGGTCGTTGGCGGAGCGCATGGCCACCAGCATAGGCTGCTGCTGGTTTGGCTGGTATTTCAGAGCGAAGAGAGTTCCCCCGCGAGATTGCAGGTAGGCGTACGCGTCCGAGCGGGCAGCGACGAGTTGCTGGAACCGCTGCTTGATGGATGCGCGCGACGGCAGGTTGTCGAGGTACTCGCGGGTTCGGGCGTTCTCGGCGGCACTCCACTGCTTGACTGCGGGATCATTCCAGTCTTCAAGCCAGCGGTAATCATCGGTGACGCTAACGCCGTGATACACGTCGGTGACAGGGTGCCTGGGTGTGTCGGGCGGCTTGGGAACTGCCGGGCTCTGAGCAAAGGCAGTCACGCAAGAAAGGCAGATGCCGAGGCAGGTTTGCAGCAAGCGGGTGAATTTCATGTGCGACCTCTCCGGGGATGCTGACGATTATATCCCCGGGCGGTCCTGGCAGGCCTTCACTTTGTGCAGAGCAACGAGCGCGACCGTTTGACCGGCGAAGGACACTTCGCGATCGGCGGGCCGGGAGTTTGTGCGGGGGTTGAAACTTTCGGTTCCCCCCGATTGCAGCTTTTTCGGCGCGCGACCGCAAGGATTGCGATCACCCCAAGAAGCAAAAACGGCCTCCTGGGGCTCCGATTGCGCGCCGGAGTGAGCTGAGGAAGACAACGGGGGCGAATGGGTTCGCGGCATCCCACCCTTCGCCAGAAATAAGGCGAAGGATGGGGCACCCATGCAAGTACTCAGTGGACAGTGGACAGTCTTCTCGTGCTCGGCGAGGGGTTGCGGTGATGCGGTAGTATTTGGGGTTGGCGTGAAAATCGCTTTACCCGAGGAACGACGATGACGAAACGCGGAGCGCTCAAAACCCACCTCAGCTTTAACGCGCAACACTCGCCCATGGGGGCATTCATGAGCTTTACCTGCGGGAACTTCGGGACTCGCGGAGGGATTGGGCTGCAGATCGGGCAGCCGGGGGACCAGGAGGTCTTTGTCGGGTTCAAGGAGGGGGACCGGTATTCCGGCGCGACGCTGAAGTGTTTGCCGTTTTATGTGGGAGCGGTAAGCCGGGCGGCGGATGCGTTCCTGGTGGAACAGGCGGGGCCGTCGGAGCAGAACGTGAAGCCGGATGCGGAGCCGTTCAAGGCTGGTGAGATTGCGCGGTCGTATGGGTGGTCGACGGACGAGTGGCGCGCGGATGGGCTGACGTTTACGGTGTACTCGCCGTTTGGAGCGATTCCCGACCCGGAGCGGGAAAGCGTGGAGCGGATGCGCGAGGGGCTGCTGCCGGCGGTGGTGGCGCGGCTGGTGCTGGACAACACCAACGGCACCGAAACCAAGACAGCGATGTTCGCGCTGAACCATGCGCGGCCGGGCGAGCGAATTCTGGAAGACGATCTCGGAGCGGGGCGGCTGGGATTTGCCTTCAGGCGCGAGGCGGGCGGCGCAGCGGAGCTGTGGGACTTGACGACGGGCAAAAAGGCGGCGGCGGAGACGGAACCGTTTGTGTTCATGCGGTGGTCAGCAAGCGACGGGGTTCGCGAGCGATATAACCCGGTGCACCTGCTGGGGTCGTGCCCAGGATTCGGATTCGAAGTGCCGGCGGGAAAGAAATACGGATTAACGATTGCGCTGGGATCGTACCTGGAGGGCGCGCAGACGAACGGGTTGGACGGGAAGTATTTGTACGCGCGGTACTACAAGGGCCTGGGCGACGTGCTGAAGACGGCGCTGGACGGCGCGGACGAGTTGGCGGCGAGGGCCGAGGCGCTGGACGCGAAGCTGGACGCGGCGAAGTTGTCGGACGATCAGCGGTTCATTATTGCGCACGCGACGCACAGCTACTACGGGAGCACGCAACTGCTGGAGGTGGACGGGCAGCCGCTGTGGGTGGTGAACGAGGGCGAGTACTGCATGATGAACACGCTCGACCTGGCCGTGGATCACGTGTTCTGGGAGCTGGAGCATAATCCGTGGCTGGTGCGAAATTTGCTGGACACGTTTGCGCGGCGGTACAGCTACACGGACGAAGTGAAGGTGTACAAGACGGAGATCAAGATGGCGGCGCCGCTGGGGCAGGCCGATCCGTCGCAGTCTCCGGCGGCGCCGGATGAGGCGCAACTGACGCGGCCGTACGACACGAAGCCGGGCGGGCTGAGCTTTTGCCACGATATGGGCGCGCACAACAACTTTTCGCCGAAGGGGCGGAGCAGCTATGAGCTGGCGAACCTGACAGGATGCTTCAGCTACATGACGCAGGAGCAACTGTGCAACTGGATTCTGGTGGCCGGTTGTTACGTGGCGAAGACGCGCGACGTGGAGTGGCTGAAGCGCAACCGCAGCGTGGTGGAGCAGTGCCTCGAAAGCATGATCAATCGCGGTGGAGACGTGGGGTTTGCGCAGTACGACAGCACGCGGACCGCGGGCGGGCAGGAGATTACGACGTACGATTCGCTGGACCACTCGCTGGCGCAGACGCGGAATAATGTGTACATCGCGGTAAAGAGCTGGGCGAGCTACCGGGCGCTGGCATTGCTGTTCCGCGAGCTGGGCGCGGCGGCGGACGAGAAGCGGGCGATGGCGCTGGCGGTGAAGGTGGCCGGCGTGGTGAGCGACCAGGCGGTGGATGGAGTGCTGCCGGCGATCTTCGAGAAGGGGAACCCGGGGTATGGGTCGCGGATTCTGCCGGCGGTGGAGGGGTGCGCGTATCCGCTGTACTTTGTGAAGACGGGATTTGCGGGCGGCACGCTGGAGCAGGTGTTCGGGAGCGCGGAGGAGAAACGGATGTTCGACGCGCTGAAGGAGCACACGCGGAAGCTGCTGCTCGATGCGGAGCGGCGGAATCTGTTTGCCGATGGCGGGATCAAGCTGTCGTCGACGAGCAACAACTCGTGGATGAGCAAGATTGCGATCTTCATGCATGTGACGCGGAGGGTGTTCCATCTGGACGAGGACCCCAAGGTGGTGGAGGTGTTTCGCAAGGCCGACGCGGCGCTCGTGAAGTGGCAGACGGAGGGCAGCTCGTACTGGGCGTGCTGCGACCAGATCGTGTCGGGCGAAGGGAAGGCCAGCCGCTACTATCCGCGGATTATTACCAGCGCGCTGTGGATGGGGTAGGGGCGGGGGCAGCTCTTAGCTTTCAGCAGTCGGGCGCAGGGATCAGGACAAGGCTGCAGGCGTGATTCAGCGTCGGGGCGGCGGCTTCCCTTCCCTGCTGCTAGAGCGCCGATTTCCTTTCGGGCGCGACCAAGGGACGAAATCATCCCAAAAGAACTGTGGAGAGGCGGTTGCGCTGAGGCGCGGGCTTGACTATTCATTGTTTTCTATTATTTAATTCATGCATTATTTAATTATGTCGATGCGAGCGGGACGAAAATCCGCACGGAAGCCGGGGCGGCCCACATCTGAGTGGCCGGGGCGGCGGGAATCCGCGCGGGGGCTGGGACCGCGGGAATCCGCGCTGGGATCGGGACGGCTGGAATCCGTACGGGGGCTGGAGCGGAGGAAATCCGCAAGGGGGCCGGGACGGCCGACCTCTACTTCAGGGCTCTACGCCCGCGAGAAATTACTGGGGGCGGCGACGGAGCTTTTCGCGAAGCAGGGAGTGGC
Organism: uncultured Acidobacteriaceae bacterium; assembly: GCA_963835895.1. Lineage (GTDB taxonomy): Bacteria > Acidobacteriota > Terriglobia > Terriglobales > Acidobacteriaceae > Telmatobacter. The sequence goes on along the minus strand of CAWIHC010000006.1, from coordinate 35,134 downwards.
GGCAACGACGTTTGCCATGATCGCGAAGCGGGCGGAGCTGACTCCGGCGATGCTGCACTACTACTTCAGGGACCGGGAACAACTGCTGGATGCGGTGGTGGAGGAGCGGCTGGCTCCGCTGATCGCGGGGGTATGGGGCCCGGTGGCGGCGGGCGAGGCTCCGGCGGAACTGATGCGCGGAATTGTGGAGCGGATGCTGGCCGGCATCGAACGAATGCCGTGGGTGCCGTCGACGTGGATGCGCGAGGTGCTGAACGAAGGCGGGCTGTTGCGCGGGAGGGTCCTGCGGTATCTGCCGTTCCAGAAGATCGGGGTTCTGAGTCAGAGCGTGGCCAAGGCGCAGGCCGCGGGAGAAGCGAATGCGGAGCTCGATCCGGGATTGATTGTTTTTTCGCTGATTGGGCTGGTGATGATGCACATGGCCACGATTAATTTGTGGGCAGAGATCTTCGGACGCAAGGCTCCGGGACGCGAAGCAGTGGGGCGGCACATTACGGGGCTGCTGATTCAAGGGCTGCAACCTGGTGAGGGCCCGCAGGCTGGGGGCCCTATGAAACGCAAGGTGAGATCGAGGCGTAAGTGAGTATGGAGGGGAAGATGCATGTTCTCCGAGAGAAGACTGTAGAGCGATTCCACAATTTATGTGCCTATTTCGGCGTCTTGCAGGGTGGCTTTTACTTCCACCCCACAGACGAAGGCCTGTCCGTGGGGACCCCGCTAATGAAAAAGCCACTTGGCGGTTGGGGGCCTGCGTATAGCAATTGTGGAACCGCTGTGGCGAGCGCGATTGCAGCAACGGCGCTTGTGTTGATGGCCGGTTGCGCGCAGAAGCCAACGAACACGTACCAGGGCTACATCGAAGGCAAGTTTGTCTACGTGGCTTCGCCGCAGAGCGGAAGGCTGGAACAAGTGGACGTGGCGCGCGGCGATACGGTGACGGCCGGCCGGCCGCTGTTCGCGCTGGACGATGAGCCGGAGGCGTCAGAAGAACGCACGGCCGAGCAAGTTCTGCGGAGTTCGGAGTCGCGGCTCAGCGACCTGGAGACGGGAAAGCGGCCGGCGGAGGTGGACGTGACGCGCGCGCAACTGGCGCAGGCAGTTGCGGACAAGAAGCAGGCGGACAGGGTTCTGGCCAGCGATGAGGCGCAGTTCAAGGCGGGAGGCATTGCGCAGACGGAGCTGATCAACGCGCAGGCGGCCGCGGAGACAAGCGCGGCGAAGGTGCGGGAGCTGGAGGCCGATCTGGCTGTGGACGCACTGCCGGCGCGTGAGCAGCAGATCAAGGCGCAGATAAACCAGGTGGCCGCGGACCGCGCGTCGCTGGCCGATGCGGAGTGGCGCCTGAAGCAGAAGCAGATAGCCTCGCCGCGCGGCGGGCTGGTATTCGACACGCTCTACCGGCAGGGCGAGTGGGTGGCGGCGGGAAATCCGGTGGTGCAGCTTCTGCCGCCGGAGAATCTGGAGATTCGATTCTTCGTGCCGGAGACGGTTGTGGGCGGGCTGCGCGTGGGAGGGAGCGTGCGCGTGGCCTGCGACGGGTGCGCGAACGCTGTTGTAGCGACGATCAGTTTTGTGTCGCCGCAGAACGAGTACACGCCACCGGTGATTTACAGCAACGAGAACCGGTCGAAGCTGGTGTTTATGGTGATTGCGAATCCATCGCCGCAGGCCGCGGCTACGCTGCATCCGGGCCAGCCGGTGGAGGTGACGGTCCAGTGACGCCGGCCGCGCAATTCGACTACGCCATCGATGTGCAGGGGCTGAACAAGCACTTCGACGGCAAGCACGTGGTGAAGGATGTTTCGCTGCGCGTACGGCGGGGCGAGATCTTCGGCTTTCTCGGGCCCAACGGAAGCGGAAAGACAACGACAATCCGGATGATGTGCGGACTGCTGAAGCCGGACTCGGGATCGGGGACGTGCCTGGGCCACGACATTCGGCGGGAGAGCGCGGAGATCAAACGCAGCGTGGGATACATGACGCAGCGGTTCTCGTTCTGGGAGGACCTGACCATCGCGGAGAATCTGGAGTTTGTGGCGAGGGTCTACCAGCTTCACGATCGCAGGGCGACCGTTCGGAAATCTCTTGCGGATCTGGGTCTGACGGCGAGGGCGCATCAGCTTGCGGGCGAGTTGTCGGGAGGATGGAAGCAGCGCATGGCGCTGGCGGCTTGCATGCTGCACGGGCCGCGACTGCTGCTGCTCGATGAGCCGACGGCGGGCGTGGATCCCCGCGCGCGGCGCGACTTCTGGGACGATATTCAGGCGCTCGCGGCCGGAGGAATCTCGGTGCTGGTGAGCACGCACTATATGGATGAAGCAGTGCGGTGCCACAAGCTGGCCTACATCTCCGCTGGAACGCTGCTGGCCCAGGGCACGGCGGAGGAGATCATCGAGGGGCAACACCTGAGCACGTGGGCCATCCACGGCGACCATCTGGCGGAGTTGCAGGAGGAGCTGCGAAAGAAAGAGAGCGTGGAGCAGACGGTGACGTTTGGCGAAGTTCTGCATGTGAGCGGCACGAACGATGCAGCTGCTGCAACGGGAGATTGAAGAAACGGTTGGGCGGAGCGGACGGCGCGTGGAGAAGATCGAAACGAGCCTTGAGGATGTGTTCATTTACCTGATGGGCCGCTCAGAAAAGAACAGCGGGGGAAATGCGTGAAGGGACCGCAGCGATTTTCGGGGGCGCGATGGTGGGCTGTCGTGCTGAAGGAGTTCACGCAACTGAAGCGCGACCGGCTGACGTTCGCCATGATCGTAGGCATTCCGATCATGCAGATGACGTTATTCGGCTTCGCCATCAATACGATTCCGCGGCACCTGGACACGGGAATCATCAGTGCGGATGACAGCGACGTGACGCGCGACTTTATCGAGGCGATGCAGAACTCGTCGTACTTCAAAATTGTGGAGCGGCTGCCCAACGAGGAAGCGGGGCGCGAGGCGCTGGCGCAGGGACAGCTTTTGTTTGTGGTGAATATTCCCGCGGGGTTTACGCGGCAAGTGCTGCGGCGCGAACACCCGTCAATTCTGATTGAGGCCGACGCAACCGATCCGACCACGACGGGAAGCGCACTGGCCGCGGTGAACGGCATTGCGCAATCGGTGATCCAGCGGGAGCTGGCCGGGCCGCTGGCCAGCCTGCAGGGTGGTCCGGCGCCCTTCGACGTGAATGTGCATCCGTTGTATAACCCGGATGAGATTACGCAGTACAACGTGGTGCCGGGACTGATGGGCATGATCCTGACGCTGACCATGGTGATGATGACGGGGCTGGCGGTGACGAGGGAGCGCGAGCGCGGCACGATGGAGAATCTGCTGGCCATGCCGTCGACGCCGCTCGAGGTGATGACCGGCAAGCTGGTTCCCTACGTCGGCATCGGACTCATCCAAGCGTCGATTATTTTGCTGGCCGCGCGCTACGTGTTTTTCGTGCCGTTCTTCGGCAATATTTTCGCCGTTTATCTTTCGACGCTACTTTTTATTGCCGCAAATCTGACAGTGGGCATCACGTTTTCGTCGCTGGCGCGGAATCAACTGCAGGCGGTGCAACTGGCGATCTTCTATTTTCTGCCCAACATTGTGCTGTCGGGATTCATGTTCCCGTTCAAGGGCATGCCGGGATGGGCTCAGGCCATCGGGAATGTGCTGCCGCTGACGTATTTCAACCGGCTGATCCGCGGAATTCTACTGAAGGGAAATGGGTGGGCGGATTCGTGGCCCAGCGTGTGGCCCATGATGGTGTTCACGGTGGTGCTGATGGGCGTGGCCGTAGCCACCTACCGGAGAACGCTGGACTGAGGGGAGGGTGCAGTCGTGCATCGATCGGCGAGTTTGAAATGGATGATCGGAGCGGCGGCGCTCGGGATGATCGCGGGGTGCACCGTGGGACCGAAGTATCGCGCGCCGGCGGCGCCGACGGTGACGGCTTACACACCGCAACCACTGCCGGCTGAGACGGCCAGCAGTGCTGGCCCCGCGGGCGACGCGCAGCACTTCAATCCGTCCGCAGCTATTCCAGCCGACTGGTGGACAGCGTTTCAATCACCCGATCTGAATGCAATGGTCGAGCAGGCGCTCAAGAACAGCCCCACGCTGGAGCAGGCAACGGCGCGGCTGAAGCAGGCGCAGGAAGAAGTGAATGCGCGGACGGGGGCGACGAAATATCCGGCGGTGACGGGGAATGCGTCCGTGACCGAGGAGCAGTTGAACTTGCAGGCATTAGGAGTTCCCTTCCCCAATCCGTCGCCGTTCACGCTGCTGAATGGATCGGTAGCGGTTTCGTATGCGCTGGATGTGTGGGGCGCGAACCGGCGGGCGATTGAGGGGCTGCAGGCGCAGCGGGATTACGAGGCGTGGCAGCTCGAGGGCGCGCGGCTGATGCTGGCTGGAAACGTGGTGGCGGCAGCAATTCGACAGGCGGAAGTGCGGAGAGAGATCGAGATCACGCAGCAACTGGTGGCGGTGGAGCAGAAGGAACTGCGGATTGCGGAGGAGCGCGAGCGCGCGGGCGGCGTTTCCGATTTCGACGTGCGCAGCCAGCGGACGCAGGTGGCGGAGACCGAGGCGGCAATTCCGCCGCTCGAATTGCAACTGGACACGATCAATGATGAACTGGCGGCGCTCATGGGATCGAGTCCGGCGGAGGCGCACGTAGGGGAAATTTCGGTGGACTCGCTGCATCTGCCTGAGGAGCTGCCGCTGACGGTGCCGTCGGAGCTGGTGCGGCAGCGGCCCGATATTCGCGCGGCGGAGGCGCTGCTGCATGAGGCGAGCGCGAATGTGGGCGTAGCGACGGCAAACGAGTATCCGCAGATTGTGCTGACGGGAAGCGGAGGGGGATTGGGCACGCGCTTCGACTCGGGCGGAGATGTGTGGAATGCGGGCGCGTCGCTGGCGGCGCCGATCTTCAACGGTGGAGCGCTCGCGGCGGAGAAGCGCAAGGCGCAGGACGCGTACGAGGAGGCGGCGAGCGTATATCGCGGGACGGTGCTCGAGAGCTTTCGCGAGGTGGCCGATGCGCTGTATGCAACGGAGCACGATGCGGAGACGCTGCAGGCACGCAGCGCGGCGGCGGGGGAGGCGGAGGCCGCGTATGGAATTGCCGCGAACCGCTACAAGGCCGGCGGGATTAGCGAGGTGAGCCTGCTGGACGCAGAACGACAGCAGTTGCAGACGGCTCTCGACCGCGAGAATGCGGCGGCGAGCCGGCTGACGGATTCGGCAACGCTGTTTGAGGCGTTGGGGGGGGGAAGGCAGCTTCTAGCTTCTAGCTCCTAGCTTCCAGCTTCTAGCTTCCAGTCTGCGCTCAGTGTGGCGGCGGCTCGGGATGGGGCGTTCGATCTGCGTTTTTTCATCGCTATTCATGAATTGTTCTTGCAATTGAGTGCCGGAGTCGATGAGAATCTGAGTAATCGGCGCCGGCCGATGAATTCCCCGGGGGATACCGACAATCAGCGCGGTTCGCAAGGAAGCAAGAGCAGTTTTATGTGCAGCCGAATCGGCCGCCGTGGGAGTTGTATGACGCGGACAAGGAGCTAGCGATGGGGACGTTTTCGTGGCAGACGTGGAACAGCTCTCCCTTCAACGTGGAACGGAAGCCGGGTAAATCGCCGGAGCACCGTGATTTTGCGTTTCAGCGGACCGTTCACCGTGCGCGACGCGTATACCAATCTGCCGCCCATGGTGCTGAACAAGATACTCGAGTTGGAGACTGCGCCGGGCGAGGAGCCGCCGAAGTTGAACATTCTGGACCTGACGGCCTGCCCCTATATGGATTCGTCCGGCCTGGGCATCATCGCGACTCATTACGTGCGTTGCCAGCGGATTGGCCTGAAGATGATTGCCGCCGGGTTGAGCCCGAAGGTCCGACAGGTTTTCAAGATCACAAAGATGGACAGCGTGATTCCGCTCGCCGCCACAGTTGAGGAAGCGGAGAGCAACTGAGGCACATCCCCAAATTCATGTAATCGGGCTCTCGTCTTTCGCCCGCCCAAGCGGGCTGGCGGACGTGTGCCGCTCTTGACCGCTGGTCTACGCCGAGGGGCTGCAGAGTTGCGCCTGCTCAAGCGGGTTTGGAAGAGAAGAATGCCTCGACGTCGGTGATGGTGTTGGTGACGCGGTAGGGCGGGAGGGATTGGAGGAAGATCTGGCCGTAGCGCTGGCGGGTGATGCGGGGGTCGAGGAGGACGAGGACGCCGCGGTCTTCGAGGGAGCGGATGAGGCGGCCGAAGCCCTGCTTGAGGGTGAGGACGGCTTCGGGGACCTGGTAGTCGAAGAAGGGACGGCCGCCGGACTCTTCGATGGCCTTCATGCGGGCCTGGACGACGGGGTCGGAGGGGACGGCGAAGGGCAGGCGGTCGATGATGACGCAACTGAGGGCTTCGCCCTGGACGTCGACGCCCTGCCAGAAGCTGGCGGTGCCGAAGAGGACGGCGTTGGGCGTGGAGCGGAACTCCTCCAGGAGGGCTTTGCGCGGGGCGGTGCCGTGAAGAAGGAGCGGGAAATCGAGGACGGGGAGGAGGCGCTCGTAGAGGGCGCGCATCTGGCTGTAGCTGGTGAAGAGGCAGAAGGCGCGGCCGCGGGTGATGCTGAGGACGCGCTCGATAGTGGCAGCGGCTGAGGCGACGAAGTCGGGGTCGCGAGGGTCGGGCATGGCGGGCGGGAGATAGAGGAGGGCCTGCTGGTCGTAGCGGAAGTGAGAGGGGACGACGAGCTCGCGGCGTGTCGGCGAGGCCGAGACGGCGGCGGATGTGCTCGAAGCTGCCCTGAACGGTGAGGGTGGCCGAGGTGAGGACAACGGTGGGGATCTGGTCGAAGACGAGCTCGCGGAGGAGCTCGGAGACGTCGATGGGCGTGGCTTGGAGAAAGGTACTGCGGGTACCACTGCGTGGGCCAGACTTCTGCGCCGAAGCTGCGGCTGGGGCAACGGAGACTCGGCGCTCGAGCCAGAAGACCATGTTGGAGGCGGTGGATTCGAGCATGAATTCGAGGTCGGCGCGGAGGGTGGCGGCGCGGGCCTTGAGGCCGGGGGCTTCGTCGAGATCGGTGAGGCGGTCGAGATCGGATTCGATGAGCGATAGCGTGGAGCGGACGGCGAGGTAGAGGTCGCCGGAGGATTCGAGGAATTCCTGGCGGTTGGTGAAGGGATGGCGGCCGTCGGCGTCCATGGGGAGGGCGGCGAAGAAGAGGCGCGCACGCTCGCGGAGCTGCTGGGTGAGGGCGGGGATTTGCGTGGCAGAGGATTGGCCGCGGAGGAGGACGTCGGTGTCGCGGGCGAAGTCCTCGAAGCGGAGGTTGGAGAGCGAGCGGCCGAAGTACTGCGAGGCGACCTCCTCAAGCTCGTGGGCTTCGTCGAAGATGACGGCGGCGGATTCCGGGAGGACGCCGGCGTCGGGAGCGTTGCCGGCGGCGAGGCGGACGGCGGTGTCGGCGAAGAAGAGGTGGTGATTGACGATGATGAGGTCGGATTCGAGGGCGCGGCGGCGCATCTCGGTGATGAAGCAGCGGCGGTAGTCGGGACAGGTAGAGCCGAGGCAGGCGTCGGTGCGGGCATCGAGCTTGTGCCAGAGGGCGGTGGATTCGGGGAGGGCGGAGAGCTCGGCGCGGTCGCCGGTTTCAGTGATGCGCTCCCACTCGGCGATCTGGCGGTACTCGTCGATCTCGTCCAGTCCAGACAAAATCGGCTGGTCACGGAGAGCGAAGAGCTTGCGGCGGCAGAGGTAGTTGGCGCGACCCTTCATGTAGCAGACGCGCAGCTCGCCGAGGAGGGTTTCGAGGAAAGGGACGTCGCGGAAGAAGAGCTGATCCTGGAGGGCCTTGGTGCCGGTGGAGACGATGACGCGCTGGCCGGTGCGGAGGGCGGGGAGCAGATAGGCGAGGGTTTTGCCCGTGCCGGTACCGGCTTCGACGATGAGATGGCGGCGCTCGGCGAAGGCGCGCTCGACAGCTTTAGCCATTTCGTACTGGCCGGGGCGGACTTCGTAGGGGAGCGTGGAGCGGGCGAGGATTCCGCCAGGTGAGAAGAACTCGTGGAGGGTGGGCAGGGCGCGGGTTGAGGCGTCGAAGGAGGGCATGAAAGATGTTGTTTCCATCATAGGGGGAGGGAGGGAGAAAGGGAGCGAGGGAGCAGGGAGTAGAGAGTAGCCAGTAGGGAGTAGAAGGGCGCGGCGCGAGGTAATTGAGGCTGGCAGATCAGGCGAGGTCGGGGTCCTCGCCTTGCGATGCAGCGTGGTACTCGTCGCCGGGCAGGACCTGGCTGTGGCGGCTATCGAGCCATTGACCGATGAGGAGATTCTCTTCGGGGGTTGCGGCCGCAGCGGCGCTTTGTGCGGCTTTGAGGAGGCGCTTGCGGACCTCAGCGGCACGCTGGGCGGCGGCGGCGCGTTCGTTGCCGGCAGCATAGGTATTGATCGGATTCAGGCCGATGGCAGAAGGGTGGATGTGCATGGAACCCTCCGGTGGTGAGAGGGCAATTCAAAGGCCGCGACTGATGCGCGAGGATGAGAAATCGCTCACCAACAGATCTGTTGAGGGCGCCGCGTTTCCAGAGGAAGCGCGAGGCGCATGCTTGAGGTCCAACCGGACAGTACACTGGTGAAGCAGCGAGTCTCCGACTGTTTCGCTGCTGGAGATTGTCTTGCCGACGTATCGCAGATCGGTTGTGCCGGTGAAGGCGGGTGCGGCGAAGCTGCCATTGGTGGCGATCGTGGGGCGGCCGAATGTGGGCAAGAGCACTCTGTTCAACCGGATGACGGGGAGCCGGCGCTCGATTGTGGGCGACGAGCCGGGGATTACGCGCGACCGCATCTACGGCGAGTACGAGTGGCTGGGGCGGCATTACCGGCTGGTGGATACGGGCGGGATTGTGCCCGACGATCCGGAGCTGATGGCGACGGCGATCTTTACACAGGCGAAGGTGGCGCTTGAGGAAGCGGACGCGCTGGTGATGGTGGTGGACGCGCGGACGGAGCTGGCGCGGCCCGACTACGATCTGGCACAACTGCTGAAGCGCGGAGGCAAGCCGCTGTTCCTAGCCGTGAACAAGGTGGAGAGCGAAGGGCTGGCGGCGGAGGCGGAGAACTTTCGCCGGCTGGGGATCCGGGATGTGTTTGCAGTGAGCTCGGAACACGGGCAGGGCGTGGGCGAGCTGCTGGACGCGATTGCGGAGGCGATTCCCGAGCAGGCGGATGAGGCAGAAGAGGGCGAGGAGTCCGCAGCAGGGCAGAGCGAGGAGAAGGGCGAGAAGAAGATCCGCACGCACGGAGAATTTGAGCAGCGCGAGACGGCGGTGGCGATTATCGGGCGGCCGAATGTGGGCAAGAGCACGCTGCTGAACGCGCTGACTGGGACAAGCAGGGCGATTGTGTCGCCGATTGCGGGGACGACGCGCGATGCGGTGGACGAGGTAGTGGAATTCGAGGGACAGACGCTGCGGTTTGTAGATACGGCGGGGATCAGGCGCAAGGGCAAGACGAAGTTGATGGCGGAGAAGATGAGCGTGGTGATGGCGCGGCGGCACCTGGAGGCGGCGGACGTGGCGCTGGTGTTGATCGACGCGACGGAGGGCGTGACGGCGAGCGACGCGACGATCGGAGGGTACGCGCACGAGAGCGGGCGCAGCGTGATCATCATTGTGAACAAGTGGGACCTGGTGACGACGAAGCGACGCGACGGAAAAAAGCCTGCTGACCGGGAGATTTTTGAAAAGCAGGTGCGCGGGGCACTGAAATATCTGGATTATGCGCCGGTGATTTTCCTGTCGGCGCTGGAAGCGATCGGGCCGGAGCGGAGGGGCATGACGCGTGTGCTGCGCGAGGTGGTGACGGTAGCGAAGGAGCGGCGCAAGCGCGTCTCGACGGGCGCGATGAACCGGTTCCTGGAGAAGATCGACTTTCAGCGGGCGCCGGTGCCGATGGCGAAGAGGGTGCGGATTTTTTATATGACGCAGGCGGCAGTGGCTCCGCCGACGTTTGTTCTGTTTACGGATCGCGACATAAAACTGCACTTCGCGTTTGAGCGATTTTTGGAGAACCAGATTCGCGAGGCGTTTGGGTTCAAGGGGACGCCGGTGTGGTTTAAGGTGAAGGCACGGAAAGACAGTGGACGGTGATCAGAGATCAGCTGGGTTAGCGGAGCTCGTCTGCACGCGCATGGATCAGGCCGAAGACCCGCGGGAAATGAAATGGATCGAATAAAAGAGCGGCGCGCTGCGCGGCTCTTTTCCTTTGCGGTGATATGCGCGGGCGTGTGCGCGCTTTCTTATTGCTGGACTGCGGGAGGTTGGGACGAGGAGGAGCCGCTAGTTTCGGCGTCAAGGTTTCGGATGTGGATGCTGGCTTCGGTTTCAGGGACGGTGCCGTCGTTGGCCTGGACCTGAGTGGGCTGGCCCTGCATGAGGATGCGCTGCGTGGCCTTGCCGCGGGCGGGGACGAGGACGCGCTGGGTGACGGAGGCGTGCGGCGTTGCTGACGGTGACGGGAATTTCGGCGGCGGCGTAGCCGGAGTTGGAGAGGTTGACGGCGACCAGCCAATTGTCACCCTCGGTGTGCGAGGGAAAGACGCTGTCGATGGCGATGTCGGGAAGGCCCTTGTCGGCGTCGACCCAATCGGAGAAGAACCAGGAGAGATCGCGGCGGAGGCCGGCTTGCTCGATGAGCTTCTCGAAGTAGTCTGAGCCCGCGGTTCGGCCCCAGGCCGCGAGCGGCGTCTTCGGCGGGCGAGTAGGCGCGGAGAGCGGCGGAGAGCGCGGCGTCGCCGGCGAGGTCGCGGAGCATCCAGAAGACGTAGGCGGCCTTGGTGCGGTAGTAGACGGGCGAGATGGCCTGGGCGAGCGGCTGGCCGGAGCTTTCGCCGGGACTGGCAGGCTCGGCAAGCGCGAGAGCCGTGCGGCCGGATTCGAGGGATTCGAGCGCCTTCTTGCGGCCCTGCTGTTTTTCGAGCCAAAGAGTTCCCATGAAGTGAGCGACGCCCTCGCTGAGCCAGGCGCGAGGAGAGGACATCCAGGCGTGGGTGAGCGCGTGGGCGAGGACGCCATCGAGCTGGTCGGGCGTGGCCTGGCGAATGGCGGTGACGAGCAGCGCACCGGTCTCGAAGGGCGCGTCTTCGGGGTCGGGCAGATCGAGGATGGTGAGCTGGGAGCGCGGCGCCTGGCCGAGCCAGCTCTGCAGGAAGGGCGTGACGAAGGCAGCGGCGGAGGCCCAGCCTTCGACGGCGGATTCGTCCTCGGGGAGGGCGTAGAGCGTGGTGTTGGCGGCCTGGTGGGCGGTGCGGACGGCGACAAAGAGGCTGGGAGCCTCAAAGCCGAGAGCCGGTTCGTCGAGGCTGGCCGTGGCGATGCCGGCGACTTCAGCGCCCGCGGTTGCAGGCTCAGTGAGCGCGAGCGGGACGAGATGGCCGTTGATGAGGGCGACGGTGGGCGCCTGGCCGTGAGGAAATTCATCGGTGAGGTGCAGGCGGAAACGCGCGCCGGCCATGCGGAGCTTGTGCTCGCCCATCTCGTCGAAGACGCGCGCGCCGTCGCCGAGGATGACGGGAACGCTGGAGACGGGATACCAGACGACGTTGCCGAAGCCGCGCAGGCCGGTGAAATCGACGGCGATGGAGTCCCAGTCGGAGTGGAGGGCCACGTCGTCGGGCGTGCCGATGGCGAGGAGGCGCTGGGCGGATTGCGGGATGGCGCCGGAGTAGGTGACGTCGAGCTGGAGGGTTGCGCCGGGGGCGAGCGGAGTGGCGAGGGCGACGGCGGCCTCGTGAAGCTGGCCGGTGTGGTCGACGTCGGAGTTGAGCGTGGCGACGGTGAAGGCGACGTCGCGGCCGGCGAGGCGAATGCGCTCCCAGTCGAGCGAGGAAGAGATTTGCAGCGGGATGTGGGCGAGCGGGGATTTGGCCGTCGTTGCGCACGGTGAGGAGGGCGCGGACGGCGATTTGCTGCTCGGCGGGGCGGAGATGCACGTCCATGTCGAAGGCGGTGAAGGTGAGGGCCTCGCGCTCGGCGTCGGTGGCGACGGGCGCGGTGACGGGCTGGCCGCCGGCTTTCGGCGCGGCGGGGCCGACGGTGGTGGTGGTCTGGCCGTTGTCGTCGGTGGAGCGGGAGAAGATGACCTGGCCGTGGGGTTGCTGGTCCGGCGTGGATGCGGGGACGGCGGGGGTGGTTTGGGAGAGCGCGGGGAGCGCGCGCGAGAAAGGAGACCGCGATCGAAAGAAAGAGCGCGATGCGCGGAGAGACAAACGTCTTTGGCTTTCCCAGGTCCAGAATCGGGACTGGAGCCCGCCCATAATGCGACGCGGAAGAAGCCGGGCAGCACGGATGGAGACGAACTTCATGAACCGAGGCCTTTCTGCTTCTTGTCTTGGCACGCACTGCGTGGGGCAGACGCTTTGGACGAGTGACGCGGCGGAACTGCGGCAGCGCGGCGCTGGCGAGCGGCTTCGTAGAGGACGACGGCTCCGGCGGCGGAGACGTTGAGGGAGCTGACGCCGCCGGCCATGGGAATGCGCAGCAGATGGTCGCAGGTGCGGCGGACGAGATCGTGCAGGCCCGCGCCCTCGCGGCCGAGGACGATGACGAGATCGCCGGTGAAGTCGAATTGGTCGTAGTGCGGCTGGGCCGCGTTCGTCGAGACCGACGATCCAGAGGTTGCGGCGCTTGAGCTCTTCGAGGGCGCGGACGAGATTGACGACGCGGGCGATGCGGAGATGCTCGGCGGCTCCGGCGCTGGCTTTGACGGCGGCGGGGCTGAGAGGCGCGGAGCGGCGCTCGGTGAGGAGGACGCCGTCGACGCCGGCGCCATCGGCGACGCGAAGCAGAGCGCCGAGGTTCTGCGGGTCTTCGACGCCGTCGAGGGCGAGGAGGAGGCGAGCGGAGGATTTGCCAGGCGGGATCGGGCGCGAAGAGATCTTCGAGGGCGAGGAACTCCTGCGGGCGGACGAGCGCGACGACGCCCTGGTGGGCGGGAGTTTTGGCGGCGAGCGTGAGCTGCTCGCGCGGCTCCTCAAGGACGCGGATGCCGGCCTCGCGGCATTGGGCGATGAGGCGGTTGAGGCGGTCGTCGTGGCGCTCGCGGGCGACGAGGACGTGGTCGAAGCGGCGGCGGCCGGCCTTGAGAGCTTCCTCGACCGGATGCAGGCCGTAGAGAACTTCCATGGGATTAGTTTAGAGCGGTTCCACAATTTACGTGCTCTTTCCGGTGTCTTGCAGGGTGGCTTTTACTTCCACCCCAGCGGCGAAGACCTGCCGCTGGGGACCCTGGGTTAATGAAAAAGCCACTTTGCGGTTCCGGTTCCGGGCACATCAATTGTGGAACCGCTGTAGTCGGCGCGAGACACGAAGGGCGCCGTTTCGTGAAGCGGCGCCCGGGTGAATTGAGAATTGGCGCGATGGCCTAGACGAAGTTGCCGTTGCTCTGCTCGCGCCACTCTTCCATCTGGCGTTTGAACTGCTCCATCTGCTGCTGGAGCTGCTTCAACTGCTGTTTGTTGAAGTTTTTGCGGAACTGTTCCATCTGCCGGCGGAGCTCGTCCATTTGCTTGGGGTCGACCTTGAAGTTCTTCATGCTCTCGCGCAGTTTTTCGGCCTGCTGGCGAAGCTGGTCCAACTGCTCCGGGTCGAGCTTGAAGTCCTTCATGCTTTCGCGAAGTTTTTCGGTTTGCTGGCGGAGCTGCTCCATCTGTTCCTGGCTAAGCTGGAGATTCATGCCGTCGATTTGCTGACGGATGGCGTCGGCCTGAGCGTGCGCGGCTTCGGCGGCAGCGTTGGCATCGGCAGCGGCCTGAGCGGAGAGCGCGTCGCCAAGTCCCGCGTCGAAGTCGGGCAAAACCTCGGCGAGCAGCGGTGCGTCGTCGGAGGAGAACAAATCTTCAAAATCGACCGCGCCGCGATGCTTTGGAGTCCACCTGGAGGGTGAGGGTCTGCTGTTTTTTGTCGCGCAGGATGGTGACCTGCACGGGCTTGCCCTGGTTGGAGCGGAGGGCGCGGTCCCAGTCGGCGGAGGTGGTGATGGAATCGGCGCCGACCTTGAGAATCACGTCGAAGGCCTTGAATCCGGCGGCAGCGGCCTCGCTCTTGCGCGCCACCTGCTTGACCATGAGGCCGCCCTGAACGCCGAGGTACTCGGCCATCTGCGAGGTGAGCGGCTCAACCAGCGCGCCCACGTTGAGGGTGCTGGTGAAGAGGGACATGTGGAAGCCGCTGGAGCATGGGCGCGTCAGCCGCCGGTGATGCCCATAGGTGGGCGGCGGCGCAACGGGCGCGATGCCGTCGACATCGATGTCGAGGCGAGTCCAGATGTCGTGCTCCATGGCCTTGCGGTCGACCAGTTGCACGGCCAGGGTTTGGATGTTGCCGTCGCGGCTGATTTCGAGGCTGATCTTGCGGCCGGGCGGAATTTCGCGGAGCATGCGGCGCAATGCTCGGCGCCTTCGACGTTCTGGCCGTTGATGGCCAGCACCACGTCGTTGACCTTGAGCCCGATCTGGCCGGCGGGCGCGTCGTGATCGATGAGGGTGATGACGGCGCCGCGCACTTCCTTGAGCTTGAGCGCCTGCGCTTTGTCGGCATCGACGTCGGTGACATCGACGCCGAGATAGCCGGGAGCGGCGGTGTGGGCCAGCAGCGGGCTGGGGTCCTCAAAGAAGGGCGCGAGTTCCTCGCCTGGGCATGGGCCGCGCGCGGCGCAGAGGAACAGACAGGCTGCGGCGGCCGCGAGCCCTGCAATTGAACCAAGGTTCAGATGCGATGTACGGTACGGCCTCAAAAGGTGATTCATTGCGTTCTCTCCATCGATGTTTCGTCGTCCGGTCTGCGCTCTTTAAGACGGCGCAGTGGCCGGAAGGGTTATGCACAGCTTACTGAATCTCCGGAACCCGGCTCAAAACCTGCCGGGAAACATTCCGGATCTGGGATTCTGGTCCGAATTGGAGACCGAATAGAGCACCTGGCGGACGCTGGTATCGGCGTCGACCGGCTCCAACAAACCGATGGCGGCGGTGCGGATGGCCGGATCGTTGTCGTTCAGCACCGCTTCAAGCACGGCGTCGCGCACGCGCACGTCGTCGGCCACGTAAGGCTCCAGGCCCTCCAGCGCCTTCTGGCGCACCTTGGGGCTGCGGTCGTAGCGCAGCGCCACCATGAGCGCCTCGCGGATGCCCGAGGGCTGGCAACTGTGGCCGGCGCGGCACTCGGCGGCGAGCAGCGCCACGGAGTCGTCGCGCACGCCCGGCGAGGCGGCATCTTCCGTGGCCAGCATGAGCAACTGGCGGATGCCGGGATCGTCGAGCGAGCCCTCGATCTGGCGCGGCACGAGCTGGTTGTAGCTCACGTCGACGATCTCGCTGTTGGGCTGGCGCACAATGCCGGAGATGCCGGCCACGTTGGCCAGCTGCGGGGAGGGCTGCGGCGGGTTGCACCTTGAGCCGGCGGGCGCGGCGGCCTGCGCCGCGGTGCCGCGTGGGCCGCGCGGTTCTGCGCGTACTCGTAGCCGCCCAGAACGCCGGCTCCGCGCTCCGGCCACCAGCAGGAGCAGCGCCGCGACGGGCGCGGCCTGCAGGCTGGCAAAGTTGTTCAGGATGCGCTGGCCCAGGCGCTCATACCAGCGCTTGGGCGGCAGCGCGTCGAGCGCTTCGTCGAGGCGCAGGCGCGCGCGGGCGACGAGATTCGGACCCGGCTCCGCGACAGGATGCGCATCGGCGAGCACCTTGAGCGCCAGCACCTGCTCGCGCTCCTTCTGGCACTCCGCGCAGGCGGCCACATGCCGCTCCAGCTCGTGCGACCTGCTCGTCGGGCAGCTCCCCATATGCCGCCGTTACCATCCGTTCGTGTGCAAGTTCGCAATTCATGGTTACGTCCTTCTAGCCTCAAATACAGCTTCAGCTCTCAGCTTTTAGCTTTCAGCTCATCGTGCTGAATCGACGAGCCGTGCAATTACGGACAACTTCGCGGCCGGCAGCAAGAAACCAGCCGTTCATCTTTCATCTCAACTCCGCCAGTTGCGCCCGCAATTTCTTGGTGGCGCGGAAGAGGGTGTTCTTGGCGGTCTCTTCCGTGGTGTTCAACATCTCGCCGATGGTGCGCAGGCGAAGGCCCTGGTAATGCTTCAGCTCGAAGACCATCCGCTCGCGCGGCGTGAGCTTGCCCAGCGCCGCCTGAATCTTTTCGCCCAGCAGTTTGCGGTCGAGCTCGCGGGCGGGATTGGAAAACGAGCGGTTGTCGGAGACGGACGCCAGCAGATCGATCTCGTCTCCGGTGCGGTCGACCACGACGGCGTGGTCCTCGCGGCGGGTCTTGCGCCGGCGCAACTGGTCCAGGCAGAGGTTGGTGACGATGCGGTAGATCCACGTATAAAACGAGCACTCGAAGCGGAAGTTGCCGATGTACCGGTAGGCCTTGAGGAAGGCTTCCTGGTAGATGTCTTCGGCGTCGTGCTCGGAGCCGGTGAGGTGCAGGGCCAGGCGCAGGACCTGGTGCTCATACTGGCGGACGAGAGCGTCGAAGGCGGCGCGGGAACCGGCCTGGGCCTCGCGGATCAGGTCCATCTCGAGGGCGCGGCTTTGCGCGCGCTCCTGTGCCCGGCTCGCATCGTCCTGGCCAGGGTTCTGGCGCCTTGCTCCGCCCATTGCTCTGGACGCAGCCATGTCTGGAGAGGATTGTACCCTCCCGCGTGCCGGCCAAGCTAAAGTGCTGGCCGCCTGGGCGAGACTCATCGATGGGGTGATGGAAACACTAATCGCGTCTGTGCCATCGCTTCTCCGCTCGCGGAAGATGCAGCCTGTGCGTATTGGAATAGACGAGGAGAGGGGGCAATTGTAAGCAGACGGTGGTGGTTAGGGCGGATTGGCGGCCGAAAAAGGGGGGTCGAGCGGCGAGCCGGCCGGGTGGGGCTGGCGGCTCCCGATACACTGGGAAGCGATGAGTGGAAATCTGTTTGAGAATGAGGCGACTGGGGATGAGACGGCCGGCGGGTGGTTGTACGGCGCACTGCGACGGCGGGTCGCGGGGCAATCCGGGGCCGGCGGGGTATGGGGCGGTGATTGAGGACCCCGAGGGCCAGGTGGTGGCGCGGCTGAGCGAGTACCTGGGCCGCCAGACCAATAATTATGCCGAGTACAAGGGGCTGCTGGCGGTGCTGGAGTGGGCGCTTGCGAACGGGGCCAGGCGGCTGCGGGTGGTTTCGGACTCGGAGCTGATGGTGCGGCAGATGAAGGGCCGCTACAAGGTGAAGAACCCGGGGCTGCGGCCGCTGTGGGAGGAAGCGCAACGGCGGGCGCTCAAGCTGGAGGGGTTCGAGATGCGGCACACGCTGCGCGGCGGGAACAAAGAAGCGGACCGGCTGGCGAATGAGGCGATGGATGAGGGGATGGGCATGGGCGGGCGCTCACAGACCGCGAAGAGTGGCTGACCTACTAGCCTGCTGACTTGTTCTTTATGTTTGACGGCCGAGGTCGTTGCGCCAGGCGTGGCCGTCGTTTTCGAGCAGGTGGTCGGCGCACTCGGGGCCCCAGGAGCCGGCGAAATAATTGGGAAAGACCTCCGGTTTTTTGGCGGCCCAGGCCTCCAGGACGGGCGTGTAGAGCGCCCAGGTGGTCTCGACGCCGTCGCGATGGGAGAAGAGGGTCTGGTCGCCGAGCATGGCGTCGAGGAGCAGGCGCTCATAGCCGTTGGCGCTGGACTTGCCGAAGGCGGCCTCGTAGTCGAAGTCCATGTTGACGGGGCAGACGGCCATCTCGGGTGTGGTGGGCACCTTGGCGCCGAAGCGCAGGGCGATGCCCTCGTCGGGCTGGATGCGGATGGTGAGCAGGTTGGGCTGAATCTCGCTGCACGGGCCGGAGAGCGCCATGCGATTGAAGATGAGCAGCGGCGGCTGCTTGAACTGGATGCTGATTTCGGTGGCGCGCTTCTTCATGCGCTTGCCGGCGCGGAGAAAGAAAGGGACGCCGGCCCAGCGCCAGTTCTCGATGGTGAGGCGGAGGGCGGCGTAGGTTTCGGTGCCGGACTCGGGATTGACGCGGTCTTCGTCGCGATAGCCGACGACGTGCTCGCCGGCCACGATGCCGGGGCCGTACTGGCCGCGGACCGCGTTGAGGATGGGGATGGAGGGGATGGCCTGCCAGACCTTGAGCTTTTCGCGGCGCACGCTTTCGGCTTCGAAGCTGGAGGGCGGCTCGAGGGCGACGAGCGCGAGCAGCTCCATCATGTGGTTCTGGACCACGTCGCGCAGAGCGCCGGCTTTCTCGTAGAACGGGCCGCGGCCTTCGACGCCGAGAGTTTCGGCCACGGTGATCTGCACGTGGTCGATGTAGTTGCGTTTCCAGATGGGCTCAAAGATGCCGTTGGCGAAGCGGAAGACGAGGAGGTTCTGGACGGTCTCCTTGCCGAGGTAGTGATCGATGCGGAAAACCTGGCTCTCGTGGAAGACGGCATTGACCTGATGGTTGAGCTGGCGGGCGGAGTCGAGGTCGTGGCCGAAGGGCTTTTCGATGACGATGGCGACGCGGCCTTTCTCGGGCTGGGCCATGCCCTGCGCGCCGAGATTCTCAATGATGCCGGTGAAGAATTCGGGCGCGGTGGCGAGATAGAAGAGGCGATCGGGGCCGATTCCCTTTCCCTTGGCGATGCGGTCAAGCTCGGTTTTTAGACCTGCGTAGCTGGCCGGATCGTCGAAGTTGAGGGGGAAGTAGCTGATTTTGGAGATGAAGCCGTCGAGTTTCGGGTCGTTGGCGTCGACGCCTCCAAATTCGATGATGCCGGAGCGCATGTCGGCGGCGAATTCGTCGCCGAGCGGGCGGCGCGCGACACCGACGATGGCAAACTGCTGGGGCAGAAGGCTGGATTGCCAGAGGTGAAAGAGCGCAGGAAGCAGCTTGCGCTTAGTGAGGTCGCCGGAGGCGCCAAAGATGACGAGGATGCCGGGGTCAGGGATGCGCTCTACACCTTTGGGGAGTTGGGAAAGATCCTCGGGGCGCACTGTCATTTTCATGGTGGCCATGTGCGAAAAAACCTCCGGCGTGGAAGAACAGCCTTTAGCCATTAGAGCGGTTCCACAATTCACGTGCCCTTTCCAACGTCTTGCAGGGTGGCTTTTTCTTGATGAAAAAGCCACTTGGCGACTGCGGACCTGGGTATAGCAATTGTGGTACCGCTGTAGCCCGTAGCTATTAGCTCATCATGCGGGAACGAAGCTCATCGACTCCGCAGAAGAAGCAGGACGCCACGGGCTTCGAGCTAAGGGCTAAAAGCTAACGGCTGCGTTTATCCCTTGGCTTTGGCGAAGCGCTTGTTGACTTCGACCCAATTGACGACGTTCCACCAGGCAGCGAGGTAGTCGGGGCGGCGGTTCTGGTACTTGAGGTAGTACGCGTGCTCCCAGACGTCGTTGCCAAGGATGGGATAAAGGCCCTGCGAGAGCGGCGAGTCCTGATTGGCGCTGGTAATGATCTTGAGCTTGCCGCCGGTGAAAACGAGCCAGCCCCAGCCGGAGCCGAACTGCTTGGCCGTGGTCTCGTTGAAGGTCTTCTTGAAGGCCTCGAAGTCGCCGAAGTCCACGGAGATCTGCTTGGCGATGTCGCCGGAGGGGTTGCCGCCGATGCCGGGCGCGTTGGCAGGGCCCATGATGGTCCAGAACATCGAGTGGTTGGAGTGGCCTCCGCCGTTGTTGCGCACGACGCCACGGATGTCTTCAGGGATTGCATTGAGATCGCTGATGAGGTCGTCGACCGACTTGGCGGCGAGCGTGGGGTGATTGACCAGAGCGTTGTTCACGTTGGTGATGTAGGCCTGGTGATGCTTGTCGTGGTGGAGCTTCATGGTTTCAGTGTCGATGAACGGCTCAAGCGCCGAGTATTCGTAGGGAAGCGGTGGTAACTCGTATGCCATTGGGGAAAGTCTCCTTCGTTCGGATTGTACTTTGCGGGTTGGGCCCGGATGAAGTGTGGGTTGGTTAAATTCAGCGGCCGGGCGCGAAGAGCATCCACCTTGATGGATGCGGAAACAGGCGACCGGGGTTCGAGAAAGTTCACAGAGTGAGATGCATGGGGAGGCGATGGGCGAGTTAGGGCCTATCCGGCAGTGTGAAGACCGGGATCGGCGGGTTGGGCGGGAAACTAGGGTTCCTGCGGATCGAGCAAAAGCGTAGGCGGAGAGAGGAGCGGACGGGATTCCCGGATTTCGAGGGCGGTGTGGGGCCCCTCGACGACAAGCGCCACGCGGTGGTCTGTGTGATTGAGAAGGCAGAAGCGCCAACGGGAGGGGTTTTCGTCGATGCCGGGATCGACCTGGAGGCGGATCCCTTCAGTGCCGCCGAAGAGGAAGGATATGTTGAGCAGCGGAAGATAGAGACCCATGCCTCGCGCCTTGATATAAGCCTCCTTGAGTGTCCAAAGCGAGAGAGCGCGGCCAGGGCGATCAGCGGGGGGCAGGGCATCTAGCTCGGAACGCTCGGCGGGCGAAAACACGTCCGATACAAGACTGAGGATCCGATCGGCGCTGGTGAAGGCTTCAACGTCGATTCCGACTTCAGGAGCCGTGGCCGGGCTCGCGCCGGAGCTTTCGTCACCAGCGGCGGGCGCGCTGCGGGCGACGAGGCAGGCGGCGAGGCCGACGGAGTTTGATTGATTGAAGCGCAGCCCGCACTCGGGAATGGGAGAAGGCTTGCCGTAGGCGTTGACGGAGTAGCTCCACTGCTCGGGCGGAAGAGGCCAGGCGTGGGAAAGCGCGAGGCGCGCCAGGACGTGGGTGGCGATGTGCTCACGGCGATTCCGATCGAAGTGGAAGCGCGCAGTTCGCGCGCGCTCGGCATCGCTGAGGAGGGACGCGCAGGCGGCGACGATCCCGGGATCGGAGAGATCGGCGGGATCGGCGAACCAGAGTTGGAGCTCAACCTTATTCATGCGCGGAGACAAATCAACCACCGTTGGCCCGATTGACTCAAGGGTAGCGCCGTTGGCCCGCGGCACTAGTTGGGTGGCGGATAGAAGGGCAGCTTGTCGTTCTTGGCGTTGGCGCGGCGGACGGTGGCGTCGTCAAAGAGCAGCGCCGGAGCGAGGACGGTGGCCGGTGGATCTGCGAAATAGTTCGCCACCCAGAGATCGCTGCCCGCAGCCTCAATGCTGGAGCGAAGAGCGCGTTCGTCAATGTCGGCAAGCACTGCGCCGCGCACCAGCTCGCGCTTGCCGTCGGGGCTGACGCGGTAGAGGAGTCGAGGTGTGCGATCAGGGCCCATTGTTTGCACGAAATAAACGCTGTTGAGGCCGCGATCCTTTGCCGTTTCGAGGAGCTTCTGATTGAGCTCGCCGGTTGAGAGCCCATTGTCGGCGGTGATTTTGAGGACGCCTATCATGGGGCGCGCGGGACCGGTGATTCCGGCGCGGCCGTGGCCATTGGACTGCGGGAAGTCGCGGACGGGCTGGCGGCCGATGAGGTAATTGTCGAGGCGGCCGGCGTCGACGAGCTTGACAGCTTGCGCTGGAACGCCCTCGTCGTCTACCTCGTAGGCGCCGAGGAGGCCTTTACCGTTGAAGGTGGTCAAGCTGGGATCGTCGACGACGTTCATGAAGTCGGGCATGACGCGCGCGTGGTAACTGGATGCGAAGGGGCCATTGGTGCGGGCTTCAGTACCGAGAGCAGGGCGCGTAGCCGTGACCGAGGAGGCGAGGAGACCGTGCAGCGTGTCGGCAGCAGCGTCGGCCGAGAAGAGCAGCGGGCCGTGGAACTCCTCTTCGACCAGCGGCGCCTTGCGGAGATCGGCGAGCGAGGCGAGCTCGTCGACGGCGTGCTGGTTGAAGACAGCCTCGGAGTCGAGGTCGGCGGGCGAAGTTCCGGAGGAGCCGTAGGAGCGGTCGAGGCGCATGCCATCGGGGGCCTGCGTGCCTGCCGCGAAGGATTCCTGGTACTCGACGGAGGACTTGCGGACGATGGTTCCTTCACTGGTGACAAGCCAAGTGGTGATACAGCGGGCACGAAAACTGGCGGAGGAGTACTCGATGTCGCGCTGGTTCGCGCTCACCGAGGCATCGGTGCGGTAGAGCCCGCTAGCGCGAGTGACACGGTCGGCCCAGGAGCTCTCGTCGACGTGAAGGGCGATGGGATCGGCGAACGAGATGATGGGCTTCTCCTGGCTGAAGTCGTCGGCCTGCGGCGGGGTTTGCACCTGCTTCAACTCCGCCTGCTTTTGCGCATAGGCCGAGAGAGCGCTTTTGTAGGCCTGGTCGGTGGCGGTCCACAGCGAGGAGCGCAGGGCAATGGGGTCGTCGTCGAGGGCAGTCACTTCGAGCGCGCCGTCGCCTCGAGCGCCGGAGCTGTCGGTCTTGTAATCGCCGACGCGCACAGTGACGCGCACGACGCGCTGGTGAGCGTGGTCAGAGCCTTCGCTTGAGCCGAATTCAGCCGAGGTCTGGAAGTCGTTGATCTCTTCAATGCGGTATTGGATAAAGAAGGGCCTGGCAAAGCCCGGCAACTGGAGCTGGCTTATGCTGCGGTCGAGCTCAGCGAGCATGGCCTTGAGGACGGGATCTTTTTCGGCGTCCGTACGCGTGGGCGAAGCGGCGTGAAGGCGCGGAGCGACGAGAGCGACAAGGATGAGGCCGGCGGCGAAGGAGCGGAGCGGGTTCATTGCGCCTCCTTCGCGGCGGTCGCCTGGGAATCCGCGCCGGGGATGGGCAGGATGGGCGGGCGCGCGGTGCCTTGCGGCTGGCGCTGCGTCTCAATGGCGCTGAGGAGCATGGCGGGAGCGACGGCGCTGACCGGGATGGTGCCGGATTCGGCGCCGCACTGGCCGTTGAAGACTTCGCTCTTGTCGCCGGTGGCGATGATGCTTTTCATGGCGGCGAGCGGAGTGCCGACGATGCTGACGCCGCGGACGAGCTCGTCCGGGCGGCCGTCGACGTAGACGCGCCAGACGACGAGAGGAATGACCTGGAAGGCCTGCGGCGAGCTGCGCTGTGTGACGGCGAAGCCGGAGGAGATGTCCTCAAAGTAGAGGCCGTAGGGCTTGCCCTGTTTTTTGGCTTCATCAATGAGCTGCTGGCGCAGCGCGGCGTCGGAGACGCTTTTGGTGGAGGTGACGATGAGGTTGCCCTGGCGGCCGGTGGGAACGTGACCGGATTCAGCGCGGCCGTGGCCGTTAGATGCGCCGAAGCTGGCGATGGGCAGGCGCGACATGAGGAAGGTCTTGAGCACGCCGGCCTGAATGAGGTCGACGGGCTCGGCTTTCTGGCCTTCGTCGTCGTACTGGTAGCTGCCACTGAGCCAGGTGGTCCCGAAGGTGTTGACGGTGGGGTCGTCGACGACGGAGAGGAAGTCAGGGAGAATCGATTTGCCGACGTCCTTGGTGAAGGTCTGGCCCTCCTCGTCGCCGCGCTGGCGCTGACCCTCGAGGCGATGGCCGAGGACTTCGTGGAAGAAGACAGCGGCGGCACGGCCGGAGAGAATAGCGGGACCGTCGAAGGGTTCAGTGACCGGGGCTTTGCGCAGAGCCTCAAGACTCTTGCCGAGCGAGCGCATGGCTGCGATCGAGATCGGCTTGCGTGGGAAGGCCGTCGACGGTTTCGGCCTCGAAGGTCTGCTCGCGGAAGAGGTCCATGCCGTCGTCGGCGCGGGTGACGGCGACGGCGACGAGGCGCGCCCGCAGATGAGGCGTGACGATTTGCGACCCCTCAGAGGAGGCGAAGTAGTCGGTCTCGTTCTGCACCGTGAGCAGGACCATGTTCTCGTACACGTCAGGGTAGTCGCGGAAGATGCGGGACAGTTCCCTAACCCGCTGCTCCCACGCTGCACGGTCGACGACGATGTTCGGAGCGATGGGGCCGATGTGCGTCTGCGGGGCTTGCTGGCTGAAATCGGGCGAAGTGTCTTCTTCCTTGGCGCGGACCTCGGCCTCGGTCTGGACGCGAAGGTAGTTGTCGAGAGCGTTGCCGTAGCCGGTGTTGGTGGCCAGCCAAAGCGATCGCGCGAGGGCCTCGCGGTCGTCGCCGAGCGGGAGCTGCAGGCTATTGACCGCTGAGCCGCGATGCGTGCCGTGGGTGTTGTCGAGTTTGGGATCGCCAACGCGTACCTGAACGTCGGCCGAGCGCGTGCGGCCCGCCGAGTCGTCCGCCAAGGCACCGTAGAGCGCGCGAATGGAGACAAAGCTCGAGTCGCGAACCGTGTAACTGAGGAAGTAGGGCGGCAACTGCTTGTCGCCGGGGGATGCGGCGGTCGCTGTTCCGCCGCTCAAGTCCGGTGCGACGGGCGTGGGCAGTGGCGCAGGCGATGTTGCAATGGGGGACTTGCCCAGCGAATTGAACGCGCGATGGAGCTCGGTGGTCATGGCGTCAAGAACGACGGGGACGGGTTGCTGGGCGCGAGCTGTGAGCGGGAGGACGAGAAGTGGAAGGAAAGTGGCCGCTGGAGCGCGGTGGAGGAGTGAACGGATACGGCGCCACGAAGGGCCTATAGAATAGTTGGGCGTGAGGGCTCGAGAACTTGGCAAAAGCATCGGTTTGTTCGATTCTCGCAGAATTGGGCGACAAAGGGAGAACTGGATTGAGAATTAGACGCCGTGCGCGGCTCGTTGTCTGTTTAGCTGCGCTGCTGGCTGGTTTCATTCCGCAGGCGCTAGAGGCGCAGACCACAGCAACACAGGCGGCGCCGGCCCCAGTGGCAGTGACCGCGCAGGCGCCGGCAAGCTCGCAACAGGCGTACACGCTGCCGCCGGACAAGCTGGCCAAGGCGATCGCCATCAGCCGCATCCGCAACATCCTGAATATCACCGGATCGGTCTGGGGCATTGTTTTGGTCGGTCTGTTGCTGGCGACGCGCGCGTGGGCAGGCCTAGAGAGATGGGCGCAGCGAGTTTCGGGACGGCGCTGGATTCAGGGAGCTGTTTTCTTTGCGACATACCTGATCATCGGCGCACTGGCAGGGCTGCCGCTCGACTGGATCGGCGAACACTACGAGCGCAGTTACGGAATCAGCGTGCAGGGGTGGGTCAGCTGGCTCGGCGATTTGGGCAAGGCGCTGGGACTGACGCTTTTGATCAGCGTGGCGATCCTGTTGCTGTTCAACTGGATTGTGCGGCGATGGCCGCGGCGTTACTGGCTCGGCATCTGGGCGGTGACGCTGCCGATTCTGGCGTTCCTCACTTTTATTGAGCCACTGGTCGTCCCTCTTTTCTTCAAGCAGGAGCCGCTTACAAGGAATCACGCGGCCCTGGTGGCGAAGCTCGAGACCGTGGTGGCGAGGACGGGGATCGATATCCCGCCGGATCGCATGTATCTGCTGAAAGTCAGCGCGAAGTACACGGGGATCAATGCATTCGTGGCGGGGATGGGTGCTACAAAACGGTACGTGATGTGGGATACGGCGACGGATCAACTGCCGGACGACGAAGTGCTGTTTGTCTTCGGGCACGAGAGCGGGCACTACGTGCTGCATCACATTCCCAAGGGATTCGCATTATCTGCAGTGGGCCTGTTCTTCCTGTACTGGGCGTGCGCGGCGTTTGCGGCGTGGATGGTGCGGCGGTTTGGAGCGCGCTGGAGCGTGACGGAGCTTTCATCGCGAACCGGATTTGTAGTGCTGCTGTTCTCAATCTCGATCGCGAGTTTTCTTCTGGAGCCGGTGAGCAATGCCGTCAGCCGCCACTTTGAGCACCAGGCCGATGTGTACGGGCAGGAGGCAATTCACGGGATCGTTCCCGATCCACAGAAGACCGCGGTAGGCGAATTCAACGCTATGGGCCAGTCGTGGCTGGACGATCCGAATCCGAGCCCGTTCATCGAGTTCTGGCTCTACGACCACCCCAGCACGCAACACCGCGCCAACTTTGCACTGCACTACGATCCGTGGGCGAACGGCGGGCATGGGGAATTCTTCAAGAACTAGGGAACAAGCCACCCCAACGACGAGGACCTGTCGTTGGGGACCCCGGCAGGGAGCGAGGGAGCAAGGGAACAAGAAAGCTAGAACAATGGGTCGGGGTCTGGGGCAACACGGCGATTGGTCAGCTAAGCAGACTCGAAGATGCCTGCGGCGCCCATGCCGCCGCCGACGCACATGGTGACCATTCCGTAACGGGCCCTCCGGGCTTTCAACTCTCGGAGCAGAGTTGCGGTGAGTTTTGCGCCGGTGCAACCGAGCGGGTGGCCGAGCGCGATGGCACCCCCATTGACATTGATGCGTGCTGGATCGAGCGAGAGCGCGCGAACGATGGCCAGGACCTGCGCGGCAAATGCTTCGTTGAGCTCGATGAGATCGATGTCGGCAAGAGTGAGGCCGGCGAGGCGAAGAGCTTTGGGAATCGCGGTGATGGGGCCGATACCCATTTCTTCCGGCAAACAACCGGTGACGGCGTAAGAGACGAGGCGGGCGAGAGGCTGAATGCCGAGCTCGCGCGCGCGGGCAGCTGTCATGAGGACAACGGCGGCGGCGCCGTCAGAGGTTTGCGAGGAGTTGCCCGCAGTGACGGTGCCCTGTGCGTGAAACACGGGCTTGAGCTGGGCGAGGGCCGCGGCGGAGGTGTCGGCGCGAGGGCCCTCGTCGGCTGAAAAGAACGATTCTTTCGTGATGGGCTTGCCGGGCTTGTCACCAGGGATTGTCACGGTGACTGAAACCGGGACGAGTTCTTCAGCGAAGCGGCCTGCGGCTTGCGCGGCGAGAGCTTTTTGGTGGCTACGGAGGGCGTAGTCGTCCTGGTCAACACGCGAGATACAGTAATGGCGGGCAACGCGCTCGGCGGTGAGGCCCATGGTGAGGAGCGAAGCGGGATAATTGGCGGCGAGCCAGGGATTGGGGCTGGGCTTGTTGCCGCCCATGGGAATGAGGCTCATGGATTCGGCGCCGCCGGCCACGATGACGCTGCGCTGCGCCGGAGCGGATGCGGTGATCGGCGAGCGCGATGGCCTCGAGACCGGAGGCGCAAAGGCGGTTGACGGTTGCGCCGGGAATCTCAACTGGAAGGCCGGCGCGGAGAGCAGCCATGCGTGCGATGTTCCAACCCTGCTCGCCCTCGGGCTGCGCGCAGCCGAGGATGACGTCGTCAATGGCGGATTTTTCGAGGGCGGGGATACGGGCAAGTGCGCCGGTGATTGCCGCTGCGGCGAGATCGTCGGGGCGTGTGGTAGAAAGCGCGCCTTTGGGAGCGCGGCCCACGGGCGTGC
Source organism: uncultured Acidobacteriaceae bacterium (assembly GCA_963835895.1). Lineage (GTDB taxonomy): Bacteria > Acidobacteriota > Terriglobia > Terriglobales > Acidobacteriaceae > Telmatobacter. Next base: position 8,006 of record CAWIHC010000006.1, on the reverse strand, counting down.
GAACGGCGGCGACGAGGACGGCTCTCGGCATGGAGTGTTGCTCCTACACGATTCTATGGCGTGGAGCGCCTGGTGTCGTGATTCAGTCCTGCGTCTCCAGCACAATCCAAGCGCTCTTCAGATAGAAGTGGTAGACGGTGTGGCGATCGACGAGCGTATCGGCGAGGGCGTCGTGGTCGAGGAGCGGAGGGCGCGGGTCCATGCCGGCTTGCGCCTCGTGGACCTGCTGCGGTGACGTGGGGTCGATGCCCCAGTTGAAGCCGAGGACGCCGCTGGGATCGTGTGTCTGCAGGCGCTCGGTCTCGGGGGCAGAGGCCAGCGTGAATGGCCGGCAAGAACCGCTGCCGAAAAAGACCAGCAGCGAGACCGTTCCCTGCGCGGAGCAGAGGACGGCCCAGTCGGAAGAACCCGGCCGCTCAAGGCTGGCGTGGATCACATTCTCAGGGTGGTGGGCTTCGTAGGTTTGCGGAATGAGACAGCCGCGGAGGTCGAGCTGCTCCTGGATAGCGGCCGGCAGATCGGGAAACGAGCTGACGGGAAGACGGCGGATGAGGTAGGGAGTGGGGTGGCCGTCAACGATGATCTGGCCGGACTCGACGAGCGTTGCTGGACCTCGACCTTGGATCGAGAAAGCGTCCTGTGCAACTGCCGTAATGCTTGCAGAGGCGAGAGATGCAGTCGCGAAAACGATCAGTGAGGCTGGCTTCATAGCTAATTCCGCAGGGGCTTGCCGGTTTTGAGGGTGAATGCGATGCGCTCCTGCGTCTTGCGCTCGCCGCAAAGGGAGAGGAAAGCTTCGCGTTCGAGATCGAGAAAATACTGCTCGCTGACGAGAGTACCGGGCGTGACTCGGCCGCCGGCAAGGATGTACGCAGCCCAGCGGGCAACTTTCTGATCGTGCTCGGAGGCGTAGCCGGCTTCGCCCATGAGGTAAATGCCGGTTTCCATGGTGGCGAGCGCGGTGAGACCGGGAGCGGGGATTTGCGTGCGCGGCTTCGGCGGAGCGTAGCCGGGCTCGGCGAGTGCGGCGGCTTGCGCCTTGCCATCGAGCAGCAGGCGCTCGCGATTCATGGTGATGCGGTCGGCAGGCGCAAGCAGGCCGAGCGCGCGCGCTTCAGCGGCGGAGGTGGAGACCTTGGCCATGGCGATGGTTTCGAGAGCGCGCTTGAGGGCCGTGGCGAACTCGGCGGACTGGGCGAAGCGCGAGGGCGGGTCGCGTGGGTCGGGCGGGGCAAGCGCGGCGGCTGCGTCAAGAGCGCGCAGGAGCATTTCCTTGGTACCGCCGCCAGCGGGGATAAGGCCGACACTGGCTTCAACGAGGCCGATGTAGGTTTCAGCGTGGGGTTGGCGACGCGCGGCGTGGAGGCAGATTTCGGCGCCTCCGCCAAGGGTGAGGCCGAAGGGCGCTACGACGACGGGGCGCGGACAGAATTTGATGGCCGCGGTCATCTGCTGGAAGTTGTGAATGACGCGGGCGAGCTCATCCCACTCGCCCTCCTGCGCGGTGAGCAGGAGTTGCATGAGGTTGGCGCCGACGGAGAAGTTGTCGCGGTCGCCGGAGATGACGAAACCGGCGAAATCGCGGACCGCATCGGAGGAGGGATTGAGGACGGCGGAGATGAGAGAGAGAACGTCGCCGCCGATGGCGTTCTTGAGCGAGTGCAGCTCGATGCAGGCGATGCCGTCGCCGAGATCGACGAGCGATGCGCCAGGGTTGGAGCGGATGGGCGCGCGAGCGTGGCGGAAATCGGCGACGCGGGCGTGGCCGGGGACGGCGGGGATGGGGATGGTCTGACGGGTGGCCGGCTTGAAGCACGCGTCGTGATCGGGCGAGTACCAGCTGGAGCGCGAAGCAGCGAGCAAAGCATGAACGGGAGCGCTGACGGGAAGGCCAAGAGCCTTCATGCGGGCGACGGTTTCGGCGACGCCCGCCGCATCCCACATTTCGAAGGGGCCGAACTCCCAGTTGAAGCCGGCGCGCATGGCGGCGTCGATGGAAGGGGCGTCATCGGCGACCTCGCCGATGCGGTCGGCGGCGAAGTTCCAGAGCGAAGAAAGAAAGGGCCAGAGGAAGGCCGCGGCCTTGTCTTTTGCGGGGTCGCTCTTGAGGAGAAGGCGCAGTCTCTCGGGGAGCGTGGCTGCGTTTTTCGCCATTTCAAGCGAAGGCAGCGCGGGTTTGGTGGCGGGACGGTAGTCGAACGTGGAGAGATCGAGGACGAGGCGCTCATCTTTACCGTCAGCGCCGCGGACTTTCTTGTAAAAGCCTTGTCCACATTTGTCGCCGAGCCAGCCGCGCTTGAAAAGCTCGGCAAGGATTGGGGAAAACCTGCCGCCAGAGACGCCCTGGGGGAAGTTGGCGGCGACGTGGGCGAGGATGTCGATGCCGACGAGGTCGGCGAGGCGAAAGGTTCCGGTGCGCGGCCAGCCGATGGCGGGGCCGGTGAGCACATCGATCTCTTCGATGGAAAGCCCCTGCTCAAGCATGAGGTTGGCGGCGTTGAACATGACCGCGATGCCGATGCGGTTGGCGATGAAGTTTGGCGTGTCGCGCGCGAAGACGACTTGCTTGCCGAGGTGAAGATCGGCGAAGGCGGAAAAGGCGGCGACGATGTTGGGGTCGGAATCCGCGGTGGGGATGACTTCGAGAAGGCGCATGTAGCGCGGGGGATTGAAGAAGTGCGTGCCAAAGAAGCGGCCGCGGACAGCGGGAATCGCGGCGGCGATGCGTGCGATGGGCAGGCCGGAGGTATTTGTAGTGAGAGTCGCGTGAGGGGCGAGATGAGGAAGCACGCGCGTCAGCAGCGCAGTTTTGATTTCGAGGTTCTCGGCCACGGCTTCAATAATCCAGTCGCACTGGGCGAGCCTGGGAAGATCGTCGTCGAAGGTGCCGGGAGTGATGAGCGCCGCGCACGATGGCTCAAAGAAGGCGGCGGGTTTGGATTTTGCGAGCGCATCAACGGCGGTGAAAGCAAGCGGGCGCTCCGAGGTCCCGGGTTTCGGAGGAAGGTCGAGGAGAAGAACGGGAAATCCGGCGTTGGCCAAGTGAGCGGCGATGCGGGCGCCCATGGTTCCCGCGCCGAGAACGGCGGCGCGGCGAACGAGGAGCGGTCTGGATCCGATGATCGGGGCGGGAGTTGCGACCGTGGCAGTGGTGCTCATGCGGGCTCTCCCCTAGCGGCGCTGGATTCAGGCGCCACTCACTGTGCGTAAACGCTCGCAGCATACGCAAAGCAGCGGCGCGGGGTCAAGGATGGCGCGCAACTCACAGGACAGGAGGGCAGTCAGTACGCGATCTTGTTGGGCGACGGCAATCCAGGCAGCAAAGCTGGCCCAGGCTTCGTCGGCGAGCAATTGCGATGAGTGGAGTTTGCGCTGGCTGGGATCTTTCCGGAGCTCGGCGTAGAGAAAAGCGTCGTCAAAGCCGGCGCGGGCGGCGTCTGCGGCGCTGGCCCCGTAGTAGACGGCGTCGAGGCGCGCCCAGTAGGCCGCGGCGAGGCACATGGGGCAGGGCTCGCAACTGGTGTAGAGTTCGCAGCCGGCGAGTGAGAAGGTTCCCAGAGACTTGGCGGCGGCGCGGATGGCGTTGACCTCAGCGTGCGCAGTGGGATCGTTGGTGGCGGTGACGGAGTTGACGCCTTCGCCGATGATTTTCCCCTCGCGCACGACGACCGCAGCGAAGGGTCCGCCCGTTGCAGTGAGAACGTTGCGCGTGGCCAGCGCGATGGCGCGGCGCAGGAACTCCGGATTGGGTTGGGCAGACATGCGGGGTGATTCCAATTCCCGGGAGTGCGCAGACAGATTCAGTATGGCACAGGGTGCGCGACAGACAGATGTGGCGCGGACACGCAGTGTTCGCGCCGCGACGGCTAAGGGGCCGAGGCGAATGGAGGCAGCGATCAGGCAGCCGCGTGAGCCTCAAGAACTTTAAGGAAGCGGGCGAGCCAGGCTGGGTGCGCAGGCCAAGCGGGGCCAGTAACGATGTTGCCGTCGACGACGGCGTCCATCATATCGACGGAGACGTAGGTTCCGCCGGCGAGCTCGACCTCAGGAGCGCAGGCAGGATACGCGTTGATCTTGCGGCCCTTGATGACGCCGGCGGCGGCGAGGAGTTGCGGGCCGTGGCAGAGCGCGGCGATGGGCTTGCTGGCCTTGGCGAAGTGGCGGATGAGATCGAGAACCCTCGCATTGAGGCGAAGATACTCCGGCGCGCGGCCACCGGGAATGACGAGGCCGTCGTATTTCGAGGGGTCGATCTCGTCGAATGTGGCGTTGAGGGTGAAGTTATGGCCGCGTTTTTCGGTGTAGGTTTGATCGCCTTCGAAGTCGTGAATCGCGGTGCGGACCTGGTCGCCCTTCTTCTTGCCGGGACAGATGGCGTGGACGGTATGGCCGACCATTTGCAGAGCCTGGAAAGGAACCATAATCTCGTAGTCCTCAACAAAATCGCCGGCGAGCAGCAACAGCTTTGCGGATTTCATGGTGCGAATTCCTCCGCACCAAGTTTGCCATAGGCTCCTGCCCCTGCGCCGTAAAATCTCCTCATGGCCGGGGCCACAACTCTTGCAGCGTTGAATGCGCGGATTGTTGCGTGCGAGCTTTGCCCGCGATTGCGCGCGCATTGCGCGGAGGTGGCGCGGAAGCGGCGTCGGGCCTACGCGGAGTGGGAGTACTGGGGACGGCCCGTGCCGTCGTTCGGCGACCCGAAGGCGCGCGTGATGGCGCTGGGATTGGCGCCGGGAGCGCATGGATCGAATCGCACCGGGCGGCCGTTCACGGGCGATGGATCGGGCGACTTTCTTTATCCGGTGCTGCACGAGGCCGGGTTTGCGTCGCAGCCCAGAGCGGTTTCGCGCGACGACGGAATGAAGCTGAGCGGGCTTTGGATCACGGCGGTAGCGCGCTGCGCGCCGCCGGGCAACAAACCGACGCCGGAGGAGCTGCGCAATTGCGCGCCGTGGCTTGACCAGGAGATGAAGCTGCTCACGGATCTGCGCGTGGTGGTTTGCCTGGGGCGCATCGCGTTCGACGGCTTGCTGGCGCACGAGATAGGGACGGGAGCGCTGAAGACGCGCGCGGGATTCGTTTTTGCGCATGGAGCCGAGTACAAACTGCCGGGCGGGCTGATCGCGATCGCCAGCTATCATCCCTCGCTGCAGAACACGAACACCGGCAAGCTGACGCGGGCGATGCTGCTCAAGGTCTTCAAGCGGGCGCGGAAGCTGGCGGAGCTGTGAGGGGCGGGACGCGCTGGAAGTTTTCGGGAGGCCGAAGGAGACGAGATGGATTTGCTGGCGAAAGCAAATTCTGAAGGATGTGAATCTGGACGAGGTTGGGCCAAAGGCGCGCGGGCCGAAGAACCCGGTCGATCACTGGTCACCGGCGGTGCTGCTGGAGCGGGCGGCGTATCTGCGCAAGATGGCCAAGCACGGAGACGGCTCGGCGTCGGAGACGCTGAAGGAGTATCCGCAGCACTGCGCCATGCTTTCGTTTCGCAGCCGCAACGGCGAGGCGGAGGTGCACGAGCAATTTGCGGATCTGTTCTGCGTGCTTTGGCCGGCAAGGCGACGCTGGTGACGGGCGGGGTTGTTAACGGGGCGCGCGACGGTCGCGCCCGGAGAGACGCGCGGCGTGTCGATCGAGGGCGGCATGCGGCAGAAGTCTGCGCGCGGGAGATGTGGCGCATGTGCCGGCGGGCACGCCACATCAGATGCTGCTAAAGGCGGAAGACACGATCACATGCCTGGTGATGAAGGTGCAGGAAGTCTGTTTAGGAGCGGCTAAGCCGAAACCGGCAGCGCTTGCATTGGAATTGGAGCGGGAGACCGGGATCGAACCGGCGACATTCAGCTTGGGAAGCTGACGTTCTGCCACTGAACTACTCCCGCTCATTTAGAATCAATCACTTATAGCGATCAACCGCGATTTACTATCCAATTTACTATCCATTTGCCAGAATTTCTGCAGGGAAATCCATCCGAAATTCTGGCTTCGAAACCTTCACGGAAAGCTTGGCGGATAGTAAGCATGGATAGTAAGGCCACTCCTAATGCCAACCTGAAAAAGTATATCAAGGTTCATGGAAAATGGCGCTTCGTTCCGGCGCAGAAACAGAACGGAATGCCTTATCCCGGCACCGTGCTGATCGATGGCGAACCGGTTCGCTCGACAACGGGCTGGTTTTATCTTAAATTCTATGAGAACGGACGGCGTGTCCAGCGACCTGTCGGCGCCTCGCCTAACCGTCAGTAACTGGTTAAGTAATGGTCCGCCAAGGACTGTGAAGCCGACAGCACGGCGCAGGGCAGCGAGCGCAATTTATTAGTTCCTCGCTCACTCCACACCGCAGGCAAAAGCCCTTTGAAAGCACTGCGCACTCTGGCATTTTCCGATGGGGTTTTCCGCTCACTCGGTCGCAGAATGTCTCGAACCGGCGCGCCGGCTGGTGTTTGGTTGAGTGCCCGGATTGCGGAGCGTTACCGGGCGTCGCCTGCATGCCGGAGAACAAGGGCCGCGGAAAGCAATTCAATATCCCGGTCCATGATGCCCGCCGGGATCTGCCGACTGAGAAGGGCCTGGGCAGTATCGGGTGGCACACGTTCCGGCATTCGTACCGGACACTTTTAATAGCCGTCGGGGTCGCACTCGAAGTGCAAAAGACGCTATTGCGCCACGCCCACCTGTCGACTACTGACGAATACGGAGGTCCGCCCATAGAAGAGAGGCGCAAGGCTAACACCAAGGTTGTGCGGCGGATCCTGATTCGGATGTCATCTCGATAAAGCGCCAGAAACCCGAAACCGGGCGCCTCGGTGCCCGGTTTCCGCGGGTTGGATGGAAATTTGGCGAGGGACAGGTTCTACAATTGCTGTGCTCCGTGATCGCAGTTTGTGCATGCGGCTTGCAGGATAAGAGACAGGGTTGATGCGACGATGATGCGTCTGGGGATACAGCGCCCAAAGAAGGATACTTCTATGAAGAAAGCGATTGGAATGGCTGCGGCGATTTGCGCTCTTTGGGTAGCTCTGCCTTCGCGCGCCCAGGTGAAGATGACGCGCGATCAGATTCTTTTTTACACCTCGGAGTGGAAGGGCGATCGTTTTCCAGATGGGCGGCCTAAGCTGCCTGATGCTCTGCTGAAGCGGGCACTGGATATGACCATTGAAGACGTATGGGAATATTTGCGCGACCGCGGCTACCGCAACCAATTTGAGGGCGGCTGGCAGGCGCTACATATCGACAAGCCTTTCGCCGGCCGCGCACTCACCGCGCAATACATGCCTACCCGGCCCGACATGCAAAGGGCCATTCTTGCCGAAGGCAAAGCCGAAGGCCGCGTAAGCGGGACCAATAGCTGGCCGATCAATGAACTGCAGATTGGAGACGTGTACGTTGCCGACGGGTTTGGCAAGATCATCGAAGGGACCCTTATCGGCTCAAATCTGGGCAATGCAGTGGCCGCACATACGCACGCGGGCTTCGTATTCGATGCGGGAATCCGCGATCAGGAAGAGAACCGGGAGATACCGGATTTCAACGGGTTCTATCGGGGATACGATCCTTCTGCCTGGGCCGACATGGAGCTGACCGGGATCAACGTACCGGTTCGCATCGGAAGAGCCATCGTGCTGCCGGGCGACCTGGTGCTGGCCAAGCCGGAGGGAGTTCTCTTCATTCCCGCGATTCTGGCCGAAGACGCCATCAGCGCAGCGGAGTTTACGGCGCTGACCGACGAATATAATTTCGAGTTGAATCGCGAGGGAAAGAACGGCGCGCAGTTCGAAGGGGGATGGACGCCGGCGAAGTATGACGCATTCGCCAAGTGGATCGACGCGCATCCCGATAAGTTGAAGATGCCGCGCAGCGAGTTTGATGCGCTGCTTGCAAAAGCCAGACAGCCGAAGCCGGAGCGCCGGAACCCTGGCGCGCCGGAGCCTTAGAGGGCACAACACATGTTCATCTGGTTCGTTCGACAATCAGCGCTGCCTGCAGCATCGCCTTCGCGTACG
>CAWIHC010000005.1:0-324077 GCA_963835895.1 uncultured Acidobacteriaceae bacterium | reverse complement strand
GGAGCAGGCGCAAAGGACGGATTGCAACGCTGGTTAGAAGGTTAGTCGGCCGCCCAACTGAATAACGCGCTGGGTGGCCGTCGCACCGGTGATCTTGCCGTCGTTGCCCGACGAGAGAGACGATGTCGGGTTGGAGAGATTCACCCAGTTCATGACGTTGGTGATTTCGGCGCGGAACTGGAACACCATTCCCCGCTCGAAGTTAACGTTGCGTAACAGGCCCGCATCCATATTCTTGAGGCCCGGTCCGTTCAGGGAGAATGGTCCCACGTTGCCGTCTGCGCCGCCAGGGCCGATGCCACCGGCAAGCCAGGCCCGTTGGGCGTGAAAGCCGCTTTGTTGAACCAGATCGGAAACCCATTGCAAGCGCGGCAGCCGACTGCGAGTTTGGGGCTAACGCCAGAAACTGCGTTGGGGCGGTTTGCGTTCGCACTGTCAAAGTTATTGTCGGATCCCGTGGACATCGAAAACGGCGCGCCGCTCATGAAATAGGCGACCGATGTGATCGACCAGCCGTTGGCCACTTCCTGCATGATCTTGTTCCCGTGGACGTAGTCGATGTTCCACATGCCGGAGATGGCCGCATTGTTGTCATGGTTGACCGGCATTAGGCCATATTCTTCCCCAAGGCCGCCGCCGAGGGCGCCCAAGGAATTATTGGAGGCAGTGAAGGGCTTGCCAGCGACGCCGAAATCCTGCGCGCCCTGCAATCCATTCTCCACGAAGTTTGCGCTTTCCAGCGCGCGGCTCCAGACATAGAAACCGCTGACTGTGAAGCCGCGTGACATCGACTTGGTCGCCGAGACTTGAAGCGAATTGAAATTGGAGGTCTGGCCTGGGATCAGGTAGGTAATCCCGCTCAGGGTGCCGGCCGCACCGGGGATGCCGGAATCGTATTGACGACGGGCGTCGACGCTGGTTGCCGAAGTGCTTGGCGTACCGAAAGCGGTCGAATACGGCGCGTAGTTCGCGTCGACGAAGGTTGACAGGTTACGGCCAAGGGTGCCTACATAAGCTGTCGTCAGGCTTATCCTGGAAGGCAATTGCCGCTGCACGCTGAGGTTGAACTGGTAAACGGAAGGATACTTCATATACGTTGCGATGGCCTCAGGGCCGGCGAACGGGATGAAGATCGGATGGGCCGGTGTATAGGTGTACGGGAAGATACCGCCGCCGGGACTGGTGTTGAGGAAACCGTAAGCGACGCCACCGTACATATTTGTGAGGGATGGAGTGGGGCCAAAGCTTTCGCGTAAGGCGAACGGCGCGCCGTTGCCGGGCTGGTTCCACTCATTGCCGCCGGGATTGCCGTAGAAGATGCCCGCTGCGGCGCGAACCGAGGTCTTGCCGTCCCCAAACGGATCCCATGCAAAACCGAGACGAGGCGAAATGTGGCTGAACTCCGTGCTGATGATGCCGCGACCGACGCCAGCGTCTCCCACGAACAACATGCCCTTCGGCGCGGACGGAGTGACAGTGGATTGCTGGCCGGGAACAAACGACGCCGTCCGGTTATGGGCATCGACGGGAGGCGTATCGATGTCCCACCGGAGTCCAAGGTTGGCCGTGAAACGGGGCGTGATGCGGTAGTTGTCCTGCGCAAACACCGCGTAGTGCCACGTGCTCAGATGCGTGACATAAGGCGTGTCCTGCTCAAATGAGCTGGTTTGGCCGGTGATAAAGTCCGCAAGCGCATTACCCGTGCTGGTGGGCGCGGAGGTAGCGAAGCTAACGTCGCCATAATTATTCAGATTGGCAACGAACATGGTCTTGTCGAGAGCGAACTCACCGCCAAGGGAAAGGTTGTGCTTGCCCTTGGTGATGCTGACTATGTCGCGTAACTCATAGTTGTCGGAACCCGTGACCGGGCCGGCATTCGGGTTCCCCGTGTTAAAGCCAGCACCGATGTTAGATAGGGCAGTGCGGCCGGTCCCTGGATGAGAAAGTTCGAGCCGAAACTGCCGAGGGTTTGGTTGGCTGGGCCGGTCACAGGAATCATAATGCGTCCGCCCATGGCCCGCGTGAACGTTAGCCAAGCCTGATTGGCCGTGCTGGGGCTGAAGGTGTGAACGTCGCTGATGTTGGCATTCGTCTGAGCAGCATCGGACTGAACTCCGGTCCAATTGACGTTGCCGCCTCCGCTGGGAGTTGACGTGGTATTGATAAAGAAGTAGGTCACTCCCACATGGTCCTTGTCGCCGATGTTCTCGTCATACTTTCCCAGGTATTCGTCTGAGTCTGTCGGAGTGACGTATACGCCGACCCAATTCCCGCCTCCGGTTGTAAGAAGGCCGTTGTTGGGCAACGGAACGGAAACACCGATTGTGTTGGTTACGTTCAAGATATTCTTAGCGGTTGGGTCCAGGTAAGCGTAATCGAAGCCCGGGTTAGCGGGGTTTGGGATTGCGGTGGTGTACATGCAATTCAAAGTGGCAACCTGGCAACCGGGGCTACTGTTTGTTCCCATTACCTGATTCGCAGGGACGTCCCAGACGGCCGCGGTCGTGCCGGCCGGTTTCGGGTTGTAAACCTTGATCGACGTGTCCGCAGTAAAGTCGCCCAGGCGCTCGGCAGCCGAGGGCACGATAGCACCAGTCACCGCTGCTCCGGCGACCTGGCGCAGACCGGCATAGCTGAAGAAGAAGAAGGCCTTGTCGTGCTTGATGGGGCCGCCGACGGTTCCGCCAAATTGGTTGCGGTGGTAAGGGCGCCTTGCCCGCTTTAAGGTTCGGCGCACCCCACTGCCAGGCATTGAAGTCGGTGTTGCGGTTGAACTCAAACAACGAGCCATGGAACTTATTTGTTCCCGACTTTGTGATCACCGAGACGACAGCGGCGGAGAATTGGCCGTATTGCGCCGAGAATGCGCTGGTCTCTACGCGGAACTCTTCGACTGCGTCGGGGTTGGGCGCCGGGTTGCCGTAGTTGCGCATACCGGTGATGTTGTTGCCGCCATCCAGATAAAAGGCGACGGTTCCGTTGCCGGAGTCGAGCCCGCCGTTGACCTGGACATCAGCGGACGCAATTCCAACGGTCATTTTGGGCGAGCCGGCGGGGTTCGAGGTGGAGCTTTTGTTATTGGCCATCACACCCGGTGTGAGTGAAAGTTCGGCTGTATACATTGCGATTGACCAGAGGCAGGCCGATGATCTCATCCGGCTCAATGGTCCTGCCCAATACCGCGTCCGACGTATTGATCAGCGGGGGAGCCTCAGTGACCGTGACGGTCTGAGTCTGCGCACCCACGGCCAGCGTGATATCAACCGTCAGCGTCTGGTCCACGTCGAGGGCGACATTCTTTTGCACATAGCGTTCAAAGCCGGCCGCCGACGCCTCGACGGTGTACCTGCCCACGGGAAGGTAATCGATGCGGTACTCCCCATAGCCGTTTGCCGGCGCCGACCTGGAAAACCCGGTATCCACGTTGGTTGCTTTCACGGTCGCCGTGTTCACCACCGCGCCTTGTTGATCCTTCACCGTACCCACGATGGACCCGGTAGTCTGCTGTCCAAACGCGGCGATGCTGCCCGTGAGAATAAAGACGAGCGCCACAACGATTCGCGCGCTCGCCCTTCCTGCCAAACTGCGTATGTTCATACTGCCTCCAAAATCATTCGGTCTCGGTTTGCCTAGTGAATTTGCTTGCGTAATAGGCCCGGCGGCCGCACATGCTCGGGCCCTAGCCGATGAATCCATCCCAATCACCAGACAACCCCCATGCATCACCGGAGTTCGCGTAATTCGGGTCGTCTAGCGCACGGGATCAACAATCGGTGGAGATTCTTGCGGGTCAGGTGGGATCGCGAAAGGCTGTTATCGTATGTTACGTGCCGCTTCTGCGATGAGCGGGCTCATCGTCGATTGAAACTAAACGAGTTATTGCCGCACTCAAAAACAGCGCCACAGCGGCATGCGGCTTGCGATTCAGCAACATTCGTTCGTGACAACCATCGCAACGCGGGTGTATTCTTCAGCAAAAATAGGGCTCATCAAAAGCCCAGCGGGCGAAGGAAGAGAGCATACGGTGCCCAACTGGTTTCCAACTTCGGAGGTGGAACGCGAGCGGGTTCTCAAAGAACTGGACGCCATCGTTTCCAGCTACCATTTTCGCGGAAGCAAGCGCTATCCGGCGATGCTGAAGTACGTTGTCAGTGCTGCGATTGACGGGCGCGCCTCCGACCTGAAAGAACGCACGCTGGGAGTTGAAGTCTTTGGCCGCGATCCCGATTACGACACCAATGCCGATCCCGTCGTTCGCATCAGCGCCGGCGAGGTACGCAAGCGGATCGCGCAGTTCTATCACGAAAACGGCGATAGCGCGAAGTTGCAGATCGAATTGCCGCTCGGCTCCTACGTCCCGGAGTTCCTGCTGCGAGAGCCGGAAGTGCACGAAGCGCAAACGAGCCACGACGTTGAGAAGCCCGTCTCAACCGAGGACCAGCCACATAAAAGCTCGCGCCGGTACCTTATTGCTGCCCTGGCGGCAATCGCCGTTCTTGCCGTAGCGGCCGCATTCGGCACGTACGCTTACCGTAAGGCCACTTTGGCCAGGAGCACGGACATCGACAAGCTTTGGGCGCCGACGACCAAATCGCCGGATCCGGTTCTCGTCGTCGTGGGAACGGGCCGCAACGCCGATCAGATGGTACCGGAGTTGGCAGAGACCACTTTCTTCGATCGCATAACCGGCCCCTTCCATCGTGTTTCCGTAGCCACCGCAACCACACTGGCTAACGTTGCGGGCGTTCTGCGCCAGCGTGGGATTGCATTCGAGATCAAGGAAGACAATGAAACCAGCTTGACAGACATGCACTCGCGCACGGTCATTTTGATCGGAGCCACCAACAATGCGTGGACGATGCGTCTCGTGAGTCCTCTAAGGTTTCGTTTCCTGCCAGGTCCAAACGCCCAGGTTCAGGACGCGAAGAACCTCCGGAACACCGATTGGACTGTCGACTTCCTCAAGCCGTACGCCTCTATCTCCACCGACTATGCCATCGTGGCACGCTATCGCGATCCAACCACCGAGGGGCCCGTCATGGTCGTGGCTGGCCTTGGGCCCTTCGGAACCGAAGCCGCGGGTGCGTTTGTCGCCACACCTCAGTATCTGGAGCAGCTTGACAGTCAACTGCCCCCGGGCTGGGAGAATAAGAACGTTGAGGTGGTTCTGAAGACACAGGTCATCGACAGTAAAGCCGGACCGCCTGTCCTGGTCGCCGCAACCGAATGGTGAGACGCATCGGCGGGTTCAGCTGTCTGCGTTCTACAGTATCAATGAACGCCAAGGGAATCGGCGGAGGGCGCTCGTAGCCCAGTCAGCAGCGGCCGCTTCAATCCGCCGCTCCGGATCTCGGGGTTCCGGGTGTGCAGTCAGCGATCCTGAGGTGGTATCGACGGATCGGTAACAGCAAGTCGACATCGCGATCGTTTTCCGGGATCTCGGCGCTGCTCCGGTCGGATCACCGGCCACCCGGCAATTACTTTGTAGTTATCCCCCTTAAGACGGCAGGATTCGATTCCACATGGGATAGAACTGGTGGTTGGCACTCCATTGCCCCGGCCTAGCCAAGCTTGGGCTCCCATCTCCTCCCAATAACACCTGTTTTCGGAAGGGCTGAAACGGCCAATTTCCTCGCCGCAAAATCAGGCACTTAGAAGGGGAGATTGCCCTGTGTTTTTGGAAGGGGTCTGGAGGGCACAGCAGGCAGTGCCGATGCCGACGCCCAGTTCCTGGGAGACGATCCACCACGCGGAGCCGGCGTCGAAGCTGGCTAACTGAGCCGGGCCGGCGCATTCCGACAGCATTTCCCCGTGTCTGAGAACGTACCCCTTTTGACACGGCCGGATCGGTGAGATCCGGCCGATTGTTTTGTTGAAGTTAGTGGGTGGGTTTTCTGAGCCCTTTTGTTACAGGGCAAAAGGGGGTATTTCGCAGCGTCGAAGGTTATCGACTTCTGCTTGCGCTTCCCACCTTCCCATTCCGAGAACCTGACTCGCCATGCGTAGCCGTGCGCGCGTGGAATCTTGGCGATGCTACCATTTTGGTAGCGTGAATTCATCAGCCTCATTCCGTGCCGCTTTCTCGATCTCCGTGGGAATGGAGGCAGTGCATCACACTGTGACCGAAAGTGACCCGATCGGTCTTCTATTATGCTGCAACATATTGATTCTAAACGTGGCCCCGTAGCTCAGGTGGCCCCCGGCCCGCCAGGTCGCCGATCTCTCTCCAGGATCTTCGAGATACGTAGTCGCTCTTCCTGGGCCTCCGCTGTAATACTGACACTTATCGCCGGCTGTTCGCGAAGGCAAGAATTGCAACGCCCGGGAGTCTATTCCAGGCTCTCAAAACCTCGCGGACGGTGACGAGCTCATTTCCAAGCTCTGCACGGCAACATATCCAAAGCAAAATAGGAGGACAGCAAACCCCAGCGGGTCCAGGATCTCGGGCGGACTCGGGAGCCTAAGTGGAAGCGACAAGTTGCCATAAACCGCTTCCAAAGCGAAAAGAAGGATGCCTAGAGAAAGGACCGTGCGGTTGGGCAGGACGAGGAATCTCCGACAGAGTTTTGGCACAGCGACGACGATTGCCAGGACTGTGAGCGAAATGGCTGCGAGGAGATGATTGTATGGCATGATTTTGAACGAAGAGCCGGTAAATAAGAAAAGGGCAACGCCTGCCACAGCAATCGCGAGCCCCGCTACAATCGCTCCTTGAAGAAAGAGCCGCAGTTTGTCCCGGCTGAGGTCGAGAAAGGCCAGCAAAGCAATCACCACGACCGAGAACGACAGAATATTGCCCACGTATGGAAGACTGGCCAAAAGCCAATTCGGCAAAAGTCCGAGGTCAGCCAACGAACCAAACAGGTATTCGGTTCCCTCAATCGCACTCCAGATTCCGAGCCAGGCGAAGAATTTTCCCCCGCTCCGGCGCCGCATCACGGCGATGCCGCAGACACACAATCCGATAAACAGGAAAACTGTACCAAACAGAATGTATGGGATCCGATCGCGAAGTACCTCAACAACTTGATCTGTCAGGGCAACACCTCCAGAGACCGTGTTACCCTGCGCCCGCTTTCGCTGTCGGTGCGCAGCATCACGGTGAAGTCGTGAGGCCCATGCAGCCGTGTCCGTGCCGCATTGGGGAGAATGATTGCCTACCGGCCTCAAGCGTCAGCGCATGAATTACCGTGGCCGTACTGGTCGACCTGTAGATTGTGTCGCCGCAGCTCAGTTCCCCCGGGACCCGCCAGGGCCCGAGTCGAATATTGCTCAGCAGTTTCCGAAACTGCTGCGTTGAAAATCCCTTAAAATCTCAGGTGTGGCCCCGTAGCTCAGGTGGATAGAGCAGCAGTTTCCTAAACTGTAGGTCGCCTGTTCGAATCAGGCCGGGGTCACCAGCCTTCGCCCGCCATCGCGGGCTTCGGCTCGGCGGGCCAGTTAAGTGGCGAAGGCTGTCGCGCCGTAGCATAAGCGAAGGCGGACTCCACATGAAGTACGTTTACATTTTGCAGAGCCTCACGGACTCGGAGCGCTTCTACACGGGCATCACTGGCGACTTAAAGGCACGCCTTTCTGCACACAACTCGGGCACAGTGATTCATACTGCCAAATATCGGCCTTGGCATATCAAGACCTATGTCGCCTTTACGGATGAAAGTCGTGGATTAGCCTTTGAGAGATATTTGAAGTCAGGGTCGGGCCGCGCCTTTGCGAAGGCGCGACTGTAAACCTGCCTCTTTGACTTCCCACGCCGAACCCGCTATAAAAGTTGATGTCATGGAAATCGTTTCCATGACATCACTGCTGCAGCCCTGTACTGCAGCACAACTCATCATCGCGATCGCCAGGATGTTCGGGAAGGCGGTGAAATTCCGCCACTGCCCCGCAACTGTGAGCGCACCTGTTTACCCTGCCGTCGTATATCGAGGCAGAGGGACCAAACAGGATTTCAGCCCGGGTGTTTCGCTTGCATGCGGAATCCACATCAAGCCACTGGGGTCGAATCCATTTGATTCGGCATTGGGAAGGCGGCTGAATCGAGCGCAAGTCAGGAGACCGGTCCTCTGGCGGTTTCAGGGTATCAATGCTCTCTTGGAGTCCCTGCAAGGTCGACGCTCCCTGGTGGTCGCGTCGACTTTAGAACATCGGCTCCGCGATAAGGCAACCCTGAAACCGCTTTCGGCGCACCCAACCGCTTTCACGTTCCGAGGGGAACGAAGGAGCTTTCATGCCGATTTCCAATTTCTTGCGCTCAATTCCCTGCCGCGCTCTGCCTCGCGCGCTCGCCGCCGGATTCCTCGCTCTCTGCGCTGCATTCTGTTCCGCCGCTTCCATCCGCGGAGTTGTCACGGATGCCACGGGCGCCAAAGTCACCGGCGCCGCCGTCTCTCTCGTCAGCAACGGCCAGGTCATCGCCTCCGCAGTGTCCACCGCCGACGGCAGCTTCCAGATTCTCACCGGCTCTTCAGGCCGCTTCTTCCTGGTCGTCTCAGCAAAATCTTTCCGGCAGTTGCAAACACCCGACTTCTACGCCGGCCAGTTTGATTCAATCGAACGCGACGTTGTGCTGGAGCCAGCCTGGGTGCGCGAATCGATCGTGGTTACGGCCACCGGCACGCCTACTCCGCAGCCGCAAACCAGCGCTGCCACCACGGTGATCGACCCACTCGACCTCGCGCTCCGCAGCGATTTTACCAGCGAACTCCGGCTCATGCCCGGCGCCACCGTTGTGCAGTCTGGCCAAAACGGCGCGGCAACTTCGCTCTTCGTCCGCGGCGGCGACTCCGACGACAACAAAATGCTTCTCGACGGCGTCGACATCGGCGATCTGGGCAATCAATTCGACTTCGGCACACTCTCCACCACGGCTATCGAGAGCGCCGAGGTCTATCGCGGCCCCGATGCGAGCCTCTACGGCGCGGGCGCTGACTCGAGTGTCGTCAGCCTCACCACGCCTCACGGCACCACCAGCTTCCCTTCCCTGCTCTTCCAGGGCGATGCAGGCAATCTCTCCACTTCGCGCGAGCAACTTGAGGTGGCTGGCGCGCACAAGCAGCTCGACTACCTGGGCGCGTTCAGTTGGCTCCAAACCGCCAACAATCTGCCCATGGACGAGTACCACGTCGCCACTTCTGCGGCCAACCTCGGCTGGGCGCTCAACGGCACAACGCAACTTCGCGCCACTTTGCACTACGGCGTCGACGCCACAGGCGTCCCCAACGCGTGGAACTTCTATCACGTCGCCGACGACGCCACGGAAAAGAATCAGGACATCTTCCTCAGCGCCGCCATCGACAACCAGACCACGGCAAGCCTGCACAACGTTATCCGCTACGGCCTTACACGCAAGCGCGAGCAGGATTCTCGCTGGACCACCCCGGGAATCTATCAGTCCTACAGCAATTACTGCTTCGGCCCTGCGTACCTTGGCAGCATTGTCACCATCACCGGAGCGAATGGCTACTCCGCGACCGGCCAGGCAGTACTCGATTGCTCAACTTTCCAGGTTCAGTACGTCTCCAATCGCGACCAGATCGGTTATCAGGGCGATATCACCATCACGCCGCACTTGATCGGTCTCGCCGGCTTTCAGTACGAGGACGAGCGCGGCGCGGAACCAGGCAGCACCTACTACACGCCCGTCAAGCGCACAAACTACTTCGTCCCCCTCGCGGTGCACGGCGACTTCAAAGATCGTTTCTTCTACACGCTGGGCGGCAGCATCGAGCACTACTCGCTCTTCGGCCTCCAGACCTCGCCCCGCGCCGGCCTCAACTACTACGTTCTTCGCCCGCACAGCGGTGTCTTCAGCGGCACGCGCATTCTCTTCAACTTCGGCGAGGCGGTGCGCGAGCCCAAGCTCACCGATCAGGACGATTCGCTCTACAACTTCCTCGTGAACAACAGCGCCCAGTCCACCATCCAGGCGCTGCACATCAGCCCGCTTGCCGCGCCCGCCATGCGCACCTATGAAGGCGGCGTCGAGCAGTCCTTCCTCAGCCAGCACATCATCTTCAAGCACCAGCTACTTTCACAACGAGTTCGGCAAAGAGATTGAATACGTTGGCCTGGACCTCATCCCCGAGCTTCTGCCCAATCTCACGCCCGCCCAGCAGCAGACACTCGAACGAGTCCTGCAGGCGAACTTCGCCTACGAGCTGACCATCAACTCCGAGGCGTTTCGCGCCCAGGGAATTGAGACATCGGTCGAATGCGGAATCGGCCCCAACTTCTTTCTCCGCGGCGGCTACACCTATCTCGACGCCGTAGTCCAGCGCTCCTTCACCAACGACGACGAGGCCCTGCTCGGCCCCATTCCAACCTTCAATGGCATTCCTGTCGGCCCCTATGCGCCGCTCGAGGGCGCTCGCCCCTTCCGCCGCGCGCCGCACACCGGCTACTTCACGGCCACCTACGCGACCAAACGAATCACGGGCGTGTTCTCCTCGGCCTTCGCCAGCCGCAGCGACGACTCAACCTACCTTGAAGGCGAAGACTGCTTTCGGCGGCAACAGCCTGCTCCTGCCCAACCGCAATCTCGACTACGGCTACGCCAAGCTCGACATCGGCGGCAGCTACCAGTTTTTCACCTGGATCGACGTCTTCGCGCAGGCCGAGAATCTCACCGACAGCCAGCACATCGCGCCCATCGGCTATCCCAGTCTGCCCTTCACTCTTCACGCTGGCCTGCGCCTGCGCTGGGGCCCGGGCAGCGGCCACTAGCTCCGCCCGTCTTGGATAGCGGCATGCGGCGGATTTCTGCGATTCGCCCAGCCGCTGCCGGCGTACGCCCGGGTCCCCTGCGACGGCTTTTTGTCGCTGGGGGTGAAGATCCGGCCCAATCCCGTCCACTCAAAAGATCAGGCTTGAAAAGTACCGGCACCGTTTTTCCACATTTCGAGCTCGTGGAACCGCTTCCTGGAGGGGAATTCCAGTTTTTTTGTATTTTGCGCTTGGAAAGGCGGGTCTTACTGCCCTACAATAACCGCTCCCGAGAGAATCCTGTACCCCAAAACGTGTATCAAGGGGTGCCCTTGGACCGCGTTCGGGGGTTGTCGAGACGTCAATTGTTATCCGATACGCGCTGACGGCGCGAGGGTGCAATCGCAATCCTCAAGGAGCCACCCGGCGACCGTCAGCCACACTGGTTTTTCAAAGCTCTTAATGTTGCACGACTGCATCTCTTTTGCGTGAGGGCATGACAGCGGGCCAGTACCGCTAATTCGGACTACCTCTCCCGTCCGATAGCCCATTGCACCCATGGACCGTTCGCGGTTCGAATGTAGGGTCGCATGCTCACGCAATTCCAGTTTTCATTTCATCGCAAGTTCATTAAGGGTTTGTACGCTCAGTTGTTGGGGAATTTCCAGCGAGCACGCATCCCGTGCCGACGCTCGATTTTCAGAGTTGCTCGGCACATCTCTCTGGGATACTCCGCGTTTCGCGCGTTGACCGCAGCGCTGATTGACGGCGCCGGCAACGACGCCACAACTTCACGCATGATCGGGTCAAACGCAAACTACTTTGGAGGGCAGTTATGACATTCAATAGACTTCGCCTCGGTGTCCGTTGCCTGGTGCTCATCACCGTTGCTGTTCTTGCCTCTGCGTTACCCGGCCGGGCGCAGCAAACCCTCGGTTCCCTCAACGGCACGGTCCTCGATCCCTCGGGCGCCGCGATTGCTGGGGCTACAGTCAAAGCCACGGATGCCGCCATCAACGTCACGCAGACGACCACGACGCAAAGGACTGGATTTTTCCAGATCTTCAATTTGCCCGTCGGAAATTATGTGCTTTCCGTCAGCCGCGAAGGCTTCCAAACGACACAGATGACGGGTATATTCGTCCGCGAGGCGCAGGCTACCACTGTCAATGTCTCGTTGAAGGTCGGTCAGCGCACCGAAACCGTGGAGGTCACGGCCAACCCCATGCTCAACGTCACTGACGCCACCGTTGGCTCCACAATGGATAGCGAGCAAATCGCCGCAACGCCCCTCGCCACCGGCAGCTTCACCCAGCTGGCTGTTCTCTCGCAGGGCGCCAGCGCGGAATTGCTCAGCGGCCTCAATACCAACTCCGGCCTCGGCAACCAGAACATTCAGGCCAACGGCCAGCGCGCCACTTCCAACACCATGCAGGTGAACGGTGTCGACGTAACCAACATCTTCAACGGCATGACCTCCAGCGGCCTCACCTCGCAGCGCTTCAACTTCAACATCGGAGCCGGCAGCACCTCGAGCTCTTCCTCGGCTGGCGCCGCGCCCATCGCTGGCTCATCGCTTGAGGGCGCCTCGCCCTACGGCTCCATCGGCAACAGCCTGCCTTCTCCTCCGCCCGAGACCATCACCGAGCTTCGCGTCAACACCTCCATGTACGACGCCGAGCAGGGCGCCACCGCTGGCGCGCAGATCGACGTCAACACCCAGTCCGGCACCAACAGCCTCCACGGCCAGGTCTATGGGAGCTTTGCCGACAATGCCTGGAACGCCGACCCCTATTTCTTCAATCAGCAGTACCAGCTCTCCCAGGAAGGCGTAGGCGCTTTCCCGCAATCCCTCCAGAACCCCTATCTGAACCGCTGGACCACCGGCGCCACCGTGGGCGGGCCGATTATGAAGAACAAAGTGTTCTTCTTCGGCTCCTACCAGCACATGTCGAGCTCCGATCAGGCCACCGGCCTGTCGCAGATGGCTGTCCCTCCCGGCCTCACCAGCGATCGCTCCACCGCGGGCCTTGACGCAGCCGCCCAGAGCTGGAACGGCAAGACCTTCACCAACACCATCGATCCCATCGCCTCAGCCCTGATGAACGCCACTCTGCCCGGCGGAAGCCTCCTGATCCCCTCCGCGCAGAACACCAATGCCTATGCCTACGGCGTTCCCAACGTCACCCTCATCGGCACCTCTGTCATGACCTCCGACCAGGCCAATGGCAACATCGACTGGCAAATCAACAGCAGGGACCGTCTCTCCAGCAAGTACTACTACCAGAACGATCCCGTCACGCTGCCTTACGCCTACTCTCAGACCGGCGGATTCCCCGTCACCCAACACAACGGCTCGCAGGTCGCGGCCATCGACAACACCATCGCCGTCAACCCGCACTTCAACTGGGAGCAGCGCCTGGGATTCTTCCGCCAGTCCGGCTATGCCAACTATCAGCAAACGCTCACCAATCCCAACGGCGGGGCGAACTTCGGGATCAACGGGTCAACCACGATTCCCTCGTCGGCCGGCAATGGCCCGTTCTTTAACGGCGGCTTGCCCGGCCTGCTGCTCAAGGGATTCCCCAGCAGCCAGCTCGACTCTCCGGGCGTCAAAGTCGGCCCCTACAGCTCCTTTGCCGACATGGGCTTCTATCAGAACCGTCTCAACCCCTCCACCAACTTGATCTTTACCAAGGGCAATCACACCATCGTTGCTGGCGGCGGCTACAGCTACACGCAGTTGAATATCGAAAACAACCGCAACGGAATCGAGCAGATTGAGACCTCAAGCTTTGACGAACTTCCTTGAAGGCAAGGTGCACAGCTCGAACGTCCTCGAGACCATCGATCCGTCGACCGGCAAGAACAATGCCAACCGCTACTACCGCACCAACGAGATCGACGGCTATCTGCAGGACAAGTGGCAGATCAGGCCCAATCTCAGCCTTCACCGCTCGGCGTGCGCTACGACTACCACGGCGGCATGACCGAGAAATACGGCAACATGTTCAACTTCGATCCGGCGCTTTACAGCGTGACCGGCACCACCACCACCGGTTTTACCGTTAACAACGCGGGCTTCGTCATCGCCGGCAACAACAAGGAGAAACCCACCGCCGGCGTCAGCGACTCCACCCTGACCGGACGCCAGTGGGGCATCTCGCCCCGCGTCGGCTTTGCCTGGTCGCCCTTCGCGATCACGGCAACTTCGTCGTTCGCGGTGGCGGCGGCATGTACTACGACCGCGGCGAGTACTTCGTCTATCTCTCGCAGCCTGCCGGCTCCGGATACGGCGGTCCTTTCGGCGTCACCGAATCCGCACCGCTCGGCCACCGTTCGTCACCGGCGCAGGGCAGTTCGCTTGAGAATCCCATCGGCCCCGCTTTCAGTTCCTCCGGGAGCCCGCTACGTCGCTCCCAGCTCCAACCCCGCCAACATCAACACAGGCCCTTCAAAATACGCTCAACGCGCTCACCGGGCTCCCGCTGCCGGCTACGACCGCCAATTCGGCCCGAACTGCGGCGGCGTGCAAAACCAGGAAGGACTACACCGCTCTGCCCCGACGCCCTCAACTTCGGCACCTACGCCAGCAGCAACATTCTTCCCTACACCATCAACTACTCTCTCGACATGCAGTGGCAGCCCGACCAACGACATCGCCATCGACATCGGCTACGTCGGCAACCGCGGCCGTCACGCCGTCGTTCCCGTTCCCTTCAACACACCGGGAATCGCCACCTCTACCAATCCCATCTGGGGCGAAACCGCAGCTATGGTTTCGAAGTCCTCAACCAGAACAACCTGCGGCGACTCCAACTGCGACTACTCATCCCATCGCCGGCGAGCCGTGGAACACGGAAGATGGCGGCAACACTGACTTCCGCGCTCCCTACATCGGATTCAGCCCCAACGCATCCTATTACAAAACTGCAGGCGTCTCCGCCTACGATGCGCTGCAGACCCACATTGAAAAGCGCCTGTCCAACAACTTCATGGTGGGCGCCAGCTATACGTGGAGCCATACTCTTGATGAACAGAGCGACCTCGGCCTCTTCTTCACCGGAGGCAACCCCAATAACCTGCGCAACTCCTGGGCTTCGTCCGACTTCGACCGCACCAATGTCTTCAGCGCGTACTTCCGGCGTCGGTTCCCAACGCCGCCAAGGCCCACACGCTGGCCGCTCAGTTCGTCAACGACTGGAACATCAACGGCACCGCAATCCTGCAGAGCGGCGAGCCGTATTCGCTCTATGAGTTTTACGGCGCCGTCGGCAGCATCCCCTTTGGCGACTTTCCCACGCTCATGAATCCCGTCCTTGGGATCAAGAACCCTGCCAATCCGAAGTCGGCGTATGACCGGAAACAAAGGCGCGTCCGCGGGACCGGTGGCAGTCTGATATCCTGCCATCGACCCAACGCAGATCGCCATCAACTACCTGCAGCCGGGTACCGATGGCATTCCTGTCTCCACTGGCACCGATCCGCAGGACATCTATGAAACTGACTTCGCTCCTCCGCAACGCAATATCTTCCGCCAGTCCGCGCAGATGCAGCTCAATCTCTCGCTGCGCAAGCAATTCAAATTCACTGAGAGATACTCGCTGCAGTACGAATTCAACGTCTTCAACGTCACCAACACCACCAGCCTCGATGTGCCAATGAACCAGGGGCAGATCCGCCAAAGCTCTGCTTGCTCCACTTCGGCGATTGCCTCTGCGCAATCGACATACGCTAACTGCTACAACCCGCAGGAGTATTACGTCAACTATGGCCAGATCGTCACCAGCCCAAGCTCTGCGGATCAGCAGTCCGCACTGGCCAACCTCGACCAGATTCCATATTCCACCGGATCGGGAACCAGCCTGAACATTCCCACCTACACTCCGATCGGCACCGACGGCTGCCTCGCGGAGAACGCAATCCCGGGTGGCTGCGTCAACAACTCCGCCAACTTCGGCTCCGTCTACGGCACCATCGGCAGCAACCGCATGATCACCATGGGCTTCCACTTTACTTACTGATCGAGCCCGAATCCATAAGCAAAATGGGGCCCCTTGGGGCCCCATTCTTTGCCTTCTCCGCCTTCATCCCCCGGCTTTGCTCTCTGGATTTCCCGTCTCCAGTCGATATCCGCCTCATTTTCCACAAGTTGCCGGCTAAACCCTTGAATTTTTCCGGTTCCCCGAGGTTTTTCGCTTTACCCACTTGGAAAATGGGTCGCCTCTGTCCTACAATGACAACTCCCGAGAGAATGCCGTACCCCCGCAACAAACGTGGATCAAAGGGAGCCTTTGAACCGCGTTCGGGGAGTTGTTGAGAACGTCAATTGTGATCCAATACGCGCTGACGGCGCGAGGGTACAATCGCAATCCTCAAGGAGCCACCCGGCGACCGTCGGCTACACTGGTTTTTCAAAGCTCTTAATGTTGCACGACTGCATCTCTTTTGCGTGAGGGCATGACAGCGGGCCAGTACCGCTAATCCGGACTACCTCTCCCGTCCGATAGCCCATTGCACCCATGGACCGTTCGCGGTTCAAATTTCGGGTCGCATGCTCACGCAATTTCAGTTTTCATTTCATCGCAAGTTCATTAAGGGTTGGTACGCTCAAATGTTGGGGAATTTCCAGCGAGCACGCATCCCGTGCCGGAGTCGGCTTTGAGAGCTGCTCTGCGCTCGTCGCAGGGGTTCATCGCGCCCTGCGCGTTGACCGCAGCGCCAATCCAAGACGCCGGCGACGACGCCATAACTTCACCCATGATCGGGTCAAACGCAAACCTACTTTGGAGGGCCGTTATGACATTCAATAGACTTCGCCTTGGTGTTCGATACCTGGCGCTTCTCATCCTCGCTGCGTGCGTCAGCTCCATATCACTGAACGCGCAGTCCACAACCCAGGGTTCGATTGCCGGCACTGTGGAGGATGCTTCGGGCGCAGTTGTGCCAAGCGCCGCGATTCATATCCAGAACGTTGCCACTGGATTCTCCTTGAACCTGGTTGCCGATAGCAGCGGCTATTTCAAAGCTCCTCTGCTCGAGCCGGGTAAATACACCGTCGCGATCGCTTCGCCCAACTTCGCCAAGTATCGCGCTGACGATGTCCTCGTGGTGGTCGGCCAGGTGACATCCCTCCAGCCGCATCTCGCTATCGCTTCGGCATCGACTGAAGTCGTGGTCACCGAGCAGGCTCCGGTGATGAACCTCGAATCGCCCGACTTCACCGACACCCTGAACCAGAGGCGCTTGCAGAACGTCCCCATCAATAACCGCCGCTGGTCGGCTCTGGCCATGACCACTCCTGGCGTCGTCGCCGACACCAGCGGCTTCGGACTTGGTCAGCGTCCGCGGCATCAGCACTGTTCTCAACAACGTTGAGATCGACGGCGCCGACGACAACGACGCCTATTATTCCTGAGGAGCGCGGCCGCACCCGCGAAGCCTACTCCACTTCCGGCAGCGCCGTCCGCGAATTCGCGGTCAACACCGGCGTCTACTCGGCTGAGTACGGCCGTGCCGCCGGCGGCGTCATCACCTCCGTCACCAAGAGCGGCACCAATCAGATTCACGGCCAGGCCTACTTCTGGGATCGCGAAAGCAACTGGAACGCCTACAACGATTACACCACCGTGTCGTTCCTGAACCCCAGCACCGAACAGTATGTCCCGCAGCACATCAAGCCCGAGGATCTGCGCAAGATCTACGGCTTCACCGTGGGCGGCGCGCTCATCAAGGACAAGCTCTTCTGGATCTACACCTACGATCAGCACACCCACGTCAATCCCGGAGCCGCGATTCCCAGCAACCCGACCGCCTTCTATTCTCTTCCCAACCTTCGTCGCCAGCTTTCCCGGCGGCTTCGCCGCACGCCTGCAACCTGACAACCGGCGCTCTGACCGGCGACACCAACGCCCTCGATGCTGACGCCTGCACGCTTGGCGGCGCGCCAGGGATATACGAACGGTGCGACCACCGCATACGCAGGGTGCATCTGCCTACGACACCTGGATCGCGAACATGAACGAGGACCTCGGGCTCGAGTCCCCGCTTCGGCTACCAGGAAATCAACACCCCCAAGCTCGACTGGCAAGTCAACCACAAAGAGCACCTGAGCGTTCTCTTCCACCGCCTGCGCTGGGATTCGCCCGGCGACGTGCAGACCTACACTCCGCAACGATTACGCTCGCGATACCTGGGGCAATGACTTCGTCAAGCTCGACTACGGCGTGACCAAGCTCACCAGCCTCATTACGCAGCAACATGAGCAACGAAGTGCTCTATCAGTACAGCCGCGAGCTGCTCCCTGAGACTCAGCAGCCATTCACCGCTTACACCAAGGCCAACCTGCCGGCAACGGCCCACCGTCAATCAATCCCTTCCCGAGGTCGCCATGGACACTGCGGAGGGCTTCAATCTCGGCTCCCCCTACTACTCCTACCGCCTCGCCAACCCCGATGAATGGAAATGGCAGGTCGGCGACATCCTCTACTGGAACAAGGGCAATCACAGCTTCAAATTCGGCGTCGACGAACTCCACAACTACGACTTCAACAATACCTACGGCGGCGATGGCAACGGCTATTACGTCTACAGCTACGTCGGCAACTACATCAACGATCAGATCAAGCGCCCTCGTGGAAAAACCGGCAACTGCAGCAGCAGCGCTGCTCGTAACACGATCGGCACTTACGCTTGCTACTCGCACCTTTACGCAAACGTTCGGCCCCCATGCCTATGGCATCGCACCATGGACAGTGGTGTGTTTGGCCAAGACAACTGGAAGCTCAGCCCGCGCCTGACCCTGGAACTCGGACTGCGCTGGGATTATGAGGCTTTGCCGCCTGCCGATCCCGAATCTGACCACCGCTACCGGGCAGCTTCGTTCCCTATCCGCAGCTTGCACCAACAATCCCAGCGACAAAAAGAACTTTGGTCCCCGCATCGGGTTCTCATACGACCTATTCGGCAGAGGCGATACGGTCCTCCGCGGCGGCTACGGCGTCTACTATGGCCGCATCAACAATGGCGAATTGCTCAACATCCGGTTCAACACGGGCAGCCCCAAGGGCCAGTACAACACGCATTGGAAGGTCAATGCCTCCGGCGCCCCGACTCTCCCGAACATCGTCAGCGGCACCGGCGGCTGCCGACACCGCCGTCCCACTTCCAACTTCCTGGCCGCCAATCTGCGCAATCCTCGAGGTTCAGGAGTACGATCTGCAGCTCCAGCAGGCTATCGGCAAGGGCACCTTCTTCTCTTTGAGCTATCTCGGCTCCCAAGGCCGCGAACTTCCCAACTTCCTTGACGTCAACCTCAATCCGACCCAGACGTTCATCAATGTTACGGTCGCTCGATAACCTCCGGAACAGACCGGACCCTTGGGTCCGAATGGAACCATCATCCAGAATGTCGGCCAGTTCACCGGCTACGGCAACACGGCCCTGTTCGGCTCCGTAGCCACCAACTTCCAGGCCATCATGGAGATGATCAGCAACGTCAACTCGAACTACAACGCCATGGTTGCCGAGGTGCTTAACCGCTCGCTCAAGAGCGTGCAGTTCGACGCCAACTACACCTGGTCGCACTCGTCTCGACTTCGCCCAGAATGCAACTACAACCACCGTCGCGCCGGCAACAATTGGTACGATCCCTACAGTAATCCGCGGCTCAACTACGGCGACTCCAGCTGGAACACTCCGGACCGCTTCGTCGCGTATGCGCTCTACAACTTCCCGAACCTCCACACCAACAGCTTCGCTCAAGTACTGACCAACGACTGGAGCCTCAACGACAGCTTCCAGATGCCAACGGCCTGCCCTATACTGTCGGCGTCAGCGGTTTCTTCAGCGCCGGCATTCTCAGCGACTGGAACGGCGCCTCGGGCTCGACCTTCGATTCCCGCAGATCGGAGTGAACACAGAGCGCTACCCGCGGCATGTAGTTGATGACGCCCGCGTGCAGAAGACAATCCCTTTGGGAGAGGGCCGCAGCCTGCAGCTCATGGTCAACATCTTCAACGTCGCCAACCACCAGAACGTCGACGGTCTTGGAACCACCGCCTACAAGCTGTCATCGACCACAACCAGCGGAGTTACAACAAACACGGCAACCTACCAGGGACAGGGAACCTCGAACCCCTCGAACAACACCTACCTGATACCCACCAGTTCCAACAACAGCGGCTTCCTGTTCACGCCGCGTCAAATCGAAATCCTGCCCGGCTGAATTTCTAAGGTCCGGGGTCATCTCAGGAACGCGGCGGCTTCGGCCGCCGCGTTTTTTCTCATCTCGCCCGACACCTTACATCTGTCCAATACGAACAGATCCCGCCCTTGCGCCGTCGATTCTTCACTTCATCGTGACCGAGAAGCCCTGAAATCTCTTTTCATGCCATAGAACTATAAGTTTGCGTCATGAACTCCTATGTTACTTTCGTTCATTCTTCAGTTTGTTCCTGTTGAAATCTCACCCCTAATTCCGTTAGATTGAATCACTCCCTCAATCTTTTTTGGGGAGTTCCGTCCCTTTCGGACCTCCTGAGGTGTGGAAATGATCTGCCCCAATGCCAATCTGCCGCCGTTTCGGTCGTTCCGGCAGAAGTCCGGCTGTATCGCAACAGTCCGCGCACCTTGAGTCACCCCCCGATGACGCCTTCCCCTGACATTCGAGTTTGCCTGGATTGTGGCTGGTCGGAGTTCGTCATTCCCCGCGCATGGCTTTCCGCTGGTTGGTTGCGGTCGCTGCGCCCGCAGCCCACGGTCGTTGAAGCGGGAATTGCGGCCGTCAGCGCAACCGCAGCAGTCATGTAGCGCGAAACAATTCGTTTGACCCGGCCCACAGTTGGGCCGTTTGGCGGCATTTCAACAAGTGCACGGCGCTACCATTTCTGTTGTGCGAAAGAAGGCCCCCAGCTCACGCTGGAGGCCTTTGATTTTTTAGCCGTAGCCGTTGACGCCTCAAAGCGGCGCCCTCTCGAGCGACGCAATGAAGCCGATCCCAGGAACATCGAGATTCTGCAGTTGCTGGTCATTCGTGATGAATAGGTCCACGCCAAAATGAGCGGCGCAGGCCAGTTGGATCGCATCGGCACTGCGAAGTGTATGGGTGGCGCGCAATGACGCGTAGCGCCATGCGATCTGTGCGTCGAAGCTTATAACCTGAGCAGTTGAACGTATCGCACGATCGTATTGCTCGATCAACGAGGTCTGTCCCAGGCGGGTGGGCTTGACCAACACCTCCCCAAGTGTCATCGCCGAAGTGACAACCTGGTCTCCTCTATCGAGTATGCGCTTGCGAATTGCGAGCATCCGGCTGCGGTTCGGTTCCAGGCCCTCAAACATGTAGATGAAGAGGTTGGTGTCGAAGAATACCTTGCTCACTCGGTCTCCCTGCGTAGACGCTCGACGTACTCATCGGCGTGCTCGTCGGCCCAAATGTCGCGGCCCGAGCCGATCAGACGAATCAGCGGGTCGTCTTCATAAGGCCTGCGCTGGGGCGACGGCGCCTCTCGGCTCCATTCTTCATACCAGTCGAGGAGTGGATGATACTCGGCTGAAATCTCATCCCGCCTCGGCATGTGTTTTGACGGCCGACGCGATTGCCTGCCGGGATCGATGTTGTCGCCCGGACGAAAGAGTCTGAGGAAACCCGGGCGAGTTTCGTAGAGCATCAGGTACTTCGTCGACGAGGGCGGTACATTTGCCACTAGGTGTTCTTTCAGATGTGCGCTGACAGAGTTAGATTTGAGGCCGTCCATCAGGCCGGTTTCTCGCAGCTTCCGGCGGATCTCCTCTTTGGCGAAGTCCTTCCGTTCGGGTGACCCGCGGTGGAGCATAGCAACCGCAATCCAAATCCGGTCAGCCAGCATGAGGTCGCTTTCAACTGAGATCATTGAGGCATCCTCCTATTTTGTGAATATACCTATTCTTCCTAGGAATGTCAAGACCGAGCAAGCAAAAGGCCCCTAGCTCACGCTGGAGGCCTTTCGCCTTGTGCCGTCAGTTCGCCTTTGAACCAGCGACCAGAGAAAGCCCTTGCCTGACCTGCCTTTTCCTGATCACTGATAACTGTTCACTGACTACTGTCCTTAGTACATTCCTTCCATGCCGCCATGGCCCGCAGGCGCCGCGTTCTTGGGCTCCGGAATCTCGCAGACCAAAGCTTCGGTGGTCAGCAGCAGTGCCGCGATCGAAGCCGCGTTCTGCAGCGCCGTCCGCGTTACCTTCGTGGGATCGATGACGCCGGCTTTCACCAGGTCCTCGAACTTCCCCGTCAGCGCGTTGTAGCCGAAGTGCGGCTCCTTAGATTCCAGCACCTTGGCCAGCACCACGGCGCCCTCCTCGCCGGCATTGCCCACGATCTGGCGCAGCGGCTCTTCCAGCGCCCGCAGCACGATCTTAGCGCCGGTCTTCTCGTCGCCGCGGAGCGTGCCGATCAGCGTCTCGACCGCCGCCATGCAGCGCACCAACGACACGCCGCCGCCGGGAACGATGCCTTCCTCCACGGCCGCGCGCGTCGCGTGCAGCGCGTCCTCCACGCGAGCCTTCTTCTCCTTCAGCTCGGTCTCGGTCGCCGCGCCCACCTTGATGATGGCCACGCCGCCCACCAGCTTCGCCAGCCGCTCCTGCAGCTTCTCCTTGTCGTAGTCTGAGGTGGTCTTTTCGATCTGTGAACGGATCTCCTCGATACGGCCATTGATGTCGCTGGCCTTGCCCGCGCCGTCCACAATCGTAGTGTTGTCCTTGTCGATGGTGATGCGCTTCGCCTTGCCCAGATCCTCGAGCTTCACGCCTTCCAGCTTGATGCCCAGGTCCTCGGTGATAGCCTTGCCGCCGGTCAGGATCGCGATGTCGCCCAGGATTGCCTTGCGCCTGTCGCCGAATCCGGGAGCCTTCACCGCCGCCACATTCAGCGTGCCGCGCAGCTTGTTCACCACCAGTGTGGCCAGCGCTTCGCCTTCCACGTCCTCGGCGATGATCAGCAGCGGCTTGCCTCCGCGGGCAATCTGCTCCAGCAGCGGCAGCAAATCCTTCATCGCGCTGATCTTCTTCTCGTAGATCAGGATGTAGGGATCTTCGAGGGCCACTTCAAGGCGCTCTGCATCCGTAACAAAGTAGGGGCTCAAATAGCCACGGTCGAACTGCATGCCGTCCACTGTCTCCAGGCCGGTGTGCATGGTCTTCGACTCTTCGATGGTGATCACGCCGTCCTTGCCGACCTTGTGCATGGCCAACGCGATCATCCCGCCAATCTCCTGATCGCCGTTGGCTGAGATCGCGCCCACCTGGGCCACCGATCCCTCGTTCACCGGCTTCGACAGCTTGCTCAGCGCGCCGTCCTGGTTCCACTTGCCGTCCTTGTCGCGCGTGCCGTTCACCGACCGTCACGGCCTTCTCGATGCCCCGCTTCAGCGCCATCGGGTTGGCGCCCGCCGCAACCGTCTTCACGCCCTCGCGGAAGATCGATTGCGCCAACACAGTGGCAGTTGTCGTCCCATCGCCGGCCACGTCGCTGGTCTTGGAAGCGACTTCCTTCACCAGTTGAGCGCCGATATTCTCCATCGGATCCTTCAACTCGATCTCTTTCGCCACCGTCACGCCGTCCTTGGTGATGGTGGGCGAGCCAAACTTCTTCTCGATCACGACGTTCCGGCCCTTCGGCCCGAGCGTCGCCTTCACGGCGTCTGCCAGCGTGTTCACGCCGCGCAGAATCGCCTGACGGGAATCCTCACCGTGCAGTATTTGCTTTGCCATGTCTTCAAACTCTCCTTAATCAGTTGTCA
Source organism: uncultured Acidobacteriaceae bacterium (assembly GCA_963835895.1). Taxonomy (GTDB): domain Bacteria; phylum Acidobacteriota; class Terriglobia; order Terriglobales; family Acidobacteriaceae; genus Telmatobacter. Next base: position 300,591 of record CAWIHC010000005.1, on the reverse strand, counting down.
GTCATCAGTTGTCAGTTGTCAGTTCTTTCCGTCTCCTCATCAGCGGCGCGGCCCATCACTTTGTGGACCCACTGACAACTGCGAACTGAAAACTGACAACTCGTCCGCAGCAGCGGCACGGTTTACTTCTTCACGATGCCGAGGACTTCTTCCTCGCGCATGATCAGAAACTCTTCGCCGTCGATCTTGATCTCGGTGCCGGAGTACTTGCCGAAGAGAACGCGATCGCCCGCCTTCACATCCAGCGGAAATACCTTGCCCTCGTCGTTCGACTTGCCTTTGCCCACGGAGATGACTTCGCCCTCCTGGGGTTTTTCCTTGGCGGTATCTGGGATGATGATGCCGCCGCGGTAACCTCTCGCCCTCTTCCACCCGGCGGACCAGAATCCGGTCGTGGAGTGGAGTGAATGTCGCTCACTTCGCTGGAGCCTCGGAGGTGTCAGTTCTGTTTCCAGTTCTGCCATTGCTTCGCTTCTCCTTGTCGCGCACCGGTTTGCTGCCCGGAACGCGGGTCTTGGTGATTAGTAAACTCTAAAGATTCAGGAGGTTGCGGAGTGCCTACCGCCGAGGATTCCGAGCGACCCTGGTGAGCGCTCTCACCAGCCGAGCTGCTAGCACTCTCACCTTCCAATTGCTAAAGATAGGCAAGCCAAGCCCGCTTTGTCAAGAGATAATGCGCCAATATATGAGTGCTTCTCACTCATATTCTATGGTTATCTTCGTGAATTTTCTCGTCCATCCCTGACGGCTTGATCGGCAGTGCCCCGCAACCAACCGGCCACCCCTTCCTCTCTCCCGCCCCAAGACTCCCTCCACGCTCTCCGTGCTGGCTTCCGTTTACAATGAAAGGCATGTTCCGCCGTTCATTTCTTCCTCTCTGCGTCGCTCTTGCTTCATTTGGCCTCTTTGCCGGCGCCTTCGCCTCTTCGTGCCCAGGATGACGACTCCCACCATGGCCGCAAATACAAAGTCCCGCCACCTTCCGCGCGGATTGATGTCACCGTCGTTCGCGACTACAACGGCAAGCCAATCGCTGACGCTCACGTCATCTTTCATCCCATCGAGGGCGACAAGGACAAGGGGGCTCTCGAGCTCAAGACCAACGAGGACGGCAAAATCGTCATCGACGTTATCCCTGTCGGCGACACTGTCACCCTTCAAGTGATTGCAAAGGGTTTCCAGACCTATGGCCAGGTCTACAAAATCGACAAGCTCAGATATGTCGATGGAAGTCCGCCTCCGCAGGCCCGCCCCGCAATACTCCGTGTACAAGAACTCCACCGCCAACTCCGGCTCGGGCAGTAGCTCCAATCCTGATAACAACTCCGGATCCGGCAAATCCTCCGGCTCGTCGCCAAACTCCCCGCCCCCGGCTTCCGGCAGCAGACCCTCTGGCCCTTCCGGTCAATCCGATCCGCCGCCGAATGGAAGCCAATCGCAGCCCCCGCCAAAGTGACCCGCATCACTCTAGCTCGGCCAACTCCGCCAACCCCGCTAACTCCGCTCTCTCGTTAAACTGATCTTGTGATGCCCACTGAGCCTCTCGCCGGCAAATCGGTCCTCGTCACCGGAGGCGCACGCCGCCTCGGCCGCGCCATCGCTCTCACCCTCGCTCGCGCCGGCGCCGACGTTGCCATCTCCTACCGCGCCTCCCAGGCCGACGCCGCCCAAACCGCCGCCGCCATCGCTGCCCTTGGCCGCCGCTCTCTCGCCATCCCTTGCGACGTTCGCTCCGAACCCTCCGTCCGCGCCGCTGTCGCCCAGGTCGTCGCCGCCTTCGGCCGCCTCGACATCCTCGTCAATAACGCCGCCGTCTTCGCCTCCGCTGCCCTCGAGAGCCTTTCCCTCGATCAGTGGGACGAGCGTCTTCGAAACCAACGCCCGCGGCCCGTTCCTCGTCGCACGCGAAGCTCTGCCTCATCTTCGCGTCGCGCGCGGCCGCATCATTAACATGGGTTCGCTCGGTGGTCTCCACGCCTGGGCCTGGCCACGCCCATTACTGCGCCTCAAAAGCCGCTCTCCACATGCTCACACAAGCTATGGCCAAGGCCTTCGCGCCCGATGTCAGTGTGAACTGTGTCGCTCCCGGCTGGATCGCATTGGAAGAGGTGCGCAGCAATGCAGACCATGGAGTACTCGATCCTTCGCGCAGCGGAGCGAAACGAAGGGTGGAGTTGCAGGCCGCCCGATTCGCCGCCAAAACTCCCATGGGCCGCAACGGCGATGCAGACGACGTCGCTCAGGCCGTCCTCTTCTTTGCCACCGGCCCTCACTTCATCACCGGCCAAACGCTTGTCGTCGACGGCGGCCTCGGCCTCTCCTGATCAGTGACCATCGATTGCGCATTCTGTTCCTTTGTCGTTCCAAGGAGGCGTGTTCCCGGGAGGAGGAGGGTCTCTGCTTCAGCCGCCAAGCGCTGACTGTAGCGCAAAGTAAGCCGGTTTCGGGTGGTAGTTCCTGTCAAAAGGAAGTGGCGCGCACATTCCTGCCTGATAACAAAAAGCAAATTTGTCAGTGATGCCCCACGTGAAGAATCCTTTGCAAGCGACGGTCGAAAGGCATGTGCGAAGCAAAGTGGAAAATGCATTCGACTGGGCAGTCAGATCGGCTGGGCTGGCTACGCCCTTCGTCACCGGTAATCCGACCTCCACCTGGCTGAAATAGACGCTCAATCCGAGAGCCCCCAACCGATTGATATTTTTCGTGATATCCGCAGCCGAGGGTATACCGCTCACGCCGGCGCCTTCCCATTGGCCTTCCAATCCCACGCAGTCAAGCAGCCCTCTTGACCTTAGGTACGAAACCAGGCTGTAGACCTTATCGGATGTGTCACCCAAACCTTCCCCGCCCCAGTCGTCATAACAGAGCTGGACGGTGGGATCGGCCGCACGGGCATCTTGATAAGCGAGCGCGACGTAAGCAGGAAAACCACTCGCATCGTTGCCAAGACCCGCGCAGAATGGTCCACAAAGGTGGGTCGCCTCGCTCACCACAGACCATCGGTTCACCACGCCGGGGTAATTGCGGTGATAGTGCTGCATGATCGTCATTATGTAGCTTTGCAGAATATTCTTCAGTTGAGCTGCCGTGAAATTGCCCGTGCTGAGCCAGGACGGATTACCGGTTCCGTAGTCAGTGGGATTCCCGTCCCAGATCGGGGCACTGGCAGTCACCTTCAGGCCGTTGGCCTGCGCGAATCTCACAACCTGATCGGCCTGAGAAAGGTCATAGACCCCCGGGGAAGGTTCCATGACGTACATCTTCATTACGTTCCCAGGTTCAATGGCGTTATATTCGGTGGCGGCGAGGTTCGCATATGGTTGGTCATCGAGTTCTTGCAGATCGCTGGCGCCGGCGCCCATGGTAAAACCTCGCGCAGCTGCGAGACTGGAAAGGGCCGGAGCAGCGATAGGCGCGGAGGGAGCAGCACGCGATCCGAAAAACAGCCCCCCGGAATACCCTGAGATTGCCAGCGTTGTCGATAAGAGAATACAAAGCGCTGGAGAACTCATTCTCGACAATCTCCTTTGCCGTTTATGGGCCGAGCGGATCGAGCTAACTCGAGGCATGCCTCAGCCGATCGAGCTGCAGTGTTTCGTCGTCTCGCTAACTTGCTCACTCGCTCCCTTGATGACTTTCCTAACTCCGCTATCTCCGCTAACCCCGCTGCTACCTTCCGAACAGCCGCCTCCAGAAGCCTACCTTCGGTCCCCCGTCGCCTTCATCCGCCTTGCCTCTGCCCGACCGCCCGGCCCTCGACTTTTGTGCCGCGGCCCGCTCGGCAAACTGCAGCGGCACGTTCTCCCACAAGCCTTCGGCCTCCGGCTGCTCCGGCCACGGCGCGCCCTCCACCGCCGACTCGCGGATTCGTCTCGCACAGCCGCCTCGCCGTCTCCTCGCCCCGGCGCTTCGCCACGTATTCATAGCCGGTCTTCAGGTGCGGCGGCCGCCACATCGGATGATGCGCATCCGTCGCCAGAAAATGAATCCAGTTCCGCTCCAGCAGTTCGTTGGCAAACGCCTCCTGCGCCTTTCCAAAGCGCCCGTACAGCGAGCCGCTCGTCACCTGCATCAGGCATCCGTGGCGCATCCACTCGCCCAGCAAGTGCGGCTGCCGCAGCACCGCCGGATACCGCTCCGGATGCGTGACGATCAGCGTGTATCCCGCCGCCTGCAGCCGGAACATCGCCTCGTTCATGCTGGGCGGAATCACCTGCGACGGAAACTCGATCAGCAGGTATCCCTTGCCATTGATCGAGTAGCGCAGCGGATGCGTCACCGCATCCAGAACGTTGTCCGCCGTCAGGTGGAAGTCGCACCCCAGGCTCAACTCCACCACGCCCCGCAGCCGCTCCTTCAGCTCGGCAAATCGCTCCTCAATCAACGCCGCACGGTAAGGATGCGCATCGCTCGCGTGCGGCGTGCAAACAATGTGCGTCACGCCTTCGTCCGCCGCCACGCGCGCCATGTCCAGCGACGCCTGCAGATCCGGCGCCCCGTCATCCACTCCATAAATCAAATGATGGTGAATGTCGATCATGTCTTTCTATGCTGATGAACCGCGCAGCCGCCCAAACGTTCTGTCGCCGGCTCGCTCCCTTACCCGGTCCCCAGCGACAGGTCTTCGTCGCTGGGGTGGCTTGCTCCCTCGCTCCCTTGCTCTCTACTCCCTACTGGCTACTCCCTACTCCCTGGCTTTTAAGCATCGACGCAAAAATCCCCCACCCATCCGCCGACCCCAGCAGCGCCTCGCTCGACCGGTCCGGATGCGGCATCATGCCCAGCACATTTCGCCCTTCGTTCAGAATCCCCGCAATGTTGCTCAGCGACCCGTTCGGATTCGCCTCCTGCGTGATCTCGCCCTGCGCCGTCGCGTAGCGGAACGCAATCCGATCCTCGCTCTCCAGTCGCTTCAGCTCCTCCGGCTCGCAGAAATAGTTCCCTTCCATGTGCCCGATCGGAATCTTGAGCACTGCGCCCTTCTTCAGCTGATTCGTAAACGGGCTCGCCGTCGTTTCCACGCGCAGGTGCACCTGCTTGCAGATGTACTTCAGCCCCGCGTTGCGCATCAGCGCGCCCGGCAGCAATCCGCTCTCGGTCAGTATCTGGAATCCGTTGCAGATTCCCAGCACCAGCCCGCCGCCCGCGGCAAACCGCTTCACCGCCTGCATCACCGGCGAAAAGCGCGCAATCGCGCCCGTCCTCAGGTAGTCGCCATAGGCAAATCCGCCCGGAACCAGCACCGCATCCACGCCCTGCAGATCCTCGCTGTCATGCCACAGGAACACCACCGGCTGCCGCGCCATCTCGGCAATCACGTTGTAGGTATCGTGATCGCAATTCGACCCCGGAAAAACCACCACCCCGAATTTCATGCTTTCAGGGTAACAGTTTCGCTCATGTGGAAGGTCCGTCGAGGGTGGCTCAGCCAGCCCACTATGCCGCCCGCCTCAGCCGATTGGAAATTGGAATCAGTCCGCGAAGACTCCGGAGTCCACGCGCTGTTCACGCGCTGATACGCGTTCCCGCACCGCCCATCCGGCGATCAGCAAACTCGGCGCGGCAGCGGGCTCAGTCTCGCCCAGCGCGCCAAGCGTCGTATGCACCACCTGCTGCTCCGGCTGCGCCGCGCGCGAAACCACGGCGCACGGCAGATCGGCCGGCAAGACCTTCCGCCAGCCATTCGGCGGCCAGCAAAGCCAGGTCCCGGCCCGGCATGTAGACCACGCGTGTGCCCGCCTCAACGGCAGGCAGCGCCTCGCGATTGTGCGACTGCGCATGATGCCCGGTGGAAAGAATCACGTGCGAAGCCCAATCGCGATCGGTAAGCGAGCGGCCAATTGCCGCCGCCGCCGCAAACGCAGCCGACACGCCCGGCACAATCTCAAACGGCACGCCGGCCTCGGCCAGCGCCGCCAACTCCTCGGCAGCCCGGCCAAACAGCAGCGGATCGCCGCTCTTCAGCCGCACCACGCTGCGCCCGGCCCGCGCGTGCTCGATCATCAGCGCGTTGATCTCTTCCTGCGTGATGGTCTTCGCGCCGCAGCGCTTGCCCACGTTCACCACTTCGGCCCCGGACTTCGCCAGATCGAGAATCGCCTGCGGCACCAGATCGTCGTGCAGAATCACGTCCGCGCTCTCGATCAGCCGCACCGCCTTCACCGTCAGCAACTCCGGATCGCCCGGTCCCGCTCCAACCAGATAAACGCTGCCTGCAACCGCCCGTGCCGCTTCCCTGCCCGTCCGCGCCAACTGCTTCGTCGCGCACAAGGCCGAATCGCAAATCTGCCTCTGCGCCAGCTCGTGCAGCAGCAGCCTTCGCTCTTCGCCGCGCGGATGCGTTGCCAACACCTCGCGCCGCAGCTCACCCAGCTTCGCAAGCCACGGCCCCAAATCCTCCGGCAGTTGCTCGTCGATCTCACGCCGCAGCCGCTGCGCCACGGCCGGGCTCTCGCCGGCCGTCGAAATCGCAATCTGCAAATCGCCGCGGCTCACCACCGAGCCAAAGAAGAAGTCGCAGTTGGGAATGTCGTCGACGCTGTTGCAAGGAATCCCCCGCGCCACCGCCTCGCGATAGACCGCGGCATTCACCTCCGGCACATCGGTCGCGGCGATCACGATGAAGTTCCCGTCGAGGTCCGCAGGCTCAAACTCCCGCTGCACCCACTCGAGCTTGCCCTCGGCAGCCAGTTCCCGAACCTCCGCCCGCGCCTCAGGCGCAACCACGCGCAGCCGCAGGCCCGTCTTGAGCAGCGACCCGATCTTTTCCAGAGCCACAGTCCCCGCTCCCACCAGCAGGCACCGTCGCCCTTCAAGCTTCAGGAATATCGGCAATAAGCTCATATCGCGGTTCTCACTTCGCCAGTTAACAGTTCTCCGGTGATGCTTCCTTCCCTGTTCCCTGTTCCCTGTTCCCTGTTCCCTGTTCCCTGTTCCCTGCCTCTTTCATTCCGCCACCGCATGGGGTACAGGCCCCACAGGCAGGTCGCGCTCCACCGCATCCAAAGTTTCCCCGGCCAGATGCGCGCGCAATTCGTCGTTCGTGTGCCGCGCAAACCATGCGCGCAGATTCTCTTCCCCCCTGCGCTCCGCTAGATATTGCCGCAGCAGCCGCTCAATCGCCTCAGGCACCAGTGGAGCGGGGCAACGATATCCCACCGGCCGCGATACCCCGGCGTACTGGCCCACGGCCCCGCCCAGGCAGAAATAGAAGGCGTCTGTCAGCTTGCCCTCGTACTTGATCTTCTTGCCTTCCAGTCCGATGTCCGCGATCCAGTGCTGGCCGCAGCCGTTGGGGCAGCCGGTCACGTGCAGCTTCAATTGCTGATCGAACTGTGGCAGCCGCTCTTCCATCTCGTCGACCAGCCACCGCGTGAAGCCCTTGGTCTCAGTGATCGCCAGCTTGCAGAACTCCGTGCCCGTGCAGGCAACGGCGCCGCGCCAGAAGGGCGATCCCTCCACGTGCAGCCCGATCTGGCCGAGTTCCCGCGCCAGTTCGCCGGTCTTCCCGTAGGGCACATCAATAATCACCAGGTTCTGCGAGACTGTCGCGCGCAGGCTGCCGCTGCCAAACCGTTCCGCCAATTCCGCTGCCGCCACGAGTTGCTCGCCCGCCATGCGGCCGCGCAGCACGGATGCGCCCACGTACGCCAGTCCCGGCTGCCGCTGCGGATGAATACCCACATGATCGCGAAGAACGTCGTCGGGAACCTTCTCCGGGACAGCCGGATCGAGCCTGAATCCGATCTTCGCGTGCAGCTCGTCAAGAAAGCGCTCCGCAGTCCACCCCTCGCGCATGAAAAGGTACTTCAACCGCGCACGCTCGCGGCTCTCGCGCAGTCCCTGCTGTTCGCGGAAGATCTCCGTTACGCCGCGCGCCACCCGGATCGCCTGATCCGGCCGCACAAACGCGTCCAGCCGCACAGCCAGGTGCGGTTCGTTCGAAAGTCCTCCACCAACGCGCAGCGAGTAGCCGACTTCGCCGCCGCGCTCCACCGGCGTCAGCGCGATGTCGTTGATCTCGGGATAGCTGCACCACGAGGGGCAGCCGGTCGCGCATATCTTGAACTTGCGCGGCAGATTGTAGAACTCGGGATTCGCCGTCAGCTCATGCGCGATGCCCCGCGCAATCGGCGAGGCGTCGATCAGCTCGTCCGCAGCCACGCCGGCCAGCGGACAGCCGGTTACGTTGCGCACCACATCGCCGCAGGCGCCTTTGGGCGAAAGCCCGATAGCGTCCAGCGCGTCCACCACCTCGGGCAGCGACTCAATCGTCAGCCAGTGTAGCTGGATGTTCTGGCGCACCGTAATGTCGGCCAGGTTGCGCGCCTGTTTGCGTGTGATTTCGCCGATCGTGCGCAGTTGGCTCGCGGAAACGATCCCATTGGGAATGCCGATCCGCATCATGAACCATTCTGTGGCCAGGCCCTCTCCGCCCTTGCCGCCCGTCGCGCCCACGCCATCGCCCTGCGTATAAACGCCCCACCATTTGAAGTAAGCGGATGCCCACTCCGGCACCACGCTCGAGCGCCCTGCGCGCGCAAACGCACGAACCTCGTCAAAGGCCTCCCAGGGGTTCTTTTCGCGCTTCAGCCGCTCCATCCGCTGGGCTTTGGTTTCTTTTGGCGCAGGCGTTTCGCTCATCTTCTCTTTTCTCTTTCGTTTCGCTGCAATAAAATGCCCGCGAGAGCTTTTGGCTCAATCGCGGGCATCGGGGAAGCCGTGGACTTAGATTGCGAAGTTCAGACCCAGGTCACCGTTGCCGCGCGAGCAGCATACAGCAGCGACAACAGGTCATCCCTTCCATGAGCAGAATATTAGACTAAATTGGTCCGAATTGCAATCCTGAACGCCATGAAAGGAAGGAACGGCAGGTCTTACGCGCCGTCCGCAGCCGCACCCAGTTCCGCAAGAATCTCTCGAACGGCCACCTCGGCGGCTTTGGCGCAACCTCCGATAGATCCATCGAAATCGGCTGCTTTGGATCGATGGCGATGGCATAGAGCACTACCTCGCGCGTTCCGCCCTGCATGTAGAACGCGTCCAGCAGGTCCTTCACTCCGATGTCGTGCGCCGTAAGCGTTGGCGGATAGTCCTTTGAGAAGCGCGGCGTAGTGCGCGTCGCGCGGATTGACGGGATACACTTGGCCCAGATCGCGATTAAGCACGCGCCCCGCGCATATTTGAAAGCATCCGGCTGGTTGTAGTCCTTGGTGGGAAACCCGCCATAGCTGAGGCAGTTCGTCAACCCGCCGCCCCGCTTGATACTTGGTGGGTCAGCTTGCTTTTCCACAGGGCAACGGCGGCGAATGCCGTTTCCCAGAACGAAGCTCGATTGGTCTATCTATCTGTAGCGAGTTCTGCATCCTCGGCTTGCTATTCTTGGGCTAATTTGTAGAAGAACCAAACAATTAAGACCAGGAAACCCAGTAGAACCGCAAGGCTAATTGCGAGGACAGGCACGAGCCCGTTTCCCTTCTTGACAACTGCCGTTTCAGGCGCCAAGGCTTTGCCACAATTGGCACAAACTAAAGACCCAGCGGGATTCGGGTGATTGCAGGCATTACAGGGGGTTTCCATACAATCTCCCCGACCAGCCCCGACATGCGCTGCGAGCCGGGCCCCAGCGGACATCTCGCCTGCACGGCATCACGGATGGCGACTTGGTTGATCTGAGGCAAGGAATCAGACCAAGCACGGACAGCCTGCCGCTGCGTTGCAGACAGTGAATCAATCGGACCCAACTACTCTGCCCACGGGAGCCCCTCAGGATTCGAATCGCAAGTCTCATCGGTCGACTCCTCTGAGTCAAGCAGAACGCACGTCCACTGCACGCTGCATTTCGCGCAGCCACATGGTCTGAAACAGATGCAGACGATGCCCAATAACCGCGGCCAAGTTTTGCGTGATTTTAAACCCTGCCGCTGGATTGGCGGCAAAATACTCCTGTAATGCCTGCCGTGGAATGGCGATCACTTCTCCTTCAACGGGCGCGGTGGCCGTGAGGGTAAACAGATAAGGCGGAATGAGGGCCGACCAGCCGACGGTCTGACCGGCGGAAACTTCTTCCGTAAGGATGTTCTCTTCGTGGCCCCGGATCTGCATCGGCAAGGTAAGCCGGATGCAGCCGCGCATGGTCAGGAACAGGCGATCGGCCGGCTCTCCCAACCGGAACAGCGCAGTTCCGCTGGGCACAATAAGCCTGCTGCCGAGCTCCAGAATCTGCTCGATCTCGGCAGAGGGGATACCGCTCAGCAGTTCGAATGTCATGCGCCCCCCTCAGTTCACAAACGTCGAGGCCGTCTTGCTGTGCAACATGGCTTCCGAGGGAAATCCTATAAACGATTCCGCAGCAGCATGCTCGAGCCGCACATGGTTCTCAATCTGCAGCAACAGGAGATCAATCGGAACCTGCGGATGCGGCACCATCGCCGGGACAGTGACACGATTCGGGAAAAAGCGGGCCGAACTGGCCGCTTCTACCGCCGGAACGTCAGGCCGCAGGACTGGCTGAGATGACTCCGAGCGCGTGGCCGCGCGAAACGCAAGAGCTACCACCGCCAGTCCGAATGCGCTCACACACAGACCCATCAACAGCATTTCCATGGCAAAAACCCCCGTTCTGTACCTTCTAATGCACTTGGCACGTATACGACTCCATTGCATCCGGCCTTGAGCACCAGATGGAATGACCCATGCCCACCCCGCTGACTGTACTGCGCCAGCGAATTCCCAAGTGCCGGGAGGCTACGAGCAGCTCAGGAATTTGCCGGCCAATGTGAGCGACGTTACTTACTAAAAAGTACACGTGGCTGTGAGCGCTATCACGTGTGTCAAAAATCACTTCTCGATGAGGAAGCGGCAGACGCTTCGTGAGCCAAATCACGTCGGCGACCATGGCCGACCTCGGTTTTTGGGCGGGCGAGGGCTGATCGAAGGAAACGGATGTGCAGGAAGGATCAGAGTTTGATTGGTCGGGAATGTCGGCGGATTACGCCGGCTTCTCCACTGGCGCTGAAGCTTTCTTTGTCACATGGGCAGGCCGCGTTGCCGCCCACCAGGTCAGCGCGATCCCGCCAGACCACCGCCCCGGCGCTGGCCAGTTGCGCATTCGATAACCCCCAAAGAACCTTCGGGTTGCGCCGGATAAATTCAACCAGAAAGCGAGCTATCCCGCTCAGCATCAGATACTGGCCCAGAATCGCGCCCGTTGCGTGAGGCTTGCCCAGGCGCCACCACAGCCACCAGCCGATCAGCAGCCCCGCGCCCAGCTCATAAAGCGGCGTCGGGTAAACCGGAACCAGAACCGGCTCCAGCCCATGCGGAAACGCCATCCCCCACGGGTGAAACGTGAATCCAAAAATATGCACCGGCTGGATCGCAATCCCGTAGCAGCCGTCGCCCGAGAGAAAGCATCCGATCCGCCCGATGCCGTACCCGATCGCTGCCGCGGGAGCGAGCAAATCCAGTGTTCGCAGCGCCCCGATCTTCGCCCGCCAGCCCTGCAGCACCAGCGCCGGGATGCCGAAAATCAAGCCGCCGTACCAGGCAAATCCCGCGTTATCCCACAGAACGCCCCAGCCAACTTCCCTGAACTCCGACGGCGTGTCCAGCACGTGCCAAACCTTGGCGCCGATGATGCCCGCCACAAGGGCAACCGCCACCATCCCCACCGCATCCGCGTCGATGCGCGCCCGCTTGAATGCGCGGTCGACCACAATCGCGCCCGCGACAGCCGCCACCCATAGCATCAGCCCGAATGTGGGCAGGTTGAACGATCCAATGTGCAGATAAGGAAGCATCTCTCTTCAAGTATAGACGCGCTGCTCGTCTCAATCCGCTGCCTTGCCCGCTCCATCTCGCGATTCCACCCCCGATTTTCACAGCCAGTCCCGATGGAAATCGCGCGATACTGTGTGCATGGCTACCATGACCTACCAGGGCCTTGAAGTTCTTTATTCCCGCCAGCAGATCGCCGAACGCGTCGCCGAGATGGGCGCGCAGATCACCCGCGACCTGAACGGCGAAAAGCTGGTCATGGTCGGCGTGCTCAAGGGCGCGGCGTTCTTTCTCGTCGACCTTTCGCGCGCCATCCAGGCCGACGCCACCTTCGACTTCGTCGCCGTCTCCAGCTACGGCAAAGGCCAGCGCTCCTCCGGCGCCGTCAAGCTCATCAAGGATCTCGACCAGCCCATCGAGGGCAAGAACGTGCTCATCGTCGAAGACATTCTCGACACCGGCCTCACCCTGGCCTATCTGCGCAAGCTCTTCCTGCAGCAGCACCCCAAATCCCTGCGCATCGCCACGCTGCTCGACAAGCCCTCGCGGCGCATCGAGAAAATCGAGGCCGATTACGTCGGCTTCTCCATCCCCAACCTGTTTGTCATCGGCTACGGCATGGACTACGCCGAGCGCTACCGCAACCTGCCCGACATCTGCCTCATGGCGCCCGGCCAGCCCGCGTAGCCCACCGACTTCCGGTTCAATAACGCCATCGTTCGCGCCGGCCACCCGCTGGTTTACAACGCCGTTTCGGCCAGCCGCTTGATTTACATCGCTTTCATTTGGCCCGGGCTCGGCCCCGCCGTATACTCATCTCCCGGAGACTTGCGGATGAGCCTGCCCGAAGGGCAGCATCCGCTGCGTCGCAAGGAGCAATCCCCCATGACTGCTACCATCCCCATCCAGAACTCCGATCTGGATTTTGATTACGGGACCTTCGACTCGGCCGCTTTTACCGCCAAAGCTCTCGCCGACTGGCAATCTCTCGCCGCCGTCATCGATCACTCGCTCCTCAAGCCCGACGCCACGCGCCAGCAGGTGGAAAACCTCTGCGCCGAGGCTGCCCGCTACCGTTTTGCCTGCGTCATGGTCAACCCCGTCTGGGCGGCCACCGCTGTCAGTCTGCTGGCCGGAACAGGCATTCCCGTCGGCGCTGCCATCGGATTTCCTCTCGGCGCATCGCTCGTCTCCACGCTGCGCCAGGAAGCCGCGGCGCTCATCCGCCTGGGCGCGCGCGAGCTCGACATGGTGCTGCCCATCGGCCAGCTCAAGAGCGGCAACCACCATGCTGTCCACCACCGATCCACGCCGTCGCCACTGTGGCCCATCATCATGGCGCCCTGCTCAAGGTCACTCTCGAAACCTGCCTGCTCACCATGGAAGAAAAGCTGCGCGCCTCGGAGATCGCCATCCAGGCCGGCGCGGATTTCATCAAGACCGCGACCGGCTTTGCCTCCGGCGGCGCGACCCCTGCCGATGTCGCTCTCATGCGCGGCGTGGCCGGCGCGCGCTGCGGCATCAAGGCCTCCGGCGGCATCCGCACCCTCGCGCCGTCCGCGCCCTGCTCGAAGCCGGCGCCAACCGCATCGGCTCCTCCGCCTCGGTCGCGATCCTCCGCGAACTCGGCGCCGAGTGAGCGTCACTTCCCTGTTCCCTGTTCCCTCGGTCCCTTGGCCCCTGCCTTTGCGCTATCATTCCTTCGACCCCTAATGCCTGACACTCCTCCATCTCCGCCAGCACACGAGTTCGAGGGCGACTACCGCCCCGCCGACCCTGAAACCTCGCCCGCGTACCTCGACCCCATCAACGCCCGCATCGAGCCCGCCGACGTCGCCTATCTCATGCGCCTCACTGACGCGCTCAACACCACCCTCGACCTGCAAACCCTCCTCGCCCGCACCTCCGAGCTGGTTCGCTCCCTCATCCCATATCGCATCTTCGCCATCTTTCTCCTCAACGACCGCACGCATGAGCTGCGCATGCGCTTTCAGATCGGCCACACGCCCCAGGTCGAGCGCATTCGCGTTCCTGTCGGCAAGGGCGTCGTCGGCCAGGTCGCGCTCACGCGCCAGCCCATCCTCCTCAACGACGTCTCCACCGCGGACTTCTACATCGCCGCCAATCCCGATGTGCGCTCCGAACTGGCCGTCCCGCTCATCGCCAAGAACCGCCTCATCGGCGTCATGGATATCGAAAGCGAGCAGGCGAACTTCTTCCGTCCCGAGCACCTGCACGTGCTCACCATGACCGCCTCGCGTATCGCGCAGTCCATTGAGAACGCCCGCCTCTACGCACGCGTCTCCCGCCAGGCGCAGACCCTCGAAGTCCTCAACGAAATCGCCGTCGAGCTGGCCTCCATTCTCGAACTCAATCCACTCCTTGAGCGCGTCGGCCAGCTCCTCCGCCGCCTCATCGACTACCAGATGTTCACCATCATGCTGCTCGACGAGAAAGGCGACACGCTCGTCACACGTTACGCCTGGCGCTTCGGCTACGTCCACGCGCCCATACGCCGCGTTCCCATCAGCAGCGGCATCGTCGGCGCCGCGGTCCGCGAGTGGCGTCCCATCAACGTCCCCGACGTCAACGAAGATCCGCGCTACCTGCCCATGAACCCCGAGACCCGCTCGGAGCTCATCGTCCCGCTCTTCTACAAAGGCCGCGTCATCGGCGTGCTCGATCTCGAACACACCCGCCCCGGCTTCTTCAATGAAGAGCACGAGCGCATTTTGACCACTCTCGCCTCGCAGATCGCCATCGCCATCGAAAATGCCCGCCTCTATCAGGCCGTCCACCGCCAGGAGCGCCAGCTAGAGAAAGACATCGCCATGGCCCGCGAGGTGCAACTCCGCCTGCTCCCGCCTGAGGCCCCGTCGCATCCCCACGCCGACATGGCCGTTCGCTTCCTTCCCGCTCGCACCATCGGCGGCGACCTCTACGACTTCCTCGACTACGGCCCCAACCGCACCGCCATTGTTCTCGGCGACGTCAGCGGCAAGGCCGCGCCCGCCGCGCTCTTTGCCGCTCTCGTCAGCGGCATCATGCACGCCGCTGCCGGCCAGACCGGGCCCCCGCGGGCAGGTCCACGTCCGCGGGGTGGGAGCAGCCTGAGCCGGCCGCCATGCTCGCCCTCCTCAACGACGCCCTGCAGCAGCGCAAGCTCGACTCGCAGTACGTCACCATGCTCTTCGCCCTCTGGAACGACGAAAACCAGACCCTCCAGGTCGCCAACTCCGGCGCCGTCCAACCCGTCTTCTGCCGCGCCGGCCAATCGCTCCCCGTCCGCGCCGAGGGCTTCCCGCTGGGCATGTTTCCCAACGTCACCTATGAGGAGTTGAGCGTCGCCACCCAGCCCGGCGACGCCATCGTCTTTGTCTCCGACGGAATCCTCGACGCCGAAAACGAAAAGGAAGAGATGTACGGTGAGGATCGCCTCGCCGGCCTCCTCTGCTCCAGCCGCGATCTCCGCGCCTCGGAAATCGCCGACGCTATCCTCGCCGACGTCATCCGCTTCCAGGGCACTCGCGACCGCTTCGACGACGAAACCATCGTCGTGCTCTGCGTGCGCGAAGCGGACTCCCTGCCACAGACTTCGAAAGAGCCCTCATGATCGCCAAAACTATCATCGAGCCGTTCCGCATCAAGAGCGTTGAGCCCATACGCTGGACCACACGCGCCCAGCGCGAGGAGCTTCTAAAGGCCGCGCACTACAACCTCTTCCTCCTGCCCGCCGACGATGTCCTTATCGACCTGCTTACCGACTCGGGCACGGGCGCGATGTCGACCCATCAATGGGCCGCCATCATGGAGGGCGATGAAAGCTACGCAGGCAGCCGCAGCTTCGATCATTTCCGGGATTCCATCCAGGACATCTTCGGCTACAAGCACGTGATCCCCACGCACCAGGGCCGCGCGGCTGAACGCATCCTCTTCGGCGTCACCTGCAAGAAAGGCGACATCGTTCCCAACAACACGCACTTTGACACCACTCGCGCCAACGTCGAGTTTGCCGGAGCTGAAGCTGTCGATCTGCTCATCCCCGAAGGCCGCCAGCCCGCATTGCTGCACCCCTTCAAAGGGAATATGGATGTGACTGCACTCGAGAGCCTCATCGAGCGCGTAGGGCGCGGCCGCATTCCTCTCGTCATGCTCACCGTCACCAACAACTCCGGCGGCGGACAGCCCGTCTCGATGGAAAACGTGCGCCAGGTAAGCGCTGTGTGCAAGCGCCACGGCATTCCGCTCTACTTCGATGCCTGTCGATTCGCCGAAAACGCATGGTTTATCAAGCTGCGCGAGCCTGGATACTCGTCCAAAAGCCCGAAAGAAATTGCGCAGGAAATGTTCCGCCTCGGCGACGGCTGCACCATGTCGGCCAAAAAGGATGGCATGGCCAACATCGGCGGCTTTCTCTGCACCAACAACGATCTGCTCGCCCAGCAGGAGAAGAATCTCCTCATTCTCACCGAGGGCTACCCCACTTACGGCGGCTTGGCCGGCCGCGATCTCGAAGCCATCGCTGTAGGAATTCAGGAAGCGCTCGAAGAAGACTACCTGCGTTACCGCATCGCCTCCACAGCGTACCTCGGCAACCACATCGCCGCTGCGGGTGTGCCCATCGTCCAGCCGCCGGGAGGCCACGCCATTTACCTCGACGCGCGCGCCTTTCTGCCGCACATTCCCTCGGCGCAATTTCCCGGTGTCGCGCTGGCTTGCGAGCTGTATCTTGAAGGCGGCGTTCGCTCCGTCGAAATCGGCACGCTGATGTTTGCCGCCGCGGCGCAGATGGACCTCGTGCGCCTGGCCATTCCACGCCGCGTCTACACGCAAAGCCACGTCGACTATCTCGTCGAAGTGATTTTGGAGGTGTGGAAGAATCGCGAGCAGGTCCGCGGCATGCGCCTCACCTATGAAGCCCCGTTCCTGCGTCACTTCACAGCGCATCTCGAGCCGATGCAAGCGGACGCCTCACCGCGCTAAGCTCGTCGCCGCAAAAAACACGCGCCGGCGGACCGCCCCCACCCTCGCGGATGCCTCCCGATTCGAGGGCTTCCGCAACCGCTTCGACGACGAAACTATCATCGTGCTCAAAGTGCGCTGAGGATACTGTGCGTATTGGAAGCTGCAAAGAGGCTGCCCAGGTCTCGATGAAACCTGGGGCAGCCTCCTGGGGATGGAACACAGCGATGCGAACCTGCCGCCTCACTTACTCGATGATCACGACGTTCATGCTCCATGGGGTTAGGGTGAGAGTCAGCGGAAGGCTCTGCGCGCCAAGATTGGTCGTCGTGGGCCCGGCCCAGGTACTAGTCCCTGCTGGGTCCGGTGGAGTCCCGGTCGGCGAGCCGGACAGGTCATAGATGGCCTTGTCGTAGGTGATTACAGTAACGGCGGTGGCGGCACTTTGCCCCGAAGAAAGCGTGACCAGAACCGGCTCGCTGACGGTTTCGTTCCGGTTGAACAGCACCAGCGCCGTTCCTCCGCTATGGGTGGCCGCGTACGCAACCACATCCGTCGTATCGCCGGCCACGGTCGCGGTGAGCACAGATTCGCCGTTGACGGCCACATTGCTGAAGAGCTGAAACGCTCGCGCCGTGGGAGACATGGTGCCGATGGGGCCGCCGTAGTTACAAGGCGAATTGTCAGTTCCGCCCGTATCGCCAGACCCATCGGCAAAGACGTTGTATGCGCCAAAGTTCTGCCAGCCATAGAGGGACGAGCTGTCGTTGCCGTTATCGCCGTTGCAATTTCCGAACCCAATCCACCATGTCAGGCGCGAGACTCCATCGTTCATCGTTTCGCCCAGCACCTGGCCTGCATACAAGCCCTGGGTAATCGACCAGCTCTGCTTGCCCGGATTGCTGTAAGGCCCTCCGATCTCGCCCACGTAAATGGGTGTATCCGGAGTTCCCCACTTTGTCAGTTCCGACTTGATGGTGTTGATGTTCGTGGTCAACTCCTGCGCCGCCTGCTGCACCAGGAAGGTATCGCTTTCCTCGCCCGGCGTCTCTGGATAGTAGTGGTATTCCACGAAGTTGTAGGAGCCTTTGGCATTGGCCAGCACGGTATTGTCCCATCCGCCGGTGGCGTCATCGGCGTCCACGTCAACGCCCACCAGAGTGGTCTGGTCGGCGGCCTTGATATCGGGATAGTAGCCGGTGACGGTTGCGTTGGCGTAGGTGGTCGGATCGTGCGGCGCGGTATGGAGATCGGTCTCCCAGGTGCCGTACTCCTCATTGCCGACGGTCACGTGGCTGACGTGGATGCCATCGGTCACGGCAGCGGCGACCCACGCCTCGGCTTCGGTGGGATCACCGGGGCCGGTGCAAGCAGGGTCGGTGCCGTAGTCGGCGGTGAGGGCAAGGTCGTAGTTTCCGCCCTGCACGATGCTGGTGACGAACTCCCCGAAGGTGCTGTAGCCGCCCCAACCAGTGCTTCCGTTTGGAACCCCGCTTGAGTTGTTCTCGCACATGAAAGGCAGATTGGGATTGGACGAGCTGTTGGGCGTCTGCCAGTGATATTCGTCAGACCATGAGCCACCCGGCCAGCGAATGGCCTGGATGCCCGCCTGCGCGAACGCGCCATTGACAGCCGTCGCATTGCCCACCACGTCGTACCAGGCGGCCAAATTCATGCCCAAAAGCTGATCGGTTACGGCCGGGCCGATGCTCGACTCGTCCACCGTTATCGAGGTCTCGACAGTTACCGTAGCCGTCTGGGTGATTGCCGTCCCAGCAGAATTAGTGACCGTGACGGTGTAGGTCGTGGTAACCGTGGGACTGACGCTCACTCCCGTTCCGCTGGTGGCGGCGAGATTGCCCGGCGTGATCACCCCCGTGCCGTTGGCAAAAACGGCCGTCAGGCTGGAGTTTGCTCCTGCCGCAATCGTCGCGGGATTCGCTACAAAGCTGGTGATTGTCGGCGCGGGAACGACGGTTACCGTAACCGTCTGGGTGATCGCCGTTCCAAGCGGAGGAGTGACGGTGAGGGTATAGGTCGTAGTGGCCGCGGGGCTGACGCTCACTCCCGTTCCGCTGGTGACGGCGAGATTGCCCGGCGTGATCACCCCCGTGCCGTTGGCGAAGACGGCTTTCAGGCTGGAGCTTCCGCCTACAGTGATGGTCGCTGGATTCGCCACAAAGCTGGTGATTGTCGGCGCGGGAACGACAGTCACCGTGGCCGTCTGGGTAATTGCCGTCCCAGCGGAATTGGTGACCGTGAGGGTATAGGTCGAGGTCGTCGCGGGGCTCACGCTCACCGGCGTTCCGCTGGTGACGGCGAGATTGCCCGGCGTGATCACCCCCGTGCCATTGGCGAAAACAGCCGTCAGGCTGGAGCTTGCCCCTGCCGCAATCGTTGCGGGATTCGCAACAAAACTGGTGATCGTCGGCGCGGGAACGACGGTTACCGTAACCGTCTGGGTGATTGCGGTCCCAACGGCAGGGGGAGTGACCGTGAGGGTATAGGTAGTGGTCGTCGCGGGGCTGACGCTCACTGCCGTTCCGCTGATGACAGAGAGATTGCCCGGCGTGATCACCCCCGTGCCGTTGGAGAAAACGGCCGTCAGGCTGGAGCTTCCGCCTACGGTGATCGTGTCTGGACTGGCCACGAAGCTAGTGATCGTCGGCGCCGGATTCACGGTGATCGTGGCCGTCTGCGTGACCGCGGCTCCGCTGGAAGGAGTGACGGTGAGGGTGTAGGTGGTAGTGGCCGTTGGGCTCACGGTCACCGCAGTTCCGCTGGTGACAGCGAGATTTCCCGGCGTGATCACGCCTGTACCGTTCACGAAGACTCCCGTCAACGTTGCGCTTGCTCCTGCTGTAATGGTCGCTGGATTCGCTACGAAACTTGAGATGGAGGCTACAGGAGGTGGCGCGCTGGACGAGCCACCGCAGCCGATCAGCCCTCCCAAACACAAGCTGAGTGCCAAGGCACACGCCACAGGAGCAAGAATTCGTTTCATCGTTTTCCCTGTCTACAGCAAAGTTGGACGGATTTCTTCCTTTACATCATACGATTCCACACTCACGTTTTGGGCCTTGGCTACAGCGGTTCCACAATTGCTATGCCCAGATCCGCAACCGCCGAGTGGCTTTTACATCAAGGAAAAGCCTCCCTGCAAGACGCCGGAAATGGCACGTGAATTGTGGAATCGCTCCGAATTCAGAGGTCTGCGGGTCGGCAATTCGGTCGAATCGCCGGCCTCTCAGCCGTTCTTTTTCAGAATGAAACTAGCCCCTGATCGCCGATTCCTGGGTTCTCATTCGATAGACTCTAGTAGACGATCGACGACCCCGGAGTCCTCTTGGCCCAAGCCGCCCAGGAACGCCTCATACGCCCCGCTCGAAACATCATCGGCAGCCTGCGCCTGCCCGGCGACAAGTCTATCAGCCACCGCTACGCCATGCTCGCCGGCTTCGCTGAGGGCACATCGCGCTTCACCAATTTCTCCACTGGCGCAGACTGCGCTTCCACCCTCGCCTGCATGGCGGCGCTGGGCGCAAAGGTGAACCGCACGGGCCCCGGCTCCGTCGAGATCGCCGGCGTCGCAGGCCGCGTCACTCCTGCCAATCACCCCCTCGATTGCGGAAACTCCGGCTCGACCATGCGCATGA
Source organism: uncultured Acidobacteriaceae bacterium (assembly GCA_963835895.1). GTDB lineage: Bacteria > Acidobacteriota > Terriglobia > Terriglobales > Acidobacteriaceae > Telmatobacter. The sequence continues at coordinate 280,195 of CAWIHC010000005.1, read as the reverse complement.
TCTCCGGCCTTCTCGCGCCGCAGGCCGGCCGCTTCACCCTCATCGGCGACGCCTCGCTCTCGCGCCGTCCCATGGAGCGCATTCGCAAGCCGCTTGCCGCCATGGGCGCGCGCCTCACGCTCACCGAAGGCCATGCGCCGCTCACCATCGACGGCGGCCCGCTTCAAGCCATCGACTACACAACGCCGGTTCCCAGCGCGCAAGTCAAAAGCTGCATTCTCTTGGCCGGCTCTGCAAACCGCCGGAACCACCACCGTCCGCGAGGCACGTCCGCACGCGCGACCACAGCGAACTGGCCCTGCGCGCTTTTGGCGCCAAGCTCGCCCGCACATCCGATTCGGTCTCCATCGCCGGACCGCAGCCGCTCCACGCCATCGATGCCGCTGTCCCCGGCGACCTCTCTTCCGCCGCATTTTTCCTCTGCGCCGCTGCGCTCTTCCCCGGCTCCAGCCTGGTTCTGGACTCGATCGGCCTCAATCCCACGCGCGCCACGCTGCTCGATGTGCTCACCGCCCTCGGCGCGCACGTCGCTGTCTTGAATCTCGAAGAGAAGCACGCCGAGCTGGTGGGCACCGTGCAGATTTCGGCGCCGCCTGAAGGCCTTGGATCGACTGAAGTCAGCGGCGCGCTCGCGGCGCAACTCATTGACGAGCTGCCCGTGCTGGCGGCCATCGCGCCCTACACCAGCGGCGGCATTCGCATCCGCGGCGCGCGCGAGCTGCGCGTGAAGGAATCCGACCGCATCGCGCTGGTGGCGAAAAATCTGCGCGCCATGGGCGCTGAGGTCGAGGAGTTCGACGATGGGCTCGACGTGCCCGGCGGCCAGACCCTGCACGGCGCCACCATCGACTCCGGCGGCGATCATCGCATTGCCATGGCCTTCAGCGTGGCTGCCCTCCGCGCCGAGGGCGACACCCTCATCCAGGGCGCGGAGTCCGCCGCCATCAGCTTTCCGGAGTTTTTCGATCTGCTGGATCGCGTCGCCGAGCGGTAGACGCTCGGTCTCCTCAGCGCTCACGCCCACAAAACAGCCCGGCATGTCGCCGGGCCATCCCGCCATCCCACCAATGTTGGGTACCCCACGTCCCGATTTTGGGACGTGGGATAGCACAGACGCTGTCTATTGCGCCGGCGGCGCTGCCGGCTGTTCCTGCGCCGCCGGCGGAGTCATCGTCGGCTCGTTGCCGGGTGTCGCCGGCTTCCACACCGGGCACCACCGGCGCGGTCGTCACGGTTCCCGCCGCCGCTTCCGGCAGATTGATGCCGTAGTGCTGCAGCGTCGAGGCCAGCGTCTGGTAGAGGCCCGCGCGGTCCTTGGCGTAGGCGGCGTGCGCGGCGATCAGGTTGTCCTCCGCCGTCGCCAGGTTGCGCTGCTGCTGCAGCACGTTGGCGGTCGTCGAAGCGCCCAGGTGCAGCTTCTTCTCTTCGGCATCCAGGCTCTGCTGCGCGTAGTCGCGCGCGGCCTGGCCGCCCGCACCTGCGCGCGGTCGTTGGTCAGCGCATACATCGCGTTCACCACCTGCATGCGGATCTGCGTGTGTAGTTGCTCCAGTCGCAACTCCGCCTGCCGGTACTCCATCAGCGAGCGCTCCTGCACCGACTGCGCTTCGCGGTTGCGGATGGGGATGGTCAGATTGAAGCCCACGCCCTTGTCGGGAGAACTGCTGTTCACCAAGTTGCTCAGCGTGGCCCCGTAGCCGACGGCGGGATACAGGCCCGGAGCGCAGGGTCCTGGGGGGCTCAAGAGAAAGTTGTAGCAATCGGGGCTCTGCGAGCCGCCCGTTGCGCTGGCGCCATAGAATCCGTAGACGTTCAACGCCGGCAGCAGCGCATTGCGCGCGCCCTTCAGCGTGATCTCGTCGTTGCGCAGCGTCAGCACCGCCTGTTCCAGCTCCGGCCTCTGCTGGAACGCCTCCTGCACCAGCGCCTCCACCGGCTGGCTCTCTTCGGGAATCGGCTCCAGGCTCACGCGGTCCGTCGGAATCACCGGAGCCGTCGACAGATTCGGATCGTTCAGGTTCCGCGCAATGGCCTGCTTGATGATCTGCTGCTGGTAGTTCAGTGCGCTCTGCGCGCTGATCAGCGCCTGCTGGTCCGCTGCCACGCTCGATTCGGCGTTCACCACATCCAGCGGCGCCATTGTGCCGATCTCCAACTGCTTCTTGTTGTCGCTCAGCAGTTGATTGCTTTGATCCAGCGCGCGCTCCTTGGCCTGCACGTCCTCATACGCCTGCACCAGGCCCCAGTAGATGCTCTCCACCTGGTTCACCGTGTAAAGGATCTGCTGGCGGAATGACGAGTCCGCGATGCGCCGGTCGTTCAGCGCCTGATAGATGAAGCGCTTGTTCACCCAGATGCCCGCGCCTTGCAACAATTGCTGCGTCACCTGGGCCTGGAAGCTCGAGTTGAACAGCGGGCTGTAATCGTAAAAATCATTGTTCGTCGTCAGGCGCTGGTTGTTGAAGCCCACACTCAGCGCCGTGCCCGTCACAAAACCCTGGTTGTACGTGAAGTTGTACTGGTTTGTATTCGTTGAGGCGCGCGGAGAAAAGATGCTGCTCGCCGGCGACTCCTGCCTCTGTAATTGGATGTTGCTGGTGAGTGTGGGATCGAGCGTGCTCCGGATTGGGTCCCGCGCCGCTCGTAGTCATCGTCAGCCCATTGACTCCGGAACCTGCGCCGCCCGAGCCTCCTGCCGTGCCTCCGGGACCGCCTCCGCCGGTCGCGGCAGTTGAAGATCTGCCCGTCAGCGTATTAGCAACGATCGCCGTTGGCACGCCCAGCGGCGCATATCCCGTCTTGGTGCGCAGAATATCCGTATCCGCGATGTCCAGGTTGTAGCGCGCGATCGCGATGTCGTAGTTGTTCTCAATCGCCAACGCCAGCGCGTCAGAAAGGCTCAGGTAAATCTTCCCGTCCTTCATCAGGTCCGCAAGCCGCACGGAATTGTTAAAGCTCGCTTTGGGAATATTTGTCGGCATGAAGATTTTGATCGGATCTCCGATCCACGTCGCGAAGGCCTTCGAGTAGTCGCGGCTCGATGTGCGCAATGGGTACGGCTGTGTTGCCACAGGCGCTGGCGCAACCGGCAGCTCTGAAGCCGCCTTATCCGGCCCTTTCGAGCCCGCTCCGGCTTGCTGCGCGTAGCCCGGCGGCATCGTCGCCGCCAGAGTCAGCAGCACAGCCGCAATGGCGCGCAACCGCTCGCCTTTCTGTCCGCGCATCTCCCTGCTCTGCTTCGTTCCATTGCGTTCACTACCTTGTGCACTCCGCTCCCCAAAAACCACACCCGTCCTGTAAGAATCCATGGTCTCTCTCCACAACTGGTTGCGCTGCCTGGTTGCCCTGTCTGGAACGTCATGCCGCCCGGAGGCCATCGGCGGTTCCGGATGCACATCTTGTGTTCGCCAAGACGATTATCGCTTCCACTTTGCCCCGAAAGGCTCTTCCGTGATTACGAAATGGATACCCCTCTCGTTCCCTACGCTCGTCTCATTCCGCTAAACTGGCCAAATTTCTCATTCACCTGCGCCGATCCAAGCTCCGTTTGCGGACCCCGATCTTGCTCGCAAGCCTTCCCCTCGAGCCGGAACTGTGTCCACGAGCCGCCGAAGACTTCGACGGCCATTGCCTGCCAATGTCCCGCAGGCCTTCTTTTAACTAACTGGTTAGTAAAATACCGCCAGAGCCGCCTTCCACGCAACCCCCGGCCCCTCGCCGATTTTGCTGTCAAGCCCCCACTCAGTCTTTTCCTTCCTATTTGCCCCTTAACTCCTGCTCCTCTTAGCCGCTAAGGGCCTGTGCCGCTGGCGGTTACGCAGAACCCGCTGATCACTGATCTCTGACCCCTGATCTCTGTCAAGTTTGCCGATAATTTCCGCCGTTTGGCGCATACTCATTCCATGAGTGTTCAACCAGGGCTCCGGTACGGCGGGTATCCTCCGCCGCAAGGCCCTCCGAGCGCCCATAACTCCTTTGCTGTCTGGACTCTGCAAAGAAGTGGTTTTAGAATCAAGACTTTAGAGCGCAGTATATGCGCCAAGCTGCTGAATCTAGGGAATTTATTTTCAGAAATGGGGGAGGGGGGCACCCCCGTTACAAATGAGCAACATCAACACTCCGGGGCCGCCGCAACCCCTCGATCCTTGAGGAGATCCTTGCCCGCCCATCGCCGTCGAGTACCCTGATAATCAGCGATTCCGGTGACAATCGAACCTCAAACCGATTCCAACCTCCAAACCTGGAAGCTCACCCTCGCCTACGACGGCACGGACTTCCAGGGCTGGCAGGTGCAGCCCGGCCTTCCGACCATCCAGGGCGAGTTGCAGGCGGCTCTGGGCCGTGTCACGGGAGAATCGCCTCTGCCCCAGGGCTCGGGCCGCACCGACGCCGGCGTCCACGCCCTCGCGCAGGTGGCCAGCTTCGCCCTGCGCGCTCCCATTCCGCCCGAAAATTTGCAACGCGCGCTCAATCGCACCCTCCCCCCGTCGATTCGCATCTCCGAAACCAGAACAGTACGAAGCACCTTTCATGCGCGCCATTCGGCCATCGCCAAAACCTACGAGTACCGCATCTTTCGCGCCTCCGATTGCCCGCCGTTCCTGGCTCGCTACGTTTACGCCTGCCCTTGGCCGCTCTCGCTCGACGCGCTTCAGTCCTGCCGCGCGCATCTTCGAAGGCGAGCACGACTTCCTGAGCTTTGCCGCAACAGATCCCGACCTCGCGCACCGCGCGGCCCTCGTCGAAAATCCCGCCGCAAACGCCTGCGCTCCCTTACCGCCGCCTGAGTCCACCGTCCGCACCATCTTCTCTTCGGCTTGGGAACAGCGCTCCTCCGAGGCCGGCGAGCTTCTCGTATACTGCGTCCGCGGCAACGGTTTCCTGCACCACATGGTGCGCAACCTGGTCGGCACCATGATCGATGTCGGCCGCGGTCACCTCGCCCTCGAGGAGATTCCCCGCATTCTCGCGGCCCGCTGCCGCTCCGAGGCCGGCCCCACGGCGCCGGCGCGCGGCCTGTTCCTCCATTCCGTCGACTACCCCCCGGAACCATAGGCCGCGGACCGCTGAACTGGACTCCTGCGGTTTTTCGGGCTATAAAAGAACTATATTTGGACCGTATTGCTGAACGGAGGCCACCATGCGTTATTCGACCCAGATTAAACCGATTAGCTACGTCAAATCCCATGCTGCAGAGCTCCTGGACAAAATCGCCGAGGAGCGCGAACCCATCGTCATTACGCAGAATGGCGAAGCACGCGCGGTACTGTTGGACGTCCACTCCTACGAAGAATCGCAGGAGACACTGGCGCTGCTCAAGATTCTGGCCATCGGTGAAAAGCAAGTCGAACAGGGCCAAACCTACCCACTCTCGGAAGTCATCGCAGAGATTCGCCGGCGTCAGTCGCGGCGCAGCGCAGCTTAACCCGGATAGTCGCTGGATTGCGCTGAGGCAAAATGAAACGTCCAGTTCGAATCACAGAAGCTGCAAAACGAGACCTCGAAGATATCTACGACTGGGTTGCGCAACACGATTCTCCGGCTAAAGCAAACTATGTTCTCCATCGTCTGGCCGCCGCAGCCAATAGTATTGCTGCTTTGCCGGGTAGAGGTTCGCGGCCTTCCGAATTGCCTCCGGGTTTGAAGATGGATTACCGCCAAGTGTTTTTCAAACCCTACCGCCTGATCTACAGGGTTACTCGGACTGACATTGTCATTCACCTCATTGCCGATGGCCGGCGTAATCTGCAGTCGCTTTTGTTCGAGCGGCTGACTACCCAATAGGACTGGCAGTGTAGCAGCGCGTCAAGGTCCCGGCTGCCATCGATCCCTGCTACTCTGAATGCATCTCCATGCCGGTTCTTTCCTCAGCCTCGGCGTTCTCGCGCGTCACTGCCCTCGCCGCGCAAAGGCCCATCCACGCCGCATTTTCCTGGCTGCACGCAAATCCCAAAACCATCATGGACTGGCAGGTTGAGCTGGTAGCGATTCCCGCGCCAACTCACGGCGAACAGGCGCGCGCCGAGTGGCTGGCCGAGCGATTCGTGCAAATAGGTCTCAGCGGCGTCGAGATCGACGCAGCCGGCAACGTCCTGGGAACCTTGCCCGCCGCAAATCTGCCCCCCGACAGCACCGGCCCGATTGTCCTGCTCTCGGCGCACATTGATACTGTCTTTCCCGCCGGCACTCCGCTCCATCCGATCCTCAACGGCGATCGCCTCGAAGCTCCAGGCGCCAGCGACAATGCAGCCGGTGTAGTGGGAATGCTCGCCGTCGTCGACGCGCTGCTCCACGCCGGCGTGGAACTGCCCGTGCCGCTCGTCCTGCTGGGCAATGTCGGCGAAGAAGGCGAGGGCGACCTGCGCGGCGTGCGCCACATCTACGAGCACAGCGCTCTCGCCGGCCGCATCGCCGCTCACATTGTTCTCGATGGCCCCGGCGCCGACGCTGCCGTGACTCAGGCCCTGGGCAGCCGCCGCTACGAGGTGACCATCACCGGGCCCGGCGGGCACAGCTTTACCGATGCGGGCACGCCCAACCCCATCGCGGCGCTGGCCTCGGCGCTCGCCGCGCTGGCGGAAACGCCGCTGCCCGAGGAGCCGCGCACCACGCTCAACCTGGGCACCATTCGCGGCGGCATCAGCGTCAACTCGATTCCTGAAAGCGCCCAGGCCACCGTCGACTTCCGTTCCACGGACCCCGACCAGCTTCTTGCGCCTTGAAGTCGCGCTGCACCGCGCCGTCGAGGATGCCGTCGAGCACTGGAACGCAAAGGCCAAGGCTCAGCCGGCGCAGCTTCGCGCGGGCGGCTTGTCCTTCGCGATCTCCAAAATCGGCGACCGCCCCGCCGCGCAACTGCCGGACGATTCCCCGCTGCTGGCCACGTTGCGCGCCGTCGACCGGCATCTCGGCCTGCGCACCGACCTCCGCCTGGGTTCGACCGACGCCAACATTCCGCTCGCGCTCGGCGTTCCGGCGCTTTCGATGGGCGCGGGCGGCGAAGGCGGCGACGCGCACACGCTGCACGAGTGGTACTCGCCGAAAGACCGCGAGCTCGCGCTCAAGCGCGTGCTGCTGCTGACGCTGGCCATGCTGGAGTGGGCGGCGGAGCAGTAACGCCGCCTGCTTCCCGGCTGCGCACATCTCAACTGCCCCAACGCGGCTCTTTTGCTCCGACTGCCGCGTCTAACCTTTCAGGTGCGGACGGCTTTGGCTTCAGTCCGATGCCCGGTGGGTGACGCGGAAGACGTCGAGGTCGCGCAGGACCTGCTCGGGATGGCTATACTGAAAGAGGTGGCGCCATCCACATGCCGGCCGACAGGCTAGGCGCCTCATGAGGTCAAGTAAACTCTATGAAATTGCTCTTCGAACGGCTTCGCTCGCGCCGTCTCGCCTCGACATTCGTGCTGCTCGCCACGCTTTCGGCCGCCATTGTGGCCGGATCGTTTGCCGCCCACGGAGTGCGCGGGCAGGAAAGCCAGAGCGACAGCGCCGACGCCACTCCCCTCAAGGTCGTCAATTCGCCGATCCCGCCCAACGATTTTGTCAGAATCGCCAAGCTGGTGGGACCGGCGGTGGTGAACATCAACACCCAGACTCTGCCCAAGCAGTCGGACAACCGCGGCCACCGCAACTTCCATCAGTTCCGTACGCAGCCCAACCAGCAGAATCCCGGCGACGACGATCAGGACAACGATCAGCAGAGGGCCGGACAACTTCCAGGACTTCTTCAACCGCTTCTTCGGCGGCCAGATTCCCGGTGGGCCGGATGAGGGCGACAACGGCCAGGTGCAGGAGTCGCTGGGCTCGGGCTTCATCGTCGATCCCAAGGGCTACATCATCACCAACGATCACGTGATCGACAAAGCCGACAAGATCTACGTCAAGCTCTCGACCGATCCCGACACCAGGATCTGGGCCGTCCGGCGCGCGTCATCGGCGTGGACAAAGCCACCGACCTGGCGGTGATCAAGATCGACACCAGCACGCCGCTGCCGACGGTGAAGATGGGCAACTCCGACACGGCGCAGGTGGGCGACTGGGTCGAGGCCATCGGCAGCCCGTTTGCGCTGGCGCAGACCGTCACGGCCGGCATCATCTCCGCCAAGAACCGCACCATCGACCAGGGCGCGCCGGGCCAGTTCCAGCACTTCATCCAAACCGACGCGGCCATCAATCCCGGCAACTCCGGCGGCCCGCTGCTGAACATGAACGGCGAAGTCATCGGCGTCAACACGGCCATCTACACGCAGTCGGCCGGCTACCAGGGCATCGGCTTCGCCATGCCGTCGAACACCGTGGTCGCGGTCTACAACGACCTCATCAGCCCCAGCCACAAGGTGACGCGCGGCTCCATCGGCATCCAGTTCCGCGAAGGACCTCTCGGGCGCCGTCAATCGCGTCTACGGCTTCAAGAATGGCGTGCTGGTGCAGGAAGTTCAGCCCGGCGGCCCCGCGGATAAGGCAGGCCTCAAGGCCGGCGACATCATCACCACCATCGATGGGCGCTCCATCAAGGACGGCGACGACCTGGTGAACGAAATCGCCAGCCGCAGGCCGGGATCGACCATCCGGCTGGGTTACGTTCGCGACGGCAAGCCGCAGGATACGACGGTGACCATCGGCGATCGCGACAAGGTATTTGCCGACCTCAACAATCCGCAGCCTGAAAGCAATCAGGAAGGCGGAGGCGGCGCCGGCGAAGCCAAGCTGGGCGTCGTGGTGCAGGAAGCTCCGCCGGCGATGGCCGCCAAGCATCCACACTCCCGGCGTGGTCATCGATTCGGTCCGCACCGGCTCCTTCGCCGACCTGCAGGGACTGGAGCCGGGACTGGTCATCACGCATGTCAACAGGCAGCCCACCGCCACCAAGGAGCAGTTCGATGCCGTGGTGAGCAAGCTCAAGACCGGCGACGATGTGGTCTTCGAGGTGATCGACCCGCACCATCCCGAGCAGGGCATTAACTATATTGGCGGCACTTTATAGCCCCTCGCAACTGGCGCCGGCAGCGAATTCCCGCTTCCGGCGCTGGTTTCCAAAGTAATCAGTCAATGCGCTTGATTCGTTTTCCCCTTGCCGCATTGCGATACCTTGGTTAAACTTCTACGAAGAGTTCTCGAAATCTTCGATTCATTCAGGTGGTATAGAGATGTCTTCATCTCGTGCAGCTTTGGCACTTCTGATTTCCGCGGCCCTTCTTGCGCCGCCCGCATTCGCGTCGAACGTGCACCGCTCTCCCACCAGCGGCCAGTCAGCACCACCACTCACAAGCTTTCGCACGGCCAGGCACAGATCGCGCCGCGCGCGCGGCCAGCAAGCCATCGAGCCGGATCGGGTGACACAGATTCAGCAGGCCCTGATCCGCGAGCACTACCTGACCGGCGAAGCCAACGGCAAGTGGGACGCCACCACCGTCGCCGCGATGCAGAAGTATCAGGCCGATCATGGCTGGCAAACCAAGCTGATGCCCGATTCGCGCGCCCTGAAGAATCTCGGCCTCGGTCCCGATTACTCCGGGGCCATCAACGCCAAGGATCAAGCTTCGCTGCCCCGCCGGCCAAGGTGAACACTATCCCCCTCGGATCGCAGACGTACCGGCTTTTGTAGCCGCCTCAGGCGTGCACCAGTAGCGCCCAATCCTCTTTCAAGCAGCTTCTCCGGCGCCAGCAGATCGGCCATGGTTTCGCGGCGGCGGATGAGGCGCGCCTTTGCGCCCTCGACCAGCACCTCGGCGGCGCGCGGGCGCGAGTTGTAGTTGGAGCTTTGCGCCATGCCGTAGGCGCCGGCATCGAGCAGCGCCACCAGGTCGCCGGGCTCAACGGGCGCGAGCTTGCGGTCGCGCGCAAAAAAGTCGCCCGACTCGCAGACCGGCCCCACCACATCGACGATGCGCGGCCTTCCCTGCCCTCGGCCGCACCGGAACAATCTCGTGATGGCCTGGTAGAGCGCGGGGCGGATCAGGTCGTTCATGGCCGCGTCGGTAATCACGAAGGTCTTTTTGCCGTTGCGCTTCACGTAGAGCACGCGCGCCACCAGCGCGCCGGCCTGCGCGACCAGGAATCGGCCGGGCTCGATGAGCAGCCGGCCGTCGAAATCGCCGAGCGCGCATTCCAGCGCCGCGGCGTACTCGCCTTCCACCTCGATGCGTGCCGTGCACCCCGCGCCGAAGACCTGGCCGTGGGCCCCGGTGGTAGTCGATGCCCAAGCCGCCGCCGGCATCGATGGCCTTGAGCGCAATGCCTTCGCGCCGGAGCTGCCGCACCAGCTTGCTCACCCGCTCAATCGGCCGCGCCGAACGGCTCCGCGGAGCGAATCTGCGAGCCGATGTGAACGCTGACGCCGTGCGCCTCAAGCCAGCGATCGCCGGCCGCGCTCTTGTAGATGCGCGCGCGCGCGGCGAATGTCGATGCCGAACTTGTGCTCGCGCAGGCCGGTGGAGATGTAGGGATGCGTATCGGCAAAAACGTCGGGATTGACGCGCAGCGCGAAGCGGGCGCGGATCTTGAGCTTGCGCGCGCGCGCCGCGAGCAGCTTCAAGCTCCGCCTCGCTCTCCACGTTGAATGCAAGAATCCCCGCCTTGAGCGCCAGGTCGATCTCCGCAGCCGTCTTGCCCACGCCGGAAAAGACCACGCGGCCGGCCGCTTCGGGCGCGGCAGCCAGCACGCGCTCCAGTTCGCCGCCGGAGACGATGTCGAATCCCGCGCCGCGTCCGGCCAGCAGCTTGAGAATCGCCAGCGCGGAGTTGGCTTTTACCGCGTAGCAGACCAGGTGATCCCGGCCGGCGAGCGCCTGCTGAAACAGCGCCAGCCGCTCGGCAATCTGGTCGGCAGAGTAGACGTAGAGCGGCGTGCCGAATCGCCGCGCCAGCGATTCCAGCGAGACGCCGCCGCAGTAGAGCTCCTCGCCGGGCTGCGGATGGTAAAACGGGCGCGAAGATGGTTGTTGAGCCACGGGTCTAGTCCAAAGAAAGAAAATGCTCTATTGAGCGTACAGCATTGGGCGGTCACTCACCCTAGGGTTTGGAAGATGGGAACGGGTCAATCCTCGGGCAGTCGGTCAATCGGGACGAACCCACCTGCCCATCGACTACTCTCAGTCACAGGCTCAAGTAGGGATTCCGTACTATAATCGGGTGCGAAAGTGGGGCTCCTGCCAGCACAATGGATTCGAATTTCCGCGAAGAGCCGACTGTCGTATACCCGGAGAAGCTATTCGAGATGGCCCTTCGGAATCTAATCCAAGCTTCCGTAAAGGCTCAAGACCTGACGTGGGCTGTGCCGAGGTTTGGCCTGGACATTGCCGCCGAGGTGCGCTATTCAACGTCATCGCCACCTGCACATATTGAAATCGAAGCCAAGTCGTACAGGTGGCAGCGACAAAACGGCGTAGGTTTCGGCACCAAGAAGGGGGGCGCTCAGGTTGACCTCCTCCTCTCAAGCGCGGATCAATTAAAAACCCTTGAGATGGAGGTGCGCTGGGCATTCGTAGATGCCACGCAGCCACGCGGAGCACCTCGCTATGCGCTCCTCACATGCTCCGAGGCTCGCAACGCTGCAATGGCTGGTGTAGTGCGCGGCAAGCAAAACAACTTCAGTGTCGCGGCGCTCAGGGCGCATTGGACCGTGTGGCCGGCCTTCTGTGAGGACCTACGGGCCTTCCTGTGCCGAGCTTAATCAGGAACGGGGACGGCAAGGCTTATGAGAAATTACGCTATGCTTTCCTTACTTCTACTCGCAGCTCTTTCCGGGATCGCTTCGGCTCAGACCGACCAAGAATTGGATATCAAAGGCATTGCGGCGGATGTCCAGAAACGGATTGAGGCATGCCCCAGGCGCGAAACCAGTCACCGCATTTGACCGGGGACACCATAAACAGGTTTGGGCGAAGGCAGCCTGGGGACCGCCTATACATGTTTTCGTAGACGTGAAGGCAAACGATTCTCTGCTTTATCCGTACATTCTCACTGTGGAGTTCTACTTGAGCATCGTCGGGGGACAGGAGAAGAAGACCAAGGCTGAAGCCGAGAGCGACTCAAATCTCTCTCCTCTACCTCTAATGCAGGGTAGCAAGTACCGAAACACGTTCTTGCTCAACAAGGACGGACTTCACTTGAAGACAACGGAATTCCTTGACACCAATCTCGATGGCACGCCCAATGGATGGAAAGAAAGGTCTCCATGGCCCGACGCCTGTTGGGACCAGATTCGGTGAATAGGGCCGCGCGCCGACTGTGCCGAAGATTATCCCGCAGGCCGGATCGCCGCCCATCTGGACATCGGAACGCCTTCCGAGGCTTCCCTCACCAGCCCGTTACAATGGCGGAATGATGGTTTTGCCCCAGGTTGACCTGGTCGGCGTCGGCCTCAACGCCACAGACACCCTCATCCCGCTCGAACGATTCCCGGAGCCCGGTTCCAAGGTCCAATATTCCAGTCGTTCCGTCCAGCCCGGCGGCCAGGTAGCCACCACCGTTGTGGCCTGCCAAACCTGGGGTCTGCGCAGCCGCTACGTGGGCAAGCTCGGAGACAACGATGCTGCGCGCCTGCATAAGGAAGCCTTTCGCCGCCTGGGCGCAGAAGCACGGATTGTCACCGTGCCCGGAGCCGCCAGCCTCCACAACGTCATCCTCATCGATGCCGCTGGCGAACGCACAGTCATCTGCCAGCGCAATGAGCAGATGGTTCTTCAGCCCGAGCGACCTTCGCCGCGAATGGATCGTGAATGCCCGCGTGCTGCACGTGGATGGCCACGACACCGCCGCGGCCACGCAGGCCGCAAGCTGGGCGCGCGAGGCAGGCATTCCCGTCGTGGCCGATCTTGATGACACCTATCCCGGCATTGAAGAGCTCGTCGCCAACATCGACTATCTGATTGTGAGCGAGGATTTCTCCTGCCGCTTGATGGAGGACTCGAATCTCGAGCGCGCTCTGCGCCGCATGAAGTCGCGCTACGGATGCCGCTTGAGCGCGGCAACCCTCGGAAAAGACGGCGTGCTGGCCTGGGACGGCAAGCAGTTGCTGCACAGCGCCGCCTATCGCGTGCCCGTGGTCGACACCACCGGAGCCGGCGACATCTTCCGCGCCGGATTCATCTACGGCTTGCTGCACGACTGGCCGCTCGACCGCCAGCTCGATTTCTCCTGCGCGGCCGCGGCCATGAACTGCATGGCGCAGGGCGCGCGCGGCGGCATTCAGCCCGTGGACGCCATCGAGAACCTGATGGCCACAGTGGCGCGCTATGAGAGCGAATACGGCGTGCAGGCGTTCGATTAAGCAATTGATCGCGCATTTGAAACTCTCTCTGGCTTTTTCCCATCCGATAGAATAAAAGCAGCGGGCAAAGTGTCCCGCATCAACCTCAGGTTCCCTAGCCCGCTTTGCACCACGGAGACATCTCAATGGCACTGATGAAGACATCGAATCCGGCCCTCGGCCAGAACACCTTCAGCGACTTTCAGCGCAGCCAGTACGGCGGCAACCTGGTCGACGCCTCGGCGCGCATGACGCTGAGCGGCACCATCAACAAGACCGGCATTCTGCTGCTGTGCGCGGTGGCTACCGCGGCGTGGACGTGGAACTCGTTCATGCAGACGCGCGACCTGAGCTTCGCCGGTCCGGCGATCATGATCGGCGCCTTCGGCGGCCTCATCTTTGCCTTTGTCACCGCCTTCAAGAAGGAGTGGTCGCCGGTGACCGCGCCCATCTACGCGCTGCTCGAAGGCCTTGTGCTGGGCGGTCTTTCCGCGATGTTCGAATTGCGCTATCCCGGCATCGCCATGGAAGCCGTGGGGCTCACCTTCGGCACGCTCTTCGTCCTGCTGCTCGCTCTACAAGATCCGGAGTGATCAAGGTCACGCAGAAGTTTCGCCTCGGCGTGGTCGCGGCCACCGGCGGCATCTTTCTCTTCTACATGGCCCAGATGCTGCTTGGCTTCTTCCACATCTCCTTCTTCAGCTCCGTCTACGGCTCCGGCATCGTCGGCATCGGCTTCAGCCTCTTCGTGGTCGCCATCGCCGCGCTCAACCTCGTGCTCGACTTCGACTTTGTCGAGCAGGGCGTCGCCTACGGCGTGCCCAAGTACATGGAGTGGTACGCCGCATTCGGCATCATGGTCACGCTGGTGTGGCTCTACCTGGAGATCCTGCGCCTGCTGGCAAAAATGCGCAGCAGGAATTGAAGGGCAGCGATCAGCTTTCAGCTACTAGCTGTCAGCCTGCTAGCTGTTCACTCTACGTGTCTACGGTTTACCGTCCACTGTTCACGGTCTACGGTTCTCTGTTCCCTGTTCCCTATTCCCTGTTCCCTGTGTTTACGTTCCCTGCGGTGAGATCAGCGTAAACGTCACGCTTCCCGCGGTGCTCCGCTTGTGCAGAGTGCCGCGCGGGATCACCAGCATGTCGCCCTTCTGGAGCGTCAGAGTTGTTGCTCCTTCTGCTTCCGGCGCGTGCCACTCGCCCGGCGCGATGCTGTGCGCGCCTTTGGGCGTCCCTCCTACCTGGTAAACCGTCTCCCCGTCCAAAACCAATAAAATATGGTCGCGACCCTCGTGCCACTCGAACTCCTTGGCGCTCTTTGCCGTCTCCACCGTCAGCACCACGGTAAAATTCTTCCCCTGAACCAGATTGTTGTTGCCCGGGCTGGCCTCGAGCGCCTTCGCGTCGTCCTCGATCTCCTGTGCGCGGAACAACTGGAATCCTGCCGGCCCTGCGTTGGCCGCAGCTTGTCCGCTCGCGATTGGAGCGAGAAACGACGAATTCGCCAGCGTGATTCCCGCGGCGGCTGCCAGAGGCACGGCGCGCAAGAATTCGCGCCGACCCGAATTCTCTAGGACAACATTGCTCATAGGATTTCTCCAGAAGCGGCGATCGACTTCGTGCCGAATTCTATCAGCGCCGAGCCGAGCCGAGCACGAAGAGCAGACCAAACTTACGCTTCGAATTGCCGCAGCCACGGGGCCACGATCGCGGCAACCTTCTTCGGCTGCTCGTATGCGGCAAAGTGACCGGCGCACGGGAGCACGTGCAACTCGCATCCGCCGGGAGCGGCGCGAAATGCCTCCATATCCGCTGCAGTCACGCTGGCATCCTCAGCGCCCGCAATAGCCAGCACCGGCACGCGGATGGTCGCCACAGTGGGAACCGAATCTGGCCGCGCCGCCAGCCCCGCCTGCACCGCAACCACCGCCTCGGGCGTGAGCGTCATCTGCGCGCGCACCTCGGCCACGACTTCGGGTCGTTCCCTGCGGACCGAGGGAGCCACCGTGTTCTGCGCCATGCCGTCAAAGAGCGCGGCGACTCCTTCCGCCCGGGCCCGCGCAATGGTCTCCATGCGCTTGGCCAGGTTTGCCTCGGCATCCGGCTGCGGCTTGGAGCAGACAAAGATCATGCCGCGCATGCGCTGCGGCGCCCTGCGCCACAACTCCAGCAGCACGTAGCCGCCGATGGAGCATCCGCCAAAGACCGCCTTCGAAATGCCTAGGTGATCGAGCAGCGCAAGAATATCTGCGGCAAGCTGCGCCATCGTGAGCACCGGCGCGCCGGGGACGCGGGCAAATCCGCCCACGGGCAGGCCCGAGCCCAGCTCAGAACGCCCGTGCCCGCGCAGATCGGGAACGATGGCGCGAATGCCGGCAAGCTCCCGCGTGAGAGGACGCCAATACTCGCGATCAAGCGGTGTGGGATGCAGAAGAACAACCGGCAGCCCTTCGCCCGCGTCACTGAAGCTCAATCGGGCGCCGGCAGAAACGTAATCGCCGCTCATATTTGAGGAGGATACGCTCCCGGATACGGCATCGTCTCCTCGGGAATCCCGATCCATGCGGCCACGTAGGCCACGCCGACCAGCCCGCTGGAAAAGAAGAAGCCGATCACCGCGAAGATGCGGACCAGAGCCACGTCCCAGCCGTTGGCCTGCGCCAGCGCCATGCAAACGCCGCCAATCATGCGTCCCAGGTGTGGCCGCATCAGCGGCCGGCCCGGAATGGAAGGTGCCATGGGCACCGCTCCGCCGCAGCCAGGGCAGAAGCGTGCGCTCGGGTGCAATGCATTTCCACAATTCTGACAGTAGGCAGCCATGATCAATCCCTCCCGAGGAAAATGCCCGCTGCTGGAATGATACGAGGCTTTGTCTCTTTCGGTTCCATCGTCCAGCGGCCCGCCATTGCCCCGCTGCCACCGCCTCAATTTCCCTTGTAAGGAGCGCGGAGGTACCTCCGTGCCTGATCGGCGCGCGAAGTGTTGGGACCGGCGTCGATGGCGGCCTGATAGTCGCGGACCGCAAGCTGGCGCTGCCCGCCCAGATCGCGGCATTGGCCGGCATCGAGCAGCGAGCGGATCTTGAGCTCCAGCCCCGCGCCGGGCGTCCATGCCGCCTGCTCATAGGCTTGCGCAGCCTCATCGTAGTGGCGCTGGCCGCGCAGCGCGTCGCCCAGCCCAAAGTCGGCCAGTTCCATGCGTGCATCGGCAAAGTAGCCCGGCCTGGCGTTGTCGGCCTGAATCTGCCGGTACGCGTCAACGGCTTTCATGCCCTCACCGGCGTCTTTGCGCAGGTTGGCCTCTTCAAGGCAAAACAGGAAGTCGTGCGGGTACTCGTTCTTCAGTTCGCAGCACGACCTGAATGGCTTGGTCATACTTCGCCTCGCGGCGCAGAAAAAGAGCGATCGCGGTCCTCGCATCTACGCTGGTCAGCACGCCGCGATTGCCATCGTCGCGCAGCATTGCCAGGCCGGTGGCTTTCGATCCCGTGATTCCGGCAAAGCCGATCATCAGCTTGAAAGGCCAAGGCAGCGCGCCGACCACGTACTCGTAGACCCCGGTGATCAACTTCGCGTCCACATAATTCGGGTCCAGCTCCAGCACGCGCGCGGCGTCGTCCCTGGCCTTCGTCGCCAGGCGGAATCCCGTGCCATACCCCCGCTCCACCATGGCCACATAGGTGCATCGCAGGCTGCGCACCCAGGCGCGGGCAAACAGCGCGTTCACATCGTTGGGATTCTGGCTCAACCGCCAATCCGCCTCGCGCACCGCCTCATCGGCCAGCGCGAAGATCTGGTCGCGTTTCTTCGGATCCTCTTCGGTAGCGTGACGCCCCGTCAGAAAACCGTCGTTGGCGTAGAAGGTGGTGTCGAGCAGGTCCTGGTGGTAAAGCTCCTGAAAGACGATCGCGTTGAGCAGGTACGCCGTGGCCTGAGGGTCGCTCGGGTGTTCCCCGCGATAGCGCTCGAAGATCTCGACCGCGCCGGTGTAATCCAGATTGTAGAAATCCTTAAAGGCGGCCTGAACCTGGGGGTCGTAGTTCATGGGGTTCGTATCCACGCTCGCCGCACAGGCTGGGCCGGCCGCACTCAGCAGTACCACTGCCAAGCCCAAGCTGGACTTTCGCAACGATCCCAGGCTCAACTTTAACCTCCTTCTTCTATCGTATCGCTTGGCGGAATCTCCCAATCCTTTCGTGCGGCATTCTTGAAACTGAACCTTTGCGGCCCCGAAAATGAATTGAAAACCGCAACTGCCGCGAGAACCTGCAATCCGTTAGGATCGAGGTATGCCCATCCCCGAACGGCTGAATCCAACCTTCGCTGCCGCGCGTTCGCCCCTCCTGGACAAAGTCCCCCTTGCGGGCAAGATCGAAGACGCGCGCAAACGCCTGATTGTCGCTCTCGATGTGCCCAGCGCGGCTGCATCGGATGAGTTGGTGAATCGTCTCGAAGGAACCTGCCAGTGGTTCAAGGTGGGGTTAGAACTTTTCACTGCCGCCGGGCCCGCCGTCCTGGAGCCTTTGGTGGCTCGCGGGCACTCCGTTTTCCTCGACCTGAAGTTCCACGACATCCCCAACACGGTAGCCGGAGCGGTCCGCTCGGCCGCTGCTTGGGGCGTGCGCATGTTGACCGTTCACGCCGCCGGAGGGCCGGCCATGCTGGCCGCCGCGCGCGATGCGCTTCAGGGCGTAGCCAACCCGCCCGAACTTCTCGCCGTCACTGTGCTGACCAGTATGGACGCTGCGGCCTTGAAAGCCGTCGGCGTGGATCGCTCGCCTGCGGAGCAGGTGGAACTTGTGGCGAAAATGGTCCTCAATGCGGGCATTCGCGGCTTTGTCTGCTCGGCGCAAGAGGTTTCTGCCCTGCGCACACTCACCGGCCCTGAAGGGGTTCTGGTCGTTCCCGGCATTCGCCCCGCCGGGGGCAAAACAGGTGACCAGAAACGCATCGCGACTCCCGCCGACGCGTTGCGCCAGGGCACCAGTTATCTGGTCGTCGGCCGGCCCATCACGCAGGCCCCCGACCCAGCCGAAGCAGCCGCGGCCATTGTTGAAGAGATGGCCGAAGCCTTGGCTTCGTAGCTTCCTCAGTCCCTATGTCCCGGAGCCCGTCCTGAGCGAAGTCGAAGGATCCCTGCGTCCCTCAGTCCCTACGTCCCTACGTCCCTGTCTTTCAGCTCTCTGCTCGAAAGCAAAAAGCCCGGCGCGGAGCCGGGCTTTCTTTTCGGTCAAACTTCGAGTACCGCTTAAAGTTTCTCGTAAAACTCGCATACGGAGCACGAAATATACACTCCGCCGGGGACGCCCCGTTCGCGATCCTTCACGCGTTTGATGATGCGCGTGGGCTTGCCGCATTTCGGACAGTCGGTTGACTTCGTCGTGTCCATCACCTTTTTGCGGTCACCTGTTTTGGCAATTTTGGCCATCAGTGAAGATTGTCTCCTTTGTGGGTGTCTCTGCTCGCACGGGCACCATCTGCACGCGGCTTCAACGGTTGCGGCCATTGTCCTTCCCCGCCAATCATGGATCGCCGACAGCGTCCACGGGTGGCGAAGAGAGCACGGCTCGCTCCTTCCAGTTTATATGAGCCGGACTAAGAGCCTCCCCCGCCCAGCGCCGGGTGCCCCAGGTCCCTCGCATTTGGGGACCTGGGATAGCACGAACCCAAACTCTGCGGTCTGACCAACGGTCGTCCGCCGCGGCGAAACCGTGATGGAGCGCCGGGGCCGGAGGCGCTTTTTTCCCGGGGCCGGGTGAAAGCGGCCCAAGTCTCACGAAATGTTCGGTTTTGTGCGACCGCGACCCCGCGAAAGGTTCAACAATCTTGTCCCATCGCCCCCTCGAAGGTTCAAGGATTCTTTCCCGAAACGCCGAGTGGTGGCCAGGAGAATTACCCAAAATCGGGGTAAAGGTTCAACGGGAATTGAACATATCGAGGCAAAAGGTCAAGAGTAATTTCACGAATAGCGAGTTTTGCGCGCGCTTAGCCGTCGTTCGCCGCACCTTAAAAGGCCTTCGGTGGGCATTTTCAGCGCAATTCTGCCACAAGCCTCGCTTAGCCGGGATCGTAACGGAGGGGGCATGGGCTCCGTTGAAACCGGACCTTTATCGTAACGGAGGGAGCAGGGGCCTTCAGGCCCCTGAAATCGGACCTTCAATGGGATAGGCTTTAGCCTCGGGCCTTTCGGTTATGCTTCCCACGTGCGGCTTGCGCCTCAAGAAACGCGGACCTACTTTGTCACCGCCGTGACCGCGCAACGCCGCCGCCTCTTCCAGGTCACTTCCACGGCTGAATTGCTGATGCGAACGATCCTCGACTACCGCGCACAAGGCAAATTCCTCCTGCACGCATTCGTCATCATGCCTGACCATTTCCACGCACTCATCACTCCGGCTCCGGATGTTTCGCTTGAAAAAGCGATGCAGTTCATCAAGGGAGGCTTCTCCTTCCGCATGAAGACCCCCAACTGACGAGCAAGCTCGACGTGTGGACTCAAAGCTTCAACGAGACCCAGATCATGACCGAGGCAAAGTTTGCGAATTGCGTTCGCTACATCGAGCAGAACCCCATTCGCCGTGGACTTGCGTCGACGCCTGAAGCCCATCCGTTCAGCTCCGCTGCATGTGGTCCGCTGGACCCCATGCCCCATCACCTTCAGGGGCAAGAATGCCCGGGCCTAAAGGCCACTCCCAAAAGGCCATTGATCGAGCCGCCGCATCCCGGGGCCTGAAGGCCCCTGCTCCTTCCGCCCGTTCCAGCGAAAAACAACGGCTTCCGCTTCGGAACCGTATCGTTTGAGCAAATCGCCACCAGCCGACCGCCAGGCAGCAATACCCGCGGTTAAGATTCAGACAGGTGAAGACGCTATGCCCGCCGAAGATCACGAGTGGCTGAAGATTCTTGTATCGGCAATAGTTGGCATGTTCGCCGGCCTAATCGCCGATCCGGTTCGTGGCCTGATTCAATCGCGCATCGACCTCGCGAAGATGCACAACGCAGTTATGTGGGATCTCTCCAATCTTTCGAAAAGCGCGATGGCGGTTCATGACGGCAAGCTGCCAGCGTGGAAATTTTGGCTTGGCGTCGAGCTTCCTGGCTTCGATTATTTCTGGGAGAAAAACCGAGAATTGTTCTACACCAATACAAGGCTGGTACTGCTTAGAGTTCAATGCCAGACGGTGAAGCAACTGAGAGCCCTCGTCGAGAACAAGCAGCAGACCCCGGACGAAGCGATGCAGAAGCTATGGGAGACCCTAGCGCTAATCAAGGTCATTCACGAGCCCACGACCCGGGAGCGAATCATCAAGAAGCTCTTTCATCGAAGACCCAGCGGCCAACAATAGCTGGAAGACCCCGCAAGGCAACCGCGAGCGCATCGTTTCAATCCCGCTGCTGTTACTTAACACGAAGAATTTGTTACTTCCCTATTTACGCTCATTAGAGCAGTTCTAATTTAAGTATACACAGTTTCGTGAGATAATATTTCCGCCGACTGAGGGGCGGCGGAGATGCAATCCTATTCACAAGACTTGCGGGATCGTGTGCTTTGGGCGTTGGAGCGCGGAGAAAAACCGACGCACATTGCTCGGCGGCTGGAGATCAGCCGGGGCTGGGTGTACCAGGTGCGCGATCGAGTCCGGGAGACGGGCGAGCGCAGCAGTTTTCAGATCGGCGGCCATCGCCGCTCCCGTATAGCCGGCCTGGAGTCGGCAGTGCGCTCCTGGATCGAAGCCGAGCCCGATCTGGCCCTGGTGGAAATCTGTGACCGGCTGGCCGAACGAGGGGTTTCGATCAAAGTCGGGGCACTGTGGCATCAGCTGAACAAATGGAATCTAACCTTCAAAAAAACGCTGCACGCCAGCGAGCAAGATCGGCAGGACGTGCAACTGGCACGCAAGGCGTGGCTGGAGGCGCTGCCCACGATGAACGTAGAAAAGCTCGTATTCATCGATGAAACGTGGACTTCCACTAATATGACCCGCGCCTACGGCCGATCTCCGAAGGGGCGCCGATGTGTCGGCTCGGCGCCGTACGGTCACTGGCAAACAACCACCTTCGTGGGTGCGTTGCGGCATCAGAAGATCTCCGCGCCGATGGTAATCGAAGGGCCGATGGACGGAGAGGTCTTTGTGGAATATGTGCGTTCGGTCTTGTGTCCCACACTCACGCCGGGAGACATCGTCATCCTCGACAACCTCGGCAGTCATAAGGTAGACGGGGTCGAACAGGCCATCCTCGCCACCGGGGCGACACTCCTCTATCTGCCGCCGTACTCCCCCGACTTGAACCCCATCGAAAAGCTCTTCTCCAAGCTCAAGGCCCTGCTCCGCAAAGCCGCCAGACGGAGCGTCGACGCCCTCTGGCAGGAAATCGGAACGCTGCTCGACTCCATCTCTTCAGAAGAGTGCTCGAACTACTTCCTGTCTTGTGGTTATGTAAACACTTAAATTAGAAATGCTCTAGCGACACGAGCGTACACCCCCTCGGCCGGATCGTGAGTATGCGAGGCTTCTTTGGAGCGTTGCAATTGAATACGGAGTGATGTTCCTTTCAACTCTTTCAAAGAATGGCATCAAGATCGCCTGATCAGAGCGCGAGCCAATGCGCCTTGGCACAATCCACCTATCCTGCTCAGCTCGCGCCGTGAACTCCCTTTCCGGATCGATTCCGATAAACGCCATTTATCCCGCACCTGTCTTCCTACTCCCCGCCGGTTAACCCCAGCGTCCCTGCTTTCTTGTCAAGCCCCTCAGCCGTCTCAAAAGCGGTCCACCACGCCCCTAAGCCGTTCTTTTTCTGATCCCTGACCCCTGATCTCTGATCTCTGTGAAGTTTGCCGATTATTTCCGCCCTTGAGCGCATACTCATTTCAGAGATCAGAGACCAGGGACCAGAGTTCGGGGAGCAGAGATCAGAGTTGGCAGCCGGTGGTTGGCGGGTGTTGACCTTTCGGTTTGCTGGACACCGGCCATCGCCGAGCGCTGGCTTTTGCTTGTAACTCCTTTGCGGAGACACATCTGCGGGGAAGTTCTTTGAAATGACATAGATAGCGCACCATAGTTGCGCCAATCCTCTCATTCCAAAGCACTTATTTTCAGAAGTGGGGAGGGTACCCCCCATTACCGATGAGTAATATCCTGGCGGCTGCCGCTCTTGATCGCTGACTCGCTGACTTGCTGACTCACTTTTGGTTCGCGCTACCTGCTACCGGCTACCGGCTGTCGACACAAGCTGATTCGACCCCGCCGGCGGCTGCTGCTTGCCGCCACCGGGAGGCGTCGCATTGGCCGGCGTCGTGCCGGCCGGAGCCGCCGGCTGCGCCCCACTCGTGGGCTGCGACTGCGAGTTTTGCGGCGCAGGTTGCGCTGTGCCCGGCTGCGAACCCGCCTGCCCGTTCGTCGACTTCGCCGGCTGGCTGGGCGAAGCGGACGCGCCCGGCGGGGGCGAGCTCGCCGGCGGAGCACTGGATTGCTCGTCCGGATTGGCGCCCGGCATATCGTTGGGATGCGGCTTGGGGAACTGTACCGGGCGCATCACGCCGGTGTTTTGATTGTCGGTGGGCAATGTTTCGCCGGGATTGCGCAGGCTGGGCGGCGGAGCAGCCTCTTGCTTGTTGGGATCGGTCTCGACATCGCCTTCCCGAACGGTGCGCGTGTTCGGTTGAGAGGCCAACTCCGGCGTGCCGGCTGCAACCAGCATGGGCGAAACCACGTCCTTGGTGAAGATTTCCAGGGGTTGCCCGCCCTTTGCAATCTCAACGCGTATCACACGGTTGCCGTTGATCCGAACGAAATCGACTTCCTGCGGGGGCGTTCCGTAGATCCACTCCTCAAACGGCATCTGCCCATCCATCTCGCGCGACTTCGTGTTGGGCTGTCCCTTGGCGAAGAGCACCATGTCCGTGTTCATTCCCACCAGCACCTTGTGGCCCAGGATGGCGTCCTTCAAGGCCGTTGGCAGCGTATCGGTGTAGGCCTGGATGGGCGTCTTTACGTCGAAGGAAATGAGCGGCGCCAGCAGAGCCTTCACCTGTTTCGCCGTCAGTTCGGGAACATAATTCGCAAAGACCAGCGTGACGCGAGCGCCGGCTGGATTGCCGGCCTGGTTCATGAGCGAGGGGTCGGCGTCCGGGTCGCCCATCTCTGGTCCAACGCTAATCTGGATATGGCGCAGGAAGCGGTGCTTCGCGTCAGGCCCTCCGTCGAAATCCAGGATGATCTTCGAGCGGTCGATCTTGATGTCGGTTACCACCACGCGCGAGCCGGGCTTGGCGGAAAGTCCTTCATTGACGACCATATTCAGATAGCTTTCGCCGGATGGCTCGAGCTTGCCGTTGGCCTGGAGTATCAGTCCCTTGTGGCCGCGCGGAAACGGGCGCATGGCGAACCCCTGCTCCGATTGCAGGTCGCGGATGAGCAGCAGCCGCGTCTTGGGGTCCATCTCCGTCTTGGGCAAATCCACGTGCGTGGGCGCAACCTGCGCAAACTGCCGGTCCACGGGCCCACTGCCCGCAACAGGACCCTTGCTGCCTCCGGTATCGACAGTAATGACCTGAGCCACCGAAGATCCGGCAGCCAGCAGTGTTGCCAGCGCGCAACCGGCCGCAGCCCGGAGCAAGCCTCCTTGCAGGGCGCCGATTAAGCTTGATCGTGGTGCGAGGTCGATCCTTGGGGCAAGGAAACGCCGGTTCATGGGAGCCCCCCATGCGTGCGAACGCTGATAGGCAAACGTTAGCTCCAATCGGGCAGAAATGGCAAATCGGGAGAGGCAGGGACTAAGGGAACGGAAGGACAGGGACTAAGGGACTAAGGGACCAAGGGAACAAGGGACTGAGGGACTAAGGGGCGTAGGGAGCAAGGAGGCGGAGCGGAGATCAAGATTGCGGTGGATCGAGTGTTGCGGGTTTTTCTGTTCCCTGTTCCCTAATCCCTGTTCCCTGCTTTTCGATCTGCACCAGCGTAGGAGCCGCGGGCGCGGCCGCACCCATGGCCGCCTCATGTTGCGCGCGCGCTGCGGCATCCAGATCGACTGGGATCCCGGCAGCGACAATGACCGGCGCGTTATATCGGAAATCCAGATCGCGCGTCATGCGAAAGATTACCGGCAGCGCCAAAAGAAAAACACTGCACGCCAGCCAACTGCCGTCGAGTCCAAACGCTCCGCCCGTGAGCCAGAATGGCCCCATGGGATCGCCTTGCACCACCGGCGAATGGCTGCTGACGCCGCTCACCGCAAGCCCAAAAACGAGCGCCCTGCTTGCCTTCCAGCCGAAATTAAGGCCCCAGCTTACCCATAGAGCGCGCGTGCGCAAATAGGCCGTGGAGAGCAGAAATGCTAAACGCCAGCGAAACACCGAAGCTGGCGCGGCTAGCGCCGGGCATGAGCGCCTGCACGATCGCGTAGATGGAGGCAAATCCCAGCGTGGCCCCGACCGGCCCCACTGCGCGAATGAAGCACTGGAAGGCGTAGCCGCGATAGGCAACCTCCTCCGCCAGCGCCGCCAGCGCGAAAAACGCCGCATCGGCCACGAGCCAACCCCAGGCCGCTCCCTGCGTGAAGAGAGAGATGGCAATACCGCCTACGACGGTCATGGGCAGCACGCAGACCAGCGCCACGCCCCATCCGGTTGCCAGGCCCAATCCCACCTCGCGCAGCCATCCTTCGCGGCGAGGCAATCCCTGTTCGTTGATCGGGCGAATCTGCCGGTCGAGCCAGAATCCCATCGCCGCGAATCCCACCAACAGCAGAAACAAAAGCATCGCCTGCTCAACGAGCGGAAACCAAGCGTCGCTGACCAGCCCTTCAGCCCCATGAAAGGCCAGCGAACGCGCGAAAAAAAAGTAGAGGATTGCGCCCAGGAACTGCAGGTAAGCGCGCAAACGGCCGCCGGTATAGCCGGGTTCGTTCATGACTGCCTCCGGAGCGGTTCCGCAGTTGTTGTAGCGGTATCCAGCTTCGGATCAATGTGGATTTTTCTTGAGGAAAAATCCACTTGGCGTTGTTGGCTTCGAGACACAGTAACTGCGGAACCGCTCCGGCCCGCAATCCGTCGAGAGCGACCGGCTTGATGAGCCGCGCACTGTGTCCCGCGCACATTCAATCGTTCATGCATCATGGCTAAAACCGGTCTCATAAATCTTCTTTCTCAACTCGCTGGAGTCATGGGCCCCGCCTTGTTGTCGGGTCCCACACATGCTCACTATTCGGCTGCGGCACTTATGAGACCGGTTGTACCGCGATGACTTTCCTGCCGGTCGTAAGAAGGCTCAGGGAATCAGCTCTGCGTATAGAACTGGGCGATGTTGCGGAACTTCTGCTGCCGCGCGGCTACCAGCGCCTGGATGGGCGCGGCCTTCAATTCGGCCAGATGTTTCCTGAGCACAGATCCGAGCATTCCGGTCCCGGCCTCGCGGTCGCCGTGGATGCCTTGCGGTGGCTCCGCAACGATCTCATCCACACAGCCCACCGCGGCGACCTCGGGCGCTGAGATGCGCATGGCCTCTGCCGCTAATTGCTTGTGCGCCGCATCGCGCCACATGATGGCTGCGCACGACTCCGGAGTGATGACAAAGTACAGCGCATTCTCCAGAATCAGCACACGGTCGCTCACCGCGAGCGCCAGCGCGCCGCCCGATCCGCCTTCGCCGCTGATCACCGAAATGGTGGGCACGCGCAGCCGCGCCATTTCGCGCAGATTGCGGGCGATGGCCTCAGCTTGGCCGCGCTCTTCGGCTCCCACACCGGGATAGGCGCCTGGCAGGTCGATGAAGGTGATCACTGGCCGGCTGAACTTTTCCGCCAGCTTCATGGCGCGTAGAGCCTTGCGATAGCCCTCAGGATGCGGCATGCCGAAGTTGCGGCGCACCCGTTCCTTGGTGCTGCCGCCCTTGCGGTTGCCGATTACCATCACTTCTTCGCCGCCCAGCCGCGCCATGCCGCACGCCACAGCCTCATCGTCGCCAAAGGCGCGATCCCCGTGAATCTCGCTGAAATCCGTAAAGATTCGCTCGATCAAATCCATGGGGTAAGGGCGCTGCGGATGCCGCGCCCGCTCGATCCTGTCCCACGCCGCCGAAACGGGCTGCGTCTCGGGATAAACCTCTGTTTCCTGTTCGCTCATCGATTTTTGGGCGCCCTGCGGACACACCCGCCGGCCCTTTGGTCATTCTACGGGGCCGAGCCGGTTGGGACAAATGCGGAAACCAATGGAGCAAGAAGGCGCGGCACGGAGGTACATAATGCTGTAGTGCTGGCCGAGCCGGTAATTAGTGCGCTCCGCCGGCTTGGCCGGCGCGCTGCGTGGCGAGGCGGCTCACCTGGTCGCTCCGCTTCACCATTTCGTGCACCGCAAAGCCCTTTTCGGCCAGAGCTCCGGTGGGACAGACCTGAATGCACTTGCCGCAGGCGGTGCAGTTCTTCGCCGCGCCCCAATCATCCATGAGGTCGCTGACGATGCGCGAATAGATGCCGCGCCCGCCGATCTCCCACACGTGCGCGCCCTCCACTTCGGCACAGACGCGCACGCAGCGCGTGCACAGGATGCAGCGATTGTGGTCGAGAACGAAGCGCGGATGGGACATGTCCACGGGCAGGCGGGGATTGTTGTAGGCGTAGCGCACGTGGGTGATGCCAAGGTCCTGCGCCAGCGACTGCAGCTCGCAGTGGCCGTTGGAAACACACGATGAGCAGACGTGATTGCGCTCGACGAGGAGCAATTCGACGGCCATGCGCCGGTAGAGATCGAGCTTGGCGGAGTTGGTGACGATCGACATGCCCTCTTGCATGGGCGTGGTGCAGGCCGGCAGCAGGCGATCGGTTCCAGCGAGCTCGACGACGCACACGCGGCACGCGCCGACCGCGCTCAGGCCCTTGAGATAACAGAGCGACGGAATCTCTCTTTCGTTGGCGCGCGCCACTTCCAGGATGGTTTGCCCTTCCTGCGCGGTGATCAATTCGCCATCGATGCGGACCGAAATGGTTTTGCTCGGCAAGTTGGCGCTCCTTTCCCGTTCCTGTCGTTCACCTGGCGGTTACTGTGCTTCTGAGATCGCAGCGCAGGCAGCGCCGGCACTCTTCCAAAGCCTCCTGCGCGCTGAGTCCGGCGACGACTTCTTCCTTCGAGTGCACCCGAGCGCCTGCCGGCATGAGCTTGGCCGCATGGCGGCGGCTGAGGCGCGGTTCGGGCGGCGTCTGGCTGCTGTACTCGAACTGCGGAAACAGCTTTTCCCAGCGGGCCTCGCCCATCAGGCGCTCGTCGATGTTCATGGCCGCCTGTTTGCCGCAGCCCATGGCGTTGGAGACGTTGGATGCGCCGGTGATCACGTCGCCGCCGGCGTAGAAATTCGTCCGGCTGGTTTCAAACGTGTAGCGGTCGACGATGATGGTGCCGGACTCCTTCAATTCCAGGCCTGAAGCGCGGCAGAAATCCTGATCGAAGGTCTCGCCGACGGCGAGAATTACGCTGTCGCACTCGAAGCGCTGCACCTCGTCGGTCGGGATCGGCCTGCGGCGGCCCGACTTGTCATATTCGCCCAGCCGCGTCTTGACAATCTCAATGGCCTTCACGTTGCCTTTGGCATCGCCGATGATGCGATGCGGCGCGGCCAGAAAGACAAAGCGCACGCCTTCTTCCTCGGCGGCTTGAATCTCCTCGTCGATGGCCGGCATGTCCTTGCGCTCGCGGCGGTAGAGGATGGTGGGCTGGGCGCCCATGCGCAGCACGGTGCGCGCGGAATCGATGGCCGCGTTGCCGCCGCCAACGATGGCAACGCGAGAACCCACGATGATCTCGTCTTTCCGCGCCACCGCTTCGAGGAATTCCAGCGCGGGATAAACGCTCTTCATCTCCGTTCCCGCAAGGTAGAGCCAGGATTCCTTCCAGGTTCCGATGGCGATGAAGACGGCATCGAACTTTTCGGCGAGTTCGTTGAGCGGAAGATCGGCGCCCACGCGCGTATTGAATTGCATCTTGACGCCCGCGGCCTCGATGAGGTCGAGCTCGCGGCGAAGAACGGATTTGGGCAGCCGGTATTCGGGAATGGCGAAGCGCAACATGCCGCCCGCTTCGCTGTGCTCGTCGAAGACGGTGACGTCATGGCCGAGCATGGCCAGGTAGAACGCGGCGGTGAGTCCGGTTGGGCCGGCGCCGGCGACGGCCACTTTGCGGCCCGTGGCGGGGAGCTTGCGGGCGAGAATTCGTTCCACCATGGGAGCGAAGCGGTCCGACTGGTAGATCGCGTCGGCAATGAAGCGGTGCACCTCGCGCATGTTCAACGCTTCATCGAACGATTGACGGCGGCAGCGGTTATCGCAGGGATGCTGGCAGACGCGGCCCGTCGAAGCGGGCAAGGGATTGTCGAGGACGACGGACACGAATGCATCTTCCAGCCGGCCCTCCTGATAGAGCGTGAGGAAGCGGGGGATGTTCATGTGCAGCGGGCAACTGTTCTCGCAGGGAGAGAACGTGAGTTCCTGGCAAACGCCGGCGCGGCAGCGGTGAGCAACAATATGATCCTCGTACTCCTCGCGGAAATGCCGCATGGTGGTGAGCACGGGATTGGGCGCGGACTGGCCGAGTCCGCAGAGCGAGCACTCGCGGACCATGCGGCACAACTCATCGAGCCGCTCCAGCAGCTCGTGCGATCCGTCGCCCTTGGTAATGGCCTTCAAAATGCGCAGCGCCTTGTCGAGCCCGACCCGGCAAGGCACGCACTTGCCGCAGCACTCGGGATGCGTGAACTCGATGAAGTAACGCGCCACATCGACCATGCAGTTGTCTTCGTCCATCACCACCATGCCGCCGGAGCCCATGATGGAGCCGAGCTGGGCCAGGCTCTCGTAGTCGACGGGCGTGTCGAGCATGGTGGCGGGGATGCAGCCGCCCGATGGCCCGCCGGTCTGCACGGCTTTGATCTTGCGGCCGTTGATGGCGCCTTCGCCGACGTCGTAGATGAAGCTCTTGAGCGGAGTGCCCAGCGGCATTTCGACCAGGCCGGTGTTGTGGATCTTGCCCACCAGCGAAAAAACCTTGGTTCCCGGGCTCTTGGCGCTGCCCGTTTCAGCAAACCAGGCGGGGCCGCGCATGACGATGGGCGCGATGTTGTACCAGGTTTCGACGTTGTTGATGTTGGTGGGCTTGCCGTAGAGTCCCTTCTGCGCGGGATAGGGCGGGCGGGGACGAGGCCGGCCGGCATGGCCTTCGAGCGAGGCGATCATGGCCGTCTCCTCGCCGCAGACAAATGCGCCCGCGCCCTGCACGATCTCAATATCGAAGTTGAAGCCGCGGCCCAGAATGTTGGCGCCGAGCACGCCGTATTCCCTTGCCTGCTCGATGGCGCGCTTGAGGCGGCTGATGGCCAGCGGGTATTCTGCGCGCACATAAATGATGCCGTCGGTTGCGCCCGTGGCGTAGGCGCCGATGATCATGCCTTCGAGAAGCGAATGCGGATCGCCTTCGATCTCGTTGCGGTTCATAAAGGCGCCGGGATCGCCCTCGTCGGCATTGCAGATGATGTATTTGTTGTCGGCTTTGGCCTTGGACAGGTAATCCCATTTGTTGCCGGTGAGGAAGCCGGCGCCGCCGCGGCCGCGCAGCCGTGCGGCCTTCACCTGCTCGATCACCGTCTCGGGGCGGCCGTCGATGAGCACCTTGTAGAGCGCCTGGTAGCCGCCGACGCCGATGTACTCCTCGATGTCGGAGGGACTGATGAGGCCGCAATTGCGCAGCACGATCTTCTTCTGGCCCTTGAAGAACGGAATGGCATTCCAAAGCGGAATCTCAGGGTAGCCCTGGCCGTAACGCACGTGCCCGGTGATGTGATCCCACTCCTCGATTTTGCAAAAGACGAGATCGGCGGGCATGACGCCGGAAGAGACGCCTTCGAGGATGCGCGTTGCGTCGTTGGACTGGACGCGCGAGAGCACGACCATCGGGTATCCGGGCAGGCGCACGCTGACCAGCGGCTCCTGAAAGCAACAACCGAAGCAGCCCACGCCGGCGAGCATCACGTCGAGGCCGCTGTGGTCAATGGCTGCATACAGGGCGTGATACACCTCTTCGGCATCGTTGCCCTGGCCGCAGGTTCCCATGCTCACGGTGATGCGGGGAATGGCAGGCGTCAGCTTGGCGAGCCCGGTTTCGCGGACCGCGTTGAATACGCCGATGTCCTGAATGCGCGGCATCACTTCCTCCCCTGTGTCAAAGCCTTCACTTCGCGCTGCAAGGTGCGTTCATTCACGTGGCTCAGGATGTGATGGTTCACTTCAACCACCGGGGCCAGCGCGCACTGGCCGAAGCAGGCGACGGTGCGGATGCGTGAACCGGTTGTCGGCGGTGGTGAGCGCCAGCTTCTCGGTCTCTTTGGTATCGCCCGACTCATGCTCGCTCAGGCCGAGATCGAGGCAGAGCTTCTCCAGCAGAATGCGCGAGCCGCGGGTGTGGCAGGCCGTCCCGCGGCAGACGCAGATCACGTTGTCGCCCTGCGGATCGAGATTGAAGAGCGAGTAAAACGTCGTGGCGCTGTAGACCGTCGATGGAGGGATGCCGGTTCGGTCGGAGATGTAGCGCAACGCCGCCATGGAGAGATACTTGTGCGAGTTGGCGGCCTGCACGTCTTCCAGGATTCCCAACAGGGCTCCGGGCCGGTTTGCGTGCTTGGCAATGGCCTGGTCGATCAGCAGGCGCTCGTGAGCATCAAGAGCTTTCACGGGCGACGTCGTGGGCGGCACTTGCCATGTTCCCTCCCTGCCCAGCCGGCGCGGACTCCAGACACCGGGCCCGGCAGACGTCAACGGACCCTCCGGCGAGGAGGAACAAAATGAAGGAAAAAGCCCGTACTCTATGCGCGCTGGATGACCCGCCTTACACGACCCGGCCCCGCCGGGACACACAACTACGCACTCGACTTCTCCTCACAGAAGGTCCGGTTGGAACTATGAACCTGGGCGATCACATCTCGATGTGCCTGAGGTCACATTCGACTGTGACGATTGGATTTATACGCGACAGCAAATGGGTGTGCTGTAGCTCCGGCCAGCTAGAATCCGCACAAAACGAGCGCAGTGGCCCGTCGATTCAAGTCGTTTCTGGCCCTATTTTCTGGGCTTGCGCGCCCGCTTCATCCGCTGCTTCGCTTTCGGCACCGGTTTCGGAGTTTCCTCGGCGAATTCGGCCTCGCTCGCGCCGAACAGCGCATCGATGCGGTAACCCGCGGCTTCGGCCGACGCCAATGCCGCCGCGACCGTCTTGCTCAACTCCTCCACAGCAGCACGGCTCGGGGCGGACTCGCCCGCGAGCCGCAGCAGCGAAGGCATCAGCAACCACCAGAGGAGCTCCTCGTAGCGCTCGCGGATCAGGTAGATGTGCCCCTCCGCCTCATGCACGCCGCACAGCCAGCGCACGTCTGGATCGAGCCATAGCGCCGGAGCAAGAGCCACCTTCTCGTCGCTCCCCTGCGACGCATCGGACGTGGCTGCATCTGTCGTCGGCGCCTTAGCGACTCCTGATCCGACTTCAGCAGCCGAACTCCGCTCCTGCACTTTACCGATGCCGGCGCTGGCCAGCAGCAGAACCTTGATCCGCGCGGCCACGCGCCATGCTTCTTCGCCCTCGAACGCGAGCGCGGCAAAAGCTTGGGCAAATGGCTCGCGCAGGCGAAGCCGATCGAAAAGATCGAGCGCAGTCCGTTCGGGCTGCTCCTTATCGATCCACTCGGCAAGCAACTGGAGCGCGCACCAGGCCAATACCGGGCCCCACATCTCAGTTGCCGTGAACTGCGGGCTTGGACTGGGCAGCATGCGGCGCGCCGCGGCGGTCCAAGGCGCCGGGAAGAGCGCCTCGACCTGAGGCATGCGCATGGCCGCGCGAAGAAGCTCCGTAAATCTCTGCGCCTGCGACGCTGCTTCGGCCGGCTCGCCTCCGAGCGCGCGTTGGTTCTCCGCCTTTAGCCGCGCCGCGTAGGCCGCTTGAGCCTCACGCAGAAAGGTCTCGCCGCGCACCCAGGCCTGCTTCAGAAATTCGTTCCGTTGCCGCTCGATCTTCTTCGCTCGCTCTGCGCCCACGGCGCGCGGATGCTCGGCAATATCGGCGAAGTGCCGCACCATACCCGGATCCAGAAGCTGCCGCAGCGCATCGTGCACGGGCTTGCAGCTCCAGATTGACGAGCTCGTCGGCAAGATTGGGAACGCCGCGCCCGTTGAGCCAGTCCGAGAGCCGGTCCCAGGGCTGTTCCGCCGTCGGGCTGTAGTTCGTGCCAATCGAGGAAGACGTGGCACTGGTAGGCGTGGAGATCGAAGGTGAGGCCGCGGTCGAGCAAGTCTTCGGCGCGGCGCAGATATTCCAGGCTGGTGAGCGAGTCGCGCCAGGCAACCACGGCGCCACGGTCCCCGCTCAGGCCCAATCCCTCGGCCAACCGCCGCTGGCGAAGCTGGCCCGATCCCTTGTCGGCATAGGCGGCGGAGAAATCGATGGTCCCATGCGCATTGGCGTAGCGGTTGTGGTAGACCACCAGGGCGCGCTCGCCGCCGTTGCGGTTGGAGTACGCGAAGACATCCTCATTCACCGAGCCGTTGGGAGCGAAGAAGTCGTAGAGCAGGAAGTTGCCGCTCTCGGCAAAGAGCCAGCGGCGCTTGAGCAGCGGCGCAATCTCGCGCTCGTGGCGCTCCACCAGCCAGTGATCGGGATTTTCCTCGTAGCGCGGCCAGCGGTACTCCATGCCGTACTTTTCCGTGAATCCCTCGATCTGGCCGTGGCCGAACATGGGCAGGCCGGGCAGCGTGGACATCATCACCGCGACGCCGAAGCACTTGTCGCCCTTGCCGAACTGGTCGATCGCCGTGCGCTCGTCGGGATTGCTCATGAAGTTGACGTAGCGCTTCATGATGTCGGGATCGAATTCGAGCGTGTTCTTGATGACCGAGCGGTACTTGGCGTTGTCCTCGTCGCGCAGCATGATCATGAAGGCGCTGTTGTACACGCGATGCATGCCCAGCGTGCGGACGAAGTAACCCTCCATGAGCCAGAACGCCTCGGCCAGCAGCAGCGTGCCGGGAACTTCGGCGGCCACGCGATCGACCACCTCGCGCCAGAACTCGTGCGGCATGGCGCGGTCGAACTCCGCCTGGCTCATGCCGTACTCGGCGCGCGAAGGGATGGCGCCGCTCGATCCAGGGCCCGGAAACCACAGCCGGTGAAAGTGCCGCTTGGCCAGCGTCATGGCGGCGTCGAAACGAATCACGGGAAACAGCCGCGCCACATGCAGGATGGTCTGAATCACCTGCTCGCGCACCGCCGGATTCAGGTAGTCGAGCTGCGCGGTGTCGTTCCAGGGAAAGCTGGTGCCGTCGTTGCCGTGATAGATGTAGCGGGTTTCGCCGGTGGCCTTGTCGCGGCGGCGGAAGACCACGGCGGCGTCGGATTGCTCGTAGTAGTGGTCTTCGATCTTGATTTCCACGCGGCCGTCGTGCGAGAGATCGGGGCCATTGAAGCTGTAGGCGGGATAGGGCGAATCCCAGCGCGAGATGAACCACTCCGGATGCTCGATGACCCAGGGCGAGTCGATGCCCATGTGGTTGGGCACCATGTCGCTGGCCAGGCGAATGCCGTGCCGGTAGGCGCGGTCGCGCAGGTTGATGTAGGCCGGCTCGCCGCCCAGATCGTCGGCGATGCGATAGTCGAAGAGCGAGTAGGCCGAGGCCACGGCATCGCGGTTGCCGCAGAGCTGCTTGATGGTCTTCGAGGCGCGGCTGCGCTCCCACACGCCGATGAGCCACAGAGAATTGATGCCGCGATGCGCCAGCGTGGCCAGCTCCTCGTCGGGAATCTCGTCGAGCCGGCCGATGTGCCGGCCATATTGCCGGCTCAACTGCGCCAGCCACACGTAGGTGCTCTTGGCGATCAGCACCGCGCCGGGCATCCAGGCCATGTCGGGCGAGAATCTCTCGTATTCGTGCAGCGGATCGCCGAAGGTCGGCACCTCGGAGCGGCTCACGAACGATGGCCATTGCTGCGGCCCTCGCCGCGTCCCCGGCGGGTTGAACTGCGCCCAGATGGCCAGTTCCTCCTCGCGCAGAATCTCGCCGGCCATCAGCAGGAAGCGCTCCAGGCTGTCGCCGAGCAGCGGCTTCCAAAGCTGGCGAATGATCTCCAGTTGATCGCTGAGCGACCGCGGCGAGCGCAGCGCCGGCGCGCGCAACAGATCGAGCAGGCTCACCGCCTTGGCGCCCGGCAGCGGAATGAGCGGCCGCGTGGCGAAATACTCCGGCATCTGCGCCGTCACTTGCCGGTAGACGGTCTTTTCCGCCAGCGTGCGGTCCTCGAAAAGCTCCTCAAACGGCTTGAACGCCTCATTGCGATTGGCCGACCAGAGCAGAAGCAGCTCTTCGAGCGCGGCGGCGCGGTGCGGCATTCCCGCCGGTCTCGCCCGCAAGCCATTGCGCCGGCGTCTCCAGGCCGCGCATCACGCTCTGCCCCGGAAACTGCTCCACAAACACGAGCAGCATCTTGTCGAGGTTGTCGGTGCCCACCTGCGCGCCGAACCAGTCGAGCGCGGCGGTCATCACCTGGGGATCGAACTGCTCGCGATAGCGGGCCATGAGCACGTGGCTGGCTTCGTCGATGAGCCCCATGGCGAAGAGCTGCCCGGCGTGGACGGCCTGCTCGGGATGCTTCTCCACGTCGCGCACCTGGTTCATGCGGTGCGCGAACTCGCGGCAGGCGGCAGATATTGGCCAGAATCACGTTGCCGTTGTAGGAAAAAAGCGACTCCGCGAACCCGTAGCGTTCCCGCGCCTTCCGCGAAATGTGGAACTCCATCGTCAAGAACCGAACTCCCCCGTGGTCCCGCTCGCCGGTCTGCGCGCGTCCCTCTGGCGCAGCCGCAACCAAAGCAAAAGATACATCAATGGGCCAAAAGCCCGCCGGAAACTGTGATTGTAACTTCTCTGAGCCAAGCGCTGTAGGCGCCAGCCGAGAACGCAGCCGCAATCTGCTGCGCTTGAAGCTCCATACCAGTGCGCCAGCGGCACGTCGCACGCAGCGCCGCTCACAGCCAATGCTTCTCTTACTCGCTTGGCCGCCGATAGACCCCGATCAATTGGCCCTCGGCCAGGACGTGTCCGCCGATCGCGGACTCCAGTTGCTCCCTTGACGCGCCGGGCGGCAAAGCGAGCAGGACATCGAGCGCATAGAGCCGGAACACGTAGTGGTGGGGTTTTCCCGGCGGCGGGCAGGGACCGCCATATCCGAGGCGGCCGAAGCTGTTCGGTCCCCTCGGCAGAACCCTTGCGGCATAGTTCCATGCGGCGACGCTCCTTCGGCCAGTCTGCGCACGCCGGGTTGAATGTTGTAGGCGAGCCAGTGCGTAAAGTCGATCGGGGCGTCGGGATCGCTCATTAGCGATCGCAAAGCTCCTGGTTCCCGCTGGTGCGCTTGGCCAGTGCAGCTCGGGCGAGTCGTCGGCCCCGTCACAAGTGAATTGCCGTGGAATTGCGCCTTCATTGGTAAAGCTTGTGCCTTCGAGGCGCAGAATTGCACGGCCCTGCTCGTGCGCCGAGGCAGTTTCCCGTCGCCACAGAACCAGAAGAACCAGCAGGCAGACAAGAAACGCTATCGCCGCGGCAACAATCGCACGTGCGCCCTTCCGGGTCCTGGTCGCCCTCATTTCCTGTTTCATGGCGTCTCCCCGCATCGAACCTGGCAACCAGGCGACAGCCAAGCTTAATCGCCTAAATTCACGTTGCGCAAGACCACCTCGCTCCGCAGTCGAAAAAACATCCCCGCGCGGCGCGTTGCAATCAGAGCTTGTTTACCACTAAACTAACCAAGGCCGGTTGCCCTGAAGCGAAGGTTAGACGGAGAGGTGGCAGATCGGGTTGTATGCACCTGACTCGAAATGAGTTTTTAGCATCATTGCAATGATTTGCAAGTTCTGTCAGCAATTCCATAGACTATCCTATTTATTTGGAATAACTTACTTCGATCCGACTGTCGCAGTCGTCCGCAATGGACCGCAGCTTATCCAGGTACCAAGTGCCATCAAAACTGCCAGTAGAAATCCGGCCTATATGGATAGTGCCCAGTCGAACCTTCTGGCGTGAGCTCCCTTCCCGCGCTGAGTACGAAAGTCCTTCGGTTAAGAGCAACCAGCCCGGCTATGCCGGGGCAATGCGGTAAGGAACTCGGCTACAGCGGCGTGTTCGGCGGCATCCTTTATAGGAGGGAGAAGATCGTCAGGGCGGCAAGCTATAAGCCGACCTACGAATGGTGTTCGGTTGAACCCGTTTAATAGCATGGCTCCAAGTTCCGTGCGCAAGCCATTGGTGACGCTGTTCCAGCGATCCCGTTTAGAAGAGTGCCTCTCGCTGCACAACCGGACCGCTCCTGCCGGTCGATTCCCTCTTTGGAGTCGTGCGTATGCCCAAACAACGCAAGTCAACGATGCCGGCGTTCATGCCAAGCCCATCCAGCGGAAGCATGCCGCCGGAAAATAGGTAGCTGACTTGACGGGGCGGAAAGGCCTGGGCGAACGAAGCGCGAGCGGCTGCTCCATGGAATCTCGGTGGGCGCAATCGTGGTGGGCCCGGAGGGATTTGAACCCCCAACCAAGGGATTAGGAATCTCTTATTCCACAGTTTGTACGGAAGCGCACCGACGCGCATTGCTTGCATAAATTCAACTACCACAGCAGCTTAATCAGGTATCTAACACAGCATCCGGCTGCACCATGAAGCGCCCGATTCAGGGAAAAAGTATCCCCAAAAGTATCACCAAAGATACTGCGGATTTTCGCGGGGGCTCCGAGGATCGGTTAAAGAATCCGCAGCTCCTCATCCGTTTCCGCCAGATTCTCCGGTGCTTGCTCTAAATTCATCCGCTGCGTAACAGCGCGGGAGCTTCGCCCCAGTCTGAATTAATTTCTGCGTGGAGCCGAAAGAAATCTGGCGGCAAGGCGAACCAATAGAACGACTCACGCTGGGATTTCAAACAACCGGTCAAATCGTGCGAGAATTGCTCTGTGATTCATTCTTAGGCAATCCCTTCGGCATTTTATTGGATCGCTCCCCCATAGAAAGGCTACCCGCATGTCCAAGAGGATCGCTTGCGCTCCCGCGCAGACCATCTCCCCCGAACAGGCCGCGGCCTTCGTCAGGTCCGGCATGTGGCTCGATTACGGCACGGGCTCGGCCAGCCGGACGTCTTCGATAAAGCGCTCGCCGCCCAGGCGAGAGCGACTCGAAAACGTAAAGATCCGCTCCTGCCTATCGATGAGGCCGCGGGCGGTGGCGGAGGGCGATGCGGGAGGCAATCGGTTTTTTCTGTTCAGTTGGCATTTCTCCGGCTACGACCGCAAGAGACACGACGCCGGGCGCTGCCACTATATGCCGTTGAACCTGGGCGAGGTGCCGGACTACTACCGCCGCTTTCTCGCCCCAGTGGACATCGCCATTCTGAAGACCTGCCCGATGGACGAGAACGGCTACTTCAACTTCAGCGCCGCCAATCTCTGGCACCGCGCGGTCGTGGAAAGCGCGAGGATGGTCATCGTCGAGGTGAACCGGGAGCTGCCGTACGTCTACGGAGACGAGAACGGCGTCCACCTGAGCGAGGTGGATTTCATCGTCGAAGGCGATCACGAGCCGGCAGCGGAACTCCCAAATCCGCAGCCAACCGAGATCGACCGCGCCGTTGCGCGACTCATCGCGGGCGAGATCGACGACGGCGCCTGCCTGCAGATCGGCATCGGCGGCATGCCCAACGCGGTCTGCGCGCTGCTGCTGGAAAGCGGCGTGCGCGACCTTGGCGTGCACACCGAGATGCTGACCGACGGCATCGGGGATCTGTATAAGGCCGGCCGCATCACGGGCGCCAGAAAGACGCTCGACCCCGGCAAGATCGTCTTCACCTTTTCGCTCGGTTCGAGGGCCCTGTATGCGCTGGCCGACCGCAACTCCGACATGTACTGCAGCCAGGTGGACTACACCAACTCACCGCACATCATCATGCGGAACGACCGTGTAGTCTCCATCAACAACACGACCCAGATCGACCTGCAGGGCCAGGCCGCCTCTGAGTCGGACGGCCACCGCCATATTAGCGGCACGGGTGGACAACTGCAATTCGTGCGCGGCGCCTATGCGTCGAAGGGAGGCAAGTCCTTCATCTGTCTTTCATCCACCTATTGCAAGCAGGGCGAGCGCCGCAGCCGGATCGTACTCAACCTGACGCCAGGCAACATCGTCACCACGCCGCGCTCCGACGTGATGTACGTCGTGACCGAATACGGCATGGTCAACTTGAAGGGAAAGTCGGTCGCCGAGCGTGCTCAGGCGCTCATCTCCATCGCTCATCCCGATTTCCGCGAGGAGCTTGAGCGGCAGGCCTACGAGCATCGCCTGATTCCCTATGGCGTTTCGTTCTGAGAACTGCTCAGCATGAAACGAGTAACTCCTGGGATTTTGCGCAATCATGCCTAATTTAGCCGAATTGACGTGTGTGCCGCTAGTCTACCTCGCCTGTATTCGTGCAGGCAGCCATCTTGTAACTGCGCAGAGGTATAAGAATCCCATACTGGAACTCCATCGCAGACTCATTGATGGCGATCGAGTATCCCTGCTATTAGCTGGTTCCCGTCCTAATCCGGACGAA
Source organism: uncultured Acidobacteriaceae bacterium (assembly GCA_963835895.1). Taxonomy (GTDB): domain Bacteria; phylum Acidobacteriota; class Terriglobia; order Terriglobales; family Acidobacteriaceae; genus Telmatobacter. The sequence goes on along the minus strand of CAWIHC010000005.1, from coordinate 241,297 downwards.
AGCTTTAATGGTTGCGAGTGGTTTATCGGATGTCTCCGTTGGCGAAATCCGGTACCGCCCAACGCACGCCGGTATAATGAACGTCTCGGCGTAGTGCACGACGAATGGCTCGAAAGCGTGGTCGGGGCTTTCGACTACGATTTCCTCCCCTTCCACCAGGTTCAGCACATTCAGTGTCCCCTCGGTGTCATGCAGCACCGGTAACGTGAACCAATGCCGCCGTGTCTCAAGAAACTCAAGTTCATGTAAACCAGTTGCTTCCTCTCGCCAGCCTTCGCCGCGTGCAACCTCGCGGATCGGATTGACTAGGTTGTTCTTAACCCAATCGCGATCACGACTCCACTGGATATTTGCGAGGCCATGCTGCAGGTGAATTGCCCGCGGCAATCCATTCAAGCCCAGCCGATTCCAGTCCCACAATTTGAAGGTGAAAATATAAGGCGTCGCGCTGATTTCCAGGACCATGCTGTTCTTGCCCGAGCAGTGGATCGTTCCCGCAGGGATAGAGAAGTGATCGTGTTTCTTCGCCGGCCATGCGTTTACATACTGCTCAACGGGAAACGGCGCTCCCCCTTTCTGCGCCGCTTCCAGGTCCTTGCGCATCTGCGCCGCGTCGACTCCCGACCGCAGCCCCAGGTACACCGCTGCATCGGGTTCCGCGTCCAAGAGATAGTAACTCTCGTCCTGTGTGTACGACATTCCGAAATGCTCTGCGATGTAGCTGCGCAAAGGATGCACCTGGAGCGATAAGTTACCACCTTCCACCGTGTCGAGAAGATCGAAGCGGATGGGAAACTCCGCGCCGAAGCGACCTAAAACATAGGTGCCGAGCAACTCCTGCGGGTGCTCTTGAACCAGCGCCAGTGAGGGCGATTCGATAACCTTGCTGCCGAATCCGAAGCGGACGCTGTTCTCTTCTGGAACGCAATCGAAGCACCAGGCAAAATTGGGCGCGTTCATAGGCAAATCGAAATGCCGCCGCATCCACTCTCCTCCCCAAGGTCCTGGATCGAAAAACGGGACCACACGAAACGGGCGGCGCACTGCCCTTGCCAACGCCTCGCGATAGCTGTTTCCGGAAATCATCGCCGGCTGGTGGGCTATGTTAGTGTCGATGTAGAAATCGATATCGCGGTGCAAGCGATGCTTTTCGGAATCGGCAGCGCGCCAATCGATAAAGTAAGCCCGCTTGTAGAACTCCGCAGGCGAAGCTGATTCATTGTTCGCTCCGATATTGCCTATCCGGTGCGCATGCTGGCGCTGTTGGATTTCCCAACGCGTTACATCGCAATACACCAGCAGATCCCACTTCTCCGTCACATACGCCGCGCCCGCTCCAAGCACCAGTACCGCGCCGCCGGCGCATGCAATCTCACCGCGCAATTGCGCGACTTTCGCAGCATCGAAGAGTGCGCCCAGTTCCCAAGCCGCCATCTTCCCAAAGACCGGATCGTCGCCCAGACATGGAGCCAGAAACTCCGCTAACTCATCTTTAGATTTGAGCGCGCGTTCCGCACACACCACCGTTCCACCCAGCAGCTTATCGAAACCGGACCGGACCTCCTCGATATCCACACCGGGATAGCACTCCACAGCGATCACCGAGTGTTCGCCGGTGAGTTGGCTCCTCAATTCCTGCGCAATCGCCGTCCAGCCGATCAGGCATACATTGGTATCATCGGAAATCCGGATCGTCGGTCGCTTGTCGTAATTCGAGCTGTGCCTCATGTTCGACCTCGCAACATGGGGAGGCCATACGTTTTGAGCCGCTTAAAGCAGCTTGAGCGGGGTCGCTCACGCGCCCCCGCTTCCGTTGGGCCACCTTGACTGTGGCTGATCACTTCCAGAGGTTCGGCTGGTCTAACCGTTTGTCTTCTTGCTCCTGATTGCGGATGTACTCGCGGATCACTGTTTCATTCCGGCCTGAGCAAGACAACCCCAGCCCAACAACCTTCCTTCCGTTCCAAGGAAGACCCAAGGTGCGCAAACTCTGGCACTACCATAGTGCTTGAATGCCGATTGCAAAGCGATGCCGAACTTAGTTACCTCGCCCGACCATGCTGTGGCCGAGCGAGGCACACTGGTTAGAATTGGAGCTTCACGGCGCCCTGGAAGATGCGGGCCCCGTTCGTTTGGCTGTCAATCCAGCCGGCATAGTAACCAGCTCCGATTGTGCTCCACAGAGCCCAAGGATAAACAGGAGTGCCGAAGTCGGGGTGATTGGGTGTGTTGAACGCTTCAAGCCGCAAGTCCAGCGCGAGCCGGTCGTGGATCGGGAAGAAGCGGCTCAGAGCGGTGTCCATCTCAAAGTACTTTGGACCGCGAAGCGAGTTTCGTCCGACATTGCCGTAGGTGCCGATGGCCTGCGGTGTAAACGCATTGCCGTTGATATAGGCATACTGGGGTGAGGCGCCGCTGTTCAGGATCTTATTTCCAGTGTAGATCTGTTGTCCCGGCACAATATTCGGGCGATCCGTGCCGATGTCGGTCAACGATTGATCTTCGCCTGTGAGCATTGTGAACGGAGCACCGTCGGTGATGCGCACGAGGGGAGCGATCTCCCAGTTGTTGACGATGAGGCCTGCTGTACGCGGAAGCGAGAAGTGGCTCTTTGCGACAACGCTGGCATTGACGATGTGACGATAGTCAAAGCCGCAGTTCGCGCGATCCATGCCGATGTTGTCGGGATTCTCCACCGTCGTGCCGTTGAGATCGCCCTGCGCGTCTTCGATATCGATGCAGTGCGACCAGGTATAGTTGGCGAGCAAACTGAAGGTAGATGACAGGCGGTGCTGGATTGTCGCGACCATTGCGTTATAGTTGGCAGTGGCCCCGGCCGTGCCCAGAAGCGAGCCGCCGCCCCCGCCTGAAAACAGCGGGCCCTGCGTTGCGTTCTCCAGCGTCAGCCTGAACCGCGCAGCGTAGTTGCCTGTGCTGGAATTGCCCGGTATGTAGACCGCCGGGTTGAGCGGGTAGCCGTACGCGACGAATGAGGATTTGTTTCCGATGTAGTCGACCTGGACCTGCCAGCCACGAGCAAAGTTGCGCTGCACGCTTGCCGTCCACTGCGTGGTGTACTGGGTACGGAAATGCGGCGGCAGAACGATATACTGCGAGCCCTTTGGGAACACTGCGGTTGCAGCAGTCGGTGGGTTGGCCAACGGAAATGGATTGGTTGTGACAGCACCATTAGACCAGGGAGCAGAGAAGACCAACGGCTGCCCGACCGGAGTGTTGGCTACGTCCGTGGCATACGGTGGATTTTGCTGCACGCGCTGGCCAGTGAAGAAGTTTGGCATGTCATAGACCAGAGCACCGCCGAGGCGGATGACCATCTTGCCGTCGCCTTTCGGATCGTAAGTGAGTCCGAGCCGGGGCGAAAACTGCCAGGGCGAATTTCCGGTGAAGGCCTTGGGAACGCCCTTGTCACCATAGAAGAAGATACCGGCAGGCGCGTTCGGGTAGACCTGGCTGTGCTGGTTGTCGAGGAAGCCGACGTTGTTAAAGACGGCGCCGCGGTTAAAGTAATCCACGGGCCAGAATTCCGGCTCCCAGCGGAGCCCGCCAGACAAAACCAGCCGGCTTGTCGCATGATAGGTATCCTGAGCGTATAAGCTCGGAATCGGAGCGCGAAGGGCGTTCTGCTGGTATCCGCTCTGGCTGAAGCTGCTCATGGCGCCAGTCAGGAAATCGAGGTTCGAGTCACCGCTGCCACCGCCCGTACTTGTGCCCGCGGGGCCACTTTTACTGAACGTGCCATTGAAATTGAATTGCCCGTAGGCCTGGTAGCCGTTGATGATGTTCAGTTCATTGCGATTATATTCTCCGCCGAACACGATCTGATGCTTGCCGTGGACCAGGTTTACATCGTCAGCAAAGGAGAACAAGTTGTCATCAAAATGGGCTCCTACGCCTCCCTGGTAAGTGTCCCACTTGCTGGTTACGATTCCCAGACTTGGGCCGGAAGGGACATACATATTGACGCCGATGGTTGCGGCGTTGATTCCTCCAGGCGCTGGTCCACGGTTGATGCGACGCCTCGTCCCCGTAGCATGGAATGTGTTCACCGTCCTTGAATTGAACACGTAGGTGTCGGCAAGGGTCAAAGTCTGCACGCGCTCGTAGTTTCCGGAGGCGTTGGTGACCAGAATGTCGGTTGGAGAGTAAAACGCCGGATGCGTGTAGCCATCCAGGAAGTACCTTCCGTAGAAACTGTGTTTCTGGTTGATCGCGCCGTCTACGCGGGCGATGATTTCGTTTTCCCAAATGTCGTAGGGAATCGCATATTTCGCGTCGCCGCAGCTATCGTAGGGCGTAGGAAGGTATTTGGCTAACGCCAGAGCGCTTTTATCAAATTCGTTCGGGTTGATCTGATTGTTGGTCAGCGCGGCCCCAGTGTGCGGATCCAGGAGCTGATTGAAATTGCTGAGGCAGGCAGTCCCGTCGGTAACCGAGAAATCGCCAGTGAGATTTGCCGGGGTGGGGACGAGTGCCGCGGCATTGGAAGAGCTCTGATCGGCCTTCAGGCGCTGATAGCCGCCGAAGAAAAAGAGCTTATCTCTGATAGCCTTCCCGCCGAGGGTTCCGCCAAATTGATTCTGGTGAAGAGTGTCCTTCGTGGACGAAAAGAAATTGGTGGCGTCGATGTAGTTGTTGCGAATGAATTCAAACGCCGAACCGTGCCACTGGTTCGAGCCGGAGCGGGTGACGACGTTGACGAATCCGCCTGAGTGCAGGCCCTGCTGCGCGCCGAGGTCAGTCGACTCTACGCTGAACTGGCTGACGGCATCGGGGAAGGGGAACGGCAGATTGATGTTCGTCATGTAGTCGTTGTTGTCGCCGCCGTCCAGTTGGTAGTCGGTCTGGTTGCCCATGCCGCCGGCAACGGAGATTACAACCGAGCTGTAGAAGTTCTTGCTGCCCTGGATGTCGTTTGCGGCAGCAGGAGCAGCCGCGCCAGCCAGCGTGATCAGCGAGGTCATTTGACGCCCGTTCAGAGGCATCTCCATCACGTCGTTTTGGTCAACCGTCTGCTTGAACGAGGTATCCTCGGTCTGCAGCGAAAGGGCGCTCGCCTGGACCTCGATCGACTGGTTTTCAGACCCGACCTTCATGTGCACATTGACTGCGATACTGCTGCCGACTTCGAGAGTGATGGCCGTCTGTTTGAAAGTCGCAAAACCGGGCGCTGTCACTTCGACGGTGTAGTTGCCAACAACAAGGTTTGGCACGCTATAAAGACCATTTTCATCAGTCTTCACAGGGTGTTTTACCTGAGTGGCGGAATTGATGGCCGTGACGGACGCGTTTTGAATAACAGCTCCTGTATTGTCCGTCACGGTACCTTGGATACTGCCGGTACCGGCCATCTGAGAGTTCCCGTTGATGCCAGGTACTATGACAGCGGCGCAGAGGATGATCGTCCTCCAGACCGCTACCATTCTCGTCTGGTTCAAAGCAAATATTCGCATTGTAGCCTCCAAATGGTTGTCGATTGTGATCGTGTTCAAGAGGACGCTCGGATCAGCGATTCCCTTCGCGATGCGAACATCCGACCTCACTGTTGCTCCAGAACAAGCCACTCTCACATTTGAGGAGAGAAATACTTAGGCGAGACTATTAGCGTCAAGATCGAAATTCGAGAAAAGAAATTTGCTGAATGAGCTGGATGATTACGCACCGGAGTTTCCAATGCGCGCCGAGTTTTGGACGATAGGGATCTCTAACGGCTTGTGCCAGCCGAGTAGCGCCATTTCCCTTGGGGCGGTTACGTCTCGGGCTTTGTGTGAGGATTTGTAACCGGCTGATTAAGAATATGTTAATTTCATTCTCATTGCGTCGATTGCGTATGATTTCTCAGGTATTCCAGTGCAACAAAGCGAGTATTCTGCCTACCTTCTTTTCCGTTTGATGGAATTTCTCTGGACGAGCCAAGCGATGGTTTCATCACGCAACATATCGAGGCAGGGCATTTGTTTCATCGAGCAAAACTTATAAACTCAGCTATCGTTTCGCCTCTTGAAATATGTGTCGCACAACTTGCAGGCCACCAAAGACGCGGTTTACATGTTCATGGCGACCAGTTCATTCAGAAGAACACAGGCAACCATCAGTTTGCAATCGATGATCCATGAGTTAAGTTTGATCAGGATGATAGCAACGAAAGGAAAAGGGAATTGAAGCAAATGGGAACAACGAATTCCTTCCCTGAGCTGATTCGCGAAGAAGTCAAGTGGAAAGGCTGCGACGCAATTCGGCAAACGAATGGGATTGTGGAACTGATTGCACTCGCAGGCGGCGGACACCTGGCATCCTTTCGATTTGTCGATCGGGATGGACGTCCGTCACAGAACGTCCTTTGGGAGGCCCCTTGGACAATTTGCGATCCGGATCGGGCGTGGTCAGCCGACATGTCGCTTCTATACGGCCCTCCTGCAACAGGTAAGTTCCTTGCGGGGTTCACGGGGCATGCGCTTTGCCTTGATTATTTCGGTGATCCTGCGCCCGAGAAGGCTGCTGCGGGTCTTGGTCTTCACGGTGAGGCCGCCACCACTCGATGGAGTGTACTTGACTCCCCAGAGTCCCACAGCGGGCAGTGCAGGTGGGAAGTGAGGCTGCCAATCTCGCAATTGACATTTGAAAGGAAGATTCAATTATACAAAGGACAAAGCGTCGCATACGTTGAAGAGACTGTGTGCAACGAACGCGGAACAGAGCATCGGTACGATTGGGTCCAGCACGTTACATTCGGACGGCCATTTCTAAGCGAAGGGGTCAGCACATTAATCGCTTCAGCCCAGTCTGGAATGACTTCGCCACTCGACTACGAAGGCCAGTTGCTGCTTCCGAACAACCGGCACTTTTCTTGGCCATTTGTGCGACTCGGGGCTGGCAAAAGATCTGTCGATCTAAGACTTCCGTTCACTGAAAAGGGGAAGGGTTTTCTGGCTGGCATGAAGCTGGATCCGGGACGTTAGATAGAATTTCTGCTAGCCGTGAACTGGCGACTAGGTCTGGGTGTGGGCTACTGTTTTCGCCGAGAGGACTTTCCCTGGATGGCGATCTGGGAGGAGAACTGTACGCGTCAGAACGCTCCCTGGAACGGCAATACTCAAGCTCGCGGAATGGAGTTCGGCACAACACCATTGCCGCTGGCGGCGAAGGAGTGCCTTCCAGGAAAACGCTTTTCCAACACTCCGAGGGGATGTTACGTCCCCGCCTATGGGAAGAGAACTGCACGCTATATGATGTTTCTCTTCACAGTGCCCACTGAGATGCGCTCCATCGATAATGTTGTTCCTGCTGGTGATGCCCTCTGCATTTATGGCACGAGTGGGATGGCTTCCTTTTTCGTTCCGGCAGAAGGGCGTGAATCGTTTCTTGCTTAAGCCAATGCGTGAGTGGCGCTGGCTAAGATGAAGATAGCGAGAATCAGTGCAGCTACACCCGTCAACTGAATGGCAAGGGGCCAGTGACCGCTGCGCCGCCATTCCCCGGTCACGATGCCCAAGAAGCTGGCAGCAAGCACAATAAGTGACATAAAAAGCGGCCAGCCTACGGCAGCTCCGAGAGGGCCAAGTTGTGACACAGATGCTCCATAGAGCAATACACTGCCAAACCAGAGAACGCCCATCGCAAGAGCGAGAATCCAGTGATTGAGCCCTGAACGTCTGAAATTGCGGCCGCTCGAATTTCTGTTCAGCAGATAGAGACAGTAAAGCAGGTTGGGTATGGCTCCGGCCACCAAGAGTGGTAACCAGACGGCGTTGCCGGCACTGACGCGATTGGCGCCATACCGGATGGCCATGTCGCTCAGTGGCGCACCAAAGGCAAGGCCGAAGTTCATAAAGGCGGCTCCGCATCCGCAGAGGATGGCGAGAATCAAGCCGGCTGTTGCGTTGTTGTGCTGCTTGCAAACGGGACTGGGCCTCGCGCTTTCGCGCATCCTTCCGGCAACCGCGCAAATCGCTACGCCCAGCAGGACCGTCGCGATACCCAGTGACAAACTATGTCCCGCGGGAGTGTGGAGTTTATCTGGATTGAGGCGCAGCAAAGGTACCAGTGCGCCCACTGCGGCAGAAGTGCCCAAAACGAGGGAGAAGGTCAACGCAATGCCGATCGCTTCGGCAGCTATGCCGAAGAAGACCTGCGATATGCCCCAGCCAACTCCGAAAGCCATTACGCACAATAACTGTGCAATGCTGGACATTCGATATACCACTGCAAGTTCAGGCACCGAGCAGAACGTCGCCACTGCCGGCAGCATGAGCAGGGCGAAGAAAGACCAGACCAGCCATGTATTTTCCCAGGCCCAGCTTCGCGTGAATTTCATGGGTAGGGTAAAACTCGCATTCATCAAACCTGCGACCGTCAGGAGTAGAAATCCGAACTCTGTGCTATTCATGGATGGGCATACCCGCTTTCGAGCCTGCGTCCTTTTTCAGGTAAAAAGGAATTGTTGTATTGCTCATGGGAGTTCTGACTTATTCATGCGGTGCGCCCCTGCCGCTCCGGCAAATTGACAGTTTCTCAGGTCAATCCAATCAAACGGCCGTGGCCTTCCACGCAGAAGATTTACACTCTCCATGACCGCACAAGGACGGAAGCTCCATAACGCTCAGCTACCTCGCCTAGAGCACGGGATTTCTAAGAGCTTGAAGACTTTTCAACAATGAGGATCTTTCAGGTTCCTTGAGTGTAGCCTGGAGAAACCGAGACACTTCATCAAGCGAAGGAAGTGCATCCCACCCCCGACGTTGTCCTCCCGCAGCCATGGCTTTGAGAGCGGCCGCCGCCGAAGCAAATGTAATTGCTTCCTCGACAGTAAGATGCCTCGCAATTGCCAACGCGAAAGCGCCATGAAATGTATCTCCGCACCCAGTGGAATCGAAGACGTCAACTTTGAAAGCCGGGAAGTGGCGCACAGTCGGGTCCGTCCTCGAGCTGCAATAGCAGCCTCCTGCAGCGTCGGTTACAACTGTCGCGAGACGTTGAGTGCCGGCCAGGAACGCGCAGGCCTCGCGAGGGTCCTGTGCGCTGCTGGCCCAGAGGGCCCACGCCTTGGGAACTATCAGGTAATCGGTCAATATTGCCAGATCTCTTGCGGATTCAGAGCAGCCTTCGATATCCCCCAATACGGGTACTCCCAAGGCATGAACCTTCTCTGCGACCGAGGTGAGCGCTGGCTCAGTAATGTGGTCAAGCAAGACGAGCGTGGCAGACTGAATCAGGGCGGACGGTAGATCATCAGGGCTAACCACCTTATAAAGTGCCGGGCTGTAAAACACGTTGCGATGGCCCGAGCCGTCAACCACGATAACACTGTGGTACGGCCCACCTGCCGGATCTTGCGCGATATGCGAGATATCTACTCCGCGATGCTCAAGCGCGGATTCGATGAATCTGGATAAATCGTTGCTTCCAAATCGCGCCACATAGGCAGCGCGTCCCCCTAGTGACCCGACTGCAGCAATCGCCGTGCAGGCAGGTCCCCCGCCCTGGCGGGTGCTGCCGTGCACCGGCACCTTGCAATCCACTTGCGGATAATCCGAAACATAGATCAGATCGTCGACTGCTGCGATTCCGACCCCCAGCACATCATACTTTTTGTCCATACATGCTTTCCGCCCGTTGATCGACAACCGACAGGCATCGATACCTTTCGATTTCCGAGAGTCCCCATACCATGAAATGCAACAGTCCAGTCCGGCCTTACCCGCACCCGTAGTTTGCGAATGTTGAAGTCAATTCCAAGTCATCTTCCAAGACGCGGTGCGGAGTGATTCCTGATTTCTGGAGCGCCCCGTGATATGCCTTCACCGCTTCAGCGGGCAGGATTTGATCGTCCGCCACTAGGCGCAAGTATTGAACGAACGATAATTGGTCCTCCGCCGCATTAATCTTTCGGCCGAACAGCGCAACCCGCGCCCCATGGCGCTTTGCTTCATAGACAAGCGAAAATGCATCGTGCGTTGTGCCTGCAGAGCCGCCCAATACGCCCACTACAAGTGAAGGATCGTATCCACACAGTTCTTCCAGAGCCCTTGGACCCGCATAAGGAATTTTCAGGAAGCGCGGCCTGGATGCTGAAGGCACTCCGGCCAGAAGTCGCACGATATGGTCGTTGACAAAGTGCGGAATCTGCTCAGGCGCAATGCCGTGGATTTTGGCCGGAACATTGGGATGAAACACCTCGAGAAAATGGTTAAAGCGCTTTGCCTCCGCCTCCAGACGAAACACTCTGTAAGCCTCCATAGCCTTGACATCGCGCTCAGGGTCGTTGTTGAAAGTGACCGAATAAAGGCCCAAATTCGCGCCCAAATGACGGTCCGTCTCCGAACACGGGTACTTGCCGGCCTGAATGTGGTCAAGCGTTGCCGTGGCAAACGGTTGCGAAGGGGCTTCCGGATATCGCGCCCCGCGAATGATGTGCACATCCGTCGTATCGTTGGCACGTACGGCTGGCGTCACAGCCGAAGATTCGAATATGCGTTCTTGAATCGTCAGTATCTCCGAGGTGCTGGCCGACATAAGCATGATGTCCACCATGCCCTGGGAGACAATTTGACGCATCTGATCTCGGTATTCGGCCAGTGACCGGGGCTTTCCATCGCGATTCCTCCCCGTCGATGAGATGCCCAAAGCCATGTCGGCATCCTTGGCATCGGCCAGGATGAAAACCCGGCTGCTAGGATCATTTTTAAGAGCGGCAAGCTTTACATCGAGAGCTTTTTCCACAAATCTCCATGAACGGTCAAGGTAGACTGCGACTTGACAGAACCTGGGCGAGTGCGCAGTATGTGTCGATTTCGGCCGTGCACAATCGCGGGTTGATTGCTGTAAATCATCCTAGGTCCAGCCCGTCGAATCAAGAGCATAAACGAATCGAAAGAGCGCGCTTAGCAGCAAAAAGCGATGGAATCAGGCGTTTTATAAGGTAAAATATTTCACGAAGACCTGAGCGATTACAGGGCGGCATTTCGGAACCAAATGCCCTTATGACGGTTGGCTTGTCAGGCCTGGCGCCATTGTTATACTATTTCACTCTATGAAATCAGAGGTTCTGTCGGTAGGCACCCGCAGCTCTGAGAAACGATCCTATACGATTCGGTCGGTGGTGCGTGCGGCAACTACTCTGAAGGCTTTTTCTTCTCCTTCTGAGGTGCTGACGCTCCGAGCTGTTGTTGAGCGTACACATCTCGACAAAGGCACCGTCTTTCGACTGCTCGAAACGCTGGTGGAGACGGGGCTCGTCGTTCGGGCCGGCAAGCAAGGGTATCAGTCAGGCTTGCATCCGATTCGTACAAGAAGATTCCGGATTGGATACGCTTCCCAGAGCAACCTGCTTCCATTCACGGGAATCGTGACGGACAGCCTACTCAGCGCCGCGAGCGGAGCCGACATAGATCTTGTCGTTTTGAATAACCAGTTCAGTCCCCGTGTAGCTCTGGAAAATGCAAAACGATTTGTCGAGGAGAAAGTCGATCTCGTCATCGACTCTCAGATCAACGTGACCGTGGCCTCTCAGATTGGGTCTACATTGTTAGACGCTGGAATACCATTCATAGCAGTTGACATCCCTCATCCGGGAAGCTTCTACTTCGGAGCCGACAATTACAAGGCGGGGCGTATCGCCGGACGCCATCTTGCCCGGTGGGCTCTTAGCAAATGGCATGGCCAGGTTGAGCAGATCATCTGTCTCGGAGTAGATGCTGCGGGCCCGCTTTTAAACAGCCGATTGACTGGAATGTGCGACGGCATGAATGAGAACATGCCCGAGAGCAGGAATGTGCCAACTTGTCATTACGACACCAAGGGTGGCCAATTTGACGCTACCCTAGATTCGATAAGGAAGCATCTTCGTCGCCGCAAGGTTAAGCGAGTCCTGGTAGCAGCAGTGAACGATTCAACCGCCCTGGGGGCGCTTCAGGCGTTTCGCGAAATTGGCCTTGAGGAAGAGTGTGCAATTGTGGGCCAGGATGCAAGCACTCCGGCGAGGCAGGAAATGAGACGCCCGCACACCAGACTAATTGGTTCAGTTGCCTATTTCCCGGAAACCTACGGACCTCAACTCATTAAGCTTGCGATAGAAATTCTGGAAAAGAAACCCGTCCCCCCGGCTGTATTTACGCAACACGAGCTCGTGACACCTGAGAACGTAGATAAAATCTATCCCAATGACTCATGGATGCACCCAGGGGCGAAAGCTCCAATCGGTAATTCGAAACGCACGATCAATGGTTGACAAGACCTTCCAACCACTGCCAGTTCCACAAAATTGCGCGGCCTGCTACCTGCTTCGGCCTGAGCCGTGCAAAAAAAGGCAGTCTTTCAAACGAGATCGTCAGCCTCTCAATGAACGAATATCGATGGCGTCACCACTGCACTGAGCACTGGGCCCGGAACCACACTGCCGGACGAGCCTGGAAAGGCATCAGTGAACCAGCGGTCTTAACTGCCAACGCCCGGGACTCCTTCAGCCTATACGTGGCGCTCGCCCGCTTGTTCCTTACCTGTTTGTTCAGACCTTCGGTCTGGTACTCCACTGCCCGGGGATGCTTACCGGCCCCTGCGCATCGGCGACAGGCACACCAGAATCACGCCGTGTCACGCAACATTGGGGGAAAGAGCCGGTCAGATCGTTGACGTTTGAATCTGCGCTACCGTTTCACTTTGTTGCGGACTTGCGGGGGCTGAGGCGAACCACCTCAAACCCCGCTGGGGGCAGGCTGATCCGCCATTGAATCTTCCCATCCTGCGTGCGGCTGGCGGAAACGCTTTCTCCACCTTTGACGATCGTCACGTCGAAATCCGTCGATTCCAGGCCCACGGCCTGGGGATCGAAATCTATGTTCCCGGCGTAAGCTTTCTCGACCGCTGCAATTGGCCACGGTTAGCCACACCGAACTCCCGTCCACGACCGGCGTCACCTCCAGGAAATCGTAAACCGGATCCAGCGTCACATACGGTCTTAATAGAGGAACCGCCTCGCTGAGAGTCTTGAGTACCGGATGTTCCTCGGCGTAGGCATTTAGCTCCGGCATATCTGCGCGCTCGTTGCCCAGGTCCACTACGGCTTTGAACTGCCCCAGGTCTACGCTCCCGTCCGTCACCTGCTCGTCGGTAATGAAGTGGGGCAGCACATGGTGAATCCGCCAGAAGTCGCCCAGTTGGGCGTTCAATCCCGAGAATGCATCCAAATCCGGGCCTGACACGATCTTCTTCATCGGTATGAGGATCGCGACCGGCTGCTCCGGGGTTATCCCCTTGATTTGCGCTATCGTGTCGCGCCAAGCCTGGTATTGCGACCAGGCATCGACATATCCAGCTTGGTTTTGCGGCGGCGGATAGATGAAGAAGTCCGCACCGATCTCGAATGGCGCTCCAAAAGCCAGGTGGCCCAACCATCTAGCGGTCTCCTCAGCCAGTCCGCTTGACTGCGGCGTCCACTCTTCAAAGAGCGGCACCTGGTAGGATCGGGCCAAGCTGCCAAAGACAACGGCGAGCCCCGTGTAGTCCGCATCGTCCAGCACCACGATGGCGTTATAGCGTTTGGCGGCCTTGAAGAAGATATCCGGGTCGTTCTCCATCACGCCAGGCCCACTCACGGCCCCGGCTATGTCGCCTCCCCAGTAATAAAGCATGGGGGCCTTGGTCCGGGCCCGAACCAGGCGCGAAATCTCGTCGTACGTCTGGATGACGCTCTGGTGCCGAAAGTCTTGATAGACGGCGAACAGCGGTTCACCCGGCTTGGCCGATGGAACCTGGCTCCAGTCCGCAAAGGAGGTATGCCACCGTTGGTTGAAGGCGTCCAGAGTCTTGTAAGTCCGAGGCAACCATCGGTAGAACTCCTGGATGTCCGCCGGAGCGTAGCCCGCGATTCCATGGGTCGGCGCTAAGCCTGCGCCTGTGTAATTTTGCGGCCCCCACATCGCGTCCAGCCATCCATAGTTGGCAAACAAGCCCCCGAAGCCGGGCTTGCCATTCACGTGTTCGATCGTCCGGCCAATGTAATCGAAATACGCCTGCCGGGAATCCTTATCCCACCAGGAAGGCTCATTCGTGGTCATGCCTTCGCTGGTCAGGTCGCGCGCCGTCACCCATAGCGGCGGATCCTTGCCCACTACCTTGGGTGGCGCCTCCGCCCACACGCTCTGCCAAAAAATCAGGTAAAGCCCGATGTGCGCCTTGGCGGCCGAAGCCAGGTAGCTATCCAGCAACGCAAAATCGTATTCACCCCGGTGCGGCTCAATGCTGCCCCACACCAGGTTGATCTCCACGCCATTCATCCCCGCTATTGCAAAAGCGGCAAAATCCGCGTCCGTCCAGGGCGTACTCGCAGCCTGACCCTCGCCCGGCTTCAGGTAGTCGATTTGAACCCACCAGTACGGGTTCCCAGGGCTTGGAATGGCTTGCGCCGTTTCACTCCGCTTCCCGCGCCGCGCCAGGGAGCCCCGCGCCTTCCGAAAGGCCGATGGCGGGATAAAGAGCAACCAAAATGAAGAGGATTGCTGTGAAAACAAGAGGCTTTCTTCCGTTAGAAATCCACTTCCCTTGCTTGGTCATCATGTGAGCGAATCTCCTTCCCTGTAAAGTTGTATGCCTGTTGGCGCAAAAACAATCTTGTCCGCCCTCACCGGTGTGTGCGACGGGGTGTTGCACCACCGTCCAGGCGGTTTCTACTTCGGGGCCGACAACCATAAGACTGGACGGATCGCAGGACTGATATTTGGCTTCCAGCCTCATTCGATGAGAGGGCGCGAGGCGCTGAACGGCTGGCAACGCTGCGCATTCTCGAGTCACTCGTCAAATGAAGGTGTCAAGTTGATGGTTGCCACATTCTATTTGCGCACCCCGACAACTCGTATTGTGACAATCTCGTGAGGATGGATGGTGAAATGAAATTGACCGTCCTCCGTCATCGATACGGCCTCCTGGCCTCGTTCCACGGCATCGGTTTGCCAAACGTGATCCAGACGAAGCCATGGAATCCGGACAGATACGGTCCGCTCCGTTCCACCGAAGTCAAGAAGTCGCAGGATTGTCCCATTCCCGTCTTCGGCGGGCTTCCATGTCTCCAGCAGCACGTTTGGATCTGTTATTTCCAGGAAGCTTCCCTGCTCTCTGCCCATCTTCTGCGAAGAGTTGTCCTCTATTGGTATTGGAGAGGACAGCTCTCCCTCACTTTGTTGATTTGGAACCGGACGAGTTACAGCCTTGTCCTGGCTCGTAACGATGTCCGTCTCCAGGGGCGTAATCTCTTCCCATCCCATGCGGCTCAGATCGGCCGCGCTTGTCGAAGCTGCGCTTGTAACGACGTAGTGAAAGCTGAACTGTCCTCCCTGGCCGGCTCGATAGTTAGTATTCCAGTAGTTATTCATCACATAGGAAAAGATGGTTCCAGATCTCTTCCCGAACTGCTCCGGCCACTCGCCGCGATTAATATCGCCTAACGTAACCAACGGCGCGTCGAGCGGAAATACACTGCCCGACACCCCGTCCTGCTGCACAGAGATCCAGTGCTGCACAGAAAACCACTCGTGCCCTGCCCCTGGGTACATGTCTGCGACGGGATCGACAACTCCGTTCTGAATCTCGTACTGAAACTGAGGCCGGCTGAAAGCAAAGGGGAAGGCAAAGTAAACGGCCTCCTTGCTATCAACCTTTTTCTTTTCGACCTCTTCAATAAAGTCAATCTTCTTCTCGTCGTTGAACAACCGAATCTCCGCTTTGATCCGAGGAGTGTTCAGATCCTCGCATTCCATGCGTGCAACCACTCCATAGGGGGTGCGGTCTATCGACACAATATGGCCGCCATGTGCGGGGTGGACTTCCAGTGTCGGCTTCGACAACACATGACTATAGACGAGTATGGTGTTTGGAGCCTTGTCGCCGCCAGTAACGTAGAGATACTCTCCAAAACGATATGGGCTATCCTGACTTACGAGTTCACGCTGCAGTTGCTTGTCGTAGATGCTGCGGACTGCGCCGGTTTCCGAATCGAGCTGTACCCGATAGTACCGGTTTTCGAGTGATGTGACTCTGTTCCATCGCCGAGGCGGGTACGATCGCTTTGCCTGGCCGCATGAAATATACCTTGTAGCCGACCGGGGGGACATTCTGGGTCAAAAATCGAACGCGATTGAAGTCGTTCCCGCTGGAGAGGATTTCGTAGGGCACTCTTTGATTGGTGGTCAAGTCCACGATTTCATCCGATTTATTGAGGTCAACGGAAACCGGGCCGCTTCGCTCCCAGTTCAGACTATTGAAAACAATCATGCTCCCTGGGGCTGCGAGGAATCGCGTCTGCCAGGTTTGCCATGCTGCGTCTGGCGACAAAGTCAACCTGTGCTGCGGCGTTGACCGCAAACTGCTCTTTAAATGCAAGCTGATCGACAGCCTCTTTGCTTGTCGGATCGGACACGCTGTTCCACGAGTCGAACGTGTGCTCATCCATCAGTACCATGCCGGTCCACATGCGGCCCAACTCGTCGGTATCCGTCTTAAGAAGAGGATTCACCAGCGATGCCAATGTGTCCAGCTTTTCCGCCGTTTGCCCCCGCGCTTCATTCCACCGCTCCATGGCCAGGTAATACGCATCGGAGGCTGCCCCATCCTCCCAATACGGCCCGCCGTCTCCACGGATGGTGGGAATGGTGTCGCCAAACTGTCTTTCGATATCCTCAAGCGCCTCGTGAAAGCCGGAATACCTAAGGCGCGGGTATGCATACATACTGTTCCATTTCCCCACCAGCTCCGCCTGCTGGGGGAACAGATCAGTATTCTCCACTTGTGTGCCATAGAGGATCGTGGAGTTTGCATGGTAGCCCGCGCTTTCATACATCTGAAGAAACAGCGGCAAAGTATCGCGTCCTGCCGATAGTACTGGAGGCAGCCCGAATAGCATCTGCATATGCATATAGTGGCGTGAATACCATAGCAGCACCTTCTTCCCGTCTGGCCCTACCCACCACGTCGGCGAGTTTTCGTTGAGACGCCCCTGCAGTAACACGGGACCGCGATAGTTATCGCTCCCACTGGCGAGATACGGTATGCCCGCTGCCGCAAGAATGGAAGCATAGGACCAGGAGAATGAGGGAACATCCGTGATATTGGCGTAGTCCAGAGGTGTGCCGTATTTCCTGCTGAAGTTGGCGCTGGGATACAGCGAGCGGATCAGAGTCTCAGCGCTTGCAATGCCTGTAAGCAAATTTGCGTATTGAGCAGGGACAAAAAGCTGCTCTCTCTTTATGGCCTCAATAGCACGCTGTTGCTGGGCGGTGGTGCGCGTATCAAGATACTGCTGAAGATCCCATTCCCCATCCAGGCTGAAGCGGAACTCCGGATGTTCCTGAGTCATGTCCATCGCTTCGCCAATCGTACGGCTTTGGATGGCGGCGACCTTAGCCTGGAAATCGGAATATCCAACGTCAACATGGATATGGGGAACGATAAAAACCGTCCATTTCTTAGCAGGACTGATCGTTTGCTTGTAATGTTGCTTCCGTCCGTTGATATCTACCGTGAGTGTAGCCTCGGTCAGCGGATCGAACTCGTGAACCAGGAACTCGACCTTCTCATCGCCAAAGTCGTATCCGCCATGCAGTTCCACACGATAGTTCCGTTGCGCGACAGTCAGCTCTGCTTTGCCTCCTGCCTCAAGTCGTCCGGGAATGGCGAATAAATGCGTCTACGCTTTCCAGCAGTTCGCCGTTTTGCTGCTGAAAGAAGATGGTGGGCACAAGCTGCACAGAGGCAGCCTGGGACGTTGCCTCTTTGTGGGACGCTGTCGAGTTCAATGGCGTCGTAATTCAATCCAGCTTCTGGAACGGCTTCCGCCGCCTGTTCGATAACCTCCAAAGTAATGGTATTGACACCTGCTCGAAGGTAACTTCCAGGAAATACAAAATCAATGTCCGCTGAAGAATACGCAGGGTCAAAGGAATCCCACTGGTCGCCATTGCTATAGTCCAGCCGGGGATGCAGATAGAACATCCCGGCCTTATCATTGATAACGACCTTTAAGGCCGGCACGCTTGCGCTTTCCACCAGCAGGGCGATATGAAGCTCATAATTGCTTGCTGGCGGACCTTGCAGCGAGAACGTGATCGCTCGAGGCGCAGAGGGGATTGCGGTCTGCTGGACTTGCTGGCCGAACTCAGCACGGCCGGCTGGACGGCAAACCAATCTTCTGCAGGGTCGCTTTGAGAGACGATGAAATCCACGTTGCGTGTAGGGGCTCCAGGGGCAAACTCGGCAGACGAATGATCGAACTCTCCAATTCGAAAAATCGTGCTTTTGGCGTAGTCAGATGCGGAAGCTGCATGGAGTACCGTAGCGGCTAAAGCAGCCCACAGCATACCTACCAACAAGTTATTCTTACAGCCAAGATTCATCTCTGACCCCTTCCGTTATCTACGCTAAAATCGTCCCTTCTTAAATCTTCGCCTGCGTCAACAACTTGCAGGCGTCATTGTGAGCGTATCTGGTTCAGGCGGTTAGCCAGGGTACGCCAGCAGGTCCAAATCATTTCGGCGCAACCCACGTGACCGAATTCGACTGACAATGTACCAAGTCGGTCCCGTCACAACTGGCATTCAGATGGGCCGTGTCCCGCTCGCGATGCCAGCATCGGCACCGCAGTTAGACCAATGGGCGAGCAATGGTTTGCGCCCGCAGATAATCGTAAAACGTCTCCGGACTATTCACGCCGCCCCCCATACCGCTTAAATTGACTCCGCCGTAGGGCAAGCCGTAGGCGAAGAGGTTGTGCGCATTAATCCAATTGTTGCCGGCGACCAGGCGCTCGGCCACACGGTTTGCACGCTTGAGATCGGAACTCCAAACGCTATTCGCGAGGCCGTATGCAAGTTCATTTACCTTTTCAATTGCAGAGTTCTTCATCTTTGAAGCGCAAAAGATACGCACATGGTCCGAATATCTCTTCACGGCAACAGACGTTGCTATCCGGTCCTTCCAGAAGCGCCGCGGCGACATAGAATCCGTTTCCCTCCCCCAGTGGAGCCATCGCGCCACCGTCGAGAATTGCCCGCGCACCACTCTGCTTGCCGCGCTCAAGATACCCAAGCACGCGTCCACGTTGAGTCTGACTGACGAGGGGTCCCATCTGCGTGTCGCGATTCAGCCCGGGGCCAATCTTCGTTTGTTTCAGCGCTCCTGTCACCTTGTCGACAAAACGGTCATAGACATTTTCGTGAATCAGCCACCGCGTTGCCGTACAACAAACCTGCCCGGTATTCAAGGTAATGGCTGCGGCAAGCTTGGCCGCAGTGGCATCCACATCAACGTCGTCAAAGACAACTGCTGCGCCTTTGCCGCCGAGTTCGAGTTTGCACGGGACAAGATTGCGCCCGCTCCGTTCTGCGACTGTTCTTCCTACTTCCGGCGATCCGGTGAATGAAATGCGCTTGAGGCGCGAATTGGACGAGAGTGCGAAACCGGCCTCGCTTCCCTTCCCGGCAACAACGTTGAGCACGTCGGGCGGCAGGCCAGCTTCGTTGGCAATCTGCGCCGCATACAATGTGGTAAGTGGAGTCACCTCGGAAGGTTTCACAACTACCGTATTGCCTGCGGCAAGCGCCGGAGCAATGCCCCAGCAAAGTAGTGTGAAGGGGAAGTTCCACGGGAAAATGAAGCCGCACACGCCGTAAGGAACCCGCCAGGTACGAGCATCGAAGCCCTTGAGATCAAGCGGTACACTGTACTGCGCTCGTGTCGAGAGGTCAGCGAAATAACGAATACAGTCAATTCCAAAAGGAATGTCAAACCCCTCGGCGGCAGTGATCGGTTTGCCGACGTTGAGCGACTCAAGTTGCGCCAGTTCGGCGGAGTGCTTCTCAAGTGCATCAGCAAAACGATGCAGCAGCCGAGCGCGGTCCCCGGGTTGCAAGGCCGACCAGGCAGAAAACGCCTTTTCTCCCGCTGTCACCGCAAGGTGGACTTCCTCCGCGCCACCCATTGCGACTTCGGCGAGAACCGACCCGTCCGATGGATTCACTACTTGTTCAGTTGCGGTCATGCACACCTTGCCGTCAATGTGGTTCGGGAGTGGTTTGGCAAGAAAGTCTCGTACGTTCGCGTGAAGTTCAGTATTCATGGGATCCCCTAACGGTTTCTGTTCATTGCTGTAATGGCGGTTTCAGAGTCTCCCGCTGCTACTCGCAGCAAGGCCTTCATGGAAATCTCCCTAGTCGGATCTAAGCACCACATACTACACCTCGCCTGAACGAGTGCCTACGACCAAACCTGATTCTGGCGATGTTGAAAGTAAAGAGCTTCCGCACCTCGTCTGCGCTGACGGGCTGAACTACGACCTGTGGGATCAGCCGGCACAAACTGGCGTCGGAGGCAAAAGCAATCCTATCGATAGCTCGCGTAAGAATGCGCGACGGATCGATGAAGGGCCCCAGCTGCTGCTCAATCTCACGGGGGCTGAGCGTGCCGATGGTGCCCTTTGGCGTTTTAACAGATGCGACGGCTACTGCCACTTCTCTTGCCTCCCCGCTGCGTGGCGCATGTTTAGGTCATCTGATACTCAGTGCAAAGCACTCGCAATGGCGCCTCATCTTCCACGATCTGCGGATATCTTGGGAGCGGTTCTTTGAAATGATTATCAGTATCATCATTGTTGACGGAGGAAACTTCGCCAATAAGAGCATGGCCATCAACTGCATAAAATGCGTGATAAAGATATGGAGTTAGCGTGATAGATTCGCCTGGACCCAGGATTATGGTGTGCCCAGGTTCGACTTGGCGCCGGATTCCATCGCAGCTCACGATAACTGGGCTATCTGCAAATCCTCCGTCCTCAGTCGAATTGTAGAGTTGCACCGCCAGGCGGCCTGTCTCCTTGCCGCCCCTGTTAATGATGTCCTCAGTCTTTCGGGCATGATAGTGAAAAGGAGTAACCTGATTCTGCCGGACGAACATGATTTTTTCAGCGTAGATCTTAGAGGGTCTATTGCCGGATAACGATCCATTGCGAAGCGTAAACAGCGTGAGTCCTAAGGAATCAAAATCTCCCGAATTAAAATCGGTAACATCCCATCCCAACCGGCACGTGCGAATCTCATCGGCCTCGCTTCCGTGTTGTTTCCATTCTTCGGGTGTCCAATCGGCATACGGCGGCAAACTAAACCGGTGCTCAGAGAAGAACGCGCTGGCTTCAGCAATGTACCTGTTAATACTAGATCGCTTCATCTGCTTCCCTTTCCATCGCAACAGATCTAACAGAGGACAAGCTATTGCTCATTCGTTTAACCCGTGCGCCCACGGCGGGCCGTTTCGGAACTGTTAGGTCGAGTGGGGGCTTTTCCTTCCCTAGAACACGCCGCCACGTAAACAACGAGAATTGTAGGAAACCCGGGGTCGAAAACCGACGAAATTTCGGCGGCCTCCAAGACGTTTTGAAGGATAAAACGGCCATCTCTGCCAGGCCAGTTGCGAATCGAACCGGCAGACGCTAGCCCTTCTTACTTTCAGGCAATGGGATGGCCACCGCCTCGAGCTCACTGCTGATTGTCATTCAAGAGAACACGCTCACTGGCGTTGTTCTCAATGTCGTTGCCGTTCAGTTGATTGCCGTAGATCATCACACTCTTCGCGTCGGCTCCAATCCGAACCGCCACTGCGCCTTGCTTAGCGGGAACCGGATCGTAATGCCAGTAATCCTCAATGTGCTCCTGGCGATAGGGTTGAAAGATGTTGTCGTGGACGATTGCACTCCCTGCGTTAATTTCGATCATCGGCCGATCGAGGTTCCAGGGAATCAAGCGGTTATCAGAAAGCGCGACGGCGCCGGGGTTTTCCCAGCGCACAGACCTTTTTACAAAACCCCAAAAGCTGGCGCCGCGGACATCGAGTTCGGCTTCCTTATCGCTCTTGCGGCCCCAGATCGCGATATGATCTGTGCCCGCTCCAGCATTGGCAATGTTCAGGTTCGATATGTGCACTGCGAAAGGCTGAGTTGCGCTCACATTCAATCCAATATCGACGTTGTCCAGATTGATATCTGTCATTTGTCCATTCATGCTCCCATGCTTGGAGGCTGAAAACTCGGTGCCGACGTGATATCCCCAGGAGAAGACGTCTTCGACGACCTCCCAATCTGTTCGCTGGAAGATAATCATCGCACCTTTCGTCGTTGTGAAATCGATTATGCGCTTGTCTTGCGTCCAAAACGGCCAAAAGTGAACATCCTGAATTCGGCCGATATCGTAGCACTGATCCACCCAGATTCCCTTGAAAAGCGGCTGGCCATAGAGCCCTCGAATGTAGTGCCGCGGTGACTGGCTGGTGGCAAAATCAACTCCCTGGTAGGGATTGACCAGCAAAACATTGATGATCGAAACGTTGTCACCAGACCCTCGCACCGTCCAGGGGTAAGGTGTCGCCTCTTCTGTGACGGTCTGATTGGGAAAAAAGATCGTGATGCCTTCGATCGTCGAGTTTGGGCCGTGAAGTGTAATAAAAGCGGTTTCCTCGGTATTTCCCGCTCCTTCAGTGGCAAGCAAAGTCGAGCCTGGCGACTCGGGCGCATAGGTGAGTGGCGCCCGGCTAACACCGACAAGAGATGTGCCGGCGGAAACCGAGAGGTGTGACTTAATCATGTATCTGCCGGCTGGCACGAATACGATTCCACCACCCTCCGTGCCCACTTCGTCGAGCGCCTTCTGGAAGGCTTCGGTATCGTCCGTTTTCCCGTTACCCGCCGCCGAGTAGGGAGCCTCGCGCAGGTTGATGGAGCTTGGGCCATTCGATTTCCCTGGCATTGCCGCGGAATCTTCCGGCTGCCAGGATGCGGCTTGCGCCACGCCGCAGAAAGCCAGGACTGCAAATACAGCAATGACTGTATCTCTAAATACTTTCATTGGTTCATCCCCTCGCACACAATTCAGGTGGCCTGAGACGTTTTGGCGGTAAGTTTGGACGCCAGAGGTTGAATCTGATTTCGCCGCGCCACCCGAGGCTCTGCATCCTCAGAGTTGAGCATTTCGGTCCAGGCAAAGCCACCCGGCACAGAAACACAAGTTCGCTTTCGGTTTGAATCATGGCATATGATGAAATGCATTACGCACGATCTCAACCTGACCTTTGACGCCTGCCCACGGTCGGAAGTCCGGTGGGATTCCGTGGGCATAGCCGCTAAAGTCACACCCACGCGTGTACCATTTCTGCCAGCTGTTCGGGTCACAAAGCCCCTTCTCCGTGGGCCGCCCAATGACAGTGGTCATCACCCTTTGATGCGGCTTTCGGATAGCCAGAAGCCAATTCACAATGGTGTCGTCGCTCGATTCCGCAATAAGCTGATCGCACTCGTTTACCATTGGATGATTCACCCACATCGGTTCCCCCGCCCTGAAAAACGGGACATTAAAGTTGGTCTTCGTTGCGGGGCTTGTCTTTATCAATCACCCCCTTAATGCGGTAAAAGAGCCGCGCCATGATCTCACGCTTGTACTTTAAGCTCTCTTCGGGCGTGATATCGGACGCCTCTTCAGGCATGTCTCGACCAACGATTTCCTTGAATGGCCCCTTGACATGTGGAGAGGGCTGAACTGGAAAGTCATTGCAGTCGAATTTTCCATAGTTGAAGCAATCAAAATTGATCCATTCCACGGGGTATAACTTGAGAAACTCTGTAATCCTCGCGCAGAGTAGATCGGCCCATGGACTTTCGGGCGCCATCATCCCCGGCCAACTGTAATTGCGACTCGTAGGGACCAGCCAATCAAAGCGCAAGTTACTCATGACCAGGTCCTGCGCGATCGAGAAGTATCCGCAGAATGGCATCCCGGCCTTTTCGGCGATCCTGAAAAGTCGAGGAAACAGCTCCGCTCCAGCGCCCGGGGCCGTAGGACCCAGTTTCGTCGGATAGAAGGCATACCCATCCAATACATACGCCTGGAGGGACATAATGTTCACGCCGAAGTCGCGGTGCCAGGCAAAATACTCGGCGGGATCAACATTGGCCCAGTCTTGCGGCAAGGCCGGGACCATTGCGGTGTGATCATCTAGTGGGTGGGACCAATTGAGGTCGCACCAGAATTGCTTAATGGGTTTTCCTCTATCCGGAAGCACATCGGCGTTCGTTGGGCATGCCATCCTGGCAGTGTTTGCCCCTGGCGTTAGTCCACAATTAGAAATACTGCTTCCGAAAACAGCGGCCGTTCCAGCAGTTAGCGCGGATTTCTCCAAGAACTTCCTGCGCGTTAGATGCATATCATCCATCTCATTACTCATGGATCGAAGTGAGCGAAACTGATTGCGAGTTTGCTGCACGTCATTCGAGCACTATGCCGAGAACATTCCTCATGGCACAATTGGCAATATCAGGGCCGAGGCATGTGCGCTGTCGTGATAGATCACATTGGTGGCCTTGATTGGGTCTGTTGAGGTTTCCGGGCTTAGTCCGTTATTGAGATTCCGGTCGAAGCGGGGAAAATTGCTGCTTTCAATTTCCAGGCGAAGTTTGTGCCCCGCCAGAAATACATTCGAGGTGGACCAAAGATCGATGGTCAACTTGTACACCTCGCCGGGATTCATCAGCTCAGGCTTTTCCTCCGAGACCCGATAACGTGCCCGCAATATCCCATCCGTGAGGTTCTCTGCAAATCCGTTCGGCGACACATCTATCAGCTTTCCGACAAAATCCGTGTCGACAGCAGAAGAACTCACATAAAGTTCCAGGGTCACAGGCCCTGTCACCTCGGTATCCTGATTGAAGGCAGGCGTAGTATAAACGAGCACATCCGGCCTCGTCTCCACGGCCCGCTGGTCAAGAGGACCAGGAGGGTAATGGGCGGTGTCACCCAAAACCGGCCCGCCGTGCGTAGGTACGGGATCATTCGGGATCATAGACATACTGATCAGCAGTTTCAGTTTTTGGAGGAATTGTGCTCAAGGTTCCGTCACCGCTGAGGGTGTTCGCTTTCCCGTTGGAATGCAAGTAGTAGGAAGTGCTTTGTCGCACGCTTTAACGGCCAATCGTCCTCGTCAGCGCCACTCGTTCTTCCCCATAACGAACAAGTCGTACGGGCGCTTGTTTGGAACTCCCGTCGTCAATTCCCTTGAGCAGGTAGTCGTACCATTGGATTGCAAGTCCCGTTATATCTGGAACCGACTGCTTACCAAAATCGACATCGCCGATTTTCGGAGTGAACCCGGCATGGCCGCCAACGATCATTATTAAGCGTGTCCCCTTCCGCGCCTCCTCGCTCCCCCCATTGCTTCGGATTCCCATATATGTTCGGAGTGAGCCGTCCTGAAACAAGTCATACCAGCCGCCAATCACAAGTGCCGGCACTAGTATCTTGTCGAAATTTCTTTGAATCGACCACTGCTTCCAATAATCATCATAGGTAGGGTGGTCAATCCAGTCGAAATAGTAATTGGCGAGACCGGCAGTGGTATCGCCTGGATCCAGCAAGGGATAATCAACGGGTGGTTGCTTCAAATCCCAATGTGTCGGCATGGCGGTTGGAGCAGTTCGTCGCGTTAGCCCATCCAGAGCGAGGGCACTGCTCCACGCTTGCGCGAGAAGCTGTTCAAATGCTCCGCCTTGATATGCCCAATCTTCGTGGTAGTCCGATGCCGTTACGAACGGCATGATCCCGACCAGGTGTGGTGGTGAAGCGATTGCCGTAAGCATCTGGGTTGCGCCTACATAGGATCCGCCATACAAGCCCACTTTGCCGTCGGAATAGGGCAATCCAGCTACCCATTCCACCGCATCATAACCGTCTTGCGATTCATATTTAAAGGGATACCAATCGCCTTCCGATGCGTTCCGGCCTCGAACATCCTGATCGACAAAGACGAAACCGTGCGAAGCAAAACTCAGCCCGGTTGCCACGTCATTGCGCTTGTCGTATGGGGTTCGCTGCAGAATGACTGGGAATTTTCCCTGGGGTTTCAGGACGATAGATGTCTGCTCGCAGAGTGATCCCATCGCGGGTTTTCATCGCCACATTGGTCTCGACTTTGACATCATATTGTTCCTTCGGGCATAGGCACCCTGACCCCAGTATCAAGGTGCCAATTATCACGACAAGGCATTGCTGGAACGGTCGCATCATGTGCGCTCCTCCAGAATTTGGCGATGCGAGAACAACCTGAGCCCCGATGGGTGGGCGCCTGAAACAGACAGGGGTGAAAGGTACAAAGCGGCCAAGTCCGCAGCATTATTCCGTGGTCTTAGCCGTTGGCGAATACCATGCATTCACAAATCGCTCGAAGAAATTCCACCTTTTCGTCTCTTTCCGCATCGACGTGGAGACAGTCTTTCAATCGATTCCCGGTGCAATCCACTGTTTATCGACGATCCTGGACACGTCAGATGTCTATTCGACGATCATGACCTGGATCATCAGATCTAGCGAGTAGGTTGAATAGACGACGATACTCATGGGCTGAATGCGGTCTGAGAGCACAGCGCTAACATCAATGCTGCTTTGCGGACTAAGGGCTACGTCGCACTTGTCTTCATCGTCTTTGGTTATCGCATAGCGATGCAAGCGCACTGTGGCAGGCAAGCCATTTAACTCCATATTCACGTCGGCTGCGCAATGGTTCTCGTTTACTCAATATCAGCGTAAGGTTTCCTTTGGGGGTACGCAGTGCGGCAGCTACCAATTTCCGATCCTCTTCAAGATACGGCGCATCGACACGAGATGCCAGGACCTCGGCATACTTAGGCAGATAGCGCGAAAGCATTGCAAACTGATAGTACGCATTAGGCTGAGGCGCGAAGGTATCCAGCAGTTTATCGCGGCCGGCGTCCCAGGTGCGCACCAATTGCCATTGTCCGTCCAGGTCACCGCGGTTGGTAAAACTCCAGCGATTAAAGCCATCCACACCGGCGTTGATGCCGCGCACAACCAGGGATGCGTTTTTTAACCCCGATTGATAGCAGGCCGGGCCCGCGTCAGTGTGCCCCCTTCCATAGGCCATGGTGCCAAACTCGGAAATGAAGAAAGGTTTGTTCCTCGCGTGTGCCCATTCCGCCCATTGGCTCATGCGCCTCTCTGCCTCGGTTAAGTTATACTCTCCGGGCATCGAGTCAAACACTGCGTTGTATGAGTGCAGATCATAGGCTCCGATGTAGGGTCGAAATCCACGTCCGCCGGCTGTGAGTTCCGGCAGGTCGGTCCGATCGGGACCCGGAAATTGGCACGACTAGCCCGCGGCGGTCAAACTCCTCCCGCACAGCTTTCAGGCTCGGACTGAATGGGACCGACTTCATATCGGAGTCCTGCCACCAGGAGAAATTGTCATGACCAGGCTCGTTGGCAACCGATACCCAGCGGATGCAGGTGTACCCCTTTACCCGTATCAGGTGATCGACGAGCTCTCCGATGCCATAAGCCCATTCCGGTATTGAGTACGGGGCGCTGCGCAGCCGCCTGACCGGGTCCTCCGCATTGCCGGGATAGGCGTTCCATGCGACGTTTCCCCACATTTGCTGCAAGAAGACGTCGACGCCGCGGCGCTCCGCCCAGTCCAGGATGCGATACAACACTTGCATCTCGGAATTGTCCCAGTCAAAGACTCCGTCGTTCCGGCTCATACATGTGTTGTTCAAGTTCGACGCGGCACCAATTCATTCCCAGCCACTCAGCGTGCCTGAACAGCTCATTCCAGTGCTCGTCGTCTCCGGCTTCCGGGTTACCGCCCCATGCACTGCCGGACCAGGAGCTTCCATTGGGCTTGGCGCCCGGCAACGTGGTGCTGATTGTGTGAAAGGATGCACCGATGCCGCCACGCATGACATGAACCGGCTCTGCCGCCGACACGTGTATTTTTACGGGAACCGGCTGTTCAGCCTCATTACAGGCGAGATGCGAGCCATGCAGAGCCTGCTTGTGATTGGAGTCCTGACCAGGCGCGGATTGCCCTTCGACCGATCCCGAAGTAACGGCCGCAGCCCCCACACTCATCGCACTTGCCGCGAGAAATTTTCTTCTTGTTATCTTTAAGTGGCACATTATTCCCTTTTCTTGGCCGGGAAATCCGAAGAGCCACTGCGCCAGCAGAGCGCGCAATTCAAGAGCAAGGTCACTTCCCCATGTTCGATCGCCATCGAGGGAAAGCCCGATGATGACTCGCCGTCAAAAGACGAATCCCGAGGCATCGTCAAGTCACCCCTCTGGCCATGCACGAACTCCTGTTAAAAAATCAATTTGGCGGCCACCTGAGCAACGCGATAAGGCCCCGCTTCCCGGGGATTCGCAGTGACCCGGCCGAATTGCGAAGCCGGCGTATACGTAACTGTTGGCGTTGTCGGGCCGCCTGTTGGAGCGCTATCCGATTCCGCGAGCGATTGCGACCCCAGCTGGAATTGGCCGTGGTTGAAGGCGTTGAACATCTCTCCACGAAGCTGGAGATTCAGGCCCTCCAGGATCTTGAAGTTCTTCATAAACCCAAGATCAAAGTTGTTCACTCCGGGTCCGATGAACTGATCTCGGCGCCCGGAACTGAGCTGCCCCCACGGCGGCAACACAAAGTTTTGTGGGGTGAGGTAGTACCTCCGGTCGCACGGATATTGCTGTGCACAAGCGGACCTGTCTGATTCGCGTACATGGTGCCGGCATCAAGAAATGCCGTATCAATACCCGTTGTTACGGAGTAGGGAAAACCCGCCTCAAAGGTAGCAATACCGGTAGTCTCCCATCCGGAGATGATTTGACTTCAATATCTTGTTATCGGTGTGCAACACCGTGTCACCAAAGGGAAGGTTGTAGACCCAACTGGCCACAAAACGTTGCGGGTGATCAAAAATTGCAAGACTCCTGTCAAATCCAAGATTCGGCTGTATAGTCGGTGAGGGCATCTTCCGAGGACGCCTCATCCAATACCTTGGACCATATATAGCTAGCTGAAAGCGTGAGGCCCTTTGTCAACTGCCCAGACGCGGTCACATAGAGCGCGTTATAAGACGAAGTCCCCACGCTGTCCAGGTACTCATAGCCAGGGGTGATATTGGCAAATGGCGCTCTCGCCTGCGCCGCTGTTGCATCATTGCAGGATTGGCCTCCAAAGCCGCAAGCTGAGACGCATTGGGCAGCGCCGGCTGGTTGACATAGACCACGGTTGGTAGATGCGCGTCCTCGTTTCCAACATATTCCGCAGTGGCCATGAAGTTCCTGCTCAACTGCCTCTCCACACTCAGCGACCACTGGTAAGAACGGCCATCTACATTGCTCGGGTTATTTCCCTTCGACCCGGTTCCTGCACCTGTTACACTTCCCAGCGGGAAAAAGTTGACATCCTTTAAAAACTGTCCACCAAAAAGCTCTTGATAATTTACATATTCATATCCGTATTGCCATGGCGGTGTCTCTATTTCAAAGACGACGGACTGCTCGTCAGCGAGCGCGTAATAAATGCCTCCTCCGGCTCGAATTACGGTTTTGTTATCAGCGAACGGGCGAAACGCAAGACCTGCTCTCGGCTGGAAGTTTGTGGCCTGGGCCTTTTGCAGCCCATCGGGGACGACAGAGCCTTTCCCAGGAACAACGCCTTGTGCGGGAATATAGACATTCGAGCTGCCGGCAATCAGAAATTGGCCACCATCCGCCAAGCTGGCCGCGCTGGTATCCAGTGTCCCCAAGCGGTTGTATTTGGGAGAGCTGACGTCACGCCATCTTTCAGGAAGCTCATAGCGAAGCCCGAGATCGACGGTCAAGCGAGGCGCAATCTTCCAGTCATCCTGGACGTAGGTTTCATAGATGGTGCGCTTCACTCCCGGCGTAGCACCCGTTCCTTGATCGGTCAACCCCACAAATGGATATCCCGATAGAAAATCAGAAAATGCGTAGCCAGTGAACCCTAATCCCGCTAAGCCGTCAGAATAGATGAATAATGCGTTCCAATTCTCAGCATAGAGACTGTCATCCCGAACCGCTTCAAATCCCGCTGCGATGTTGTGGTGCCCGTGCGACCAATTCAAATTGTCATTGTAGTCGTAGCTCCATTCCGTATCATTGAAAATGACGAATGGCGCAATTGTATACGCGGGACCTGGCGAGAGTACTGGGCCAGGGGCCAACTGCGGCAAGTTGTATGGCATATTTGTGAAATATTGGAATTTCCCGTTTGCGTTGGATTCGGGATACTGCTCCTGATGGAAGCGCACATAACCCAGGTTAAAGGTGTTGAGCAAATTGGGGGTCAATGTGTGTGTTTCACGCAGGCCCACAACATTTCCGTCCGTTAAGATGTCTTGGGCCCAATATTGAATTGGAAAGGGAGAACTCGTATTGGTTCCATAATCTCTAACGTAAAAACCAGAGATCTGGTCCTTGTCGCTTAAGTGATGTTCAATCTTCGCAATTGTCTGCGTATCGTTATTGAAGCTTGGCTGTGTTCCCACAAAGTCAAAACCGAGAGACAAGCAAGCCATGCAATTGGCAGCCCGGAAAGCGATCGGAACAAGCGCATTGCGCCATCGTGGAAGCAATTGGGACCTGATTATTAGGGAAGGTCTGCGTACCAAAGCTGCCCGGCACGTAC
This sequence comes from uncultured Acidobacteriaceae bacterium, assembly GCA_963835895.1. Classification (GTDB taxonomy): domain Bacteria; phylum Acidobacteriota; class Terriglobia; order Terriglobales; family Acidobacteriaceae; genus Telmatobacter. Next base: position 210,766 of record CAWIHC010000005.1, on the reverse strand, counting down.
ACTGGCCCGAAGTTGCTGCCGGTATAAGGATCCAGACCCGAAAAGTCGCCGCTCATCATGGCAGCGTCGGAAAAAGCTGACGAGACTGGGTTTTATCTGTAGTGCGAAGAATTTGGGTGCTCCCGAGGAAGAAGGTGCGATTTTTCCAAATTGGCCCGCCCACCGTGGCGCCAAACTGGTTGTAGCGGAGTTGCTCACCCTCGTAAGCGTAGCCGGGGGCATTTTTGATCACCTGCGGAAATATGGCTCTGCATCGAGGACGTTGTTGCGCAGGAAATCGTAAGCCGCGCCATGGAAACTGTTTGTGCCGGACTTGAGATCGACATAAACGGAACCGGGCCCGGAATCAGCGGCAGACCCTAACTGCGTAACCGAACGGAACTCCTGCACGGCATCCACATTGGGGGATATGGCAGCCTGGGGAAGTCCTTGCGTATTTATGTTGAGGCTATCCATGCGGAAGACCGTGTACCCGGCTCGCTCACCAGCGATTGTCGGGCGGCTGGGGGATACATAACCGTTGTAACCCGACACTGTTGTTAGGGTTTGGGCTGGATTCAGTGCCGGCGGTCAGCGTCAGCAGGTTGTAAATATCGCGTCCGTTCAAGGGCAACTCGGTGATTTGGCTCGCCTCCACCAGTTGTCCAATTTCCGCAGTCTCCGTATCCAGCAGCGGCGTGGAGCTGACCACCTCAACGCTGGTTGAGACGGCTGCCGGCGATAACGTTGCATCCTGACGAACCGTGCTGGCGACGTGAATCTCAATCTGTTCGACGAGCAGTGGTTTAAGGCCGCTCGCGGTGACTGATAGTTTGTATGTTCCCGTGGCCAGACTTGGAAATGCATAATCCCCAGTCCCGTTCGTTTTCGTTTGGCTCGATATTCCCGTTAGAACGTCGGTAGCCGCGACATTTGCGCCTTGGATGACAGCACCAGTTGTGTCATGAACGGTGCCGACCAAGTGCGCCGGTTGATTGAGCGGGTGAACAGAGCGATAGGGTAATGATCGCGACTGTTACTAGAAACACTCTTTTCCAAAAACAGTTCATATACGCGCCTCCTGGCCACTCTTCCTCATGGTCATGTTTCGTGACGTACGAACATGCGACTCCTCAGACAGCTGGTTCCACACAGCCGCACAGCTCGGATGCAAATCGCAACGAAGTCTAGGTAACCGAAACAGTGAAACACGAGAGAAAAAGCGAAGAGAGGGGAGCGTATTACCTGATAAAACGGCAAGCGCGGCAATCTGTATCCAAATGGCAAAGGCGCAGGCATTCAACTCCCGCCTCGAACAGAGTGCCTGTCTCGCTCGTGTCAGCGAGGTGAATTGAGATGCTCGGAGTGCGCCTCGCGCCAACACGAAGCGAATCTCCCGATACGAGCCCTAGCAGACAGTTGCTAAATAGATAAGGCTCTCAAGGCAGAACCCTCGCCCATCGTGCAATGACAGCAGAGTTGGAGGGAAGGTCCTTCCCACCTTGGATCGCCCGACAACGGATTGAAATCCGCCTTTGTAGCCCTGACGCCTCTCTGTTGAATTTCAAAAAGGGCCGAGCGCGCGCGGGCTCGCTTCGTGAGGTCGTTTGCGCCTCACCGATGTTTCAACACATAAAACTAGCTGCGGACCTTCAAAATGACGTCGGCTCTCGCGGCAAAGCTTCCTACAATGTTTATCGGTTACTTGGCGCAGCGTCCGCAGAAAGTGAGCGCAAAGAGGGCAGCCCAACCCCCAGCTTCAAGCCGCGTTTCAGCGGTAAGTATCCTCCGGCAGAGCCGGAGGCCTTACGGTTGCTGGCCCCTCAAAGGGGCCTTTTCGCAACCGTTGAAAGCAAAAGCAACCGCAACAGCAAAAACGACCCGGTGCAAGCAGATCGGGCTACGCAAACAGAAATGCAAGGGCATACTCCCGTAACTGTCAAACTTCGACTGCCACCCCGGCAGAGCCGGGGGACCTCCCTATTTGGTTAGGTTTTTGGCGATTCAGAACTCGAATGAGAAATATCGCATCGGACCGCATGGTAAGGAGACAGCAATCGACTTTGCAGCAACAGCCATGATCGGCATTCAGCCGGCGGTCATATAGAGGGAAAATCCGCGCTGTATTGCCTCTCACTTGAAAAAGATTCGGCTGCTTGCATTAGCGCACCGGTTCGTCGTCCTCCTCATCTAAGAATAATCGTTTTATTTTCCAAAATCTATCGAATGCGATTACTTCTCCAGGTGCAGGCCCAAACTGCCGTGCGACGTCCTGCGCCGACAGTTCGGGATAAAGATGACATGGTATTTGCACCCCTACTTCGTGTGGCTTCAACTCTCATGCTCTTCCGGGGCCTTTTCGCAACCGTTGAAAGCAAAAGCAAGAACAAAAGCAAATGCCTCACAGGCCAAATGTCGAATGCGCTAACCAGTTACACCAAGAGACAGCAGACTCCCGGAAATGTCAAACTTCTACTGCCACCCCGGCAGAGCCGGGGGCCTCCCTTGTTTAGCTAGATTGCAGGTTAGCGACCGGGCCGAATCAGTTTGTCCCCGGGGCGATTGTCAGCTCCTCAACGCACACATCTGTATCGCGGTCCCGCAACAGTTTCAAAACTCTTCCGTTACCGTCGATGACTACGCTGCCACCGCCATATGTTTCTCCTTTCCATGGCCCATGCGTCATTTCGCCCACCAGGTCAGTGCCTACTACAGGGCACTTCCATTGCCTGGCGCGCTTGATGACAAGATCTTCGAGATCCTTCTCATGAGCGGGCCATCGATTGGGAACAGCGGCCCATCCGTATGGAACAAGCATCAGGTCGGGTTTCAATCGCGAAACCTGCTCGGCATACGCGTCTCCGAAAGTGTCCGCGCAAATCACCAGGCCTATGCGCCCGAATTCTGTATCGACAACGCCTATGCCTTTTGGTGATCCAACCGAGTAGGAAGGACTCATCAGCTCCGGAAGAACGTTGAGCTTGCGATACTTCCATAGTAGCTTACCGGTCCTGTCAACCAGAATTACTGTGTCAAAGAGACGCTTACCGTCCTTCTCATCCAATCCAATTGCGATCATCACGTCGTACTTGCGAGCCAGGGCCTCGATGCGGTCGCTGTCGGCTCCCGGGATTGGAGTCGCAAGTCTGAACGCATCAGGATTTTCCCATCCCAGGATCGAAGATTCCGGAAAGCTTGCAATCTCGGCATGTTCGGCATGCGCCGTCTTGAGCGCATATTCGATGCGCTTGAAGTTGCCTTCGCGGTCGCCATCGATGACCAGAATCTGGCAGACCGCGATGCGCACGTCGGCTGCATCGCTGACTGCCGTCATAGAGAGGACAGCGTAAAGGCCCACGAACAATCTCAGAGCAAGGCCTTGGCCGACAAATCGATTCTGAAGCGCGCCTGTCATGCGATACCTTACCACGATAGATTCTCCTCACTTCCCGCAATGCTCATGCTCATAATCCCTTCTGTGCTGCCCTGGTCGGCTGTTCGCTAGACTGTCCTTGAGTTCGATCAAACGAACTGCACGAAAAGCCTGCGCGAGCTTAGATTCGTCATCACCCGTGGTCGACTGTGCGTCACTTCCCTTCGACGGCGGAGTCAGCCCCGGATGCGTTCACACGCTGCACATCAGAATATGTCGCGTGTTCGGCCAGTGCCTGAGGAGCAACACGGATCACGGTCATCTTTCCTCGCGCCGAGAGTCGATAGGCAGCAGGACGAAGCCCGACCATCCATATCGATCCATCGCGGGCCACCCGCATTCCTCTTGCACCCTGTGTCTCTCGATCCTCCGGCACGAGGAACCCGATCCCTTCGGCCTCGAGGCCGGAGACCAGGACCTCGCCCGGCATCTTGCCTCGGTAGACAGGTGTCGGCAACTTCATCCACTTGCGGTACAGCCGCGCGAACAGGTCGTTATACGGTCCGTCCGTCCAGATCGGCAGGCTGGGATCGCACCAGTTCGGCAAGTTACTCTCCTCGACCCCGGACCCGATGTCGCGATTGCCGTCACCGCTGGCACTCAGCCATGAAACCTGAAACGCATGGCCCCGCTCGATGAGAGGAAGATGCTGCACAATCATGCCTGTGCCACCGCCTCCGAAAGCCTTGTCGTAAAACGCCTCAAAGAATCGGCTCAGACCCTCTTGATCGTGGGGATCGGGAGGGAAGTAAGTCCATATCTCTTTGGTCAGGGACGGCTTCCCGCTCGCCGCTAGCGCAAGGGCCATTTGAGTGCCGTCATCGTAGCCGTTGCTCTTCCCTTTCGGAAACTGTCCCATCTCGTTACTGAGAGAGCCCTGCGCCCATGCCTCGATTTCACTGCCATCGGCGATCGGCCGGGTCCGATCCTCGCGCAGAATTTCGTCGGCTAAGCGGGCTGAGAAACCGGAGGAGAACCCTGACGCATCGGAGAGGTTCTTCGGAATCACGTCGGTCGGGCGCCAGATTACGATGGAAGGATGGTTCCGCGCCGAATGCACCCATTCGCGGCAGGTTGCCGCCATCCAATCCTCCCAACCCGGGTCGGCTCTGGACTGAATATCCGGCCGCCCATCACAAAAGAATCCTCCCAGAACCAGCATTCCCATTTCATCGCATTGATCGAGCCAGGTGTCACCCAGTTCGTCCCAGTGTCCGTGAAGCGTATTCAGTCCGGATTTTTGCATGATCCGAATCATGCGTGATTGTGGATGGCGATCATTCAGGTATCGGATCGGTGCGAGTTTGTCGAAGTAGGTGCCTGCCATCCAAAGTTTTTTGCCATTTAAGAAGACGTCCCGACCGTCGATCCATACCTCTCGAAAGCCGAAGCGCGTGAAGGACCGGTCCACCAGCCTTCCATGCTTCAACAAGTCTGTGCGTAGAACGTAGAGCTTCGGTTTGCCATATGGTTCCGGCCCCCACAGGACCGGATCGGCCCAATCCGTACTGGACTCGATCGCGCCATTGCTCGACACACTTTGGCTCGAAAGCTCGCGCACGACTCTTGCATCGTCCAGCACCGCACTGCGCACCGAAAGGCCGGAGAAATCGCGTTCGGCGCCCATGACCTTCAAATCAACCGTTAAGCGATGGGTTCTCACCGATGGAATAACAAAGACATCCGCAATATGGCACGCAGGGCGCCAGCCCAGGAAGATGTCTCCGACGATGCCTGTCCAGTTTCGCTCGTATTCCTTGTGCGTCGCGCCCCGGTATGCGTTTCCTTCCATCGGGTCGGTCAAGTCGGCCCCAGGCCGAGCGTACTTGCCAAATGCGCTATGGACATAAATCGCGATCTCGTTGAGAGTCCCATAGTGTAACGCCTGCGTCAGGTCGGCTTCGAACGGCGTGTACTGGCCGTAATGCTCGCCGACTAGGCCCCCGTTCACGTAGACCGCCGCGTAGTGTCCTACCTTCTCAAGTCGCAGAAAATGGATCCGATCTGGCTTATTCCAATTGCTCGGAATAACCATCCTGTGCCGATACCAAACAGAATTGACAGGCGAACTGCTCGCAAGGGGCATTGCCGGGGCACGTCGAAGCACCCACCCGGTCTCTGGCAGAGTCCCGCCGGAACAGTTCTCCGCCGTTTCCCAATCTCCGTTAAGACAGACCTCCATTCGAGAGAAATCCTCAGGACGTTCCTGAGCGAAACTCCCTCTGTGCGTCTCGTCTACCTCTTCTGCGAATAGAGAATCGAACCTCCGCATCATCGGCAAATGCGACACAAATGAACTAAGAAACAACCCGCGCAGCAGACTCCTTCTGGTGAACTTCACAGGCATGCCTTTCCTGGTTTACGCAGTTCTGTTTTGCACTGTGGCGCGCCACCAACCGGCGTGGCGCACCCGTGTTCAGATCATCTCAGAAGATGATCTTGCCGCCCAACTCAAGGATCCGCGGATCAAAAGCACTGGTGACTCGGCCAAACTGTGGGCTATTGAACTGGGATCAGCACCTCGGTCTCGAACCAATGCAGGCGCGAAGGCAACGCTGCCCCGCGCTCCCAGATCTTTTCGGAGCCGATCAAGCGAAAGGTCGGATCTTGCGACAGCCGCTCCGCATCGTTCAGATCCTCGTATCCTGCCAAGCGACTGTAGATGGACTGTCGCAGCAGATCCGGGTGCGGCAACTGCGTGTTTTTTCCCCGCCGACCGTCCATGATGTTTTCGGCGATGAGCGCACTCAATCCCAAACGCTCATCCAACTCGCGCACCAAAAGCAAACCACTGCCGGAGGTGACGCGAGAACCTTGGAACTCAACCTTCAAAGACGGGTTAAACGAGAGCTGAAAGGGCTGATTTTGTTTCTCACCCACTGGATCGAGCCTCCGCAGAGTTCGTTTTACTCTCAAAGCCGCATGAATACTGGCGTTGGCGCGATCATACAACCACTTACTCAGAGTTCAAAAAGGAAATGTGGGCTTCCATCCGGAAACTCCTCCTCGTGTGCTCGGCGGCTCACGTTCTGGAGTTTCTTGGATGGACTCCCGCAAATGTCTAAGTTCTCCCGCCACTCTGGCAGAGCCGGGGGGCCTCCCATGTCTAGTTAGAATTCAAGCTTCATGGAGACCTGTCCGGTGCGGCCTCCTCCGAAATCCGATCCACGGGCTGAATTGATCATCCCGAAATCCGGGCTCTCGATATCGTTGTTCGGATCATTGAGGTTGGTATGGTTCAGAACATTGGTGAAAGTGCCTTCCGCAAGCAGATGAACGCGCTCAGTAATGGCAACCCGCTTGTTCAGACCTAGCGACAGATTGACGGTCCCCGGCCCTTCGATGTTGCCTACGCTCTCGTTGCCGAAGCGCCCAATAGGGTTGGAGGAGATTCCAACGCCGCAGGAATTGCCTGCAAACGAAGTGGCGGTGTAACCGGTATTGCTGGGGCAGGCGAACGCGTCGGGATTGAGCCACTGGGCTCTCGTCCGGTGGGTCGGAATCATATTCGAGGCTGTTCCCACCATGTCGGGACGCTGATTAAGTGAGTACAAGGCTCCGGAGCCGGTGCCCGAAGGATCGGAATCTCCGCCCGGAATGTACGCTGTCAGATAAGGACCGGTCTGCCAGAGGAATATGCTGCTAAGCTGCCAGCCGCCCACCAGAGTGTCCGCCGCGCGAGGCATTTTCCCACCGAAGGTGCGGCCTCGTCCCACGGGGATTTCGTAAAGTCCGGTGGTGTTCCAGCGATGCCGGCGGGCACCGTAGACGTTTCCGTAGTCCAACATTGGGTCGTGAATATAGGACGCGTAGTTGCCATCCTCGTTCACAAAGCTGGAATAACTTGTGCCCTGATTGTCGGAGAGATTCTTGGCCCAGGTATAGGCAGACTGGAAGGTGAGGCCGTGCTGCATATGGTGGTTTGCCTGGACCTGAAGGGAATGGTAGTTTGCCACTGCGCCATTCAGCACATCGTTGACCGTTTCCCAGTTGGGGAAGGGACGGTCCGTCAGAGGCCGGGAGAGGGCAGGCGTGGTGCTGGAGTACGACATATCGTTCTCGTTACCCACCCACGTCAGATCGTCGGTCTTCATGCCGATGTAAGAGACGCGCGCACCGATATCCCAGGGCAACTCGTGGTCGATGGAAAGATTCCACTGCATGGAGTAAGGAATCTTCCAGTTGATCTGGTTGCCCGCTGTGAAGCTGGCCGAGCCATATTGCACGGAGATGCCTGTCCCTGGGCTGGTCTGCGGCCACATATACGCAGGCGGATAGTAGGTCGGCGAGAGGCTAGTGTAAGTCAGCGAGGCCGACTGCAAAGTGTCGGTCATATCGAAGAAGCTATGCCCAAGCAGTGTTGTGTTATAGATGCCAAAACCCGCGCGCACGGCGGTCTTGTCGTTATTGAAGGGACGCCATGCCAGACCAACGCGGGGTAGAAACCTATCCTTCTGCGCCTTGCGCAGGCCACTGGAAAGGCCAGCCTGGCTGCTGGAAAGCACCGGTGTACAGGCAGCGTAGGGCGTGGAGGCCGGCCCATAGCCGCAGGCGTCGAACTGGTCCAAGTAGATGGGGTCGAGCTTGTTCGCATAGCCTGCCGGGTAGATGACGGTTCCGGTCGACGCAACGCTAGGATCGAAGTTGCCGATGGTTCCAGTGGCGTCGTACATGGGTGGGTCATATTCATAGCGCAGGCCGAAGGACAGGGTCAGCTTTGGCGTTATCTCCCACTGGTCCTGCGCGAAACCCGCATAGTACACACTCTTTCCGTCGTCAGTTGGAACCAGCGTGAAGTATTCGGTTTCATATGGTGCCCCAGCCAGGAAGTCTGCAAACTGGAAGGCGTCGCCCGAGCAGCTGAATCCGTAGGCCTGGCAGAAAAGGCCGCTTGTATAGAGCCCGGCAAAGGCAAAGCCTTCCACGTTGGTCGTTTCTGCGTTGCCCAAGTGGGTAATGGTTTCAAGGTTGCGAATGTCTCCGCCGATCTTCACTGTGTGGTTGTGCTTGGTCCAGATCAAATCGTCATTGTATTGAAACAGATGGCTCTGTGAAGTCTGTTGGTAATTCCCGGCAAAGAGCGAAGTGAGGCCGGTGGGAAAGTCAACCACCGTCTCTCCGTCGATGGGAAGGTTTGCGGCGACCGACTGGAAGTTCGCGGCGTCGGTGTAGGTCGATCCATCGAGGATGTTGCGCAATCCGTTATCTTCATCGGTGAATCCGAAGCGGAATTCATTCAACAGGTTGGGCGTGAAGTCATAGATCACTGAACTGGCGAGAATTCGATAGTTGTCGAATCCCGTAATCGGCGCGATCTTCAAAGCCTGTGGCTCGAGCACGGTGATGTTCTTGAAGGTATATCGAGCGAAGGCCTGCAGTTTGGAGCTGAAGTGCTGATCGATTCGGACGTTGAACTGATTGGAGAAGTAATTGGAGGCGGGGTTTGCCCAGTAGTTGTAGCCGGTAGCGCCGGAAGCCTCGGCAGCCGCTATGGTGGGATATGGTGCGGCAACGCTGGGGAAATTTGGTGTCGGGAAGAAGCTCAAAAACGGCTGTGCCGAGGGATTGACCGGAATGTTGCCGGGGTATGGGGTAGCAGTGGCGGGGTTCAAGAGCGGGATGCCGGGAAATTCCTCGCTGAAGTCGCCGTTCAGCATATTCTGTGTGGGAACCAACTCGAGCATGGTGGTCTGCTGGGGTAAGCGATAGCCTTCGAAGGTGGTGAAAAAAAAGGTCTTGTCGTGGCCGTTGTAGAGATGCGGAACGGTGGCGGGGCCCCCAATGCTCACGCCAAAATCATTGCCGATCAACTTAGGTTTGACGATTTGGCCGAAGGACCTGGCATCGAAGGCGCCATTCGCAAAATGCCAGAACATCGATCCGTGATACTGGTTCGAACCGCTCTTGGTGATGGTGGTAATTTCACCTGCCTGGCCGAATTCGGCATTGTTGCTCACGCCCTCGACGCGGATTTCGGCGATCGATTCCTGCGCAGGAAACGCATCGGAAAGCGGGGTATTGCTGCGCACGTTCTGTGTGGAGATGCCATCCACGGAGACTTCTGTCTGGAAAGGCTGTCCCCCCTGCACGGAAAAGTTCATCGACGGCGTAGGGGTGCCCGGGGTCGTAACAGCGACTCCTGGCGTGTCTGATTGCACACCGGGAAGCGCCTGCAGAACATTCAGCGGACTGGTACCACCAGTGTAGGTATTTGTGGGAAGACTCGATAAGCTTTGTGAATCGAAGGAAGCGGAAATCGAAGGAGATTCGGTCTCGATTACGCCCAAGAAACTGGCGGAGACGGTGACCTCCTGGTGTGTCGCACCGACCGCTAGGGTCACATCCACCCGCAATTGTTGGCGGGCAGAAAGCTCAATACCGTTAATCGACTGGGTCTCAAAACCTTTCCTTGTCACCTTCAACCGGTAATTGCCGGGAGGCAGTTCCAGAGCTTGATAATTTCCGATGGCATCGGTGTGATAGGTCGAAGAAACCCCCTGTTCAATATTGGTGACGAGGACTTCCGCATCAGGGATTACTGCGCCGGTTTTGTCCTTGACCGTACCAAGAAGTGTGGACTGTGTGGATTGTGCCAGCAGCAGCGATGCTGTCAGGCCAAAAATTAAGAACAAGAACCACTTTAAGCCCCACCGGATAGGAGATGGCACGTTGTACCTCCAAAAGAGAAGACGTGACGAGCGTGATGTCTCATTTTGATGGCAACATAATATGAGCAACGCTTGTGTTTGTCAAGAAGCGTTTTGCCCTTTTGAAAATAGAAGCCCCGTTTTAAGCCGACACTGGCCCCAAGGAAAGCAGGAGTGTCCTATGAGCGGACGCCGATGTAGAAGTAAGCCGATTATCTCTCTTAATAACAATCGTTTATAGGCATATCAGCGAATTTAAGCTGCTGCTGGACAGTTCGAACGGCACTGGCGTTGGCAACTGTGCACGCAGTTGGCCGCGGAGACCGTCAGGACCTAGAGTCTGGTCTTTCATCCCGGCGCTGGAGTCCAAATCCAACACGAATTACGGGGATTTTGGAAGTCCATCCAGACTGCATCGAAAGAACTTGAAGCAGCCTGGCGTTTCTGTTGACAGAACCTGAATGCGACCCTTAAATTGATGAACATTCGTCAGGTTACGCCGGTGCGAATATTGAGTTTGCCCGGGAATTATAGGCACGACCGCTCCCGCTTGCGTCTTGCCGAAGGGGAGGATGGGTGCTGAGCAGGGTTTTGCCACACAGACGTGACCGTATGATTCTGCTCCCGGTGATGGGGTCGCAGTTGATCGTTTCCACCAGCCTCTACCTCATGCCGTTGTTGATCGGTACGCTCACCAGGCACGCCGGGCTTTCCGGGAGAGCCGCCGGATTCCTTTTAAGCATGGAACTGGCTGTCTCGGCGCTCACCACCCTGTGCCTCTCTGCGTGGGTGCGTCCTCACTCCGCGCGGCAATGGGCTATTGCCGGCGGCTTGCTGGCGATTGCTGGGACTGCGCTCACGCTGGTTTCCCCCGCACTTTTGGTACTCTTCACCAGCCGGCTGGCAGCGGGAATTGGCGCGGGCACGGTCGGCGCCGAGGCGACCAGCCTGGTGTCGCGTGGCATCGACCGGGAGCGGGTGATTGGTCTTGTGACCATCCTTTCCATTGTTGTCGCCGCCTTTTGGTTGGCCACGCTGCCTTACCTGATTGACAGGCTCAAATACAGGGCGCCCTATGCCTGCCTGCTGCTGGTTTGCTTGAGCAGCACGTTTTTGTTGAGACGGCTGCCGTCGCTGTCCGTTCGGCAGGATGCCTCGCAGACTGAATTGCGCTCGCCCTTTGTTTTGTCCGCGGTTCTTGTCATGGTGGCCGTCTTCCTCACTCAGCTGGGGCAGGGTGCATTCTGGAGTTTGGAAGAAATCTACGGCAACAATGCCGGTTTCGGCGGCCATGCTATTGGTATCGTCCTCTCGGTTGCGACCCTGCTGTTGTTGCTGGGCGCGGTGGGTGCGGCCTGGGCCGGCAATCGCTTTGGCCAGTTCACCCCGCTGCTTGTGCTGATCGCAGTAAATGCGATTTCCATCCTCCTGGTCAGCACGGTTGCGATCCATTGGGTTTATGTGGCGGCCAACATTGTGCAGTCGCTCACTAACCTCTCTTCGGTGATCTACCAACTGGGCTTGGCGGCCAGCCTTGATCGCTTCGGCAGGTTGGTTGCTGTCAGTTCGGCACTAGTCACCCTAGGCAATGGAATAGGACCCGGAGTGTCGGCAACTCTGGGTTCGGTCTTCGGCGCGCCCTCTCTCGGTTTATTGGTTCTTTCCTTCAATGTTCTGGCGTTATGCATCTTTTCGACGATTGCCATGCGGGAAATGAAAAGACAGCAGGTCTCCGCTACTCTGTAAGGAGCGTCCCGGTGGTTCTGAAGGGCAGAAGTGTCGTGGTGAACGATGTTCTGGTTAACCAGATTGTGCCGGCCTTCCGTTCGGAGGTATCGGCGACAGCGGGATGGGCGCCTTTCACGGTCGCTACACGTTTGACGCTTTCTCTCATTCCAGGGCCGTGGTACGCCGGTCGTTCAGAGCCGATCTTGACCTGCGCTATCCTCCCTTCACCCCTTGGAAGGACCGGATTTTGCAGTGGCTGCTCTCTTATTAGGCGACGCCTCTTGAGCAGCCCGGGCACGTGTCTTGCCGGCTTCGGACGATAATGATCCCTGACCATGGAGCGTCACCGGATCGATGAGTAGGGAAATCGCTTCCTTCACGGAGAGCAAGACCCGCGAACGGTGTGGCTCAGCAAGAGTGAGCGCCAGGCGGGTCGTGGCGCTGGCCATCTCAATGGCGATCAAGGCGCGGTCGTAGAGCGCATCCTTATCGGATTCGGGATACGCCACCTGCAGGGCATCGGCGATCACACGAGCGTTTTGCAGAGTGTCTTGGACGTTCAGTTCGCGCAGTTCAATCGACGCGGCCACGCAGCTCCAGATCTCGATGAAGGCTGGGTTGGAAGACTGCAGCTCAGCCATCCGGTCGACAATAAGGCCAATCAAGTGATTAGACTCATTGCGGCCCTGCAAGACGGAGCGGCGAGCCTCTGTCGCCAGAGTCTTTGAAATGGCCGAGGTGTAGCGCGTCCACATCTCGCGCACAATGGACAGCTTCATGGGAAAATATTGGTAGACCGAAGCGATCGGAATCTGCGCCTCGCGAGCAATTTCGCGCATGGATACGCTCTCGTAGCCGCGCGCAGCAAACAGCCGTTGTGCGGTCTCCAGCACGGCCTCAAACAGCGCCTGACTGCGGTCCTGGCGCGGAATCCGTTTCACCTGGCTCCTGCTCATTGCGGGCATCGCTTCCTCATTCTGGCTCAGGTCGAGTTTGCGCCCTACCGGTACCTGGCAAAAAAAGGCAGAAACCGCGGCGACGATAGGAACTGTCAATCCCTTGTGCCTGGAGCAGCGGGCACTCAAACTTCCCGAACCATTATCTGTGCGTTGCTCACTTTATTAGAACACAGTTCATGCGTCGAGAGCGAGGGCGAGGCGGCCAGTAAATAACGCTTAAGCCTTGAGGATTTACAAATGAGCCGGGCGCTTTCGCACTTCCCCTGCGCTTCCAACGCGGCCAGGACAGGGAAAGGAGGATACTGTAATCAGAACTCAGTTCTTTTGAGTTCCGTTGACAAATATGACGACTGCTCATATTATTAGCCCGAGTTCTCAATGCAAACCCCGAGGATAGGCCATGGAGGCATCGCATCATCACCGATTGGTCCTAGCCGTCGACCTGGGAACATCGGGCTGCAAGTGTGCATTGGTTAGGTTGGACGGAGTGGTCCAGAAATGGGCCTTCCGTCCGTTCCCCCTGCATATTGTGGATCAGGTGGGTGCGGAGCAGGCGCCTGAAGACTGGTGGAACGCCTTTGTCGGCGCTGCCCGGGAACTACTTGCGGCTCTATCGGAAAAGGGCAGAGATATCGCTGCCATTTGTTGTTCCTGCCAGGGAGAATGCACAGTTCCCGTCGATCGGCAAGGCCAGCCGTTGCATCGAGCGATCTCCTGGGCCGATATGCGTGGCTCCGAAGTGATCCGCCGCAGAGCCGGAAGCCGGTTCCTTTCTGTAGCAGGTTACCACCCCCTCAAACTGAGGCGCTGGATACAACGCACTGGAGGCGCACCTGCGCTCTCCGGCAAAGATCCTGCGGGACACATGGCCTTAATTCAGGAGGCCTGGCCTGCCATCTATGACCGGACTTACAAATTCCTGAACGCTCTCGACTATATGAACCTGCGACTCACGGGCCGCTTTGTCGCCACCGTAGACTCCATCCTGACCTCCTGGGTCACCGACAATCGCGACGCCTCCAACATTCGCTATGACCGGAAGCTGATCGCTCAATCAGGCATCGACGCGGAGAAGCTGCCGGAGATCGTGGGCTGCACCCAGGTGCTGGGCCCCTTGTGCGCGGCTGCGGCCAAAGAACTTGGGCTCCCGCAAGAGACTCCAGTAGTGGCAGGTGCGGTGGATAATTCCGCGGCAGCCATCGGATCGGGGGCTGTTCGGGATGGCGAAGCTCACCTGTATATCGGCACATCGTCCTGGGTTGGAGTGCATGTCCCATTCAAGAAGACAGATCTCTTCGCTCAGATAGCCTCTGTGCCCTGCGCCATTCCTGGCCGCTATCTGGCCGTCGGTCTGCAATCGTCGGCCGGTTCCAATCTATCCTTTTTGTTCGACAAGCTTCTCTTTCCTCACGACGAGTTCGGCACCGAGCGGCCGTCCGATGTTTACGGCATTGTAGAGAGGATGGCCGCCTCCGCTGCGCCCGGATCGCGCGGCTTGCTTTATACCCCGTGGCTTATCGGGGAACGAACTCCGGTCGATGACCCGAGCTTGCGGGCAGGGCTGCTGAATCTATCTCCGCAACATTCACGTGACGATGTATTGCGCGCCATCCTGGAAGGTGTTGCTTTGAACACTCGCTGGATGCTCACGCCGTTTAACCGTTTCCTTGGCAAGCCGTTTGATCAAATCACCATTGTTGGTGGGGCGCCACTTCCAACCTCTGGTGCCAGATATTTGCCGATATCCTGGGCATTCCGGTTCGGCAAATGGAAGCTCCAATCCAGGCGAACGCCGTGGGCGCCGCTTTCATCGCATCCGTCGGAATCGGTGCCCTCTCCTTCGAGGATCTTCCGAATCTGGCCCGCGCCCAACAGACCTATCTGCCCGATTCTGGCAGAAAGGCTGTCTATGAAGAATTGTTCGAAATCTTCCAACTTGCCCATCGGAAGCTGGCACCTTTGTATCGAAGGCTGAACCTGCGAAAGAAGGAGCAACCGTGAGCTTCGATCAAGCCCGCATGGAGATCGTAGCGGCCTGTCGGGAACTGGCCGACAGAGGCTATCTTGCCGGAACAGGAGGCAATCTCGCCTACCGTATCGATGAGGAGCACTTTGCCATCACGCCCTCTGCAACTGATTACTATGCCATGGAGGCAGATGATATCTGCGTGCTTCGTTTGGACGATCTGACGAGAGTCGAGGGGACTCGCAAGCCTTCTGTCGAACATAAGCTGCATGCTCATCTTTTTCTCCTCCACCACGATTGCCGCGCCAGCATTCATACCCATCAGCCGGTCGCCAGCGCCTATACGCTGCTGGGGCGTGAGCTCGAGATTCGGCATCCTGCGTTACGCGCTGTTCTTGGTCACAAGGCTGGTTATGTGGGTTATGCCCCTTCGGGAACCGGCTTCCTTGCCTGGAAATTGAAACAAGCAATCCGGCCTGAGATCCATGCATATTTCATGCGTAATCATGGAGTCGTCTGCTGTGCTTCCACGATGAGCGAGGCAATCGCCAGAGTAAAAGCCCTGGAATTATCCTGCGCCATCTTTTTTCGCGATGCCATCGGCCATCGGGAGGCAAGCTGCAGAGATTCACTTATGAACGAAGTGCGAACCCTGCTTGTTCTTCCGGAAGAGATGGAGTTTGTGCAATGAACGCTTTAACCACGCCATCGCCCTTGCTCAACAACAATCTCACAAACTCGGCTTATGGCATCTCGGAATGGCCTGACACAGAGGATATCTATGCACGTCTCACGGCCTTGGTGAAGCAGCCGATTCGTCCCATCCGTCGCGAACATATGGCGACCGTCCTCAACTATTTCGAGCAGAGATGCAAGCAGTCGCGGCTTCTTTCGCAACAGGCTGAGCGCAGGATTCCTGGAGGCATTCAGCACAATCTGGCTTTTAACTACCCCTTCCCGCTGGCCATGACCGGTGCCAACGGTGCCTATTTGACCGATGTAGATGGTAACCGTTACATCGACTTTCTCAAGGCCGGCGGTCCCACACTGTTGAACTCCAACGACGACACGGTCCGGAAACAGATCTGTGCGCTGCTTGACTCCTGCGGTCCGGTAACCGGCCTCTTGCATGAATATGAAGTCAAACTCGCCGAATTGGTCTGCGAGGTAATGCCCTCCATCGAGATGTTCCGCATGCTGGGCTCGGGAACGGAAGCTGTGATGGCGGCGCTCCGCCTGGCGCGCGCCTATACGGGGCAAAAATGGGTGATCAAGATAGGTGGCGCCTATCACGGCTGGAGCGACCAGATGGTTTATGGCATGCGCATTCCAGGCATGGGCCGGAGAGAAGCCGTGGGCATACCTCGCTCCTCGACATCTTATACCCAGGAGCGCTTTCCTAACGATCTGGATGCGCTGCGCCGGACCCTATGGCTCAATCGACTGCGGGGCGGAACGGCCGCCATCATTGTCGAACCGCTGGGCCCGGAGAGCGGCACGCGTCCTGTCCCGCGGGACTTCAACCGGCAACTTCGCAAGCTCTGCGATGAGTTTGGCGCGTTGTTGATCTTCGACGAAGTCGTGACCGCATTCCGCGTGGGCATGGGCGGTGCTCAAGGCTATTTTGGAGTGAGGCCGGACATTACTGTGTTGGGTAAGTGCCTGACCGGAGGTTATCCGATGGCTGGCGGTGTCGGAGGTCGGCGCGATGTCATGATGTTGTTCGCCGGCGGGATCGGAAGCAGCGGGAAGCGCGCCTTTATCGGCGGAACTTTGACGGCTAACCCTCTCTCCTGCGCCGCCGGCTATTTTGGCATTCAGGAGATGCGGCGCACCAATGCAGCGGTGAAGGCCGGACGCGCGGGGGACCGCTTGCGCCAGGGCCTGGACGCCATCATCCGCCGCCTGGGTTTACCCTTTGTCGCTTATAACATGGGTTCGATTGTTCACCTGCAGACCTCAGGTGTCATGCTGATGAGCATGCGCAATCCCATCAAGGTGATGAGAGAAGCCGCTGCTCGCAAACACATGATGGAAGAAATGGGGGCGGCTTTCAGCGCTCATGGGTTGATTACGCTCGCGGGCAGCCGCATCTATACAGGGCTGGCCGATACCGACGTAGTCATCGACGATGCCCTGAATGGCTTCGAGGATGTATTGAAGCTCGTATAACTCGCAGGCCAAGGTGCAGGGGATGCAAATTGCAACTTTATTACTGGAAATATGCAGACGGTTTGCCAGAAAGGGGTTTCTCAACTCGCCGGCAGACAGTGTTTCTTTGCGAATTCCAGGCGAGATGGAGATGATCCTGGCGACCGGAGTCGGGTGTTGGCCGCAGATTGAATTTGCCGACCTGCAAAGGCACTCGCTCTACTCCGAGGGAGTGTTGACTGGGCTTCATGCGGCAATCTATCTGCAGCGTGACGATGTCGGCGCTGTGGCCATTACGAGTCCCAAGGGTGCGCGCCTGCTGGCCCGGCTGGGTGGCCGGTTGCCATCGATCTTCGACGAACAGGCAAGGCATATCGGTCCTTCTGCCGATCCGATGCTAGACGAGGATCAGGTACGAACCGAGATAATCGGCAAGGCTTTGCGCAACGGCGTAAATGCCACCCTGCTTGGCGAACGGTTGTTATGCCTAGGAATGACCTGCGATCGCGCGCTTTTCAACACGGAGCTTTACGAGAAATGCGCGCGAGCCTATGTGCTTGCGAAGGCATCCGGTCACCGGATCAAGTCCATTCCGGCATGGGTTCGGCTGATTGCAAACCACCGTCTGTTGAAAGACGAACGCAAGGCCGCCGCCAGTTATCGCAGCGGTCGCATTCCGGAAGCCATTAACTCCTATTGAACCCCTGGCTCTTGCCCGGATCGCATCGGCTGGTGTTTCAACAAAAGGATTGCATTGTGAAGAGATCTGCCATTAACAAGAACATTGCTGAAGCCCACGCGTTCTTCGCGGAGATGCTCTTTGCATCCTGTTGGATGCAGTTGCGCAGGATCAGAACAAACTGCAACGTATATGACCGGAAGGACTTTTTCATCAATGCCCCGATTTCTGATGCCATTTCTGCTCCTCGCACTTCTATGCTGCGGAGCGGCGCATGTCGCTGCGTCTGATCACCCATCCTCCTACAGTGGGAGCGCGGGTTTCGTGACCGTCTCGGGGACGCATTTTCTTGATGCCTCCGGTAAGCCCCTTCTCTTTCACGGCATCAATGTCGTCAACAAATCGAAAGACCAAGGATACACGGAGAACATCACCTCTGCCGATTTTGCTCAGATCCGCAGTTGGGGCATGAACGCTGTCCGGTTATGCATCTTCTGGGATGGTCTTGAACCGCAGCCAGGACACTTCGATCAGGCTTATCTTGAGCGGATTGCCACCCTGGTTGAATACGCGAAGCAGCAGGGACTCTATGTGCTGTTAGATATGCACCAGGATCTGTATAGTGTCAAATTCGGCGATGGCGCACCCCTTTGGGCCACACTCGATGAGAGTAAGGAGCATACGACAGGAGCCGAATGGAGCGATGCCTACTACGAAAGCGAAGCTGTCCAGACCGCGCTGGATCATTTCTGGGCCAATAGCCCTGGCCCGGATGGCATGGGCCTTCAAGACCATTACGCGAAGGCATGGCAGTTGGTCGCCAGCCGTTTCAAAGACGAACCTGACGTGATCGGCTATGACCTCATGAACGAGCCATTCCCCGGGCAGGATGCCGGACGCATGGAACAAGCAACGCTGACGCGCTTATCGGAACTCCTGGCCAAGCGTCCCCATCAGGCCCACCCGTCTCCGCAGGAATTATTTGATATGGAGGACAAACCGGAGGGTAGAAGGCAAATCATGAAGTGGATGGGGGACATGACTCTTTTCGAGGGCATGTTGGAGGCCGGTACTCCTATCATGCAGGATTTTGACCGCACAAGGCTGACGCCGATGTATGCGCGAGTGCGCAAGGCGATCCGGCAAGTTGACGCACGACACATATTGTTTCTGGAACCGGACATGTCAGCTAACCTCGGCTTTCGTTCCGCAGTCGCGCCGCTTGTGGACGATGGAGGAAAGCGCGATCCGCAGCAAGCCTATGCTCCCCATGTTTACGACATCGTGGTGGATACGGAGTCTCTCGATTTGATCAGCCATGCGCGCATCGACTTGATTGTCCAGCACCACCAAGAGTTTTCCGTTCGATCTGCCATGCCCATGCTGGTCGGAGAATGGGGTGCATTCTATTTGAATCCTGCTGCCAGGAAGGCAACTCGTTATATCGTGCACCAATTCGACAACGCGGGATGTGGCGATATGTTCTGGGCCTACCGGCGAGAACTAGCCCATTGGCCTGGCCTGGACGCTCTGAAAAGGCGCGCAACAGGCAATTGACGCAAGGCGAACATACCTAAAAGCTATTTCCCGAGCGGGTAGAAAAACGGTTCAATGCGGAGATTGAGTTCTTACCGAAGCTTGCTGGCAGTGCTGTTTGGAAGTCTGTTGGCCGCTTCTTCACTCCATCCGGCGACTGCGCCGGATGTCGCAATAGTCACAGTCTTTCAAATCGGAAAGATCGATTGTTCCTCGGCAGGATTCGCCAGCGGGACTCCAACAAGGAACGTAGAATTCGTTGTCTCGAAGAGCGACCCACCGAAAGACTGGTTCAGCGCGCACTGACTGTGCTCGGTTCGCCCTTTAGGTCTCTGCAAACGGAGGTCCCTTCCGCGCTCAGGGCAATCTTCTTTTCGCTACAGGGGCAGCTAACCTCAAGACATCCCCGACTGACTCCTGTAATTACACAAAAAGTCTGTGACAGGGCAGCGCTCTAACCAACTGAGCTACGCCGCAACGCGCTCGAACTTTTCCTGTAAACTATTGACTCTATTAAGGATCGCTCCATTCCTCCCATTGTCGCCATAATTTTGGGATCGTGCATTGGCAGCTAGACCGGAAGCCCGCCTGGAATCATTGAACTCAAGCGATTGGAATCTCCATGCAAGATGCGGTAGGGAACCTCATTCATTTTCATCAAATCAACCAGATTATGCAGAGCGAGACTCCGCGAGCGGGATTTTAAGAAACGAAAGATTTCCGTCGCCGGCCACGCCATCCAATCGAAGTCAGAGTAAAAACGTCTTAAGTCTATGGCAGCGAGGAAGTATCGATAGTTGCATCGCGTGTCGAATTCCTGATTGTTAGGGGTTGCGGGCAGCAACTCTACAGCGAGGTCTACGTCTCCTAATCGTTCCTTGTCTGAAAGCATGCTGCCGAAGAGAACTACGCTCTCAATCTTATAGGGATACTCATCGCTCGCGTTGATCAACCGCACGCGATCCATGAATTCTCGTAGAGCGCGATTGGCCGTCTTTCGCGTAATAGGTTTGGCCGTAGAGGCATTCGCTAGTGCCAGGCCAGGGGTACTGATCTCGTAGGCGGGCCTATCGTTCCTTGAAAAGTGCTCTGAGGGTTCGAGCAATCCGAGCTTCACCATTCTGCGGAGAAACTCTTTTGCCTCGATAGAGTTGAGGTTAAAAACTTCCTGGACGGTTGGCACAGAGATGACCGCAGAGCGGAATCTGCGCAAGAAGTTGCGCACCTGTATTGGGGGGTAGCCGGCCACGAGTTCTACGCTACTGATTCTCCTGGCGCCGATCTTGCCTTCAACTCAAAACTCGGTCAAATTTGTGCGTGCAACCTCTCCTAAACTCTGCAGCTTCAGCCAGAAACTCATCGAACCGGTACCGTCTTACGATTTCGTGGACTTTGATGGCTGGGTATCCTGCAATCATTTTTTGGATACAATTCGCATTGTTCGCTCCTGACAATTGCCGCTCGCGCCGCGCCTTTGCCTTGTTTCAGCGGCCGATATCAGCCTGGAGACAAGCATGAGGACGTGCGCGGTCGAGTTGCGGACGGCAACCGGAATGAGGGGAGAGTAAGACAATAAAAGGCGATGAGAGTTCGTAGATTGGGGGTATCCCGGCTTAGGCCATCTTCGCCGAGTGAAAGACTGGAATCCAGGTAGAACCCGCCGAGACCAATTGACCACGACTTGGAAACTCACTGCGCCTGTTTAGCTCACTTCCCTCAGCCGGACGCCGTATGTGGGAAATGGCGCTGGGGAAACTGTAAGCGCCATTTGACCGAATTTGTAAGGGAGGATATACCGGTCCCGAAGGAAAACTCATTTTGAACCTGAGGGGACTCGGATGAAAACAAGCGCTGCGCAAATCGACGAATCGGCTTTGATAGAGAGACTTCAGACCGAACCACCTGAATTGGTCCTTAACGGAATCCCTGTTGAGCTTGCAGATTCGAACGATAGCAAGCACCCCTCATCTGACGGCCCCATGCAAATGCAAACGTCGGGGGAGGTCGAACCTTTGCTTCATGATCCTTTGTCGCAATTCCATAAAAGGCGCAGGGGGCAGAGTCGGGCCAGCATTCATCCCCCGCTACTGTTTCCGCCTCAAACGCCGACGCAAATGCCTAGGCGAGCAACGAATGCCCTGCGCCGAAAGCCGCCAGAGAGCGTCAAAGTCGCTCCGGATAGCAAGTTGCTGGTCAGCCGGGTCGAGGCTGCGCAACTTCTCTCAATCAGCGAGCGCGGAGTCGACTATCTCATTGCAGCCCGGCGTCTGCCAACCAGGCGAATCGGTGGGCGGGTTCTGATTCCGGTTGCGGATCTGAGGAAATATGCGCGCGGCGATGATCCGGAGCGGATTGTATCTTGAGTTGAAGCACAGCGCGATTTCGAAGAGCACTCCAGCTTCAGTGCGTGCCCGCGGACCCTCTCCCGCCGACAATTAAAATGATGTACCTGACCATGGTTTTTCAGGTAGTCAGGTACCATGAAGGCGGAGGGGTGCCTGATGGCAAGAAAGCGGGAGAAGCTGCGCGGCATTTACGAGGACCCCAAGGGCTCGAATATCTGGTGGATTCAATACTTCGACGCCCAGCGCAAGCGCCATCGTGAGAAAGTCGGAAGGCGCGAAGCTGCCATCAACCTGTTGGCGATCCGCAGGAGCGCCAAACTGGAAGGCCGGAAGCTTCCCTCTCCGCGGCAGGCGATCCTGTTCCGCGCCCTTTGCGCCGATGCCCTCGAACACTCGCGGGCGGAGAATGCCGCAAAGAGCACTCACGAACTGGAGCTCAAGATAAACGAATTCCTTCCCGTCTTCGGTGACCGGGCGGCCGAAGAGATTACCAAACAGGAGATTGTCCGCTGGCTTACCGAACAGGCTGAGGCGCGCGATTGGAAACCTTCGAGCCGGAACCGCTGGCAGGCGGCCTTCTCGCTCATCTTCCGTGTTGGCATCGACAACGAGAAGATCACGAGGAACCCGGCGGCGGGGATCAAGCGGAAGACGGAGAACAATGACAAGGTGCGGTTTCTTTCCGACGAAGAAGAGCGCGCCCTGCTCCAGGCGACCGATCCCGGCTTTCATTCCCATCTGCTGCTCTCGATCCACACCGGGATCCGCATGAGCGAGCAGTACGGCCTCAAGTGGTCGCAGGTCGATAGCGAGCGGCGGCAACTGTATCTGCCTAAGACCAAGAACGGCGACCCCAGGGACGTTCCTCTGAATGGGACCGCTCTGGCGGCACTCAAAAAGCTGCGCGCTTCCTCCAAAGATGAGTTTGTGTTTCCCGATGCGGAGAGCCCGCGCGGCTGGTTCCTCGGAGCTGTTGATCGGGCGGGGCTTAAGGACTACACGTGGCATTGCAATCGCCACACTTTCGCCAGTAGACTGGTCATGGCCGGCGTGGATTTGCACACGGTCGGAGAACTTCTGGGGCACCGGACGGCACAGATGACCAAGCGGTACGCACACTTGAGCGTGAACCACAAGCAGGCGGCGGTGGAGCGGATTTCCGGGGGCGCAAGTGCCATCAAAACTGCCAGTAGCAGACGGAAGGACTTCCAGAGCATCTCGTAAAGTGTTGTAAACAAAGCGGAGAGGTGGCAGAGCCCGGTTGAATGCACCTGACTCGAAATCAGGCATACTCGTAAGGGTATCGGGGGTTCGAATCCCTCCCTCTCCGCCAGTTATTATTTCTAAAGAAGATCAACCATCCGTTCCTAATCTCCGTTACTAGAGTGGCCAAAATCGCCGCCTCCTCGGTAATCCTATACGGGAGACGAGATGGGAAACCAAACTGCAAAACTGTGCATCAGGAGCCGGGAAGGATACCGCCAGACGCCGAAGAGATTAACCGACTTGCCCAAACCTAAAACCTTCCAGATGTTTTGGTACGAGGGCCGGAAGAAGAAGTCCAGAGCCGTATGAACGGCGCCGCAACTCGTCTGCTGTTGTTGCCCACCCTCGGCTTCGAGTTCCTTCGATGTCTCGCTCGCAGCAGACAATGTAACAGGAAGCAATGCCGTCGACGCCGCAGCTGGCTCAACCAGCTCGCTTCTCTCGAATGCGCGGCTCCACTTACCCACCTGGTTAGCGTTCCCCCCCATGCACTCGCGCTACCAACGCCACGCTCGCAGCCGGCTCCAACGTCAACTCCACAATCTGCCGCTTCTCCGCGACCGACCGCCGCCCACGAACGCGGCGTTCCCCACCCGCACTCCCTGCCTGCGCCATAACGACATCGTCGGGCTCACGCCCGAACCGATGCCAGAGGGAAAGACAAGACGCTAACGCTTGACCGACCCTGGGTATTTTGAACCACGGTAAATGTTAGTCTTCGGCCAGAACCGCGCTGCTGCGGACGAAGGATTTTACTGGCACGCGGGATTCGCAAACTCCTGAGGCAGGTTTCTTGGCGCACGCGAACTCACCCGATCCCGTTTACCATCGCAAAGGCCTATCCTGCCTGCATGGGGGTCGGCGGTTTAATGACGGCTTCATCGGAATCTCTCGATGATGTGCACGCCGGATCAGCGGCGATCGAGCTCGTCTGCAATCCGACCAGCCCCTTGATGAAATGAGGCCCAAAAAGCAACGAGGCTGGCCGATTGATCTATCGGTCAGCCTCAACGAACCTCAGGAGGAATTGTTACAGGTAGCGCGGGACCCTGCTTTGCGCAGCAGGGGCCCGCGAATCGTGGAAAGAAAGGAGCCGGCTTACTTTGCCACCTTCTTCGGGTGGCGTTCCGGCAGCGGCTTACGCATCTGCGGCTTCACCGCCGTCTCATCGACTGGCGTCGTGCCCGTCACGTCGGAGCTGAAATTCGCGCCAGCAGGCACCAGGTAGTTCTCCTCCGTCTGACCTTCGGTCATGCCTGTGGCCACGCTGATCCGCGAAGCATCGATCCCCTGCTCCGTCACCAGGTAGTCCTTGGCGTTCACGGCGCGCTGCGCGGCGAAGTCCTCCACCGTGGCATGCTTGTGCTTGGCGGCGTACTTCTGCTCTTTGGCCGTCTTGGCGTTCTCGTCGGCTGTCGACTCGCCCACGACCACCGCCTTGGCGTCGGCCTGCTGTTTCAGGTCCAGAGCCACCTGGTCCAGGCACGCCTTGGCTTCGTTATCCACGCGCATCGGCCGCTTGGGATCGCTGGCAAAGCTGATCGAGCACAGCGCCTGCGTCTTGGGCGCCGGAGGTGGCGGAGGCGGGGCCAGAATGGTCACCGTCGTGTTCGCAGACGCCATCTGGTTCTTGTCGTCTGAAACGCCGCATGTGATCCCCACCGCCCCCGTCGGCGCGCCCGCCGAGGAGTACTCCGCCGTCGTCCCGGTGCCCGTCACCGTGCCCGCCGTGGCCGTGTAGTTGTAAGTCAGCGGACGGTTCTGCGGACTCACGCCCACCGCCGTAACGGTCGCCGAGTCACCCGGCTTGATGGTGCTGGGGCTGGCCGAGCAACTGATCGTCGGCGGCTCGAATTGTTTCACCGCGTAGCTGGCAGAACATTCGGCGGACTGTCCGGGCTTCAGCCCTTCCTTGCCCTTCTTGCCTTCCTTCACGTCGGCCTTGGCAGTGTACGAACCGGGAGCCAGAGAAGCCGTATTCACGGTGGCTGAAGTGCCGTTACCGGTTACGCCGTCTCCGCTCCAGCTGTAAAGGACGTTGGTGTTTTTCTTCGTGTCCACCGACCCGGCCGTAGCCGTAACTGTCAGGGCATCGCCCGGGTAGACGGCAGGGGCGCTGGCGTTGCACGCTAACGTGATCGGCGGAGCCTTCTTGCACCCCATGGGCAAAAGGGCAAAACACGCCAGGGCCAAAATCAGGCAAACAGACTTCAGATTTCGCGAATACATTTGATTCTCCTTCACAATCATCCTAAACAACCAGCGACATCCCCTCTTCTGGGGGAGCCATGCGCCCCCGTATCTTACTTCGCCTTCTTCTCCGCGACCTTCTTGCTGGGCGCAGGAGGCTTCTCGCTGAGCAGAGTCAGGGCATCGGCAGCATTGAACGGGTACAGGCGCACCGATTGCTGGCCCGTGGAGCTCAGAGAAACGTCCACACGGCGGTTTTGAGCCAGTACGATTACGGCTAGGTTGTGTAGAACCTTCTCCCGCTCCGCAGCGCTCAGGTCAGGATTCTGTTCGACCAGCTCTTTCACCTGATCTGTTGTGAGTTCCTGTTCTTTGCCAAGGGCGCGCGTTTCGATGCTGCCTTCGGGAACACCCAGCCCAATCAGGAACTGTTTCGTGCTAGCGACACGGCGCTCGGAAAGCGCCTGGTTGTACTCGACTGATCCGCGCGCGTCCGTATGTCCGCTCAGGATCAGGTGAGCATCCGGCTTGAGTTCGAGGTACCTCTTGAAGTCCGTCGCCAAGGTAGTCAGAGTTCCCTGCTGGCTAGCCACCAGGCCGCCATTGGGATTCGTGATCCTAGGCAGATCGGTTGGGAAAAAGATACTGTGCAGTGCCAGGCGAGCCTCGAGACGTACTACCTCCGGGTTGGGCTGCGCGACTGGCGGCGGAGGGACCGTGATGGTCACCACGGCGCTCGCGGTTGCGGTCTGGCCCTTGTCGTCGGAGACGTTGCAGGCGATGGGTATTTCGCCGGGCGAAGCTCCCGCCGAATCGAACGTTGCCGACGTGCCGGTACCGCTGATGGTCCCGGACGCAACCGAGTAGCTGTAAGTCAGCGGGCGGTTCTGCGGACTCACGCCTGCAGCGGTGATTACGCTCTTGTTACCGGGCTTGATGGTGTTCGGGCTGGCCGAACAGCTGATCGTCGGTGGCTCAAACGCCTTCACCGTGATCCCTGCTGTGCATGTCGCCGTCTCCCAAGGCTTCATTCCTTCCTTGCCTGGTTTGCCTTCCTTCACAGTCCCCGTCACCGTGTACCCGCCAGGCGCCAGCGCGCTGGTATCGATCTTCGGGTTCGTGTCGTTGCCGGTTACTCCCGTCCCTGTCCAGGTATAGATCACGTGGTCCTTCGGGTTCAGGCCACCCGCCGAGGCCGTCAACGTAACCGGGTCGCCGGGGAAAATCGTCTCCAGGCTCGCCGAGCAAGCCAGCGTAATTGGCGCCGGCGGCGCAATCGATCCCACATGCAACACGACGCCCGCGCTTAACCGCGCCGCGTTGATGTTCGCACGCCCCCCGGCTACCACCGGGCCCCAGTCGGCGTGCATGTACTTATAGTCGGCCTGGAAGAGACGGATGGCCAGATGATGGTTGAACCATGGCGTCTCATAGTCCATGCCTCCGCCCACCGTCAGGTCTGGACCCCACTTATTGGGCTCAAAGTCTGGCCCGTCGATCAGCGCCCCGCCCACGAGTCCGTGCGCGAACGGAGTAATGTTTCCGTAAGGAAATCGAAAGACAACGCCACCGGCGAGGGTCAAAAAGCCGTCATCGTTGCCGTGTGTGCCGATGTTGCTGCCGTTTGCGCTTTGGTCACCCCACTCGTGCACGCCAAATTCCGCCTGAACACCGACAAAGCGGTTGAAGAAATAAGATCCGCTGAAGATCCCGCCCAGATTCACTGCATCATAGGAATACGGCACGGTCGCGCCGCTCGGTTGAAGAACCTGCACCGTCCCCTTGGGGGCAAGATAGCTGTAACCAGCGAAGATATCCCACCTGGACGGGGAGTCATTGGTAGGCCCTTTCGCAGATGGAGCTAGCCTGAGCAGCCAAGGCAACGGGCAACAGTGCCACAGAGACCGAAGCGAGTACCCGGCCCACAGATCTCAAAACATAACTTTGCATGCGTTTATCCTCCGCGGTTTGGTTCATGCAACCAAGATGGAAAAAAGCTTTCTGTAAACTCACCTTGCAACCACGATTTGTGGCTCCAACACCTCCGCCCTTGCACCTACCGCGAGGCGCTGCGGCTTCCCTGGAGCACTATTAAAAGTAACACAGGACCAGAAGCGAGAGGGCATTTTTTCAATAAGTTGCTCCATTTAATCGTGGTCAACACGTGAAGATTACCACCGTTAATTACTTTGGTAATGACGCCCCAAAATGCACATCCATTCGCACTTCCCGCCCGGAATCTTGCGCTGCATTATGCGTTCAGTTTATTTCTATCTCGGCGCGTAATCGTCCGTAGAAGTTACTCCGGTGATGCCGGGCTTCGAATCAAGACTGCCTTACTTGGCCATTGTCAAGGGCGGAGTAAATGTATGGTCCGCCGCATTTCTGCAAGCGAAGAAGGAAGCCGAGAGGCTGGTCTGCGCAAATGTATCCGTCAATAAGGGCGAAGGGGTTGTCAAGTGTAAAAATATCCTCCCCGCTGCGTGAAGCAACACCAAAGGTTTAGAGACCAGGGCTCAAGCGGAACCTCATCGAATCACTTCCGGTGGAACGTCCTCCACCAACCATCAATACGGCCACGAAATGCGGCCATGATTCTTCTATTCGGACACCCAGCCGGTGCGGGGTGCGAGAGCGCCTACTCAGCCTCACGGTCTGACTTTCGCTGACCAGAATACATTTCAGGCTACTTTCGATGAGTCGTGACATGCCTCGCCAGATCACGGTGTTGCCAGGTGGCGGGTCATGTGCGCGGGCGAGATAGCCGCCCAAACGAGCGAGTTTGATGATGTAGTGAGCGAGAGGCGCTGCTGGACGCTGAGCAGGTTTGTCTGGCGCCAACTCGTCGAGCAGGTATTGGTCAAGTTTCGTAAATGCCTCGTCAGGTAATGCGTGCGGTTGAGTGCGATTTAGCATGGTGATCCAGAAGATTCTCCAGCTCACGATGCATAGGATTGCGAAGAGGTTCACCAGCCGTTCCGCGGTTCTCAGCTTCGCTTCCTCCGCCCTGCATCCAGACTTCAGGATCTTGGGAAAGGTCTCGATCTTCCATCTCTGTGCGTACCATTCCAGCTTCTCTATGGCCTCGAGGCAAGAACGAACCGGCAGGTCCGTGAGCAACTTCCCGTCGATCTTCTCCCGGTCTTTTGGAGAGCCCCTCTCCTTGGCGTGAATCGCGGTGAGGATCAACTCCGGATAGTCCTTCTGCTTGCCTTTGGGCGGACGGACGGCGATGCGAGGATAGCGCAATTCCAGGACCGCAGTGGTGAAGTCGCCCCTTCTGTTACGTACCTGGACCGGATGCAGGCCACGCAGTTCCGATGTCTTCATTTGAGCAGCGACCGTGGTATTGCCATCTCCGGCCAACCGATCAACGCAGGTGCGAACAAGAAAATGCGTGCCCAGTTGACGCGAAAGGCAGAACAGCTCGTAGATGTCGCTCTCCCGATCCCCGATGTGGACACATCGGCCAGGATCGTTAAGCAGCTCCGTGGACTGGCGCATGTTCTCCAGCCAACGTATGCTCTCTTTCTGTTCGATCGGCACACGTGTGGGATTGATCCTGCGCTTTAGAGCATTGGCGCCGTGAAACTTGTCTCTATTCCAAAACTTGGTTGCTGCCAGCCCCAACGGCAAGCCTTCCCGCGTAGTCACCAGACTGGAGTGCATCAGAATCCCGCAACTGGTGTGGAATCGTGGTGGGCCGGGTTTGCCGCAGGAAGTAGGCATCTTTTCAGCATCCCGATCGGCGCTGTGTCTTTGTGGCGATAGGAAAACTCGGTCGTGTCATGGAGAACCAGAACTGGAAAGCCGCTGCTTGCAGCAAATCTCTCTCGGGTGGAGGCGAAATGGCCGGCCAGGATATTGGCTTCGCTGATCCGATCATTGCCGAAGAAACGATAGGCAGCCTTTGTGTTGGCCCAATCCTGACACGCCCAAGGCGTCGTTGCCCCTACTCTGTCCGATAACTGCTCCAGCAACTGTCGCAACCGCTTGCCGTGACGAACATCCTGGAATTCGCATCCCACCACTTCATTGTCTATCCATGCATCCGTCCGGGCCTCGTCCGACGTTTCCCGCTGCTCGATACCATGCAATGCCTGCCGCTTCTTCATGGCCCACACTGCGCCATAAAGCCTCAATCAAATGTAAGTGCCTGATTTGATGCCGAATACAAACCATCAACTCTTTCCACTCGCAGCTCGGAATTGTGGGTAATTGAAAGACGTGGGAGGGCCAATCGTCAATCTTCGAAGACGCAATGCTCGTGACTTTCCTCGTTGCGGTTACGACAAACCGATTCCTGGAGCAGCCGTTACTCACGCCGTTGTCAGGAATCGTGCTTTGCTTTCTGGGTCTCTACAGGCTGAGAGGCGGGCGGCCCTTTGCCCGGATACCGCATGAACGCGTAGAGGTCCCGGCCGGTTAATTCAGCCTTCCCCGCCTCGAATCAGCTGCAGACAGGGAACACGACTTCCCTGTGGGTATTCACCTCCGGAACGTCTTCATCACGTTTGCACACTCCTAAACTTTGACGATTGCGACGATCCGAGCATTCACAATTACAGCTCAAAATGGAAATGCAGGATGATATCCTCGATAAGAAAAGTCGATAGCCATGAATTGAGCGGCGCTGGCATGTACGCAATAAGGCGGAACCTCTTGTCTACCCTGAAGAAAGCCGGCATCTATCATCGTCTGAGGGCGTCATTTGCCTACGATCTCTACTTGAACTTGACGAATCGAAAGCTACTTAAAGATAGAGATCGGGAAGCCGCGTTCTATCGCGCCGTGCTCGATGGATTCAAGCCAGGCGACCTGATCTTTGACATTGGAGCAAATATAGGCGACAAAACAGATACTTTCCTGAGGATTGGGGCGCACGTGGTTGCAGTCGATCCCGATGAGCACAGTCAGGCTATCTTGCGACAGAAGTTCCTCCGATATAGGATGAGGCCACAGCCAGTAATGATCGTCGGCAAGGCAGTTGGTGCGAAGGTTGGCGCTGAGACAATGCTGGTATGCGCTCCGGGATCCGTGTTTAATACCCTAAGCAAGAAGGGGGCCAGCATAGTAAGTGGAGCAACAAATCGGCCTGAGCAATCGTCGGATACCATCGAATACAAAGAGAAGAAAATCGTCGAGACAACGACTCTTGACCATTTGATTGAAGCTTATGGACTCCCATTCTTTATCAAGATCGACGTAGTGGGATTCGAGCTGGAAGTGTTGCAGGGCTTGCACCGCTCTGTTCCTTGCCTCTCATTCGAAATCGGCCTTCCTGAGTCCAGGCAAGAGTTACTGCAGTGTGTCGACTTACTGGGAGGATTGTCGTCCAGTGGACAGTTCAACTACACCTGGGACCGCAGGAATGGATTAGCCTTGGATCGTTGGCTTGACGTTCAGGCATTCCTTCGGGTACTTGAAGGCTGTGGCGACGGACCTATTGAAGTCTTCTGGCGAAGGTAATGTCCTCGTGGAATGTAATCCCCACTCGGGACGGCGCACTCGGCCACGTAGGATCAGGGGCTATTCCGCGTGCTATATTTGCGATGAGATTGCGAGTCTGACTCGCGCCAGCACGACGGCCAGGATGCGATGAAAGCGCTGCGAAATAGAGGACAGGGGGAATGAATCCACGGCGCGTCCTTCACGTCCTGGATACAGCTGAGCCGCGGGGCACTGCAATCTGCAGAATTGTTGAGGATTTGGCGACTGGCGTTGATCCGGAGCTCTATCAAATTCACGTTTGCTTTCTGAAGCAGGGCCCGCTTGCCGGGCATTTGCGTCGCGCCGGCATTCGTTCCACCTGCGTGAATTGGAACGGCGGCGCCAGTGATCCGTTCGGAGCGGCACGGTATGCGTTGCTCCTGCGGTCAGCCGAATTCAGCATCATTCACCAACACACGGGTGGGCGTTTACTGACCGGCATGGGGCGTTTGTTGACCCATGCCCGAATCGTGCGTACTCTCCATTTCCGTGCCGACGAGAGCACTGGGATCGTCCCGTCCCATTTCAACTTACCTAAACGGGATGCTTTGATAGCCGTTTCGCAAATTGTGGCGGATTTTTCTCGGGATCCGCACGCCGTGGTCATTTATCCGGGTATCAATGGTTCTCTCTTCCCTGAGAAGCGCCGAGCGCACAAAGGGTTCGTGATTGGAACGGCGTGCCGCCTTGAGCCGGTCAAAGGACTCAGATATCTGCTTGAGACTGTGGCTGTACTTGCGCGTGAGACTGATGACCTTCAGTTGAAAATCGCGGGCGATGGGAGCTTGCGATCCTTCCTGGAACAGGAGTGTCACAGGCTCGGGATCTCCGGCCACGTCTCCTTCATCGGTTGGAGAGAGGATCTGCCGAATGTCATGGCAGGATGGGACGTTTTCGTTCTGCCGTCTCTCGATGAGGGTTTTCCAATTGCGGCATTGGAGGCGATGGCCGCGGGTTTGCCGGTAATTGCAAGCGCGGTTGGCGGTCTACTCGAGTTGGTGCAAGATGGCGAAACTGGCTGGTTAGTTCCTGCCGCTGCACCTGCCGAACTTGCAACGCGTCTTTGCGAACTTATTTGCGATGACCAGAGACGGGAAGCAATGGGCATTGCCGGACGCCAGCGGGCGCTCCGCGATTTTTCCATCGCGAGAATGGTCGAGCAGACCGTCGCCGTATATAACGGACTATTCATCCAATCGCGCACTGCTGCCGACGATGTTCCGCATCCAGATCAAAGTTGAGTGCGGCAGTTGATCTCTGCTTTACTTCACCGCTGCTTGTCGCGTGGTCGGCTGCGATTCAACGGGGTCATTTCCAGCGCAAAGTTTAACACACCCATCCGTCTCGATCGCCGAGGGAATCGCAGCTGTGTTGTTGCGTATGGAGACGCCGCCAGGCGGAATGTCCAGGCATTGGGGTACCGAGCCGCCTGCGGGCGGCAAGGGCGAGATCTGCCACACAGGCTGATCGGCCGCGCGTCCTGAAAGTCAACCCTCTCGACGCAGGCCATCCGGCACAATTCCACCAGGTTTAAGCGATCAGAAAAACTTCCCTGCGCGACCGGCAACCCAGTCCTTCCCTGCCCGTTGCCTTTCCTGTTAATCCCCTTTGGCGTGATTGGATTTCTTGAGGCTGGCTCTTTCAAAGGAGTTAGCAACCCGGCTCTGTCGGACCGGGCGAAACAGCGTTTGGGCCTTCAACCAAGCTCAAGACTCCCTCGTCCGGATTTGGTATGATTCCTCTAGTGTTCCCCCGGAGGATCCCCCATGAGGATTCTTGACAGATTTCTCACTGCATACAGGAAACGTGTAAAGCCATACTTGCCTTCTTCGGTGCGGGACCTGTTTTCTCGGGCGTTGGATCCCTCTCTCAAACTCCGTGGCATGTACGATTTCTGGCGCGTCCAGCCCGGAGTGACCCGGGTCTTTGGCCCTCAGTTCCGCCGCAATCGTCGTGTGATTGGGATTGCATTAACCTACGCATGCAATCTCCGCTGCCTCAATTGCGACGAATCCTCTGCCCAGGCTCCCGCGGATGCGCAAATGTCCATCGAACAGATCCAACGCTTTGTCGATGAGTGCACGGCTGCAGATTACCACTGGAATCTCATGGAGATCGCCGGCGGGGAACCGACCATGCACCCGGACTTTCTCAAGATCATTGACATTTTGCGTACCTATCGCAACCGCTACTCGCCGCAAACAAGGATCAAGGTTCTGACCAATGGGGCCGGCGACAAAGTGCAACAGGCGATTGCGCAGGTTCCCGAAGATATTGAGGTGGAGAACAGCAACAAAAGCGGAAAGCGGCCCGCCGAACTCAAGCACTCGACCTTCAACCTCTCTCCGGAAGAAGTTGAGGGCTACGGCAAAGTCGATTTCCGAAATGCCTGCGAGTACACCTACCGGTGTGGAACGGGACTCGGGCCGACCGGGTACTATCACTGCCCGGTTGCCGCTGGCATGGATCGCATCTTTGAGTGGAATATCGGCAGGCAGTCGCTTCCGTCAGAGGACGATGACATGGAAGATCTCGCCGAGCGCTTCTGCAGCAAGTGCGGCTACTTCCTTAAAGAGCTGGAATACAAGAAGCCGCTTGCCAAGCAACTGACTTCGCCAGTGTGGCAACAAGCCTACGACGACTATCGCACCCGGCAGGCAGAGCGGCTGGTCACCATCGGCGCCGGACCAGGCGCTACCCATGCAGTGGCCGCAGGATCCGGCGTTGGAACGCCTGAATAACGAAGCACCGCCGAGCCGGCCTTTTGAGAGCTCGACGATGGGGAATGGCAACGCCTGTAAGCAGCGCCTGATGTTTCGGTGCTTACGGGCATCGGTTGTGCCATAACGGATATTTCCCGCGCGGCAAAAGGCGTTGCGTGCATTCTTCAAAAAGCTATAGCATCAAGACGAGGTGACCGGATTCGCCACGAGCGGGAAGCGCTCGACTACTCCGGAGAATGAGTGTGATGAGTATTTCGGACGAACAATATCGCAGGTTTGCCACCCTCACCTTTGATGATTTCCGGAAAAGAGCCAAGGATGACTCGCTGAGCAAATACGAAAAGATCGGCGCTCCTGACACCTACCTGGAAGGCAAGAAAGAAGCCATCTTTCAGAGCGTCGTAGCCAATTTGCCTTTGCTTAATGGGAATGGAAGAGTGGTGCTCGATATTGGCCCTGGCTGCGGCGATCTATCCCAGATGATGATTAATCTCTGTCGCGAACGAGGTCATAGGCTCCTGCTTGTGGATTCGGAAGAGATGCTTTCGCGCATTCCCGATGACAACTTCATCCAGAAGTTCCCGGCATACTACCCGCAGTGCGACCCACTTTTCAGAGATTACACTTCAAGGGTAGATGTCATTCTTGCGTTTAGCGTGTTGCATTACGTCTTCGTCGAAGGGAACGTTTGGGATTTTCTGGATCGGTCGCTGGAACTGTTGGCGGAGGGCGGAGAGATGCTGATCGGTGATATCCCCAACATCTCGAAGCGCCGGCGGTTCTTCGGTAGTGCGAATGGCATCAAGTTCCACAAGGAGTTCATGAAGACGCAAACGCCACCGGAGGTGCACTTCAACAGGATCGAGCGGCACTTCATAGACGATTCCGTGATTCTGGCGTTGCTCGGCCGGGCAAGAAATCAGGGGTTTGACGCCTATGTGCTGCCACAGCCCCCCGACCTTCCCATGGCTAATCGCCGTGAAGATGTGCTCATCAGGCGACCGTGAGCGAAGTACCAGTGGAGCCAGATTCCCCGGACCTTCAGGACCCTCCGGAGGCGCCGGTGGTTACCCGGTTTGGATGGAGAACCGGTTCGAGCAATGATGAGCGAGGAAAATTCAATCCGCGTGGAGCGCTACGAACCCAAACACAAGATTTGCTGGGACGAGTTTGTACGTCAGTCCAAGAATGGCGTTTTCCTGTTCTATCGGGATTACCTGGAGTATCACGCCGACAGATTTAGCGACTTCTCGTTGCTGTTTTTTCAAAAGGACCAGCTCGTTGCCCTGATGCCTGCGAACCACGTTGATGACACGGTGGTTTCGCATGGCGGGCTCACGTTCGGGGGAATTATTTCCGGCGCACAGATGACGACTATGCTGATGCTGGGCGTCTTTGCAGCGATGCTGCGCGAACTGCGACTGCAAGGTGTGACGAAATTGATCTACAAATTGATTCCGCACATCTACCATTCTGCCCCGGCTGAGGAAGATCTCTACGCGCTTTTTCTGCAAAATGCCAGGCTCTTCCGCCGGGATGTATCTTCGACCATCGCCAGAGGACGAAAACTCCCGTACACCGAGGAGCGAGAGGCGGCCCTTCGGAAAGCAAAGTCGCACGGCGTAACTGTAGAGCAGACATTGGACTTTCCCCAGTACATGGGGATTGTCGCTGCCGGCCTCAAGGCACGTTACGGCATGCAGCCAGTTCACACCGCGGCCGAAATACAGCTTCTTGCAGGACGCTTCCCCGAGAACATCAAGCTCTTCGCTGCTAGCCGCGACGGCAAAATGTTAGCAGGAGTGATCGTTTACGAAAGCGCCAACGTCGCGCATGCTCAATACATTGGAACGACCTCAAAGGGAAGGACACTCGGCGCTCTGGACGCCGTGATGGATGTCCTGCTGAATGATGTCTATCGTGAAAAGCCGTATTTCGATTTTGGCACTTCCACGGTTGAAAATGGCTGCAGCCTGAATTCCGGATTGATCGGAAACAAGGAAAGCTATGGTGCGCGCGCGACGGTGTACGATTTCTATGAACTCAACCTGGAGATGTAACGGTCGATTTTTCGTGTCGCAATGTTGACTGTAATGCCTGGCCAAGCCCAATTGGCCTAAGGGGAGGCACGGAGCCATGAGCGTAGAACAGTGCCGGATCATTGAGTTGCCGAAGATTGCGGACCCGCGCGGCAATTTGAGCTTCATTGAGGGCGGGAGGCATGTCCCATTTGAGATCAAGCGCGTCTTTTATCTGTACGACGTCCCAGGAGGCGAAACTCGCGCTGGACACGCGCTAAAGAAAACCGGGCAGTTCATCATTGCCGCCTCGGGCAGCTTTGATGTGGTTCTCGATGACGGAAGAGAGCGAAGGACAATTGGGCTGAACCGCTCGTGGAAAGGTATCTACGTTCCCCCGATGATATGGCGCGAACTCGTCAACTTCTCGTCTGCCGCGGTTTGCCTGGTCCTGGCTTCGGATTTCTATGATGAGAACGACTATATCAGGAACTACGATGAGTTTCTTCGGACGGTGGTGACACGACCGTAATGAAAGTCCTGTTCAATGACGTTAAGGCGGTCAATGAGACCATTGCCTCAGAATTAAATGAGGCCATTCACCGCGTTCTGCGTTCCGGCTGGTTCATTCTCGGGCGGGAACTCGAATCGTTTGAAGCGGAGTTCGCTGCCTACTGCGCGGTAAAGCATTGCATCGGCGTGGCTTCGGGAACTGAAGCCCTGCAGCTTGCTCTTCTCGCCTGTGGCGTTGGCCCGGGCGACGAGGTCATTACGGTCTCTCACACTGCAATGCCGACGGTATTGGCAATCGCCGCCGCAGGTGCTGTTCCCGTATTTGTTGACATCGACCCACAGACTTTCACCCTGCGCCCCGACCAGCTTGAAGAGGCGCATTCACAAAAAACACGGGCCATCGTTCCCGTTCACCTCTACGGCCACTGCGCGGAAATGGATGCCATCCTCGAATTTGCCGCGCGGCACAATTTGTACGTGATCGAAGATGCGGCGCAAGCGCACGGGTCGTCTTACAACGGCAGGAAAGCCGGCAGTATCGGGAAAGTGGGGTGTTTTAGCTTCTATCCAAGCAAGAACCTGGGCGCATGTGGCGATGGCGGAGCGGTGGTGACAAGCGATCCGGAGTTAGCGACGCGCCTACGGAGGTTACGCAATTACGGCGAGTCTCGCAAATACCACCACGAGACGATGGGCTACAACAGCAGGCTGGATGAACTGCAAGCTGCCATTCTACGGGCGAAGCTGCCTCATCTCGATCGGTGGAACGAGAGCCGCCGGAATCTGGCAGCGTGTTATTTATCCCGTCTGGAGGAGAGGTTTTCTCCTCCCAAAGTAAAGCCCGGCTGTGTCCATAACTTCCATCTTTTTGTGATCCAAAGCGACGAACGCGACAAGCTGCAAGAGCATTTACACGCGCACCATATTGAAACGCCGATCCACTATCCCGTTCCATGCCATCTTCAACCGGCGATGCAAGCGATCAAGCACCGATGCTGTGACTTGTTCGTGACCGAACGCCTCGCCCATCGAATCTTGTCGCTTCCAATGTTTGCCACGCTCAGCAGCGAAGAAGCTGAGCACGTCGCCCGCTGTGTGAACTCATTTGGGGCAAAGGCGTGTTAGATCAGTTGCAAAAGGAACCCGATCCGGTCGAATCCCCCCATCGATCTCGAATCTGTGCGGCCATTGTCACGTACAACATTGGCGAAGCGCTTCACCGCTGCGTAGATGCCATAAGAGGCCAGGTTGGCCATGTTTTGATCGTTGACAATGGCTCGGACGAGCCTACGCGGCGCGAGCTGAATCGACTGACGGCTTGCGATTCGGTCACAGTCATCCTGAATGAGCGCAACGAAGGTGTAGCGCGTGCTTTCAACCAGGCCGTGCAATGGGCGCGCAGCGGCGGATTTCAGTGGATTCTGTTGCTGGACCACGATAGCGAAGCGACTCCCGGCATGGTTGACGAACTTGTGCGCGGATACGAAGCTCTCGGGCGGGCGGGAATAAGAAATGTGGGGATCATGGCGGCCAGCCCCTTCGATCGGAATATCCAACAGTATCTTTATTTTCCGCCGCGAGAGAACGGCGGGTTGCCTCTGCGCGGCGGAGAAGTCATTTCCGCTGGAAGCCTCATCAGGCTTCGAGTATTCGATGTCGTTGGGTCTTTCAACGAGGATCTCTTCATCTACTTCGTCGATGTCGACTTTTACAAGCGGCTTCTACGTGCCGGCTTCGGCGCATACATCTGCCCTGAAGCCATTTTTCTGCATCAGGAGGGAACGAAGAGACGGCATAGGTTTTTATGGATCGATGCCTGGTACGACCATTATGGAAAAGTAGCGCGCTACTACCTCACGCGCAATACGATCTACGTCATGAGGAAGCTCCCTCTCAACCGCAACGAGATCCAATCGCTCGTCAAAAGGCTCTGGAAGGATCACGTAAACATTCTTCTGTTCGACGAGGAGCGGTTTGGGGTTTTGTGGTTCAGCTTTCGAGGCTTGATCGACGGTCTAAGAGGCAAGGTTGGCCCAAGGGGTTCCAAAGCCTCAAGTTGATTGATTACAAGATGCCCGAAATGTTAGAGCGCCGCGATACTACAGGAGCGATACAATTTCTGCGGAACAGTTCTCAAGGAGATTCGGGATGAGACTCGCTCTTTACGCTCACTATTCAAGCAGCGGGGAGATTGCGCTTTATGTTTTGCATTTTCTGCGGCAGCTCCGCGAATTGGGCTTCCAGATTTGTTTCATATCCAACTCGCCGATCCCTCAATCGAAAGAGCAGGAACTGCACGAACTGTGCGAGAAAATCATCCAGCGGGAGAATACCGGATACGATTTCGCGATGTGGCAACGGGCTTTGGCGGAGTATGAGCTTTCCCAATTTGAAGAACTGTTACTGACCAATTCAAGCATCGTCGGCCCCTTCCATCCATTGGAGCCGCTTTGGCGGCGCCCTGAAGCAAATGACTGCGATTTTTGGGGCCTGACAGACAACGATGATTTAGGCCACCATTTGCAAAGTTATTTTCTGCTGTTTCGACGCAAGGTTCTGGAGCACCCGTGCTTTCAGACATTCTGGCGTTCGGTTCTTCCATTCCGTGACAAGCAAGTGGTTATTGGGAGTTACGAGATCGGGCTTACCAGATGGCTTGAAGAGCACGGCCTTAGATGGAACGCCCTTTTCCCACAGAAAGAAATTCACGCGCTTTTCTTGAACCGCCTCACGATCGCGCAAAAGCTTAAAGATCGAATCCGTCCTGTCTGGCTGCCTCAAAACACAACCATGCTCCTGCCCGACCTACTTCTGGAAAGCGGCATGCCCTTTCTGAAGGTAGGGCTTCTCAGTTGCGGAGGAAAGATGCAGGCTCGCGTAGACTTTGCCCTGCGCCTCCTTGAGACTTCCGGCATCCCAAAGGACGTTCTTGGACGAGTTGCGCGGGACGGCAGGTTGAGTTAATTAGCTGATTCGCGCCGATGCCGTGGCTTCTTGAAGATTGCGCGCAATATCCGGCGCGGTGTAGTTCGGACCCGATCAGGGAGGCAAGACGCAACCAGCCATGCGAACAATGAGATCCGGCGCCGCGCTGTGCCGTCGCCCGGCTTGTGAAAGAGCAAGGGCTTAATGGAATGAAAGACACCGGAGATCCGGATGGGGAGGGGAGCAAAGTCATAGGAATCGATGGTTCCAGCAACGAACATGCCGACTGGCCAATCGTTCTCCGGACTGGCAATTCCAAGACCGGGGAATCCCAACGCCTTTAGCCGTGGGTTTTCCGGCACCAGATCTGACTGGATGTCCCCCGATGAGAGCAGTGCGTTGATGGCTGGATCGAGCCACTTGCTCTTCCAAGATGCGCCGCAGTGATCCTCAAGTACTGCATTCCTGAAACGGCTGCCGAGTTCCAATCTTCTTTCCTCCGTCCACTCCAGCCATTCGAGTACTGTTCGAATGAACTCTTCCTGAGTGGACGCTCCGAGCAACACGGAGTCAAGCCCCGTGTCATCGCCCCACATAAGGCACCGATATCGGTTATACAAGCGCTGGACGGGAAGGCCGTGCCGAGCCGCATCAAGGACGGCTGTTCCAGAACTACTGGGATAAGCGTCCATATAGACGTCCGCGCAACCATAGTAGAGTTCGAGTATCTCACGGTCTTTAACGAAACCGACGGGCAGGAACCGGCCGCCCACCGCTTCCTTCAGTCCCGGGAAGGGCTCCGATTCACTGGGCCCTACGGCAACGATGTGAACTCCGGAGTGAGCGACGCAAAGAGACTGAACGACCTCGGAGAA
Organism: uncultured Acidobacteriaceae bacterium; assembly: GCA_963835895.1. Lineage (GTDB taxonomy): Bacteria > Acidobacteriota > Terriglobia > Terriglobales > Acidobacteriaceae > Telmatobacter. The sequence goes on along the minus strand of CAWIHC010000005.1, from coordinate 171,343 downwards.
GTTATATCCATCTGTGGGGGTGAACTTCCGAGGGTCGCCAATTGTCAACGCGATGAGCGCATCGGCAGGGAGCCCCAGCTTCATGCGTGCGGCCGCTTTGTCGCGAAGTGTCGGCCCCTCGTCGAGTAGCGGCATGGGAAGCATGACTTTTCTCGGCGCCTGAGTGCAAAAATGGACCGACATTTCATGCCCGACAGGGCGGATATCGGCAATGACCGGCGCCACGTCAATACCCAGGTTGAATACATGATCTGCGTGCCGGAAGAACAAGATCGGCCGGGGCCGATCGTAAAACGCCACATTCGGCAGCGGATCGTAAGGATGAATATGCAGAACGACTGCATCGTATTCCAGCGACCGGGAACGAATCTGCGCCGCCAATCGCAACCAGGACAACCCCGATGGAATCTCGATGATCTCTCCGCCGGCTCTCTGGACGGAATTGCCGAGCCATGCTGGAAGTGGATCTTCCTTCTGCATGGAAATCAGAACGGAATGATGCTCCGAGGGCGCGTGTTCCGCGCAAGTCTCGATCCAACGGGAAACAACCCGGGTGTGCCCTCCAGTTTCATGCGCTGAGCTCATTACATGCAGGAATCGTTGCGGTGGCCACGCAGGCTGCTGGGGGACGTGCTGCAGAGCCAAAATATTGGCTGCCAATCTCCGCAAGGAGTTGCTCAGCTTCGTGACTATAGAAAAAGCCGGGGTTGATTCCCCACGCTAGCGACGCCGCATAGCGGCACCATTCCACTGCCAGCTCGGGATTGCCGGTTGCGGCTGCTTTTCGGGCGCGGCGAAGAGCACGGGAGAATTCTTTGGCGACCTGGCGCTGCAGCGACGCCTCTACCGCCGATTCTCCTGGGCGCTCGGACGGGGGTGGTTCTTGATGCCTTACCGCTTCAAAGTCGTTCCAAGTGTTGTTTTCGTTCTTCAAATTAGACGGTTTCCCGGCAGTTTGTGCCATTTCCGACTTTGTGGTTCGGCAAGCTTTCTTCAGTCGGCCAGTCCAGATGCATTCAATCCAGAGACTCTATAGTAAACTCATCATTGTTCACTTCAAAAATCTCGCTTGATCCAAAGCGGTCAGATGATTCCTTTCAATAGCCAGCGAGCGAATGCGGTTCCCACGACAATTATCAGGAGTTCAGATTCCTCCTGGACGCTGGGCTGGGCTGACCTCGAGCGGCACCGCGAGCTTCTCTACTTTCTCACATGGCGCGATATCAAGGTCCGCTACAAGCAAACGGCGCTTGGTATTGTGTGGGCTATTCTCCAGCCGCTGGCCGTTGCGCTTGTAGTGGCCGTGTTTCTGGGGCGTATGATTCATTTGCCGTCGGATAATCTGCCCTATCCCGTCTTTGTTTATGCCGGTATGGTGCTCTGGCAGCTCTTTGCCCGGGGTTTGAGCGAATCCAGCAACAGCATCGTCCGCAACGAGCAACTGATCGCCAAGGTCTATTTCCCGCGGCTGCTCGCGCCCCTTTCCGCGATTCTGGCAAGCCTGCTCGATTTTGCCATTAGTCTCCTCGTGCTGGCTTTGTTCCTTGTGTACTTTCGTATCACGCCGACCGCCGCCGGGGTGCTTTTGCCGTTCTTTGTGTTCCCGGTGGTCCTGTCTTCACTGGGCGCTGGCATGTGGCTGTCCGCGCTCAACGTCAAGTTCCACGATGTTCACCATGCAGTCAACTTTCTTGTGCAATTCTGGTTCTTCGCGTCTCCTGTTGCGTATCCGATCAGTTCGGTGCCGGAGCGCTGGCACCTGCTGTATGAGTTGAATCCGATGGTTGGGGCGTTGCAGGGCTTTCGCTGGTCGTTGCACAGCGAAGGCGCTTTTCCCGCCCAGTCCGTCATGCTCGCTTTCTTCTCGGGCACGGCATTGTTGTTGACCGGCCTTTACTACTTCCGCAGAACCGAGGACACCTTTGCGGACTTCATTTGACAGTGGCGGCCCGATCGCGATCCGTTGCGAAGGCGTTGGTAAGCGCTATCGGATCGGCCTGCGTCCGACTTATCGCACTCTGCGCGAAGCGATCTCCGGGATCGTGCGCGCCCCGTTCCGCGCGAGGGCGCCGCGCGAGCGCAAGCCCGCAAGCGACGAACGGGACCTGTGGGCGCTGCGTGATCTATCCCTGGAGGTGCGTCACGGCGAGGTGCTCGGAGTTATCGGGCGAAACGGCTCGGGCAAATCGACTTTGCTGAAGATCCTGTCGCGCATTACAAAACCAACTGAAGGCCAGGCATCGATTCGAGGCCGGGTTGGTAGCTTGCTCGAAGTGGGGGCCGGCTTCCATCCAGAACTCACCGGACGAGAGAATATATTCCTCAACGGGGCAGTTTTAGGCATGACGCGCCGGGAAATCGAACACAAATTCGACGAGATCGTGGAGTTTGCAGAATGTGGCCGCCTTTTAGACACTCCGATAAAGCACTACTCGAGCGGGATGTACGTTCGGCTGGCCTTTGCGGTTGCGGCGCATTTGGAGACCGAAATTCTGTTGGTGGATGAAGTTCTGGCCGTGGGCGATGCTGCTTTTCAGAAAAAGTGCCTGGGCAAGATGGGAGATGCCGCGAGCCAGGGCAGGACGGTGCTTTTTGTCAGCCACAACATGCTCGCCGTCGATAGCCTGTGTACCAGGGCCATTTGCCTGCACGAAGGCAGAGTTGTTCTGGAAGGGCAGCCCGCTTCGGTTACTTCCCGTTACTTGCAGAACTGGTTGCCTGCTTTCAAGGATGTGGTCCACGAGAGCATTGAGACGGCGCCGGGAAACGATTTTATCCGTCTTCACCGGGCGCGTGTTCGCCCGCTCGACGGGTCTCCCACAGACCAGATCACAGTTCGCACTCCTTTGTCGCTGGAGTTTGAATGTTGGAAACTATCTGCGCAGGGCTCTTTGTATTTTGAGGCGGAAATCTACAATGAGCATGGTGTAATGGTGTTTAACACCGCGGCCAGTAAAGGATCTCCCGCTGCGGCAGGTCTACTGCGGAGCTCATTTATTGTTCCGGCCGACTTGATGAACAATGGTACCTACAGGGTTCGCCTTACTGCACATCTGAATGGGATTGGCGCCAATTTAGTCGGCGACTGGGAGGACCTTTTGGGCTTCGAGATTCACGACGCCGCCAGCGATTTGCGCGATTCTTACCACGGTCACTGGCCCGGCGCAGTAAGGCCAAACCTGGTATGGAAAACCGAACTGCTTGAGCCGCTCCCGGTTTCTGTCGCAGGCCATCAAGGCAGGGAATGACGCTTGTAACGTGTTGGCTCGGAGGCGTCTGATCGCCTGATATGTGATTTCTTTTTGCTAGCTGGACTGCCCGATGATTTGTACCAGCGAGATTGTTAGTGTAGCGCAGTTATCGAGTTAGTTTGATAGCCGCAGTCGGGTGTGTGGGAAAGTGGGAAGGGTTCTTTGCTTTCCACTTTTCCATACTCCTGCGAACTTCCGGCCCGCCATGCTGCTGGCGCCGGTGATCTGTAGCCCAGCGATGAGTGCGGTCTGACGGTGTTGTAGTGGACGCGCCAGCGATCGGCCAGTACGCGCAGCTCCTTCATCGAGTAGAAAACCTCTCCGTTCAAGAACTCATCTCGCAGCTTTGAGTTGAAGCTCTCGCAGTAGCCGTTCTCCCAGGGAGAGCCGGGTTCGATATACAGCGTTTTCGCTCCAGTTGCAGCCAGCCACTCGCGCAGGTCCTTGGCCACGAACTCCGGGCCGTTGTCGGAACGAATGTGCTCCGGAACGCCCTTCATCACCATCACATCCGCCAACGCGCCGATCACCTTCGCGCTGCTCCAGCGCCGCTCGCACCGAATCATCAGGCATTCCCTGGTATGTTCGTCGATTAGGTTCAGCATCCGCGCCGTGCGTCCGTCGTGCGTCCTGGCGCTCACGAAGTCGTAGCTCCATACATGGTTCTTGCGCTCCGGCCTGAGCCGCACGCACGATCCATTGTTGAGCCACAACCGCCCTCTTGGCTTCTGCCTTTGTGGAACCTTCAGCCCTTCGCGACGCCAGATCCTCTTCACCCGATCCTTGCCAACGTGCCGGCCGGCTCGCTGCAACAGCGCCGTGATGCGCCGGTAGCCATAGCGCCCATATTCGCTGGCCAACGAAACAATGGCTTGGGTCAGTCGATCTTCGTCTTCGCGTTGCGTCGGCTGGTAGCGCTGCGTGCCCCGTGGCTGGTTCACCAGTTGGCACGCTCGCCGCTCACTCATGCCATGCTCGCAGCCATGGTCTACCGCACCGCGCCGTCGTTCCGGGCTCAGAAGTTTCCCGAGGCGATGTCTTTCAGCACCAGCTTGTCCAGGCTCAGCTCCGCCACCAGACGCTTCAGCTTGGCGTTCTCCTGCTCAAGCTCCTTCAGCCGCCGCGCCTGATCCACCTGTAAGCCGCCATACTCCTTGCGCCAACGGTAGTACGTCTGTTCTGTGATCCCGGCTTCCTTGCACGCTATGGCCGCCGTCTTCCCGTTCGCCGTTCCCACCTCGATCTGCCGCAGCAATCCTACAATCTGCTCCGGTGTCTGCTTCCTGCCTCGTGCCATTCCAGGCTCCTTTCATTCCGGTTTCTCTCACTCCAATTGGTACAAAAGGTGCCGGGCACTCCATAGCCAGCCTGGTATTTTTCTTCTTGATCGAATCGCATATTCGCGACTTTGCGCTTGCCGGCCGTAACGCTTCCTGATTACTAACGTTAACGACATAAGAAAAGCGTTGCCTTTCGAACCGCAGGTATCTCGCTGGCTCTGATGTACGGCTGGAAAGCGGTACAATTTCGTCAGGTCTGTTTTTGAACGAGATTCCAGATGACAAAGATATCGATTGCAATGGCGACCTATAACGGAGCACGTTTTATTCGCCAACAGCTTGATAGTTTTGCCCGGCAGATCTTGCTCCCATCCGAGTTGATCGTTTGCGACGACGGATCGACAGACTCGACAGTAAGTATCATCGACACTTTCTCCCGGCGGGCTCCATTTCCTGTTGTTGTCGTCAATAACCCCAGGCGGCTTGGCTACACAGCTAACTTCCTCCAGGCGGCACAGATGTGCCAAGGAGAGCTTATAGCGTTTAGCGATCAAGATGACGAGTGGCTCCCGCAAAAGCTTGCTTGTATCCTCCAGGCCAGCCTCGAGTCGGAAGCTCTTCTCATTGCGCATGCGGCCGAATGGATGGACAAGGATGGCCATCCAACGGGAGTTGTCTACCCGGCCCACCGCCGCTTTCGAAAATACCTGCGGAAGAGCGACTTCCCCGGCCATTCAATCGTAATCAGAAGGTCGCTGCTGGAAATGGCTTCGCGCTCGCTGACGCCAGATAACTATAAACAAGTGGCCGGCGACGTTGAGGTCGGTCATGATGTCCTGCTCCTGGAACTGGCAACTGCGATGGACAAGGTGCTCTATATTCCCGAAGTATTGATGCGCTGGCGTGTCTATTCAGATACAAATCACGCATGGACAAAGGCATTCAAAGCGCCTCCACGCGCCAGGACTTCCCTTTTGAAGCGGGTGTTTCCTCCTGACCTCGCAGAGAAATATAGGGCAAGCGAGGCATATTATCGCAAACACTCCGTCTTGCTGTCAGGCATGCTCCACGACATGGAAACCTTCGGGGGAGAGTCGACATTGGCTTCTGGGCGCCTTGTCAGGTCGATGAATCTGATGACAAAGCGAGTCTGATGTCATGGAATTGCGGGCCCGATATTACGGGCGTCTGTCAGGTAAGGCACGAATTAAGTTGATGTTTCAAGGCGCCGCTATGGGGCAGTATCGAAACGCAGCAAAAGGCGGAGTTGGAATTCACAACGCTGTTCGAGATATTCTCGCGTGCCTTTTGACTTAGAGCAATTGCTTTGACGAAAAGCTATGATAATTACTTAATGCGAAGGTTATTTTCAAGTTATCTACACGATACTGACTATCGATGCTGCGGGTAGAAATGGACCTCCCGCACTGGCGACGCGGCTGTGCCGCCACCTGAGCCAGCACGCTGACTTCGAAATCGGTTCAGCCTGCTTAAATCAGCACAAGGCAGCAAAAGAGGTTTTGGCATAATTGCGCAGAGAAGCCTCAAAGACCCAAAACAGCCGCCTGCCGATCTCCGGCGCGCAAATGTCTGGCCAGTTGCAGAGGGTACAATGCAGGTATGGGAAGGAAGGAAAGCTCCCGAAATAACACGTCACCGGAACCGCTCCGCAACAAGGTGATGCGGGCGTTTGGGCCGGCGTGGGCGACACGTGTACGTTGTATAGTTAGAGGACGAGGGCTTCCATGGTGGGGAAATCTCCGGAGACTGAAGCCATTCTCGAATGACTTCGGGTGGGATCGCGGTACACCAGTTGATCGGTATTATGTTGACCGGTTCTTCGAGCGGCACCGTGCCGCCATTACCGGGGACGTCTCTGGAAATCGATCAGAACACGTACACGCGCAGGTACGGTCACGATCTTCGAATTGTCCATAGCGTAGACATAGATCCAAACTCCGACCCTACGTTTCTTTGCGATATTGCCCATTGCGAGAACATTGTGCCGTCAGAGGCCTACGATTGTGTCCTGCTTCCATGCACTCTCCAGCACTTCCGCGAGCTTGAGCTTTGTCTCCGGAACGTTCTTCGCGTGGTAAAGCCCGGCGGTGTGATTCTCGCGAACGCCGCGGGACTCTTTCGTCTTGACAAGGTGGGCCTTGATTTCTGGCGCCCTACACCTGACGGCTGGCGGGAACTACTTCAACATGCCTGGCCAGATTGCACGGTTGTCGTGGAGGCCGAGGGCAATTGCTTAGCCGTCGTGGCCATCAATCTCGGACTGGCGCTTGAAGAACTGAGGCGCGAGGAGTTGGATTATTACGATGCGCGTTTTCCCGTTGTTACCAACATCTACTGCCGTAAGCCCAAACACCAAGGTACAGATATACAGAAAAACCCAAAGTAACACAACTGTTAGACTAAAATCGGTTTTATCAACCTTTTGCATCGATTCGCGGAGTGCATGAGGCCCGCCTTGCCAGTGGGTCGGCGGTCGATGAGGGTGGTGTGACGGTTTCCAGTGTAACCTGATGATGCTATTTTGGATGATCATTCCAGAAATTGTGAATGGCTGCAGTGACGGAACGTTGAGCATTGTGCGTAGATCTATGCCGAACCAGCTAAGTGATCGAGGCCATTGATGATTAGGATTTCAGTCATCATTCCCACGTATAACCGGCGACATGTTCTGGAGCGCACGCTACCAGGGGTCCTGGCGCAGGATTTTCCGCCGCAAGAATACGAAGTGATTGTTGTGATGGATGGGTCGACCGATGGTACGGCCGAACTGCTGCGCGACTTGAAGCCACAGTGCTCCTTGCGCGTTTTGGAATCGCAGCACCGTGGCGCAGGCGCCGCGCGGAATGTGGGTATTCGAGCCGCGGTGGGAGAGCTCGTATTATTCCTTGATGACGACCTCATCACGACGCCCAGTCTTCTTCGGCTGCACTGTGCAGCACATGCCGGGGTCGATCCATGTGTGGTGCAGGGACGCATGTATATCGCGCCCGACAGTTCGCAAACGATAATTCGCGACGCTATCGAGCGTATTGGAGATGCCTACTATGCCCGCATTAGTCCGGACATGGATTTACGCTTTCCCGGGGGAATCTCGTCAGTCTACGTGTTCTCCTATCTCGTGAATAGCTCAATGCCTCGGGATATCCTTGTACGATGTGGAGGATTCGATGAGCAGTTTTTAGCTGCCGAAGAGCTGGACTTAGGGCTGCGCCTGTGGAAGATGGGGATGTCGTTCCGTTACCGGCCGGACGCGATTGTCTACGAATATTATGTGAAGTCTTCAGGGGCTTTCTTGCAATCGCAGGCAAGAGCTATGGGGGCGGGCGATATTCGTGCGAGCCGCAAGCATCACGAGTACCGGCCCTACTGCGGTTTATCGAGCTGGGCTGAAAGGCCCAGAGGGAAGAGACGCTTGTGGAAGGTGTGCACGAGTCTACCGTTGTCGCTCGTTCCGCTTCTGTCGCTGCCGCTTCGCCTGGAAGAGTTTTTTTATCGATTCCCAAAAGTCCGAGAGTTCGCGCTGCGCTATCTAAATGCGTTGGATACCATTGCGCACCTCGAAGGCGCGCTTGGTGTCGCCGCCTCATGGCAGGCTTTGGAAGACGAGTTCGGTCGAAGCTGTGCGTCGCTTCTCTATCATCATGTTGGCCCTGTGCGGTCCGGTACCTACCGTGATCTGACCGTGCCGCCGGAGCGTTTTGAGCTTCAGATCCGATGGCTGGCTCGCCGCGGTTACGCCGGCATTAAGCCTTCCGATTGGCTCAACTGGATTCGCCACGGAAGGAGCCTGCCTAAGAAACCAATTCTGCTGACATTCGACGATGCTTACGCCGACACCGCCGATTATGCCCTGCCGATTCTCAGGAAGTATGGGTTTAGTGCTGCAGTGTTTGTTGTGACTGAAAGGTTGGCCGGAACCAACACCTGGGACGAGGCTGAAGGCCGAGGCAGGCTTCAACTCATGACCGCTGAACAGATTCGCTACTGGGCACGCCAGGGAATCGAGTTTGGTGCGCACAGCCGGACACATCCACATTTGACGAAGCTGTCTGTTTCCGACCTGGCAGCGGAGGTGGCCGGCAGCAAGAATGACCTTACCGCGCTTCTGGGCTATCCTCCCGTCGCGTTTGCATATCCCTACGGAGAATACAACGACGCAGTTCGCGATTTGGTTCAAGGAGAGTTCGATATGGCATTCAGTGTGGAAGAGGGGTTGAACTATCTTTCGGGCGATCCGCATCTTGTCAGACGTGCTTATATTGGTCCTGGCGATTCGCTCATTGAATTTGCCCTCAGCGCCCGTCGGGGTGGGATCAGGAGACTGCGTGACTGGCGCATCAAGCTGGCCCTGCGCACACGGCTGAAGCGGAGCCTCCGCGTTGGCCCGCCTCATCCATAACATCGTGTGAGCCCCTTTAAGCCGGGCGACGTCCATCGGGATTCAACTGCGATGGTATTAGGGCCATGGACGGCGTGGTTAGCGGCGCATCAGGTCGCGGCGAAACCTGCCAGGTAGAGTCTTGCTCAGAAGCCGGCGAGATCGCTCGTGGCCTGCACGAGCCGCTGATTGGGCGCAAGCCGGCACAGAACGACCCGCACCCGCTGCGGAGCCAGCCGAGACGTTTCAGCTATTCCAAAGAAGTCCTGCAGCCGTTTCAGACGTGCTTGCTATTTGCCCCCGAGCTTCCTGGTACGGAAGAAGAGCAGGGCAGCGCTAAAGCTCTCTGCCAGCAGCACACGCCATCCGCAGGTAATGATTTCACCGGGGTCCGGAGAATCTCGCGGCCAGGTTAGCGGTTTTCGCAGCGCACGGCGGAATAAAAATCGCAGAAGATCCAGGCGCTGGCCAGGATACTCACAAAACAGCAACATCGAATAAGCAATTTGATTGCGGGCCTCCAGCCTGATATTGTCTGGCTTCTGACAGGAATGGAAGACGATCGCAGCAGGAACATAAGCGGCGCGGTAACTGAGCGAGAGAAAGTGTACGAAAGCGTGGTGTTCTTCCGCACCCTGGAACGGGGCACCCCTGCCGAGACGTTCATCAAAGACCTTCCATCCTATGCACGCTGCTTTGCGCAGCGCCATGTTGGCGCCAATGCCCAATCCGCCAAAGGCCGCGATTTCAAACCATTGACGGTCTTTGTTGCTGAGAAAACGAGTTGGCTCTTGGCTACTGCCGCCGGCACGAGACTCCGGTGAGTTGGTCCCGCCAGTCACTACGGCTACACGAGGGTCCGCGAACGGCTCAAGTAGAAATTTCAGCCAGCGCTCATCGGGCACAGCGTCATCGTCTAAATACGCGACAATCTCGGAGTTGCTCTCGGCCAGTCCTCGATTGCGTGCGCGGCTCAAGCCCTGGATTGGCTCAAATGTATAGACTGCAGCAAATTCCCGGGCTACAGCCTCTGTCTCTTCGTCTCCCGAAGTGTTATCGACCACGATCACCTCATCTGGTGTGCGCTCCAGGTGGGCGATGCCTTCGAGGCATTTCCGCAAAAGAGTTGGGCGATTTCGTGTGCAGATGACAATCGTGGTTGTCAGGTCTGATTCCTCAAATACGCGAGGTGTGTCAAGCTGCATCGGATGACGTGCCAAGGACTTCAACCAGTAAACCTCCCGTTCAGATTAAAGGCGCGCCAATCACGAGTTCCAGACCTTACACCGATTCTGACCCAAAAGAGGTCGAGCACGACAAATGCCCCACGCTTGAACGGTGTAGGTATTTTATCAGACGATCGAGGGAAATACCTCAGAATGATGTACGTCCTCGGGCAAATCGCATGTGTGTCATTGCGCCGATGATAACGACAGCGTCTTAATTCGGTGATCAGCGAAAATTCCAATGGTTCGAACACCTTATAATTGACCTTCAGGATGCTCTGTATGCGTCGCGGTGGCAACGGCGAAACGGCGGCCCAGCATGGCATCCAACTGGAAGTGGTCAGGTATACCAAAGCCAAACGCGACTTCGTGCTGCTGCCGCGAAGATGGGTTGTGGAAAGAAGCTTCGCTTGGGCCGCTCGCTTCCGCTGCCTGGCCCGCGACTACAAATGACTCGCAACTACCCTCGGAGCCTTCCACTTCCTCGCAATCGCCTGCCTCATGATCGCTAACCTCTTCAGGTTACTCGCATGAAGTTAATAACAGGCTCTAGATCAACAAGCCGATCTCTAACCCTGTGATTGGTACAGTTTTTCCCGGGCTGATCACTTGACAATGCCTTTACCCTTGTCGATGGAACAAAATTTGCCGAGCAGGCCAATCGAGACGTGCCCAACGATACACATGATGGTCGGTTCGCTTGCTTCGGAGGGCTCGAGCTCGCGAGAACTTCCCTTTTATTTCGAATGAGCTGCGAGAGAGCCCGCTCGAATGCTTCGTGGTCGAAAGAGCCATCGTTATCGCAGGCAAGCCAGTCATCCAGAAACGACACAGTTGGCCATATCCAGAGTTCAGGCTCAAAAAGCTTGATGCCGTCAGAGATTACGCCAGCGTAATGGCTGAAGTAGCTTTTGGCTGCGATGAGGATGTCGGCCTCAACCAACTCCTGTAATGTCCACAGCGGATCGGCATCGAGAAAGAATCCGGCTCCAAGCGGGGCCAGCAGCGCGAAGTCCGCCTCATCACCTTGCGAAAAGACACGAATGCTGAAGTGGAGATCGTGCGACGCGAGGATTGATTTCACTGCGCTGGCAATTCGCAGAACTTTCCCGGTTTCCGTGTGCATTTCGCTGAATTCTTCGGCAGATACATCGCCGCGACGGATATGAACGGCGACTGTCACTTCATCGGTCGTGCGGCGGGATTTGTTCCGGTAATACCTTTGTCTGAACTCAGGGATGAGCGCCTTGAATGAAGCATCTATTTCCTGCTTTCGATCACTCCATCCGAAACACAGTTCAGCACTCATTAACGCCCTGTGCCCGCAGTCGATGACGCCACGCATCGTTGGGTCGTAGATGGCTACTCCTTCGCCGAACCCGAAAAACTCTTCCCACGCTGCAACCCACTCCGGCATAGGCCGATCCGGATGGGCAATGATCGTGAACGGCGTATGCAAATAGGCAAGTCCCGAGACGCGAGCAAAGTTGACCGTGACCATGATGACAAATGCCCGGCTGCAGGGCCCTTCGTCGATTGGAACGTTCGAACTTGTAATCGCCCATATGCGTGTCAGGCCTGCAAAGTGTAGAGCGAATTGCCGGAAGAACACCAATCCATCATCGTAGTAAGACTTGCCGCCGAGCAGGATCTTGATGCAGTTTTTGAACCACTGCCACGCGTATCGAAGGCTCTCCGTCACGAGGAACTGAAACAATTGACGCCTGTTTTGCATTCGCTTTGATCCAACGACAATCATATATTCGCTGGATCCCAAGAGATACGTCTGTCGCATCAGCCACCGGAGAATGGAGCAGCGCCGCAGCTGATTGGGCCTATAACGCAAGGATCGCTGGTTCCGGAATACACCTTGCTCGGTCAGGTGGGCCACTATCCTGTCAGCAATATGGTGAGAGGCTTCCCGGTCTTCTGGTGTGGCAACATCGCTGTGATGCTTAATGGTGCCGATATCGATAAAGAGGATGAGGCGGCAGAGTACTTCGTCTGCCTTCGCCGACGGTGATGATTCAACAAACGCGTTGTTAACTTCGACTTTTGCCCCTTGTTGCCCATTCTCTTACAGTCAGTGACAACGGGCGCTCGGATATTTCGGCTCTGCGATCATTGCGATCACCATCGGGCCGGCGCCACGGTCTATTTTGCTCAGGCGCTCATCGTCTGAAGTCGTATGAAGCGCCGATCGTAATGCCGTTGGGGTTGAGGTCATCAGGCCCAAAGGTGTGGTGCCAGAACTGGTACTCGTAGTCACCGCGTATCCAGACGTGCCGCCACGCACGGTACTCCGCCCCTCCGCCGGGTGAAAAAACTGCAAAGGTGTCATGCGTATACGGCCCGCTAGTGGCGAAGTCGATGCTGCCTATGCCTACCAGATACTTGGCGTAGGGACGGAAGTTGCGATAGCGATTCCAGGTGTAGATCGCCCCGCCCTCGCCGGTATCCTGGCGCATCCTGCCAAATCCCGCGGGAAGGCCATAGTTGATATCGTGCCCTGCGGCCTCAATGCCCAGGCCGTGCAGAACCCCCGGCAAGCTGTTGGGGTACCAGTCAACCCACGCTGAGATGCCTTCCATTCTTTTCCCGGGTCCCCAATCGAGGCTGAAATCTGAGAAACCGGCACCAACGACGATCGGCACGCCACCCTGGCGGGCAGCCGGGGAAACTTGGGAATGGACGGGAAGTACCGCGGCGACAAACAGCGCTGCGAGGATGAGCTTGGGGGGGAGCTTCAAACGCATAATCTCTCCTTAAGGGTTGACGAACACGCTTCTCCGAGGCAATCCCTCTTTCGGGGAAGAGTCATTCATCGCTTTTCCAGAGTTGCAAGGCAGAAACCAACAGGTGTGCAGTGTCTTACTGATGGATGTTTCTCGCAGGTTTCCCGGACCTTTGTGCTCCTGGTCCGGGATTGACATCGCACTTTCCGAATCATTATAGAATATACGGCGCGATTACCCGGCTCACGATCCTTTTTTGCATCCATCCCAAGGCTAGGAATCCAGGTGTACACGGCAGGGGCTTTGCTCGGACCCAAAAGCCATGAATTGCTCCATTTCGAATCGATTCCATGGTCACTTCTTCGTCAACTCCGCTCCAACGTCCAGATTGGTTTCGCCTCCATGCCAATCTTATCCGGCTGGCAGTGACAAAACCCCCATCGGCTCGGAGTTATACCGGACGTCGTACTATGGCTGAAAGGAAATCCGCTTCAAGAGCTGATCGTCTGGAAGGAGGGCGATTTCTCCGCGCCGGAAACGCTGGATTTTTCCGGCATCGTCTCTTTGGGTTCAGCGTGAAAATCCACCAGGAGCGCTCACCCAATGGGTATACGTCTGATTCGCCAAGGCGGATTCATCGGCTACGGACGCTGAGGACGGCTTACGAAGCACGGATCCCCTTGCGCCGAAGAAGGGCATCCCGAAGCGGAGAGCGACCGCTGTTCTCCCTGGATATATTGCACATCGGCTGGCACCAGTCCGTCAGTGCTTTTCGCTGGAAGTGGGGATGGATGACCTTATCGTACTGAATAAGCCAGCCGCCAAGCCGGGACTGAATGCGGCCCCTGTTTACGGCTATTGATTCCCGTCGCGGCCGGAAAAGGCGCTCAACGATCAAGCCGAATCATCGCGGACTGCGAAATTAGCTGAGCAGCGGCACGCTGCGGAATTTGGCTGGGCGGTGCGAATACGATGAGAGATTCGCTATGGAGTGACCGCAGAGCGAGACAAACTTCAGATGCGTGGATTGATCGGTCAGTTTTCCCTCCGCGAGCTGTCGCGCGAGTCGATTTTGATGGTTTATCCGACCGGCCTTAGAAGCTGATTTTCCGCTCGGGGAACCACGTGAGCTGGATGGTTGTGGTGGTCACGGTTTGCTGGCCTGGAAGGTAGATGGGAGCCTTCCAGTGCTCGTAGGCGAAGTTGCCGTTGATCTCGAAGTCTTTGCCGATGCGCTTAACCGCTTGGAAGTTGATGTCGTTTAGGGTGGTTCCACCGGGAATGAAGTCTTTTGCGGCTTTCTGATTGCGTATCCCAAGCTGAATCCATTCATTCCCGCTCAGGTGGTAGGTAATCCAGCCCTGGCCGCCTTTGTCCTCACGGCCAATCCAGTCGCCGAAAAGCTGGCCGTTGTTGGTATAACCCTGGCGCTGGATCGCCTCAAAGTACATGAATTGACCGCTGTTGCTGGTCGACACGGGCGGATCGGTGGAAGTGGCTTCGACGCGCAGGTCTAACTTCGGGATGCCCGGCACATGAGATAGATATAGACCGGGCCGCCAGGATGCACGGCGGGGAGCGTCGATGGGGGAGACATCGTCATGCACTTCTGAGTCCACGTAGAGAGTAAGCCAGTTGCGGACGAAGGGAAGCCGGTAGGAGAAATCGAAGGCGCCAAAGCGGGCTCCGGGGTCCTGACGGCTGTTTTTGACAGCAGCACTGGGAGAAGCCGCGCTAAAGAAGCTCCTCAGGAAACTCTTGATGGTGATGGGCGCGTGGTCCTTGCCTCCCCATATCACGGTGCGCTCGAAGCCAAATTCAACGTTCTCCGTAGGCCGAAAGCTGACCTTCTCCACATGCACCCAGGGATCGATAGGGTATGTGTGACCTTTCAGAGGGCCCACCAGGAATTCATAACGAAAGGGGCCGGTAAGCCGGGAGAGCAGCGGCACATCCAGCGGTTCAATGCGGTTGATGTGGAAGGCGTAGATGTTCTCAGCATTGTTGGAATAAGACATGGCGCCACCCAACGCTGGGCCCTGCCATTCATCCTGTTTGCCGAAGGATATTACATGGTTGAGATACTGGGCGGAGACGTATGCCTCCAACACGCGTCCTCTGGTGGCTGCGGGGATGGGTCCCGCCGGAATCGTGGTCTGCTGATTGTATGGGATCGGGGTACATGAGGTCCCATACTGAAAACAGGTGGGGTTGAAGTAGTCAGTCGTGCCGTCAAGGGCTGCAAGTTCCTCAGTCAGCGCGGACGAGTAGCCGGTGGTTGAGGGGGCGCCCTGAAACTCGCCGCGTACGTAGAGCAGAAACCGGCCGGCGGAAGCATAGCCGCTGGCGCCGGAGTAGTTATTGAAGCCGTTGGCATAGGGTCGACCAAAGTCGTTCACGATGGTCGAGCCGAGATGATAGCTGTCGCGCAGCGGCGTGCCGCTCATACCGCGCATCACGCTGTAGACCGACTCGACGTGGGCGCTGCCCTTGTTCGCCAGGCAAGAGTCTTCAGTGTCGTTACGTAACTCGCGTCTGAGTGCATCATATAGTTCTCCGGCTTCGCTGTTGACTGACCCTTCATCCACATCTTCGAGACGGTCTTCGGTCTCATCCAGCATGTGGCTCAAACTCGCGCGCGTCCACGGACGCATGCCCAGGTAGATTGTGTCGACGTAGCCCAGCGCATAAAGCCGCAGCACGGCCGGATAGACCCAACTGTCAACTGGAATGTAGGGCGAACCCCGCGTGATGGGCTCACAGTCGGTCCCGGTGCCATTCGAGTCGCTTGCAGACCGTCCTGCGCTGTCCGGAGTCCCTAATTGTTCAGCGGCAAGTGTGCCAGCGGTTATCAAGGCAAGTCCAGCCAACGCAGTTGCACATCGGATAAAGGCCGTCACGGCCACTTTTCTGTTCACGTTCTTACTCCGGTTCATGATTCATGCGCTTCAGTCAATTGCAAAATAAGACGTGCGGCATAGAGAAGATCAGTTTAGAGGAAGTGATTCGGGTTGGACTGTCCAGTGATTTGTACCAAGGTGAGTGTTAGTGTAGCGCGGACAGTCTCCGGTGCTCGATCTCATCGCGATACAGTGTCGCTTGCCGTATGGAAGAGGCCGTGACAATGACAACATCCCAGAACCTCACCGCATTTCCTTGGGTTGTATGGAACTAATATACCAATCGATCGTCTTGCGCAGACCTACCTCAAACGGGGTTGCGGCTCGGAACCCAAACTCCCTTTCTGCCCGGCTAACGTCCAGACGCCGCCGCGGCTGGCCATTTGGCTGGTTCGTGTCCCAGATGATCCGTCCCGAGAAGCCTGTCATCTCCGCAATGGTCTTTGCCAGATCGCGGATCGAAATCTCCATGCCGCTGCCGAGATTCACCGGGTCGGATTTGTCGTACTTCTCCGCCGCCAGAAGGATACCCTCCGCCGCGTCTTCCACGTAGAGGAACTCGCGCGTAGGTGACCCGTCGCCCCACAGCACAATCTCTTCGCGCCCCGCCTCCACTGCCTCGAGGCACTTGCGGATCAGAGCAGGGATCACGTGAGACGAGTCCAGATCAAAGTTGTCTCCGGGCCCGTAGAGATTCACAGGCAAAAGGAAGATGGCGTTCATTCCATACTGTTCACGATACGACTGGCATTGCACGAGCAACACCTTCTTAGCCAGCCCGTAAGGGGCGTTGGTCTCCTCTGGATAGCCATTCCATAGCTCTTCTTCACGGAACGGCACTGGCGTGAACTTCGGATAAGCGCAAATCGTGCCCAGGACCACCGTCTTCTCTACCCCGCGACGTCGCGCGACCTCGATAAGTTGAATGCCCATGATCGCGTTTTCGTAGAAGAATCGGCCTGGGTTGGCGCGATTTGCGCCGATGCCCCCCACAGCAGCCGCCAAGTGAATGAGAACCTCCGGCCGATGCTCATCAAACATGCGTTCAATAGCGTCGAGGCGCGTAAGGTCGTATTCGTTCTGTACCGGAACGAAGATGTCGTGGCAGCCCATTTCCCTGAGCCGGGCGATCAGATGACGTCCAAGAAACCCTGCTCCGCCTGTGACCACAATTCGCTTATTGGGCAATTGAATCATGAGTGCCTGCCTTCGGCAGCGACTGCAAGCTGAAGGGCTTCGGTCCCACCCTTGAGGCGAGCTTCCAGGTCTTTAATGTCGGCCTCAACCATGATACGGACCAACTCCGTGAAGGTTACAGTCGGTTCCCAGTCCAAAACCTTCCGCGCTTTCGTGGTATCTGCGCAGAGGTAGTCGACCTCGGCGGGTCGAAAGTAGCGAGGGTCAATCTCCACGTACTTATGCCAATCCAGGTCAGCAGTTGCGAAGGCAAGTTCGACGAATTCGCGGACCGTGTGGGATTCTGCGGTACCGATCACGTAGTCGTCCGGCTTTTCCTGTTGAAGCATCAACCACATGGCGCGAACGTAATCGGGCGCATACCCCCAGTCGCGACGAGCATCCAGGTTACCTAGAAAGAGTTTCTGCTGAACTCCGTACTTAATGCGTGCAACTGCGCGTGTGATCTTGCGAGTGACAAAGGTCTCGCCACGTCGTGGAGATTCATGGTTGAAGAGAATACCGCTCGACGCATGGATTCCATAGCTCTCGCGATAGTTCACGGTAATGTTGTGCCCAAAGACCTTGGCGCAGGCGTACGGACTGCGCGGATGAAAGGCCGTTGTCTCGCTTTGAGGAGGCGGCGCGTACTTCCGAACATTTCACTTGATGAAGCCTGATAGAAGCGACACTTGACGCCAGTTAGCCGCATGGCCTCGAGCAGGCGCAGAGTTCCGCAGGCCACGACATCTGCAGTGAATTCCGGAATCTCGAAGCTCACCTTCACGTGGCTCTGCGCGCCAAGGTTGTAGATCTCGTCCGGCTCAAGCTCGTGTAGAAGCGAAGAAAGCGAGCTGCCGTCCGTGAGATCGGCATAGTGCAGGAAGAAGCGGTTGTCGGTTTCGTGAAGATCCCGGAAAATGTGGTCAACGCGATCGGTATTGAAACTCGACGCACGCCGCTTGAGACCATGGACTTCGTATCCTTTGGCGAGAAGAAACTCAGTTAGATATGAGCCGTCCTGGCCAGTGCAGCCGGTGATTAGCGCTTTTCTCATATGCGGGTGGAATCCCCCAATCCTGTAACAAATGCGATGACGCTGAGAAGATCGTAAACTTCGTCACACTGCTTCTTCATACAACGCCGCTTAACTTA
Source organism: uncultured Acidobacteriaceae bacterium (assembly GCA_963835895.1). Classification (GTDB taxonomy): domain Bacteria; phylum Acidobacteriota; class Terriglobia; order Terriglobales; family Acidobacteriaceae; genus Telmatobacter. Next base: position 153,221 of record CAWIHC010000005.1, on the reverse strand, counting down.
CCTTGGCCCTGACTATTTGAGGACCGATGTTGCTTCGTTAAGATCGGTCTTCGAGGATTGCTTCAATTAGCCCAACAGATTGTAGAACTCCAACCGGCGAGCCATGGCACTCGGGTTAATCCTCACACGGCGGTTCACGCGGGGCGAATCTCCGCTGCTCATCCGGAGCAGGTGCAGGTTGTCAGAACAGCGATCGCTCTGCGGTGAGGAATTCGCTTTGCCGGGAGAAGGTCAGCATTTAGTCAGCGGGCGCCTTGATGTCCCGTCGCCTCATCTTCTTCTAGCGGGCGCCGGCAGGCACCTTCGCGGACTCCGCCAACGCGGCTTGCAACTGACTGCAGATCCACGGATAAGTTTTTGACAGACCTTCAAAGAGACTCTGACTCGGTTCCCAACCGAGATTCCTTGCGCAGTAGCTTGTTGTCAGAGTTTCTACCCCGCACACCGATCGGTCCTGGAATGTGTTTGACAGAAAGTTTCTTGCCGGCGATCTTCATGATAATCTCTGCCATCTGGTTGATGGTGACCATTTCCTCAGATCCGATGTTAACGGGACCCTGGAAAGAGCTCTCCATCAGCCTGCGGACTGCTTCTATGCACTCATCGATGTAAAGAAACGAGCGGGTCTGCAGCCCGTCGCCCCACATTTCGATCTGTCCACCATCCGGCTGTTCAGCTACTTTGCGGATGAGTGCGGCAGGGGCCTTTTCCTTCCCACCCTGCCAGGTGCCCTCGGGGCCGAAGATGTTATGAAAGCGTGCAATCCGGACGTTGAGTCCGTAATTGCGGGCGAAGGCCAGGTACAGACGCTCGCTGAAGAGTTTTTCCCATCCATATTCACTGTCAGGCGCAGCGGGGTAAGCCGTCTCCTCAGCACATTTGGGGTTATCAGGGTCCTCCTGATTGTAGGCAGGGTACATACAGGCCGAAGACGAGTAGAAAATCTTCTTTACTTTGCGTCGTACGGCGAAATCTGCCGCATGGAGATTGATCATCGCCGAATTATGCATGACACGGGAATCATTCTCCCCGGTAAAAATATAACCAGCGCCACCCATGTCCGCGGCGAACTGATAGACCTCATCCATTCCTTCATCAAGGATTGCTTCCCAGCTTTCGCGAAGGCGCAGATCGGCAATCACGAAATCATTCGCTTCCGACGGACTAAATTCCGTATGCTTTAGATCCGCTCCACGAACCCAGTAGCCTTCAGCTCGTAAACGCCTTACCATATGGCTGCCGATGAAGCCGCCAGCACCACAAACCAGTGCTTTCCTTATCGCCATGCCGTTTTTCTCCTTGAGGGTGGATGTTGAATGGAACTCGCACAGGTACAAATGCAGCGTATGAACATGCCGGGCATCCTTAACAGGAGAGTGATCCAGCAAACTGTCAATATAGACTAGCAGAGCAGAATCGGGCTTTCCAGGTATCTATTCAGTGGAGAGTGCAAGGAGTTAATTCCAGTCTTTGGGCAAATGGATTCACCCCAGCGCGATGCGATCTTCCAGGTTTCCAGTGACCCTGCGCTTGCGCCTGTTGGCGTCAGAGCCACCTTTACCGGTCGCGGCGCGCTTTGAAATGAGCATAGTCTTCGCTGTCGTTCCTCTCATCGGGCTCATCCAAGATGGCCGCGGGGGTGAGCAAAAGAGTCTCCTCCTAAAACTGTTGCCGTGTTAAGCGGGCAATCTTGCTGCGCATGTCATCGAAGGACGAGGCGTTGCGTACCGCTGCTTCTAGTTCGCGAAGTTTTGCCCCCGCTAGGAAGCGGTACCAAAACCCTTGCAGAACGTGGTAGACAAAGCCCTCGCGCCCATCTAGAAAGCCGAGCTGGATGATATATCGATACAAAAAATAGGCGAGGGCAGAGAATTCAAACGGAATCCGATTATAGACCGATTCCTTAAAGAAGCGCTTCAACTTTGCCTGCCGCGCCGTCGATTCAGCGGTGAGAGCGCACGACGGTTCAAATAGATGAAGGCGCTTGTTCAGCACGTCCAACGCTTCCCGGCTTGCGTACCAATTGTGTTTGTCAATGAAGAACGTGAGGTCTCGAAGATTGTGGTCCGCAAAGCCGCCATGGAAGGTTACTGAACGCCCCTCCGCGAGATACATATGTTCGTCCATCCAGCGGTCTTCGATGTGCGCCTTGCCACGGCGCCAGATCCGAAGAAGTGTCAGCGGGTATCTTCCTCCATGACGGATAAATCTGCCCTGGAAAACTGTCTTGCGGTTGAGATTCACTCCGGTAACATCGGAGGGAAGTTTGGCAAGCTTCGCCACAATCTCCGCCGCAAGGTCGGCCTCGACAACCTCGTCTGCATCAAGACGCATTACCCATTCGGCAGTGATCGGCGCGTTCTCGAGCGCCCATTCAAACTGCTTTGCGTGATTCTGAAAAGTATGCTGTAGAACATAGGCGCCATGGACCCTGGCCACGTCTACCGTCCCGTCTGTCGAGAATGAATCCACCACGAAAATCTCTTGCGCAAAGCCCACTATGTGTTCAAGTGCCCGCGGCAAATGCAGAGCTTCGTTAAAGGTCAGTATGATAACTGCGATACTCGCTCTTTCACTCATTGCAGAATCCTCGTGCACAATTGATACCGCCGCTGTTCGGATAATTCGTTGAGGTCAGGGCAAGCGGCTGGTCTTCTCGTGAATAAAAAGGTCTGAACCGGAATCTCCTTCTTTCGGCACCTATTCGTTCAAATTGTGCAGCTCCTGTAACGCATTGCAAGACTAAAGCTGCACTCGCAGTCGAAAGACCGCGCGGTTCCGTGCTGTCCTAGACGCGTCTGCGCAATCGAGAGCCCTCCTCGTCGATTTCTCCGACACTGTAGGCTGCATATTGAAAGATGCTAACGCATAAGCGCGCGAAGATTCAGGCCGAACCAAGGCAAGGGGAAAGGCAACGCCCGTGCCGCTACGGGGGAGAGATGGAGCGGTCGGCATCATTCGACACCTGGTCCCTACCATGGACCTGCTCAACTAAGGAGGCCTCGGAAGAAAATATCCGATCGAGGGCCACCACCGTTCGGCTCAGTGTGTACCGCCTTAGGAAACTGGGCCGCGCACGGGCGGCCATGGCGTCGCGTTCTGCCGGGAGCAAATCGAACCAACGGCGCAACAGGCGCTCCGTACCTTCCAGCGTATCGTCATCGACGAGACCCACACTGTCGCCCTTGATCTCACGCCAGATGTTCACCTGATTACTGATGAGTACCGGACGTCCTACGGCGAGGGATTCGACGACCGCGATGCCGAAGTTCTCCTGGTGAGACGGCAAGACGAAAGCGTCGCACGCCCGGAGTGCACCCCATTTGAGGTCGCCACCAATGAGGCCGGGCCAGTGCACTCTGCCGGCAATACCAGACCGCTCGGCCAGGCGCTGAAGCTTTGCCTGCATTCCCTCCTGGTCGGGACCGGCCATCACGAGGTCCACTTCCGGAACAGAGGCCGCGACCTTCGCAAATGCCTCGAGGAGTAAGTCGCCACCCTTCTTCGCATGGACGCGGGCCAGGAACAGCAGATAGCGGCGACCACGAATTTCCGGAAACCTGCGGTAGAACGCCTCGATCTGGCCAGCTGAATCTGTCCTGGTCACCTCAAGATCGGAGATCCCAAACGGGATGACCACACTGTTCCATTTGTTCGGACGAAAGCTGGTCTTCGCCAGATCTCGCTCTGATTCGGTCGTAAAGAAAACAGCCCTTGCACCGCGGAGGACGGCATACTGCACGGGCCAGTAAAGCAACTTCTTGAGGTGCTTGAGCGGATACTTCCGGGCAAACCAGGGATCGAGTGAGCCATGGGTAAAAATCCCGTAGGGCCTTCCAGCGCGCCGCGCCGCGAAACGAAGGGCGACACCCGGAAAAGTCCATACCCCGTGCATCACAATGCCGTCGAAGCGATCTGAATTCTCGCGGAGCCAGCGCCACAGGCGAGGAGAAAATGCATACCTGCCCAGATAGGGCTGACCAAGAGCATGCACCGGGCAGGGAATGCCCGTCAGGAATGGCTCACCCGGATTGTCCAGGCAAACCACCTCGATCCCGGCGCCTGCCTTGACGTAGGCCTTTATAAGCTGGCGCAAGGCCTCTGGCGGACCACCATCCACTGGGGAAAAGGTACCGATGACGTGAAGCGTATGCATCGGACTTAAGTTCCGCACTTTGGCAAGATGAGTTTTCTGTCAGGCACGATGGCCCAATTCCTATGCTGTTCAAAGCTTACGGTGAGAGCCGGAAGGACCGTGCTTCGCATGAAAAGAATTCGAAAGAGCCCTGCCACATCCTGGCGGTATGGACAGTGCCTATGGCTCAAATGCGCTCTGGAGGCCTGAGAATAAAGGCCGTTCAGGAGCCGGCAACTGGCAGGCGGTCACGGTACCGCAGCATCAATGGCACCAGGTGCCGGGCATCCCAGTACCGAGGAACAAAACGCCTCGGATTGGAGACACTGCGCCATAGCCAGCCGAGGCCCAGTTCGTCAGCCCAAACTGGAATTCGGACCTGGTCTCCAGAGAGAAAGGCTATGGCGGCGCCCATGCAGTGAATCGCCGGCCGATAGCTCAGGTTCTGCTTGAGATAAAAGCCAAGCCGCTCCTGAGTTCCCCCACCGAGGCCGATTACCACGTGCCGGGGACGGCGCTGTTCAAGCCGCTCGATGAGTTCAGGATCGCGAATCTCTGCGCCGTAAATGGGCGCTACGTGAACATCCTCATCGGCCACTAGAACGTCCTTCTCGCGCAGCCACGCCACGTTGCGCTCGGCCGATGCCGGAGAGGGCATCACCCAGAAGCTGCCGCCGACCTGACGAAATTCCAACTGCTCGATCAGCACCCTCAGATATTTCAGCCCTGAGAGCTTGGAAATTCGGTTGCGCTGCATCAGGTTCCAAAGCAGCACCATAAGGACGCTGTCGGCGATGGCGAAGTCCGCTCCCAGCAACGCATCCCGGTACCCTTTGTCGTGTGAAAGGTTCTTGAGCGCAGGCGCGGCTGGTACTATCACCAGGCCGCCCTTTCGCGATGTTTCATTGATGGCTTCCTGAGCAGTCCCAATAAAGAAGCGAACGCCCAGGATCATCTGGTAGCGGACAGGGGATGAAACGGGCGAATTCATATTGTCTCTGTGAGGCCGCGAATCGAATGTGCCTTCCCGGAAAAAATGCTAAAGCCCATGCCCAAAAGTGAATCGCTGTGAATGCAAACCAGGCAAAGACTCATGGCCTGGGTGGGAGCGGTTGGCTCGACGGCGGCGCTGGAATCGTGACGCCGGGGATGGTGCGCTTTCTCTCCTTCACTTTGACAGCCGGCACACCCGCGTACACCCCCCATGGCTCGAGGTCTCGGGTTGCAACCGAACCCAGTCCAAGTACAGCGCCTTCACCCACGTTGACTCCTGGACCCACAGATGCCCGCGCGCATATCCAGGCGTAGGCTCCGATGACCATCGAATAAGCCAGCAAGGGGAATGCGGGGTCATCGAAATCATGGGTTGCGCCGCAGACATAGGCGCCCTGCGACACGATTGCGTGCGATCCAAAGCGCATTGGCGCCGGGTTATAGATTTCAGCGCAATCGCCTGCCGTGACCTGGGCGGCGCACTCCAGGTTCCATGGAGCCCAAACCTTCGAGCCGGGATAGAAGTGACAGTTCGGGCCCATCTTCGCTCCGAACGCCCTGAGCAGCAGGACACGCCAGCAATGGAGCGGGCGCGGAGATGTTCGATACAGGAGCAACCAACAGATGTTCCATAGCAGCCGCGCCAGTCTGTTCCGGAGCAAGAAAGCCGGGCGCAGGTATGGATCCTTTGCCGTGCTTGCCGAGATGTGATGCGCAGCGTTGTAGTGAATCTCCCGGGTCATTCAGTCATCACTCTATCGAGCTTAGATCTCTCCAAGGGCAGGCCGTAACGCAACTGATCGGCCTCGGTATTTCTGGACCGGTTTGAATACCGGTTTTCGGCACGGCCCGGACCAACTATCGGTGCTGAAATAACGCGTCCCCTACGACGATGTCTGTTACATGCAGAGCCTCAGCCAGCGCCGCTCGCCCCTGACGCCTCGCCAGCCGTGTCGAACCAGTACTACCAACAACCTGTAACGGACTCGGACTTAGCCATCGAAAGCTCAATGATATTCTTACTCATCTGGACCTTTGTTGCGCTTCTGCGGAAATCAGCGAACTGAATCGTACGCTCTATCGCGTTCAGAAAGGGTTGGCTGCCGACCTTGAGTTCCCTGCTCTGTTGGCAAGCCAGCCTTATAAACTGCCTATGACCCAGCAAACCGAGTAACAGCTTGACGCCGCGAGAATGTACGGAAGCCATCGAGAAGTGTATCAGCCCATCGGGCTGGTGAGAACTGCTTTGAGAGCAGATGACTGGCCCGGGACATGGCATCAAGTCGCGCTTCGCTCAGATTGCTGACACGAGACATGAGTGCGGCGATCCCTTTCACATCCCGGCCATCAAATAGGTACCCGTTGTAGTTATCCTGGACGAGGTGCACCGCTGCGCCGGCTTTTTCAGATGCAAGAATTAACAACCCCGCCGAGGTTGCCTCGTGGATTACAAGGGCCCAGGGTTCAAACGTGCTTGGCAGTACGAGACATCCCGATAAGGCTAGCAAGTCCCGCAGGTGATCCGGTTGGACAAACCCCTCGACGCGAATCCCAGGTCTGCCTTCCAGACGGGAACCCAGAGGGCCAGCACCGCAACAGACCAGAGGCCAGGGATCGGTCGAGCTTTCGCGGTATGACTGGTAGGCGTTAACCAGTTGATCTACCCCTTTGTCTGAGACGAACCTTCCCATGAACAGAAACGAGCGCGGCACGGCATGTCCATCAGCCAGCCGCGAAAGGTGCACGGTTTCGATTCCCGGCTGATCGCAGGAATACAGCCCCCAAAAAATGGCGCGCTGCTCGAATCCCAACCTCCGGGCAAATGCCGCCTGCCGCTCACCTGGAACCCAGACTGCATCTGCAAGAGGCCGGATATACCACGGCGCGATAAGCGTACCCAGCCTCTGCTTCGTCGTACCTTTCCAGCAGTTATCCATGGCCATAACTCGAAAGCACCGTTTGGCCAACTCCCTCGCGATTCGCCGATACCCGGGCACGTGCCACCCGCAGAAGACCAGTATCTCCGGATCAAATGCACGCAACCGGGTCCTTAACGCCGTGAGATCGGCCCGCGATCGCCACATCAATCGATTCGGTATCCATGCAAACTGATTGTCATCGAAGGGAGCTTCCTGCACAGGTGCCTGATGACTTACAAACAGTTCCACCCCTTCGCGGCTGGCAAGCTCCTTAAGGCACGCATTGAGGTATCCCGACAGGCCCGTCCAGAGAACGGCGATTCTCATGCAGCATCCCTCTTTCTAGCCGGAGATTTGAACCACAACCCTGCGCGGAGCAGAAGACCTTCGATTCTATAGAAGAACCGCAACAGGTCGTCGGTTACACGCCAGTCCCGCCCGCGAATCTGCCGAAAAATGCGCCTGCAATCCTCCCGGTAAGCATCCAGTAGCCTGCCGGTTCCGGAGATGGATGTGTTGTGAAGCCGGAAGGCAGCAAGGTCCGCGTCTATATAGCCGACGGTAGCTCCCATCTGTGCCATGGACAGGAACAACTCGCCATCCCAGCTGGTACGATTCTCGGTATTGAAACCCGGCGAGCGCAGGAACGCCTCGCGCCGGAAGAACGTCGCCTGTTGGAGCCACCGTGTTCCGCCATAGAGGTAACGCCGTACCGTGAAATCTCTGGCCCTCACGTGACGCAGATTCCTGCCGTGGGCGTCCACCACATTCCCGTTTCCCATGACGATATCGCATTGCGGATGCGACGCGAAGAACTCCGCAACCCGGCGCAGGGCGCCCGGCAGCAGGAAGTCATCGGCATTCAGAAATCCGAACACCTCGCCGGTCGCTCGGCCAAAGCCCTTATTTAGACCGTCCGCGGCGCCTCGGTCAGCCTCAAAGACGACCTGAGATACCTGCTCCCCATAACTCCGGATTAATTCACGGCTGCCGTCCGTCGAGCCGGGATCGACAACAATGTACTCCACGTCGGGATGGTCTTGTTGCACAACCGAGTTCATCGCCTCCCGCAAAAAGGCCATCTGGTTATAGGACAAGGTAACAATACTAATTCTCATGCGGTTCTCCGCCGCTTATTGTGGTTTATCTGTTTCGTGAAAGTAGGTGAATCAGTCTTAGGCTTCACAACTTGAACAGGTCGAGCGGCATTTAGCCAAAGCGCCATGAAACGCGCCATCCGCACCCCGGCCCATGTCAACCTGGAACGTCATTCGGCGGAATTTAGCCTTCCCGCTGCTATCCGAATCGACACGGTTGCCAACCGGAACCAATCGACACTAAGGAGGCGAATTGAGGAAAAGCTACCCGTAAAATTGCTTGAAAAAAACGCACTACCCAACCTTTCGACCAAGTGGCGTCCTTTTGCGGTCCGCCCGCGCCCCCTGGATGGAAACAGATGGAAGAACGCCGGCCTGGGGCGGCAGCTGGGAGTATATTGGTTCGTAACTGGAAAAACAAAAATCGAATTTCCAATGGATACCCGAGATGGCCGTTCACCTCATTCAGGCTCGCAGCGCTGCTGAAAGGGAGCATTCGACCAGGTGATTCATCATTTTATTGTTGAGCCGTCTGCAACACCGCGTGAGTGGAATCCGCGCAATCCTGGTCCGGAACTGCCAAGGGATTGTCTCTATTTCGGCAAAGCGCTGGTCGAGATGGAAAAGCATCTCTTCGGCGAAGAGCTCAATTGTTATCTGACCTGGGACAACGATTCACTTCCGGAATATGGACCTCACGTCGTGGCGATCCTCATCGGCGAAGAGTGGGGACTGATTCCCCGCTATGCACGTCACGTCCGATTGGTCGCGAGAGTGATGGGCCGCTACCCCTTTCTCGGAGTCCGCAAGTGGTTTCCGCTCCACCGTCTGCACCTGCTGTTGGCCGCGAAATTCCTCCGCAACTGGAGCCGCCATCTGCGTAGCGGGTGGCGCTACAAATTTCCGCCCTCCTCATGGCCGAGCAGGGTCCACAACGAAGCTAGCATCGTGCACCTGCCTTGGGGGTCTGCATCACTCGTGGAGGTGCCGATGAAGAGCATGCAAGAGAGAATCCGGAATTACTACTTCTCCGGGGCAATCGTGCTCGGATCGGATTTTGGATACCGGAAGTTCACCAGCTCTCCGAAGATTCTGGCAAGGCAATCTTTGGTCAAAGCCGTCGCGGCACTTGAAAAGAAATATCCATCTCTTGCATCCGATCAGACGGTCAAGGTGCATGAGCAAACGTCAACAGGCAAGTTGTCGGATATCATCGACTATGCTCAGCGACTGATGGACTCCAAGGTCTGCCTCGCTCCACGCGGCTCAGTTGCCGATACCTGGCGATTCTTCGAGGGATTGAAGAGCGGATGCGCTGTCATCACCAATCCACTCCCGGATGAATGGTATTACCGGGGAGCACCGGTCATTCAGTTGGATAGCTGGAATGAGTTGGAAGAAACGATCCTTCCTCTCCTCGCCGACGAGTCCCGGCTTGAGGAGATGCACACCCAGTCTCTCAAGTACTGGGAAGAAGTCTGCGGCGAGCAAGCGCTCGGCCGGTTCCTGGCTCATGCGATTTCCAGCAGCGCTGTTCGCGATGCCGCTCCAGAGACGGATCGGGCGCGTGCATAATAACTGGCAAACTGCCCGCTAACATGGCCCTGAGCAGCCTGCGTAGTGGGCGGAGAGGACTGATTGGTTTCTCAAATCTTACGGCCAAGAATCTCGACTTTCTCAGCTGTTGCCAAACGGGTCGTAACAAAAGACCAATCTCTGACAAACAAATAATTCGATGATTTGAGACGAATTGGTTCTCGATCTAGGCTGTGGAAAAACGGGTCGTAGTATGCTCTCTCAAACTCATTTCTATTTAGAATACTGGCGCTCTCTCGTGTCACCGTCTCCAGTTCGACAACCTTAAGGCACGGATTTGCGAGAATCTCTTTCGCTCCTTGAAGGACGGCTTCCTCTCCTCCTTCGACATCGATTTTAATCATAATCGGTCCAGAATCTGCGATTGCGGTGTCGAGCCTGCTCCAGGCGGATCATTCGGACATTCTTGTCATTGGCAGCTGCAATTCTGTTCCCGGCGTCGCGACCGACAGTAAACGGTACTTCGCCTTGCTCCGCTCCCAAAGCACACTCATAAACCTTTACGAACTCATCCAGACTGTTGACCGCGATGTTTCTTTTGAGGTGCCGTACGGTACTGGGGTCTGGCTCAAATGCCCGCGTTCTTGCTCGGCAAACGCCAGAAGCGAGCACTGTATAAGTGCCCACATTGGCTCCAATGTCCAGAAACAAATCGCCTTCCCGAAGAAAGTGAAGAGGAAGCATCATGTCGGCAAACTCGTGCAGTCCAACGTAGATGTTCCCGGTCGCCCCAACCATACCGTGTCGGAGGGCGAGTCGCTGCCCTCCAACCCAGTGGAAAAGAACCTCGCCCTGAAATCGGCTGCGTAATTGCCACCAGATGAAACGCGCCCATGCTCTTCGGGGTGCGTCACAAGTAAGGGGGTGAGTTGCAAAGAAGCGATGCAAATCTGTTAATTCGCTGATTGCTCTCATCGTACAAGTCGGCTTTCCGATCCTTAGATTGCTTCCTGCCCTGTAAGTGTGCACCGGCGATCCGGTTTGGCCGCGCCCGTCTTTCTAATTGAGCGATAGCCTGACTTTTTCCATGAGAATACATGTGCGCGGATCAGTGCTGCGGCCGGGGCGTCAGCACGGCATCGATCTTTCTTTTTGCCTTGCTGGTCACGGTGCGTACGACCTTGCGAGGCGCCATATCCGCACACGTCATCAGGATCACGATGTAGTACGGAAAAATGATGCGCGTCGTCGCGCCATAGGGAGAAAACAGAATCTCCCATAGCAACGAGAATCCCATAAACGACATTACCGGGAGTAGCACAACTGTAGGAGGATAGACCCGCATCAGCATTCTTGCCGTTAACACGAACACCCACGCCCAGAAAAGTGCGCCAACAATTCCCCCCCATACCCAGGCTTGGAGGAGGTACGAGTGCGCCGGAATGACGCCTCCTTCAAGTTCCTCACGCGACATGTCCGTAGCGCCTTGGTATCCCATCAAGGCCAGCGCGCGCTCCTCCGCGATGATATAGGACCAGTCCTTTGCCCACGAACCATGTCCTAAAATGGGCGAATCATAAATGGCCGCAAAGGCTCCCAATAAATCCCCCCGCCCGCCAATGAGTACTCCGTATTCCCCGCTCGATTCTCCTTCATATTTTGTTCTTGCCTCATTACCCAGAATCCCCGCGGTAGCCGCGTATTGATAAGCCCATGCGGTGCCGGCGATGCCCAGTATGATTGAAGCAGCTAGAGTCAATTTTGTTCCGGCCTTCACCTTGGAACCTGCCTTGCTCTTTCCCCTCAAGAAGCGAGTGGCGAGAAGGTAACAGGCGGCGGCCAGGCACATTTCGCCCAGGCTGCGGGTTCCCAGGAAGATGTCGATTACGCCGATCAACACACACAGAGTGATCCGCCAGTGGTCGCGGCACTTCTCGCGGGAAACAAAAAGAAATACTGCCAAGTTCACTGGAAATGAAATCCCAAACTTCCAGGGCTGGTCCTGGGCATAGTCATTGGGACTGATAAGGAACGTAAGCGCGCTCCCTGCAACTAACCCCCACCCGTAGAGCACTAACCGTCGCGGCCGTCCATACATCAGCGTGCAGAGCACCACAAAATTGATGAGCGTGATCCCAATAGCGCTCCACCCGCGCGAGTAATCTGCAAACGCCGTGTGCCTCACAACATCGGTCACACATTGCGAAACAAGCCACAGCGAGCAAAGAACCACAAACCACTTACCAGTTGGCGTCGCGATCCTGACCTTCTCACGGAACACGAGGTAGAAGAATACGGCCAACAGGAGTAAATCGGAGCCGTTTAAGACACCAACTACCCTGATCTGAATCAACTGGAGACAGGGGATGAGAAAGACCAGAATATCTGCAGGGTCACGGCTTCGTGAGCCCTTCCGGACCGGAATCGTGTCAAGGGACTTGGTTTGCGTCGAAACAGAATCCATTTTCGTCCACGATTGTGCTGGTGAGGTCTATATATTAGCGCCGCTCAGATGCCCCGAACGGCGTTCGCATGAGGCTGAAGTAATCGAAGGTCTGAGCTAGGCTTTAGGCCGAATCTTTCAATTCGGTCAGCGAAAGTTTCCTTGCAAGTACCATCAATTCATCACCGTCCCGAGGCAGGGCGGCTCCATGAATCAGCGCAGCATTGATCTCGGCCTCTTCATATGGACCGGAGAGTGCATGGACGCGAAAACCAAACCGAGGCATATTCTTTAGGAAGAACTCGCCATCGAGCGCCAGCGTATGCTTCTCGTTAATCATCGGTCCCCACCCTGTGCCAAGTTCGCGAGCTACCTTGCCACCGCAGTTGGGAACCAGCACCATCGCAACTCCATCCGGCCTAAGCACCCTTGCAAAGAAGGCGAATACTTCCTTCAGCGACTGCAGGTGCTCCAGCACATGCGACGCGTAAATACCATCAAACGAAGCGTCGGCCAACGAATGCAGAGCCGAGAGTGAATCGATTATTTCTACATGCAGCTCTCGGCGGCCTTGCTCGGCACGCAGTGTGGATATCTCAAAGCCGACGGCGTCATAACCGGCCCGATTGAGCTGAAAGACGCCATAGCCCCAATTGCAGCCGAAGTCAAGTATCCGGCCAGACGGCAATATCCTTTTGAGCACCCTAATGGACGCGGAAAGATCCCTTGGCGACCCCACGAAGCCATTGGCGATAAACTCTGCGAGCAATTGCTTATCAGGGAGGTCCGTTACAAATCCCCCTTCCTTATACGCTTCCTGATAGAACCTCTCGAGAAACCCCGCCGTTTCCTTTGGCCAACGGAAACGCAAATCGCATGCGGAGCACTGACGGAGGCTGAAGGACATAGTTCTTTCTACCAACAAGCTGCGTCTTAGAAGAATCGCAGTATGGGCAACGTCGGTTTGTGGCGTAGTTGAGTAATACTCTCGCCAGAAACTTCAGTCGCCTCATTGCGGTCTTTGACGGATCTCGAGGTGGGCATGGAATTGCGCTCACTTAGTCTTCCCTCCTTTTCAGTGCTCGCGTTTGCTCCAAGGCCTGCAAAGACTAAGTCATCACTTGTCGGATCTCCCCTCCTGCATGAGTCGTGCCCGCCACGCGAATTCCGCATCTCGACCCATCCCTATGACCCGCCCAGCAACTCCCCGTACAGCGTCGCCAGTCCGTCGCCGTAGTTGCACTGTCTGTACTTCGCTCTTACGCACTGAGCGTTGTTCCTGCCAATTTCGGAAACTTTGTCGCGATGCTGATATGCATATTCAATGGCTTCCGTCAACGAATTACTGTCCCCTGGGGAGACAATGGCGCCGTGAATCCCGTCCTCAACAATGGATCCACTGTTAGGAGTTGTAATTACGTAGCATCCGCACGCAAGTGCCTCGAAAACGACTCTCGCCGACCCCTCGGCAAAAGACGGAAAGACGAAGACTTCCGCTTTTGCCATAGCTAATGCAAGGTCCTTACGGGACAATAAACCCAGATATTTCACCCGCGGATTAGAAAGGAAGCTCCCGGTTCTATCTGCCACGTCCGGGCTCACGCTACCTGCGATTTCCAGCTGCCATGGCATGTTATCGATGCGTTCCAAGGCGTCCATGACGATCTCCGCGCCTTTACGTTTCTCGAAATACCCTGCGAATAACAGGCGGAACTCCCCTGACTCACTCTCTCGCTTTGGCACCTGAGCCAGAAAAGAATCATCGACCCCGAGATAAATCACATGAATTAGAGAGCGATCGTGACCGGCGTGCCTGAATGTATCCTCAACGAAACGCGAATTGACAAGGAAAGCATCCGCTTTCTCTATATCGCTGAGCACATGACCCCAAAACAGTCCCACGCTCACCGTCTCTTCTTTTGTCGGCATCCTCCCCCTATTTCTCACCAGCGCTTCAAGCACCGAGCCATGGGCTATCGAATAGTCACACAGGGCGAGCATACCGCATTTTCTCGCAGCTTCAACAGATGCGCCTCCGAACCCTGCTCGATAGTGGTAAATATGGGCGCCTTCTGCCGCCGCCCGCTCAACATGACGAGTCGCTAACCATCCGTAAAGCCGAAACGCGTCAACTACTATTGCATCGCTATGAAGCGACGCTCCAAGAATAGAGAGCGCTTCTGATGAAAAGGATGCGCGAACGAGGCTGTCGGAGATCGGTTCACCTCTTGCAGCTAGCCGCTGTGCGCGAGGGCGAGTTCGCACATATGGAAGTGAAAGTATCTTCCGGACCAAAGGCGTCGGATAAGCTCCGGTCAGAAAGCACGATAGTAGATTCCGTCGCTCCGCCTCTGCCGCGGCCACAGCCAGATGAAACTTTGAAAAGCCGTTAGAGATGATTACCATGGTCTTGCCGAGATACTCTTTGTTTCTTTCTCATCCACAATGTGGTTGACCGGATCGAGAAGTCACGCTTAGCCCACGACCTCCGTTTTGCCTGCGTGTAACGAGGGAGCACGGAACAAGGCGCCAACGAATTCAGAGGGCGTGTCGTGCAAGAGCGCAAGTGTGTGAGGAAGCACATACACGATCATGCACAGGTCCACCAGAAGAAGACTGATGCCGGCTCCAGTCAAGCCAAGCCAGGGCATGAGAAAGTACGCCGCAGGCAGGGACAGCGCCGTCGCCACGAGGTAAATAACAGCCTGCCGCTCATGGCGGTTGCACGCAATAGACACAATCGAAGAGGTGAACCATAACGAGTTGGCGAGGACTTCAACGAGCAATAAATAGAATAGATGATGGTCCATCGCAACCTTGTAGTGGGTCCAACGTCCATAGACGGCGTTGCCAAAAAGTACCAGAAGTAGAATCGCCACAGTCGACAAACCAAGGGCGGCCTGGCATGCGGAGCGGTGTAAATTGCGCGCGAGCAGCCGGTCCCCCGTGCCGAATGCAACCGAGAGCTCGGCCCAAATGCTGTTGGTAATCATATCGACCATTTGGTACGCAACCCGCGTTAGAGTTCTAACGGTTGAAAACATTACTACTGCAATGGGGCCGAGCACCGCACCCACGACTAAAGTCATTCCCTGGAAGCTGAAGGAACTGCTGACAGTCAAGCCCATGTAGGCAATGGCCGGGCGGAATAGCTTTCGGATAGTGACGAAGCGGGAATGGCGATACCCGTGGCGCAGCCAAGGGCTTTTACGCCGGAGAACAACCTGGCAGACCAGGTTCCCCAACAGGCGAGCAGCAACAAGGACAATCGCAACAATTAGCGGGGATGCATGAAAAGCCACCGCAATGATGCTGGAGGCATTTGTTCCAAATACGACTATATTCCCGAGCAGGGTTCCAAGTGCGTAGTTACCATCAGATCGGAAGCCGGCGGCAATTATGGTCCACTGTAAATCCAGAAGTACATAAGCACAAAGCGCCCACAGAATAGCGGTTGCCTCCCCCCTGGACAGAACAGAGACATGGAGCCACTTTTCAATTGGAAGGGCCCAAAGCCCCAAGGCAACGCACAAACCGATCGCTACAGATACTCCCGTAGTCAAGACCCACGTGCTTTGAAAGACTTCCAAGGCCGCTGTTCTCTCGCCGCGCGTGATCTGCATCGTCATCTCATTCGCAGCCACGCTTCCAAATCCGAAATCTGTCAGGCCCAAATAGACAGGGATGGCGCTTAGAACTAACCATTCTCCATACAGCTTGGGACCCCAGAAATGTAGGAATACCGGCACACTGACGAGTTGGATGACAGCCGTCACTACGGGCTTAAGGCTCGTTGCCCCGACAGCATGAAGAAGCCGATGTTTCAAGTTTCTTGTCATTATCAGAAGAGAGAATTTTGCCGAGTTCAGCGCTTCGGGTGGACACTCTCAGAAACATCGCTGTGCCGCGGCTCCTTGCGACCCTTTACGGCACATGGGTAGGGTGCGAGTTGCATTCCGGCAAGCCCTCTTCTCGAGTGCTTACGAATACCAACACTTAGGCAGCGGCATGGGACGCCGGCGAGTGTTCTCCGCATCCAACTTGTGCGGAAACACGAGTTGCGGTTTAGTGTAGCGCGCCCGCTTTTTGTTGAGAAAAGTGAATTCCATGTTTCTCGGAACACGAATGCCGCCCCTTCTTAAGCTTCCACAGCAGTTATTCGGATGAATATGTACGACATGAAATGACTTAAGCAGTTTATCGAAAGTCGATGAGAAGAAGTCGAATATAAGTGGGTCAAAGACTTTCTCCAGCCCGTGAAACTCGATCACGATAATTCTGAACTGATCGAGCAGACTGTCAGGCGTGCTAAGAATCACCCCGTATTCGAAGCCTTCGATATCCATCTGTAAAATTAGATCTCCATGGTAATTCTTCAAATATTTGTCTTTCCAGGATGCGAGAGTGAAGAACTTGTCTCCGTCTGTCGGACCCAGGAATTTCTTGTCGAACGTAAACTCCGGACGATTGATCGAAGGCGAGTCGATCGAGTAATCCGCAAGATACGACTTGATATTTCGATCTGCCAGTTGATTTTCAAACTCTGATATCGTGCTCACTCCAGGCGAGAAACAGTATTCGATTCCTTCCAGGTCATCGGGAACCAAGTACCCCCCGTCCCCGCTTCCTCCGATGCGAATCAAATCGATTCCGCAATCAAGAGGTCTTAGTCTCCGAATGAGACCGAGAATGTCGGAGGCCCGGGTCTGATTCATCACTACATAGAACCCCAGCGAGAAAAGAGCCGACGCCGTGAACCGCCTGATTCCTGCAATCATATAGAATCCTGTTCCTTCGAGCAATCAACCGCATCTGGCGCAGCGCCGCATTTCATGCGGAATCTCCTTGTTCAGGACTCGCTCTTTCAAAGCCCCACGGGGGCAGTCGAATTTGTAGAGGGGAATCACCGCTGCGTCAGACAAACGGTGTACTTCCGAATTGTGCTCCTCGACCGCGCCGATCTTCTCGCGAATCAACCAGGCTGCTCTGATCCCTTTGAGCGTCTGTGAATCCATCTCATTCCGGGCAAGGTCCAGTACCACCGTCCAGGATTCAGCGCCGCACCGATAGCGCCTGTTATCGTGCGCTTGGGCTCATGCTGAGGATCCATCTCTTCCCAAATCATTCCCACAAGAACTGCGATGCAGGCTAAGGCGAAAGATAACATTGCCCCTAACTCCACAATAAATCTTCGGGAAGGCCCCGACTTCCGTCCAGGAACATCGGCAACGTCTAAAATACGAACTGTTGGAATCTCTGTCGCCTCTTCCACCTTGGCCGCTTCATACTCCTTCGTAAGGGCCTCCCACAGCGCTTCCTCAACGCGCATCTTGCGCTCTAGGTCATAGTAAGTAAGTCCCAAGCTGGGCAATTCGTCAGCGGTAGGGTAAGGAGATACGTTTGCATCTGAGTTCGTGCCGGATCCATGGGGCAGTCCACCCATCTTGTCCAGCTGGTGCTGTAACTCTGCGTTATGCGCTTCTAGAGCGCGTACTCTGACATTGTCCTCTGAATAGGTTTGCTGTAGTGCCGCAAGTTGACTGCGTCCATCTATGAGTTCCGCCTGTAACCTGAGCCCTTCATCCACCATCGATCTTGTTTGCGAGGGCATGTCGATTGCACCGCTCTTTGCGGAAAACTGACTAAGTTCTTTAGCCGACTCATCAAGTTTATCCTTAATATCTTTTACCCGCCCTTCGAGAAAGATTCGCTCACGACGGGCGGCAGAAGTGGTATTTTCGGTCATTACACGATTAAGCTCCTCTGCATACCCGGCTGCGATATTTGAAGCAAGGACAGGATTCCCGGCCGTGACACTAATCGTAATGATCCCGCTTTTTCGATCTTGCTCGATCTTTGTAGCGCCCGCCAATGATTTGCGAGCATCGTCGATACTGCGCACTCCGAAGTAATTGGCAAGACCCAGGCGATTTATCAAGCCATCCTGGACGTTCCGGCTTTGCATAATGGCGATGTATAAGTCGCCGCGAGTCTCGAGTCCGAACGCTTCACCGCCAAGTTCGCCTCCGGCGCCGTTCGGTGACAGCATGCTCATAATGCTGGCGTACGGAGAAGTGTCGGCGGGTGGCATTAATGTTGTCGTCGATGTATAGAAGGCTGGCAAAGAGAGAGCATAGAGCACTGAGACAAGAATGCCGGCGGCAACAATGCCAAAGACCATTCTCCGTCTCACCCAGCAGGTCCGCAAAAAACGAGAGATTTTTGAGCTTAGAGCTTCGCCGACTTCTTCGGCATCGGCGGATTCAACCTCATCCGGCTGGGGCGGACGAGCTCCGAGTCCGGCGTTGCGTCTTGAGAATCGTCCATTTGAAACTCACTCTCTGGGAAACGATGCGGAACCGGATTCCTCGATTGCGAACTGGGCCAACTCTGGCATTGAAGAATTGACCAAGGGGCGAGTCCCGGTTTTTATCCCCGCTTGCTGATTTATGGTTAAATGCCCGCGCATTTGTCCAGATTCTTGAAACTACCTGAAGGCCGTCCCGTATTTTGTCAGTAGGTTGAGGCAATAGCGACCGGTAGGGCAGCCGCCGCCATGGCCTGCGCCACTGCGGCTATGTTCTGCCAGAGGGTAGACCCGCCGACAATCCTCTGGGGCACGAAGATAGTGTCGCCGGGCCGCACGCGAACACTCATAAAGTTATTGCTTACCCAGCTATTGCCGCGCGGCATAACTGACCCATCGGCGTGGAGCACGTAGATATCGCTCTTGTCGCCGACAGGTGTCGCGCCGCCTGCCTTGCGCAGGTACCAGGCAAGATTTCGCCCGGGGACGTAGCTTATTGCGGCTGGGTTATACACCTGGCCGCTAACCATGACGAAATCTGGCCGCTTGGGTATGAATAAAGTGTCACCGGCGCGCAGTTCAATATCCGCAGGTGTATTTTCCCACCTGCTGACGTCAGAAGAGATGTTGATGATCAGTCGGCCACTCGCGGGATGGCTGCGAAGGCTCGCGAGAATCTCCTGTCGCTGCGTCTCGAGGGATTGCCGGATATCAGTCGCTGCTTGCGTGCCGATTAGTCCTGGTTTGACCTCGAGCGGTGTACTCTCGATTTGTTGAATCATCCGCTGACGCGCTTGCTCGGCCAGTAGACGGACTTGCTCCCGCTCCAGAACCGCGGCGGGCGGATACGCATCCTCTCGAAAACCTCCCGCTCGCTTCAGCACGGAGCTAAGGCGCTCTCCCGGTTCAATCGCGTAGCTACCAGCATGCTCGACCTCGCCGATTATTGTCACCGACGAACCGATATCTTGCCAGCCGGCCAATTGCCGAATGCTAACGACATCTCCCGGGTTAAGCGCCACATCTGCGCTCTTGTCACCGTCCAGTGCCTTGCCGATGGCGACGGTGCTATGGCTCACCAGTACCTTTTGGCCATTTTGCACCACATAGCTGGAAAGGTCGGCTTCATCTCGATAGGCGCTACGTTTGAATCCTCCGGCCATGCTTACCAGTCCAGCCACGGTCATGCCCTGAGACATCGGATAGGGGCCGGGACGAAGGACCTCCCCTTCAATGGAAACGGTGGGTGGATCGATCTCATAGCGGCCAAAGATACGAATCAGATCGAAGGGTTCGAGGAGAAACGAATCATTACCAATCAGCGCGTCGTGGAAATTAAAGCTGATGGTCTCCGGCCGGAAGTCGGGCGGAAGGAGACGGACAAGTTCCGCATGGTCAGCTGGCTCGGGCAATACGTCCTGGTACGAATGCAACAAGTCGTTAATCGTCATCCCGTCCTTGTAGGGATACACGCCAGGCCGGTAGACATGTCCTTCAAGGTAAACCGCGTCTTGGTTGTAGGGCAGAATCTGCGATATTACAACGTCGTCTCCACCTTGCACCTCGAAGCTGGCCAGCTTCTGTGCCGCCTCCGCCGAGTTGTCGGGGAGTTGCAGACTTAACATGGTGCGCCGCTGGTGGGCCACAATTCGCGCAACATTCATTTGTTTCAAGCTCGCCGTACGCAGGACTCCTCCCGCAAGATCGAGAACCTGATTCAGTGTTTTCTCACCGTTTAGTTCGTATATCGCGGGGCGATGCACCATCCCTTCCACCGAAACCTGCGGACCGACCGGTGGCACCATGAGGGTATCGCCAGGCAGAAGACGTTCAACATCTGAGCGGACACCCTTCAACAGAAAGTCGTAAAGGTCGATTTGGCGGACCAGCTGATTGCCACGATACTGCCGCAGGATGCGCAGCGACCCGAGACTGGTTGGGCCGCCGGCGGCAGTAAAGGGCGCTCAGTGGCGTGGACAAAGAACTGACGTCGTAAGCGCCGGGCCGTTGCACGTCTCCCACAACATATACGCGCACTGTGCGCAGCCGGCCCAGAGAGATTTCGACGTGCTCATTCTGAAACTGCGTGCTCAAGGGCCTGCTGGATTGCGCTCTGCGCCTGCGCGATCGTCATTCCGTTAATCATGATTGTGCCCGCTTCAGGGAGCTCAATCTGGCCTTGGCGGTCGATCGATTCTTTCCAACCGGCTCGACTGGCCGCCCCACATATTCACGATCAGGCTATCCCCCGGCCCAAGAACATAATCGGGACCGGCGGGGAGATCCATCGGCAATTCGTTCGCATTCCCCGTGCCAAGAAGAAAAGCGTCGCTGCCAAAGCGCTGCAGCCTGCCCCCAGTGGATGGGATCTGCGTGTAAAGGCCCTGCAGCGACGGCATATTCCCATATGGACTGCGCTGCTGTATCTCCCGGGGTTGGGCTTGATGAGTCTCAGCACCCTTTCCTGTAGGCGTCACGCGCGTACCTGTTGCAGGAGGGCCGCTACTTTGCGTCGGTGGTCGGGCTTGGCCACTTTGGGCAGATGATGCTGTGGCGCCGCCAACCGGGGCTGTTCCCTCGGCCTCACTGCTTTGGGCACATGCTTGGAGGCAGCTTTCGGCGTTACTGCTCTGGGCACATGCTTGGAGGCAGCTTTCGGCGTTACTGCTCTGGCCCGTTCCCTGCGCCCCACTGCCCGAGCTAGGTGGTGCTTGGGTCTCACCGTTCGGGGCCGCTGTCTGAGCGGGGCCCTCGGCGTTACTGCTCTGGTCCGTTCCCTGCGCGTCACTGCCTGAGGCAGGTGGTGCTTGGGCCTCAGTGTTCTGGGCCGATGTCTGAGCGGGACCCTCGGCGTTACTGTTCTGGTCCGTTCCCTGGGCGCGACTGCGCTGGACTGCGATAACGCCACAAATCAACACCGCCAATCCGAAAGTGAACAGGAGATCGCGGACGCGGGTCCAACGCGGCCTGGATTCAGTCATTCTTCGAATGTAAAGCAATACGCTACGCATTTCTTAACCTCTTGACGCGTGGGTTTGTCGTTTCATGCTTGATGGCGCAAAGCTTGCAACCTCATACGAACTCGACTACTCATTTCCTGAATGGCTCTCACTCCGATGGAAATGCTGAGGCAGAGCACGAAGCTTGGATGATCGAACTGTAGATCTTCGGCGATCTCGTTCACTGGGCGCCTTCGGCCTTGAACGTTGCAATCTTCGCCTCCAACTGCTCTACCTTTCTTTCCAGAATCTTTATGCCGGCGCGAAATTCGTCCAGATGACGTCCAAGTTGATCTTCTCGATTCACGTCTTTCACAACAGCACGCATAGCTTGGCGCGTGAGGTCTGATACGCTGCGTGCACTGGTTAAGGTGCAGACGCGCCTGAGAGTCAAGTACTCCTCTTCGGAAAGACGGACGCTTAACGTGCGTGACCGCGGCTTCAGAACTGTCATAATTGACCCGAGCCTGGTTTGAGATGCAGAACTATCCCGTTTACTCGCAGGAATTTTTGAATGGCGAGGGAAGGAATGAGAACACTTGGGCCCTTTTTGAATCGTCGAGATTCAGCTTCGGTTTAGGGTAGGCTTCGCCCCTGTGAGCCCCAGGCTATCGGTGAAACTTTAGGCTAAGCAGATACGCTTATCCGAATCGTGGGGACACACTTTGCCTTAACGTTGACAAAAGGGCCACAACGCCCTGTTCGCATTGAGGTGAAGTCCAGAACAATCTAAAAAATAGCACAGTGGGGGGTGGGCGACGCAAGAAAAATTGTGAGACAAATGCTTGGCAATCTTGAATTCGCGTCTTTTTATATCGTTTTCATTCCACATGTGTTAATTTAAGAGGTTGGGCCAAGCCTGAAATCCGATGTATGGCATTTGTATGATGCCGTCCGGTCGTGAATTGCCCGCTCTTTCGGCCAGCGGATGATAGTGGGCCTCGCATTATTGTATTGAGTCATTTTGGCCAGAAAACGCTTGGTTCTGGAAGGCTTCGATCAAGCCTGGACGGCGTCGCGAAGCTGCCAGTAGTTTCTTGCTCACTTTGTGTCCAGCATAAGCCCTTTACGGCATTTCTCCGTCTTGGGGGTGTCCCTGCAGTTCAAACTGGAGCGCGGGTTCAGCCCGCTTCTGCCAGAACCGGGTTGCCAAATCCTTTGGAAAAGGAGCATCCACCGTTAGGATAAGCTACCACACCATTGCCGGAGAGGAAAACCCGGCGAATAGGAGCTGGCCGCGGTTCCATACAGGAATGGGCAGTTTCTTCTGCCCATGGTGGATCTGATCGAGCAGTGCTGGTTGACCTGCGACGAACTGATCGAGGTCACCAGGTATGCGGCCATACAGGTTGTTCTACAACTCCCCGCGGCCCACGTGGCGGGAGGTTCGCCGCAGCAGGGCAAGCGCCGCGGGGGAGTGGTGTTCCATGGCCGGCAGCCCGGCCAGATGCTGCTCAGCGACGCAAGCTCGAACTGGACCGGCCGCGATTGCGGCAGAGAGGGCGGGGAAAGAGCCAGGAAGTCGAGGTTCCCGCCTGTCAACGTGTCCGTGGAAGTGAGGCGGGGTTAGTGGCGCTGCGGACTTGGTCCAATCGGAAACATGGCACTGATCAAAAAACGCGCACTCGCAGGCCGACGCCCGTACTCAGAGTCGTCATGTTGCCGAGGCGACCACCTGAACGGTGAAGGTGCCCGATCACCCGGCGCTCCCTCCCTGATCAGAATTGCTGCTGATGTAACCATTGGAGCCGAGAGTCGAGCCTATTGTGTCCACGGATGGCATTTTGGCGAGGGACAGCCCAATTTCTAGAAACAAGACGGCATTTTTGTCTTCGCACGGCAGAGCAGTTGACTTATACCGACAGAGGATTATAATTGTAACTGTATGATTCCTAGCAACTTATGGGCGCTCTTCTGGGACACAAACCTTGACACCTTTACGCCTGAGGCTTATCCCGACTACACGATCTTCCGGGTTTTGGAGCTGGGCGACGAGGCGGCTGTGGCGTGGCTGCGGCGAACATTCTCCGAAGCGGACATCCGCCGGGCGCTTTCCACGGAACGCCGTCTCTCCGCGAAATCCGCCAACTTCTGGGCGCTCGTGTACGGGCTTCCATCCCGCGAGGTTGCAGCGCTCAATGGCAGCCGCTAACCGCCACAAATTCACCCAAGGACATTGCCATGACCAATCAGGAACACGGGACGTGGCGCCGCAAGGTGATCACCGCCTCATCCGGATGTATATTGCTTTGCAGCCGAATAGGAAAATGGAAACTCCGGTTTTGTGCGCCGGCAACCAGGGCGCAACCTGGTAGGTGATTCCGAAGCCATCAAGGAGACTTCGATGAAAAAGATTTTAGTCACTGGTTCCTCAGGTCTTATCGGATCCGAGGTATGTCTTTATTTCGCCGCCGAGGGATGGGAGATTCACGGCATCGATAATAATCAGCGCGCGGTATTCTTCGGTCCCAAGGGCGATACACGCTGGAACCAGCATAGGATCGAACGTGCGATCACGGGTTTCGTGCATCACGAGCTTGACATCCGTGACCGCCAGGGCGTGATCGATCTACTGAAACAAATCAAGCCCGACGCCATCGTGCATACAGCCGCCCAGCCGAGTCACGACCTCGCTGCATCCATTCCATTCGCCGACTTCGATACCAACGCGGTCGGCACGCTTAACCTGCTTGAGGCCGCGCGACAGGCTGTGCCAGAGTCGCCATTCGCGTCCATGTCCACCAACAAGGTCTATGGCGACGCGCCCAACGAACTCCCTCTCAAGGAGCTTGAGACGCGCTGGGAGTATGCAGACCCGGCCTATTGGAACGGAATCCCGGAGACATTCCGAATCGATCAGTCAATGCACTCGATCTTCGGCGCCTCGAAGGTCGCTTCTGATGTCATGGTCCAGGAGTACGGCCGCTACTTTGGCATGCCGACCTGCGCATTGCGAGGCGGCTGCCTGACTGGCCCCAACCACTCAGGCGTCGAGTTACACGGCTTTCTCAGCTACCTCATCAAGTGCAACCTGACCGGTACTAAGTACAACGTCTACGGATACAAGGGCAAACAGGTGCGCGACAACATTCATTCGTATGATGTAGCTCGTTTCATTGCCGCGTTCCTCGCCAGCCCGCGTGCGGGAGAAGTCTATAACATAGGAGGCGGACGCACTAATAGCTGTTCGATCCTCGAAGCCTTTGCGATAATTGCGGACATCTCCGGCAAGAAAATGATCTACGAATATGTAGATCAGAACCGCTCTGGCGACCACATTTGCTATATCAGCGACCTGCGAAAAATGAAGGCGCATTATCCGGGTTGGGATATTACGAAACCTCTCCACGACATTTTCCGGGAGATCTACGAGTCATGGGCGGGTCGCGCGGAGCGTATGCCATAACGCACGAGGAATGTTCCAAATTCGCTCACTTTCAGACGGTGCAAAGGGAAACCGGCCCACTATCCAGCGGATACTCCGGCTTCCCATTGCCGCAAGATTTTTTCGTCCCCCTCCCTCGCTCTAGAGCTATACTGATCGCGTCCTTCTGAGGGCGATTGCAGCGCAAGCTCGATTTAGATTCGCCGTCTCCCCCCTAGTAGCACCAAGTTTCGTTGAAACCCTCGCGCCTCGGCTTACGTCGATAAAACGCATGGGAACAGACCTCGACGCACATTTCTTCTTGCGGCGCTGGTTGAGCAACTTCCTGAAAAAGGCAGTGTTTCATCCGGCGTAAAGTGGAGCGATTCTCGAGGCCGCGTGGTTGGATGACCGCGAGACGCGTGGTCCTTCCCTTACGAGGTTGCCACGCGCGGTTCTGAGTCTGCGGATGCGGCCGCGGCAATGAAGGAATGGCCCCGCTTGCAATTCGCGAACTAGGAGCGCTTATGAAAGCGTATCTCGCCGTATTCTCTGCCTTGGTTTGCGTGCTCGCAGGGCCGCTGGCCGCTGCGCAAACGCAGCGAGCGCTGCTCATCGGCATCAACACCTATCAACCCGCGGGAACCACGGCGGATCATCCCGCCGGCTGCATCTACGGCCGCTGCGAGCTGGGGACCTTCCAGAATCTCGACGGCTCCGTCAACGACGCGCAGGCCATGGCCGACCTGCTCACCAGTCCTAAGTTCGGCTTCCCGGCCACCAACGTTGTCTTGCTCACCAATCCCGCGCCGCCTCACCCGAGCCCCGGAGTCGTCATCCTTCCCGCGACTCAGACCACGCGCGACGGCATTCTTGCCGCCATGCAGAAATACCTCGTCGACGTGCCGCAGAAGGGCGACACCGTGGTCTTTTACGACGCCAGCCATGGCTCCCTGCGCGTCAACAGCAAGGGCAACAAGCTCACCGTGCTCGTCGACGGCCAGTATGTCCACGCCGACAGCACGCTGGTTCCCTCCGACGCCTACAAGGGCGGCTACGACGTCCGCGACCGCGAGATGACGCGCATCTTCAACGCCGCTCTCGACAAAGGCGTCCATCTCACCGTCATCTTCGACAGTTGCCACTCCGGCGGCATCAGCCGCGGCATCGGTCCGGTTTACCGCGAGCGCGCCCTGGCCTTCGATCCGCGCGACATCAATGAAGCTCCCGACACGCTGCCCAACGGCCAGCCGCGCCCCGCGCCAACCGAGCGCACCGACAATCCCGCGCTGGTCTTTTCCGCCGCGCAACAGGATCAGACGGCCAAGGAAATGCCGGCCGGTGACGCCATTGCCGAGCCGCACGGCGCCTTCACTGCCGCGCTGCTTCAGGCCCTGCAGGCTCTGCCCGCCGACACGCCCGCTTCCGTTGTTTACGAGCGCGTAAAGGCCGTCCTCGAGGGCAGCAACGTGCCCGATCAGGAGCCCGACCTCGATGCCACCGCCGCGCGGCGCGAGCAACCGCTCTTCGGCGGCGCCGCCGCAAAGTCCGACAAAATTCGCGCCGCCGCGCTCGGCACCAACGATGACGGCTCTGTCTCGCTCGATATCGGCCGCGCCTCCGGCCTCGGCGTCGGCAGCGAATTCACCGCTACGACGCCCAACAGCGCGGGCCAGACAGGTTCAGCTTCGCATCACCAGCCTCGATGGCCTCGCCCGCTCCTCGGCCGAAATCGTCAGCCCCGCGGGCGCGAAGGTCGCTCCCGGCGACCTTTTCGAGCTGACCAAATGGATTCCCGCCGATAATCCGCCGTTGCTCGTCTGGCTCTGGCCCTCCAATCTCTCCCAGGATCAGATTGACGCCGCCGCCGCGCAGGTGCAGGCCTCCGGAGCCGCTCTGGTCTCCGATCCCGCCGAACAGCAGTGGACCCACGTCCTCAGTTGGGACGGCACGAATTGGACGCTGCAGCAGGCCGGCGCGGCCACTCCGGTCAGCCTCGGCGCGCCGCTCACCGCCGACGCCATCAAGCAAGAATCTTCCCGCCGGCGCCAAACTCTGGGTCAACCTTCCGCCCTCGCAGGAGTTGGCCGCAAAACTCAAGCCCGCCGGCAGCGACAGCGCCGTGCAGGCCGCCGGACAATATGTCTGTCGCGCATTACGCGCTCACCGGCGTCCTCACTGCCGATGGCCCCGCCTACGCCTGGTACCACAAGAGCGAGCTGGCCGCCGGTCCGCCGTCGCCCAACGCGCCCCCGCACAGTCCCGGCTGCTCGGCCACTTCGCAGTATCCCGTGCGCACCGACTGGGTTCCGGTCGCCAGCGTCTCCGCCATCGATGCCGCCGGCGACAAGCTGAACAACTACTGCCTCGCTGCTCGCCAAGGTGCATGGCTGGCTCGAACTGGCCAACAGCCCCGCCGACGCGTCCATCGATGAGTTCTACTCCCTGGCCCTGCTCCCTTCCACGGCAATGCGCCGCTGCCTTCGAATCAGACAACCCACCAGGGCGATCAGCTCAAAATGGCTCTCGCCTCCGACGACCGCATCATCGATCGCCGCTGGGTCTACGTCCTCGACATCGACTGTCACGGCCAGGGAACCGTTCTTTATCCGCGCGACTACTCCGAAAACCAGTTTCCCAACGATGCCGACCATGGCCGCCAGTTTTTCCTGCCCGGCGCGCCTGTCCTGCGCATCGGCCCGCCCTACGGCGTGGACACGCTCATCTTGCTCAGCACGGAGCAGCCGCTCGCCGACCCCTACGTGCTGAACTTTGAGGGCGTCGCCTCGCGCGGCACGCGCGGAGTATCGTCGCCCCTGGAGAAACTCTTGAATCAAACCAGCGGAGGAACCCGCGGATTTTCAGGCGAGGTCCCCACCAATTGGGGCATTGGGCTCATGACCGTTCACAGTGCTCCCAATAGTGCGCCAAATTAGGCTTTATGCATCATCGATTGGTTTCATGATCGGGTTCATGCATCAATTGAGCAGCCGGCGGCTCATTGAATCGCTCCGGCAAGACATGGAGGGTAAACCGATGCCAGTTTCTCGACGCGTTTTCCTGGCCGACGCTTCCGCGCTCGGCATGATTGACCGCGCTTGTTCCCCAGCTCGCCGCCGCACAAGTCGCTCCGCCGCTCCGCAGCAGCCCCGGCCGAAGACTTGCCTCACGATTCCTACAGTTTCTGGAACGGGTTCTACGACTCCGTCAACCCCTACAGCGCCGACTACGGCAGCAAGGCGGCCTCGCGCGGCCCGACGGATCAGCTTCCCGATCCCCAGGCCCAAACCCAGTACCTGCACTACGACAGCGACAACAAGCGCCTTCGCTACGCCTCAGACATTAAGAAAGAAGAGTTGCTCGACCACGATGGTGACGTTGCTGTGAGCATTGCCCTCGCTCAGTTTCGCCCGGGAGCTGGCGAAACCAATCTAAAAGCCTCGCAATTGCGCGTCGACACCACGCAGGTTCACCCTTTCGTGAATATCCTCACGCCTCTTGCCTGGTCGGCCATCGCGTCGGTTGCGCCGAACCAGGCGGGCAAGGTCTCCCTCGATGCGCTTGGCTTTCGCTCGCCGCAGGCGATGGAAGGCACAAGCAAGATTTTGCTCACGGAGGGAACCGGGAAGCTGGCTGTCAACGTATCAAGAGCCGCGACTCAATCGATGTTCGTCAAGGCTCTCAACATCATGATTCAAGGCGCCAAAATCGCGGCTCCCATCGTGAGCCTTCCGGCCATTAGTGTGCCCGCGCTCAGCACATTCACTGAGGCGCTGAGTTATTGGGAAGACCGCACACGATTCATCATGGCCGGCAACCTGACTCACGTCGTCGCCACGCAACAGGCTTTGGACGATCCCGATCGGGATCCGGCATACATCGGCCTCAAATCGGGCGACTACCTGATGGTTCCCCAAAGGCACGTCGAAGAGTTGGCCAAGGCCTTGCCAAATCTCGACTTGGTCCAGGGTTATCTGGTCGCCAAGGACGCCGATCCTAATCTGCCGCTTCCGCAGCGCGCAGAGAATTCGGTTCCCGGGATTACCTATGCCTCCATGCACATTACAGTGCAGCCTTCCGACACAAACTTGAGCAAGCCTTCTACCAGCTCCGGAACTACGTCCTGCCCGTCCTCGACCGCCAAAAAGAGCACGTCCAAGGCCAAGAGGCTGACGGCATAAAAAGGGGAAGACGGCAGCCCGCGTCTGCGGGTATGCTGGGTGCATGGCGCCGCCGGCCCCCGTCCGGCGGCGCCTATAAACGGTAAATCGACGGGGGTCAAGATGAGCCGTTCGGCAAAAATCGGTCTGCTATTTTCAATGAGCATCGGGCTGCTTCCGGCAGCGCCTGCCGGCGCGCAAAGTTTTGGCGCAGCCAAGGAAAAAGTCACTCTTCAGCGCAAGCTTCCCGCGCTTGTCCATCTGCCGGGAGACACTATCAAGGTCACCGTCACTTCGGCCGACGAAGACGGCGCCCTTCCCTACGATTTCCAGGCGCTCCTTGAAACCGAGCTGCTCAAGGACGATCCCAACCTGCGCGAGGACGACAATGCCAGACACGCATCATCACTTGCCGATCACCGCAGTACTCTCAACCCGACCAGATCGTCACCACAGCGTGGGGCCGGCGCGTGGTCGCCTTACCAAGAACGCCCCGAAAACGCAGCAGTTTGAGCGCATCACGGGCAACCTGAACGTCTCGTTCCAGGCGAAAACGCGGCACGGGTCAAACCTCTGATCTCCGACAATGTCAGCGCAAACTACGACGAACAGTTCGATAGCTCGGGAATTCCACGTCCCATGGCGTGATGGGCTCAGCTGAGCGGCACTTGGAGCCGCTTGAAAGGCGGCAAAAAAGCGAAGATGACACTGCCCCCACGCCTGCCGAGCTGCGCTCGCGCCTGATCATCGATGCGGTGCAGCAGATTGCCGAGCATCTCGTCAACACAGACGAAACCGTCGAAGTCTTTCTGGCGCGCAAGGATGGTCCGCTCGACGAAGGCGACAAGGACGCCGAGACCGGACTGTGGGAACGCGCGCTGGAGACCTACGAGACTGCGCCGCCATTCCCCAAACCGGAGGAGGACGCCTACCGGCTCTATGACATTGGCGTGGCCTACGAGGCGCTCGCTTATCAGGCCGAGGATCAGAAGGCGGCCATGAAGTACCTCGACCAGGCCGCCATCAACTATGGCAAAGCCATCGATGCCAAGCCCGACGAAAAATATTTCCTCGAGCCGCAGAAGCGCATCGAAACCGCCATCGCGCATTACAAGGAGCTGGATAAGGAACAGGAGGAGGCAGCCCGCGCCAAGGCCGCGGCTCTCACCGCCGCGAACAATCCTCCTCCCAGCCCCGCTGCATCAGCCGCCGCCAAGGGTCTCACCAATGCTCAGGTCATCACCATGGTCAAGTCCGGCATTGACGAAGCCACCGTCATTCAAGCCATCCGCGGAGCCGCATGCCGTCAACTTCGACCTCACCCCGGCAGGCCAGAAAACCCTCTCCAGCAGCGGCGTCAGCCCCCGCGTCCTGGCTGAGATGAAGACGCAAGCTGCGAAAAAGCGCCGGCTGCCGTGCACAAGGGACTGAACAACACTCAGATCATCGCCATGGTGAAATCCGGCATGGACGAGGAAACCATCATCCAAGCGATCAACGGTGCGAGTGCCGTCGACTTCGACCTGAGCCCCGACGGCCAGCAAACTCTCACCAGCAGCGGCGTCAGCGCTCCATCTCCTAGACGCAATGAAAGCTCGATCCATGAGGAAGCCGGCCGCAACCACGAGGCACGTAGCCGCAAAAATGAATTTCCGCAGCCGATCCACTCTTGCTTGTCTGCCGTTGCTCGCCGCAACGCTGATCGCGTGTCCTTGCGCGCGCGCTCAGGGAATCCGCTGCGGCGCCGGGCAAGACCTCATCGTCCAGGCGCTGGAGCGGATCACGCCGCAGAGCGGCAACGATGCCTTTGAAGACGCGCTGCAACTGCTCAAGTCCGCCGTCGCCGAATGTCCCGAGCTGGGCGACGCGTGGTACTACCGCAGTCTTGTCGAAAAGCGCCTTGGCCACGATGCTCTCGCCAATTACGCATTGGACAAGGCGCGCTTCAACGGCTCTGAAGCGCTCGATCAGGGTCTGAATCCGCTCGTCCTTTCCACGCCGGCCTCGCGCGGCATCGAGGCCGAGGGCACTGAAACGCCGGTGCCTGTCGCTCCTCCCGTGCGTCCTGGCCCCGTGCAGCAGAAGTGGGCGCTCGTCGTGGGCATCGGTCACTTTACTGACACGCAGATTCCCCAACTCAACTACACCGGCGCCGATGCCAAGGCATTTGCCACCGCGCTCAAAGACCTCTCCATTGGCGCCTTTCCCGCGGACAACGTTCACGTCCTCACCGATGATCAGGCCACCACCAAGAACATCAAGGAAGAGCTCAACTGGATCGCGCGCCACGCGCAGCCCAACGATCTCGTCGTGATTTACGTCGCCACGCATGGCACGCCGCGCACCACTGACTCCGCGGGCGGCGCCAACTACCTCATCACCTACGACACCGAAGTCTACTCCGGCGGAAAACTCGACGAGGATGCGCTCTACGCCACCGCGTATCCCATGGTCGAGCTGGCCAACGCCGTCTCCACGCGCATGAAGGCCCTCCGCACCGCCGTCTTTCTCGACACCTGCTACAGCGGCGGCGCGGCCGGCGACAACGGATCGCAACCCGCCGCTGCGCTCGCCAACACCGCACCCTCAGGCGCCATGCTCGCGCACATGACCGACGGAACGGGCCGCATCGTTATGGCCGCCAGCGAGGTCAATGAGGAGTCGCTCGAAAGCAGCCAGCTCCACCACGGCTACTTCACCTATTATCTGCTCCAGGCTCTCAAAAGCGGCAAGGGCGAGACGCCGTTGAGCCAGGTCTATGCATCGGTGGCACAACAGGTTTCGCAAACTGTCTCCGCGCAAGGCATGCACCAGCATCCCGTCATGAACCGCAGTTCCGCGGATGCCGACTTCGCCCTCAGAGCCGCTGACGCTTCATCAGCAAAAGCCCAGCCTTGACCATGTGTCGGGCGGGCAAGTGAAAGGCTCGCCATGAATCGCACGAATAAGATTCGCGCCACAGTGCTTCTGGGCATCGCGCTCTTCAGCGGCGCTGCCTGCGCGCAGACCGGCTCCTTGGCTCCGCAGATCGCCCTCCAGGAACAAAAGCTGGCAGCGGCCCGCGCCGCAAAAGACCAGCGCGCCGAAGCCACCGAACTGAACACCCTCGCCAGCCTCTACTGGAAGGCGGGTGAATTGCAAAAAGCGCTTGATGTCTGCAATCAGGCGCTGTCGGTCGAACAAGGCCGAACCCACGTCGGCGGCGCGGCCTTTACCAAAGTCACGATGGCCAGAATTTATAACGAGATGGGCCAGCAGCAGAAAGCCCTTGACCTGCTCAACGAAGTGCTGCCATTCTGGCAATCGCCCCCTACCGGCAGACGCGCTGAGCGCCTGCTTCCAGACAACTTCTTCTCGATTGGCGAAGGCAGCACGCTGAGCAGCTTAGGCAAGGTCTATAACGACCTCGGCGACAAGCAGAAGGCCCTCGACTATCTCAATCAGGCGCTGCGCGTCTGGCAGGAATCCGGTATCAAGGCCGGCCAGGCCAACGCGCTCGACGGCATCGGCCGCGTCTACTCCGATATGGGCCAGGGACAGCAGGCGCTCGACTACTTCAATCGCGCGCTGCCGCTTTGGAGAGCGGATGGCAACCAGGACGGCGAGGCGCTAACGCTCAACGATATGGGCCCCGCCTATGCCGAGATCGGCCAGAAACAGAAAGCGCTCGAAGCCTATAACCAGGCGCTCGCCATCTGGCGCCAGCTCGGCAACCGCCAGGGCGAAGCGCTCACCCTCAACAACATCGGCCGGCTCTACCGCGACCTCGGCCAGCACCAGACCGCGCTCGACTACTACAACCAGGCATTGCCCATCTGGCGCGAGGTGGGCAACCGCAGCGGCGAGGCCCTGGCGCTCAGCGACATCGGCCGCGCCTATGCCGATCTCGGCCAGCCCGCCAAGGCGCTCGACTTCGCCGCCCAGGCGCTGCCCATCTTTCGCGAAACCGGCAGCCGCCGCGGCGAAGCCATGACCCTGAACAACATGGGCCGCGACCACTCCGACATGGGCGAGGCCAAGCAGGCGATGGATCTCGACCTGCAGGCGCTGGCCATCTGGCGCGAGGTCCAGAGATCAGCGCAACGAAGCCGCTGGACCTCGATGACCATCGCCTGGGCCTATTCGGCGATGAAGGAACCCGAGCAGTCCTTCACCAGCGCGCTCGCCGCCCTGGGCCTGGCAAAGGCCGATGGGCGATCCGGAGATCGAGGGCGCGCATTGAGAACTCCATGATGCTCGGCTTCCGCAAGCAGCATCGCCCCGAGGAAGCCATCTTCTTCGGCCTCGAAGCGGTCAACTCCTACGAGCAGATCCGCAAGAACATCTCCGGCATGGAGAAGGAAGTTCAAGCCGGATTTGCGCAATCGAAGTCCGGCTCCTATCGCATGCTGGCGGAGCTGCTGGTCGAGGCCGGCCGGCTCGGCCAGGCCGAGCAGATTCTCGATCTCCTCAAGGAGCAGGAGCTGAAGGACCTCGTGGCCGGCGCGGCTCCCGGCGCCTCAGCCAGCATCGAGCCGCTCAAGCTTTCGCCCGCGCAACAAGAGGCTGAGAGCGCGCTGCCCGATCTGGAAAAGAAAGCGCGCGTCATCGAGGAGTCGAGTCTCGCCTACGCCCAGATTCAGGCCAAGCCGTCGCGCACCCCGGACGATGACGCTCAACTCAAGTCGCTCGCCGCAACCATTCAACAGGAAGGCAACGACATTCAGTCCGTCCTCACCAACAAGATCTTTCCTGAGCTCGATGCGCAATCCGCGCCCGGCCAGGCATCCGCGGACACCTCAAAGAGCTTCCTTCAGGATTCGCTCGCCAAGCTCGGTCCGCGCGTCATGGGCATTCGCCTGCTGCTCGGCGACGATCACGCCTACGCCATCGTCGTCACGGCCACTTCGCGCAAGGTGTTCGTCCTGCCTGCCTCCTCGGCCGACATCCGCGCCAAGGCCTTTGAAGCGCTCAAAGCCGTCGGCTCGCCCGCATCCGATCCCCGGCCGCAGTTGAATCAGCTCTACTCCATGATCGTTGCGCCCCTCGAAGATCGAGCTCAAGTCCCTCGAAGCCAGCTCCTGGTCCAAACGGCAGCGTCCCCACTCTCCTCTGGTCGCTCGACGATGCCCTGCGCTACGTCCCCATGGGCGCGCTCTACGACGGCAACCACTACATGGTCGAGCGCTTCCACAACGTGCTCTTCACTCCCGAGAGCTACGGCCACATGACCGATTCCCCGCTCCAGAACGGAACCCCGCCCAGCGCGCTCGCCATGGGCCTCTCCAAGAGCTACGGCGGCCTCCCTGCCCTTCCCGGCGTGATTCCCGAGCTCGATTCCGTCGTTCACGATCCCTCCGATCCCGCGTCGCACGGCCCCATGCAGGGCAAGCTGCTGCCCGACGAGCAATTCACTCTCGCCGCGCTGAAGTCGGATCTTGGCTCCGGCAACAACTTCTCCGTCGTGCACATCGCCAGCCACTTCGTTCTCATCGCCGGCAGCGGCGACGAGCCCTTCCTCATGATGGGCGGCGACAACGCCGGCGATCCCAATGGATTCGAGTGGAATCTCTCCGCCATGGAGAACTCCCCGGTCGCCTTTCACGGCACGCGCCTGCTCACTCTCTCGGCCTGCAGCACCGCCAAGGACTACAAATCGCGCAACGGTCTCGAAATGGACTCGCTCGGCATGGTCGCTCAGCAGAAAGATGCCGAAGCCGTGCTGGCCACGCTTTGGGACGTGAACGACCTCAGCACCAGCCACATCATGAGCGACTTCTACGATCGCTGGGTCAAGAATCCCGCCGATGGCAAAGCCGAAGCGCTTCGCCAGGCTCAACTCGCCTTCCTCCACGGCGGCGGCGCCGTGCCCGGCGGCGGCGCCGGCCGCGGCTTCGAAACCGTCGAACCATCCGGCACGCCCAACGCCAGCCTCGGCTACGCCCATCCTTATTACTGGGCGCCCTTCGTCCTCATCGGCAACTATCAATAGGTGCGTGCAGAGCTTGCGTCCTCATCCGCGCTCGACCTACGCGAGCAGCCGCTTCGCCACCTTGACGTACAGCTCCACCGCCTCCAGCAGCTCCTTCTTCGCCAGCTTCTCGAACGGCGTGTGCGCCACGTGAATGCTGCCGGGCCCCAGCAGCAGCGGCTCGCCCCAGTTGCTCAGCTGCGGAATGTCGGTCGTGAACTTCGCCACCATCGTCGGCAATCCCTCCGGCGCGCGCAGCCGCACAAACGGAATCTCCAGCGTGAAGTCCACCTCCGCCAGTCCCTTCGCCGCCTCCAGCAGCGCGGCCTTCACCGGCGCCGAGTCGCCCACCAGCCGCACCAGCACCTGCGCCTCGGCCTTGTCCGCGATCACATTCGGCGCGTGCCCGCCGTGAATCTGCCCGATGTTCAGCGTGCTCGGGCCCAACGTCCTCCGTCACCGGCAGCTCCAGCTTCGAGCAGCTTCGCCATCACCTCACCAGCTTGTGCACCGCGCTCTCGCCCAGCTCGGGATACGCCGAGTGCGCCATCTTGCCCGTCGCGCGAAACACCACGCGCAGCGCTCCCTTCGACGCCAGCGCCACGCGATTATCCGTCGGCTCGCCGTTGATCAGAAAGCGGCTTCCCTTCGGCTTCAGGTTCGCCGCCTTCGCGCCCGCCGAATCGCGCTCTTCGCCCGATACAAACAACAACTCCAATCCGAAACCCCGCCGCGCGCAGCGCCTCGGCCGCCGCAACCTGCGCCGCAATAATTCCCTTGGCGTCCGAAACCCCGCGCCCGTACATGAACTCCGCATCCTCGCTGAACGGGATGTACGGCGGCACGGTGTCCATGTGCGTGGAAAAAACCAGATCCGGCGTCTGCCCTGCCGGTCCGCCATACACGTTCCACCGCGGCCCCGCCTTCGCGCTCTCCGCCGGCTGCGCCACGGGAGTCTTCTCCACCTCCCAGCCGCGCCCGGCAAGAAACTCCGCAAGAAAATCGCCCACCGCGCCCTCGTGGTAGGTCGTTGATTCAATCTCGCATAACTGGCGCGTCAGCCCGATCGGGTCAAGAGGAATCAATTTCGAAGGATCGTTCATGATGCTGCCAGAATACCGTAGCGGCCGGTGCCCTCCCGGCGCGTGGCCATCGTGGCCCCGCATGAGCGCCCGTCCGCTGCCCTTTTGTCGCCGCTCTGAGCAGCGCCGCCAGAGCGTAGAATCAAAGGTGAAATGATTTTCGCCTCACTCGCACAGGCTCAATCGCATCCGGACAGCGCGCTCCTTTTCGCGAAGGAGCTTCTGCCATGACCCAGGTCAGCGACGCCGCTCTCGACGCGCTGCACACCACGGCCACGGAGATCTTTACCGGCGCGCTCAAGGCCTGCAACATCGCCTCCGCCTTCGACCGCCGCCTGCGCTTCGAGGGCAACACGCTGCATCGCCTCATGCCCGACGGCAGCGGCCCTGCCACCATCGATCTCTCCGCCTACAAGCGCATCTTCGTCATCGCGCTGGGCAAAGCTGCCGGCCCCATGCTCGAGATCCTGCTCGAGCGCATGAAGCGCCGCAAGGGCCTGCGCGGCATCTGCTGCTCCAACCAGTTGCCCACCGCGCGCAACTGGCGCTTCCGCTACTTCGAAGGCGGCCATCCCCTGCCCAACGAAGACTCCTTCGCCGCCGCCCGCGCCGCGCTCGCCCTGCTGCGCAAGGCCCGCAAGGACACGCTCGTCTTCTTCCTCATCTCCGGCGGCGGCTCGGCCATGTTCGATCTGCCCCTCGACCCGCACATCACCCTCGAAGAAACCATCGCCTTCCACCAGTTGCTGCTGGCCTCGGGCGCGCCCATCAACGAGATCAACACCCTGCGCAAGCATTTCTCCGCGGTCAAAGGCGGCCGCCTGGCCATGGCCGCGCCGGAGGCCGCCAAAGTCAGCCTGCTGCTTCCCGACGTGCCGCTGCGCACGCTCGACGCGCTCTCCTCCGGTCCCACCTCGCCCGACCACTCCACCGTGGCCGACGTGCGCGAGCTCCTCGCCAAATACGATCTTGCGCGCCAAACTTCCCGCCCTCCATCCGCGCCTTCTTTGAGCGCGAAGACCTGCCCGAGTCGCCCGGCAACAAGAGCTGGCGCGCCTCGTTCCTCCCCAAGACTGCCGTGGGCCGACGCGCAGCGCGGCCCCGCCGCATCACCTCCGCGGCCAGCATGAGCGGCGAAGACGAGGCCTTCCGCGATTCGGTCTTCGAGATCCTGCTCTCCAGCCACGACCTGGTGGAGAATGCGCGCGCCCTGGCGCGGCAAGCCGGCTACCACGTCATCGTCGACAACAGTTGCGACGACTGGGATTACGCCGATGCGGCCCGCTATCTGCTGGAGCGCTTCCACACCTTTCGCGCCAAGCATCGCGCGCCTCTGCCTCATCTCCGTGGGCGAGGTCACCGTCACGCTCACGCGCACGCCGGGCGCGGGCGGCCGCAACCAGCAGTTCGCCCTCGCCTGCGCCCTCGAGCTCGCCAACTATCCCGGCGAGCGCCTCACCGTGCTCAGCGCCGGCTCCGATGGCATCGACGGCAACACGCAAGCGGCCGGAGCCATCGCCGACCCCACCACCGTGGCCCGCGCCCGCGCCTTCGGCTTCGATCCCGAGCAGTCGCTGGCCGAGTTCAATGCCTGTCCGCTCTTCACCGCCATCGGCGACTCCGTCGTCACCGGCCCCACCGGCCACAACCTGCGCGACCTGCGCCTGCTCATCTCCGAAAGCGCTAGCTCTGAGCGGCATCGCGACTCGCATCCGCGAGCGCGCGACTATGCCGTCCCGCCTTCGGTGGAAAATCGAAACTATTTTCCCTCTCGCGCCCGATCCCGCTGCATTAGGATGGGTTCGTGCCTCGAAAATCAACCCGCAAGACCGCCGGCAAACTCCCCGACATTCGCGCCGTTGCCGCCGTGGCCAAAGTCTCCATCGCCACGGTCTCCAGAACCATGAACGGCTCTCCGCTGGTCAGCGACCGCCTCAGCAAACGCGTCTGGCAGGCCATCAAGCAGCTCAACTACCTGCCCAACACCCACGCGCGCACCCTGGTCTCCGGCCGCAGCCGCCTGCTCGGCATCATCGTCGAAAACATCACCAATCCCTTCTTCCCCGAGCTGATCCAGAGCTTCGAAGAGATCGCCGTCGCGCGCGGCTACGAGATTCTGGTCAGCTCCACCAACAGCGATCCCGCCGTCCTGGCCACCTGCGCGCGCCGCATGCTGGAGCGCAAGGTCGACGGCGTGGCCGTGATGACCTTCGGCGAAGAAGAACCCGTGCTCGATCAGCTCGTGCACCGCGGCGTTCCCATCGTTCTTGCCGAGTTCAAGCTCGACGATCCCAAGGCCAGCACCATTCTTCTCGACTACTCCACCGGCATTCACGCCGCCATTCGCCATCTCGCCGGTCTCGGGCATCGCGCCATCGGATTTCTCGCCGGCCCGCACAGTCTCCACTCGGCCATCACGCGCGAAAACGACTTCCGCGCCGCCATGCAGGCCGCCGGACTTGCCACTCCAGAAAAAATGGATCATCGAGTGCGACCACACGCTCAAGGGCGGCGTCGCGGGCTTCGAGCAGTTGCGCAAGCTCGCCGCGCGCCCCACCGCCATCGTCTGCTCCAACGACATGACCGCCATCGGCGTCCTGCGCGCGGCCTACATGGCAGGCCTGCGCGTGCCGCAGGATCTCTCCGTCATCGGCCTCGACGACATCGCCTTCGCCGAGTACACGCTGCCCCCGCTCACCACCATCCGCCTCTCGCGCGCCGATCTGGCGCGCGCCGCCTTCAATGCCCTCCACGCCCAAATTGAAGACGCCGGCAGTCCAAATTGCAGCGCGAGTTCCTGGTCTCCACCAGTCTCGTCGTCCGCGGCTCCACAGCGGCCCCTCCGTCATCCTGCAGTTTGAATCCAAATCCTCATCCGCAACGTCCAATAATTGCAATACGATGACGTAGCGGTTGCAATCCTGCAGCACTTCACGCGATATGCTGTCCAAAGAAGATGAACGACCACGGCTTCCCGGAGGCGGCAACTTGACGACTGCCTATCTCAACCGCATCGCCACGGCGGTCCCTCCGCACGATATGCACCGGCCTTTCTCGCCTTCGCCGAGAGCCTGCTGCCCGAAGGCACGCCCCGCAATCTCTTTCGCCGCATGGTTCGCCTCGCGGCCATCGAGCACCGTTACTCCTTCCTCAAGCCCATCGTCACCGAGGATGGCTCCTTGCAGGACGCAGGACGCACTCTTCGTGCGCGGCAACTTTCCCTCCACCGCGCGCCGCATGAAGGCCTTTGAGCAATTTGCGCCGCAGCTTGCCCGCTCCGCTCTCGATAAGCTCGCGCTCACCGAAGCGGAACGTCAGGGCATCACCCACGTCATCGTGACCTCCTGCACCGGCCTCTACGCGCCCGGCCTCGACTACGAAATCGTCGAGATCTCTCGAGCTCAACCCCTCGGTCGAACGCACCTTGATCGGCTTCATGGGCTGCTACGCCGCCATCAACGCGCTCAAAGCCGCGCGTCACATCGTTCGCTCCGAGCCTGACGCCAAGGTTCTTGCTCCTCAGCCTCGAGCTCTGCTCGCTGCACATGCAGGAGACTCAGGACCTGGAGCAGTTGCTCGCCTTCCTGGTCTTTGCCGATGGCTGCGCCGCTTATCTGGTCACCGCGCAGCCCATCGGGCCTCGCCATCGACAGCTTTCTCGCCGTCAATCTCGCCGGCACCGATCACCTCATCACCTGGCGCATCGGCGAGCAGGGCTTCGACATGCATCTCTCCGGCCAGGTCCCCGGCGAGTTGCGCCACGGACTTGCCGAAGCCGGCACGCCGGATCACGCACGGCCGTGAACTCTCCTCGCATCGATCTCTGGGCCGTCCATCCCGGCGGCCGCACCATCCTCGACGCCGCCGAGCAAGGGCTTGCACTGCCCGCCGAAGCGCTCGCCGACTCGCGCGACATTCTGCTTCAATTACGGCAACATGTCCTCGGCATCCGTCATGTTCGTCCTCCAGCGGCTGATGCAGCGCGCCCGCCCCGGCCAACTCGGCTGCGCCATGTCCTTCGGCCCCGGCGTCACCGCGGAGACCATGATGTTCCATGCCGTCTGACGCGCTCGATTTCCGCCATCGCGCCGCAGCTCACCGAACTCATGGATGAGCCCTGCTCCCGCGACGAGCTCCGCGCCTGCCTCCGCGACCTTGCGCGCCTCAATCGCTGGTTCCTCGCCTACCGCCCGCTTCTTCATGGCTCGACACCTTCGTCCCGCCTTCCGGCTCCCGCAGCCGCTCCACATCCTCGACGTCGGCTGCGGCTATGGCGACGCCCTGCGCCGCATCGAGCGCTGGGCCCGCGCGCGCGGCATTGCTGTCGAACTCACCGGCCTCGACATCAACCCCGACGCCGTCGCCATCGCAGCCGAGGCCAGCCCGCCTGCAAGCGCCATTCGCTGGATCGCCGCCGACATCTTCGCCTTCAAGCCCGAAAAGCCGGTTCACCTCGTCATCAGTTCCCTCTTCACGCACCATCTCACCGAGCCCGATTCATCCGCTTCCTCGAGTGGATGGAGCGCCACGCCCAACTCGGCTGGTTCATCAACGATCTCTCCCGCGCCGCCGTTCCCTACCATCTCCTCCGCATCTTTTCGAAACTCGCCCGCCTCCATCCCTTCGTGCAGCACGACGGCCCCGTCTCCATCGCGCGCTCCTTCGTTCCTGAGGACTGGCAACGAATGTGCGCCGCCGCGGGCCTCGATGCTCCGCGCCGTCTCCATCCAGCCATTCAAGCCCGCGCGCCTTTGCGTCAGCCGGAGAAAGACGCCATGAGCGATCGCGCTCTCGCAACGTCGATCACCTCGTCATCGGCGGCGGTCCCGCCGGCTCCATGGTCGCCCTGCGCCTCGCCGCCGCCGGCCGCAGCGTCGTGCTACTCGAAAAGGAACCCGGCCCGCATCACAAGGTCTGCGGCGAGTTCCTCAGCCGCGAAGCCGTCGACTATCTCCACCAGGCCGGCATCGAGCCGCTCGATCTCGGCGCTGCCGATCATCCGCACACTCCGCCTCTCCGCCGGCAACAAAGTCATCGCCGCCTCGCTTCCCTTTCAGGCGCTCTCGCTCTCGCGCCGCGTCCTCGACGAAGCCCTCCTCGCCCGCGCCGAAGAAACAGGCTGCCAGGTCCTTCGCGGCGTCGCCGTCGAATCGCTCACGTCTCAACGGCAGCGACTGGCTCGCCTCGCTCAGCAACGGCGACTCCCTCCGCGCGTCCACCGTCTTTCTCGCCACCGGCAAGCACGACCTGCGCGGCTTCGCCGCGCTCCCCTGCCAAGCAATCCGACCTCGTCGGCTTCAAACTGCACTGGCAGCTCGCGCCCGCGCAGATCACGCGCCCTGCGCGACTGCATGGACCTCTATCTCTTCCCCGGCGGCTACGGCGGCCTCTCGCTCATCGAAGACGACGTCGCCAACCTCTGCCTCGTCGTCCGCCGCTCCGCACTGCGCGCTTCTGGCGGCTGGCCGCAGCTCCTCGCCTCCATCCTCCGCGGCAACAGTCACCTGCGCCAGCTTCTCGACGGCGCAACGCCACTCTGGCCGCGCCCACTCGCCATCTCGCCCATTCCTTACGGCTATCTTGTCCGGGAGTCCCGCGGTCTCTGGTGCGTCGGCGATCAGGCCGCTGTCATCCCTTCCTTCACCGGCGACGGCATCTCCATCGCCCTGCACAGCGCCGCCCTCGCCGCGCAGATGTTCCTCGCCGGCCGAAGCGCCGCCGACTACAGCCACACCCTCCGCGCCCAACTCACCCGCTCCATGGCCCTCGCCACTTGGCTCTCGCGCGCAGCCGTCACCGGCGCCGGCCGCACCGCCGCGCTCGCCGCCCTCTCGCTCGCTCCCAGCGCCATGCGCTGGGTCGCCGCGTCCACGCGCATCCCGCAATCGTCGCTTGTTGTTGGTGAGTATGTGTTCCATGAAGCCGCACCGCTTTGCCCGGATCGGCCATCTAACGCGCTCGCCCTAACCTACTGCATCGCCATCGCGCTCTCGGTCTCCAGCGCGTTGGCCTCGCGCCACGCCGTGATCTCCGCGTGCGTCTGGTCGGCCGCCACGCGCCGGTGCGGATAAATCTGCGGCTCGCCGAAGCGCAGCTGCGCCGAGAAGCCGGTCACGCCCAGCACCTTCCACAGATGCGTGACGAATGCCTCGTCGCCGTACCAGCACAGCTCCCGCTCCTCCACGTCGCCGTCGATCACATAGCGGATCGCCGCCGCGGTAATCGGCGCGCCCGCCGTCGTCGCGGGATCGATCAGCCGCGAGTGGAACCGCAGCACCTGCGCGCCATCCGTGCTCGTGCCCTCGGGAAACAGCAGCACCGGAACCGGCAGTTTCAGCCGCTCGGTGATCTGCTCCGCAACGGACATGGCGCTGGCCAGGCTCGACCGGTCGAGAAAGATCGTCCCTCCCGTCCGCGCCGCCTTGCCGAAGAACGGCCAGCCGCCGATCTCCATCTTGGCCACAAAAAAGCACGGCATGGCCGCGCTGATGATGATGATGTCGAGATAGCTCAGGTGGTTCGAAACCACCAGCCCGCACGTCGGCGGCTGCCCTTCCACCTGCGATCCGATGCCCAGCGCATTTCAGAATCGCGCGCGCCGATCGCCTGCAGCCACAGCGCGCGCCGCTCCAGCGTCATCGGCCCGCGCAGGCGCGCCAGCCAGTAGCGAACAACGCACAGCGCAAGAACGAATGCCAGCGCCACAGCGCGCCGGAACCGCCGCAGCGTCATGGCGTCAGCGGAGCCAGAAAGCGGTTGCGCGCCGCAGCCGAAAGCAGATTTCAGATCCAGGAGCGTCAGAAAATCGATGGTGCGGAACTCGCGGTCCCAGGCCGGCGGCGCGGCAATGCGCGCGCCAATGGCAAGATAGGTCTTCAGCAGCTTGGGAACCTTCACCGCAATTGAACTGGCGCCGGAACGAGAATCTTCCGGCTGCATTCGATCGGTCTGGCAGGGCGACGGCTGTGCGTCTGCGCTCTGCTGCTCCATGGGGCACGCATACGCTGCGGTCGGCGTCGTCTCAAACTCCGCTGGGAACCCTGAAGTTCTCAAGCTGGCGATACATCTGCCAGCCCTCCGCCGGGTCATTGGAGTTCAAAGAAGAGCAACCGAGCAAATAACGAAGCCCCATGTCGGTAGCATACTGCGCGATCCCCCGCCACAACAACATCAGCACCTCGGGAGTGCGATGCTCGCGATCGATCGATGCGCGTCCCAGCTCCAGAATCCCCGGCCGCAGCGGCTCATACGGCGCGAGGTTGAACTCCTGCTCCGAGTAGTAGCCCAGATTCCGCGCCGCCGTCTCGCCCGACTGCATGCGGTACGTTCCCACCACGCGCCGGCTCGTCTTGTCCTCCACCAGCAGGTGTTCGCAGATCGCATCGAAGCGATCCATATCGAGCCCCGTCTCGTAGGAGCTCTCCAGTC
The DNA here is from genome assembly GCA_963835895.1 of uncultured Acidobacteriaceae bacterium. Taxonomy (GTDB): domain Bacteria; phylum Acidobacteriota; class Terriglobia; order Terriglobales; family Acidobacteriaceae; genus Telmatobacter. The sequence goes on along the minus strand of CAWIHC010000005.1, from coordinate 109,808 downwards.
CCTCGCCCAGCTCGATATTGAACACCCTGAAGCGCAGCCGGCACGCCGCTTTGCGGTCTTCCGCCGTCTCAGCGAGCCGCAGCCGGTAGCGCCCCACATCGGCATGAACACGGGAGGCAGGCATCGGCTCGGAATGTGCTGGAATACCTGCCGGAAGCGCAATCTCCACCAGAGAACTGGCGTCAGACGCCAGTTTCAACGGGACCCTTGGCCGAGTACGTGGAATCACGCGACCAGTATCGCGCCGGGACTGTCAACGCACGGTCAATCCGCCACGAAAACAATGCAAAAATCTTCTTCACCTGTTCATCGGCCCGTCACAAGCGCCGCTCTCCATGGCCTTGCACCTCGCCCCAAAAATCAACCGGCCGAAGCGTGGCTGCCATCCCCGCAGTTCCGCTTCGGCCGCAATGTTCTGGGCGCGGACTCGCGCCCTATGCGCTTACCGCCCTCTTCCGCCTCGAACAGCGAATCCGCTCCGCGCCGCCATCATCGGTCCACGTGCCGCGTAACCTCCACCGACATATCCGCGTCCCGCATATCCATACCCGTACGCCCGCACAGCCGGCGCATAAGGCCGTGGCATATACCCTCGCACCACCGGCCCTCCGACATACGGCCTCGGTCCGTACCCGTACACTCCAACCCGCGGCCCGATCATAACTCCGGCATAAGGCATTATGCTCGGATACGGCGCCACCACTACCGGCGGAGCGTACGGCATGGGTGCGGGATACGCAACCGGCGGCGCATAAGCCATCACCGGAGGCGCTGGCTGCTCTTCCGGTGCGGGCTGCGCAGGCGCATACGAGTTCTCCGGTCCCTCATCCGGCGGCTGCGTCGGCGGCGCTGGCTGTGGCGCGTACGAATTCGGCCCGCGCTGGTACAGTCCATACGGATCGCGCTGCGGCTGCGGACACCACCGGAACCTGAATGTCGTCCATCATCGCGCAGCGTCAGCGTCGTCTCCGACTTCAGCGTCGGCCTCGGGCCACGCCGTGGCAGGTTGATCAGATCGATCGGCCACAGAACCGGAATCATCCACAGAACCGTGTCGCGGACGGCGTGGCCCTTGCCCAGAATGCGCCCCTGCGCGTCGATCTTGTACCCCGGCACGTCCACCACCTTCGCGTTGATCGGAACCACCGTGTCGCCCACGTACAGCCGGTCGAAGTCCAGTTCCATCCAGCCCTTTCCCACAAAGTGGCCCGGATCCTTGTACTCGGCGAACTGTCCGCCCAGGTAGCTGCCATAAGGAAGCATGAAGTCGCCGCGCCGGAACTCCACCTTGCACAGCACCGGATCGCCAACGGCGGTCGTCTTCGAGGAGATCTTCCCGTCGCCGGTCGTGCACGAAACCAGCGATCCCGCCGGAATGAGCCGCGAGCCGGCGTCCGCAAACAGCGACGGCGCCAGCAGAAGTGAGAAAACAACGAACATGACACGCTTCATACACTGCCCTCCAAGGCAAAGAATCCCCGTGCGCCTCGCGGAGATCGACTCCTGCAAGATGCAATGGACGGAAAATTCCCAACTACGCGAATCGAACCCACGCAGGATTCAAAAGTTTCGCAAGTTTCGGAAAAATGTTCTTGGAGGGGAGTGACAAAAGGAATCTGATTCGTCCTGCGCTGCTTAAATCACGGAAGAACTGCCCCGTGGTCGGTGCACTTCAATGCCTTCGTCGCCTTGGTGGGACTGCGAGGAAAAATGCCTACGCTCCCGGCTCGTAGTTCAGGTTCGGCCCCAGCCAGCGCTCCACTTCGGCCACGCTCATTCCCTTGCGCCGCGCGTAGTCTTCCACCTGGTCGCGACCGATCTTCCCCAAACTGAAGTACCGGCTCGCCGGATGCGCAAAGTAGAACCCGCTCACGCTCGACCCCGGCCACATCGCAAACGACTCCGTAAGCTCGATGCCCGCATTCTTCTTCACATCGAGCAGCCGCCACAGCGTGCCCTTCTCCGTATGATCGGGGCACGCCGGATACCCCGGCGCCGGCCGTATCCCGCGATACTTCTCGTGGATCAGCTCATCGCTGCTCAGCTTCTCGCTCGCGCCCGTAGCCCCACTCCTCGCGCACGCGCTTGTGCAGGCACTCCGCAAACGCCTCGGCCAGCCGATCCGCAATCGCCTCCGCCATGATCGCGTTGTAGTCGTCGTGCGCCGCCCTGAACTGGTCGCACAGCTCCTTCAACCCAATCCCGCTCGTCACCGCGAACGCGCCGATCGAATCCTTCAGCCCCGTCTCCTTCGGCGCAATAAAATCCGCCAGCCACCGGCACGGCTCGTTCCCTTCCCGATCCGATTGCTGCCGCAGAAAATGAACCCGCGTGAGCACCTTCTCTCGACTCTCATCCGCGTACAACTCCACATCGTCGCCCGCCGCGTTCGCCGCAAAAAATCCGTACACGCCGCGCGCCGTCAGCAGCTTCTCCTTCACAATCCGATCCAGCAGCGCATTCGCCTCCGCGAAAAACTGCCGCGCCTGCTCGCCCTGCTTTTCGTCCTCGAGAATCCGCGGATACACGCCCTTCAATTCCCACGTGTGAAAGAACGGGCTCCAATCGATGAACTCCCTCAGTGTCGCGAGCGGAAAATCCTCCAGCACGCGCACGCCAAAAAACTCGGGCTTCGCCAAATCCTCCGCCCGCCACTCGATCGGCGTCCGCCTCGCCCGCGCCGTCTCCAGCGGAACCACCGCCCGCCGCGGCGCGGCGTGCGCCTTGCGCAGCGCGTCATATTCCGCGCGATGCTGCGCCACAAACTCCGGCTTGCCCTCTTCGCTCAACAGGCTCGTCGTCACCGGCACAGCCCGGCTCGCATCCAGCACATGCACCACCGGCTCGCTGTAGTGCGGCGCAATCTTCACCGCCGTATGCGCGCGGCTCGTCGTCGCTCCGCCAATCAGCAGCGGCAGCTTCATCCCCTGCCGCTCCATCTCCCGCGCCACGTGCACCATCTCGTCGAGCGAAGGCGTAATCAGCCCGCTCAGCCCGACAATGTCCGCCCGCACCTCTCGCGCGCGCTCCAGAATCTTTTCCGCGGGAACCATCACGCCCATGTCGATCACTTCGTAGTTGTTGCAGGCCAGCACCACGCCCACAATGTTCTTCCCAATGTCGTGCACGTCTCCCTTCACCGTCGCCAGCACAATCTTTCCCTGCACCCTCACCGCCTGGCCCGCCGCGGCCATCTGCGCCTTCTCCGCCTCCATGAACGGCGTCAGGTACGCAACCGCCTTCTTCATCACCCGCGCCGACTTCACCACCTGCGGCAGAAACATCTTTCCCGCGCCGAACAAATCGCCCACCACGCCCATGCCGTCCATCAGCGGGCCCTCGATCACCGCCAGCGGCCGCCCCAGCTTCACGCGCGCCTCTTCCGCGTCCGCCTCAATGTATCGCATCGATTCCCTTCACCAGCGCGTGGCTCAGCCGCTCCTCCACCGTCCCGTTGCGCCACTCCTCAACCTTCTTCTCGTCTCCCTCCTCGCCCGCGCTCGCCGCTCCCGCCGCCTTCAGCTTCTCGCCGAACTCCACCAGCCGCTCCGTCGCATCCGGCCGCCGGTTCAGCAGCACATCCTCCACCAGTTCCTTCAGCTCCGGCTCGATCTCCTCATACACCTCCAGCATGCCCGCGTTCACAATGCCCATATCCATCCCCGCGGCGATGGCGTGATACAAAAACGCCGCATGCATGGCCTCGCGCACCTTGTTGTTGCCGCGAAAGCTGAACGAAACATTCGACACGCCGCCGCTCACCTTCGCGTGCGGCAAATTCTCCTTGATCCACCGCGTCGCGCGGATGAAATCGACCGCATAGTTGTTGTGCTCCTCCATCCCCGTGGCCACGGTCAGGATGTTCGGATCGAAGATGATGTCTTCCGGCGGAAAGCACAGCTCGCGCGTCAGAATCCGGTAAGCCCGCTCGCAAATCCTCGTCTTGTCCTCGAATCCCGCGGCCTGCCCCTGCTCGTCGAAGGCCATCACCACCGCCGCCGCGCCATACTTCAGCACCGCCGCCGCGTGCTCGCGAAACTTCGCCTCGCCCTCCTTCAGCGAGATCGAGTTCACGATGCCCTTGCCCTGCAGGCACTTCAGCCCCGCCTCAATCACCTCCCACTTTGAGGAGTCGATCATGAACGGAACCTTCGCCACCTCGGGCTCGCTGGCCAGCAACTGCAGGTAGCGCGTCATCGCGGCCACGCCGTCGATCATCCCCTCGTCCATGCAGATGTCGAGGACATTTGCCCCGTTCTCCACCTGTTGCCGCGCCACGCTCACGGCCTCTTCGTATTTGCCTTCTTTAATCAGCTTGGCGAACTTCGGCGACCCGGCCACATTGGTCCGCTCGCCAATCAGGATGAAGACGCCGGGCTGTTGCGTGAACGGCTGCGATCCCGACAATCGCAGCGGCTTTGTCTCGACGGGCTTTGTCAGACCCGCGCTCATGCCGCGCTCTCAACGCCGCACGGCTCCGCGGCCGCCGCTGCAGGAACCTTGCGCGGCGCAACGCCCTCCAGCGCCTTCGCAATCGCCGCAATGTGCTCCGGCGTATTGCCGCAGCACCCGCCGGCAAGATTGATCAGCCCCTCGCGCGCAAACCCGCTCAGGTACCGCGCCATATCCTCAGGCCCCAGATCGAATCCCGTCGCCGACAGCGGATTCGGCAATCCCGCATTCGGATAGCACGACACCGCCACGTCCGCCTTCTCCGCAAGCTCGCGCAAAAACGGCGCCATCAAGTCCGGCCCCAGCGAGCAGTTCAGCCCCACCGCAGAACGGCTTCACGTGCCGCACCGCGGTCCAGAACGCCTCAATCGTCTGCGCCGAGATCATCGTCTCCCCGCCGCGCCCCACCGCCGCCGAAATCATCACCGGCAGTTCCCTGCCGCTCGCCGCCAGCCCATCCTCGTCGAACACCTCGCGGATCGCCACCAGCGCCGCCTTCGCATTCAACGTGTCGAAGATCGTCTCCACCAGCAGCAAATCCGCCCCGCCCGCAATCAGCGCCCGCGCCTGCTGCTTGTACGCCGTCTTCACCTGGTCGAACGTCACCACGCGAAAGCCCGGATCGTCCGCGTCCGGCGAATTCGAGAGCGACACCGTCAGCGGCCCCATCGCTCCCGCCACAAATCGCTGCCGTCCCGTCTCGTTGCCCACGCGATCCGCCCACTCGCGCCCCTGCCGCGCCGACTTCTCGTTGATCTCCCACGCCAGCTCGCCGAGAAACTTGTCCTCAATCACTCTTCTGGTAGAACTCCGGATCCTTCCGTCCTCCGCGCTCCCGCGGATCGTCCACGAAAAACTCGCTCTGCGCGATGCTCGTCGCGCCAAAGGTATTCGTCTCCAGAATGTCCGCTCCCGCCTCCAGAAACCGCCGATGAATGTCGCCGACCAGCTCCGGCCGCGTCAGCGTAAACAGGTCCCCGTTGTTCAGCAGGTCCTTCTTCGCATCCTTGAACCGCTCCCCGCGAATGTCCGCCTCCTTCATTCCGTAGTTGCGGATCGTCGTGCCCGTCGCTCCATCGATGATGGCGATCCGGCTCTCGATGACGCGTTGCAGCGGATGTTTGTGCGCTTCAGTCATCTCTTCCCACGATTTACGAGCCTCTTTCTCAAGAATATCGGACCTCATGCCCCGCCCGAACCGATTCCGCGCCGAACGTGCCCTCCAAGTCACTGGACTGCCGCAACTCCCACTCGAACGGCGCGCCAAACTAACTTCGCTAGCGCCGCTAACACCGCTAACTCCGCTTTCTCATCCCCCTCCTTCCCATTAGACTGGAGACGATGATCACCACCCTCTTTGGCAGCGAAGAACCCGAAAAACCTCCGGCCGAAACCAGAAAAAAACTTCTTCGACCGCATGAAGCAGGCCGTCTCGCGCACCCGCGAGTCCTTCTCCGCCAAAATCGCCGACCTCGCCGCCCTCACCCGCACCGTCGACGAATCCGCCCTCGACGAGCTCGAATCCGCGCTGCTCACGAGCGACCTCGGCGTCCCAACCACCACCGCCATCCTCGACGCCCTCCGCGACCGCGCCCGCCATCAGGCCATCGAAGGCGGCGCCGAGCTCCGCGATCTCTTGAAGGAGCAACTTCGATCGCCATTCTCGAGGCCCCGCAGCGCGACGTCCCCACGCCCGCAGGCGCCGCCCAAAGTCACCTTCCTTGTCGGCGTCAACGGCACCGGCAAAACCACCTCGAGCGGCAAGCTCGCCGCCTGGTCCCGCGCGCAAGGGCGCTCCGTGCTCCTCTGCGCCGCCGACACCTTCCGCGCCGCAGCCATCGAGCAGCTTGAAGTCTGGGCCGCGCGCTCCGGCGTCGAAATGATCAAGACCCGTCAGGGCGGCGACCCCGCGGCCGTCCTCTACGACGCCATCTCCGCCGCCAAATCGCGCTCCATCGACGAGCTCTACGTCGACACCGCCGGCCGCCTGCACACCAAATCCGGCCTCATGGACGAGCTCGACAAGATGCGCCGCACCGCCGCCCGCCTCGTCCCCGGCGCGCCCCACGAAGTCCTCCTCGTCATGGACGCGACGACCGGCCAAAACGGCCTCCAGCAGGCCCGCCAGTTCACCCAGTCCGCCGGCGTCACCGGCATCCTGCTCACCAAGCTCGACGGCACCGCCAAGGGCGGCATCGCCGTCGCCATCGCCCGCGAGCTCTCGCTCCCCGTCCGCTTCGTCGGCGTCGGCGAAAAAATGACCGACCTGCTCGAATTCTCGCCGGCAGAGTTTGTCGATTCGCTGCTGGAGTAAGATGAACGTCTTGGACCAAATCTCCGATTCCGACCTCCACTGGATGCGCCGCGCCCTCGAGCTTGCGCGCCGCGGCATCGGCGTCACCTCGCCCAACCCCGCCGTCGGCTGCGTCATTCTCGACCGCGCCGGCCAGGTCGTTGGCGAGGGCTGGCACGAGTACGACCTTCTCGACCACGCCGAAATCGTCGCCCTCCGCGAGGCCACGCGCGCACGCACACGACCGCGTTCACGGCGGCACGGCCTACGTCACCCTCGAGCCCTGCAGCATCACCGGCCGCACGCCGCCCTGCACCGATGCGCTCATCAAAGCCGGCCTTGCCCGCGTCGTCGCCGCCACCATCGATCCCAACCCCGCCGTCGCCGGCCGCGGCCTTGAGGCCCTCCGCGCCGCGGGCATTCATGTCTCCGTCGGCGCCTGCCAGGCCGAAGCCCGCCGCCTCAACGAAGGCTTCGCCCGCTGGATCCAGCACCGCCGCCCCTTCGTGCTCATGAAGGTCGCCATGACCCTCGACGCGCGCATCGCGCCGCCGCCCGCGCAGCAAACCCCCCACGCGCCCTACTGGATCACCAGCGAAGTCGCCCGCGCCGCCGTCCAGCCCCTGCGCTGGGCGGCCGACGCCACCATGGTCGGCGTCGACACCGTTCTCGCCGACGATCCCTGGATGACCGACCGCAGCGGCCTTCGCCGCCGCCGCCCGCTGCTGCGCATCGTCCTCGACTCGGCTCTCCGCATGCCGCTCGACTCCAAGCTGGTCTCGACGGCGCAAAACGACGTCGTCATCTTCACCGTCTCAAACGACGAAGCCCGTGCTCGCGAACTGGAAAGCCGCGGCGTCCGCGTCGAAGTCCTCCCTGCGGAGGCCGGCCGCGTCCCGCTCGAAAAGGTCCTCGAGAAGCTCGGCGAAGAAGGCGTCCTCACCCTCCTCACTGAAACCGGCACGCGCCTCAACACCGCCTTTCTTGCCGCCGGCCTCGTCGACCGCCTTCACCTCTTCATCTCGCCGCAGATCATGGGCTCCGACGCCGTCCCCGCCTTCCGCGGCCTTTCCAGCTTCGTCCACATGACCGATGTCGAAGTCGAACGCTACGGCGACGACCTCGGCCTCAGCTCGCTTCTCCGCGACCCCTGGCCGCCCGCGCAAAATCTTTGAAACGACCCCCTCGCCTCGCGGCGTCCAATACAATAGTGAATGTACTCATTCGGCTCTGACCCCTTGAGCCACCTGCCCCGATCGAGAATTGATCAAGAACGGAAAGGCAAATCCAGATGCTCTCCACTCCCGTCATCACGGCTGTCGTCTCGCTCATCGGCCTCGCCGGCGTGCTCGCCTGGCGCGTGCGCGAGGGCCGCTCCGCCGTGACGCTGAAGAAGATCGTGATGCCGCCCCTCGGCATGGCCACCGGCTTCTGCATGTTCTTCGTTCCGCCGTGCCGCATTCCCTTCACCTGGGGCCTCGGCGCCTTCCTCATCGGCGCCGTCGTCTTCGCCTATCCGCTTCTGCTCACCTCCGACCTGCATCTTCAGAACGGCGTCATCATGATGAAGCGCTCCAGCGCCTTCTTCGCCGTCATCATCGTGCTCGCCGTCGTTCGCTACCTCGCCCGCGGCTACTTCGACCGCTTCCTCACGCTCGAGCAGACCGGCGCCCTCTTCTATCTGCTCGCCTTCGGCATGATCCTCCGCTGGCGCGCCAAGCTCTTCTTCGCCTAGCGCACCCTCACCGCCAGCCCCGCTCTCGCCGCTGCACCAACCCCTGAAGAAGCCCCCGCCAGCGACTAACCCGCAAAGCGTCTGCATATGGCTCTGCGCTTTTAACTCCGCTAGCTCCGCTAACCCCGCCAACCCCGCTGGTTCCCTTGCTCCCTCGTTCCCTTGCTCCCTTGTTCCCTGCCTTTCTATGAGACAATCAACTCGATGCGTCTCCCCTTCCTCGTTCCCTAAATCAAGGAAAGAAACCGATGCCGACGCGCACCGGCTGTGAACTCCCTCACCTTCAACGTCGAGCGCAAAGGCACCGCAGCCCTCGTCCACTGCCGCGGCCATCTGGTGGCCGGCGTCGGCAGCGAGTTTGCCGCCAAAATCCGCACCCTGATTCCCGAAAACAAGCGCATCATTCTCGACCTCACCGACCTGACGCGCGTCGACAGCATGGGTCTGGGCACGCTGGTGCGCTTTACGTCTCGGCCAAATCGGGCGGCTCCTGCCTCGAACTCATCAATCTCGGCAAACAGATTCGCGAGCTGCTCGGCATCACGCATCTGCTCGGGCTCTTCGGCGATATGTGCGAAAAAGGCGTGTCTGATGAAGTTCTGAGTCCGTCCGGCCCTCAGTCCCTGATTTTCGCTCCCTTGCTCCCTTGCTCCCTCGCTCCCTAGAATCAATCCATGTTCACCGGCATCATCGAGCAGACCGGAACCCTCGTCAGCCTCACCGATCGCGGCGGCGTTCGCCGCATCACCGTTGAAGCTCCCGGCATCGCCTCGCGCCTGCGCGAAGGCGACTCGCTCGGCGTCTCCGGCGTCTGCCTCACCGCGCTCGATCCCGACCCCACCTACTTCCACGCCGACCTCGCCCAGGAAACTCTCGACCGCACCTCGCTCGGCTCGCTCGCTCCCGGCGCCAAGGTCAATCTCGAGCTGCCCACCGCCGCCGGCAGCCCGCTCGGCGGCCACATCGTTCAGGGCCACGTCGACGGCACAGGCGTCATGACCGCGCTCGACCCCGTCATCCCCGAGTCAAGCCCGCAATTCGACCGCCAGACCACCGACTGGACCCTCAAAGTCCGCGTCCCCGAAAACGTCCGCCAGTGGATGGTCCACAAAGGCTCCGTCGCCGTCGAAGGCATCAGCCTCACCATCGCCGGCTTCGACGGCGAAGAGATCTCCATCGCCATCCTGCCCCTCACCTACTGGCGCACCAATCTGCACACGCTCGCCGTCGGCGCGCCCATGAACATCGAGGCCGATGTGCTGGTCAAGCTCGCCGCCATGCAGATGCAGGCCGCGAAAAAACCGGCGTTCGACCTGACCGCAGCCTGGCTCGTCGCCAACGGCTACTGATCACGGGCCACCGGTTCGCGGCGTCAAATTCCGCGCCCGGCATTGCGGAGGACGTTATGATCTGCGCGAAATGCGGCGAGCTGATGGATCAAACCGACAAGAACTCCTTCTCCGGTCGCGTCATCCGCGAGTACCTGTGCCGCAAATGCGGCCACACCGACTGGGAAGATGACGGCGTCGCGTTCTGGCAGGTCCTTCACGACGCTCGCGAGAAGGGCGAGACAGAGGCCGCGGAGCGCTCGACTGAACGTGGGTCCAATCCGCAGCCGGAGACTGCGCAACCTGCGGAAGCAGCTCCAGCCACGTTGCGGCAGCGGCTTTCGAACCTCTTCAGCAAGAACAAGTAGCCCGCACGCCGACCTGGCTCGTTGCCAACGGTTACTGACCCATGATTGGCGTTCGGGAGACCGGCGTTCCGGCAGAATTTCCTTTTCAACACCGCATCCGGAGTGTATGGTGAATGACTGTCCGACTCGGAGCCCCGAGGAGGAATCCCCAAAAGGAATCCCCAGGAGGTAAGAAAATGGCACAAACCACTGCGCAAGTTGAGAGCAAAACCTTCAACACGCCCGACGAAGTGCGCCGCTTTGAAAAGGGCAAACTGGAACTCGTCAACGTCGCCGGCGCCTCAGTAGGCCGTGCGACCTTTGAGCCCGGGTGGAAATGGTCCACTTGCATCAAGCCCATTGCAAAAACCGCGAGTTGCGCCGCTGCTCACTTCGGCTATCAGCTTTCAGGCACCATGGTCACCCGGATGGACGATGGGACAGAAACCACATCGAGGGCCGGCGATGTTCTCTGCATCCCGCCCGGACATGATGCCTGGGTGGTCGGTAACGAGACGGTTGTCGTTCTCGATTTTCAGGGCATGGCGAATTACGCGGAAGGTAAATAGACGCGAACTCGTTGGGATTGATGGTGCGGCCGGCGCATGTCGCGGCGCGATAGGCGACACGCATTCGCGGGGACTCAGGAGTTGTTGAGTAAAAACAGGCGCATGATCGACTCGATAGTGGAAAGTCTGAACCTCAGATTTGTAGCCCGTTACTGATCCGGCCGGCGCGGCAGAATCTCCGGTGGCGCCACCTCGATCCATTGTGCCTTGTTCGACTCCGGCCGGCATTCCGCCCACAATGCGTAAATCTCCTGCTTCGCCACGCCCCAGGTCTCCACAAGCACCGCGCTGCCCCCATTGGCTCCGGTGTAACGCTCGCGGCACCAGTGGACAAACGGCTCATAGCGCCGCCCCTTCCGCATCGTGAACCAGTCGATGATCTCGTGCGGCGATTCGCCGTAGACATTTTCCGGCGTCCACCAGAACCGCACCGGGCCTTTCGGCGAGAACTTCTCCTCGATGCAGGTGCCTCCGGATTCGCGCATCGCGCGCAGGAACTCCGGCCATCCAATGAGCCTCCCTCGCGACTTCATCAGCGACTTGAGCTTGTGCTCGCGGCGTTGCTGTCGCCATCGCAGAAGAAAACCGTATGGAACCGCAAAACACGCGCCAACGAAGAGAAAGGGAATCAGCAAGACTCCAAGGACCGCTCCAAAGAAAGCCGACGTCTTGTTTCTGCTCACGCGGGCTCTCTGTTTCCTGCATCTGCATCTTCGCCGCCCGCATCCTTCATGGTTTCGCTGGCCAGTTTCGGCGGCGCCATCACATAATCGTCGCCCACTCGCGCCAGAATCTGCGCCCGCCGGTCCGTCAACAGCTTCAGCCGCTTCGTCACTTCGATGAATTCCTTCTTCTGGTCCGCCGTCAGCGCCGCACTCCCCTGCTTCGGCGCAGCGCTCTTCGCTCCCGTCGCCCCCTCGCCGTTCGGCCCGCCCACCGGCACTGTCGCTTGCGGCATGTCCAACCCCGCCGCCTTGTCCAGCTCGTCCAGCCGCGCCTCCAACGCCGGAATCTCGCGGTCGATCAGCACCGGCTTGATCACCGGCTTCTTCTCGCGTCCCGCCGCCATCTCATTGCGGTTGTTCTCTTCCCAAACCGGCAACATGCCCACGTGCCCCAGTTCCACGCGCACGCCCGCCGGCCCGTAGTCCCTCTTCACCGCTGAAAACAGCCCGATCATCTCGTCCCGCGGCTCGCCATTCGAGTCCGGATTCAGCCCATCCACATAACTCCGCGACTGGTTCGACAAAAAATTCCCCAGCGAATAAAAAATCACCGTGTCGCGCCCATCCTGCGTCTTGTAGGTCTCAATCGGCTGCAGCACGTGCGGATGCGCGCCCACAATCACCGCTCGCTCCCGCCTCCATCATCTTGTGCGCCAGGTCCACGTCCTCCGGCCGCGGCGCCGTCGCGTACTCAATGCCCCAGTGCACGCTGATCACCAGCAGATCGCATTGCGCTCGCGCCGCCTTCACCGCCGCCAGCACCGTCGCCTCGTCCGCTCCCGGCGCGCCGTTCGCCTCGCCCGGATAGGGAAAGAAATTCACATGCGGCTGATCGTCCTTGTCCGGGATTCCGGTTGCCGTTCAGCCAGCGCGTCATTCCCAGCCAGCCCACCTTGATCCCGTTCGCCTCGGTGATCACCGGCTGCCATGCCGTCGCCGCATTGTCTGACGTCCCTGCAAACAGCAGCCCCGCCTCCTTCAGGTGCTCGCGGCTCTCGGCGAACCCCGCCCACCCCTGGTCCATCACGTGGTTGTTGGCAAACGAAACAATCTTGATCCCGCTCGCCTTCAGCGCCTCGGGCAGCTCCACCGGCGCGTCGAACAGGAACGCCTTTCGTCCCGTGCGAGTGCTCCGGCGCCACCGGCGTCTCCAGGTTCACAAATCCGAAATCCGCGCCCTGAAACACGTCCGCCACATCGCTGAACAGCGCCGCCCATCCCTGTTCGCCCTCGCCCGCCGCCGCGGCCGCCGCCCTCACCGCCTCATGCGGAATCACATCCCCCGCCACGGCAAAGCTCACCTGCGCCAGGTCGTGCGGATACGGAATCACCACCGCGCGCGTGCTGCCGCTCATGGAACGCCGTCAGCAGCCCCGCGCCCATTGCCGCCAGCGCCAGCCCACCCACCGCCCAACGCCATCGCCTGCGCAAGCCAGCCCAAAACGCGTCGCGCGTCCTTGCGGGAACGTCCGGTCCGGCCTCCGATCCCGTACTTGCTCCGAGTTGACGCCCGCTCAAAACCGAGTCCATCGCCTACACTTGCCCCTCACTCACGGCTTCTCAACCCCGAGTTATCTCACCATCCGGAACTGGGATTGGTCTCAGCATACATGCACCCTCAATCGTCCGGCCTCAAAACCGGCACCGTGGTATCCGTTTTGCCTACGCCCCACGAACGTCCGGCGTCTCGCGCTCGTCTATCTTCAAGTTAAGACTGTTACCCTTGAGCTGGAGCAATCCATCGAGGATTCCCGGCTGCGCTTTAAGTGCGCAACCGGCGAGCGCGACCATGGCAGAGTTCGTCATCAAGCTGGCCGATGAGCGTGGCCACGTGCAGGAGCAGGTCCAGACCGCGGCCACGGCCGAGGAGCTGCGCGCCCGCTTCTCTCACGCCGGCTATCACGTCTTCTCCGTCCGCGCCCGCGGCGCCTTGGCCGCTCCCGCCGCAAGGTCAAGCTCGAGCCATTCCTCATCTTCAACCAGCAATTCCTCACCCTCATCCGCGCCGGCCTGCCCATCCTCGGCTCGCTGCAGATGCTCGGCAAGATCCAGAAACAATGCCGCGTTTTCCAGCCAGTTGGACGACGTGGCCAGCCGCGTCAAACGCGGCGAGGCGCTTTCGGCGGCCTTCGAAGCGCAAAGCGGCTTCCCGGTCATGTACACCACCACGCTCCTGGCCGGCGAGCGCTCCGGCAACCTGACCGAAGTCCTCGATCGCTACGTCAACTTCCAGAAGGTCGCCCTCGCCCTGCGCAAAAAGCTCGTCGGCTCCCTCATCTATCCCGGCGTGCTGCTCACCCTGGTCTTCGGCCTGCTCATCTTCATGTTCACGGTGGTGGTTCCGCAGTTCGCCAAGCTCTACGACCAGCTCGGCAGCAAACTCCCCGCCCTCACCCTCGCCCTGCTCAGCTTCGGCAAGTGGATGCAGCACAACATCCTCTGGCTCGCTCTCGGCGCGGTCGTCGTCGCCGGCGCCTTCTACCGCTTCTCCATCACCGAGCGCGGCAAGGACTTTGTCGACGGCGTCCGCGTCAAGATTCCCGTCTTCGGCAAAATCTGGCTCAAGTACCAGGTGGCCCTCTTCGCGCGCACGCTCTCCACGCTGCTCACCGGCGGCCTGCCGCTCGTGCCCTCGCTGGAAACCGCCGCGCGCTCCATCTCCTCGCGCCGCGTCTCCAAAGCCGTCGAGTCGTCCGTCGCCACCGTGCGCGAGGGCAAAAGCCTCGCCGATTCGCTCGCCAAAACCGGCGTCTTCCCCGGTCTCGCCTGCGGAGATGATCACCGTCGGCGAGCAAACCGGCGCTCTGCCGCAAATGCTCAACTCCGTCGCCGAGTTCTTTGAGGAAGACGTGGCCACGGCCCTCGCCGCCGCGCTGGCGCTCATTGAGCCCGCCATCCTCATCGTCATGGGTGTCGTCGTCGTCTTCATTCTTATCTCGCTCTACCTGCCCATCTTTTCGCTCGGGCAGGCCACCGGGATGTAGCTGCCCTTTAGGAGGGTTGTCCATGGCCGAATCCAACGTCGTCACGCTCCCCGCTCCCGGCGGCCCGGATCCCAAAGCCGACGAGCGCGCACACGCCGAAGCCCTCGCCCGCCGCTATCACGCCGAATTCGTCGACCTCAAGAACTTCAAGATTCAGCATGAGCTGCTGCGCACCGTGCCCGTCGAGCTCATGTTCCGCTACAACTTCGTGCCCATCGAGCAGACGCCCGACACGCTCGTCATCGCCGTCAGCGACCCTTCGCGCCTCATGGTGCTCGACGAAATCGCCGGCCTGCTCGGCGCGCGCATCACCGGCCCGCGTCGCCACGCTCTCGCAGATCACCGACCTGCTCAAGAAAACCGAGCAGTCGCAGCGCGTCCTCGACGAAGCCAGCGAAGGCCTCACCTTCGACGTCCTCACCGGCGACGAAAACCCCGACGAAAACATCTCCATCGAGAAGCTCACCAGCGAGACGGAAGACATCAGCCCCATCATCCGCCTCGTCGACACCACCATCTTCACCGCTCTCGAGCGCCGCGCCTCCGACATTCACATCGAGAGCTACGACGACTCGGTCCACGTCAAGTACCGCATCGACGGCGTGCTGCAGGAAGCCATGGCGCCCATCGCCCGCGAGCACCACGGCACCATCCTCGGCCGCATCAAGATCATGAGCGAGCTCGACATCGCCGAAAAGCGCGTGCCCCAGGACGGCCGCTTCCGCGTGCGCTACAAGAACCGCCTCATCGACTTCCGCGTCTCCATCATGCCCACGATTTACGGCGAAAACGCCGTGCTCCGCGTGCTCGACAAGGAGTCGATGAGCGAGAAGTTCAAGAACCTCACGCTCGACGTGGTGGGCTTCGCCGAAGAAGATCTCCGCCGCTTCCGCCGCTACATTCGCGAGCCCTACGGCATGGTGCTCGTCACCGGACCCACCGGCTCCGGCAAAACCACCACCCTCTACGCCGCGCTCAACGAGATCAAGAGCGACGAAGACAAGATCATCACCATCGAAGACCCGGTCGAGTACCAGATTCGCGGCATCACGCAGATTCCCGTCAACGAGAAAAAAGGCCTCACCTTCGCGCGCGGCCTGCGCTCCATCCTCCGCCACGACCCCGACAAAATCCTCGTCGGCGAGATTCGCGACCAGGAGACCGCGCAGATCGCCATCAACTCCGCGCTCACCGGCCACCTCGTCTTCACCACCGTCCACGCCAACAACGTGGTCGACGTCCTGGGCCGCTTTCTCAACATGGGCGTCGAGGCCTACAACTTTGTCTCCGCGCTCAACTGCATCCTGGCCCAGCGCCTCGTGCGCACCATCTGCGAGTACTGCGCCCGCACCGTTCACTACGACGACGAAACTCTGCTCGCCAGCGGCCTGGATCCCGCCGAGTGGCGCGACTTCGACTTCCGCGAGGGCGCCGGCTGCATGGAGTGCGGCGGCACCGGCTACCGCGGCCGCACCGCCATCCACGAGCTGCTCGACCTCACCGACACCATCCGCGAGATCATTCTCGCCAAAAAGCCCACCTCGGAGATCCGCAGGCAGGCGCAAAAGGAGGGCATGAGCTTCCTCCGCGAGTCGGCCATTGAGCGCGTCCGCCGCGGCATCACTACCCTCAAAGAGATCAACAAGGTTACATTTATTGAGGCCTCACGCTAGTGGCACAAATGTTCACCAGAGTCCGCACCGCCTCGCAACCCGCCGGCCGTCCGCCGGCCGCCGTCGAGATCTCGCCGGAAGGCGTGCTTGCCGCTGCGCGTCCTGCTGCGCGCTCCCGCCGTGGCGCATCCGAGTCGGCGCACGGCTTCGTCTACGCCTTCGCCCCGCTGTCGCCTGGCGCGCTCGTTCCCGGCATCGAAGAGCCAAACCTGCGCGCGCCCGAAGCCGTCGCCGCCGCCATCCGCTCCGCGCTCGACGAAGTTTCGCCGCGCACCCGCGCCGTCACCCTCGTCTTGCCCGACACCCTCGTCCGCGTCTTCGTCCTCGACTTCGATTCCCTTCCCGCCAAGCCCGCCGAAGCCATTCCCGTTGTCCGCTTCCGCCTGCGCAAAATGGTTCCCTTCGATGTGGAGCACGCCGGCGTCAGCTACCAGGTGCTCGTCGCAGAACGAAACGGAGTGCAAAGTCCTCGCCGCGGTCATGCCCGGCCCCATCCTTGCCGAGTATGAATCCGCCGTTCGCGCCGCCGGCTACGAGCCCGGCGCTGTCCTCTCCTCCTCGCTCGCCGCGCTCGAAGTCCCTCGACTCCATGGAAGCCGTGCTGGCCGCCAACCTCAGCGCGCGCGCCATCACCACCTCCATCGCCACCGGCCAGGAGCTGCTCCTCTACCGCACGCTCGACCTCCCCGAAGAACCCGCCCAGCGCATCGCCGAAATTCAGCGCAGCATCGCCGTCGCCGCCGCCTACTTTGAAGACAAGCTCGGCGCGCGGCCGCGCACGCTCTACTACGCGGGTGTTCAGGACACCGCCGAATTCGCGGCCTCCATCGGCGACCCCGAACTCTCCGTCGCCGAATGGGCCTCGCGGCCCGAGGAAGGCGCCATGACTCCGCTTCCTCAAACCAGTTTTGCCGGCGTCGCAGGCGCGCTGGCGGGAGCGAGCTGACGCATGCGCATCACTCTCAATCTCGCCACCCGCCCCTTCACCGATCTTGGCCCGGCGCTCAAGCGTCTGCGCATCGCCATGGCCGTGCTCGCCGCTGCTCTCTCTCCTCTTCGTTCTGGGCCTGCACCTCTTCGACCGCCAGGCCGAGGAAGCCCGCGCCCGCGAGCACTCGCTCGACGGCCAGATCGCCCGCGTCCAAGCCGACGCGCCGCGGCCGTCGCCATGATGCAGCCGCCCCGACAATGCTCAGGTCCTCGTCCAGGCCGAAGCTCCTCAACCAGCTCTTCGATGAGAAGGCCTTCTCCTGGACCCTCGCCATGGAAGCCATGGAGACCGTCCTGCCCGGCGGCGTGCAGGTCACCTCCATCGAGCCCATCCGCGACAAGGATGGCCACATCACCGTGCACGTCCGCGTCGTTGGTCCGCGCGATCGCGCCGACGATCTGGTCGCCAATCTCGAGCACTCCCGCCGATTCCTCCAGCCCCGCATCGTTGGTGAGAGCGCCGAGTCCAGCAACAGCCCCTCGCAGCGCCAGGAACCCATCAGCATCTCCAACCGCTTCGACTTCGATTTGCTTGCCGACTACAATCCGCCCACGTCTGGAGGAAGCGCGCGCTACCGCCAGGCCCGCGCCCAAGGCTTCCTCGTCTATTCCGCCTCGGCATCGCCAATCCCAAACACATGCGCCCGGATCCTGCAGTCCCGCAAGGGAACGGCCGCCAGCCCTACACGGGTCCCTCGTCCTCCGGCCCCAGTGCGTTCTTCCACAATCCCACGCGTGGAGGTCCGCAATGAGCGCGAACGGATCATCCACTTCCCTGCGTGAACGCCTTGCCTCTCCGCTCACCTGGCACTTCGCCGGCTTTGCCCTCTTGCTCGTCCTCGCCGTCGTCCTGGCCGTTCGCCTCGGCATGGACTGGGCTGCCATGGACAGCCACTCCAGCGACGTCCTCGCCGGCAAGCAGATTCAGTTGAAGGCCCTCGAAATCCAGACCGCTCCCCTCCGCGGCCTCGATCAACGCGTCGAAAAAACGCGCGACCAGATGCAACGCCTTCTACAAAAAGCGCATCCCGCCCGACTACTCCTTCATCTCCAGCCGCATCGGCGAATTGGCGGTCTCATCCGGCGTGCGCCTCTCGCGCGTGCAGTACACGCAGGGCAAGCCCGGCTCCGACCTCACTGAGATCTCCATGGACGCCGGCATCAGTGGCGACTATCCCGCCATCATGCGCTTCGTCAACAGCCTCGAGCGCGATCCGATCTTCTTCATCATTCGCGCCATGTCCTTCACCGGCCAGCAGGGCGGCCTGGTCAACCTGCGCCTGCGCGTCTCCACCTGGCTGCGTCCCGCAGACGCCGCGGCCAGCGGTCTGCCCTTCGCCTCATCCCCGGGCGAGGAGTCGCCCGCTGCCTCAGCGCCGGCAAGGAGGGCGAATAACCATGGCTCTCGCTCTCGGCACCGAAAACAAGCGCCAGGTGATTGTGGCGAGCGTGCTCCTCGTCATCCTGGTGTTTTTGCCTTCGTGGTCTACCGCATGTTCTTTGGATCCTCTTCGCCGACCGAGTCTGGTCCCGCGCCCGTCGCGCCTGCGCTCGAAAACCCTCCCGCCCCAACCGGCACATCTTCCGGCACATCGCCGGCGCATCACCCGCCGCGGGCAACGAGGCGCAAAACCTCACCAACGCAGGCATCGATCCCTCTCTGCACTTTGACAAGCTGGCGCAGAGCGAAGACGTCGAATACTCCGGCACGGGCCGCAACATCTTCTCCGCCGAGTCGGCGCCATCTCCATCCCCAAGCCCCTCGCGCCTGTACGCCCTGGCCCCGGCGGCGGAACCGCAGCTGCACAGAATGCGCCGCCTCCGCCGCCCAAGCCGCCAGCCATCGACCTCAAATACTTCGGCTACTCCGAGGACGAAGACAAGGTGTTCAAAGCCTTCTTCGCCCACGGCGACGACATCTTCATGGCCAAGACCGGCGAGATCGTCGACCATCGCTACAAGGTGGGCGCCATCCGCCCGCTGAACGTCGAAGTCACCGACCTCGCCTACAACAACACGCAGATAATCGACGATTTCGCAGCCCTGAACTGCTTCATGACTCCTTCCTCTCCAACTCGCCGCAAACCCATCCCCGCCTCCGAACAAGGCTACGTCCTGCTTTTCGCCATCTTCCTCATGGCGCTCCTCGTCATCTCGCTGGCCGTCGCCGCGCCCCAGATCGCCAATCCATCCAGCGCGACCGCGATCTGGAGACCTTCCATCGCGGCATGCAATACCGCCGCGCCATTCAGCTCTACTACCGCAAATTCCACGCCTATCCGCCCAACGCCGACGCGCTCGTCAAGACCAACGACATCCGCTTCCTGCGCAAGAAATACAAGGATCCCATCACCGGCAAGGACGACTGGAAGCCTCTCTTCGGCCAGAACAAAACTCCCACCGCCATGGGCTTCTTCGGCCAGCCGCTCGCCGGAAACGCATCGACCCTCGCTGGCATCGGCCCCAGTGGCGGCGGCGGTCTGCCCGGAGGCACGAATTCCAGCGGTGGCTTCCCTGGCGGCAGCTCATCTGGTCCCGGCTCGCTCTTCGGCTCGTCCGACTCCGGCAACGATCAATCGCCCTCCGCCGGCGCAACCGGCTCAACCGATAACTCCGGCGGCTCGTCCGGGACCACGACTGGCACGGATAACTCAGGCAGCGCAGGGTCCACTGGCGGCACATCCTCGGGCGGCACTTCGTCCACCGGCACGGGCTCCCCCTCGAGTTCTAGTCCCGGCGGCCCCACCTTCGGCGGCGCGGGCATCATCGGCTTTTCGCCAGCCAGCCCCAAAACCTCGATTCTTGTCTACAAGAAAAAGCAGCACTACAACGAGTGGGAGTTTACCTACGACCCGCTCTCCGACATGAAAACCATCGGCGGCGGCAACACAGGCAGATCGGCCAACCCGCCAGCAGCACCACCACCCCCGTGGGAACCTCCGCCTTCGGCAACTCCGGGATCGGAAACTCGAATTCCACCTTCGGCTCGGGCTCGAACCCGACTCCTAACCCCATGCCCCCCGAGACCTCCACCCCGCAGTAGCCTCGACCTCTTCAGCCCACAAACACAAAAGGCCCGCCCTCTCCGGGCGAGCCTCTGTTTCGTTGTCTCCTTGGTCCCTTGTTCCCTGGTTTCCTTGTTCCCTCGGTCCCTGTTTTACTGTTCCCTGATCCCTGTTCCCTGTTTCTTTACACCTGGAACGACGAACCGCATCCGCAGGTCGACTTCACCTGGGGATTGTCGAACTTGAATCCGGCAGCCTCCAGTGTCTCCACGTAGTCCACCGTGCAGCCATTCAGGTACATCAGCGACGTTGCGTCCACAAACACCTTTAAGTCGTCGAAATTGAACACCTTATCCATCATCCCGCCCTGGTTCTCAAAGGCCATGGAGTATTGAAAGCCCGAGCAGCCTCCGCCCACCACGCCAATGCGCAGCCCGGCCGGCAGCGGGTCCTGGGTGGCCATGATCTCGCGTACCTTGGCGATCGCCTGAGGCGTCAGCACAAGAGGCGGTTTCTTATCGGTTTCCTGGGTCGGTGCAACGGTTGTCGTGGCCATGATCCCTCCCTCGGTGTCTCAAACTGCTTGCTCTTTGTACTGTACCGTTCGGCGATCCGTTCGACAAGCCCCACTTTGGGTACACATCCCATTAGATGCACCTGCGCCCAGTTGGACGCAGCCGGTCGCTGAACCCCGTCAATCCCCGCTCGCCAGCCCCATCTTCGCCGCCCAACGCCCCCCGGACCCGCCGATTAAATCCAGGAGTGGTTCCCAAGTTCACCCAATCCGAGCTATGATGGTCAACCGGAAGGACCCTCTGGCCGCGAGACCGCAGTTCCCCACGACCCCGCAGGTTTCTGGGACCGGAATTCGTTCGGAGGTGGTGTATGTCGTTTCTCTGGGTAATGTGGATCATCTGGTCCGCATTCGTTATCTTTGCTGCCGCGCTCTACATCTATCGCTCCAGCCTGACCAAGAATGAAGAGGACCAGATCTTCCTCGACGACTCCTTCTCGCAAGAGAAGGCGGAGCAGGCGGTCATTTCCTCAAAGGTAGCCAAGGTCGAGCCCCTGGTCCGCATTGCCCGCTGGCTCGTCGTGGGCATGACCGTCGTCGTCATCGCGTACTACGTCCGCGATATCATGCTCCAGCTCCACCTCATCGAGTAAGACTGGCCTGACCTGGAACTGGCGAAACCGTCACGGCCAGCGGGGCCTCTCCGGCCTCGCCTGCTCGGCCTTCGCTCTCATCGCAGCGCGCGCACACCACCCCGCTCCGCGGTCGCATCCCTTCGCGGTTCCGATCTTCCAAAACGTCAGAACTGATGGAAGATGTCGAAAAGGTAATACCCCACCACGATCACCGTCATCAACCCTGCGATTCCCAGCGCTGTCATCTTCAGGGGACGAATCTTGTTCACCCGCGCCACAATGGCATCCTGCTCGGTCTTCACTCGACTCGATGAATCGGCCAGAAAAATCTGCGCTTCCTCATTCCTTCCCAATCTCGCCGCAAAAATGCTTACGCCGGCCATAAAGACAAATGACGCACCCCAAACTGCCCACATGATCGGAACGAATCCCATCCCTTTCTCCAGGTATGAAGATTTCGCGCGGCCCGCATCCTCCGGCTCCGCGCATCCGTCGCGGCCGCAGCATTTGCAGTTCTCACGTTCGTGATCATAGGGACTGGTAGCATTGCGCCCGGGTCACAGGAGTCACAGGCGCTTCATTACGGCCCGATTTCGCACGACATTCCGAAACGGGCGCGCTTCCGCTACTCCACTTCCTGCTTCGCGCGATAGCCGTCCCGCGCAATGATGTCGTATTTCAGCGGCTTGTGCTTCTCGTCCTGCATGCGCAGCGGCTGGCCTTCGTCGTCCACCAGCTCCACGCGAATCTTGCGCCACGTTCCGTCCTGCTTGGCGTTCGAGGGATGGTAGACCAGTTCGTATTTGGCGCGGATGTTCTGGTTGATCTCCTTCACATCGTCGGGCAGTTCGCCGGTAAACCGCGGCGCAAAATGCATGCCGCCGGTCATATCGGAGAATGTCTTCATCTGGTTGTCGGCCTGCAGATAGGTCATGTCGCGCATCCCGCCCATCATTCCGCCCTGTCCCTCGGTCATCGCCTGCAACATCCCGTCGGTCGAGATGGTGAAGATGGTGATGTCCCGCGACGCCTTCACCCTCTTCTGAATCTTATCGAACGTCAGCTTCGACATGGTATCGACGCCGGAAGCAATCAGAACGATGTACTTCTGGCCTTCGATCCGCGACAGCCGGTCCAGCGACTCGTTCAGCGCATCGAAGATCGTCGGTCTCCCGGAACGCGGCGGGCATGTACACTTCGTTCGCCAGTTGGTTGATGCCTTCCAGAATCTGCTGCTTGTCCTGCGTGAAATCGCTCACGATGTGGGTATTCAGGTCGAAGGTCATCATGGCCACGTAGTCCTGCGGCCGCAATTGCTGCGCAAACGCCCAGGCCGCAGTTCAGCATGTCCACTCTGAACATGTAGCCTCGCGCCGCATACTCGCACAGCAGCAGCACCGTGATCGGCGCCTCCGTGCGCTTGAAGCCTTCGACCTTCTGCTCCACGCCATCCTCATAAACGCGGAAGTTCGAGGGCTTCAGTCCGGATACGAACTGGTGCGTCTTTTCCAGCAGCACGCCCACGTCGATCGTCACCTCCGGCACCTCCACGCGCAGGCTCATGTTGCCCGCGCCCTCCGGGTTCTTGAATTTCGGCGCGGCCGGAGCGGGCGGTGGCGTGTTGTCCGGGCTTTCCGTCTTCTTGGGCACGGCGATCAGGCCGGTGTCGCCGCTGGGACCTCCGGCCTCGGGCGCTTTCTGGTCCGGCTGCTGCGCTGCCGGTTGCTGGCTCTGGCCCGGCGCCTGACTTTGACCGCGCCCCATCGGCGCAACCGCCAGCGTCAAAACGGCCAGAAACACCAACCCCAGAGAAAATCTGCGAAAAACTCCAACCTTCAAATGCGGCTTGGTCATCACAACCTCTTGTGCTCACCAGCATACGCGATTTGCATGTCGAACGGTAACCGCCCACGCAGGCGGAACGTTGTGCCCGTCTTCTAACTCCGCCAACGTCCGCTAACACCGCTCCTTGCCGTACTCTAATAGACGTGGAAACTCGCCCGAAGGGAACCATCTGCGGCCTCCCCGCCCTCGCCATCCTCTCCAGCTTCGTGTTGGCCGCCGCTTACCCGGCTTTGCTGCCGGCGCAAGCCCCCGTCCAATCCTCTGCTTCGTCGCCGCAGCCCGTCCCCGCAAACCCCGGCCCGCCAACCAATCCCGGCTTCTTTCCCCTCAGCCAGGTTCGCCCCGGCATGACCGGCACCGCCTGGACCGTCTTTCAGGGCTCAACTCCCGAGCCCATGCAGGTTGAAATCCTGGGCGTACTGCGCGGCGCACGCGGCCCCGGCCAGGACCTGATCCTCGCCCGGCTCCACGGCGCCAAACCCGAATATACCGGCGTGGTCGAAGGCATGAGCGGCAGCCCCGTCTACATCGACGGCAAGCTGGCCGGCTCGCTCTCCTATCGCATCGGCCAATTCACCAAAGAACCCATCGCCGGCATCACGCCCATCGAACAGATGCTCGAAGTGCGCGACATTCCCGTCCGCGACCTCTCCCCCGATCTCCCGTCGCCGAGGCGCAGATCACTCCTCCTGCTCCAGATTCATCGCCCGACGCGAGCAACTACGCAGCGATCAGGACCCGCACTCCCCCGGCGCCATGAGCTTTCAGCCCGCCATGACCTTCCAACCTATAGACACCCCGCTCGTCATGAGCGGATTCCTCCCTGAAGCCATCCGCTTCTGGCAGCAGCAAACCGCCGGAACCTCTCTCGAGCCAGTCGCTGCCGGCGGCTCGCTCGCCGGAATGTCCGCCGCGCCCGCCGCATCAGCCTCGAAACCTGACCTCGAGTCCCCGCTTGCCATCCAACGCTCGAGCCCGGTTCCGCGGTCAGCATGCAACTCATTCGCGGCGACCTCGAAGTCGCCGCCACCTGCACCGTCACCTAGATCGATCCCAAGCAACTGCTCGCCTGCGGCCACCCCGTCCTCGGCGCTGGTCCGGTCTCCCTCCCCATGACCACCGCCGATGTCGTCACCACCCTCGCTTCGCCGCTCAACGCCTTCAAGATCATCAACACCGGCGTCACCATCGGCGCCTTCACCCAGGATCGCGAATCGGCCATCCGCGGCGTGCTCGGCGCTCAGGCCCACATGATCCCCGTCCACCTCGCGCTCGATGCCCCCGACGGCCCGCGCAAGGTCAACGTAGAAATCCTCGACCTGCCTTCTCTCACCCCACTTGCCGTCCAGGTCGTCCTCTACGACTCGCTCATCCAATCCAACGAAAGCTCTGAGGCCCTCAGCTACCACGTCACTGGCCTCATCGATATCGCTGGCTTTCCGCCCGTCCCGCTCGATCTCTGGGCTCCCTCCGGCCAGCCAACACCCGCGTCGATGATGGCCTCTCTCCTCGCCGGCAGCCAATTCACTCGCCTCTATTCGAACGGCGCGCGACAGGGCGTCATTCGCTCCGTCGATCTGCACATTCAGGCCATTCCCCGCCAGGTCCAGGTCACGCTCGATCACGCACGGTTCGCCTCCACTAACATCGCCCATGCCGGCGACACCGTCGAAGTCGAGGCCACCCTCCGCCCCTGGCATCAGCCTGAGCGCAACGTCCGCATCGCCTTCAAGCTGCCCGCTCGTCTCGCCTCGGGCAACCTCCGCCTCCTTGTCTCAGACGCTGCCACCCTCGATCGCACCTTGCTTCAGCCCCGCCTCCCCGCTCCGCCCGACGATCTCTCCGCCGTCCTCGCCGAGGCTCGCGATCAGCACCCCGCCGACCGCATCTACGTCAGCCTGCTCGCGCCGGAGACTCAGGGCGAAATCCACGGCCAGACCCTCACCAGCCTCCCGCTTTCCGTCGCCAACGCCCTTGAGCCCCTCCGCAACGCCCAAGATGCCGGACTCAACGGCGAATCTGCCGAGCTTGTCGGCGAAGCCCCCGCCGGCGGCGTTCTCACCGGCTTCCAGATTCTCAATCTCCACATCGAGCCCGGCGGCGGATTAAACTAAAGTCATCACTGAATCAATGACTTAGGTCGGAGATGGACCGGCACTTTAGGGGAATGTCAGGTCATGGCAGGTTAGACTAAGATCATTAACGAAACATCGATCTACTTCCGGGGTTGGCCGGCGCTTTTGGGGAATTGTGCTGGGCAAGCTTGAGAAAAATTTGTTCTGAGGCTAGCGGAGCAATCATGGCTCATATTCAAGGACTTGCGGCTCATGCGGCGGGGGCGGAGCTTCTTCCTCTCCGTTACGACCCGGGCAAGCTCGGCGCGCACGAGGTCGAGATCGCCATCACCCACTGCGGCGTCTGCCACAGCGATCTTCACCTCATCGCCAACGATTGGGGCATCAGCCAGTATCCCTTCATCCCCGGTCACGAGATCATCGGCACAGTTGCGGCTCTCGGCAGCGAAGTCCGCTCGCTCGAGCTCGGCCAGCGCGTCGGCCTCGGCTGGCAATCCAACTCCTGCGGCCAGTGCGAGTGGTGCATGAGCGGCCAGGAGAACCTCTGCCCCTCTTCTGAAGGCACTTGCGTCCATCGCCACGGCGGCTACGCTGATCGCGTCCGCGCCAACGCCCGCTTCGTCGTTCCCATCCCCGACGCCCTGCCCAGCGAACAGACTGCGCCCTTGCTCTGCGGCGGCATCACCGTCTACAACCCCATGCGCATCAACGGCGTCAACCCCTCCTCCCGCGTCGGCATCGTCGGCATCGGCGGCCTCGGCCACCTCGCCATCCAGTTCGCCCGCGTCTTCGGCGCCCACGTCACCGCCTTCTCCACCACCCTCGCGAAGGAAGACGAAGCCCGCGCTCTCGGCGCACACCACTTCGTCAACAGCCGCGAATCCAAGGCCATGAAAGAAGTGGCCGGCTCTCTCGACTTTCATCCTCACCACCGTCAACGCCGATCAGGACTGGGGCGCCTATCTCCAGACCCTCCGCCCCAACGGAACCCTCTGGTTTGTCGGCGTTCCGCCCTCGCCGGTCTCGGTCCACGCCTTCCCGCTCATCTCCGGCCTGCGCACCATCGGCGGCAGCCCCGTCGGCAGCCCCTTCCGCCTTCGCGAAATGCTCGACGTCGCCGCCCGCCACGGCGTCAAAGCCACCACCGAGCTCTTCCCCATGGCAAAGGCCAACGAGGCCATCGAAAAAGTCAGAAAAGGCAAAGTCCGCTACCGCGCCGTGCTCGCCAACTAGCGCTTCAAAGAGCCTCGCGCGGAGTAGGCGTCCAACCCAAGAACAGGCATGTCATCCTGAGTGAGTCGCCGCGGCGGCGAGTCGAAGGATCTGCGGTTGTAGTTTTCAGTTCCCCGCCAAGCACAATCAAATAGGTGCCCCATCCTAGCCGCGCTTTTTGCGGCTAGGGTGGGATAGCACAAACTCATCTTTTCGCCTTCTCATGCCGAGCGACCCAACGTCCAGCGCAGTGGACCGCTTGCCCCGCTAACTCCGCCGCCTTGTTCCCTCGCTCCCTCCCTTCTCGATTTCCACAGCCAACTTCCGCTAACATATTTCCGCATGCCCTTCCCGATCAAAACTTGCGTGGTTTGCGGCGAGGAATTCGAGCTCCGCCCCGGCAAACCGGGCTTCGCCAATCGCTGCCCCTCCTGCAGCGAACCCGAAGACTCCGCCGAGCCTCAACCCCGCCGCTCCACCGACTACGCCGAACGCCGCGCCGAGCTTGAAGTCAACGCCGCCCGCCGCCGCGCCATGCGCGACCTCCTCTACCGCAAAGACAGCTAACCCCCGCGCGAAAGATACCCGCCAGCCACCCCTTCACTCTTTCACTCTTTCACTCTTTCACTCTTTCACTCTTTCACCCGTTCACTCCTTCACTTCACTCACGCTCCACGTAAAATAGAATCGTGCCCAAACCTTCCCCATCGGTTGGATTCATCTCCCTCGGCTGCCCTAAAAACCTCGTCGATTCCGAGGTCATGATGGGCCTCCTCGACCGCGCAGGCGCCCGCCTCACCGCCCATCCCGAAGACGCCGAAATCCTCGTCGTGAACACCTGCTCCTTCATCGACACCGCCAAGCAGGAGTCGGTCGACACCATCCTCGAGATGGCTCGCCACAAATCCTCTGGCCGCGCCAAAAAGCTCATCGTCGCCGGCTGCCTCGTCGAGCGCTATCGCGACGAGATCCGGAAAAACATCCCTGAAGTCGACGCCGTCGTCGGCACCGGCGAGCTCGAATCCATCCTCGAAGCCGCCGGTCTCGCTCCCGCACCCGCCGCGCCCTCGCCCTTCACCATCCTCACCAGCACTCACGCCGAAGTTCGCTCCGGCCGCAAATCGCTCTCCGGCACGCACAAGCGGAAGAGCGCGAACCCTTCAGTCGGCCGAAGGCACGAAGTGTCAGGGCACGACTTTAGTCGTGCCGAAACCACGCCGGAAATGAATGGGGTTTTAGCCCCTGAGGGATCGCACACCCCCTCTCGCCCCGAAGCCAACGTCCGCGCCCTTCACGGCCGCTTCCTTCGCGACGCCTGGGCCGGCGCCTCGCCTAATCTGCCCACTTATCTCTATGACGAAAAGACCCCGCGGGTTCTCTCCACGCCTCGCGCCTCCGCCTACATCAAAATCGCCGAGGGCTGCGACCACCCCTGCACCTTCTGCGTCATCCCCAACCTGCGCGGCAAATTCCGTTCCCGGCGCTTCGAGTCAGTCGTCGCCGAAGCCGAGCAGCTCGTCGCACGCGGCGTCCGCGAAATCACCCTCATCGGCCAGGACACCACCTGCTACGGCGAAGACCTCGGCCTCCGCGACGGTCTCGCCACCCTCCTCGACACCCTCGCCCGCATCCCCAACCTCCGCTGGCTCCGCTTCCTCTACGCCTATCCCAACCGCATCACCGGCAAGCTGCTCGAAACCATCGCCAAGCACTCGAACATCTGCAAATACCTCGACCTGCCCCTCCAGCACGCGTCGCCCGACGTGTTGAAGCGCATGAAGCGCGGCGCCTCCGCCGACATCTTCCTCAAGACGCTCTCCAAGGTCCGCGCCGCCGTCCCCGGCATCGCGCTGCGCACCTCGTTCATCGTCGGTTTCCCCGGCGAGTCGCTCCGCAACTTCGAACTCTTGGAGGAGTTCATCAAGGAAGCCAGCTTCGACTGGCTCGGCGTCTTCAGCTACTCGCATGAAGAAGGATCAGCAGCATATTCGCTCGACGCGCAGATCCCCCACCGCACCATCGAGTCGCGCCGCCGCCGCTTGATGAAGCTGCAACAATCCATCTCGCGCCGCGCCAAGAAAAACTGGGTCGGCCGCGAGCTTACCCTCCTCGCCGAAGGCCCCAGCGCCGAAACGCCGCTCCTCTGGGAAGGCCGCACAGAATTCCACGCACCGGAAATCGACGGCAAGGTTTTCATCAACGACTTCGGCCCGCTCGACGCCCTCGAACCCGGCCGCTTCTACCGCGCCCGGATCACCGAATCCCACGACTACGACCTCGTCGCCCGCATCCTCTCTACAGCAAACTAGCCTGCCCCCACATGCCGAGATAGCATGTGCTCGTCCTCGGTGCGTTCACCGGCAGGCGAGGGCCGACTCGCCAGTGCGGTGAACGCATCGCTTGGGAAAGGATCGCTCGTCAATTCGGCGTAATGCGCGTCGCGGCAATCGTGCCTGTCACTTCCACTGGTGTGGGGCTTCCATCCAGTCCCCACACTTTGAACGTGAACGATCCGCTGTAGGACATCCCGTCTGCGGAGACCTTAATCTCCTCATCCAGAGTGAAGGTGTTGGTTGCGGTCGCCGTCGGAGTGCTTGGATCGAAGAGCCAGCCGACATGATGAAGAGTGACGCTCCGCAGGCCCGTCGGCTTCCACACTCCTACGCACAAGTTGCCGCCCGCCGGCGCCAGAAACGCGCTTTCAATCTCCGTGCCGTCGCTGTGCCAGGTGTCAAAGGTGTCGTTGAACGTCGATTGGTCGGCGCTGTTGGTATAGATCACATGCCACAGACCAACGATCCCAGGGTTAGTTCCCACAATGGGCAAGGGGAAGCCCAATTCGGCCTGCGTCAGGATGGGAAGCTTGATAGAGTTTTTCAAGCCTGCTGCACCAAAGCTTCCGCAAGCTGCGTTGGCGCTGATTGGGACTATCAAGAGGCAGAGGGTGGCCACTGTCAGAATTACGGTGCGTTTCATAAGGATTCCTCCTTTTCGATTCGGCGCCTTTTCCTGTTCGCGCCGTGCGATGAAAGGAGTGTGCCCCACCCTCACCCCGGACTCAATGAGCCGGAGATGAGTTGAGCCTGAGTTCAGCGGCTCACCAACTCATCCAAAACTCATCCCGGCACGCACTGCACTTTGGTAGTCTTTTCAACATGAATGACCTGGAAGAAGGCCTCTCAACTGACCAACTTGCCGGGCTGCGGCGAATCCTCAACAGTCCAATCCTGACCCCCAATGATCTGGATTTCGCCTCTGCGCGCCGCGTGTGGAACGGCATGATCGACCGCAAGCCGTCCGTCATCGTTCGCCCCACCGGAATCGCCGACGTGATTCAAACCGTTCGCTTCGCTCGCGAACACGGCCTCGCGGTCTCAGTCCGCGGCGGCGGCCACAGCGTAGCCGGAAAATCCGTCGCCGACGGAGTCATGATGATTGACCTCTCGCTGATGAAAGAAGTCCAAGTCAACCCCAGCCGGTAAGCTGCATTGGCTCAGGGCGGCGCCACATGGGGGGAATTCGATCGCGAATGCGAGAAATATGGCCTGGCCACCACCGGCGGCGTCATCTCGTCTACCGGCGTCTGCGGTCTCACCCTCGGCGGCGGCATCGGCTGGCTCATGGGCAAGCATGGGCTGAGCTGCGATAACGTCGTATCCGCCGACCTCGTAAACGCGGACGGCAATCACCTCTCCGTCAGCGCGACGCAGAACGAAGACCTCTTCTGGGCCATTCGCGGCGGCGGCGGCAACTTCGGCATCGTGACGGCGCTCGAGTTTCGCCTCCACGAGCTCGCTTCCGTCCACGGCGGCATCGTTTTGTATCCGCGTCCCGCCGCCTTCGACCTGCTTCGTCAATACCGGGACCTCACTTCCCACGCGCCCGATGAGCTCACCGCATACGCCGCGCTCCTCACCGGCCACGGGCATCCCATGGCGGCAATTGCGCTCTGTCACAGTGGATCGAACGGCGGCCGCGCCGCCGCGTGCAAACAGTTCTACCTCACCTCGCCGCCCGCCGCCGACATGATCGGCGAGAAGAAATACACTGAGCTTCAAACCATGCTCGATTTCACGGCTCCGGCAGGCGCGCACTATTACTTCAAGTGCCCCTTCCTGCGCGAACTTACTGACGAAGCAATCCGGGCCATCCTGGATTACACAGAGCAGATGCCCACCGAGCAGACACAGGTCATCCTCGAGCACATGCACGGCGCCGCCAGCCGCGTTCCAGTCGCCGAAACCGCATTTGGCCTCAGGCGCGTGCATTACAGCATCAACATCATGCCCGCATGGACCGAACCGTCGATGGCCGAGAAATGCATCGCCTGGGCGCAGGGCTTCGCTTCAGCCATGAATGCGTTCGGAGCCTCGGATGCTTGTGTCAACTACCTCGGCGACGACGGGCCGTCGGCGGTCAAAGCCTCATACGGGGCCAACTATGGCCGCCTTGCCGCCTTCAAGACCAAGTACGACCCCAGCAACTTCTTCCGCTTCAACCAGAACATTCCCCCGGCTCATTAGCTGCGCGCCAGGTGCGATAAACCGATCGACGCGAGGAATTTGTGAAAGCGCGCATCTGTCCGGTAGGGATGGAATTCATGATTCAGGACCGCAATGTATATCGGAGTCGACTTCTGCGCCACGCCGCGTTCCAGCCACTCGTACATCTCCTTGGCGAGCCCGAGTTTGGCGTAGATCGTGGCGATCAGAACCGCAGGCTCTGTTCTGTCCTCCGCGGCCTTCACCTTCTTTACGATGGCCAGAGCTCGTTGGCGCTCGCCTTTCGCCGCCAGTGCTGCACCCAAAAAGGCAAGCGACTCAAGGTTGTCTGGCGTAAGCGAGAGTGCCTTTTCAAATGCTGCGATGGCTTCGTCATACCGGCCGAGCGACCCAAGATTTCGCCCCAGAAACATATGAGACCTGTAATAACCCGGATCCAGTTCGATGCTCCGTTGCAATTGCCGCATCGCCAGATCGTTCTGACCGGCGTGCATCTGCGCCGCTCCGAGATAGACATTCACCGGTGCGGAGAGCGGTTCGATTTCGCGCGCGCGTTGCATTGAGCCAATCGCCTCCTCGCGTCTGCCCGTAGCGCAGAAGTAGAGCGATTGCCAGATGAGCGCGGCAATCTGGCTCGGATCCAGTCCCAGCGCCGCCTGGAACTCCCGCCCCGCGCCGTCCCAGTCCCAGTCGTACCAGCTCTTGATCAGGCCCAGCGTGCAGCGCCTCGGCCAGCGTCTCATCCAGTTCCAGTGCCCGCTGCAAATGCGAGTGCGCTTGCGTGAGCGCCTCCATGGGTTTCATCTGTCCCACGCGAATCGATCCCATCTGCGCGTAGCAGTCGGCCAGCCCGGCGTGAGCCGATGCAAATTCGGCATCGATCGATAGCGCCTCATGGAAGTACGCCATGCTCTGCCGGATCGCTTCTGTCGTCATCTTGTGCCAGAAGAACCGCCCCTTCAAATAGGCGTCATAAGCCGCCGAAGACCTTGAATATCGGCGCGTGCCCACCGTAGCGCTGGGAAAGAGCTCGAGCGCCAGCGACTCGCTCACATGCTCGGTCACCTCTTCCTGCACGGCCAGCAGGTCGCCCGCCTTGCGATCGTAAGTCTCCGACCAAAGCACACATTTGTCGCGCAGATCGTGCAATTGCGCGCTGATGCGTAACGTTTCGCCCGAGCGTCTCACGGTCCCGCGCAGCAGATAATCCAGGTTCAACTCGCGATGCATCCGGTCGAGATGCTCCGCCATCGCATCGCCGCTCCCCATTTTGGGAATCGCCGTCACTCGCAGCCGTGCAGGATCGATGCGCGAGAGCGCGGAGATCATGTCTTCCGTCAATCCGGCGGCAAAATAGTCTCCTTCCTTGCCCGAGAGCTCCTCCACCGGAACTACCGCGATGCGCAGGCGCTTCTCCGCAGCGGCGGGCTCGCCGTCTCCGCTCTTTTCAATCGGCGAAATGAATCGGTACCCGAGGCGCGGCAGAGTCTCAATATGCCGGGGGTGCTCGGCCTGATCGTTCAACGCCAGGCGTAGCTGGCGAATGCAGAAGTTCAGGCCCTGCTCGAAGTCGACAAACGTATCCTCGCCCCATATGGCGAGCCGGATCTGTTCGCGCGTCACCAGAGTCCCACGATGATTCACCAAAAACGCAAGCACGCACGCCGGCTGCCGCTGAATCCGCGTCAGCGCGCCGCTCCTGCGCAGTTCCAGCGTTTGCTCGTTGAACTCAAATTCTCCAAATCGAAAGACAGACATGGCGGAGAATGACGGAGGCCTAATCTTGGCGCCATTATAGCAGTCGCTTTTTCCCTGCCAGTCTCGATAACTCCGGCGCTCTGGCGTTCCTCGGAACGCTCCCCGTCATGAAGCCGTACTTGATCGACATTCCGCCCATCGCACCGGTCATTCGGCCTCCCGCTACTCGCTTCATCGACCGAATCATCCGCGCGCACCTGTACAACCACTTGCTGCAGCTAGGAAATATCCGACTGCTGCCGCGGAATAGCCGCCGGCACCAGCCCTCTTGCGATCAGAACGCTGCGGTCGTTTCCCTCGAGCACGCCCCTCATCAGCGCGTAACACTTTTGCTCCGTCGGATTGAAGTACTCCCCGTGAATGGAGAGGCCGTCGACGTTGGGATTGATAATTGTCGAGCAATCGACGTCCCACACGTTATCCGGGACTGGGTAAGTGCGGTCCAGCCCCGACCGCCCAAGCCGCCGCTTGCCAAAGTGCTTCAGCCCCGCCGACGAGCCCAGCACATTATCCCGCCCCGTGTAGAGCGCGGTAATGCGGTAGGACATGTTGGCGAGGCCCTCCCCGTCTCCATCCGAGATGTTCTCGCCGCTCTTGAAGATGTCGTTGTCCACGTCGGCGGCCACCATCAGCACCTCCTGCAGCAGGCTCACCAGCAGTGGCTGATTCTTCCGCGTCCAGGCCGCTTCCATCGCATATTGCAGCGCGTAGTTGCCCATGCTGTGCGCGATCACCGAGGTCTTCGCCTTGCAGGCGTTCGCCGTGTTTTTCTGTGTTGCGATCTGCTTGGCCAACAGCCAATCGTAGAGCTCCGAGAGCACCTCGGTCAGGTCGTCGCCGGTTTGCCGTGCCTCGGCGCGGTCCGGAAGATATCCCAGCAACGCGCCCTTCGAAGGCCAGTCGAACGAAATCAACTCGCCCATCGAATTGGGACCATCGAACAGCGTCTCCGCCACTCCGCCATACGTGTGCATGGCTGAGATCCAGTCCGTGTTGTATCCGTGGATAAACAGGCAGATGTGTTTCTGCTGCTCCGATGGCAGACCATACGGACTCGGAAACTGATCCGCCACGTTAATGAGCATCTGCTTGAAGCTCTCAAAGGTTGGTTGCTGGTCCCACGATTGAAAGTTGTCCAGCGGCAGGCCCGGTCCCTTGATGGTCCAATAGCTGAGTTTATCCTGAACTTTGCCAAAGCCGTTCGCCTCAATGTTCCTGTTGGTGATGAGCCATCGCATCGCATTCCCCCACGCTCAAAAAATAGCACGGGTTGGAATGCGCAAGGATGAATATTCGGCGGCCGCATCCGCCCCGCGGTTTCTTCACTCGCTACAGCGGTTCTCAAATTGGTGTAGAGCGGAGCCTGGAATCTTAGATGGCATTTCCCTTAGCCGGGGTCCCCGCAGACAGGTCCTCGTCTGTGGGGTGGAAGTAAATGCCACCTTGCACGCCCCCAAAAACTCCACAGTAATTGGAGAACCGCCGTTAAGCAGTCGACGGGATCGGTGCAGAGTGCACCGCCGTTGATTCTTCTCCGTCCTTCAGCCGTGTCAGAGTCAGAACCGTGATGTCGTCGTCCTGTCCGAAATTCACGGCGGCTTCGGCCGCCTGCTCGGCAGTGGGACGGCTGGAGAATAGCGCCTTCAGGCGCTCGAAGCTGTAGAGTTCGCCGTTTTGGCTCCGCGCCTCCAGCAGCCCGTCTGTGTAGAGGGCCAGCTGGTCCATCTCGCTCAGGTGCACCCGCATCTCCTCATAACTCGTTGCGGTTCCCACGCCGAGCGGAAGCGTTCCAGGAAAACTCAGCTCCTCATCGTTCAGGAACGGCGCTGGATGTCCGGCGGTCGCCATGGTGCACGCGCCATCGCCGTCAAGGCGCAGTGCAATTGCCGTAGCAAATCCACCTTGCAGGCGCCCCACCAGCCGCCGGTTCAGCGCAGCCAGAATCTCCGCCGGACTCGAGGTGGTCTCGGCAACCATGCGGATCGCGCCCACAATCAGCGACACTGCCATCGCGGCCTTCAGGCCTTTGCCGCTCACATCGCCCAGCACGATCAGCGTCGAACCTTTCTCCAGCGGAATGATCTGGAAGAAATCGCCGCCCACTTCCTGCGCCGGGCGGTATGCGCTGGTCAGCGAAAATCCGGCCAGCGCGGGTAGTGTCTCGGGAACCAGCACCTGCTGCAGCTCGCGTGCGTTCTGGAACTCTCGCTCCATTGCCGCCTGCCGCCGCCGGCTTTCAATCGTGTAGTGAATCACCGCGTACACGATGGAGATAAACATCAGCGTGCGCAGAATGGTAGGCAGGCTGAAAGCGCTGCCGTTCAGCGTGAACAGGGGCGCCTCAATCCGGCTCGGCAGCGTCCAGTGCGTGAAGCGAACCCCTTGATCGCTGGCGTTTTCGCACGCGTAAAGCAAGGCATTCAGAAAAGTAAAGAGTGCCACCAGCCAGCGCGCGGAGTCCAGCCGCTTCCGCTTGATGATCGCAACCGTTACAAGGATGGCGGGAATTGATTCAAAAAGGACCGAGGGAACGGTGAGAATCGCGTCCATCACCTGCATGGCAACCGCGCCGATGACGTCCGGGTAAAGAAACGAAAGGAACCCATCCGTGGCCGCGGCAAAAATGCCGATAACGGCAGAAATGCGCGCATACCGTACCAGTTTGGAGTCATCGTGCAATTGCAGCAGCCAGATCAGCAAAAACCAGCCCGACGCCTCGCGGATTGCGATTGCGGCCTGGGTCAGGAACTGTGCCAGTGCATAGGAATAGGGGAGCCGGAGCCCAGTGAGCACGACCTGGAGCATGGGCATCAGCGCGAAGGCGCCCATCCAGAACAGGAGCCACTGGTTCCGGTCGCGCAGCCAGCCCACAAAGCTTAACAGCGCCACCAGCGCATAGAGCGACGTGAGGCCGAATCCGAATTGCTGGCGCCGCAACCATTTGAAGTCCATGTTGCCTTTGGTCGCGGCAATCGCCACCGGGCTGCCGATCAGCGGCGTCGCCTCAAATCCTCCCAGGTTGCTCGGATCGTTTGACGCCAGCGCGTTCTTCCACACCCGGACCGCCAGCACGCCGCTGCGCACCGGGCCCAGCCCATACGTCTGCGCCGGCACGCCCTCGTAGAGCACCATATGCGGCGGCAAGGTCCCCAGATGGCCCACCTCCACGCCGTTCCAGTAAATCTCGTAGCCGTCGTCGACGGCGGGAATCAGCAGCGCCAGGTCCGGAGACGCGCCGGGGGCCGTCGTAATGCGAATCGATCGCCGGTACCACGCGAAGCCCGTGTAGTTGGGATGACTCTGCGCGCCCCACGTCTTGTCGGCGGTCAGTTGCTCCCAGCTCGAATCGTCGAAGCCCGGATTGGCCCATGCCAGGTTGTCGCCCAGATGAAACTGCCAGGGTCCATCGATCGGCGCGAAGCCTTTGCCCAGGCCGTCCAGCACCAGCGTGCGCGGCGCCGCATCGGCGGGCGCGGCTGCCTGCCCGGCGTGCGCCGGGGCTGAGGGAATGACAAGAATCGCAACGAGCGGCAGGACGAGAAGGTGCCGGTTCCGGGGAAGCATGTCGGAAGGATACTCCGGCCCTCCCGAATTCGCGCAACCAAAAAATTTGCAGGTTGCCTCACCCCGGCGGCGTCTTTGTTTTTGCCGCGAGTGCCCGCCAGCACGCAAAGGCTGGCAGCTGCCTTTCTGTTCCCTGTTCCCTGTTCCCTTGGTCCCTTGGTCTCTTGGTCCCTTGGTCCCTGCGTTTCTGCTATCCTTCCCGCATGAAAAGCCCGCTTCCCCGTCTCATCCCGACAATCCTGCTCCTCTGCGCCGCCCTCGCATGCGTCGCTCCCGCCTCCGCGCAGGACTGGGCCAAAACCATCCTCTTGAAATCCTCGCGTCATCAGGAATGGGTGAAAGTCAAATACGGCTCGCGCACCGTCGACGCCTTTGTTGTCTATCCCGAAGTCAGCCACAAAGCGCCCGTCGTTCTGCTCATCCACGAGATCTTCGGCCTTTCCGACTGGGTGCGCTCCATGGCCGACGACATCGCCGCCATGGGCTACATCGTCATCGCGCCCGATCTGCTCTCGGGCTTCGGCCCCAACGGCGGCGGCACCAGCGCCTTTCCCGACATGCAAGCCACTATTAAGGCCGTTTCCGGCCTCGGCCCCGCCACCGTCAACGCCGACCTGAACGCCGCCGCTGATTACGCGCTCAAATTCCCCTCGTCCAACGGCAAGCTCGCCGTCATCGGCTTCTGCTGGGGCGGAGGCAAGTCATTCCTCTTCGCCACCCAGCGCAAGGACCTCGCTGCCGCCTTCGTTTTCTACGGGCCTCCGCCGGATGACAGCCTCAAGACCATCACCGCTCCGGTCTACGGCTTCTACGCCGGCAGCGACGCGCGTGTCACCGCCACCGTCCCCGCCACCAAAGACGCGATGACCGCCCCCGGCCAGACCTACGATTCGGTTGTCTACGATGGCGCTGGCCACGGCTTCATGCGCGCCGGCGAAGACCCCTCCAACACCAACCCCGCCAACACCACCGCCCGCACGCAAGCCCTCAAGCGCCTCGAATCGCTTCTCAAAGGGATGTAAGCCTTCACGGCCCACCTTTCACGGCTCACGGTCCACGGCCCCTGTGTCCCGGCCTTTCCGCGCTACCATATTCATTGACTGCGGCCTTCGCGTCCGCGCCATAACATGTCGCCCCGAAAAAAATTCGCCAACCTCCTCCATTGCCCCACCTGCGGGATGATCGTGCGCCGCAACGACGAGGACTTCCCCTTCTGCAGCGACCGCTGCCGCAAGATCGATCTCGGCAAATGGGCCATGGGCGTCTACAAGATCACCTCCCCGGTCGTCGACCCCGACGTCCTCGAAGACCTCGACAACCCCAGGGCCAATCGCGGCGGAGACTCGAATGAGCGCTGAGAGCCCGCCGCACGAGCCTCCTGCGGCTCCCGTCCAAACGATGAAGGAAACACTATGGGCATGGTCTGCCGCCACCTTCTTCGGCGTCGGCTACCTCAAGCCTGGCCCCGGCACCTGGGGTTCCATCTCGGCCGTCCTTCTCTGGGGCGCATTCGCCTGGCTGGCTCATCCCAGCCCGCTCACCCTCCTGATCGCTCTTTTCGTCGGCATCGCCCTCGCGCTCGTCTTCGGCATTCCCGCCGCCACCGTCGTCGAGCGCGAAAGCGGCCGCCACGACCCCGACTTCGTCGTCATCGACGAGGTCGCCGGCCAGTGGATCACCCTCCTCTTCAGCCCCGCCGATTGGCGTCACGGCCTAATCGCTTTCGTCCTCTTCCGCCTCTTCGACATCGTCAAGCCCTTCCCCGTGCGCCGCTTCGAGCGGCTTCCCGGCGGCTGGGGCATCGTCTTCGACGATGTGGCCGCAGGCCTGTATGCTTTTTGTAGTGCGTGCCTCGTGCGCATCTGGTTCTGATATGCCTTTCTCCTCCCCTCAACCCGCCCCTCCCGTTGGCCACCTGCCGCGCGTCGACGATGTCCTTCCCGCCGCCGCCCTGCCCAACGGCGAAGTCGAGTTGATCGGAGTCTCTCTCGGCCCCAACGGCTTTGGCCTGCCCTCCGTCTCCGTCGACAACCAGCCTGCCCACGTGCTCATGAGCCGCCCCACCCGTCTCGTCTTCCGCGTCCCGGCGCAGGCCTCCACCGGCCTCATTGAAGTGCGCACTCCCGCCGGCGCCGCCAACCCGGCAGCTCTGCGTGTCGCCCGCCAGCTCAACGATGGCCTTCACCCCGTCACCAGCCCCGCCGTCAGCCGATCCGGAATGGTCTACGCCACCATCTCCGGCCCCCGCGGCAAGCAGACGCCCGTCTCTGTCGTCCGCGTCAGCCCCGACGGACGCGCCACTCCATTCGTTACCGGCATCCTCAACGCCACTGGCCTCGCCTTCAATCCCGAGGGCGACCTCTTCGTCACCTCGCGCGCTGAGGGCAACGTCTACCGCATCGATGCCGCAGGCGACTCGACGATCTATGTCGAAGGCATGGGTGTCGCTACCGGCGCGGCATTCGACATCGAAGGCAATCTCTTTGTCGGCGATCGCAGCGGCACCATCTTCAAGATCAACACCCAGCGCCAGATCTTTGTTCACGCCACGCTCGAGCCCAGCGTCGCCGCCTATCACCTTGCCGTCAATGCCGCCGGCACGCTCTTTGTCACCGCTCCGTCGCTTTCCTCGAACGAAGCCATCTGGGCCATTGAGCCCAACGGAGATACGCGCGCCTGGTATCGCGGACTCGGCCGTCCCGCAGGGCCTGGCCATCTCCCGCGAGGGCGATATCTACCTTGCCGCCTGCCTCCATGGCCGCCAAGGACTGGTCCGCGTCACGCCCAACGGCTGAGGCTTCGCTCGTCCTCGCCGCCTCCAACCTGGTCGGCGTCGCCTTCTCGCCCCTCGGCACCACCATCCTCGCCACCAACGACGCCGTTTATGATGTGGACTTGGGAGTCGAAGGCCTGAACCTGTTCTAGCTCTTCGCCACGCGCACTCCCCTGCGGCCGTGGCGCGGAGCACTCTTGTATTTTGCCCGTGATCTCACACGGACGGGAAAGTGAATGCGGATATGAGAAGCCAGCCGGCTGTCCAATCGTTTCGAGATTTGCTTGTCTGGCAGAGGTCGATTCAATTGGCTACTGCGATTTACCGGTTGACGCGGGATTTTCCCCGTGAAGAGCTTTACAGATTGACCAGCCAGATGACGCGGGCTGCGGTTTCAATTGCGAGCAATATTGCAGAGGGTCAAGGCCGGTTGAGCACGGGCGAATTCCGGCAGTTTCTGGGCATCGCGCGGGGCTCGGGTTTTGAATTGCAGACTCAGCTCGAAGTTGCGCGGTCACTCGGATTGGGCAGCGCAAAGTCAATCGACGAAGCTGAGGCCCTATCCCTCGAAGTTACGAAGATGATTAACGGCATCCTGAAAGCACTCAAACAATAGTGACAACCAACCACGAATCACTAACCACCAGACACTAATCACTAACCACTAATCACTGTCTTTATGATCTCCGAAATCATCGCCGTCGGCTCCGAGATGCTCACCCCATACCGCCAGGACACCAACTCTCTCTATCTCACGGAGAAGCTCAACTCGCTCGGCGTCACCGTCGTCTTCAAAACCGTCGTAGGCGACCGCCGCAAAGATCTCATCAACGCCGTCAAAACCGGCCTCACACGCACTGACGTTCTCATCCTCATGGGCGGCCTCGGACCCACTGAAGACGATCTCACCCGCGAAGCCGTCGCCGAAGCTCTCTCGCTCACCCTCCGCCGCGACGCCACACAGGTCGCCGCGCTCCACGCCCGCGCCGCCACATGGCGCGTCCCCATGCCGCCAAACAATCTCAAGCAGGCCGACGTTCTCGACGGCGCAACGCTTCTTCCCAACCCCAACGGCAGCGCGCCCGGCCAGTGGCTCGACGTCACCTTCGCCGGCTATCGCAAGCTCGTCATGCTTCTCCCCGGCCCGCCCCACGAGTGCGCCCCGCTCTTTGACGCCGAATGTCTGCCTCGCCTGCGCGCAGTCGTTCCTCCTCGCTCCATCGCCATCCGCACCCTCAAGGCCGCCATGATCCCCGAGTCGCAGGCCGACAAACTTCTCGCCCCCATCTACTCCACCTACACCGACGTCGAAACCACGCTCCTCGCCCACACCGGCGACCTGCAGATCACTCTCATCTGCTCCAAGCCCACCGCCGAGGCCGCGCAGGCGCGAGTCGATGAGCTTGCCGAACACATTGAAGAGGCCCTCGAAGACTGGTTCTACTCCTCGCAGGGCGACACGCTCGAGCAGATTGTCCTTTACTATCTCGGCCTGCGCCAGGCCACGCTCGCCGTCGCTGAAAGCTGCACCGGCGGCCTCATCGCCCAGCGCATCACCTCGGTTCCCGGCGCATCGCGCTCGTTTCTCGGTGGTGTTGTCGTTTATTCCGACGAGCTCAAGACTTCGTTCGCTGGCGTGCCGCCCGAGCTCATCGCGCAGCACGGCGCTGTCTCCGCTCAAGTCGCCAAAGCCCTCGCCGAAGGCATCCGCGCCCGCACCGGAGCGACGATCGGCCTCGGCGTCACCGGAATCGCCGGCCCCACTGGCGCTACGGAATCCAAGCCCGTCGGCCTCGTCCACATCGCCGTCTCCGACGCGCAGGGTACTCACGCGATGGATCGCACCTTCCGCGGCGATCGCACCCGCGTCCGCCAGTGGGCCGCGCAGCTGGCCCTTGACCTCGTCCGCCGCCGCCTCATGTGAGCCCCGCAAACGCGAGTTTCAAAGGACTCGTTTGTGGACCGGCAGAATTCTGGGTGCCCCATCCTAGCCGCGCCTTATGCGGCTAGGGTGGGATAGCACGAACCCAGCTTACACGGTCTTGTATCAGGGCATGACTTGCCGGGGCCCCGCGACAGGTCTTCGTCGCTGGGGTGGCTTGAGTCATGCCGCAAGAAGCCGCAAAATGATCGCGGGCTTCAGCCCCTGCGGGTAATCTTCCTCAAATTGACCCACCACCGCCCGCGCATCACCGTGACGCCTCTGCCCCCGCCCCGCGCACACCTCTCCCCACCGCTCGCAGCCTGCGCGCACATCCGCCCAACTCTACGCTCTTACTTCTTGGCCGCGGTGATCGGCTTGTATCCCGACTTTCCCGCTTTTCTGAACGCCGATAATGCCTGCGCAATCGAAAGCAGCGGCGTCGTCTTCACCGTCTTGCAGGAACCACCCGCGGCTGCGGCCAGCGACAACGCGGCAGCGCTCACGTTGTTCGGCATCTCCACAACCATCACAAGATCGTAGTCGCCAAACGCCAGCCAGGATCCGATCGACTTGCCTCCCAGACCCTCAATCACCTTGCCGACATGTCCCGCGCGATCCTGCGGTTTCGCAATCAAAGCGCTCAACGCCTCTGCGGTGTACGACACCTGCACCAGATAACTTGCCATGGGGAATCACCTTTCAGGAGAGACTTTCCTTCTTGGGGGATCGAAGGCTCATGCAGTATACCTCCGCAATCCGTCCTTTCAAGCAAATCTTCATCGCGCACGAACTCCGCTAGCTCCGCCAACCCCGCTAGCTTTGTCAATAATTCGCACCACCCGGTAGTGTCCTAATTTGAAATCCACAGGCTTACGCTCCTGATGTGGCAAGCAACTTGCCGCGAATGAATTCTGATCTGGTTTGGCCATTGGCTTTAGCTCCCGCCTCGATGGAGCGCAACTCGTCTTTGGTGACGCGGATTCTAAGCATTTCGGCCTTGGCGTTCCCCTTTGGCAGCCGCGGGCGGCCGGGTTTCTTAGGCTTCGGCTGCTTCGGCATCTCTCAACTCCCGCATGATGGCGGCCCTCACTGCGGTTATGGGCGATACTGCCGGGGGGATTTGAAGGACGGTAACGTGCCGGATGGGGTTGGCTGGATCGTCAGTTTGGTGTGCCCAAGCATAGGCCGTGTTCGCCTTTGGGTGGCCGTGAAGATCGAAGACCTCGACAATTCCCTCCCAAACCGTCTTCCCTTGGAAGACCTCTTTGACGGGCACGCTCTCGCGGTGCGTGGACTCGACGCCGTGTAGCTTGCGGATTACGTCCTGCAATTCTTCAATATAGGTCACGGTTAGCCCTCAAACCCCAAAGAAGAGGCCTTCAAGGGCCTTCTTTCGGAACTGCCACTGTTCTAGTTCGGTGCTCTCATTGAGACGCAAGGTGCAGCGTCCCTCATTGTTAAGCCCTATCCCTACTCGCCACGCGCTTCGAGTTGCACCGTCCTGCACCTCTATCTCGTTCTCAACTACTCCAATTTTGACTACCACTCGTGGAAACCTTGATGGTTGCCCAATAACGATTGTGCTTCCATCGCCTACCGGATTTATGCAGAACCGATTGTTATCCGAGAGCTTCCGAACTGTATTGATGGCTGATACATCGCCCTCAAAATCGTTGCAAAGTTTATTGAACATCTGTCCCACGGTGCAAGCTGCGCGCTTTTCGACCCAGTTAAGCTCCTGCGGTACTGTGTTCATGCCGCTGCCTCCAGTAGCTCCCCCACGCTCCAGAATGAACCTGTGACGCCAGCGGCCATTGCCGGAGTGCATCTCAGGGTAATGTGTCGCCGAACGAAGTTGTAGTAGGCGAAGTGAAGGCCGACCGCTGCCTCGAAGTTCTCTTGCTTTTTTGAGAATGCCAGCGTTAACCGGGTCAGGCGGCGCATGTGAAGGCGAGTAGTAGCGTTCAATCTCTCGACATAGCTGGTAGAGATCAGGTCGAAATTGGGCCGACCGGCAATGACCTTCTTTTCGCAGGAGACGAACTCCGGGGCGCTGTACCGACGATTATCCTCAGTAGTTATGCTGCCATAGGTCTTGATGATCTGACCGTAATCAGCATCTCCGCCAAAGGACCGCTCAATCGCTTCCTCATAGGCTGCAAGTCCATCCGTAGAGATTTGGACTCGATTCCTCATCCGGGCTGCAACGTCCCACAGAAAGGCATTTGCCGTGGCCGCATCGCGGTTTCCTACGCGAAAGGCGGGAACCAGCTTCGTTTCAGCGTCAATGGCGCAAAACGTCCAGACGCTGCCCACTTCGGGTGGATCGTCGGGCTTCACGTTGCGCTCTTTCTTGCCGATGAATCCCCAAATTTCATCCATTTCGAGGCGATTGCAAGAGAGATTGCGCATTTTGGTATCCATCAGGGCCGTGCATCCCTGTCCAACCTTCACCCCAAGCCGCACGATGGTATCGCGGTGGATGCCGGTCATGCGCTCGATTGAACGGATGCTAGAGCCTTCCGCGAGAGTAGCAATTACGCGATTTGCTTGTCGGTATTGAGGATGTTTGCCATACCAACTCCTGATAGATTTAATGTACCCCAATAATTAGATTATGTCAATAGGTTTGTGGGGTACAATTACAGAATTATGATGAAAAGACTGATGGTTAAGTATTGGCCTGTGGTCTTGCTGGTCGCCTTGATCGGTGCAGTTCTCTATATGTCCCGCTATGCAGAAAACTGCAAGGCAGAACATCAGGAACATGCTCAGGGGAGTAGTCCAAACGCGGTGATCTCCCCAAATAGCAACGGCCAAGGTGCTCAGAATACAAATGAAGCCCATCAGTGCCCAAGCTGGATTGACACGTTTGCATGGCCGGAAGGCGTAACCGCATGGTCGCTTCTCTTGACGTTGCTGGTTATTGCTTGGCAATCGACTGAGACGCGGGAGGCTGCGCAGGCCACGCGAGACAGTGTTAGCCAGATGCAGCGTCAAGCGGACTTGACGGAACGCCAAAT
Organism: uncultured Acidobacteriaceae bacterium; assembly: GCA_963835895.1. Classification (GTDB taxonomy): domain Bacteria; phylum Acidobacteriota; class Terriglobia; order Terriglobales; family Acidobacteriaceae; genus Telmatobacter. The sequence goes on along the minus strand of CAWIHC010000005.1, from coordinate 65,882 downwards.
CGAGCTTCTGGAGTCTGAGCAATGGTTCAAAATCGACAATTGGGAAGTTCAGCCACCGGACTGCCCGCCAGGGTGGCTGACGATCAGTTTCGATATCACCAATCCCGGAGACCGCCCATTCCTGATGGAAGGCGAGGCTAAGTTGGCCCTCACCCCACAAGGGCCGGGAGTCACGTATGAAATCCCTCCGATTCCCCTCATACCGCAAAAGCCTGAGAGGCGCGTAATCGTCCAGCGCATGTCTCCAGACGTATGCGCCCGGTACGAAGAATCTCAGCACACGGCGTTGATTATCTATTTTACCGTCCATGGCATTCGCAGGTACGGTGACCAAAAGCGAAAGTTTTTGACTGTTCCCGCGACTTTCGTGTGTAGGAAAGGAACTGCCGTTACGGTCGAACAGACCGTCCAGTTGTATCCGAGCGACGCCCAGTCCAAGAACGAGAACGGACAGAGCGCCCAAACAGGCGACCCGCAGGCCAACCCGGAAGCGGGCGGTTGGTTTCAGAGAGCAATACGAAGGTTTATGCAGCGTCCTAAACCAAATTAGGACACTACCCACCACCCGCCGCCGCCCCGCAAACCCGCGTCGAGCACCCCTCCAAAACCTCACTTCCGAACCCAAAAACACCTATCGCGCACCCAAGATGCGACGATTTTCACCATTTCCGGCGACCTACAGGTCATATTTTCACCCGATTACTCGACCTGTAGGTCGTCTTTTCCGCGAGCTCCCGATGCGACGATTTTTCGTCCCTCCGCGCCAATCCGAACCGACGACCTGTAGGTCGTCGATTTTCCGTCGCCCGCACGAACCATAACCCTCTACCTACAGGTCGTCACTCCGCCAACTCCGCCAGCTCCGCCAGCTCCGCTAACTCCGCTGTCTCTCGCCAAAAACACGGTGCCTCACGCGGTATGTCCCCCGACCCCCGCGTGGGGCACTTCGAGCCGCCCGACCGCGGCGACCTTTTGACCTTTGCCTCACGAAATCGGTTCTTCGTGTCACCTGCCCGTGAAGCATCGGGACAACTGTCCCGGCAATCTCCCGCCGAACCTGCAATTGCTTTCGCAGTTACTCCATGCCGTTCTGCGGATTCTGCTCCGGATGCATGACGAGGTAGCTCGCGCCGCCGTTCGACCAGACCAGAAGCAGAATGTCCTTTCCTGCCGGCACGGAATGAAGCTGGCTCACGAAGTTGTCGGCATCCTCGACGGGATGCCGGTTGACTTCGAGAATCACGTCGCCGGGTGCGAGGCCCGCATCGTCAGCCGGGCTGCCGGGGCGCACCGATTGAATGACCGCGCCCTTCACCCGCTCGGGCACGTTGAACTGCTGGCGCAGATCGGGAGTGAGATTGGCCACGGTGAGGCCGAGCCTGCCCCGCTGTTCACCGCCCTGCTCGCCGTTGCTCGCCGCTTCGCTCGTCGTTGTGGAACTCGCCCACGGTCACGTGCATGGTCTCGCGGCTTGCCGTCGCGCAGAATGCCCAGCTCGATCGCTGTGCCGGGAGCCATCTCGCTCACCGCAACCTGCAGCATGCTGCCGTTGGCGATCTTCTTGCCGTCGATCTCGCGCAGCACGTCGCCGCTCTTGAGGCCGGCGCGGCTCGGCGGGCGAGTCGGGCGTGACCTGGCTGATGATGGCGCCGGTGGCGTCAGGCAGGTTGAAGAAGCTGGCGTTGTCGGGCGTCACGTCGTTCATGCTGATGCCCAGGTAGCCGTGATGCACGGTGCCGTTCTTGATGATCGCTTGCGCCGATGCCTCGGCGATCTGCGAGGGAATGGCGAAGCCCGCGCCGGCAAACGATCCGCTGCCCGAGATGATGAAGGTGTTGATGCCGATCACCTCGCCGTGCGCATCCACCAGCGGCCCGCCGGAGTTGCCGGGATTGATGGCCGCGTCGGTCTGGATGAAGTCGCCCGGCTTGCGCGGATCGTCGGAGTAGGGATTCGGCCGGTCGAGCCCGCTGACGATGCCGCGCGTGACGGTGAAGGGGAAGTTGCCGAAGGGATTGCCGAAGGCCAGCACGGTTTCGCCCGGCTGCAGCTTGCTGGAGTCGCCCCACGGCACGCTGGGCAGGTTTTTGCGCGTCGATCTTGATCACCGCCAGGTCGTTGAGCTTGTCCACGCCGACCAGCTTGGCGGTGAAGACCCGCCGGTCGTTCAGCGTGACGCGCATCTGCGTCGCGCCGTCCACCACGTGGTCGTTGGTCACGATGTAGCCATCCGGCGAGATGATCACTCCGCTGCCCATGCCATGCTCAATCTGCGGCTGCGGCTTCATCTCGCTGGCCGTTGGGCCGAACCGAAGAAGAACTGGCGGAATCCGGGCGGCAGATCCTGCGGATTGATGCCGCCGAAGCCCTGGCCGCCATCCTCGGAGTCTTGCTCGTCCGGCGATGACGCGCGAGGTGACGGCGACGTTGACCACGGCGGGCGTGACGCGCGCGGCGACGGCTTCCACCGCGTTGTCGAGCGCCATCAGCGACGAGACGCTGTGTCGTCGAGCGGGCCGGCTGCAGCGGCGGCCGCGTGCGCCCTGCTGTGGTCGAAGAGGAACGCGAGGGCAAAGAGAATCGTGGCGAGAATGCCCGCGGGAACCGCGAGTTTCTTCGCTTTCGCTACTAATGAATTAGTTGTCATCGGCATGTGATTGTTCTCCATTGGGTGTTGAATTGCTTGGTTAAAGTTGGAAGACCAGCCAGCCGCTATCGAGCGGACGATGCGGCGTGGCTGGTGAGAATGGAAACCTGTTGCGCGCGGGGTTGCGATGCCGGTCGCCGAGCTTGCCGGATACACGACGAGGATCATCCGCGTGACGGTGATCTGCGCGCCTCGATTTGTATCGGACCGGCCGTTGCGCTCCCTCAGTTCCTGCTGCACTCGCGCCGCGCCTCATAGTCGGCCACTGCTCTGGTCCTTGGCGAAGTGGTCTGCACCTCTTCCCAGGCTGTCAGGACAACGAATCTCCTGACCCTGCGCCGCGAGCCGCCGCCGATGTTGGCGCGATGGCCTTCGCCATTTGCCGCGCGTGCCGCACCGGCGTCGGCGCCGTCATCGCAGTCTCCGTTACTCCCGCCGATGGGCTCGTCGCTGCGGCGCGGTCGCGAACAGCAGGCGTCACCTTCGCGCTGCGGCTTGCGGGCATAATGGCCTTCGTCTCGATGCGCGCGGAACTGCGCGCGGAACTGCGTCGCGGGGTGGAACACCGCGTCGGTTTCCGCCATGCCTGCCGCTCCCGATTTGCGGCGCGAGCATCGCTGTCTGCGCATCCGGCTTCTGCGCCGCAACAAACGCAACCATCTGCGGGCAGCGCGCCAGCTCCACCGATCCCACCAGCAGGCCGCAGCCCACCACGCCAACCAGCGCGCGCGCCGCCAGCGGATGCAGCGCCTGCTTGCGCCGCAGGATGCTGTGCACGCGGCGAACCAGCTCCGGCCGGCGCTCGAATGCGCCCAGCGAAAGCGCCTGGGCGCGCCGCAGCAATTCCCGTCGTTGCAGTCCGCGCTCGGCCAGGCTGGTGAGGCAGGCCGCGTAGGCGCGCGGAGCCTGCGTGCGGCGCACCACGCCCTCGTCGCAGGCCATCTCGCGCTCGCGGCAAAGGCGGCGCTCCATCCAGACCAGCGCGGGATTCAAGGGAAACAGAACCAGGCAAGTTTCTGCAGCAGATTGGTCCAGTCGTCGCGGCGGCGCAGGTGCTCGGCCTCATGCAGAACCACCTGTTCCAGTTCGCCGGGCGTGAGCCGCAAGTAGAGCCACTCGGGAATGAGAATGCGCGGCGCGAAGAAGCCGATCACGCTGGGACGGTCGAGCTCGCGCGTGGTGCAGATTTCGACGGGCGTGCCGCGCGGAAGATGCAGACGGCCAGCAGCGAGCGAAGGCTCGCTTCGGCTTCAACCGGACGTGCGCCGTCTTCCACAATCTGCGCAGGCGCAGCGAGTGAAAGGCGAGCTCGGCGGCGCGAAAGAGCGGATGCAGCAAGCCACAGCGCGGCGATGGCGAATCCCCAGCGGCTGTCCAACTGCAAGCCACGGTCTTGCCGCAACTGCGCCAAGCGGCGCGGCGGCGTTCGCGCCGCCGCGAATGCGCGAGCAACGGCAAGAAACGGCAAGCCGGCCACGACCGCGAAGCCCGCTGCCCACGCGGCAAAGCGGTGCGCCGCGGAGACGCGGGGCGCAAGCCGCAGGCAGAGAACCAAGGCAACTGCAACCGCCGCGCCCTGCCACAGAGCCGCAACGGCCACGGGCGCGGCGACTTGCGCAAACGCGGCAAATGCGGCAACCATACGCGCTGCCGCTTCCGGCCAGCCCCGCATGAATCGCATCGGCCATGTGCATCAACGGCATCCTTATCTCCCGCCCCTCTTGCCGGCATTTTCCTTGTCGGGCGCCGCGCTGCGGATCGCATCTTTCAGCCGCTCCAACTCCTCGGCCGAAATCCCCTCGTCGCCCAACAGGGATAACACCAGCTGCTCGCGCGAGTTGCCAAAGAAGCGGCTCAGCACGTTGCGCACCTCAGTCCGGCTCGCCTCCTGCTCGGCGACGCAGGGCCGGTAGACGAACGCGCGGCCCTCCTGCCGGTGCTCGACGTAGCCCTTCTGCTCGAGGATGCGGATGGTGGTGAGCACCGAGTTGTAGGCCAGCTGCTCGCCTTCGGGCAGGGCGGCCACCAGGTCGGTCACGGCCGACTCGCCGCGCCGCCAGAGGATCTTCATCAGCCTCAGCTCGGCTTCGGTCAGCGTGTTGGATTTTCTTGGGCGGCATCGCTAACTCATTGATTCAATGAGAACAATCTCTGCGCTGGCACCGTCCTCGCATTCATATAGACGAACAACTAAAGGATTAGTTACCAGAATCGCAGAGATTTTTCAAGCCACCCTCGCCCGCGACCAGCCCTCCGAAGAAAGCGCCGCCGCCAATCTCCACCCTGTGCTACGATCCGTGCAAGCGTTCACGCAATCTCTTTCTGCAACCAAATTCAGGAGCCAGTGCCGGGGCTTCTTCCCGGGCGCAACCATCCGCGAGTGCCTTCGCCAAACGGCGCATCGCCGGCGCACAGGGGATGATATGAACAACCAGCTCAGGCCGATGGCCCTCGGCGAGATCCTCGACCGGACCGCCGAACTCTACCGCACTCATTTCCTGCTTTTTGCCGGAATCTCGGCCATCTTCGCCGGATTGATGCTCGCCGTGCAGCTTCTGTACCTGCGCTCGCTCATGCTGCTCGGCTATCCGAACATGATGGCGCATTGGCAGTGGGGCACGGCCGCGGTCGCGGTCCTGGAAGCGCTTGTGATCCTGATGCTGGCCGGGCTGTCGATCGCGGCCAACAACCGGGCCGTGGCCTGGGTCTACATGGACAAACCAGCGACCATTCGTGCCGCCGCAAAAAGCGTCCTGCCTCGCCTGCGGACCTATCTCTGGCTCATGACCATCACAGGATTCCGCGCGTGGACGCCCTTTGCCGCTTTGTATGTGGCGTTCTTTGCCGTCGTGTTTGCGGTTCTTCCTCACGGACTTCATGACCAACCCAGCGGCGATGCAAAACGCCGTTCAGCAAAACCCCGGAGCGATCATGGCTGCGGGCCTGGGTATGCTGATTCTGGCGCCGCTGTTCATGTTGGCCTTGGTCTATGGTGTGTTGATGTCGCTGCGCTATTCGCTGGCGATGCCCGCATGCGTCGTAGAGGATTTACCGGCGGCAGGCGCAATCAAGCGCAGCATCGATCTGAGCCAGGGCTCGCGCGGGCGCATCTTCGTGCTCGGCCTGCTGGTGTACGCGGTGCGCATGCTGTTGGGCATCCTCTTCGGCTTTCCCTTGATCGCCCTCGGCCTGAAGCATCCCGGCCAACGCGCTGCCTCTGGGCTGGTTGGCCGTGCAACAAGTCGGCGTGTTCCTCATCCAGTACGTTGATCGGCCCCATCTACTCCACCGGCCTCACGCTCTTTTATTACGACCAGCGCATTCGCAAGGAAGGCTTCGATATCGAGTGGATGATGCAGGCCGCGGGACTTTCGCCGCAGCCTGAATTGCCGGCCCCGCAAAACTCCTGAGCAAGCGAGCGCACCCATGAGCGAAACTCTTCGGCCCTCCACACTCGGCGAGATCCTCGATCGCACGGCGCAGCTCTATCGCCGCAACTTCTGGCTCTTTGCCGGCGTGGCGGCCTTGCCGATCGGCATCATCATCGCGGTGACCGCAATCGGAGCCGGGTCCATCTTCCTGGTCCCGGGCATCAGAGGCGGCGGCCCTGAGTCTGGATTTTTGACGGGCCTCGCGCTTGTGTTATTCCTGCTCGTGGCCATCCCGGTCTACATCGCCGCAGCCGTCTTCTCCTACGCGGGCCTCACCGAGGCCGCGGCGAGCGTGCACCGTGGCGAGAAGATCACCATCCGCGGCGTACTCAGCGCCGTTCGGCTGTGGTTCTGGCGCTACTTATGGTTCGGAATTCTGCAAGCCATCGTTATAGCTCTGGTTCCGGCGGTGATCGCAGGCGCTGTCGCCGCTCCTCTCATCTATCTCGCGTCGCAGGCGGGGGAAGGGATAGCGGCAGGCGCGGCCATCGGATTTGTCACGTTCTTTATCATCGCTGCGGCCGTCGGCGTCATCATCTGGCGCGCGTTGGGCTACTCCATCGGCCTCGCCGTCTGCGTCGTTGAAAAAAAGCCTGCATGGGAGTCGCTGCAACGCGCGTGGAAGCTGAGCCAGGGCACGCGCGGGCGCATCTTGGTCCTGTATCTGCTGGTCTTTGCGCTGGCCATGGCCGGGTCCATGATCGGATACATCCTCAGTGCCATCGTTGGCGTGGTAGCGGGAGTGCCGGGCAACGGCGCGGAGTATGCAGCAGCCGCGGCCATTGTCGCTGCAGTCCTGTACCTCGTTGTGGATTTCACTGTGCAGGTGCTGCTTGCGCCCGTCTCCTGGATCGCGCTCGTGCTCTTTTACTACGACCAGCGCATCCGCAAGGAAGGCTTCGACATCGAGTGGATGATGCAGCAGGCTGGGCTCACGCAGCCCGTAGCCGCGCCGCCACTGGCCGAAGGCGCAGGCATTTCCGGGCCGGTTGCGCCTCCTGATACCGTGGAAGAACCATGAATTTGAGGTGGCCGGGTTCACGTTGGCGCCACGCCGCTGCGCGTCTCGCAGTGGCTGTCGCGCTGCTCGCGCTCAGTGCTGCCTTACCTTGCGCCGCGCGCTCCCAGAATCTCCCATCCGGCGCCGGCTGGCGCGACGTGAGCCTGGCGCAATACCAGCAGCACCTCGCGGATCTTGATTCCCTTGTCGCCGCCTGCCAGAACCAGCGCTCTCACCCCTCCACTGCGCAGTCGAGTTTTCTCGCCTGCGATCCGGCGCAAATCGGCCCGGATGACCGCGTCCAGTTCCCCTCCGGCGCACCCTCACCTGCGCGCGAGGTCCGCTATGACTGGCTGCGCTCCGTGCTGGCCCGCGCCGCCACCAGGAGCGGCGCACCGCCGCCAGGCATCTTCGGCACCCTTCCCCGCACACACAACAAACGTGCCTCGGTGGATGCACTGCTGACGGCCGCGCGCCAGCGCCTGCAAAGCGACGCACAACAGGCCGGAGCCCCGGCTGAGGCCAATCCCGGCTACTCCAGCGAACGAAAGTCTCTCAACGCCATTCTGTCGCAGCGCGCCTATCAGGGCGTCACTCAGGAGTCAGCCATGGGACGATTCCGCGAATGGGTCCTCAACCTGCTCGACCAATTCTTCTCCGGTCTCGAGCGTTTCGGTTCGCACGCCCCGTGGATCGTGTGGTTGCTGCGCATTCTGTTGCTTGTCGCCATCGGAACCGCGCTGGTCTGGTTTCTCTTGCGCATCGAACGCCGTTCGCGCATCCGCCTCATTCCCGACGTCGAGCCCGCGCCCGGCGCGCCCTCCGCGCGCGAATGGCAGTTGTGGCTTCGCGACGCGCAGGCGATGGCGGCAAAGGGCCAATGGCGCGAGGCCATCCACTTCCTCTATTGGGCGTCCATTGCGCGCCTCGAGTCGAAGCGGCTCTGGCCGGCCGACCGCGCCCGCACCCCGCGCGAGTATCTTGCTCTGCTGGCGGGAACCGATCCGCGCAAATCGAACCTGACGGCGCTCACCAGGAGCTTTGAGCGCACGTGGTACGGCGGCCGCGCGGCCCAGGCTTCTGACTTCGATGCCGCTCTGGAGCAGGCTGCGGCGCTGGGGGTCGCTGCCGAATGAAACTCTTCCCCTCACTCGACCAGAAGGACCGCAAGCTGCTCATCGGCTGCCTCGTCGCGGTTCTTGTGCTGGCCTTCGTCACCGCATTCCTCTCGCGCAACGAAAATAGTGACGACAACCCCGTACCCAGCTCTTATTTGACCGGCCGCCACGGCGCGCGCGCCGCCTATGAGTTGCTTCAGGCAAGCGGCTACACCGTGGAGCGGTGGGAACAGCCGCTGAGCGATCTTGCCGCGCGTGCCGACGCGCAGACCGTCGTGATCTTCGCCGAGCCCACTCAGGCCGACATCGCCGCGGAAGATCTGAAAGCCGTGCGCGACATTGTCGCGCGCGGGGGCCGTGTTCTGGTGACCGGATGGGCGGGAGGAAGCCTCGCGCCCGACGGAAACGTTCAGCCGCCGCAGCAGTTCCAGTCGGCGTGCAAGCTGACGCCGCAGGGCCTCGATCCGCTGGCCGGCTCCGGCGAAGTGTGGATGGTCCCCGAAGCCAGTTGGGGCCTCGACCGCCCGCTCGATCGCGTGCAATACAACTGTGCCGGCGCGCCGGCCGTCGTGGAGTACGCCGACGGCAAGGGCCAGGTGATTTGGTGGGCAAGCTCCACGCCGCTCGAGAACGGCTCCATCGGCCGCGCCAATAATCTGAACCTCTTTCTCAATGCGCTTGGGCTCGCGCGATGGTCACCACATTTATTGGGACGAGTCGCTGCATGGCGAAACGCGCACGGAGTGGTTTTACGCGAGCGGCCCGGCGATCTGGTTCCTGCGGGGCGGCCTGCTTGCCATCGGACTCCTGATTCTCTTCAGCTTCAGCCGCCGCCGCGGGCCGGTGCGCGACCTTCCCGCTCCCGTGCGCGCCACGCCGGTCGAGTTTCTTGAGGCGCTGGGCTCGCTCTACGCTGAGGCCCACGCCTCGGCAACCGCCGTCGAGCTCGCTTACGAGCGTTTCCGCCGCAGGATGGGCGACCTGTGCGGGCTGAAGGGCGCGAAGATGAGCGCGGAAGAGCTGGGCCGCGCGCTGCGCCGCCGCTTTCCGCAGGCTCCCGCTGAACTCGAAAAAGATCTGGCGGATTGCGAAGAAGCCGTCACCAACGATGAGCTGCCGCCGAAAAGCGCGCTGGCGCTGGTGCAGGCGCTCAGCCGGCACAGCGAGCTGCTGGCCGCGGCGGCGCGTGCGCGGCCGGGCGCATCGATGAGAATTGATTGTGCGGACGCAATAAGATCGACGGACCGAAAGCAAGGAGACCGGAATGACCGAGGAGAGAATCTGGAACAAAGCGAGGCGCGCAAAGCAGCAGCGCTGCCGGCGACGCAACAACTGCTCGCCGCAGCGCGCGCGGAGCTGGGACGCGTCATCGCGGGACAAAGCGAAGTGATCGGCGAAGTCCTCGTCGCCGTGCTGACGCAGGGCCACGCGCTGCTCGAGGGCGTGCCGGGAATCGCCAAGACGCTCATCGTGAAATCGGTGGGCCGTCTGCTCGGCCTCGGCTTCCAGCGCGTGCAGGGCACGCCCGACCTGATGCCCGCCGACATTCTCGGCACCACCATCTTCCGGCCGGGCGCCGATGCGTTCACCTTTCACGCCGGCCCGGTGTTTACCGATCTGCTGCTCGTCGACGAGATCAACCGCATGCCGCCGCGCACGCAGGCCGCGCTGCTCGAATGCATGGAAGAGCGCCAGGTGACGAGCGACGGCGTCGCGCGCCCGCTGCCCGCCTGGTTCACCGTCTTCGCCACCGAGAATCCCATCGACTTTGAGGGCACGTATCCGCTGCCCGAGGCGCAGCTCGACCGCTTTCTGCTCAAGATCAAGGTGAGCTATCCCGCGCCTGACGAAGAGCGGCAGATGCTCGAGCGGCATCACGGAACGAGCAGCGCAAACCTGCTCGACGACGCAAAGATCCAGCCGCTCGCCGCGGAGCTTCTCGCCGCCGCGCGCAACGAGATTCGCGCGATCCGCGTCGAGCACGATCTCTACGGCTACATTCTCGATCTTGTCCGCCGCACGCGCGAGTGGCCCATGCTGGCGCTGGGCGCAAGCCCGCGCGCGGCCATCTGCCTGCTGCGCGTGGCGCAGGCCTTCGCCGCCTTCGAGGACCGCGACTACATCATCCCCGACGACGTGAAGCGCGCCGTGCTGCCCGCCCTGCGCCATCGCATCCTGCTCAAGCCCGAGGCCGAGCTGGAGGGCTTCGACGCCGATCGCGTGCTCAACGATGTGGTCGCGGCGGTTGCGGTGCCGCGCGGATGATCTCTTCGTCCCTCCATCCCGAGCCGGTGCGCGCCGCCTGCCGTCCCGCGCGGCCGCCTCGCCTTTGGCCTCACGCCGCGCGCCATCTGGCTGCTGGCCGCGGGTCTGCTGCTCGCGCTGCCGGGATTCTTCCACGCGTCATGGGGACTGGGCATGATCGAGTGGGATGCGCTGGTTCTGCTCGCTGCCATTCTCGACGGACTCGCGATTGCCGGCCGCGCAGCAAATCACCATCGAGCGCTCCTGGAGCAACGCGCCCGCTCTCGACAGCGAAACCGAGATCGAGCTCGCCGTTGAGCACGGCCGCGAAATTACGCTCGAGTGCTGCCTGCTAGACGATCTGCCGGACGCGCTGGTCGCCGCGCCGGCCACGCGCAATCTCGCGCGTCTTTCCCCGCGTCTGCGCAACGCTGCGCTACAAAATCGAGCCGCGCGAGCGCGGCGATGTCCGCGCCGGAGCGGTCTACATTCGCTATGCCTCTGCGCTTCGGCCTCGTGGAGCGCTGGGCCATGGCGCCGCTCGAGCAGCCGGTGCGCGTCTATCCCGCGCTGCGCCAGGGCGAGGATCAGGAGATCTTTCTTGCCCGCGGCCGCCAGATCGATCTGCAGCTTCGCCGGACGCGCGAGCGCGGACTGGGCCGCGACTTCGAGAGCCTGCGCGAGTATCTCGAGGGCGACGATCTGCGCGACGTGTGCTGGACGGCCACCGCGCGGCGCGGCCAGTTGATCACGCGCCGCTACCAGACTGAGCGCAGCCAGGCAGTGTGGATCGTTCTCGATGCCGGCAGGCTGCTGCGCGGCAGAATTCTCGACAACGCTGGGAACGAGGAACGGCGCGGCCACTCCAAACTCGACTACGCCTGCTCCACCGCCGTCGCTCTGGCGCAACTGGCGCTATTTTCCGGCGATCGCGTCGGCCTGCTTGTCTACGGACAGCATGTGCAGCAGCGCGTTCTTCCCGGCCGCGGCCACGCGCATCTGCGGCAAATTGTCGAAGCCCTCGCGCAAGTGCGCGCTGAATCGAGCGAAGCCGATCACCTCCGCGCCACAGCGACTCTCAATCGCTGGCAGCCGCGCCGGGCGCTCATCTTGTGGATCACCGACCTGGCCGAAACCGCCATGCGACCGGAGGTCATCGACGGCGCCATGCAGTTGCTGCATCGCCACGTGCTACTCTTTGTCGCCATGGCCCAGCCCGACGTGGCGGCCATCGCCAACGCCCGGCCCAGAAATGTCGAAGAAATGTTCCGCGCCTCGGCCGCGCAGGAACTGACCACGCGCCGCGAACTGCTCCTGGCACGTCTCCGTGACCAAGGCGCGCTCACCCTCGACCTTGATCCCGCGCAGCTCACCTCTGCCGTGCTAAATCAGTATTTGAAGGTGAAGGAACGGGCCATGGTGTAGCCGGCAATTCCCGTGCAGGGAGCGGCGCCGGGCGACCTGTTTACCCTTTTAGTACCCCACGCCCACCCCCCTCCCACCCCCAATGATTCTGTGCAAGATCCTGGCGAAAAAGTGTTTGCGCCGAGCGATCGCGGCAAAATCTTATTTTTTCTTACTGTTCGAGGCAAAATCCCGAAAACAAAGGGGTTTTTACCAAGCTCCTTCCGCACAGGGTTTGTTGAAAAGCCTCTCAGCTCTCAAGAAACCCGAGGTCGATGCATTTTGAAATGATTATGCGCCAGAGGTGGGAAATGATCGGCAAACTTGGCAGACATTATTTTGGCCTTATTTTCAAAGGCTTGCATAGAGAAAGTGCCGGACGAGGCCTTGACATCGCGATCCGATTCTTTCTGCGGATGGCGGGGAGGGGTTGGGGCAATCTCACGATTGCTGGTGATCCGGGCGCAGCGGTTCACTCACCGTAAGCCGACTTGCGGGTACTGATTTATTCTCTGGACCAGGGTTCCGTCAATTTCTTGGCCTCCTCAACGTACTTATCGCATTTCTATAAGCAGGTTCAACATATGACTCGTGCGTCCATTGACTGCCGAAAACCGGAAGATAGGACAAGCAGTGAAGCCTTCATATAAGCCAGTAAGCCTCGGTTTTCGCGTGAGGCTAATGTCCCCTCTGGGAACTTACCCTTGTGACAGCATTATTTCTGACGATGCGGCGCTTATCGTGAGCAGCGACCTCTCCTTTTCGATTGTTCGAATTCTTGAAGAAGACTGGGGCTTTTCTGAAGTCGACTCGCTTTCCCCGTTAGACATCCCACTCTTCGGGGGCCTCCTCTTGTCTGGAGCGGGTTACCCATATCCCTTCAGTGGAGTCGAGCTTGAAGCTGAAAAGCGAGAACCTTTAAATGCGGATTGCATCGCAGAGTGCCGTCATCACCTGTTAGGGCGCATCGAGGATCAGAAGAGTCATGGCCGGCCAGCCGCTACGGTTCACACGCCACCCAAAAACGGCGGCCAGCCATATGAAACCTACGACTTCGGCGAGATAAAAGAAAAGGTTTTGGATTGCATGGCGCGCCTGCAATTAGCGGATGCCGTTCTACTTCGAGGTGTCGGAGCACTTCTTAAGGCTCAGATGGCTTGGACGCACGGGGAATTCGCTGATGCCGCTTGCATATACCTTTGGATCGCGCTCGATGCTGCACACAGCTTGACACTCTGTAAGTTAAGAGAATCAGGAGTTCAAAACCCAACATCTAAGGATGCGTCTGTCTATCTCGACTCCGTAATTGGTTTCGAGACGCCATGGGAAAAGTTTTTCGAAGAGGATTATGAGAACCGAATTCGTGCCATTCACCCGAATAATCGCTTCGGCGCGGAAGTCAGGCCGCAATTTTTGGCCGATGACTTCTACGAATTGCGGCATCTTCTGATTCCGTACTTCGAGTATTTGGTCACTGGCGTATTCGTAGATCCTGACGCGGGCGGCTGAACCCGTTTGATAAGTAATGGTAAACGCCGCAGTGTCCGGGGATGGGGTTGTGGGTGGTTGGCCGGCAATCCGGAAGTCATTGGAATTTGGGGCGCAGCGAAGCTTTTCTTGAAGCAACCGCAGATCCTTCGTCGCTGCGCTCCTCAGGATGACAGCGCGTGGGAGGGATGGAGGCGTGGATGATCCAAAGCTGCCGGATGAAAAATCGGCGGCGCGGCAGTAATCGGGATCTGGGCGTGACGAAGTTTTCTTGAAGCAACCGCAGATCCTTCGCTTCGCTACGCTCCTTTCAGGATGACAGGGTTTTGGTTCGATTCGGCCCGTGACGGGGGCCTCGCTCAGGGCAGGCTTTCGTCTAGCTGCGCTCCTCAGGATGACAGCGGGACCAGGGTCCCAGAAGGGAGTTGTCATCCCGAACGGAGTGAGGGATCTGCGGTTGATCCTCGTCACATTCCATTCCGGCATTTCAGCCTATGATCACTGAATGCACGAGGGCTCCTACTTCGCTTACGTCATGGCCAGCCGCAGCCACACTCTCTACATCGGAGTGACCGGGGACCTGCACAAACGCGTTTTCCAGCACAAATGGAAGGAACACGACGGCTTCACCGCGCGCTACAACTGCGATCGTCTCGTCTGGTTTGAGCGGTATCAGGACGTGCAACGAGCCATTGCACGCGAGAAGGAGCTCAAGGGATGGAGGCGCTCAAAGAAGATCGCTCTGATTGAATCTTCAAACCCGGGCTGGATCGACCTCAGCCGCGACTGGTATGAGTATGAGCCTGCCGATTATCGACGAGCGCTCGACCGGATAGAATCCTGAAAGGCAACCGCAGATCCTTCACTTCGCTACGCTCCGTTCAGGATGACAGGCAGATTGGGGCCGCATGGCACTGCGTTTAGCGCGTGTTGTCAGGCACCGCCCTTACCGGCCGGAACAGCCACACCAGCAGCAGCGTGAACAGCAAGCCGCCCACGGCGAATTTGAGCGGGACAGGCGCGTTCGACGGAGAAAAAAATCCTTCGAGCGAGCCGGCGATCACCAGCAGCGGAATAATTCCGGAGACGAGTCGCGTCGCCTCCACTCCGGCCAGCGCAATGGAATCGCGCCGGCGATAGATCCCCGGAAACAGCACGCCGTGAGCGAGGCGCAACCCAGCAGCGCCGGCAAGGACAATCGAGGGCAGCTCCAGCGAGCCGTGCGGCGCCACAAAGCTCCACAAATCAACCGCCATGCCGTGTTGCGCGCAGGCCACGCCGATCACGCCCAGCAACATCCCGTTGAAGAACATCGACTACAGCGGCCCAATGCCGAAGACGACTCCGCCGGCAAAGGCCATAAAGCAGACGCTCAGGTTGTTGGTCATGATGGCGCTCGAGGCCACCGGCTCGATGCCGACAATCGACTGCGTCCACATCTCGTGGCGCTCGATGGTGTCGACCATCGCCGGGCCCAGCATGTGGCGCATGAACTGCGGACGCGCCAGCGTGAGCACCGAGCCCAGCGGCGCCCCGCCCAGCAACACCACCAGCGACACCAGCACATAGCGGATCTGCCGCTGCACGATCGCCGGATAATCGTCGCGCAGAAAATAGAAAATCTTTTGGAAGCCTTTGCGCCGGCTGGAATAGATGATATGGTGGGCGCGAGCCAATAACTGGTTGACGTGCTCGGCGTAAGCTCGCGCGGTCGAGTCCTGGCGCAGCGTGGAAAGATCGCTCGCCGCCTGCCGGTAGAGCAGCGCGGTTTCGCGCAGTTCGGCGCGCGAAAGCTGCCGCACGCCGCTGCGCTGGCCTGGCCCAGCAGCGCCGCCAGACGGTCCCAGTAAGGGCGGCGCTTTGCGAGCCACTGATTGGAGAGAATGATCGCCATGGAGCCGATTGGAGATCAGCTTAACATCGAAACCCCGGAGCTCGTGGCCATCGAGATGCCGCTGGCCGGAATCGGCAGCCGCTTCATCGCCATTCTCGTCGACTATCTCATCTGGGGCTTTGCCTTCCTCGTTCTCGGCCTGATGGCCGCGATCATCTTCCCCGCGCTGAGTTTTTTCGGCGGCGTCTCGGCCAACTGGGCCATCGGCATCTTTTTTCTCATCGTCTTCCTGTTGCAGTGGGGCTACTTCGCGCTCTTTGAGGCCTTCGGCAACGGCCGCACGCCGGGCAAGCGCGTGGCCAGGATTCGCGTCATCCATCAGTCCGGCCGCGGCATCAACTTTGTCGAGTCGCTGGCCCGCAACCTGGTTCGATTCGTCGACTATCTGCCCGGCTTTTACGCCGTGGGCATCGTGGCCATCTTCCTGAGCCGGCGGAATCAGCGGCTGGGCGACATGGTTGCCGGAACGCTCGTGGTCCGCGACCGCGAGGTCGATTCGCCGCACTGGGGCGAGAGCGCCTCGCGCACCTTTACCGCGCCGCGGCTGGCCGCGCAGTCGCCCATCCCTGCGCCGGGGTCCCCACAGACAGGTCCTGGTCCGTGGGGTGGTCCGCCGCACCTGCGCGTCGTTTTGCCCGCGCCGGCGCTGGCCAAGCTCTCTGCCTCCGACCTCGAAGTGCTCGAAGGCTTCTTTGCGCGCCGCCTCGACATGGACCTGGCCACGCGCGCCGCTCTGGCCGCCGCATCGCCTCGGCTCTCTCGGCCAAGTCGGGCCTCGCTATTCCCGCAGGACACCAGCGTGGAGACCTTTCTCGAAGCCGTCGCGCACCAGTTCCGCGAGCTGGGGCGGATGAGTTGACGCCGAGGCCTCGGCAACGTCCCGCGCATGAGCGGAGTGATTCGCCGCCAGGCACAACGCAGTATTCAGCGGTATATTAAGATTTTGCCAGGAAACCAGCGGAAGCCGCGCGCTTCGCTGCGATGGCCGAAGCGATTTTTGAAGCGACAGCCCGGTTTTGCGGCAGACTCGCCGCACCGGCAATGGGACACGAGGAGAGCAAGAACATGGCCAAGAGCGTGAACAAAGTCTTTCTTCTAGGCAACGTAGGCAAGGACCCCGAGATTCGCTCCACCGCCAGCGGCACCATGGTGGCCAACTTCACCCTCGCCACCAGCGACCGCTTTCAGGACGCGCAGGGCAACTGGCAGGACCGCACCGAGTGGCACAATCTGGTCGCCTTCAAGCGCCTCGCCGAGATCGTCCGCGATTACGTGAAGAAAGGTTCCAAGCTCTTCATCGAAGGCAAGATTCAGACGCGCAGTTGGGAAGACAAGGACACCAAGGCCAAGCGCTACCGCACCGAGATCATCGTCAACGATCTTTCGCTGCTTTCGGGGCGCGACGATTCCTCGGGCGGCTACAGCCGCTCGTCGAGCGCATCGAATGCCGCCGTGAACGAGGACCAGCGCCAGCCCGCCGGCCAGGACGACTTCGCGCAGTCCGCTGAAATCTCCGACGACGATATTCCGTTTTAGAGGCAGGGAGTAGGCAGTAGGGAGTAGGCCCGGACTATCAAGCGGCAGAGCGATTGGCAGTTATCGGGGGGGTTCCTTCTTCGGCCGCTGCTTTCTACTCCCTATTGGCTACTCCCTCTTCCCTTCTCTTCCGGCTCGCCCAGCGGATCGTTGTCGCGGTCCGTCACCTCGGCCAGCGCCGCCAATCGCTCCGCCAACTCGTCCGTCCAGCATTTTTCCGGCGCGCGCCAGCTCCAGTTGCCCGTCGGCACCGCGGGCGTATTCATGCGCGCCTCGGAGCCCAGCTCCAGCAGATCCTGCGCGGGAACGATGGCCATCTCGGCCACGCTCGCCTCGGCCGCGCGGATCAGCGGCCATGCGGGCCGGCCGGCCACCGGACCAACCAGCGCCTCGACGGCCGCGCGCTCCGCCTTGCTCGCCGAATTCCACCAGCCCTGCGTCGTGTCGTTGTCGTGCGTGCCGGTGTAGGCCACGGTGCCGGGCGTGAACTGGTGCGGCAGATGCGTATGCGCGCCCTTGTCGCTGAAGCCGAACTGCAACACCTTCATGCCCGGCATGCCCAGCTCCAGGCGCAGCGCGTCGACTTCCGGTGTAATCACGCCCAGGTCCTCGGCCACCAGCGGCAGCGGTCCCAGCGCCGCTTCCAGCGCGCGAAACAGCTCCAGCCCCGGCGCCTTGATCCACTCGCCTTTGACGGCGGTCTCTTCCTCGGCGGGAATCGCCCAGTAGGCCTCGAAGCCGCGGAAGTGATCGAGGCGCACGATGTCGTAGAGCTCCACGGCGCGGCGGATGCGGTCGATCCACCAGCCGAATCGAAGTCCGTTTGGGCCGGGCGCGGCCAGCACATCCCAGCGGTAAAGCGGGTTGCCCCAGCGCTGGCCGGTCGGAGAAAAGTAGTCGGGCGGCACGCCGGCGATGCGGATGGGCTTCAGGTCCTCGTCGAGCTCGAAGATGCCGGGGTGAACCCACACGTCGGCCGAATCCATGTTGACGAAGATGGCCACGTCGCCAAGGATGCGGATTGCGCTGCGCGCCGCAGCCTCTTGGAGAAGGTCCCACTGCTGGGCGAAGGCAAACTGCAGCACCCGCTCGATGGCCACCGCGCGCCCGTGTTCCGCTTCGGCCTGCGCCAGCGCCTGCGGATCGCGGCGGCGCAGCGGCTCGGGCCACTCGGTCCACGCGCCGGTTTGAATGCTAGCGGCGCAGCACGGCGTAGAGCGCGTAGTCGTTCGAGCCACGCAGCCTCATCGCGGCAAAACTCCTCAAAATCGGCCCACTGCTCGGCGAGCGCGTCGTCGTCCAGCCCGCGATCGAGAAAATTCCCCGCAGCCTCGTGGAGCAGCGGCAGCTTCCGCGCTTCCACCTCGTCAAAATCGACTGCGCCGGAGCGGCCGGCTAGCCCCGCGATGCGCTCGCCCTCGATCCAGCCCCAGTCGGCGAGAAACTCCAGGCTGATGAGCGATGGATTGCCCGCGAAGGCCGACGAGCCCGCATAGGGCGAGTTGCCATATCCAGTGGGGCACAGCGGCAGAACCTGCCAGACGTGCTGCTTGGCGCGCGCCAGAAAACCGACAAACTCGTGCGCGGCTGGGCCCAGGTCGCCGATGCCTCCATACGAAGGCAACGAGCTCACGTGCAGCAAGACTCCGGAGGATCGCTGGAACTCCATGATGCCGATCTTACCGGATGGATCGCGGTCCCCCGGGAGTAGGCCACATTTGAGACACTGTTAGGCGTGCACCCGAGTAGAGCCGTGCCGGAACTCAAACGTTAAGGGAGCCCTCCTTTGAAGACCTGTCTCTCGCCTATTTGCCTTTGCATTTCCGCTTTCGTTTCCATCCTCGCCGTCCTCGCGCCCCAGCCGCATCGCGGCCGCCGCGCCTCCGCAGCCCTTGACGCTCGGCTGCGGCTGGCAGTTGCAGGATGTCGCCAAAGTTCCGCAACCCGGCGCGCAGGTCTCGTCTGCGGGCTTCGACACCAGCGGCTGGTACGCGGCCACGGTTCCCGGCACCGTGCTCACCACGCTGGTCAACGATCACGTCTATCCCGAGCCGCTCTACGGCGAGA
The DNA here is from genome assembly GCA_963835895.1 of uncultured Acidobacteriaceae bacterium. Classification (GTDB taxonomy): domain Bacteria; phylum Acidobacteriota; class Terriglobia; order Terriglobales; family Acidobacteriaceae; genus Telmatobacter. Next base: position 47,053 of record CAWIHC010000005.1, on the reverse strand, counting down.
ACGACCGCCCCGAGATCATTCCCGAAAGCCTCGTCCACACCTCGTATTGGTACCGGACCGTCGTTCGCGTCCCCAGCGCCTACAGGAATCGCCACGTCTGGCTGAACTTCGACGGCATCAACTACTCCGCCGAGGTCTGGGTGAACGGCGCGCAGGTGGGCACCATGCGCGGCGCATTTATCCGCGGCATCTTCGACATCACCGCGCAAGTGAAGCCGGGCCAGCCGGCCGTGGTGGCCGTGCTGGTCACGCCGCAGCCGCATCCCGGCGTTCCCCACGAGCACACCCTGCGCGACGGCGTCGGCCAGAACGGCGGCATCACCGCTCATCGACGGGCCCACGTTTCTCTCCACCATCGGCTGGGACTGGCTCGATGCCGTGCGCGATCGCGACACCGGCATCTGGCAAAAGGTGTTTCTCTCGGCCACAGGGCCGGTGGTCGTGAAGGATCCGCTGGTCACCACCGATCTGCCGCTGCCGAAAACCGATTCGTCCGACGTCACCGTGCAGACGACCGTCGAGAACGTGAGCGACAAGCCGGTCGACGGGCGTCGTCCGCGGCACCATCGAGAACATCGTCTTCGAGCGCCAGGTCGAGCTCGCGCCGCACAGCACGCAGCAAATCACGTTCGACGCGAAGAACACGCCCGCGCTGCACATCGACCATCCGCGCCTGTGGTGGCCCAACGGCTACGGCGCGCAGGAGATTTACCAGCTGCATCTCGAATTCAGGACGGGCCAAACCATCTCCGACGCGCGAGGACGTCGACTTCGGCGTCCGCAAGATCAGCTACTCTGTTCCCGGCACTGACACGCTGACCATCTCCGTCAACGGCGTGCCCATCTTCATTCGCGGCGGCGACTGGGGCCTCGACGAGGCCATGAAGCGCATTCCGCGCGAGCGGCTCGACGCCGAAATTCGCCTGCACAAGCTGGCCAACCTGAACCTGATTCGCAACTGGGTGGGCCAGAGCACCGGCGAGGATTTCTACGAGCTCTGCGACAAGTACGGCATCCTGGTGTGGGACGAGTTCTTCCAGCCCAATCCGCTCGACGGCCCCGATCCCACCGACATTCGCCACCTACATCGCCAATGTGCGCGACAAGGTTCTGCGCTTCCGCAACCATCCTTCGATCGTCCTGTGGTGCGCGCGCAACGAGGGCTATCCGCCGCCGGAGATCGACGCGGCTCTGCGCAAGCGTGCTCGCCGAGCTCGAGCCCACGCGCCGCTATCAGCCCAGTTCCACCGACGGCGCCGGCGTGCGCTCGCACGGGCCGTACTACTGGCGCGCGCCGCGCGAGTTTTACACCGTCACCGACGACTACTTCAAGACCGAAACCGGCAGCGTCTCCGTGCCCACGCTCGAATCCATCCACGGCATGATGCCCCAAAAAGATTGGGAGACGATCGACGACGATTGGGCCGCGCACGACTTGGCCAAAGGCAACCAGCACGGCGATCTCTACCCGCGTCATCCTCGCCGGGCGCTACGGCAACGATCGCCAACCTCGCCGACTTTGTGCGCAAGGCGCAGCTGGCGAACTACGAGGCCTTCCGCGCCATGTACGAGGGCCGCAACGCGCAGCTCTTCCATCCCACCACGGCCGTCATCACCTGGATGAGCAATCCCGGCGCAGCCCAGCTTCGTGTGGCAGCTCTACCACTACGATCTGGAGCCGATGTCTTCGTACTTCGCCGTCATGCACGCGTCGGAGCTGGTGCACATCCAGTTCAACGAAGCCACGGGCGACGTGCAGGTGATCAACAACATGCCCGAGCCGGTGGCCGATCTGCTCGCGCACGTCGCCGTCTACAACCTCGACGGCTCGCTCGCGTATGAACACGAGACCAAACTCACCGCCGCTCCCGACGTCGCCACCGATCTCGGCCCGATCGATTTTCCGGCTTCGATTTCGGCCGTCCACTTCATCAAGCTCGACCTGCGCGACGCCGCCGGCCAATTGCTCTCGAGCAATTTCTATTGGCGCGCTCAGCCCGGCGATCCCGACGACCTCACCGCTCTGAATCAACTGCCCATGGTCACGCTGACCGCGAACGTGGAGGATGCCGAAAGAAAACGTGGAGCGGCCAACGCAGATTGCGAGTCACGCTGCACAATCCCACGCAGAGCATCGCCCTGATGGCGCACGTGCAACTGCGCAGAAAGTCCGGCGAGCGAATTCTGCCGGTCTTCTACAGCGACAATTACGTCTCGCTCGTTCCCGGCGAAACCAAGACCATCGACATCGAGGCCGCAGCGAGCGACTTCAAAGGCGAAGACGCGCTGATCGTTGTCGACGGATGGAATGTGACGGTGGCGCCGGCTTCGTTTCCGGGCGGATCGATTGCGCCGAATCTCGACGCCCAACCCGATCGTTGGCCTGCAACCGGATTGCCCGTCGCAACGACCGGCCTGCGCTGACTGCCGCTGCGTGCACAAATAAAACGGCCCGCAACCAATGGCTGCGGGCCTTTTGTCTCAAAAAGATTTTGCGTCTACATGCCCGGCGCCTGCTGCCCCTGCGCCTTGGCGTTGATGCGGATCAGGTTGTGCTTCTTGTAGTCGTTCCACACCCCGCTCATGAAGACGCTGAAGGCCTCGTTGCGGCGTTGGTCCAGAAGCTCATCCCGCGTCTGGTCGAAGTTCTTCGCGATCTCGTCAGGCGGTCGGCTCCTGCTTGTCGACAATCTTCGCCACCACGCCGGTGCGGCCGGCGTTGATGGGCCCGCTGATCGCGCCCACATTCATGTCGAAGAGCTGCGGCGCCACCTGGCCCACTTCGCCAAAATCGGGCACCTGCCCGCTTTCGCCCACCAGGTCGCTGGTCTTCACCGTCGCGCCCACGGCCTTGGCGGCCTTGGCCAGATCGTTCATCGCCTTCGCCTTGTCGGCCAGCGTCCTTTGTCTTCTGGCTCAGCAGCGCAGGAAGCTGCTCGTCGCGGTAGTCGTCGAGCACGTGGGTCTTCCAGTCGGCAAACGATGGGCGCGTGCGCCGGGACGATGCCCGTCACCTGGAAGATGGCATAGCCCTCGCCCGTGGGCGCCGATTGCGGCGGGTCGCCCTGCTTGGCTTCAAAGGCCTTGGCCAGAATCTGCGCGCTGTCGGGCAGCGCGGCAATCACGCCGTCGTGCGCCACCGGCTGCGTCGTCACCACATCCAGATGGTGCGCCGCGGCCGTCTTTTCCAGGCCGTTCTTGATCGCCTCGCTGGTCAGTTGCTGCGCATAATTGTCCTGCGCCGCCGTCTCGGCCTGCCGCGTCAGCGCCGCAACAATGCTCGCCTGCACTTCGCTCAGCGGCTGCGTATGCGCCGTCTGCCGCTCCTCCACCTGCACAATGTGGTAGCCGAAGTTGCTCTTCACGATCGCAATGTCGCCGATCTTCTGCGTGAAGATCGCGTTGTCGAACTCCGGCACCATCTTGCCGCGCTGCGCAAAGCCCAGCTCGCCGCCCGTGTCCTTGCTGCCCGGATCGTCGGAGTACTTCTTGGCCAGGTCGGTCCAGCTTCCGCCCGCCTGCAGCTGCTTCAGAATCATCTCCGCCTTGGCCTTGGCCGCGGCATCGGTCTTGGCGTCGGCGTTCGGCGGCACGCTGATGAGAATGTGGCGCGACTTGGCCTGCTCCGGCACCGAATAATCGCTCACGTGCTCGTTGTAATACTGCTGAACGGCCTGCTGGCTCGGCGGCGGAACGCCGCCGGGAATCTGGCTCTCGGTGAACGCGAAGTAAGTGATCTTGCGCTCCTCCGGCACCGCCTGGGCGTAGCGCGCGGCATTCTTCTTGAAGAACGCCTCCAGTTCGCTGTCCGAGGGGTTGATGGTCTTGCGCAGGTCGTCGGACGAGATCACCGCGTAGTCGAACTTGATCTTGATGTTCTGCTTTGCGATAGGTCTCGCGGACCTCCTGATCGCTCACCGTGACCCCGCCGGTGATAAAAGCCTGCAGCCGCTGGATCGTGATCTCGTCCTTGATCTCGTCTCTCAAAATCCGTCACCGACTCGTGCAGCCGGTCGTCGATCAACTGCCTGTAGGCATCGTCGCCGATGTAACTTGCCGTCGGGGTAGAGAACCTCGCCCGTGGGGCCGGTGCGCAGATACTTGCGCACGTCGTCGTCGGTGGCGTAGATGCCCAGCTTGTGCGCCTCCTGCGAGCATCACCTGCTGCTGCACCAGTTGCTGGCCCACCTGCTGCTCGAAGATCTGCACGATCATGGGATTGCTGGCGTACTGCGGATCGCGCTGCCGCAGCTGGTTCTCGGTGACCTGCTTCCACGTGCGCCTGGCTGATGGTGTCGCCGGAGGAGAAGATCCGGCTATACCAGTGCGGATAAACGACGGCGTACGTGTCGGGCGACGAAGCGCCCATGCCGCTGAGGCCGGGGATCAGGTACAGCACCATGGTGACGGAGGCGGCGCCGATGACGACCACGATCAGCGCCTTGACGATGCGATTGTCTGTTTGCAGGAAACGAATCATGGATGGACTTCAACCTTCAACTCTCTGAGCGCGGGCAGGCTGAACCGGCGGGCGGCAGCACAGAATCTGCTGCGTGCGCGGCGCGCCTGCGGATGCGCAATTCTCGCTCGATACGACTCTGCCATTATAGTGGATCGCCCGCCGCGCGCGAGCTGACGATCGATTTGCGCCAACGCAGAACGGGCATCCGCCGCGGCGGATGCCCGTTCCCATTCCCTACTCCCTACTTACTATTCCCTGTTCTTACCGCCAGTAGTACGCCCCACCGACCAGGTAGTACGGCCGGTAGTAAACCGGCGGGTATCCGTAGGGGTAGGCGGGATAACCGTAGCCGGCGTAGTAGCCCGGCCCGTACGGTCCGCGTCGGTAGAGGCTCGGCCCGCCGGGATACAGTCCCTCCGCCAGTCGCGCCGCTTCTTGCGGGCTCACCGGCGCAACCGTGATCGGCGCATTGATGTGGAACGTCACCAGCGCCTCGGCAGGAATCCACACGCGTGGTCCCGGCGAAGCAGCCGAAGCGGCTGTGCCCGCGGCCACGCCGGCCCCGGCGCCGATGGCGCATCCTGCGCCGCGGCCCACCGCGCAGCCGATGATGGTGCCGATCAGGCCGCCGCCCACCGCATTGCCCACCGTCTGGCCCGCCTTATTCGGGCCCTTCACCTTGAACTGATCGGTGTTCAGCGGGTAGCTTCGTCCGCCCAGATCGAGCGAAGTGAGCGTCAGCGCCAGCGCGGAGCTGCCGGCCAATTTGCCTGAGCCGACATTCTTCGCCTCCGTCACCACGCCGTGCACGGTGGCGCCGCGCGGAATGGCCAGAACGCCGCCCACGGCCACGTCCTGAATCACCGTGAACTGCACCGGCTCGCCGTCCTTGGCCCTCTTGCTATCCACCGGCTCGCTGGTCCGCACCTGCAGCAGCGTTCCCGCGGGAATGGTCACAGGCCCTCTGGCGGGCTGATACGGAGGCGCCTGAGGCGCGGGCCGGTACTGCGGGTAGGCGGATATTGCGAAGTACTGCGGACTCTGGTACTGCGGCCGTGCCGGCGGAGGCGGCGGATAGCCGCCTTGCTGCGGATACGCCGGCTGTTGCGGATTGGTCGCCGCGCCTGGAGGCGGGCCTTGATTCTTGCGGATTCGCTTCCGGAGCAGGGCCCGGCGGCGGCAAGCCCGCCATTTTCTTTTGCGCCTGCGACTGGTCGGCATCGGGCATCTCCTCCAGTGTCGGGCGCCGGCTGCAGGTCCTGCGCATCCTGGCCCGGATTGCCGATCTGCAGATTGTTGTGCACCTTGGTCACGCCATCCACATGCGCGGCAATCGACTCGGCCAACTGCTTTGACGCATCGCTCGAAACCGTTCCTGAAAGCGTGACCTCGCCCTGGATGGTGGCCGCGGTAATCAAGTCGTTCTTCAGCGCCGCCGAAGCGTCGAGCGCGTGCACCACGTCCATCTCAATCTGTCCATCCGTGCGCTGCCCCTGTTGCGCCGCCGGCTGACCTTGCGATTGCGCCGCCGCGCCCGCATCCTGCGCCAGCGCGACCACGGCGCACAGCACGGCCATCCCCGATCCATGCCATGAGCTGTGTGCTCATTTTCTTCATCAAGGTCGATTCATCGTCATCTCTCCTCTGTATCCCCCGTCATTCCCCGGCGGTCAACAATCACGCCGCGGCGAATGACGCTTCCGAACTCGTTCCTCCGGCTCAAACCGTTAGACGAGCCTCGCCTGAGCCTGTTAACCGGTTAAACCCTGCCTCCGCGAAAAAGTTTCCTGAACGGCGGTCTAGCCCAGTGCCGCGCTCACCGCCGCGCTCAGCGTCTTCAGCCCGGCGGCCACGTCGGCCCCAAGGTGAGCCCGAAGCGCCCGGCGTCCGCGCGACTCCAGCACCGCCAGATCGCCCGCCGCCTGCGCATCGATCACCACGCCAAAGCTGTACTTCTGGCCGGGAATGTCCAGATCCTCGGCATGGGCGCTCGGTGATCTGCAGGAACACTCCCGTATTCGGGCCGCCCTTGTAGTCCTGCCCGGTGGAGTGCAGAAAGCGCGGCCCAAAGCCGAGGCATGTGGCCACGCGCTTCCGGTCGCGCACCTTGTGCCGGAATCCCTGAATCGCCGCCTCGTGCTCCGCAAACATGGGCAGGAACGCAACGGTGGCAAAATAGTCGCCGGCGCGAAGTTGATCGAGATGCGCGCGCAGAATTCCGGCCAGCGTTGCGCTTGGCGCGCCAGCCTTCAGCTTCGCGGCGTAGGCGTCTGTTGCGTAGAGTGCAATTCCCTCGTCCACCAGGAACGGCTTGCGCTCCGGTAGTTTGCCGCTCTTCTCGTACTCGGTCGTCAGCGCGCGCGTCTCTATCTTCGCCGCTTCCACGTCCGGCTGGTTGAAGGGATTGATGCCCATCACCGAGCCTGCAACCGCTGTCGCAATCTCCCAGGTGAAGAACTGCCCGAAGATTTCGTAGAGGTCCGCAATCTCGAAATACACCACCGGATGGCCGGCCGCTTCGAGTGCCGCAACCTTCGCATCGAGATCCGATTGTGCGCCCACGTCGGCCGTGCCCTTCAGCCGCACGTACGCAAACACGCGGTCCTTGCCATACACGCTCGGCGGCCCGATCGCCTCGCGGTCCACCGGCGTAATTCCCTTCCCCTGCTTGCCGGTCGATTCGGCGATCAGTTGCTCCAGCCACGCGCCCAGATCGTAGATCTCCGGCGAAGTGAAGATGGTGATCTTGTCGCGTCCGGCGTTGGCCGCCGTGCCCAGCAGCAGGCCAAGCTGCACGCCGGGATTGTCCGCCACGGGCAGCTTTGCCGCGGCCACTGCCTTGGCCGCCTCGGCCAGCAGCTTGCCCACATCCAGGCCCGCCACGGTCGCCGCCACCACGCCGAAGTTCGACAGCGCCGAGTAGCGCCCGCCGATCTGCGGATCGCCATAGAAGATGCGCCGGAAGCCGTCCGTCTTTCGCCACCTGCTCCATCTTCGAGCCGGGGTCGGTGATGGCCATAAAATGGCTGCCCGCCTCCTCGGCGCCCACCGCGCGCCGCATCTCCTCGAAGAAAAACTGCTTCAGGATATTCGGCTCGAGCGTGGAACCGGATTTGCTCGCCACGATCACCAGCGTCTCGCCCAGGTCCACTGCGTCGCAGGCGGCCTTCACCTGCGCCGGGTCGGTGGAGTCGACGATGTGCAGCTCCGGGAATCCCGGCTGCGGCCCGAAGGTCTTGGCCAGCACCTCGGGGCACAGGCTCGAGCCGCCCATGCCCAGCAGCAGAGCCGATTGGAAGTCGGCGCTCTTCACGTCGCCGCCCAGCTCCGCGAAGCGATGCCAGATCCTTCTGCTGCCGCTCGACAATGTCGATCCAGCCCATCCACTTCTCCTCGCCGTCGCGAGTCCATAGCGACGGGTCCTTCTGCCAGAAGCGCTCGACTTTGTTGTTGGCTTGCCAGTCGGCGGCGGCCGCATCCACGGCCCCGCGAAGATCGGAGGAAACTGCCAGTCGAAAGTTCATATCACCTTAGATTCTGCCTGAATGGCCGGGTTGCAAAGCTAAAGATTGTGCAAAAAGTTCGCGGGCAGCGCCAATGCAGAGCAATTCCGCCTCGCCCGCGCAGTCACGCCGTTGCTGCCGGCCAGTTCGGCGTAATGCGGATCAGTTCGAGCTGCTCGCCCGCGCCGCTCGCGTCTTCCAGCACAAACTCCGGCGAAGCCGCAGGCACCGCCACAATGCCGCGCGGCGGCAGATCGACCGGCTCGAATCCCTCACCCGCCAGCCGCCCCGCTCCCGCAGCCGCAAACAGATAGGCCAGCCCGCGCTTCCCGCCTGCGCCGCGCAGGCTTTCGCTCGTCCGGCTGCCGCTCACGGGAATTCGCTCCATGCGAAAGTACTCCACATCGATCAGCACCGTGCGGTCGGCGAGCTCGGCGCGGAGCCACCTTTCCCGCGCGCGTCGTCAGCTTCGTCGCTTCGAGCGATTTCTCAATGTGCAGCTCGCGCGCGCGTCCGTAGTCGTACATGCGGTAGGTCAGGTCGCAGTTCTGCTGCGTCTCCAGCAGAATCGATCCCGGCCAGATGGAGTGCACCGTCCCGGCATCGACAAAAATCATGTCTCCGGCCGCCACCGGCAGCATGTTCAGGCTCGCCTCGAGCGTTCCCGCGCGAATTCCTTCCTCGATTTCGCCCAGCGTCGTGCCCGGCTTGACCCCGACCGCAACCTTCGCTCCCGGCTCGGCCGCCAGCGCGTACCAGCACTCCGTCTTGCCGCGCGGCTCGCCGTATTTCTGCGCCATCTTGTCGTCGGGATGCACCTGCACGCTCAGCTTTTCCCGCGCGAAAATCGTCTTGATCAGCAGCGGCGAGTCCGGCGCCGGCGCATCGGCGCCCAGCAGCGCCTCGTGCTCCTCGCTGAACAGCGCGCCCAGCCGCTTGCCCGCGTGCGGCCCGGTCGCGACCAGGCAATCGTCGCCCGTCAGCCACACCTCGCCGATGGGATCGCCCTCGGCCACGCGGTCATACCAGGGGCGCAGATCGCGGAATCCCCAAACCCGCGCCGTGAAATTCGGCTCGATGCGAAACGGCGTCATTTCTCGGCCTTCCGAGTTGGCCGCGAATCTGCCATAGATCCAGCTCTCTAACCTCACTCCCATGTTATCAGCACCGGGCAGTTCGGCCGCCCCGATGCGCTCAGCTGCCAGATCGCCGCGCTCCGCCCGCTGCACGACGGCGAGTCATTCGCGGCTCCGGGGCCTCCCTGCAATTAGGGCCTGTTAACACTACCTGGGGTGGATGGCGTTGCGAGCGAAAAACCGCTCAGACGAGGCGGAGGACGACGGCTGTGGCGGGTCCACCGCCTAGGACGACAACGAAGTATGAGCGGTTTTTCGCCGCAACCCGAAGGGACGGGGCCAATTTTCCCCATCTCTTTGTCGCTTGTCGCTCCAGTAGGCCGGCTACAGTTCGCTCCGCGCTCCGCGACCTGGGGAAAATCGGCTCCCGTCGCCGCCATCCCAGGTAGTGTTAACAGGCCCTAGCGCAGGACCTCAATCGGCACTCCGGCCTGCACGCGCGTGCTGATCTTGTCCGTGGTCCAAGCAGCGGCCTTGCGGGTCGATGCGAGAGCGAGACATGCCCGATCGCCCAAGGAAAGCTCTGAGTAAGATCGTGAGTAGCCGGCAGCGAGCTCCGCTTCCGCCTTCCCAAACGGAACCAGCTCAATTCCGGCAAGAAGCGCGTCCATCTCTTGCGTCGTCATGGATGGGTTCTCCCGGTGTAAACGCGTAAGAATCTCGCACCAATTCACAGAGCTGATCGCGACGTGGACGTCCTCGCCCGATTCGGCCATTGCGAGCAGCGCATCGACCCTGTTACCGCCCCGCTCTTTCAAAACCAGGGCCAGTACCGCTGACGAATCGAGAACCACATTACTGGCGGGCTTCACGGGCCGCTTCCTCATGTCTTTCGGCAAGAAAATCGTCGAGGATACCCTTTAAGCTGCCGCGGTTCTTGACAATTCCGGCACGGATGCTCCGCAAAGCCATCCTTCGGTTCAGAATCCGAATCTCGCCGTCTCCGCTGATCACGGTCAGCCGCTCGCCAGGTTCCAGGCCAAATTCTTTGCGAATTGCCGCGGGAAGGACAATTCTGCCACTATCTCCCAAAACCACCGTTTCTGTCATAGTCAGATACCCCACTTCTATTATGACAGATTCTTCCGTCTCTGCCACTTTCGTGTCGATCTTCCGTATTTAACTCAGGGTGGCCAGCTGGCTCGCCCTGCGCTGCTTCAGCACGAAGGCGCCGGCAGATGCGCCTGCCTGTCTGCGCGTTGGTGTTGCGCAAAGGGTCCGGCGCAGACGCGCGCGACAGGCGCCAAGGCGGCGCGCCGGACCGGCGCTCCTTTGAGAGAACGTCAAATCCTTTTGAACCGGCAGAGAATAACGCTGGCCGCACCGCCCGCGGTTTGCTAATCTTGGCGCAACATGAACAAACCGGCTGCACTGATTGCCGCTCTCTTCTTCTCTGCTCTCTTCCATCGCTCGCGCAAAAGAAGGTTCCGCCCAAGGCGATCCGCTTTCAAGGCGCGCCCCAATACACGCAAGAGGAGTTGCTCGCGGCTGCCGGCCTGAAACCGGGCGCGCGCCTGAACTCCAACGACGTGAAAGCTCACGCCAAGCAACTCAACGATACGGGCCTCTTCGCGGTGGTCAAGTTCAGCAACGACAGCAAGGGGCTGCTCTTCTCTTTGACGCCCTCCAGCCAGCTCTTCCCCATGCACCTGGACAATCTGCCGCTCAAGCCGGGCAAAGAACTCGACGACAAGCTTCACGAGCGCTTCCCGCTCTATCACGGCCTCTTGCCCGCCAATGGCTCCATGCTCGAAGGAATCCGCCAGACGTTCGAAGAAATGCTGGCGGCCCAGGGCGTCAAGGCAACGGTGAAAGCCGCTCTCACCAGCGGCCTGGGCCCGCAAAAAATCACGGCCATGAACTTCACGGTCACCTCGCCGGCGGTGCGCATCGGCCCCATCCAGCTTTCCGGCGTTTCGGCCGCCATGCAGGCCAAGGCCAATGCTCTTGTCAGCCGGCCAGACCGGAAACGCGTTCGATACGGAGAACTCCGCAATCGGTCTTCAGCACGCCTTCGAGGATCTCTACCAGGACCAGGGTTATGCGGCCGTCCAAGTCGATGTGACCCAGATCGATCCTCCCATCGTCTCGGATCAAGCCGTCGATATTCCCTATTCGGTCACGATCAGGGAAGGCGGAGTCTACAAGCTCGGCTCGATCAACTATCCGGCCGACGCGCTGTCCCGCGCGCAGAGGTTGAGAAGATCTTGTCCAAATACCCGGCCGGTTCGGGAAGGCCGCTCGATCTGTTTCTCCTGGCCGTCCGCGACGCCTATCATGCCAGGGGCTATCTCGATTGCTCCATCGTCTCGCACCCCTCCTTCAACGAAGCCACGCACATCGTGAATTACAGCCTCGATATCGCTCCCGGGCCGCTCTATCGGCATGGCCGCGGTTCAAGTTCGACGGCGCCCCCGATGCCATGGCCGCCAAACTCACGCGCCTCTGGAAGATGGCGCCCGGCGACGCATTCGACGAAAGCTACGTCTCAAGCTTCGCGGCGCGCGCGCAAAAGCAGGACCAATCCCTGTCGAAATGGATGCAAACCGTCATCACCACCTACGACGTAAAGGCCGACCCAGCCACGCATCGAGGTCAACTGCATCTTCCACTTCGCCAAGGCCGCGCAGAGCGGGCGGTAGGTGCCCTGACAGTTCGTAGAATCGTGCCGAACAGGAGAGACCTGTCACCCTGCGCGGAGGTCGCTCGCGGACAGGTCGTCGTCCGTGGAAGTGCACACTCGCGACGTCCTTGCCTTTCGTCGCGAGCGGTGGAATCTACCACACGACAACGGGTGCCCCATCCTAGCTCCGCGAAGGTGGAATACGCGCAAGACTGCGGTGCCCCAGGTCCGGATTCCTTTCAGGCTGGCAAGCACGCAAAGTTGATGGAGTCGCACCGATGCGGACCGAATGCGGCCGAAGGCCGCGCCCGCCCGTGCGGCCAGTCACTCACTCCCACTCGATCGTGCCGGGCGGCTTCGACGTCACGTCGTAGACCACGCGGTTGATGCCGCGCACCTCGTTCACGATGCGGTTGGAGATGCGTCTTCAGCAGCTCGTAGGGCAGCGGCGTCCAGTCGGCGGTCATGCCGTCTTCAGAGTGCACGGCGCGGATGGCGCAGGTATACGCGTAGGTGCGCTGGTCGCCCATCACGCCCACGCTCATCACCGGCAGCAGCACGGCAAAGCTCTGCCAGATCTTGGTGTAGAGCCCGGCCGCCTTGATCTCGGCGACCACGATCTCGTCGGCCTCCTGCAGCAGCGCCACGCGCTCCGGCGTCACCTCGCCCAGGATGCGCACCGCGAGCCCCGGCCCCGGAAACGGCTGCCGGCTCAGAATCTCCTCCGGCATGCCCGAGGTCGCGCCCGATGCGCCGGACTTCATCCTTGAACAGATCGCGCAGCGGCTCGATCAATTTGAGCTTCATTCGCTCCGGCAGGCCGCCCACGTTGTGGTGGCTCTTGATGGTCTGGCTCGGCCCCTTCACGCTCGACGACTCGATCACGTCGGGATAAAGCGTGCCCTGCACCAGCCAGTCGATTTGCCCCCAGCCGCCCGTCTCCTGCGCGATGCGGTGGGCCTCATCCTCGAAGACCGCGATGAACTCCGCGCCGATGCGCTTGCGCTTGATCTCGGGATCGGTCACGCCGGCCAGCTGCTCCAGGAAGCGCGCGCTCGCGTTCACCGCCACGATATTCAGCCCCAGCTTGCCGCGCAGATTCGCCTGCACGCTTACGAATTCGTTCTTGCGCAGCACGCCGTTGTTCACAAAGATGCAGGTCAGCTGGCTGCCGATGGCCTTGTGCACCAGCACTGCCGCCACCGAAGAATCCACGCCGCCCGAGAGTCCGCAGATCACGTGTCCCTCACCGACTTTCTCGCGAATCGAAGCAACGGTGCTCTCGATAAAGTGCGCCGCCGTCCAGTCGCCGCGCGCTCCGCAGATGACGAGGAAATTCCGGATCAGCTGCGGACCCAGCGGCGTGTGATGCACCTCGGGATGGAACTGCACGGCCCAGATGCGCCGCTCCTCGTTGGCGATTGCGGCCAGCGCATTCGACGTGACGGCCACGCGGCGAAATCCCTTGGGCAGCTCCACCGCCTCGTCGCCGTGGCTCATCCAGGCTTGAATCGTTGTCGGCAGCCCCTCGAACAACGGCGTGCTGCTGTCCTCGATGGTCACCGTCGCGTGCCCGTACTCGCGCTTGGGCGCTGAGCGCACCTTTCCGCCCAGATGATGAACGATGTAATGCAGCCCGTAACAGACGCCGAGCACGGGCACGCCGAGTTCCAGAATCTCCGGGTCGGCCGGCGGAGCATCCACGTCGTACACCGACGACGGGCCGCCCGAAAGAATCAACCCGATTGGATTCAGCGCGCGAATCTCGCCCAGAGGCGCCGTGCATGGCAGGACCACCGAAAACACATTCTGCTCCCGGATGCGCCGCGCGATGAGCTGCGTATATTGCGACCCGAAATCGAGGATGACGATTGTCTGGGTGTCCACGCTTCAGTGTGGCAGGGGGCGGGGAGGGATGTAAAGAACCTGGCTATGGCAACTTCATCGCCTCTGCCACCGCGTCCCAACGGTCCTTGCCGGCCAGAAACACTCTCGGCCTGAACTGCGCCGCCTGCTTCGCAGTCAACTGATGCGACCACGACACGCGCGCCGCCGGATTCGCTCCCGGCCCGGTCGAATGAAACTCGCGCGTAATACGCCTGCGGCACGCTATCCGTTTTGCCCCATGCGCTCCAACCCTCGGGAATCACGTCGGCGGGCAGTTCCGTATTGATGTAGACAACGCGCGAGTACGGCCGCCACGGCCGCCCCAGGCTGATCGTGTCGTGCGCTGGAGCCGCCATGCCCGATGCCGCCCCCGGTTCCATCCCGCTGGTCACTTTGCTGTCGATGATCGCGTAGCCGGTCGTCTGTTCCGGCGACGTGCGCGATTGCGCCGTCAGGTACCCCGGCCCGTTCGCGTGAATCTCCGAGTGGTCGAACACCGCCGTCGCGTTGCCGAAGATGAAGTCGACCCCGCCCTCTATATAGGAGTCGACGTAATACTGCCGCCCGTAATCGGCGAAGAGCGTGTCCTGGTGGCCCAGAAAGCGGCAATGCTTGAAGACCGCCCGGTCCGCCCGCACAGCCGCCGCAACCGCCTGTCCCGTGTTGCCGGCCGTGTTCTCAAAAGTGATGTTGTCGGCCTCAAATCCCGTCGCCATTGATCTCCACCGTCTCCGTGAAAAACGTTCCGCCGGCCTGCTTGGCATTCAGGCTGTTGGTGATCACCACGTCGGCCGGCGTCTTCCCCATGCCAACCAGCGTGATGTTCGCATGGTTCTGCGTCACGATCACCCGCTCGTGATACACGCCCGGCGCGATCTCGATATACACGCGTCCCGGCTTGCCGTCCGCACCCGTGCCCGCAAACGGATGGTGGTCCATCGCCATCTGAATCGTGGGAAACTCCGTGGTGCCCTCGATCCCCGTCTTTACATCGGGTGAAACGCGCACGTGCACGTCCTGCCCGAGTGCCATGGACCCGAGAAGAGGAAAGCCATCCAGGCTCAACACTGCCAAAACAGAAAGAACAATCCGCAGTCGGCTACGCATCTTCTTATTCTCTCGCCTTCCGGCCATACCTTCTTGGAACCCTCGCTCCCCCTCTTCACCCCGTTTCCGGAGTTGACTTTTCCCGCCCGGCCGCGTCCAAACGCCGGCCGTTTCCGGAAAACTGATGGTCAGGCTGTTTCACCGGGAGGCTGGCGGACGCAATGCGCCGCGGCAGCCGAAGATCAAAGTATTTACCAGTCCGAGGGGGAAACTAGGCACAACCCGCCCTCGCCTTTTACAATTCATCAGGGATTCCATCCCAACCCAGCATTGCTCGGGAACGACCAAACTTGGCGGCGCACGCCTGACCAGGATGAAGGAATAGCATGAGGTTCACGAAATTCGGCAAGGCGCTTGCGATGGGCGCCCTTTCGGCGGGCGTCATCTTTGGCGTAACGTCTTGCGTTGAGAGTTATACGGTTGGCTTCTTGTATGTGACGGGAACCGTCACCGCCTCCAGTCCGGCAACAACGGCATCATCTCCGGCTATCAAGATCGATCACAACACGGGCCGGCTGACGCCAATCAACGGTCTGCCGGTTTCCTCCGGCGGCGCCAACCCGGTCCGCGCCGTTCTCACCCTCGGCAGCCGGTTCCTCTATGTCCTCAACCGCGGCGTAACCGCCTCGGGCAACGCCGATTGCTACGGCACCGGCGCCAACGCCTGCCTTAACGCCAACATCACCCAGTTTGCCGTGGGCGGAAACGGCATCCTCACGCCGCAGGAGACCTTCTACACCCAGGGCATCAACCCGTTCCGCATGTTTGCCGACGGCTCGGGCAGCTATCTTTTTGTCCTGGACCACGACGCGCCCGACAATGCCAACCCGTCGAGCACCGACAACTGCGCGCTCGCCCTGGGAAATTCGGTGACCACCTGCGGCGACATTACGGTCTTCAAGATCGACCAGACCACCGGCCGCCTGTCGCTGGTTGAAAATGCACCAGGTAACGGCGGCCAACGGCTCAGCCCATCACCTATTTCCCGGTTCCGGCCAACCCGGTCGATTTTGTGTTGTCCAGCGCACTGTCCTCACCCTCGCCGGCGCGCCGACACCCAACCGCTTACCCGTACACCGGCGGCACCCTCGTCTTTCCTTACAGCTACTCGGCCTCCTCGGGCAGTTGACGCTGAGCCAGAACAGTGCCCAGCCGCTGGGCATTCATCAGGGCACCGCCATTGTCAACGCCGGGGGCGTTATTTACGTGCTCGACAACGAGCCCATCACCGTCATCGTTCAACGGCTCAACGACCACCTCTCAAAGCCAGATTCTTCCCTTTACCGTGGGCACTGGCGGCGCGCTTGCAGGCAGAACCCAGCGGCACGATTCCCGATGACCCCACGCTCGCCAACCCCATCTACGTCCTGGTCGAGAGCAAGGGCAAGTTTCTTTATGTCGCCAACCAGGGGAACAACGTCACCGGGCCGAACCCGGAAAGTGGCATTGCCGGGTACTTTCTCACCACCGCGCCCGCATACCAGTTAAGCTTCATCGCCGAGGAGCCGTTCGGCTCGGGATCGGGTCCGCAGTGCATTGTCGAGGATCCCTCCGACCAGTTCATTTACGAAGCCAACCAATACGACTCCACCGTGACGGGACGGGTGCTCGATCCCAACACCGGCGACCTGAACAATTTGCGCGTCGACCAGCACGTACACAGCTCCAGGGGCCGGCATCGTGGTGCCTGGTGGATGGGCGCACAAGTTAGTGCCACGCCGCGTCCGCCCGCCGAATGCAGGCAGCGTCTGGCGGGCCGGTCCTTATGCCAGGTTCGGGTCAGTCCGGAGCCTGCGCGAATTGACGGTCTGCTTTAGAGACCTTAGCTGAATGCCGGCGCGGCTGATTGCTTTTGCGGCGCCGGGATTCGATTCGCCGGAATTCGATTTTTGACCGGCTTTTTGAGGGGCCTGATGCAGGCCGTGTTGACGAAAGATGCGCATGAAGTTCAATAAATCGAGCCAGCTTCTGCTGGTCGGTGCGGCCAGCCTGCTGGCGGCTTCGCTTGTCACTGCCTGCTCCCAGCTGACGCAAACCTTGACCGTCGACTTTGTCTACGTGGCCAGCTGCCAAAGCCGCCGGCGCCAACAACTACGGCGAGATCAACGTCTTCGAGATCAACTCCGAGTCCGGCCGCATGCGCCAGATTCCCACTTCGCCGTTCCCTTCCGAGGGGCGCAACCCCGTGGCCGAGGCCGTCTCGGCCGACTACGGCAGCCTCTTTGTCGTCAATCAGGACGACAACACCATCGTGCAGTTCGGCATCGGCACCGACGGCAAGCTCTATCCCTATAACACCGTCAATACGCCGGGGATCTTCCCGCTGGCCATCGCCGCCAACAAATCCAACCTCTTTGTCGTCGATCTCTACCAGCCGCTTCCCCTCTGCTCGAACGCGGATCCCTGCTCCGGCTCGATCGGCGTCTTTCCGCTCACCGCTGCAAGCAGCACCACGCCGGTTGCCATCGGAACGCCGCGTCACCAATCCCGGCCGTCAGCGGGCAGTACTGGCCGCTCACGCTCTCCGGCGCCAACGCATCGCACGTCATCGTGCCCACCGCCGTCAACGTGCTCGCTTCCGGCGCTTATGTCTACGTCACCGCTTACGACTCTTCCGTCACGCCCAACGTCGGCTATGTCTTCGGCTTCTCCGTCGGCTCGGGCGGCGTGCTCACTCCCTTGAGCGGCTCGCCCTTTGCGGCCGGCGTCAAGCCTTCCGCCATCGCCAGCGATGCCACCAGCGCCTATGTGTATGTGACCGACTTCAGCAGCGGCAATGTGCGCGGCTACACAGTCGCGTCCGGCACGCTTGACGCCCCTCGCCGGCAGCCCCTTCCCCGCCGGCAACCAGCCCTCCGCCATCGTCGTCGATCCTTCCTATCCGTATGCCTATGTGGCCAACTCGCTCGACGCAACGTGACCGCCTACTCCATCAGCAATGGCGCGCTCACCCGCATTGGCACCTACGCCACCGGCCTGCAGCCCGTCGCCATCGGAATCGATCCCTCGACGAACCATTTTCTTTACACCGTCAACTTTCTCGACAACACCGTCTCCGGCTTTGAGTTGAGCACCACCGCCGGAACGCTGCTCGATTCGCAGATTCTCTCCCTTCGCGACCAACGCCCAACCAACCGCCGTTGCGGCATTCCGCACAACGGCACGGGAGGCGGCATCCAGCCGTGAGAGCCTGCATCGCTCCGCTCCGGCAACGGAGTCGGTGGCAATACCCCGCATCCGGCTTTTACAATGACCACGGGGGCAACATAAACGAGTTTTCTTGGGGCTTGTTCAGACGGGCCCATGACGAAGGAAGCGCATGAAGTTCAGTAAATTGAGCCAGCTTTTTCTGGTCTCTGCCATCGGCCTGATCCTGGCCACATTCCTGACTGCCTGCCAGCTTGTCACCATCGACTATGTTTTCGTGGCCTGCTCCGCGGGCAGCTCGGCAGGCAGCGCCGGCCAGATCTATACCTACGCCGTCGACTGCCCAGTCCGGCGCCCTGCGCACCGCCGCGTCCGCCCGTCCCCTCCGGCGGCACCGGCCCCATCGCCATGGCCACCACCTCCGACTACTACAACCTCTACGTCGCCAACCAGGGCAACAATTCCGTGGTTCACTTCGCCATCGACGACCACGGCACTCTCACCAAGAAGGACTCGATCACCCTGGCCGCCGCCCCCGTTTCGATTGCGGTGAACGCCGCCGGCACCTATCTGTACGTGGTCTCCGGAACCACCTCCGCCACGCTCACTGAGTATGCCCTCAGTACCGGCGCCATCGGCTCCGCTGCCGCCACTATGTCGCTCACCGTTCCCGGATTCCCGGCCGACACCATCGTTCCCACCGGCGTCACCGTGCTTGCCAACAGCAACGCCGTTTACGTCACCGCTTACGACAAGTCGGCTTACAATCCCGGCGGGAGCACCACCAGCAACGCCAATCCCGGCTGGCTCTTTGGTTATGCCGTCGGCTCCGGCGGCGCTTTGACCGCCGGTTTCGGGCAGCCCCTACCAGGCCGGCGTCAAGCCCTCCGCCCTCGCCACCGACCCCGTCAGCCGCTTCGTCTATGTCACCGACTTCGCCTCCAACGAGCTGATCGGCTACACGGTTCTGTCCACCGATGCGCTGCAGTTCATGGTCAACGGCCCCTTCAAAACCGGCAACGAGCCCACGTCCATCACCATCGATCCGCGCGGCATCTTTATCTACCTCAGCAACTCGCTGGATTCCTCGGTCTCGGCCTACTCCATCGCCCTGCCCACCGGCACGCCCTCCGCCGATCGTCAGCGTCACCGGCTCTGCGGCCACCGCTACCGATACTGACCCGGTGTCGATCATCGTCGAGCCCGCGCTCGGCCGCTTTGTCTACACCGCCAACTATCTGGGCAACTCCGTCTCCGGCTTCAAGCTCAATCCCAGTGACGGAACCGTCGCGCAAACGCAGGCCACACCCTACCCCACCGGCGCCAATCCGACCGCCTTGATCGCCGTTCCGCACGGCAACCATGCCCTGTCAACCCCGCAGTAGCAGCGCAGACCATCCCGCTGAACAGAGCCCAGCCCTCGCGGCTGGGCTTCTTGTTTGCTGCTCGCCGCGATCAACGTCCCGCGGAAATACCAGCCACAATCCAGCGTCAGCCGCCAGCCGATGACCCCTACTCGCTGTTCCCTGTTCCCTGTTCCCTGTTCCCTACTCCCTACTCCCTATTCCCTGTTCCTTCACCACCGTCGTCGCATGCATCCACTCGCGCAGCTTGCGCTGCGCCGGCTTCTCGATGAAATGCAGCGCCAGGATCGCCAGCACAATCATCAGTGCATAACTGAGCCAGGGATCGAAGCGGCTCAACCCCAGCGCATCCAGCACGTGCGAGCCGTGCACCAGGTTCCATAGGTTGAAGTGCAGCAGGTAAAGGCAGTAGCTCGCCTCGCCCACAAAAACCAGCGGGCGCACTCCCAGCACGTGGGCTAATGGGTTTTCTCCGGCCAGTCCCAGAACGATGCAGCCGAACAACGGCATCAGCAATCCGTCGTGCATGATCGCGTAGGGCATCAGCGGCCCCAGGCTCAGCAGCGCATAGATTCCAGCAAACCCGATGATCCCCAGCCACAGGCGCACATGCGCCGTGCGCGCAATCATCCGGTCCAGGTCAGCCAGCATCACGCCGAAGATGAAGCTGAACACATGCGTGTAGGGCGTATATTTCAGCGCCCACAGCCACGGCCCGTAGCTCCACCGGTCCGGGCGCGCGATTCCGTCGGGACTGAAGGCCATGTAGAGTGCGCCCGGAACCAGCCCCAGCGCCCACATGCCGGCCATCTTCATCAAGTGCGGAGCCATTCGCTCCGGGCGCTTCCACTTCGCCACCCATGGAAAAATGACGTAATAGGCCGCCTCGGCCGACATCGTCCACGCCGGCGTATTCAAAAAAGTCGCCACTGCCGGCGCAAACCCCTGCAGCAGCAGCGGCGTCAGCACCACCCCCGTCCAGAACATGGCGTGTGTGTGTGTCTGGTACTCCGAGCGCAGCAATTTCAGGCTCAGCAGCAGACTTAGAAAATAGATGGGATAAATGCGCGTGAATCGCGCCTCCCAGAAGCGCTTGCGGTCCAGCTCTCCGTTGCGCGCGCGCTCGGCGTAGTTGTATGCCAGCACGAATCCCGACAGCAAAATGAAATAGCTGACCGAGATAAAACCGGCGTTGACCACCGGCGCCAGAAAACCAAACCACCGCGGATCGGAGAAGTGGAAAAAAACAATATTGATGGCCGCGAAGCAGCGCAAGCCTGTGAGTGCCTTCAGCGGTGCCGGCTTGCGAGTTTCCACGTACAGTTAGGCGTCTCCGGAAGGCAGGAAACAGGGATCAGGGAACAGGGATCAGGAAAAACCCGAGCACGAACAGGCGTCAAAGCCGGTGCCGGACTACAGCAGATTCAGAGTTGGCGTGACGGTACCTGATGCGGCTGAATGTTCTTTCCTCGAGAGAAAGCCGCCCTGCGCGATTTCTGCCACAACACGAGATTTCTAAATCAAGCTCCAGGCCGCGTCTTTCTGTTCCCTGATCCCTGGTCCCTGCTTTTTCACGCCGTCACCAGCGATCCGACCTTCTCGCCCAGCACCACGCGCCGGATGTTCCCCGGCTGATTCATGTTGAAGACGATCATCGGCAGGTTGTTGTCCTTGCACATGCTCACCGCGGTCAGGTCCATCACTTTCAGGCCCTGCTGCAGGATTTGCATGTACGTAATCTGGTCGTACTTCACGGCGTCCTTCACGAGCACCGGGTCGGCGTTGTAAACGCCCTCCACCTTGGTGCCCTTCAGCAGCACATCGGCCTTGATCTCCATGGCGCGCAGGCTGGCCGCGGTGTCCGTCGAAAAAAATGGGTTCCCCGTGCCCGCGGCAAAAATCACGACGCGTCCTTTTTCAAGATGCCGCACCGCGCGCCGCCTGATGTACGGCTCCGCAATCTGGTTCATGAACACCGCCGTCATCACCCGGCATTGCACCCCGCGTTGTTCCAGCGCGTCCTGCAGCGCGATGGCATTGATCACCGTGGAGAGCATGCCCATGTTGTCGGCGCTCACCCGGTCCATCTCCTTGGCCTGCTCCTCCACGCCGCGGAAAAAATTCCCTCCGCCCACCACGATGCCGATCTCCACGCCCAGCGCGTGCACGTCCGCGATCTCACCGGTAATCTCCGCCACTTTGTCCGCATCCAGACCAAAGCTGCGCTCCCCGGCCAGCGCCTCTCCCGAAAGCTTCAGAACCACTCGTTTGTACATGTCGTTTTCGAGTATCGCATACGCATGGCCGATTGCGCCTCTATTGCCGCGTCTGTGTAGTGGGTCGGTTTGAAGGGTACGGGCTTCAGCCCGTACATATCTTGAGCAAAATGATCGTGGGCTTTAGCCCCTGAGGGAAAGTTCCGTCAAACTGACCCACTACCCGCGTCTATGTCCTTGGGACAAGCCCGCAGCCAGGCTTCCCGAATTGGCCTCCTCGTCACGCCTGTCTCAAATCAGGAACCCGCACATCCTTTTCCTTTACCGCACAAGGCGCAATGCAACTGATCTCCATAGACTTGCCTCATCCGGCTGACTTCGCACGGCTTCATCGCAATTCATCGGACGCACTTCACCAGAATCGCTCGGCAGGCACCTATGGTCGTCAAAACGCAATGCAAGGGCCACGCGTACACCGGTGTCGAAGTCGGGGCCGGCAACGTCCGCCGTTACTTCTCCAAAGACATCGACGTCATCGAGTTGCATCTCGACCACCTGCTGATCCAGTGCGGCCTCAACCCCGATTTCTGGAGAGGGCAGACGGAGATCTGCGATCCCAGGCTTTGCGCCTGGCTCGAGTCGAAAAACTTCCGCGGCCGACCGGGCGACGCGCCCATTCCACTCGCCTTGATTCCTTCCGGAAAAAACTGCTTCCGCCTTCAGGCCATCGCCATCAACCGTCGTCCGCGAACCAAGCCGGCAGTCGACCCCGTCTACCCCGCTTGACGAGAGCCTGTTCCCTGTTCCTGTTCCTGTTCCTGTTCTCTGTTCTCTGTTCCCCGCCGCTCGCCAACTTGCGAACTCGCTCCCTCGCTCCCTGCCGGGGCCCCAGCGACAGGTCCTCGTCGCTGGGGTGGCCCGCTCCCTCGGTCCCTTGCTCCCTCGGTCCCGTGGTCCCCGTCTTGTTACACTCGACTTGCAATGAATCTCGCCCAACTCGAGCAGGAGATCGAGCGGCACTTCGCCGCCGGACCAGGCGCCGCCACTGACGCCGCGTCTATGACAGCCTTCCTCGCGCTGCGTTCGGCGCTCGAGGCAGGCGAAGTCCGCGCCGCCGAGCCCGACGCCGCTTTGCCCACCGGATGGCGCGTAAATGCATGGGTCAAGCGCGGCATCCTCCTCGGCTTTCGCCTCGGCGCGCTCGAAGAGATGCCTGCCGCCGGCCTCTCGTATGTCGACAAGCAGACCTACCCAGCCCGCCGCTTCGCGACCGCCGATGGCGTCCGCGTGGTTCCCGGCGGATCTTCGGTCCGCGCCGGAGCCTTCGTCGCCCGCGGCGTCGTCTGTATGCCGCCCATGTACATCAACGTTGGAGCCTACGTCGACGAGGGCGCGCTGGTCGACTCCCACGCGCTGGTCGGCTCCTGCGCGCAGATCGGCAAGCGCGTCCACTTGAGCGCTGCGGCGCAGATCGGCGGCGTGCTCGAGCCCGTCAACGCCAGCCCGGTCGTCATTGAGGACGACGTGCTCGTCGGCGGCAACTGCGGCGTCTACGAAGGAACCATCGTGCGCAAAGGCGCGGTGCTGGCCGCCGGCGCCATCCTTACCCGCGGCACTCCGCTCTTCGACCTGGTCAATGGCACAGTCCTCCGCGCCTCCGCCGATCTGCCCCTCATCGTTCCTGAAAATGCCGTCGTCGTGCCCGGCGCGCGCGCCGTCAGCAAAGGTAAAGGTCAGGAATGGGGCCTCAGCCTCTACGCCCCAGCCATCGTCAAGTACCGCGATGATAAGACCGCCCTCAGCACCGCTCTCGAAGATCTGCTACGGTAACCGGACATCGACTTGGAGTCGAACGATGCGGAAATACATTGTGGGGGAATGACGATGAACCCAAAGGCCCTTCAGGTAATAACGCAGTTACCGATGGCAAAGCCGGCACGTGAGGTATTCGAGGCAATCGTCGATCCGGAGAAGATGTCTCACTATTTCATTTCGTCCGGCAGCGGCCGCATGGAGAGTGGCAAGACGACTCGCTGGGCCTTTGACGATGTTGGCAAGAGCCTCGATGTCAAGGTCGAGCGCGTCGAGCAGGACCGGTTCGTCTCCTTTCTGTGGTCCGCAAGCGGCGTCGAAGCTCTGGTGGAAATGCAAATCCTGCCCGGCGACACCGCATCCCTGCTCAAAGTGTCCGAATCGGAATGGCCCCCGGACGAAAAGGGGATCGCAAGGTGTGTCGAACAGACTCAGGGTTGGGTGCATTTCCTTTGTTGCATGAAAGCCTATCTTGAGTACGGCATCAATCTGAGAAAGGGCGGAATTGCATATAAAGTTGCACTCCCTGACGACGTATTGCAGGCGTAATGAATCGTCGCGCGCAAGATCCGGGCGCCCATCGCAGCCGTTCGAGAGAAGCTGAAGTCAACGGACCGCACTCTACCGCGTCTAAACCTTTGGAAAGTGCATCGCCTGAAGATTCTATGAAAATCCGACCCTCGCTTTTCCTCGCCCTCTCGCTGCTTGCCCTTCCCTGCCTGCGCGATTCCGGCGCGGCCCAGCAGCCCTCCACCACGCGACCGATGACCACCATCAAAGTCCAGGCGCGCGAAGTCCTGCT
The DNA here is from genome assembly GCA_963835895.1 of uncultured Acidobacteriaceae bacterium. Taxonomy (GTDB): domain Bacteria; phylum Acidobacteriota; class Terriglobia; order Terriglobales; family Acidobacteriaceae; genus Telmatobacter. Next base: position 22,994 of record CAWIHC010000005.1, on the reverse strand, counting down.
CCCGGTCACGGTCATCGACAAGCACGGCGCGCTCGTCACCAACCTCACCGCCAAAGACTTCACCCTCACTGAGGACGGGCGTCCGCAAGTCATAAAGAGCTTCACCACCCAAAGCAACCTGCCCTTTCGCCTCGGCCTGCTGGTCGACACCAGCCGCAGCGTCTACTCGGCCATCGACAGTGAGCGCAAGGCCGCGGAAAAGTTCGTCGAGCAGATGCTCCCCGCCGATCCGAAAGCCGCCGTCCGAGGCGACGAAGCTTTTCTCATCCACTTTGACCGTGAGGTCGAGCTGCTCGAAGACTTCACCAACTCCCGCGAAAAGCTGGATCACGAGATCGATGCCATGACCCCGACTTCGCAGGAGCGGAGTTCCCAGGGTCCTGAAACCAGCGGCGACGACCGTGGCGGATACGGAGACCACGGCGCCTCCAGCCACGGCGGCGGAACGCAGCTCTACGACGCCATCTATCTCGCCTCCGATGAGCTGATGAAGCCCAAAGACGGACGCAAGGCGCTGGTCGTCTTCTCTGACGGTGTCGATCGCGGCAGCAAGGAGACTCTGAACGACGCCGTGGATGCGGCTGACCGCGCCGGCGTGCAGGTCTTCACCATCTACTTCAAAGGCGAAGAGGAGCGCAGGGAGAACGGCTTTCCCGGCGGCGGCGGGCGCCACGGCGGAATGGGCGGCAGCGGCTATCCCGGCGGCGGAGGCGGTTGGCCCGGCGGCGGCGGCGGCCGGCACCCTGGTGGTACCAACGCGCCCCAACTCGACGGCAAAAAGATCATGCAGGAGATCGCCTCGCGTACCGGCGGTCAATTCTTCGAAGCCAAGAAGAAAGACAATCTCGAGGACATCTACGGCCTCATCGCCGGCGCTCTCCGGCAGCAATACCTGCTCACCTACACTCCCGATCAGGTCGACACCGAGGGTGACTTCCACAAGATCGTCTTGAAGACTGGCAACAGCGACCTGACCGTGATCACGCGCGAAGGTTACTACGCGCCCACGCCCGACAAATAAGCAACCTTCGACGACTCACTGTCCACTGTTCCCTTGCTCCCTTGTTCTCTCGCTCCCTCGCTCCCTCGCTCCCTTGGTCCCTGTCTCACGCAAAAAGGCCCACGGCATCACCGCGGGCCTTTCGCGTTCTGAGGGAAGGATCTGTCTAGTGGCTCTTGCCGTGGTCGTGACCGCCGCCTCCGCCACCACCGCTGCCTCCGTGCTGCGGCTGCGGCGCCGCGCGATTCCCCGTATTCGAATGCGACGCGTTGTAGGTCTTGGTGCTGGGAGCGCCTTGGTTCCCCGGCCCCGCGTTGCGGTTTCCCGAGTTCGACTTCGAGGAGTTGTAGTTGATGCCCGCTGAAGCTTTCCCGTGCGCTCCGCCTCCCATCGGCCTCGCCGTCGCCACATTCGCCGGATGCCCGCCATTGTGGCTGGCGTAGCTGTTTACATTGCCCCTGGCCGCGGTCTCCTGCCGCGTCTGGAACGCAGTCGGAGCCATATGCTGCTCGTGCGAGTAGGCTGTCTCATGCGCCGTCGGCGGATGATTGATCCCGCCCGGCCCGCCGCTGTAGGCCACGTGGCTGTCCCTGGCCACCGTATGCGAAGAAATCACCGTCCGGTCCACATATGTGTTGTGGATGACCGTCGTGTTCACCCGCACCACCGCCGTGTTATAGCGGAAGGCCCCGCCGGCCCACACGCCGCCGGCAAACCCAATACCCATGTAGCCGAACCCGTAGTTCACGCCTCCGTAGTAGCCCACGTGCGGTCCCCAGTAGCCGCCGTGCCACACAAACAACCCGCCCGACCAGCCCCAGTAGCCGGGCGTCCACAGCGCGCCCACATAAGGCGCCGGAACCCACGTCCCAGGCACCCAGTAGTAGCCGGCATCGCCGTAGGCCCAGTAGCCCGGCGTCCACATCCAGCCGGGCTGCGGGCAGGGTGGCTGCACATAAACCGGCAGCGCCGGCGGCGCAAACCCTACGCTGATAAAAACCGCCGCGCTTGAAGTTGCGGGAATCAGACAAACAAGCAGAGCGAGCAGCATCACGCGCATAAATCGAAAACTTCGCATGGGGGGAACCTCCTTGGATTTTGAACGAATCAAGCCTCTCGAGCAGATTGTGCACGCGGACCTGCAGACTGCGTCCGCGGTTCGAGCCAATCCAGTCTATGCACGTTGGAACCCCTCCGGCGCGGAGAAGTTGCACCGGAGGGGCCGGTTTTCCACAGCTTGTAACCGCTTTAATACCTGTAGCTAAGCCCCATGCCCACCACGTGCCGCGCCTGCAGGTTTACCGGCGTGGTGACAATCGGAGGCCCGCACAGCAGGGATAGTAGGGGTTCGCGACATAGATGGATCCGATGTTTCCCGCCACCTGGCCCACGCCGATATCGAAGGCAAAGTGCGGCTTGTCCCGCTGCGTCACGCGCACGGCGTAGTCCAGCGTTGTGGGTAGATGGGCGCTCATAAGCGGGTACGACGCAGGATTGCAGACGCCTGCGAGCTCGCACTGATAGAGCGCCGCGTTCAGCAGGGTGTTCAGATTCACGGCAGTCTTGGGCTCCTGCGTGAATCCCGCCGAGGGCACCGCCACGATTCCATGGCCGAGGGGCAGCGGAATGCCCAAACCGCCGAAGAACCGCCCGCCAAAGCGAGTGCTCTGGCCGCCGATGCCGAAGATGGTGGCATTGGTGGCCTTCCAGCCCAGATTCAGCAGGAACGGCACAGGAGGTTTCGCCCAGGTCTTGGTGACGGCAACGTACACGTCGCCGTTGGTGTACGACTTGTCCGTTCCCGTCAGCGTCTTGTTGGCCGCGCCCGAGACAAAGTGGTCATTGGTGCGGACCACGCCGCCGACCGCAATCCCCGGCACCCACTCCCCGCCCGTGCTCTCTTTCAGTGCCACCACTTTGCCGTGGAATACGTTCATGCCGGAGTAGTTCCACAGGTTGCTGAGACCGAGCGGCGTGGCCGTCGTGGTGGGCTGGTCTCCAAACTGATGCACGCTGCGGGTGTAGCCGGCCTCAGCCCGGTTGGCAAAGCCCTCGGTGATGCTGAAGGTTTCAATATTGCCGATGACCGCCGAAGCATCGATGAAATGGAAGCCGACGGCCGGGTGAGAGAATGCCTTGCCCTTTTCCATATCGACGATGTAGGCCGTCGGCGTCAGGAAACCGCCGGTCTGGCCCTCCAGCGTCAGGTCTTGCGCAGCCAGCCGGCTCACCGGCAGCCCGGCCACGAGCAAAAAACAAAATGCGAGCTTGAGCGTGTTGCGAAAATCCATATTCCACTCCAATGGAGCGCTACCCTATGCGGGCCCGCCCAAGGCAGATTTTGGGGAATTCAAACTCTTGTAACACAAACCGCACGCGGTTGTCTGTAGCCACTCGCCCGGTGATAGACTCAGCCCATGCCGCGCGGTGTTTTCATCACCCTCGAGGGCCTCGACGGCTCGGGCAAAACCACGCAGATCAAGCGCTTGGCGGCATGGCTCACCCGCCGCGGCCAGCAGCCCATCCTGCTCCGCCAGCCCGGCGGCACCGCCATCGGCGACCGCATCCGCGAGCTCCTGCTCGACTCCCGCTCCCGCGCCCTCGCCCCCATGACCGAGATGGCCCTCATGTTCGCCGACCGCGCGCAGGCCATCGCCGAAGTCATTCAGCCCGCCCTCGACGCGGGCAAAATCGTCGTCTGCGACCGCTTCACTGACTCCACTGAGGCCTACCAGGGCGGCGGCCGCCAGCTCGGCTCCGAGGTCGTTCTCGATCTCCATCGCCTCATCTGCGGCGGCCTCCAGCCCGACCTCACCCTCCTGCTCCTGCCCGGCTTCGCCGTCTCCCTCGCCCGCGCCCGCCACCGCAACCAGCGCGCCGAAGCCGAAACCGGCCGCGACGAAAACCGCTTCGAAACCGAGAAGGACGCCTTCTTCCGCCGCGTCTGGGAAAAGTACCGCGAGATCGCCGCCCGCGAACCCGATCGCGTCGTCCTCATCGAAGGCGACCTCACCGTCGACGAGGTCCACGAGCAAATCATCGAATCCGTCGCCGAGCGCATCCTGAGCCTTGCGCAAGGCCGCTGACGGGGCGCATTTTTTTCGAGGCTGGGTGAAAGGCTCTCAAGTCGCGCGAAATGTTCGCTTTTGTGGAACCTCGACCCCGCGAAATGGTCGCGCAGAGTTTCGCGAATCCCCCCAAACAGTTTAGGCTGCCGGGATAGTTGGGGATGCAGAGAAGGAGGATTCTCTGTGAACTAAGTACGTCAGTTCATGCTAAGGACTGTTATCGCCGAGCGAGGATTACGTCCAGCTTCCTCCGCATTAGCCCCGCGTCAGAAAAATCGGCAGGCCCAGCTTGAGATCGTAGGTTGGCCGGTAGCGCTCTGTGTTGTACATGGTGGCGACGTCCACTTTGCGCGGCCCAAGTTTGGGATCGGGGATCGGCACCATCGCGTAGCAGCCACTGCTGATCGCCGTCATCAGGCCGGTCTTTCCCTCTTTCACGGCGTCCATCGCCATTCCGGCGAAGGTGATGGCCACCATGCGGTCGATGAAATCCGGACTGCCGGAGCGCAGATCGTATGTCAGGTCACTGACCACGGTCTCTTCGCCGGTGGCAGCTTTGATCTCGTTGCTCAGGTCCTCCGCCACGCTCATCTTCTTGCGGTGGCCAAAGGCATCGGCTGGGCCATATTCCTTTACCGTGTAGCCCTCCCACTCTGCACCCTCGGAAAGAATCACCAGCGAATAGTTGCTGGGATTGTTGTGCTTGTCGGCGACCAGGATTTCGATCAGGTGCTGCAAATTCACCTTGTACTCGGGAATGCAGCAGCGCAAGGATGTCACGTACGCGGTGTAGAGAGCGGTGTAGCCGGCATCGCGTCCGAACACCCGGAAGATGCCGATGCGCTCGTGCGAGCCGACCGTCGTCCGCTGCCGCTCGATGGCGTCCATGGCACGCGTGATGGCGGTTGAAAACCCGATGCAATACTCGGTGTTGCGAACGTCGTTATCCATGGTCTTCGGCACCGCGATCACCCGCACGCCCTGCCGGTCAAGTTCGGCGGCATAGCTAAGGGTGTCATCGCCGCCGATCGCCACCACGTAATCAAGCCCCAGCGTCTCGATATTCTTCAGCACCGCCGGCGTCACGTCGTAGAGCGTGCTGGTTACGCCATTCTTGGTGGATTGCTTACTCGGAAACTGTTGCCCAGCGAGCACCGGCGGCAGCTCTTGCATCTTGGTGGGATTGGTGCGCGAGCTGTGCAGATAGGTGCCGCCTGTGCGATCGATGGTGCGAGTGTTCTCGCGGTTGAGCGGCAGGATATACCGCGACCGGCTGGCCGGATCTTTCAGATCGACGTGCGTCAGTCCTTCCCAGCCGCGGCGGATGCCAAGGACCTCGTATCCGATTTCGGTTCCCCGGTAGACGACCGACTTGATGACCGAATTCAGGCCCGGGACGTCGCCGCCTCCCGTGAGAATTCCAATTCGCTTTGCGGACATAAAGATGCTCCTTGAGAAGAATCTCCTTTTAGCTCTGAGCCACCAAGGTTAGGCTGCTCATGAGCAGTTTCGCACGACTCGACATGTTTCTGCAGCCGAAGAGGCAAACAGTTTTGAGAGTTCTAGCGAAGGCTCCAGGCAGAAGCGAAGGCGGATGCGGCGCGCGGCCCGGGCCCGCTGCTACTCGCCGTGGCTACGCGACCATTCCCACAACGCACGATCGAGCGTGCGCAGCGGCGTGGGACCGGGGAGTTCGCTCTGCGGCTTGACGATGTTGCTGTCGGCCAGCCGCTTGCAAAAGGCCAGATACTCCTCATAGAAATGCACGTCGTGCCGGGCGTACCCCACCGCTTCCAGAACACGGTAGTCCAGCACCGTGTACCGCTCAGGGTAGATCGCGGTCAGAATCGCCGACGCCACGGAGATATCTACGCCGTGCAGTTCGAGCAAAGCCTTCACGGCAGCTTCAGTGGCCGACTCGGGCGCGGCTGCCACGGCCAGGACGTGCCGGACCTGCTCGTCGCTGTTGCCGATCAAATATTGCACCGCGCGCTCCGACTTCCAGCGCACGATCGCCTCCAAATTGGCCAGCGAATAGTCCCCACTGCGAATCGCTTCCCCGGCTTCGAACGCTGCCTTTTCAAGCTCATGCTCTTTCTCGCCGGACCTCTGCCAATACTGCTCTGCCAACTGCTGGAGCTCCGACTCCGCGGGCTGAAGCTGAAAATAGGCAACCATTTCGGCTTCCTTCCTTTCTTCCTTTCCTAAAAACGCAAACACAATAGGCGCGGCGTGAAATCTTTGTCAACAACGCGGAGGGGGCCCCGGCGGAGGCGTACCGGCCTGGTTGATTCTGGGTCCTACGCGAACTAGAGCGCGTAGGCCGCCGTCTTACCGTTCGCCGTACCCACCTCGATCAGTCGCAGCAATCCTACAATCTGCTCCGGTGTCTGCTCCCTGCCTCGTGCCATTTAAAGCGGTTCCACATTTGCCATACCCAGGTCCGCAACCGCCAAGTGGCTTTTTCATTAACCGGGGTCCCCACAGACAGGTCTTCGTCTGTGGGGTGGAAGCAAAAGCCACCCTGCAAGACGCCGGAAAGGGCACGTGAATTGTGGAACCGCTCTAAGGCTCCTTTCATTCCAGTTCCTTTTTACAGTAACTGGTACAAGAAGTGCCGGGCACTCCATGATGACGTGGTCGAACCCAGCCAAACTCGCGTTCCCGGGCGTATCACCGGCCATTCGGAAGTTGCGTTTCCCGGCATCGGTACGGATAAACGCCCTTCTCGGCGCCAACCTCAGACCCGGTTTCCATCCGCGAGGGGTTGCCCGCACCCCCATCCCCTCGCCCGGGCCACCGCCCGCTGCACTTTCTCCCTTCCCACACCACATTCGCACAAAACTTAAGTTTCCACTTGACAATCAGACCCGGCCGCGCAATACTTAAGCTACAACTTGACTATTCCCCTTAAGGAGCTTGATTTCCATGACCAACCCAACCGTCATTCACAGCACCTTTCAACTCGAACGCAAGCTCAAGGCTTCCCCGCAGCGCGTCTTCGCCGCCTTTGCCGACGAGGCAACCAAGCGCCGCTGGTTTTTTGGCGGCGGCACTCACGCGCTCGAAGACCACCAACTCGACTTCAAGGTCGGCGGCCAGGAGCGCGCGCAGATGAAGATGGGCCCGGGAACGCCAGTCGCCGGCAAAACGCTGGTCAATGAGACGATCTACGAGGACATCGTCCCCTCGCGGCGCATCGTTGCCGCTTACAAAATGAGCATGGACGGAACGCCGTTCTCCGCATCGCTCGCCACCATCGAGCTGCTGCCCAACGGCTCCGGCACCGATCTGCTCTTCACCCACCAGGGCGCGTACTTCGAAAACGCCGACGGCCCCGAAATGCGCAAAGATGGATGGGAGAAGCTGCTCTGAAGCTGGCGAAAGAGCTTGGCGAGTAAGTCGCGCTAATCCCGCTCGGGAAGGAGGAAGACGCGGCAGATGAAACGCAGATCCAAACATCGCCCGCGTCTTCCACGCGCTCGGTGACCCGACGCGCCGCGCCATGCTCGAGCGCCTCAGCTCCGGGCCCATGTCGGTCTCGTTTCTCGCCGAGCCCTTCGATATGTCGCTCGCCGCCGTGGTGCAGCATCTGCAGATTTTGCAGAAAGCCGGCCTCGTCAAGACCGAAAAAATCGGCCGCGTGCGCAGTTGCCGCGTCGAGGCCTCAGGCCTGCGCGCCGCCGAACAATGGCTCCGCGCGCGCCGTCCCGAGTGGGATCGCAAGCTCGATCGCCTCGAGCAGTTCCTCGATCAACCCGCCAGCCGGCGGCAAAAATGAGAAGGCCGCCGCCGCCGCCCGGACTCAGCGCCCCTGCAGCCCCAGCGCCTTCACCACCGTCTCGTCCACCTGCGCCGGCTGCCCATCCTGCTTGGTCACCACGCCGAAATCGCCGCGATAATCCCACATCGCCCAGCCGATGCCGTCGGCTCTCGAGCGCCGTGCGCACGTCGTGAATCCAGTTCGCGCGCGACACCGGGTCGGTGTGCTCGCGGATAGCGCCGAACTCATTGCAGATCAGCGGCACATGGTTCTCGCGCCCCCACGCCGCCGCCTCGTCGATCATCAGCCTGAATGCGATGCGCGTTCCACCCGTCCAGCCAGTACTTCTCCATGTCGTACCGGTCGCGCCGCATCCGGAACCTCCTTCAAGCAGCTCCGGCATCGAGCTCTCCGTCGGCGGGATAGGGAACGCCGTGCGTGTAGCTCCACCACGGCACGCTCCACGTCGCGCCCTGGTGCGTGAACTCGTGCGGCTCGTAGAAGTGAAAGTTGTAGATCACGTTTCCGTCGGCCAGCGGCTCCATCGCCAGCAGATCCCAGATGTCCGACCACATTCGCGCCCGCCGCAATGATCGTGTGGTGCGGCGCCGCCTCGCGAATGGCCGCGGCCACGCGCGTCTGGATGCCGGCCCACCGGTACGCATCGTTGATCTCCGGCTCATTCAGGATCTCGAAGAACACCATGTTCGGATCGCGATCGGCATAGTGCGCCGCCAGCCTGCGCCAGATCATCGTGAACCGCTCCACGGCCTGATCGTCGGTGCGCATCCGCTGCTTGTAGTCGTCGCTGGGATGAACGTCGATGATCACGGCCAGCCCATCGGCCAGCATGGTGTCCACGGCATGATCGAGCTGCTGGAGAAAATCGCTGTTCGGCCCCGGAAAGCCGTACATCGACGCCGCCAGCGGCATGGGATCGATGCTCAGCCGCACGTGATCGAATCCCATCTTCGCTATCAGCGCGATGTCCGCGTCGTCGGTGTAGCTCTCGTGTGCTTGGCGGAGTAATCGCGCGACTGCGCGAACCACCCCGAAGCGTTGATTCCGTGCTTCAAGTGCTGCGCGCGCGCAAATGCCGTCTGCACATCGGCCGCGCGGTCCTGCGCTGTGGCGGGAATCGCGAAGGCAAGAAGAAGGACAAGGAAGCTGAATCGAAAACGCATGAAAATCTCCCCTCAAAAAGCACCGCGTTAACGATACCACGCGAAGGTGCACAGGATCATTGCAGCCTTTCCACAAAACAAAACGGCCCCCGTTTCCGGGAGCCGTTTGTTCCTTCCCCTCAATGTCGCTTATTGCCCTGGTGACGAACCGTCGTCCAGATTCGCGGCCTGCTCGTAGGTCAGGCGCAAATACTTGTACGGATTCACCGGCACGTTGTGCAGGCGCACCTCGTAGTGCAGGTGCGGCCCCGTGGCGCGTCCCGACTCGCCCACATAGCCGATGACCTGGCCGCGCGTCACATGCTGCCCCGGATACACCGCGATCGCCGAAAGATGCCCATACAGCGTGAGCACGTCGTGGCCGTGATCCAGCGTCACCTCGCGCCCGTATCCAGCGCCCATCTGCGCTCCGGTCACAGTCGCCATCGGCCGCAGCGCGCACCGGCGTTCCGTACGGCGCGTCGATGTCCACCCCGGTGTGGAACGCGCCTTCCCCGTTGATCGGATCCTCGCGCTCGCCAAAGCTCGACGCCACGCGGCCCTCCACCGGCCACATCGACGGCGCATCGGCCAGTTCCGTCCAGTCGCCGGCAAAGTTGGACGTCAGCCCGCTCTCCAGCGCCCGCGAAACCGCGCCCGACATCGCCTCGGCGCGCAGCGCATAAAACATGTCGATGGAATTGGCCACCTGCTGCTGATTCACGTCATCCGCCTGCGCCAGCGCGGCCTGAGTCGGAGCCAAATCCGACGAAGCCTTGCCTGCCGAAGCCGGGGTCTTCGTCTCCGCCGCCGTTTGCAGCTTATTCTGTCTCAGCCCGTACAGCGCCGACACTTCATTGGCCAGCGCGCCCAGGCTCGCCACCTGCACGCTGCGATTGTGCGCAATCTCGGCCATGCGCTGGTAATTCTGGCGCAGTGTCTCGCGATCCGCCCTCACCTGGTTGTAGCTTTCCGTCTTCAGAAGCATACGCGTGTACGATCCGGCCAGCCCCACAATCGTGAACGCTCCCACGATCGCCGCGGCCACAAATCCGTACACATACTTCAGCGGAAGCGGAATCTTCCGTAGTTGGCCGTCCTCATCGCGCGAAACAAAAAGTATGTAGTATTGCCTGCGTAGCATCTTTGCCTGCAATCCCCGGCGACCCGCCAGCCAACAAGATTCCAGATCGGGGGAGAGTCGATCCGTTGCGGGCCTTCTTGCCTGCACAAGAACCTGTGCGCTCCATCGGAGCAGTTAAGAGAACGTTGGTCAAGCCTACCAGACCGCCGCTCCCGGGGTCAATGAAAAGCTTGCCGGATCATTACCTAAGGCACCCCAAACGTCCTTAGATCATTTTACCGCTCCGCCCCGCCTCTTCCCCTTGAACGATAAGCCACTTACCCGCTTCGCCGCCCCTCGCGCCGCCCCTCCCTTAGGGAGACATCGGCCTCCCATTTCCACCATTCAACTTGTCCCAAAACTGTATCGATTCCGGACTCCGCGCCCGCCGCGCCGTATCCTATCCTCACACCATGCCACGCGCGCGCCAGCAATCGACGTCCGCCAGCCTCGGCGAGCTGGCCCTCCTCCACAGGATTCGCCTCCGCGCAACCCAAACCCCCACCCCCGAGCTGCGCCTCGGCATCGGCGACGACTGCGCCCTCCTTCGCCCCGCTCCCGGCGAGGAGCTCGCCGTCACCACCGATCTCTCCATCGCCGGCCGCCACTTCCGTCTCGACTGGCACCCGGCCCAGTCCGTCGGCCATCGCGCCCTCGCCCGCGGGCTCAGCGATTTGGCCGCCATGGGCGCTCGCCCCGTCGCTGCGTTTCTCTCGCTGGCCCTTCCCAGAGGTCTAGTCCAAAAGGTAAAACGGCGTGAGCCGTGGATCGACCGCTTCCTCGACGGCTTTCTCGCTCTCGCACAAGCACATCAAACTCCGCTCGCCGGCGGCGACCTCGCTGAGTCCACCCTCGCCGTCGCCGACGTTGTCCTCACCGGCGCGGTCCGGCAAGGCGAAGCCTTGCTCCGCTCCGGCGCCCACCCCGGCGACCTCATCTACGTCACCGGCAGCCTCGGCGGCGCCGCCGCCGGCCTCGCCCGCCTCTCTCAACTCGCCGACGCGCTCAAACGCGCGCGCCCTCGCCCGACACCATCGACGCTTCCACGCATCCCTCCCAGTTTCAAGGCGCTGCTCAACCGCCATCTCTATCCCAAGCCACGCCTCGCCCAGGGCCTCTGGCTCGCGCGCAACTCCATGGCCACCGCCGCCATCGACCTCAGCGACGGCCTCTCCACCGACCTCGCTCACCTCTGCGCCGAGTCCGGCGTTGCCGCCGAACTCGACGCCGCCGCCCTCCCCATCGCCCCCTTCGCAAGCCCCGCCCACGTCCTCAACGGCGGAGAAGACTACGAGCTCCTCTTCACCGCATCTCCCTCCGCCCGCGTCCCCTCGAGCATTGAAGGCGTCCCCGTCACGCAGATCGGCCGAATCGTCGCCGCGTCCGAAGGGGCCGCACGCGAAAGTGCCGCGCAATCCTCCGCCTCACCCATCACCCTCCTTACATCGAAGGGCGCATTCCCCCTCACTCCCCAGGGCTGGCAGCACTTTTCTTAAACTCAGCTTCTCCGGTGCCGACTTGCTAACTCGCTGACTTGCCGACTCGCTGATCTTCGGGTGCCCTATCCTTCGCCGTGTTTACAGGTATCGCCGGACTCCAGTCCGGCTGTCGTGCGGGCGTCCACGCCCGCACCCCAAACTATCCCCACCCACACCCCGTTCATCATCACCCTCACCGCTTCCCGGCGCGCAATCCTTGCGGTCGCGCGCCGAACCATCCCGGAGGGATGGATCGAAAATAGCCCAGGGCGCCAGCCCTGGGTCAGCGCCCCAACCCACCGATTCCGCCCCGTAGGGCCGGAACGAGCCCGAAGCTAATAGCTAACGGCTAATGGCTGCCCCTTTCCCCCGCCCGCAAAACACAACCGCCACCATCCCGCCCCACTAGCCCCGCGAACTCAGCTAGCTCCGCTAACTTCCTGCCTCCGCCGTAAAATCGACGCAGTGACCACCGCAGCCAGCGAACTGTTCACCTTCCGGCAGCGCCTCGTCTGGCCGTGGTTCCGCGCCTGGTCTGGGCGCTGCTCTCGGTCGTCGGCCGCACCTGGCGCTTCGAGACCATCGCCGAAGAAGGCGCCACGCCGCTTCCCTTCGGCGAAGGCGCCGGCGCCGAGATCTTCTGCTTCTGGCACCAGTGCGTCCTGCCCTGCACGTTTTACTTCCGCCGCACCGGCGCCACCATCATCGTCAGCCAGAGCTTCGACGGCGAACTGATCGCCCGCACTCTCGAGCTCTTCGGATTCAAAACCGTGCGCGGCTCCAGCTCGCGCGGCGCGCGCGAAGGCTTGCTCGGCCTCAAGCAGGTCATCGAATGCGGCCGCCCCGCCATCTTCACCGCCGACGGCCCCCGCGGCCCGATTTATCGCACCAAAATGGGCCCCATCAAGCTCGCCGCTCTCACCGGCGCGCGCATCGGCGCTTTTCATTTGCAGCCGCGCCGCGCCTGGACGATGCGTTCCTGGGACCGCTTCCTCGTGCCCAAGCCCTTCACGCGCATCGCCGTCAGTTGGTCGCGCTGGACCCGCGTTCCTGACGAATCTCGCCGAAGACCGATTCGAAGCAGCAGCGCGAACAACTCAACGCCGCCATCGAACGCGCCCGCATCAAGCGCGCTCGCCCACTTTGGGAAAATGCCGATGTCTGAACAGACTCTGCTCCAAAGGGTAAAAGTGCGGAGCACCGTGTCGACGGACTTCGACTACGATCTGCCCGAAGAGCTGATCGCGCAAGAGCCTCCCGCCGAGCGCGGCGCCAGCCGCATGTTGGTCATGGACCGCGCTTACCGGCGCTTGCACGACGACCTTTTCACCAGCCTTGGCACGCACCTGCGCCCCGGCGATCTGCTCGTCCTCAACGACAGCCGCGTCATTCCCGCGCGCCTCTACGCGCGCCGCACTCTTCGCCGCGAACGCGAAAAGCCCACCGGCCGCATCGAAGTCATGCTCACCGAACCCGCCGGCGACAATCAGTGGCGCGCGCTCGTCCGCCCCGGCCGCAAAGTCGCCATCGGCGAGCGCCTCGTCTTCCCTGCGCCCGCTGGCGCCATCGCGCTCGAAGCCGAAGTCCTCGAGCGCGGCCAGTTCGGCGAGCGCCTGCTCGAGTTCGCGCCCAGTCGACGACTTCTTCGCCGTGCTCGACCGCATCGGCCACACGCCGCTGCCGCCCTACATCCATCGCGACGACGCCGACGCCGATCGCGACCGCTACCAGACCGTCTTCGCCCGCGAGCGCGGTTCCGTGGCCGCGCCCACCGCCGGCCTGCACTTCACGCCGCAAATCCTCGACTCGCTCACCGCCAACGGCGTCGAAATCGCGCGCGTCACGCTCCACGTCGGCCTCGGCACCTTCGCGCCCCTGCGCGTCGAGCGCGTCGACGAAGTGCGCCTGCATCGCGAGCGCTATACGATCGGCGCCGCAGCCGCCGACGCCGTCAATCGCGCCGTCGCCGAACGCCGCCGCATCGTCGCCGTCGGCACCACGGTCGTCCGCACGCTCGAAGCCGCCGCGCTCGCGGCCGCCGGAACCGCGCCATCAAGCCCCACTCCGGCGCGACCGAGATCTTCATCTCGCCCGGCTTCGAATTCCGCCTCGTCAGCGCGCTGCTCACCAACTTCCACCTGCCGCAATCGAGCCTGCTCATGCTGGTCAGCGCCTTCGCCGGCCCCGAGCGCACCGTCTGATCGCTTCTCGCCGCCTACCAGCACGCCATCGGCGAGCGCTACCGCTTCTTCAGCTACGGCGACTGCATGTTCATCGCCTGATCGCCGGTCCTCTGTCCACTGTCCACTGCTACACCTGTTATTCTCTCTACCGTGACCGACCAATCCAAGCCGCCCGTCTTCCTGCTCGACGCGATGTCGCTTCATCTTCCGCGCCTATCACGCCATGCAGCGCATCGCGGCCCATGTCCACGCGCTCCGGCCTGCCCACCGCGGCCACCTACGTCTTCGTCAACATGATCAAGAAGCTGCGCCAGGACTTCGCGCCCAAATACTTCGCCGCGGTCTTCGACGTCAGCGGCGAAGTCTTCCGCGACGAGCGCGCCCGCGCCATCGCAACGCTGCGCCGCTGGAACTCGCAAGACGCAGAGCTTCGAAGACGTGAGCTACGAAGGCTACAAGGCCAAGCGCGAAGTCCATGCCCGAGGATCTTCGCCGCCAGATTCCCTACATTCGCCGCGCCCTCGAGGCGTTGCGCATTCCCATTCTCGCAGGCCGAAGGCTTCGAGGCCGACGACGTCATCGGCACCCTGGCCCGCGAAGCCGCCGAGCAGCAGCACGAGGTCTTCATCGTCTCCGGCGACAAGGACATGATGCAGCTCGTCACGCCGCAGGTGAAGATCCTCAACCCGCAAAAGGACAACCTGATTCTCGATCCCGACAAGGTCACCGAAACGCTCGGCGTCCCGCCCGACAAGGTCGTCGACGTCATGGCCCTGCGCGGCGATTCGGTCGACAACATTCCCGGCGCGCCCGGCATCGGCGACAAGGGCAGCGTCGAGCTCATTAAGGAATTCGGCACTGTCGAGGCCGTGCTCGACCGCGCTGCCGAAGTCAAGCGCAAGGCCTACCGCGAATCGCTCGAGCAGAATCGCGACGACGGTTCTGCTCTCAAAGGAACTTGTCACCATCGACACCCATGTGCCGCTGCCGCTGGACCTGGCCGCGATGGAAACCCAGCCGCCCGACCTCGAGGCCTGCCGCACGCTGTTCACCGAGCTCGAGTTCACATCGATGCTCCGCGACCTCGCTCCTGCGGAGGGCGGAGCTTTGGTTGAGCTCATTGATGAACCGAGCGCCGAGCAGGCCGCCGCCTTCTACGCCGCCGCGCGCGAACATGGATTCGCCTTTGCGCTCGATGCCGCAGAGCCGCTCCGCCGAGAATCGGAAGACGAGCAGCCGCCGGCGCTGTCGCTGCTTGACGTCGCTGAAGCCGCCGAGAAGAAGATCCAACTTCTACGTCGGCGTCTGCGCCGATCCCGCCCGCGCGCTTCGTTTGCCGCTCACGCCCGACCTCGCGCGCTCTGCTCGAAGACGCCGCCGTGCCCAAGCGCGTGCACGATTGGAAGCTCGCGCTGCACGTCCTCGGCGACATGGGCGTCGAGTTGCGCGGCCCGGTCGACGACACCATGCTGCTCTCCTACGCCCTCAACCCCACGCACTCCACGCAGTCGCTGGCCGATGTCGCCGCGCGCAACAACCAACCACCGCCCTCGTCGCTCCCCGCCGCGGCTGCCGCCATTCATGCGCTCGTTCCCGCGCTGCGCGAAGAAGCCGACAAAGCCGGCGTCGCGCGCGTCTACGCCGAAATCGACCTCCCGCTCGCGCCCGTGCTGTATCGCATGGAGAAAGCGGGCGTCCGCATCGATACAGCTGCGCTGGACGGCCTTTCGGAGAAGCTTCAGTGCGGAGATCGACCGCGTCGGCGAGCGCATCTTCGAGCTGGCCGGCGAGCGGTTCAACATCAACTCGCCCAAGCAGCTTGCCGTCGTGCTTTTCACAAATTGGGGCTGCCCGCTCCGCCGGCTCGCGGCAAAACCAAGTCCGTCTCCACTGCGGAGGACGTACTGGAATTCCTGTCCGAGCAGCACGAGGTGCCGCGGCTCGTCCTCGAGTACCGCCACCTGTCCAAGCTCAAATCGAACTATGTCGACGCCCTGCCGCTGCTCGCCGATGCCGACTCGCGCGTGCACACGACCTTTCAGGCCGCCGCCACGGCCACCGGCCGCCTCTCTTCGGTCAATCCGAATCTGCAGAACATTCCCGTGCGCACGGAGCTCGGCCGCGAGATTCGCGCGGCGTTCACGGCCGCGCCGGGCACGCAACTGCTTTCGGCCGACTACTCGCAGATCGAGTTGCGGCTGCTGGCGCACTTCTGGGGCGACCCGCTGCTGATTCGCGCCTACGCGGAAGGCATCGATATTCACACCCTCACGGCCAGCGAAGTCTTCGGCGTCCCCGTCGAGACCATGGACAAGGAGACCCGCAATCGCGCCAAAGCCGTGAACTTCGGCATCGTCTACGGAATCTCGGCATTCGGCCTGGCCGCGCAGTTGGGCATTCCGCAGGCCGAGGCGAAGGCCTACATCGAGCGATACTTTGCGCGTTATCAAGGCGTCAAAGCGTTTATCGAAAAGACACTCGAGCAGACCCGCAAGGAAGGATCCGTGCGCACCATGTTCGGACGCTTGCGGCCCATCCCTGACATTGAGAGCCGCAATCCGAATCAGCGCGGATTTGCCGAGCGCACGGCCATCAATACCCCGCTCCAGGGAACCGGCGCAGACCTCATCAAGCTCGCCATGATCTCTCTCGACCGCAAACTGACTGAGCGAAAGCTGAAGACGCGCATGGTCTTGCAGGTTCACGACGAACTGCTGTTTGAGGTGCCGTTCGAAGAAACCGAGCGAAGCCGCGGCGCTGGTGCGTGCCGAAATGGAAGGCGTCGTCAAGCTGAAGGTGCCGCTGGTCGCCGATCTGTCCTTTCGGGCCAAACTGGCGCGACCTGAAGTAGATCCTCCCGGATAATTTTTCTGCAAAACAACTCGGCATTTTCACTGCTCAAGCGCGGCATCGTCGGATCGCGGCATAAAGTTTCGGCAAAGCATCTTACGGCCTACCTCGACGAAATGACCCTCCGGTTCAACAACCGAGTCAACCCGTACTTCTTCCGCGACACGCTCATCAAGCCACTGGAAACCCCCGTGCTGGAATATAAGAAACTAACGGCGGAAGTGGCAGCTTAATTGATCTCATTCACGCAGTACAGTCGCAATCCCTCCGAGGAATGTACTTCGATTTTGAATTCTCTGACCGGTTTAGTGACATTAAAAACGAAGGAGTAAGGGTCATAATCGAAAGTACCAAGGAAAGCTGCGAAATTCCCGTTCTTAAATGGCGGCACAGTCGTATAACCATATCTCGCATTCATCTGGGTGCGAGCAAACACGCGAATACGGTAGAACGGGACAGTCGCCGCTTTCACATTTACTTCTGTGGAATAGTTGTTGTCGCTGGGAGCAGGAAGTGCTTTCAGCGAATATCTCAGTGGATTCGGACAAAGACAGTTGATCCGCTCTTGCCCTGCCAACCCAAGGCACATCTGATTGGATGGTGGGACCGCCTGGAAATCTTCGCGCACCCCAGGCCCCTTTGGGGGCGGGTATTTTGGCTCGGCAGATGGAACAATCGGATTAGCTGGTGTATGCGCCGTAAGAGGATGCTCCTCGGGTTTGCTGAATTCTGCTCGCTCCCTTGGCGCGTTCAACTCCTTGATCTTTTGCGCGATCTCATCTGCGGTCGGAACATGGATTTCTCTCCTGATTACCACAATGGTTCCGTACACGAGCGTAGTTGCTAAAAGCGCAACGAATAGATACGCAGAAGCCTGCAATGGCCACGCAACCTCAGCTACCATCCGCTTGTTTCGGTGAAAGGCAGCGACAAAGCAGGCTACCGCAATGAAGAGCACGGGAGTGTAAATCAGCCCAACGATGCCTCCCAGCGTGCCCACCACGATGAGAACCCAAGGATGCTCAAGAAAGGCGACGAGCGCCTCGAACCTCTCTTGCCGAGTGACAGAACTTTGGACAGGCGGCTGCACAGGGGGCAGCGGAGAAGAATGCGGCTTCGCGGCAGCTGCACGCGCCATAGCCCTGTCGTGGGCGCTACCGCCGCCTTTCCCCCGTCTTCCCATATCTGCGATGTTCTCACCGCAAATGTCCTGGCGTCAAAGAGATAGGACTAAATGTGTTTTTATGCCCCATTTTTCCTTGCGTGAAGTACATAGTACCTGTCAAAATAAGGCTTGCATACTTATACACTCATCCTGTATATTTATTCAAGCGCGGTTTCCGCCTCGCGGACCGCGCCTTTGCTTTGCGCTTGAAACAACACCGGGACGGAAGTTATGAAGGTCCAACGCCTCAATGTGATCCGCGAAGTGCTGGCCGCCTCGCACGTGGCCAGCCAGGACGAGCTGCGCCGCAAGCTGCGCCGCCGCGGAATCCACGTCACGCAGGCGACGCTCTCGCGCGACATTCACGAGCTGCGTCTTTCCAAGGGCCCTGGCGGTTACTCGCTCCCCAACGGCAACGGCACGATTCAGGCAGCGGCGGAGGACGATCAACCGCCCTCCCTGAAGGAGATGATCGATAGCTTCGGCCTGCGCGTGCGGCAGGCCATGAATCAAGTGGTGGTGAGCACGGTGATGGGCGGCGCGCAGCCGGTCGCCGCGGCTCTCGACCGCGAGGAATGGCCTGAAGTCGTGGGCACCATCGCGGGTGATGACACAGTGTTGGTGATTTGCACGGACGCGCGACACGCGACCGGGGTGGAAGCACGGCTAAGAAAGATGTTGAAAGTATGAAGAGAACCGCACAGACCGCGATTGTGGGAGTGACCGGCTACGCCGGAGCCGAGTTGGCCAGGCTGCTTCTGCATCATCCCCGCTTAAAAGACAGACCACCGGTCTTCGCCGGGCGTGTGGATGCCAGGGATCAGGCGCGCGGTGGAGTTCCGCTCACTGAGATTCACCCTCAATTGGGAGATAACGACGGGAGCGCCAACCTGAAGCTCGAGGCCTTCTCGTGGGAACTCCTGGCCGAGCGCGGCGTTGACGTTCTGTTTCTCGCTACGCCGCATGAGCTGTCGCACGAGTGGGTGCCGGAAGCGCTGAAGCGCGGGCTGCGCGTCATCGATTTGAGCGCCGCATGGCGGTTGACCGAAGCGGCCAATCGCGCGGTGTATTCCTTCCAGGATGAAGGAACTGAGTCGGCTGGCTCCACGCAGGCGCAGGCCGTCTACGGCATGCCCGAGCTATATCGCAAGCAGATCGCTTCGGCGCAATTGGTCGCCAATCCTGGCTGCTATGCAACCTCGATCATTCTGCCGCTGAAACCTCTGGTCGCTGCGGGCCTCATCGACCTCGAGCATGGAATTGTTGCCGACTCGAAGAGCGGCGTGAGCGGCGCAGGTAAGGCTCCCACGGCCAGAACCCACTTCATGTACGCAGCCGACAATCTTTCGGCGTATAGCGTGTTTGCGCATCGCCACACCGGCGAGCTTTTGGAGCAGATCGGCGTATCGGCGTGCCAGATTGTCTTTACGCCGCACCTCTTGCCGATTCCGCGCGGCATCCTGTCGACGATTTACGTACACTTCAAGAAAGCGCAGACGCATGACGGTGTAGCGCGCGTGTATCGCGAGTTTTTTGCCGGCAGCCCGATGGTCCGGCTCTATGAAAAGGGGTTGCCGCAGATTCAGTTCTCCGTGCGCACAAATTACGCAGACATCGGATTTCAACTCGATGCCGGCGGCAAACGCGCAGTGATCGTCAGTTGCCTCGACAATCTCCTGAAAGGCGCTGCCGGCCAGGCAGTGCAGAATCTGAACGTGATGCAGGGATGGCCCGAATCGGAGGGTCTCGCATGAAACTTGCCGCGGAGGGCCTGAAATGAGGTACGTTGTCAAACTCGGCGGCGCGGGCCTGGAAACTCCCTCGCTCCTCGAAGGCTGCACGCGAGCCATCGCCGATCTTGTGCGCGACGGCAACCAGGTGGCTGTCGTTCACGGAGGCGGCATGCAGTTGACCCGGACGCTCAAGGCGCTGGGCAAGCAGAGCGAATTCGTCGATGGCCTGCGCGTCACGGATGCGGAGACGCGCGATGCCGCACTCATGGTGTTCGCCGGCAGCGTGAACAAAGGCCTGGTCGCGGCGCTGGGCGCACTGGGTCAACCGGCAGTTGGCCTTTCCGGCGGCGACGGATTGCTCTTTCGCGCGCGCAAAAAGCGCACATCGCCCGATCTCGGCTACGTGGGCGAGATCGCGGCCAGTGACCCTCGCTGGCTTGAGGCCGTGTGGCAGTTGAATGGCGTTCCCGTCCTTTGCTCCATGGCTCTCGGATTCGATGGTGAGTACTACAACATCAACGCCGACGAGATGGCCGCGGCCTGCGCCATTGCCTGCCACGCCGACGCGTTGGTCTTCCTCACCGACGTTCCCGGCGTCAAGGGAGCAGATGGTGAAGTGCTGCGCTGGCTTTCCATCGATCAAATTGCGGAAATGGCTAAGAGCGCGGTCATCTCCGGGGGCATGTTGCCCAAGCTGAGCGCATGTCGCGAGGCGCTTTTGAACGGCGTGAAGCGCGTTCGAATTCTGCCCGCCGAAGCTGCGGGTTCCCTGCCCGATTTGTGCAGTTCGCGCGTTGCTCAGGGCACTGAAGTGATGGTGGCCTGAGCGGTGATTGAGATCGTTTGTATCTGGGCACGACCGGGGCACCCGCTCCAGCGGGTCGCGTGCCGAAAGGGGCCCCCGGAAAGAGATGGGCTTTAGCCCCTGAAGAAATGTCAGGAGGTTGTTGTTCGATGAAACTCGAAGAGATTCGCGCCGCGGAGGCCCGTTTGCTGCTTTCCACGTACGATCGGAGCCCGGTTCTGTTCGTGGACGGTGAAGGGGTCTACATCCAGGACGAGAACGGTACGAAGTACCTCGATCTGCTCAGCGGCATTGGCGTCAACGCCCTCGGCTACAACCATCCGGCAATCGTTCAGACGATTGCCCGCCAGAGCCGTGCGCTCATCCACACCTCGAATCTCTACTATCACGAGGGACAGGCGGAGTTGGCTTTGCGTCTCGCCGAACGCGCCGGACTGGATCGAGTCTTTTTCACCAACTCGGGCACTGAAGCGTGGGAAGGTGCGCTGAAGCTTGCGCGCGCTTACGCCGGCCTGCGCCGCAGCGAAGGCGCCAGCATCGGCACCAGGTTTCTGGCGCTCGAGCAGAGCTTCCACGGCCGCACCTTTGGCTCCATGTCCACCACGTTCAAGGAGAAGTACCGCGAACCGTTCGCTCCCGTGGTTCCCGGCGTTGAGTTCGTGCGCTTCAACGACGTTGCCGACCTGCGCGCCAAGTTCTCAAGCGAAGTCTGCGCCATTCTCGTCGAATCCATTCAGGGCGAGGGCGGCGTGCGGCCGCTTACGCAGGAGTTCTTCTCCGAAGCGCGCGCATTGGCCAACTCCACCGGCGCTTTGCTCATCGTCGATGAGATTCAGTCCGGCATGGGACGCACGGGAAAGTGGTGCGCGTATCAGCACTACGGCATTCAGCCCGGGGCCCCCACGGACGGGTCTTCGTCCGTGGGGTGGAAGCCCGACGTAACCACCCTCGCCAAGCCGCTCGCAGGCGGCCTTCCGCTCGGAGCGGTGCTGTGTACGGAAGAGGTTGCCCGCGTGATGCATGCCGGCATGCATGGCACCACTTTTGGCGGTGGACCGCTGGCTTGCGCCGTCGGCATCGCCGTCATCGACACCATCGAGAAAGAGGGCCTGCTCGCCCATGCAACCGAAGTCGGCGGTTATTTCATGGATCGCCTGCGTTCGCTCGCCGACCGGCACGAGACCATCGTCGACGTTCGCGGAAAGGGCCTGATGATCGCCGCCGAACTCGACTCACCGGAGCTTGCCAAGCTCACCGTGGCCGAAATGCTCAAGCGCCGCATCCTCATCAACTGCACCAGCGACACTGTGTTGCGTTTCCTGCCGCCGTACATTCTGGAACGCGCTCACGTAGACACGGCAATCGCCGCGCTCGACGAAATCTTCACAGAACATGCTGCAGCGCACAATGCGCCTGCCGGAGGTCACCATCATGGCTAGCAGAACGACCATGGAACGCAAAGAATCCGCCGTTCCCGTGCAGAAGGACCCCGATGTCCTTGCCGCGGCCGCGCGAATGGCTGGCGAGGATCTCTGCTCCATCGCCGATCTTTCCAGCGCTGAAGTCCGCGCCATCATGAAATTGGGTCATGACGTCAAGCGCAATCCACGCGAGTACCGCCATGGCCTCGACGCCAAGCAGATGGTGCTCATGTTCGAGAAGGCGAGCCTGCGCACCCGCCTCGCCTTTGAAACCGGCATCAACACCATGGGCGGCAATGCGATTTTTGTCGATCAAACCAACTCGCCGCTGGGCGAACGCGAAACGATTGCCGATGTGGCGCGCAATCTGGAGCGCTGGGTGGATGTGATCGTGCTGCGCACCTACGCTCACGACACCATCACCGAGATGGCCGCCAACTCGCGCGTGCCGGTCATCAACGCTCTCTCTGACTTCGAGCATCCTTGCCAGGCGCTGGCCGATTTCATGACCATCGAGGAACACTTCGGCACCGCCGCCGGCCTCAACTTCACCTTCGTCGGCGACGGCAACAACGTGTGCCACTCGCTGATGCTTACCGGCGCGCAGTTGGGGGCCAACGTCACCGTGGCCACGCCGCGCGGCT
Source organism: uncultured Acidobacteriaceae bacterium (assembly GCA_963835895.1). Taxonomy (GTDB): domain Bacteria; phylum Acidobacteriota; class Terriglobia; order Terriglobales; family Acidobacteriaceae; genus Telmatobacter. The sequence continues at coordinate 598 of CAWIHC010000005.1, read as the reverse complement.
ACTCGCCCGACACTGAAATCGTCACCATTGCGCGGGAAATTGCGCAAAAGAATCGCTGCGAACTGCGCCTGATGCAGGATCCGCAAGCGGCCGTTGAAGGCGCCGATGCCGTCTACACCGACGTGTGCGTGAGCATGGGCTTCGAGCACGAATCGACCAAGCGCGCGCCCATCTTCCGGCCCTATCAGGTGAACGAGGCGTTAATGCAGAAAGCCGCGCCACATGCCGTCTTCATGCATTGCCTGCCCGCGCGGCGCGGAGAGGAAGTCACCGACGCGGTGATCGACAGCCCGCAGTCCATCGTCTTCGATCAGGCCGAAAACCGCTTGCACGCGCAGAAGGCTTTGCTGCTTCTGCTGCTCGGCGGCCTGGCCAACACGGCCAGTTTCAAGACTGAACAAGCGCTGAGCTAAGCGCAGATCGATAGGAGAGTTTTTCGTCATGGCAAAAAAGGTAGTTCTTGCATATTCCAGAGCTCTCGGCACTGCGATCATTGCCGAGCTCAATGCCTCTGACTAGAAATCTGGAAGCTAACGGTTTAATTCTTTTTGAGGTTTGGCAAGCATGTCCGTAATTCTCGAGTCGCTGCCCACGGGGG